>JAWAVV010000001.1:0-379633 GCA_038897715.1 Desulfurococcaceae archaeon
TGCCTTGCCGGGTAAGTTCCGGCGCGCATGAATGGATCAACGAGGTCCCCACTGTCCTGGCCCGGGGCCCCGTGAATACACGGAGCCGGTGCACAGGCCGGCAACCCCCCGCAGGGCGATAAGTCCCCGTGGAGCTTTACCGCAGCCTGGCGTTGACTCTCGGACTACAGTACGTAGCGTAGGTGGGAGTCTGTGAAACTCTACCTCCGGGTAGAGTGGAGACGCCAATGAAACACCACCTACTGTAGTCCGAGAGTCTTACCTCCGGTTAGAAACCGGAGGGACAGCGTCAGGTGGGCGGTTTGGCTGGGGCGGCACGCCCGCGAAAAGATAACACGGGCGCCCAAAGGTCGGCTCAGGCGGGTCAGAGCTCCGCCGTAGAGTGCAAGGGCAAAAGCCGGCCTGACCGAACCCCTAAAAGCAGGGGGTTCGGCCGGGAAACCGTGGCCTAGCGAACGCTCGTGCCCCTATCGGTGGGGGCCGGGCATGACAGAAAAGTTACCCCGGGGATAACAGGGTCGTCGCGGGCGAGAGCTCCCATCGACCCCGCGGTTTGCTACATCGATGTCGGCTCTTCCCATCCTGGGGGTGCAGCAGCCCCCAAGGGTGGGGCTGCCCGCCCATTAAAGGGGAACGTGAGCTGGGTTTAGACCGTCGTGAGACAGGTCGGGCTCTACCCGCGGGGGGCGTTGGCCGCTTGAGGGGAAGTTGCCCTCAGTACGAGAGGAACAGGGCGACGCGGCCTCTGGTGTACCGGTTGTCCTCTAGGGCAGAGCCGGGCAGCCACGCCGTAGGGGGTAACCGCTGAAAGCATCTAAGCGGGAACCCCTCCCCGAGACGAAGCGGCCGTTCGCTACAGGGGTAACCCTGTAGCGAGGAGGGCTCCCGTAGAAGACGGGGTTGATGGAGCAGGGGTGTAAGCCTCTAGGGGGTTACCCCGAGAGGTTCAGCCCGCTGCTCCCAAAAGCCCGACGCCGTTAGGCTACTCACCCAGGGGTGGCTGCGTCTAGAGGGTTTTGAGTAGCTACTGAGTTTTACTCAATACTAGAAGCTATTGGAATACGTGTTGCTACAGATTCTTCTACGGCGTACTTTCTCTCATTTTCTCATTCTCTATATGTATGTAGTTATTTCCTCATTCTATTTTTAAATCAGTTTGGAGAACGTTCTACATTTCTTTATTCAAAATTACCGTCGTTTCATCATCTCTTATTGATTAATTAATAATCAAGTTTTTATTAATAACTATTCTTATGAAAAGGTGTATTCGTTTGTATAGAGTAAAAACATATTTATCTATAATGAGATTTTCAAACTCATTATTAACTGGTTTAACAATTGTATTCTCAATAATAGTTTACAGTAAATGGATGATAGATGTCAACAAGATAGTGATCGGCTTCATAACTGGATATACTGGTTCAGCTTCAGCAATGTGTATAAATGATTACATCGATGCACCTGTTGATTCAATAAATAAACCCTGGAAACCAATACCAAGTGGATTAGTTAATAGGAGAAATGTTTTATACATGAGTATAGCACTACTTTTATCTACAATATTGATCAACGTTTTAATAAACTATAAAACACTATTAGTTGCATCAATATATGTTTTAATAGCGTATACATATAGTTTTTTGAGAAAACAATGGTGGAGTCAATTAATAGTACCTTTATCTACTACAGCTCCATTAATATATGGATACGTCGTATCTAATCACCCGTTAGAATACTTATCGTTTACAGTATTATTTTCAGCAACAATGTTTTCAGCAACACTAGTGAGAGAAATTGTTAAAGCAATAATAGATATTGAAGGTGATTTAAAATACAATTATTCAACAATACCTATTAAATACGGTTTAGATAATGCAAAGAAATTAATAATTATAAACACAATAGTATCTGTAACACTAGGTTACTTATCTGGTTTAACAATAAATTATCGTTCAACACTATACTTCATATTATTCACAATAAGTTCTTTCATATATTTAAACAACGTATTTAAAGCAATTAAAAATATTGATAACAAGATAATACTCGATAAAACGAGGAAAAACATATTGATAGCTATGTCTATAGCCTTACTAGCTTTTCTATCAATCAGTTTTCAGAATAAATCTTATTAACAACACTCTTATATCTCTCTATAGAAACAGTTCTAACAGGATCCACTCCACGAAGTTCTGCTAAGAAAACACTAGTTAAACCAATAACTAGTGAACCATACATTAGTTTAGCGAAGAATGAACCACCTTCTAGATCAAGATGTATATATGGAATATTCTTCTCTCTATAAATATCTTCGATGAAATCAACTAGTTTAGAACCAACATGATCCTCTGGATCTTTAATCAATAGAGAAACGTATTCACAACTATATGGATTCTCCCATCCAACTATATCATTATGCATACTCTCCGGTACAACATCTATTCTAGAAATAATTTTAGCATTCTCACTGAATTCGTTTTTAGCTCTAATAACAAGTGGTTCTAGAGGAGAATGTGTTGTTAATAAAAGTGTTTTACTATGTTTATGAATATGGTTTGCAATAAACCTACTTTTATCAATAATATTCTCTAATTCTTTTTCAAGAAAAATAACAGTATTTGAAACATCTACGTATGGTACGATAGTATAGCCTGAACAATCCATTAAAGCTAGTATTGATAGAAGCATGTATGGTAGACTAGTTCTGGGGAGAAAACCACTGGGTATTTTAATAAGCATGAGTTTATTCTTTAAAGCAAATTTCTCTAGATAACCACCACTAGTAACTATAACTATGTTTTTAGTTAAATCAAATACTTTTTCAGCAAATTTAATTGTTTCAACAGTATTACCACTATAGCTGATTATTAAAACTATTTTATCATCATCAATGTATTTTGGAACAATATGGTTTTTAAAAACAACAACAGGTAGTCCATTGTAAACACTAGTTAGTGAGTAGAGGTAATCACCTATAACACCACTACCTCCCATACCGTTTACAATAATTAGATCGTATTCTCCGGTTAATCTAAAACTACACCATTTATCTAAAACTTGTTTAAACTGATCAATCCATTTCAAATACTGTTCTATCAATACAATCACCTTATAAAAGAGTTTTAATACTATCTTGGTTAATAAATTAATTATTACAGTGGTGTCTAATTGGAGAAGAATATAGTAAACAGTATTTTTAGAAACAAGAAGGTAATTATAAGTCATTATTTGAATCCGAAATTGAAACTAATAGTATATGTTTTGAACAATATTGATGGTAAAATAATTGTTTTCGATGAGAATAATTATTTGAATAAAACAGGTTTAATAGAAAACATTCATAGAGACGTGATCATATCTAATAATATTCAAATAAATCCACCTGTTGATTACGGATTAATATATATTGAACCAAGTTTTATACCTCGTAGATTGAGAAATAGAAACGTATTAGTAACAATTACTCCCATTGGTTTTAAAACAAGAATACCGAGGTTTTACAGTAGGATTTATTTAAATAAAGTAAGCGAGAATATTTATCAAATAAATCTATTGGAAACTAATGAGAAATATAGATTTAGAATAATAGATAGCTCTATTGAATTTATAGATAAACCTGAAGGAGTTTATGGTAAAGTATACTCAATTATTAGAAACAATATTCTAGAGTACGGTGAGTTGAGTATTAAAGATGCTGTTAACATTGTATCAAAAGAACTAGGTGTTTCTAAAGAATATGCTCGTAAATTGATCTCTAAACTAGTTGTTGAGAAATATATTAGAGTTGAAAAAGGATTTTTATCTATTTATTAAGTGTTTCATCGAATATGAATTTTATTAAACTCAATTTCTTTAAAACAATATTTATATAATCATATATAATGTTTCTGTTAATACCCATTTTCTCAGCTCTATCTAAAACTATTTTCTCAACAATACCGTAGTTCTTATACTTCTCGTTCAATTCCTTCCATGGAATCCCCGTCATTGCTTTTAAAACAAAGTTATCTATAGGTATTACGCCTTTTAACATGAGGAATGCTATTATGGGATAACCAATGTATCCGCGGTAAACAGTACCATTATCATTACTGTAAACTCTATACTCTGATTCACTTGTTTTAACAACAATAACTCTATATTCACGCTCACCAGTACTCGATTGTACACGTGCTTCCTCATTGTTTAAAAACTTAACTCTATTATCACCAATTGAACCAATAGCTTCAAGTATTTTTATTCTAGGAGGTATTCTTAGAATCTTTAAACTATTGTTCAAACTACTCACTCTTCATATTCAACTATAAGTGGATTTCTACTGATGATTAATCCTCTACCACTAATTAATCTACCAATACCTTTTAAAACGTATTCATCATACATGTTTTTCGAGACTTTTAAGTAGAAGAAACAATCAGTGTTATTGATCCTTCCTGTTAAATACAGTACTTTTCCAATATTCTCCAATTCTTCGTATCCGATAACAATGCCTTCAAAAACTATTTCTTCACTATTCGTATAAATCACCTTTCATTAGATAATTAAAAAACTTTGTTTGAAAAAATGGTTTAAAGCATGTGTTTAGTTATGTTAACATCTCTTATCAATACGAATGGTAGTTTAGACGGTATTCTAACTTCCCACCACATTATTCTATAAGTATCTTTTGTCAAACCATCAATGTTTTTGACAATATTAGATAGCTTATCCGCTATTCTTATCTTTTCAACAGGTTTCTTAACTTCACCGTTCTCTATTAGGAATAAAGCGTCTCTAGATATTGTTGAGAATAATCCTTCAACATAGTTTTGTAAACGAGTATACCAGTTGTTAGTTATGAATACTCCTTTCCTAACATTACTTATTAATTCATCTAAACTATAATCACCCGGTTCTACGACAATATTCCATGGATGAGGATAGATCCAGCCGGCATTACCTGTTGTTTCACCTCCAAAGTTATGAGCTGTCTTAGTATTGTGTAGTATTGTTTTCCAAACACCTTTCTCGATCAATGGTTTGTTAAATGTAGGTATCCCCTCGTCGTCGAAACTCGTAGCATTAGGTAATTCATTTATTCTAGGCATATCGTGTACAGTCAATTTTTCTGAACCAACTTTATCACCCGGATTATTGTTCATGAACATTGACATACCCATGAATATTGATAAAGCCGATGTCATTCTCGATACGTATTCGAGTAGATTTCCGAAAACAAGTGGTGATAGTATTACATCGTATTTACCGGGTTCTATACTAGTTCTATTAATTGATTCAACTGCGTATCTAGATGCATATAAACTAGTTTCTTCAACAGATTTCTTGTCAATATCTATTCCACAAGTACACCATTGTCCACTACCATCGGGTTCTTTAAACGCTCTTATATATATTTCATAACCAGTTTTATCTTCACTTAATTCAACTCCCTTTGACGTAACTAGTATTTTATTAACAAACCATAGATCTATTGTACCGGCAATATAATCTATTTTCTCTCTATGTGCTGATTCAATACTTAATTCTACTAGTTCATACGGATTGTCAATATAATTGAGAACTTTATTTGAAACAAGATCTTTTAGTTTAGAAACAGTTCTAGGTTCGGGTAATGGTGCGTATAGCATTGATTCTTCTACTTTATCAGCATACTTAACTAATTCTTCAACTGGTTTGAGAAGTAAATCTATTGATACTGGTTTCAACTCTAATATGAATATTCTCTTGTTTTTAACTAGATAAATCCCTATACTTATCTCACTCCAGTTTTGAGCAACACTTGGTTGACTATTAGCTATTTTAATCATAGTTTCTCTATTATTATAGAGTAGAACAGCTACTTCGTCGAAACCAGTTTCAATAGTTTTATTCACAAATCTATGGATTAAATCAATACTATAGCTCGTGTTCACTACAAGCTCACCCCCAATTTAATATTTCTCAATCTAACATCTGGTCCACCGGTCCAAACAGGAACTCCTTGCGATGGCTCACCTTTACCACAAGTTGCTGCATAGAATTTCAATTCTCTACCTGCGGCATCAATACTACTGTAGAACGATTTAGTAGTTATCTCTAAAACAGGGTTTTTAACGAAATCCTTCAACTCACCGTTTTCGATTAAATACGCTTCTAAACCAACGTATCTCTGACTCCATCTCTCGTCGTCTATATTCCACTCCATGAAGCTTTTTATGTAAACTCCGTGTTTAATATCTTCAATCAATTCTTCGAAACTATAATCACCTGGTTTTAGATAAGTGTTAGCCATTCTAATAATTGGTTCACTCCTATAATTCATAGCTCTAGCTGAAGCATTGCTTTCAGTACCGAATACTTTAGCAGTCCATCTATTGTGTAAATGTTCATTAATATAGCCTTCTTTATACAAATACCTAGCTCTAGCAGGTACTCCTTCATCATCATATAGATAGAATCCATAGCTACCAGGTATTGTAGGGTCATCTATAACAGTAGCATACTTGGTTCCAATTTTCTCACCTATCATACCTTTTTTAATAAAACTCTTACCAGCTTGAGCCGCTTCACGACCCCATATACGGTCTGCTTCACTTGGATGACCACAGCTTTCATGAGCTATTAAACCAACTATTTCACTACCGACAACGACATCGACAGTATCTTTAGGCGGAGACTGTGCTGTTAGTAATATTTTCTCATATGTTTTAACACTATTCGGTATATTCTCGTGTAGTTTCCATACATCAATCCATTCTAATCCACCACTAGCACCTAACTGTTCCCATTTCTGAATACTGCCTTTAGCTGGATGATTGATGACGATATTGTAGAATAAACCTATTCTAGGTATCTTACTGTTAACGTAAGCTCCATCGCTATTAACAATAATTTTCTCTTCAATACTCTCAAAATATTGTATCATTAAAACACTTACTCTAGCTTCACTAATTGATTTAGAAGCAATTGACCATAGTTCTTTACCATATTTAATCTTTTCTTCAATACTCATTGTATCGAATTTCTTCCTAGGACTTACTTCGTAAACTGCTCGACCTAGTTTAGCATCGGCAAATTCTATTTTTTCTTTCATGAATGTTGATAAACTTCTCGTTTGATCAATTAATTTATCTAGAGTATTTCTAACAATCTCTCTATCTAAACTAGTTGTTGCTGTGAAACCGAGTGTTCCATTTACAATTACTCTTATACCAATACCTTCATCTATTTCTCTACCAATACCTAGTACTGAGTTGTTTCTAAATATTATTGCTTCACTCCAGTTCTTATGGTAACGTGCTTCAACGTAACTAGCTCCTCTACTTAATCCATAGTCTACGATATAGTGTAGAAGGTCTTCAACCATGCATTAAAACACCTCATTTATACTTAATTATTGTTTAAGTAAATATGTTTAACTAGAATAGATTTATTTTGAGAATATGTTCTAAAGATATTTATTTAAACGAGTAGTTTATATATATACTTGATGTATATTATAACAAGATATATTTAAATGAAGTAAAGGTGGTATTTAATGGAAGAAACTGTTCGTGAACCAGAGGTTATTGAGAACGAGATCAATACAGGTATTGTTATCACAGGTGCTTATGCTGATAAATTAAGGAGAACGTTGTTTGCTCAATTAAGTGAATATATTAGAAAGAGTAAGGAACATGCTCGTGAAGCAGCAAGAGCTTCCGGTGAATTGAACAAACTACTATATATAATTATTGTTGAAAATCTAAAATCTGATAAAGGAGATGCTGTTCGTATTAGAATAAAGTATAGATTCGATCCAAGAGTTAATAGAATAGACTGGGATTACGACACGCTTAGAATAGAGTTTTTCAAGAGACAATCTGATGAAGAAGTTAACAATATTGTTAAGAAAACTCTTGAAACACGTTTAGATGAAATTAAGAGAGAATTTACTCCAATACCCCGTGAAGAGGCTAAAGCAGAGAGTTCTAGAGAAACGATTGTAGAGAGAGTTGAATCAATTAATTTATATGAATTGATAGGTAGTGTTGTTCCAATTGGTGAAACAAGTATTGGTGGTGTTGTGTTTAAACTTAGTGATAGAAGAGGTGAAGAACTAGGTATAGTGTCTGTTGAACCAGGTGGTGATACTTTGATTATCGACGCTATAGTGATCTACGGTGGGAGAGCTTATAGAGCGTATGGTAGATCTAATAAAGATAAAAATGTGTATTTATCTAATCCAAACGAGTTGTTAAAAGATCTATCTAATATTAAACCATTACCGATTACGAGCGAAGTTGCTGAGAAAATGATTTCTCAGAAAATGGGTGAATTAACTTAATGTATAAAATAGGTGTAATTGGTGGAACGGGGACAGTTGGTTTATTTCCAGGAGTAGCTAGTGAATTCGATACGATATATGGTCGAGTAGATATTGTATTAACAAGAACTGAACCGAGATTAATTTATATTCCTAGACATGGTTTGAAAGGAAATATTTCTCCAAGTGAAGTCAACTATAGAGCAATTATAGATGCTCTTCTACATCATGGTGTTAAACATGTTTTAGCAACAACGATAGCTACTAGGTTAAACGATAAGTATAGTATTGGAGACATAGTTGTACCACATGATATTATTGATTTAACAACGAGTAGACAGAAAGGTTTCGATCCTGTTAATAAACCATTCGTAGACATGTCTAGAGTATTCTCGGAGAGACTTAGGAAAATAGTTGTTGAGAAAGCGTTACAACATGGTTTTAGAACACATAGTGAGGGAGTAGTAGTTGTTATCGACGGACCTAGATTTGAAACACCAGCTGAAGCACGTATGTATAGAGCATTGGGAGGAGATATTTTATCAATGAGTTTAGCACCCGAAGCATTCATGAGTAGAGAAGCTGGTTTAGAATACGTTGCTATAGCTATCGTATTGAATGATTCAGCCGATAAAGGTGTTAAACCTTCAAAAGACGAATTATTAAACGAGATCAATAAGATAAAGGATAGATTACGTAGTTTAATAATAGATACTGCTAAAGCTATTGAACAATTAGAATCTTAACACAATATATATCGTAGTATTAAATTGTTTTTTCTATTAAAAACAATCACTATTCTCAGTATAGATTAGGAGAAGAATTTGCCTAACAAACTTGATTTAGGTAAAGCACCTGATAATATATTTGAACTCAGTAATGAAGAGATATTGAATGAATTCATACTTGTTTTAGAATCGGCAGGTGCTAGTAGAGATACTGTTAAAGCATATAGGTCTGCTATTCTTGATTTTCTAAAATACATTGGTAATAGAGATTTAAGAAACATTAGTTTAAGAGACGTTATTGCTTGGAGAAATACTAGGATTAAAGAAGGATTCGATAGGAGTAGAAGTAAAGAATCAAATTCGTGGAAAACAACAATACACTACTATACTATGTTCTTGAACAGATTCTTTGAATGGCTTGGTTTGAATATTAAAATACCTAGAGTTTCTAAACCAGCTAGAAGGATCGATATATTGAGTGAGGACGAGATTAATAAATTAATGAATAGCGTTAGAGACCCTGTTGATAACATAATACTCAGATTACTATTAGATACAGGTATTAGAGCTAGAGAATTACTGAGTATTAGAGTTGAAGATATTGATTTTAAAGAAAAATTGATTAGAATAGTTAACTCGAAATATGGTAGAGAGAGATATGTTGTTGTTAAGAATGAAACACTGGATTTGATCATCAGTTGGATTAAGATTAATAATTTAAAACAGAGTGATAGATTGATTAACTTATCTTATAGTGGTTTGTATAAGAGATTGAAGAAACTAGCTGAGAGAGCTGGATTACCGTGTTGGAAAGTTAGACCACATGTTTTTAGACATACTTTTGCAACAAGTGTTTTGAAGAAAGGATTTAGTTTAAGTTCTTTACAGAAAATTCTGGGGCATAGTGATATTAAAACAACTCAAGTTTACCTACATTTAACTATAAATGATGTTAAAAAAGAGTATGAGAGAATTCTAGAAAATAATCTTAATAAATGCTTAAACTGTGGTAGAGAACTAGTTTTAAACGCTATCTACTGCCCGTATTGTGGTGTTAAACTAGAGAGAAGTGAATTAATCTCCACCACGTAGTTCTTCGAGAACGCGTGCTAGAAGTATTTTTAAAGCATTTCTATAACCAGGGTTTTTCAATCTATATTTATTTACAAGTGTTTCACAATTATCTATTGGATAATCATCTCTATAGTTCATTAATAAATCCATTACACTATTATCTAGTATAATAACTATAACTGGATTAACTGGAATGAAATATACGGTATTTGTACTAGTTAAATCATACGCGTTATCTCTACTATTATCATCACTGTATTCTGTAGAGTAGAATTGTGTTATATAATGTGCTATTATTATTGAAACATCTCTCTCATTCTTCTTAACTTTAATAACGCTTAGTTTGCTTTGATCGTTTAAATTAGTATGTATTTTATATTCAATACTGTAATTGTTGTCTATAATTTTTTTAATTAAATTTCCAAGATTTTTAACATCTATTTGCACTATATTCATAGGAAACCACTTATTCATTACTTAACTATATGAATTAAACAAATCCTTATTATATGTTAAGTAGATTAGAGGTTTGAATCTTGAGTAGGAATAATACACGTATACTTGGTAATAAATTGTTTATGAAAGAAGTTTTACCGGGATCTCGTGAAGAAAACTCTATTATCAGAGAGTTGAAGAGTATTTTTAGCGAATACATTGACTGGTTTGATATTATTCAAACACCTTCTTTAACTTGGTTTGATAAAGAATGTCTGCTGGAATGTGGTAGTAGTGTTTATAAATGTAGAGCTTTACCATATACAATTAGCGCTGAAATCGAAGGTTATCCAGTTGAAGCAGTTTTAGATAATGGATATATAAAATTATTAGAAGACCGTGAGTATTCTATTGTCTTCATAGAGTTTCCATTAGAAATAGATCTTGTTAAATACATTGTTCTCGAGTTGAGTAAATACGATAATGTTCAAGCAATTATATTCTACGATAAAAACCCAGGTATAATCAGATGTTGCGTAGTCACAGGTGATTACATATACAGTACGTATACTGGTTCTCCACCACCCGTGCCAGTACTGTCTATTGCTAGAGAAGACTATAGTAAAATAATTAGAAGTAAATGTAGATTGAGAATTAGTGTTAAAACATTAATTAACAAATACTCTACAGCTAAAACAATCGTTATGGGTATTAATGGTTCGAAAGATGACGAGATACATTTAACTGCACACCATGATCACTGGTTTACAGGTTTTTCAGATAATCTAGTTGGTTTAGAGATACTTTATAAACTCGCTACTATATTTAGTGAAAAGAGATCTGTATACAGTATTGTTTTAATATCATATACTAGTAGAGAACTAGGTGGATTAAACTATTCTAGCTGGTACTGGTCTTGGGGTAGTAGGTATTATTTGAAAACAATTAGCGAACGCAGTGGTTTAGATAAAGTGTTTCTAAACATAAATATTGATGCTATATACGATTATCCTATTGAAATATATGGTAATCCATCTTTAAAACACTGTATTGAAGAATTAAATAATTTAAGATTCAAATACGTTGGTTTCGACAATATTGGTTTCGACAGCTTTTCGTATACAATAAATGGTATACCGGCTTGTACGTTCACGAGTTTTAATACAATGAAGAGTTTTTATCATACGAATATGGATAATGGAGTTGGTTTCAAATACGAGGTTTTAGGTAACTTCGTGGAGAATGTTGAAAGATTAATAAGATGTATTGAAGAAAAAAACGTTAAGTATAGTTCGATGATAGAGTATATGTTGAATACTATTGATTACAGAGATTCCATTGAGTTGAGAAATCTATTGACTAAACTAATGTATTTAGATAAATTAATTGAAAACGAAGAAGAGAGAGTGAGATTTATAACAAAGTATTTTACAAGTTTTACATACATACCTGGTTTGAAATATGAATATGTTTCCGATATACTTGGTTCGATTAAATTATTGAAGAGATTAATGAATACTATTGGTGAATATCTCGATCGATCGATTGAAGTAATAGATATTGATAACTTAATCGCTAGTTTCAAGATCACTAAATATAATGAAAAAGAGATTTTAGATATTCTAAATAAATTAATATCTACAAGATCTATTCAATATGATAGAGTTTTTGAAAAAGAAGTTGTTAAGTATATTCGTAGTAGAAAAGAATAAAGATTCTATAATGTTTTTATTAAATTAATGTAAAACAATAGTGTTGGTAGAATATATAATGGTGTATTGATTTGAGTATTGAAGAAAGACCATGGGGAGATAAGTATAGCGATTTCGCTAAATGGTTTCATGAAGTTATTAAACACGGTGATATTGTTGATATAAGATATCCTGTTAAAGGAATGATTGTTTGGAAACCATATGGTTTAAAAACACTGAGAATTATTCAGAGAATACTCATAGATCTTCTTGAGAAAACCGGGCATGAGGAAGCATATTTTCCAATGATGATACCTGAATCGATTTTCTCTAAAGAAAAGCAGTTTTTAGAAGGTTTTGGTGGTGAATCATTAGTTGTTGAAGGTACTTTAACTAGGAGATTTAACGAGAAACTATTTGTTAGACCGACTAGTGAAACAGTTATGTACTATATGTGGAGTATTTGGATAAAAGGTAGAGGAGATTTACCTGTTAAAATGTATCAGGTAGTAAATGTTTTTAGATACGAGACTAAGATGACTCATCCAATACTACGTGTTAGAGAGATTATGGGTTTTATTGAAGCACATACTGCTCACGCTACTAGAGAAGAGGCTGAAGAACAAGTTAGAGAAGCTTTAACTATTTACAAGAAGTTTTTCGATACACTGTTGATTCCATATTTTATCGTTAAAACACCTCCATGGGATACTTTCGCTGGAGCTGAGTATAATTACGACTTCGTAACAGCTATGCCTGATGGTAAGGGTTTAGAAATAGGTTCTGTTATCAATCTAGGTCAGAGATTTGCTCAAGCTTTTGATATTAAATTCATGGATACTGATGGAAGTGTTAAATATGTTTATCAAACATGTTACGGTGTTAGCGAGAGGACGCTTGGAGCAGTTATTGGAATACATGGTGATGAGAGAGGATTATTTTTCCCACCAAAGATAGCGCCAATTCAGGTAGTTGTAGTACCTATTGCTAAACCAAGTGATATCGATTTAATCAATTATGCAGATAGTGTTGCTAAAATACTAGCTGATAGTGGTATAAGAGTATTCGTAGATAAGAATTTCGAGAAAACACCTGGTTGGAAATACTATTACTGGGAGTTTAAAGGTACTCCGTTACGCATAGAGATCGGGTCTAGAGAATTGAGAACTAGAACAGTTACATTAGCTAGAAGAGATACTTTATCTAAAATAACAATTCCTCTCGATAATCTAATTGTTGAAATAGAGAATGTTTGGAAAGACATAGAAATGAACATGTATAGAAGAGCATTAGATCATTTGAAGAAAATGTGTTTAATAACAAGCGATCTAGGTAGTGCTCAGGTTTTCAAGGGATTAGTTATAACGCCATGGGATGGTTCTAGAGAATGTGCTGAGTATTTAGAGAAGGAAACGGGTAAACCATTAATAGGTGAAATAGTGGAATCACCTATAGAACTGGGTAGTTGTAAGGGTAGAATTGTTTGTGGAGATAGAGTTGCAGATAGATATGCTCTACTAGGTGTAACTTATTGAAAATTTTAGAGAAATGTTTTAAATTATTAATTAACTTATTTTTAAATAATTAAATAATGTGTATTCAAGGTGTTTAAAGTGACTCAGTATTTAAGTGAGTTGAAAACTAAACTTGTTGGTAAACTTGTTGGTTATAAATTACTAGATAAGGGTTCATCATCGTTTATAATTGTTAAAGATAATGAAATTAAGGCGACAGTAACAGATCACGGTGATTACGTTATAGTTAGAGTTAGTGGTAAAGATTTTAAATACGATAAATGGTATACGAAACCAGAGCATTTAGCAACAGTATTGATAAACTATTTCTCTCAACAAAAATGAATTCACGATAAATAAGCTTTTTCAATAATGAAATAGTGTTCATACATATTTTTAGAAAACACACGTCCTTCAATAACAATCCTCTTACTGAATAAAGGTGCATTAACAACAATTGTCTCAGCTTCGCCACCGTCTAGTGAAGGATTGAAACCATATTTTTCAGATCTACTGATGATCTCTACGATATCGTTTCGAGTAATTACTCTACCTAGTAGATATGGTGGTAAACCATATGTATTTATAGATACTAACATGAATTCAAAACCATGATCTATTAGTTCAAATAAATACTTTTTCTCATCAATTCTCCAGAACGGGTTAACTATTTTCAAACCAATTTCATCGGCAATACTTGTAAACAACATTCTCTGGTAATCACTTATAACACAACCTGTGAAAACAGTTTTAACACCATACTCGTCTCTAACTCTCATAAGTAGTTTTTTCAAAACAATTAGTTCATTACTATCATCATATACGTGTTCAATCTCAATAGGTATTCCCATCGAAATAGATTGTAGTTTTAAAACGTTTTCAAAAGGTTTATGGTAAATCATTGAGTAATCATAATGTGGTATAATAGTGGTTAAAACAACAACATCATATCCCTGTAGATAAGCGTAGTGTAGAGCATAACAAGAATCTTTACCACCACTATATAGAACAGTTGTTTTCAAACATCAACCCCATAGAGTACTGTAGAGTATGGATAAAGCTAATACAATGAAAACAAGTGGAGTATTGAGAGATACGTATTTATCAAAAATTTTCTCCACGTTTTCTTCTTCGGAATAAGTTATACAACCGATATATTCGCTATTATAGTATATGAATAAAATAGTTAATATAGTAGCAATAATGTAGAAATATCTAGGAATGTTTTTCAATAAAACGAGATAGTGTGATATACAGTATATTGTTGAAATTATATGGAATAACTTGTATTCAAATCTCTCATATAATACGGTAATAGTATTCAGCATAATCATAATTATTAAACCAGTTGTGAAAACAATGTATTCGAACAAGTTTATAGATAGTTTTCTCGTGTAAATACATGTTAATGAATAATACTGGCAGTCGGATACAATAAACGGTACAATACATGTGTAAAAATATAGTATGAGATATGTAAAACCAATTACGAGAAACAATCTATCTCTAAAATATAGATAGTGAATTGTATAAATAGTTAATAATATGAAATAGTTGACTATAAAACCATATAGAATATCTAGATAGAATGGAACTAGTGTTGTCGATAGTATTAATATACTATATAAAGGTGTTAATGCGTAGGATTTTAAATTCTTTTTCTTAAATAGATAGTATAGAGTAATATTCACGATCAGTAATTCAATAAGATATATTAGTAAAAGAAGTAAATTATAAACCATACCTATAGATCACCATTATGTAACAAGCAGAGATCAATACGGATACCCATACTATTGTTTTAACAAAATCTCTATCATCTATTTTAATTAATTCTCGAATCAATAAATAGTATTTAATCCATCTATTCAATATATTTGATAAAACAATGTAATCATCGGAATACACGGGCATAGTTTCTTCAATCCTACGGATGAATACGACTACGATTAGATAACTTATTAATATAATAATATAGAGTAGTATTATTTCATTTAAAACCATTTCTAAACACCAAATATTACCTTATAATAAACATCTGGAAATCTATAGAGAATTCTTCCAACAGGTTCTATAAGTAGTATTGAAGTGATCAACAATATGTTTAAAACAAAATGTTTTCTGATAATCGATTCATCTAAAAGACTTCTTCTAAATTGTGTTAGTGAAACGATGAGTATGAACATATATGTTAATAACGGTATTATCGTGAATAATAGACCAATGAATTTAACCATAATTATTGTAGACAGTATTCTAGGTAAACCACCTATTAGAGGTGGTAAACCTATTTTAGATAATAATATAGAGTCTTTAGAACACAAACTATTTGTTTCAGATAGAGATGTGTGGATTAAGTGTGTAACTATAATCAATACTAATACTATGTATGCAAAATAAGTTCCCGAGAAGAGTATTAATGGAATAAAACTTAACTCATAGTAGTCGATATATATTGATTCACGTGTTTTCAAATATAGAATACTGTGATTTAACATATTTACTGTTGATAATACTAGTGTAGAGTATTTCAATAGATTATATATATCTACGTATAGTGTTTCTAATATGGGTTTTAAACGAAAAAGTATTGAGAGCGAGTATATTAGTAAAAATATTTTATTCCAATTACCTAGATTATCTCTTTCAACAAATGGATAGAAGTTAATCGATATGAAAAGTATTGTTAAAAACAAAAGTATGTATATGAAGAAACCTATTATCAATGCTTGCTCAGCTACTCCATATATATGTCTGAATTTAGTGTAAGCTACTATTAATCCGATGTTATAAGTATTTGTAAATAAGAAACCTATTGTAAACAACATAATTATTATTAAATAGTAGTTTATGAAAACAATCTTGTTATCTATGAAAACAATATAGATAATTATTATTAATAGTAATATCACACATAGTAATAAATCTAGTGAATAATAATTTAGTGTTAAAACAGATATTAATGGTATTAAACGAGTATTTTCACCAGGATTTTGTTTAACAATTATGAAGTAGATTAAAGCATTTATAAATTGAAATACAGTTACATGAGGGTCTATTATAAGTATTATAGGTGTATGTATTTCAGCGAATACGGGTATAGTTGATAAACTATATCCATATACACTGTATTTCACGTATAATGCCGAATAGATTGTGTATAAGAGATATATAGATGGAAATAAGTAGTGTAATTCAACTCTACGTATCCATTTAGATAAAAGTTTATGTAGAATCGGTATGAAAAATGGATATAAAGGATTGATCAAAATCTATTCACCGTGTTTATACATATTATTGTATAGATCAACGCATATAGTAATATATATGATACCACAAAATCTAGTGTTAAAATAGTGAAAACGAATATAGAGATCAATGCTAAAAGTATTTTTCTAATTAAATAATCAAATCTATCTCTATTTTTAACGAAACGTACTGTTAGAATAAATATTGTTAGATCAATTGATAAAAATATTGTTAAGATTATAAAACTCGTTAAATCAAACATATAGATATCTAAACCCAGTCTTATTCTAAAACTAGGTATTGTTGGATAAGGATTTTTCAGAAATATTTGATTAAACAACACTATTGCTATAAAACTTATTTTCGTTAAGAAGACTACGATATATCTCTTCGTATCTAAATAGTCTATGAAAAATATTGTTGATACTGTTGTGAATAATATTAACTCTATTAATCTAAAATTCAGTATGAAATTTATGAAAGCATCACTTGTTGTTAAAAAGGATCCTTCTTTAGTTAATGAAATTAATTGAATAGTTGGTATTGTTGTTCTAAATAGACTGTATTTAATTAAAAATACAGTTGTTAACAACGTGAATATAATTAATACGATTTTAACGAATAATTGTCTAAATCTTATCAGAGTATTGTTATTGTTACTCAACAGATCACCATTTACCTTCTGTTTTAAATCCAGTCATATTTAAATAGTAATTATTAGGTTGAGTTTAAAGAATTAATTACTCAGGGTTTATGTATGATTAAGATAATTGTTGTAGTTGATGATAAAACTGGGTTTAGTGATTTAAAAAATACTCATGGTTTATCACTATATATTGAATTCGATAATCTTTATTTACTATTCGATCTCGGTCCGAGTTCTGAGATTCTACAGCATAATGTAGATAAACTAGGTATTGATATTGAATTACTTGATTCAATTATTATATCACATAATCACGTTGATCACTTTAATGCGATACCGTATGTTGGCTGGGTTTCTCCTTTTTTACAAATATATATTCCTTACGATTCTATGAATAGTATCGGTAAGTATGCTAAACAGAATAGTTTAAAACCTGTTGAGGTAATTGATTGGATTAATCCATGGAGTAGTGTTTACGTATCTAAACCAATATATGGTCCTCCATGGGAGCATTTTCTAGTTTTTAAAACAAATATGGGTTTGATAGTTTTATCTGGTTGTATGCATCCTGGTGTTGATAAGACGCTTGATACTATTGTCAATTACTTAAACGATCAAGTGTATTGTATTATAGGTGGTTTTCACCTAGTTAATGCTTTAGAGAGAGTTGTTTATTCCACTATAGAAATTCTATTCAATAAATACCGTGTTGATAAGATTGCTCCATTACATTGTAGTGGCGGTTTATTCACAAGTATTTTGAAGAATAAGTATTCGGATAAATACATAGATCTACATACTGGTTCATCTATTGAACTATAGTTCGGTGTTTGCGATGGAGATTATGAATAGAGATTATTGTTTACCAAGTGATCTCGTTAAAGCTATGAAACTACTTGTACTCACTGGTTTAAATACTGTTTTAAGTGGTAACGGTAGTATTCGTATTAGTAAATACGAGTTTTTAATAACGCCTAGTGGTTTACCTAAACATATTTTAAAAGAAAGAGATCTTGTTAAATACAATCTATTAGATGATACGTATATCGGTATTCATAAACCAAGTATTGAAGTTAATATTCATAAATGCATATATAGTATTAGAGAGAATGCGAATACTGTGATACATGCGCATCCATTATATACGATACTACTTGTTGATAAAGGATTAGATAAATGGTGGGAAACCGAATTAGTTGAGTCAAAGTATAGTATTGGGAAAACAATTGTTGTTGAACCATATGAACCTGGTTCAATAGAGTTAGCAAGAAATATATGTAAGTATGTTGAAGAGGATTACAATACTCTAATAGTTCCCAAACACGGTGTTTTCACATGGAGTAGTAATGTGTGGAGAGCTGTTGAATCAATAATAGCATTAGAGCAAATAGCTAAATACTATGTATATGGAAAAATACTGGAGAATATTGTTAAACTATTTTAGTTAAATCAATAACCGGGATTTAATTACTAGGATATAGCTTCACATATTGAAACCGGGGAGTTTCCATCACCCGACAAATTTCAAAAACAAATCCTTGATTAAACAATTATAAAATAAAGAGGAAAGTATTATTTGATTAATTGAAAATTAGATTCTATTTTAATTGATTTATTATAATTATTGTTTTCTAGATTCTCTGTATTTTGGATGATATTTCTTTATATGTTCTATTTTGATTTGTTTCAATTCTTCTTCAGGTAGTATGCTTAGTAATTCCCATCCTATATCTAGTGTTTCTTCTATGCTTCTTCTCTCATATTCTCCCTGGTTTATGAATTCTCTTTCAAATCTATCTGTGTATTCTAAGTATTTCTTATCTCTATAAGATAATGCTTCTTCACCTATTATTACAGATAATTCTCTCAATCTAACTCCTTCAGCATATGAACTGTATAGTTGTTTAAACACACCATAATGGTCTTCACGTGTTTTACCAGGTCCTATACCGTCTTTCATTAAACGAGATAGACTCATTAACACGTCGAATGGTGGGTAAATACCTTTATTCCATAGTGGTCTAGATAAAACAATCTGTCCTTCGGTAATATAGCCGGTTAAATCCGGTACTGGATGTGTTATATCGTCATCAGGCATTGTGAGTATAGGCATTTGTGTAACACTACCTTTCTTACCCGATACACGACCAGCTCTCTCATATATTGTCGCTAGATCAGTATACATGTATCCTGGATAACCTCTTCTACCTGGTACTTCTTCGCGTGCAGCACTTAGTTCACGCAATGCTTCACAATAAAGTGTCATATCTGTTAATATTGCTAAAACATGCATATCGTGATACCATGCTAAATACTCGGCTGTTGTTAAAGCTATTCTAGGTATGGCTATTCTCTCTATAACAGGTGAATCAGCTGTATTTATGAAAGCAACAGTGTTTTCAAGAGCACCGTAGTTTCTGAAATTCTCTATGAAAAACATAGCATCATCATGGCTAACACCTATAGCTGCGAAAACTATAGCGAATTTTTCTTCAACTCCTCTAACTCTCGCTTGTCTAACGATCTGGGCTGCGATTCTATTATGAGGAAGACCTGATCCGCTGAAAATAGGTAATTTCTGACCACGTACTATGCTTGTTAAACCATCTATAGCTGAAATCCCTGTTTCAATAAATTCTGATGGAGGTAGTCTTGAAGCTGGATTTAATGGTGAACCATTTATATCTAAGTATTCTTCAGGAACTATTGGTGGTCCACCGTCGATCGGTCTACCCATTCCATCGAATATTCTACCGAGCATATCTATGCTTACCGGTAGTTTTAGTGTTTCACCACGGTATTTTACGCTAGAGTTCTTCAGATCAATTTCACTAACTCCTCCAAATACTTGTATTACGATAGCATCTCTACTTAGATCTATTACTTGACCTAGACGAGTGTCTCCACTAGATAGAGTTACTTCAACTATTTCACCGTAGCTTACACCGGGTATTGGTTCAGCTATCAATAAACTACCTTGTGCTCTAGTTAATCTAGGTGATTCACGTATAGCTAGACTAAATTTTTCCAACAATCTCCACCTCACTTATTAATTCACTAAATTCTTCCTTAATTTCATCCAGTAGTTGTTTAAACTGGTCTTCGAAATCGATAATCGGTATTTCTTTCATACGAGCTATCTTAGATCTACATTTTAGCTCTCTTAGTTTATCAACTGTTATGCCTTTACTCAAAGCTTTTCTACCGAGTTCGTAGAATAGGAGTATTGCTTTCATCATATAAGTCGTTTTCTTAGGTGGGCAATACATATCTACTTCGCTAAAAGCATCTTGTCTTAGAAAATCTTCTCTAATCATTCTAGCGGTTTCTAGTAAGAGTTTGTCTTCTTCTGGTAATGCTTCTACACCAACTAATCTAACCAGTTCTTCTAACTCGGATTCTCTCTGTAGAATAGATAATGCACGTTCTCTCATACTCCTCCATTCAGAGTCTATTGTTTTATGCCACCACTCCGTTACATTATCTAAGTATAGACTGTAGCTTGTAAGCCAGTTTATAGCGGGATAGTGTCTTCTATAAGCTAAAGCGACGTCTAGTGCATAGAATACTCTAACTATTCTTAAAGTTGCTTGTGTAACTGGTTCGCTGAAATCAGCACCAGGTGGTGAGACAGCACCCATTATTGTTAAACTACCGTATCTAACTGGTTTACCAATTGTCTCAACATAACCACTTCTCTCGTAGAAACTAGCTAGTCTTGAACCTAGATATGCTGGAAAACCTTCTTCACCAGGTAGTTCTTCTAATCTACCACTAATCTCTCTCATAGCTTCAGCCCATCTACTAGTTGAATCAGCTACCATTAAAACATGATAACCCATATCTCTAAAATACTCGCCAATAGTTGCTCCCAGATATACACTTGCTTCACGTGCAGCTACAGGCATATTACTAGTATTAGCTATGAAAACACTTCTTTCAACAAGTAGTTTACCAGTTCTAGGATCTGTTAGTTTCCTGAAACTATGTAGTGCATCAGCCATTTCATTACCTCTCTCACCGCATCCAACATATATAGCTATATCAACCCAGCTCCATTTAGCAAGTGTTTGCAACATAACTGTTTTCCCTGTTCCGAAACCTCCTGGTATAGCTGCTTTACCACCTTTAACTAGTGGGAAAAAGAAATCAATAACTCTCTGACCGGTAATCACGGGTTCGACAGGTTCTAGTTTTTTACTATACGGTCTTGGTTTTCTAACAGGCCATTTCTGAATCATAGTTAACTCAATTCCACCTACTTTAGCTATAGTTTCGTCAACTCTATAATCTCCTTCACTAGCTAATTCCTCTATAACGCCGTGAACACCCGGTGGAACCATTATATAGTGTTTCACAGAACTAGTTTCTTCTACAAAACCTAGATAATCACCACCGTTAACTTTATCACCTGGTTTAACAAGTGGTTTAAAAAACCATTTCCTATCTCTCGGTAGAGGCGATGCTTTTACACCTCTTTTAATAAAGAAGCCGACTAATTCTTCTAAAACAGGTAGTGGTCTCTGAATACCATCGTATATTGCTGTTATCAATCCCGGACCTAATTCAGCTGCTAGTGGAGTACCTGTTGCATAAACTGGTTCACCAATTTTCAAACCAGTAGTGTCTTCGTATACTTGTATAATAGCTCTATCTCCTTCAACACCTATTGTTTCACCAATAAGTTTTTCTTCACCTACTTCTACCACTTCATATACTTTTGTTCCTCTCATACCTTCTGCTATAACTAATGGTCCCGATACTCTGTATATACGTCCAGTAATACTCAAAAATACCACCATTTTGAAAACAATAATATTATGTAAATTAAATACTTAATCTACAGGTTAATCCTAATACCAATGTATTTAGCAATCAATTCTTCATAATATTTCTTAGGATCTATTTCTTTCATTATCTTAGGTGAATCGATTAATATTACTAAAACATCTCTTTTCAATAAATCATCTATAGTATTCTTACATTTTGTATAAATATCTCTTAGAATAATGTATACACTATATTCTTCCGAAGTAATTGCATTATTTAATTCACTACAATCTCCTCTATAGATAAAGTAATCAACACCTGCAGCTCCACCTATTAAACAAAGACCAGGATCTCCTATAACGATTATCTTCTTCTCACTCAGATTAGTCAAAGAGGCCACCATTTAGAAACAATATCTCTAAATCTATCAATATACATGTTTGAATCAATTAAAGATAGGATCATTCTAATAATCATTGTTTCAGATAAATATAGTAGATATGTTCTTAAAACTACTCGTTCTAGATTATTGATCAAATCACTAGATATGTTTAAAGAATATAGCATTATAGCTAGATCTAGTAATTCAAACGAACACTTAATACTAAAAATATCGTTTAACAACTCGCTGAAACCAGCGTAGAGCGGGTTTAAACTATGTAGAATCTGTGGTAGAGTTTTTAAATCACGTAGATTACATATGTTTTCGAAATCACTTAAATACATAGTTAATACGGATAATCCAGTTGCAGGTAATTGTTTAATCAATAAACATGTTTTGATTAAAACAGAATCTCTTATAAAAGATAGTACTCTTTTAACTGATAGATCTTCAGTAATTGGTTTAAGATTAGAGAAGATTGTTATTAAATTAGTTAAATCAACTATATTTGTAGATAAGATTAGATCGAGCGTTTTAACTAGATCTATCGGAATGATATTCCTAAGAGAATCAAAATTATTAATATTCGATAGTTCAATATTACTTAATCTACCAATAGGGTATATTACTGAAGCTCGCTTACCGTTTTGTATGAACAACGCGATATAGTATAGATTTATTGTATCGAATATGGTATTTAAATTATCTATAAGCTTCCTCTCTTTTCCACTAATTTTACTATAAATACTCATTATTCTCTCATTATTAAAACTAGTTAATCTATAGTCTAATTCGTTTAAACTAAATGTTTTCTTTGAAACTACTTCATATAAAACAGTACCTATTGGTTTATTGATTATTGATCTAGTTGCTGATGTTAAATCTTGTGTATTAAGCATTTGTAATAACTCTTCTCTATTAACGATATTTGACCACGCACTCTTTAATAACGCGTAGATATAGGTTTTGTTCAAGACTCAGTACTCCACAGATATTTAGTGATATATGGTCCAAGTATTCTTCTAGCTCTTTCTAATCTTGTTTTATAAGAATTATCTACTCTCCTACCATCAGAGTCTTCTAATATTAAACCACCTATTATATCATTAGATTCTATTACTTCAATATTATTTAAATTCCTCTCTCTCAGTAATTCTCCAACAATTTCTCTATCTTTAGAATCTACAATCACTCTCACGGGTTTACTCATGTAAACTAATGATTCATTCAATAATCTCTCTAGAGAAGTTTTTTTATCAAAATTTTCTCTATTCTCAACTATTTTCAATACTTCATTGAAAATTTCGTTAAATAAAGTATTCTTAGCATTAATAATGATTAATCTAGCTTTAACTCTAGCTTCAGATATAATTCTATCAGCTTCTCTCTTAGCTTGTTCAATAATGTTCTTCCTCTCATTCTCAGCTTTCTCTCTCCATTCTTCTTCAGCTCTCTTAATAATTAAATCAGCTTCTCTCCTAGCTTCTTCAATTATCTCGCTAGCTTTTCTCTCAGCTTCTTCTACTAGTTTTTTCTTCAAATCATCTAGACTACTCTTCACTTCCATAGTCAATTATTTAAACACCTATAGCGGCTCTGATAATTGATAAACCCATTATACTGAAAACCATTCCTAAAATACCTATTAGTTCAACATAGATCGCTAGAATCATGGTATTGAAAGTTATCTTACCCTTTGTACGGGGTAGTTCAGCTATACCTGATGCACACACCAATCCCTGATACCATGCTGAAAAAGCTTCTGCGAAAGATGCTGCTAATCCCAGACCAAGCATTGCTAAACCAGTATTTAACTGGAAATCACTACCTTGAGATACCACGGTATTTAAGAATAGTGTAAACTGTATCATAACTATTAAACCATAGAAAGTCTGAGTCATCGGTAATGCTGCTAGTAGGAATACGTTTCTAAACTGTTTTGGGTCTTCAGCCAATGCTGCTGAACCAGCAATACCTGTTTTTCCCAATCCAAGTGATGAACCTAGTAAACCACCTAGTAATGCTAGTGTTCCACCTAGATAACTCAATCCAACCGCCAGTTGATCCATGAATAGTTCACCTTAATTTATTTAGCCAATGAATTATAATTAAAGTGTGAGGTATTTAAATTTAGAAAAATAATTATCATGGATCGCTTTATTCAAAAACAAATCTTTTACGAATAACAATACGAAGTGGTTCGAATAAATAACCGGTTCCTTCATAGAATTTGCTCAGAAACTCTATAAAACATAATCTAAGAGAATGTACAAAACAACCTATTGCAGACAATATTGTATTGAGCAGAATACCGAAAACTAGTATTATTAATGAAGCTAAACCTCCCATTATTAAGCCGATGAATGGTGTTGGAAATAATTCTAATAAACTATTCATAACCATGTTAGCAATCATGTTGAAACTATTACCTAAATATATAGTTGCTAAACCTACACCAGCTAATCTACTATAGCTAAGTACATCTCCGATTAAACCAGTTATATTGAATAACCACATTAGTAAACCTAGAAAACCGATTTGTTTAATCATACCTATGATCATCAAAACTATACCTATAATTATTGGATAAATTGCTGTTTTAAAGAAGAATTCTGGAATTAAAGGTATACTGTAGTTTAGGATATTTCTTAAAACATATGGTATACCGAATATCTCAATAATAAATAAACCTAGTTCACTCATAAGCGTTCCAGTATCTTTATTATTCTTCGATTTAATAAAAGTTAATATGTGAGCTATGTTAACATGTATTAATCCAATAATTAAAGCCATTATTAGGAATTTAATTGGATCTGAGAATACATCGGTTAATCTAATTATTTTAATTTCAAAACTAAAGAAAGAACCACTTATTAATCCAATAATAAAACCAACTATACTTGAGAAAACTAGTGATTTTTTAAATAAAACATAGTCTCTACTACCAGGGTCTGAAACGAATTTATCTAATAAAAACGTTGTTAACAATACGATAGCTAGTGCAAAACCCATATCACCTAGCATTAAACCGAAGAAGATTGCGAATGAATAAGCTAGAAGTGGTGTTGGATCCCATTCCCAGTATCTTGGAATACCTATGAATTTCATTATAGGTTCATACCATTGAATAACTGGTGGATTATCAAACATAGTTGGTGGTTCATCAACACCTTTAACTGGCTCGCGGATCTCGTGGTAGAAAGGTATTTTCTCCGATTCAAGAGTTTTTATTAAATAAAATAGTTTCTTCTTAGGAATCCATCCTGTGATTAATGTTAAATACTTACTATTCATTGCCGATATAATTGTCTTATAATGAGAAGCAGTGTTTTCTAGAATAATACTGTATTTACATAAATCTTGTAGTGAATCCTTTATTCTATTCACTATTTTACTCGATATTTCATTAACTCTATTTCTAAATGTTTCGAGTAGTTTATCTATTAAAGCTATTGTTTCTCCAACACTTGTGTTTAAATCAATGTTTTTAAATAAATCAATACCTAGTTCGAGAATATTGAAACCAGTATTTTTAACTCTATTCACTACTTCATCATGTATACTACTTGGATACATAATTATACTTACAATATTTTGTTCATATTCTTTAGAGTATATGATATGAATACTTGGATATAATTGCAGTAATTGTTTAAAAGAATCTATTCTACCTATAATTGTTATAGTAGATAATGTTTTACCACGATAGACGAGAGTTTTCAAAGTATAATCGCGTGGTATGTGTATTAATATGTTTTTAATCATCATTAACGTGTTAATATTTTCTTCTAAAATCCTCTTCTCACTGCTATATACATTTATCTCGCTATATATTTTCTCAACATCTTTCTCAATAAGATCTAGGTCAATCGATTCTAATTCATATCTCGTTACATCAACGTCAACAACAATGCCGTGAATATTGTTTAATAATGAATTTATTCTATCTAATAGTTTAACTAATCTATTGTATTTCTCAACATATTCTTCTATTTCTTTACCAATAGTTTCAATATGGAAAACTCCTATATCGTGAAGTATTTGAACTACTTTATCGGAAATACTTCGAGGAACAAGTATTGTTACATGATTCATTTCAACAGGTTTGTTGAGTATGAATTTAGATAATACACTCAATCGCTAACACCGGCAATGATCTTAGCGATTTTATCGATAATTTCTCTATATTTAACTCTACCTATATTCAATATTTCACTAGCTTTCATTTCAGCTTCTCTAATAATACGCTCAGCTTCTCTCTTAGCTTCTTCAATTATTTTACCCGCTTCTAATCTATACTCATCTACAGGTATAGGTTTAGATAGTATTTCACTAGCTTTTTTCTTAGCTTCACTAAGTATTTTCAACTTCTCCTTTCTAGCATTCTCTAAAATATTCTCTACTTCTTTTTCAATACTTTCAATATCAATATTACTCATGATCGCATACCTCGTTTAACTATCTTAGACATATACTAGGAGGGTGTAAAAACTATAGTGGTTGTTGTTCTCAACCTATTTCTAATACTATTTAATTGCGACCTATATATTATCAACTCGCTACCACTATACTCTACGTCTAGAAGCTTAGAGATAATTCTCGAAGCAACCGGTTCTCTAATAACATACGTTCCCTCACCGAGAGAAGGCTTATATTCAATGATAATCGGTATGTATAGATTACAAGCATCTTCGCCAGCGATTTGTTTCAGTAAATCTAGTTCTCTAGGATCAACTAGATAAGTATTACCATCTCTTGAAACATAATGTGGAATACTCATAGCTAGTAAATCGCACAAACTATATCTTTTATAAGGAATATGTTTATTAACTAAAACAAGTTCTTCACGTAACACTCTAGAAACAAGGTCTTCGTAATAATAATCGTTATTCAACTCTCCTCCTCTCTAAGATACTTTTAACACGTTTTAATCTAGCTTTCTCTTCTCTCTCTCTTTCTTCAAACTTCATTCTAAGATATTTAATAATACTCTCTAATCTAGGGATTATGATATAGGTTAATGCATTAACCTTTCTCCTAGTTCTCTCAATCTCTCTACCAAGACTGATAACAGCTTGTTCAGCTCTACCGAGATCGACAATAGCTTCTATTAATTTAAATGATTTTTCTCTAAAATCAGTAAAACCCGGATATATTTGTTCGAAAACATCTGGTTGTTTAATAAAAGCTGTTTTTGTCTTAACACCCATAATATTCTCTAAACCAGTAACTACACGTGTTTCTCTAATAGTGATTGATTTAAAATAATCGAAAATACTATTACCATAAACACCATAGAGTAAAATACTAGTACTGTAAACATCGTAAACCAATTCATTAACACGTAGACGAATTCTATAAGCTTCACGAATACGTGAAAGAAACTCGTTGATCAAAATATTAACTCTTTCATACAAAATACGTCTAACATTATTAGCCAGCTGAAGTCTACGTCTAAGCCTAATCAATTCAATTTTAGTAGGTCTTATACGTAAAAGAGTAGACAATCACATTACACCAAAACTAAGGAGAAGTAAAAGGAGGAAAAAAACTTTATTAAAACAAACTATGTTGGAATCGGATCATCGTCGATAGGATCTCCGCCCGGATCTCCCTTCCCAGCTACAGAGATTCTACCAGCAATACCTAGAATAGCTAGTATTACAGGTAGCAGTATTGTTAACCATTTCATTGCTTTAACAATCTTAATTAACTTCTCTATCTTCATAGATTAATCACCTTGATAGAAAATTATATAAACACGATTATTTAATTAAACTTAGAGAAAGATTTTTAAATAGTATAAATAGTTTGAAATATGAAATCTGTTTGAAAAATACATTTTACACAATCTATAATTGAATTTTAAACAAATATTCAATAAATTTAACTAAACTTCCAATCCACATTCTATTTACATAAACTATATTACATTAATTAAATTTTTAATTTATAGATATGAAACAACACTATATTAAATAATTTAAATCATAATTCTATTTAAACCGTTTTAATATCAATTAATTATCCCTTATACATAGTTATATAGTATAGAATAATCATAACTGTTTTTAAATCATTTATAACATTGTTTCTAATCATATTAATTAAATCCTTTATTTCGAAAACAACTGGTTCTATAATCTCGTATTTCTCCGGTCTAATACCAACATATTCTAGTTTACGAGCAATAAAGAAATACATTTTCTCAGTACTATAACCTGGTGTAGTATAGTAATAACCAATTTCAATCAATTCACCTGGTTTATAACCTGTTTCTTCAATTAATTCACGATAAGCTGTTTCACGAACAGATTCACTGGATTCTACGACACCAGCTGGTGCTTCATAGATATAATCGTTGATAGCTGGTCTATATTGTTTAATTAAAATCACGCGATCATCGTCAAGTATAGGTAGTATAACGACGGATTCAGGAAATACAACAACTTCTCTTTCAAAAACACTGTCTCTATATCTATAACTACGTTTCTCAACACTAAATCTCCTACCTTTGAATACACTAACTCTACTGAATTCTTCAATCAAAAGATTCAACCCTCCGCATTACTGTGTAAATTAATCTATTATAGTTTAAAAATAAATTTGAATAATGTGAAGTATGTAGACAAGTTTCGTTAAATTAAAAAAACTCAAATATATTTATAATGATATGATCAGGTGTTTTAATGGATAAACCTTGGAGAAAGGTTTACCGTGGACTAATGTATAATAATCCAATGCTTTTTAGATTAAAAAGAATGATGTATGATAATAAAACATCTAGTATAATTGATAAATTAAAGGATATGAGAATAGCTGGTATTCATAAACAAATTTCTAAACAATTAGGATTAGAACCGGTGCAGTTTAATAGATTGTTAAAGAAATTTTCTGATTACAAACTTAAATTCACAATTCATAGTTTGTATACTAAAATAGGTTTAATCGAGTACTTAATATTCGTTAAGAATAAGTATATTGATTACAAAGAGTTACAAGAATCGATTAGGAGTTGGCTTAAATCTTATACTAAAGTATTCATTCCTAAAGGTACGTTAATAACCATGTACTTACCTTATGAATATAAGAGCAGTATTCTTAAAGAAATAGGTAATTGGTTAGAAAAATTAGAAACCGATGTAATATCTTCAAATATTTTTATACATAGATTACAACCTTCGTTCACGAAATATGAACCATCTATTCACCCACTTTACAAGGGGTATGAAATTAGAGAATTAGAAGAAATTTTCAATAATGTAAGTGAAAGTAAACCATCTTGGTTTATATCAGAAGATGAATTAAGCAAATATATTGATAGACCTCGTGATATAATAGATCTTTTGATTTTAAAAGAACTTGAGTCAAATGCTTTTGTCAAAGTGAAGACGATTAGCGAGAAATATGGTTCTAAAATGAAGACTTTTCGTAAACACTTAGTTTACCATCTTATTAAACAAGACGTTATAAAAGGTATTTATTTAAAGTCCTTTATATTTATAGAAGCATTTGGTTCACCCATACTACTATTGTTAAAGACGAGTGATCGTTCACTGTATTATAAATGGATTAATTTCTTCAATAGTTTAGAGAATACTTTAATAATAGGTTATTCACCTTATTTTAATGAAAACATACTCTATGTTATTTTAAGCAAGACTTATAGGTATGGTGAGAATTTTAAATCATTTTTAATATCTAAAGTAATGTCTGGATACATAGAAGAATTGATTCCATTGGAGTACATAGTTGATAGTACAGTTAAATATACTATTCCATATAGAAACTTTGACCAAGATTCTAAAAACTGGAGTATAGATATTGATTCTGCTCATAAAAAGATCATGAAAAGAATTTTCAAGATATAATGGTTTCTTTATTTAAATCTTAATAATGCTTGATGATGTAAAAAAGTAATTGATATATAGAATGATTTATAGGTGTTTTTGTTGTATTCTCGTCTATTTTCAATAGGTATTTCAATGATATTTAGAGGTTTGTTTCTGAGTGTTTTATTTATAATAACTATTTTATTCTTCTATGGTTATTTGCCTTATATTAATAGAGATGTTTTCACTTATTTATCTATTACAACTGGTATTATTGATGAACAGAGTGTATTGTTTTTTAAAATTATCATTCCCATAGCTTTGTTATTTCTATTACCTGTTTATATTAAGACTAGAGAGCTATACATTGGTTTGATTAAATTTATCACTGTGTATTCATCTATCTGTTTAATTATTCTTATTTTAAGTTATTCACATATTGTTTACTATAAATACGTTAGATCAATTGATTTCGTTAATGAACTATATTATGTATCGTTCTCACTTATACTACTATTATTCAATATAGTTCTAGCTTTTACATATCCATTGATAGCTATTAGTATAGTAAGAGTTGACCGTGTTGGTAGAGTTAAATCAGTAGATACTAGTGTTAATGAAATTCAACTAGATCCGGGTGAAGTAATTAGAATTAAGATATATGGTGATCAATCTAATATCGGTATTAGATCTCAGCCCGAGAATTCTATTAAAGTAATCGGTTTCAATAAAACATTGTTTTATAAATACATAGATATTTATCCACTAAGTAGTTTCGGTGGATATGTTGAATTATTTTATAAAGACAAGTTGTTGTATAGATTTAAATGTATTTATAAAAGCATTGAATATAGGAGAATTAAGTTTAACGTATTTTTCAACGATGATTACATATATTCTCATGAAGTCTCTGTCGAGAGTTATAAGAGCGTACTAGAATCTATTGAATCTTTAATAGATTCTATTACTGGTAAGCTTGGTATTGATAAGAGTGATATTAGTCGTATTGTTTTCTATACTATTGATAAAATACACATACCTGGAGATACGATTATAAGTGATTTAACTAATGTTAATGAAGTAAACGTTATGATCTATTCTACTGAGAAGTATATGGAGATATACAAGTATTATAGTAAGAGCGATATCTACAATCTATGGGAAACTCTTGTTAAAAGACTTGAGATATTACGTAGAGAGATTAGTGATTTAATTAATGAAACAGAAGAATTAATTGGTAGAGTAAAGTATTTTCAAAGTAATTGGTGGTAGTTTTTATTGATAATATTGTTTGAAAATAGTTTTAAACACGCTGCTAGTTTTAACGATTTAAATACTAGTAAATTATGTATTGTTAGATATGAGAAACCATTAACTAGTGTTAAACAAATTGTAGTAGAGGATCTTGGTTATAGTAGAGAAGTATTAACTAGATCTGAGAGTATTAAATACATGTATAGTTTAGCTGAATCATATTCTCATAGATTTAAACTAGATGAAAATGAATATGTTTTCATACTAAACGGTAGTAGTGGTTTTGATCTAGGTTTCTCGCTTTATTTAATAAATAAAATCTGTAATACTATAAGACGACCAAGTATACTTTTGATCGCTGAAATACCTAGATTGAATACCCGTATTGATGTGAGAGCTAGATTTATTTCTTGGTTGAAAACAATTTTTCTACACGATATTATTGTAAACAATAATGGTTTAATGAAAATTGTTTTAACAGATCCTGATCCCCCATCACAGCTTGTAAAATACTTGGTTTTACTCTTATCTAGTAGTTTATCTAATGATTTTAAATCTCTAGTTCATGTTAAATTGAAGAGATTTGTTCTCCCGTTAGCCGAGATATATTATTTACTACAATTGTTTACACTCCATGGTAGGTTTGATTATTTAATTGAAGATTATAAGAGAGTATTGTTTTTAATTCATAGAACGCTTGATCAAGCTCCTACTGATCTATGGAGTGTTGCTAGAAAATCAACTAGTTTGATACGAGGAAGTATTTATAGTTATATGAAATTAATTGATTTAAGAGATAAACTCGTTAAAGCTATGAGTGATTTAGTCGGTTTATTGATTAAAAACAGTAAGTTTACTGAATCTGTTGTTGATCCACGCGAGCTTGTGGATAAGCTATTAACTAGTCATAGTGTTAGTGAAATACACAATGATGTTTTTAACGATGAGCGTATTGTTAATTATTTGAATATATCTAGTGATCTACTTGTCGATACGTATACTGCTGGTTATTTAGATAAATGTAGTTATACGAGATTCGTTCTCATAGGTAGTGATCTTTCTGATAGAATACCTCGTGGAAACAATGTTGTTAAAGTAGAGAGTATTTTTAATGAATTAAGTGTTTTCGATTTATGTAGTGTTTCTATTAATAGTGATTGTAAGTATAATACGAGTTATATACCGTTTAGTTTTATAGAAGCTTATACAGAAGCATCTGCTCTAAACTATGAAGTTCTATATCCACGTGAATTATTCATATTAAATACTGTTATCAAACCGATTGATATTCATAGTGTTTGTTTAGTGAATTATAATGGTTTCAAAAAAGCGGTTAATGAGAAATGTCTATTTAGTGGTTTAAAATTATTGAAAAACATTACAGAGAGTATTGGTTGACTATTGATTCAGATTATTAAAGTAAACTAGTAGTATTAATTAAATAGGTGATTTGTATTATGACTAGATTCTGGTTTGGACCGGCTGGTAAACCTATAACTCTGAAAACAAGTGATATTTTGAAAGCACCGGGGTTTTTACGCGAAATTGGTTTAAACGCTATGGAGTATGAAGCTGTTCGTGGTGTTAAGATATCTGAAGATAAAGCACGTGCTTTCGGCGAAGAAGCTGTTAAGAATAATATATTACTTAGTCTTCATGCTCCTTATTTCATAAACTTAGCGAGTATTAAGAAATCAACTGTTGAAGCTAGTGTTAAGAGATTAATAGAATCTGTTCAAGCTAGTTTCTGGATGAAATCTTATATTGTAGTATTTCATCCGGGTTATTACAAAGATGCTCCTAGTAAGAGAGAGGCTGTTGAATGGGTTGTTAAGAATCTTAAACCCGTTGTTGAATACATAGTTGAGAATAAGATTGAGAATGTTTGGCTTGGTCCCGAGACTACTGGTAAAACTAGTCAAATAGGTAGTGTTGAAGAAGTTATTGAGATATCTAGGAGACTTGAATACGTTAAACCAGTTATTGACTGGGCTCATCTATACGCTAGACATGGTGGTGAGTTTATAAAGAGTATTGATGATGTTTTAACAGTTTTAGAGAAGCTTGAGAGAGAATTGGGTGAGATAGCTGTTAAACCACTACATTCTCATTTCTCTAAAATAGAGTATGGTAAGGGTGGTGAGAAAGTACATCATAATCTGAGTGAGAGAGAATATGGTCCAGATTTCAGTATTGTTTGTAAAGCTTTATGTGAAACAGGTGTTGATACTGTTTTTATCAGTGAAAGCCCTGTATTAGAACAGGATGCTATTATTATGAAAAACATATGTATTGAAACATGTGGTGCTAAATGTATTGTTGAATAGATTGAGAGATAAATTCAGTGTTATTGTAGATAAAATAGCTTATTTTTTCATAAAAACTGGTTTTAAACCATTATATTTAACAGTGTTATCATTATTAACAGCTTTACTAGCTTTTCTATCGATAGTTTTATATAAATCAATATTGTTCTTCATATTCTTTACGTTAATTAGTGGTTTATTTGATTCAATAGATGGAGCTGTGGCTAGATTAACGAATAAAACTAGTAAGCTCGGTGCTTTTCTCGATTCAACTTCTGATCGTTTGTCAGATATTTTAATCATATATCCCCTATTATACATTGGTTTTAACTATTCCGAAGTCGTATTGTTAATTACAGTATCTTTATTGATAAGCTATGTTAGAGCTCGTTGTGAATCACTCGGTTTGAAAATGGAAGGTATTGGTTTAATAGAACGTGCTGAGAGATTGTTGTTTATAATCATAGTTTTCGCTACTAGTATTTTCAATAAAATACTATCTATTTCTATCCTATACTTATTGATAGCATTATCTATACTAACTCTAGTTCAGAGAATAGTTTTTGCTATTAGAAAACTAGAGAGTAGTTGAGTTTAAATAATTATTCTAGTATTGATAGATCATAGTGTCCTGCTAATGGTAGAGGTGTTCTGAACGTAAAATACCCTGTTCTAAGTACATGGCTTTTAATAATACCAACTCTATCACTAGCTCTAGTTATTAACTCTCTATACTCGCTCGGTATATCGAGATTAGATAACTGTGTTTTATCCATACGTAAGATTATCTTAGTATTAGTTAACTGCAATATGATATCGTGTACATCTTTAGGAGAATGTGTTGAGAAAATTAAACCGAGTCTTCTCGCTCTACCTAATCTAGCTATTCTATCGATCATGCTTGAAACATGTTCAATATAGTCTTCTCTACCACTAGTTTTCGACGGAAAGAATCTATGTGCTTCATCAAATAATATTATAACTGGTTGAGTTACTACTCTCTGTCTCGTCCTCACTAGTTTCCATTCGAAGACTTTATTCAATATTCTGAAAGCAACAATACTTATAACTTTCTCGGGATCTGCTAAACTATGTTCTTGCAGATACTCGAGGTCAACTACTATAGGGTATCCTTTAAATAATTTAAAATGATTCTCCATTACCATGTCTATAGGTGGTTCTTGTAGATACTTATCTCTACTCTTATCGTCGACAACTATATCGAATAAACCAGTATCTATTAGTGAACCAATTTGTCTAATAATATTCTCAATAGTAGATTTATGAATAGCGAGGTCTTTTATTAAGTTAATGACGTATTCTTTATCTAATTCACGTGATTGTTTAGAAAACGTTTTCTCAGTTTTCTCATATATTCTATAACGTGCTTCACGCAGTATTTCATATAAATCATCTATTGTTTCTAAATAAACGTTCATTGATCTAAGGTAGTTTATTAATCTAGATAAACTATCTTTAGCTTGTCTAGTGAAATACGGGTTTAGCGATACGAATTCACGTGATGTGAAATCTGTGAATCTAAAACCATATGGTATTATATACAATGTATTTAGTTCTTTCGAATCACCATAGTTTACTTCTAAAGTAGCTTCAACATATCTAAGTGGTGTTTTATAGGGTTCTTCAGCTACTTTAATGTTCACTAAGTCAATACTCCAACCATATTTCTCCGCTATAGGTATGTAAGTGGTTTTAATATATTCTTCAGCAATCATCTTGAGTGTTTTAGCCCAATTCTTCTCAGTATTAATTATATTGTTAATAGAGTATTTTGTCAACGGGAGTATGATTGTTAAACCATTTGTTTTCGAAATAATACTACTTATGTTTTCAATCATTTTCTTCTCTAAATCAGAATCGAGTGTTGAAAAATCCCATGTAGGTTTTAGAAATAATGTTAGATAGTCTTTATTTGGATCCATTATTAGTAGAGTAATGTTTCCACGATTACTGGAATTATTGTTATTAATCGAAGAAATCATGTTTTTCAAAAGAGTTGTTTTACCACTACCTGTTGTTCCAAGTACGAGTACGTGTTGATATAGTGCTTTAAGCGGTAGATACAGTATTGCTTTTGAATCGAAAATCGGTCTATCACCTGTAGTTACATATCCAATGAATAAACCATTATCCGGTAAACCAAGTATTTTACTGATAATTCTACTGTTTTTTAATCTAATAACTGGTGATTGAGGTTCTATTACATAGTTTGCTATAAAAACGCTATCAGTTGATGTATCGTATGCTAATAAAGGTTTAGCTTTAATACGTGTTCTAGTTAGTAAACCAGATACTTCTCGATTGGGAACCGAAATGTACATATCTGAAAGATCTAGTTCAGCCAATAGATCTCTTCTCTCAACACTCACAATGTTTAAACTAATGATATGACAAGTTTTTATATCTACAACTGCTAGATAACTACCGGGTGAAGCTATTTCAATGAAGTCTTTGAAGTAGATAGCGGGCTCTACGTCGAAAATAACTAAACCTCCTTCTTCAGATATACTAGATGGACTCGTGCGCGAAACCCATCCAATGATCTCTCCATACTCGTTAGCCAATCTATATGCTTTCTCAAACTTCTCCTCTAGTTCTTTTATAATATTCTCCAAATAAGTTGACCTCTCTCAGATACTATGTTATTTTTTATAAAAAATCCTATAAATACCTATTACATTTTTATAAATAATTTACAGTGTTATATAGAAACTAGTTGATTCACGTGATAAACCTGTTTTCAATATGAAGTAATTTGTAAAAGCATGTGTTATCTTTCTAGCTCTACTATCAGCCAACAATATTGATAATGGTATTGTTGAACCAGAATATATGGTATCGTATATTATTGGTTTAATCCATTCATTATCATTATATAATGCTTCAGCTCTGAAGAAGACATATGTTTTCAAACTATTCTCTATCAATCCTGTTCTACGCGGTATTGCGAAATAGTATATTCTCTTAACAGGGAGTTTTACTAAATCACTACTTGGATTGTATAATAATGGACCGATAGTGTAAGGTTTTACACTATTTTCTCTAATCAGTTTATCAATATATATTGATAAATATGTTTCATCATTTAAACTACCGGTACTTATATTCAATGGATCTATTCTTGATAATAGATTTGAACGCTGTAGTCTCTTAACAATACCTATTACGTAATTGTTTTTCTCACTATATAGTTTATTAATAAGTTCTATTCTCCTACATACTAGTATTTTCCAGCTTTCAATGTATTCTTTAATATATTTATCTCTAATACTATGTAGTTCATTGTAATGATAAATAACTGGTGGTGTGTAGTAAATAGCTCCATCTATGAATATATATGAATCTCTAATTCTATCATCGCTAAGTATTATTTCCAACATATTGTTTTCCAATCTCAATCTAAGTTCATCTAATACAACGTATTTACTGTATTTTGAATCGTATATGATACCATTAGGATTATCAATTATTATACCATTATTTTTCAATTCATTGAATTGTGTCTCGGATAAACCAGTTATCTCGGGTATTAAAACAATATATCTGTAATGAGTATTTCTTTTACTGAAAACGCTTGTTATATCAGGGTAATCTATGTATATGTTTCTAAATCTATTGATACAAGTTGTTGAACCTATTGCTACAAACAAGTATGGTGTATCCACTGTTCTACTACTACTATCAATAGCAAATATGTTATCGAATCTATTTATACTCTCTCTAATACTTATTTCTCTCAATTCAACTCTATTGTTTTCAATCTGTTTATCGACAACGTAATCTATATATTCATATAACTTAATTCTACTAGATTCATCGTTTTTAACTATTTTAAAATCAATTAATTTATTGAAATCAATGTTTTTAATAAAATCGATCAAGTAGTCGATCATGAGTATCATCTAAATATTAATCAATACTTATATAGTGTTTCTAAACTAAATACTTATAAAAAACTTTGTAAACAAATTAATGTTTCCAAAGAGTTTTTATTGAATAAATGTGATTTCGGGGGTTTACCTTGAGTGATAGAATTAAAACAAATAGTGTTTCAAGAATACATGTTTACGGAGATTGGGATGCTGATGGTTTCGTATCAACAGCTTTACTTGTTTACTCTCAGGAGAAGCTGGGTCAATATCCTTTGAAAACTAATGCTATTATTTTCAAGAAACCTATTGAACCGGAGAAGTTTAGATACATATTTAACGATTTGAATAAACAAATAGATTTACTAGTGTTTTTAGATATACCGTTTACAGATAGTATTGGTAGAATACTAGGTATTATCAAGAATCATTTTAGTGTTAAACATATAATGTACGTTGATCACCATTTATCTACTTTTAATAATAGAGAATTGTTGTTGAAAAATGTTGATACATTAATTGTCGATACTAGTAAACCAACGTGTAAGATAATACACGATATTCTCGTTGAAAATAATTTAAATATACAGAGTAGACTTAAAGCTTTCGTAGATGTGATAACTTATATGGATACTGGTCGTAGAATTCCGAGTAATTACATGAAATTATTTGATTTAATTAAATCATTTAGTAAAGCTCTTAATATAACTAGAGATCCAGATCTATGGATTCGTATTGTTGATTGGCTTGTTGAACCAATAGCTATATCTCAAAGTGATCTCGTTGAAAGTGTTAAGAGAATTGTTGATAAATATGAGAGAGAAATGAACGATCTAGCTCTCGATCTAGCGATAACATCTGTGAAAATAGGTGATTTCAAGTTTATTGACGCTAGAAGTAAGTGGAGACGACGAGGTGCTTCAGCACTAGCATCTAAATTAGCTGGTATTTTGAAATCACATATCATACTATGGATTGATACTAGAAAAGACTATACAATACTAATTATCAAAGCAGGTAGTGGTAAAGCTTATAAATTAGGTGAGTATTTGGTTAAAGAAAAGATAGCGATCGACTCAACCGGTCATCCTAATCTAGCTATTGTTAAAATTCCACGTAGTGTTAGTAAAGAAGAGTTATTAGAAACTCTACATAAAGTAATATATTATTTGTAAAAATTTCTACTCTTCTTCAGTTCTATGTCTACGTAAAATACCCATTCTAGCTAGATCTTCTCTAATCTTTTTAGGTGTTAGATAAACAGCTTCAGCTTGTTTAGCCGCGATTATAGGTGAAAATATGATTACAAATAATCCGATTAAAAACATTAAACCACCTAAGCCTTGTAGCCATTTAGCGAAAGTAGCGTCTAGGTATTCAACTAAATAGTATATATCTAGTCTTAAAGAAACTGTTTTAGCGACTGGACTAAGGTTTTTTGCATATATTTCATACTCACCTGGTTTTAGAATAGGTATCATTTTACTATACTGACTTCCTAGTAGTGGATTATTCGTTACAATCGTGCTTACGGATTCGTATGTTTTCCTATTAACAACAGTTACCTCAGCTAGAACGAACTCACTACTAGCTATAGTGATAACTAGATAACCTGGTGATTTGAAATCAATAGTATCTACAAGATCGTATGTTTCTTTCAAATTAACTGATACTATATTGATTGTTTTCAATTCATATGAACTATGTGGTGGTGGTAATGGGTTGAGGAATTTCTCAATAGGTAGTATAACAATGTCTTCTAAATAATATATTCCTATGTGTAAAAACGTTATTCCAATAATCATTAGAATTAATCCGCTTGTGAAAACTCTTATATAGAATATGCCGTAAGCTAATAAATATCTCTTAATAATGAAAACCAATTCATACACCTAGTCTATTTTATAATGAAATACTTAATAATCGATAGTTTACGTTATTACATTATTTTTATAACATAATATAAATAGGATAATTATTTGACTAATTAAACTTGTCTTTAAATTTTATAAGAGTTGACTATAAATGACTCTTGAGATCGAAGCTAAATTCAAATTGAAGTGTAGTTTTGAACATATTTTAAATAAACTAAGTTTTCTAAAACCAATATATGTCGACGAATATTTTGAAAATGATACTTATTTTAATCATCCATGTCGTGATTTTAAATCTAGTGATGAAGCAATTAGATTGAGAACTATATGCAGTAGCGGTGGTGAATCATATTATTTAACTTATAAAGGTAGTAGAATACCTGGTTTAAACGTTAAGAAGAGGATTGAATATGAAACACGTGTAGAAAATCCTGTTAGTATGAAGAATATTCTGGTTAATCTAGGTTTTACCGAGTTAATTTCTTTTTCAAAAAAGAGAAAACACTATGTTATTGATAAAACACATTTGTATTTAGATGAATTGCTTGGTATTGGTTTATTTATAGAGATCGAGGGTTTAGAAGATGATATTTTTAGAATAATAGATTTTATAAAAGATTGTGTTGAGAGAATTGATAAGACTTATCTTGAAATATGTATTGAAAATAGTAATTGTATTTATTTAAATACGTGTAAATAATTTTAACAATAGTTATTTACCAGATCTTTATTAATAATTCGTATTGAAATTATTTTTGAGAAAAGGGGTTTTAAATGTATGAAATAGTATCTAGTGAAACTATCCTACCCTTAATATACAGCAGTTACATTAGAGAACAATTAACTAGATTCGAAGAACTTAGAAACAATAGAGTAATATACGTTACTGAACTAGTGTCTTGTTCTCATAAACATAGACTTAGACAATTGTATCCTGAGTTGACGATCAGCTTCGAACCAACCATAATCACCGGTCATCTAATACACATTGGTGTTGAAAAATACCTGGTTGAAAACGGTTTTCAAATAGAGTATCCTGTTGAGAAAACGTTTGAAATAGATGGTGCTGAATATGTTTTGAAAGGAAGAGTAGACGCATACCACTCGGAGAAAAAAATCATCGTAGAAGTAAAGAGTAGTAGAAATGTGAGAGATAAACCACTAGAACACCATGTTGAGCAACTACAAATCTATCTCAACCTGTTGAACGTAGATACTGGTTTACTACTCTACATAACACCAAGCATTTTCAGAGAGTATAGGGTTGAAAGAAAAGAGATTGACCTAGCTAATCTCGTTAAATCAATTATAAGAAACGAGTATCATCCTAGATGGAGCTGGGAGTGTAAGTATTGTGTTTTTAGAAAAATATGTAGCTATAGAATAGTTGAAGAATAGTTCTTGTTTAAAGCATTTTACTCAATTCTTCAATGATTTTAGATATTCTATCAGGTGTTATTGTTTTACCACTTGTTGTTAATAAATCGTTTAATACTTTCAATGCTTTATCGTATTCGCTGAGAACTTCTCTTAAACTACTTGTTATAATATATATTTCGCCTACTATTGATGATATTGATTCACGCGGTATTGGGGAATCTTTATATTGTTCAACGATGCTCGATAACTTAGCTATAAGACCCGGTATACCTTGTGTTAAATATTCAGATATTATTAAACGAGCTTCTCTTTTCTCAAGTTCTTCTCTTAGATTACTGAATGTTAAATCATGTCTCTTATTTACAGATTCGAGTGCTTTAGCATACTGATCTTCAGGTATATATCTTCTTCTCAACAATCTCGTTAAAAACTCTAATGCACCACGTTTATCATCAACATTGCTAATGAGTTTTAAGAATTCTTCACTACCAGTATATATTTCTGGAATAGTTACTGTTGTAAATGTTGTTACATAAGTAGCCATATGTAGTAAATAGAATATATTAGTCATCTTAGGTAAAGGATCGTTCAGAATATAGAAAGCTATTATCTCTCCCCAAGCACCACCTAGTTTTAATCTAACTCTACCAATATATTTAGATGGATTAACTTCACCTTCTTTAATAATCTCGTTAACTGGTGAAGCTGAATCAATACTTTTTAAAATATATGTTAATAGATCTTTATTAACATACCATGTTTCATCTTGTATCAAAACAAGTGGTGTTGCAGACCTGTACTGTATTTCTAAATACTTAGACGCTGCTTCACTACTTCCTTTCAAATCTAGTGTAGTCATTAAACCTTCATATATTTTCCTACCATGTTTTTCCTCAAGTTTTTTAGCTGTAATATAAACTTCATCACTAAGTGCAACCATTTTTCTAAGTTCATCTATTGTCCATATAGTTACTGACATTTAACCGCCTCTAAATTATTGTATAAAACTAATATAGAGGTTTTATATAATCACCCTTAATCATAATCCATATGATAGATTAGTACATTTTTAAATTTGTACATTTGTACATATTATTTTAATCACATATTTTAAAATAAAGTGTTTAATATACTTATTTCCATACTTATTATTAAAGAATTATTAAGTTAGTTTAAATAACTTTAGTTAGAAATACCTATAGATGATGAACGGTTGGTTTTTTGAAAAATGATAGGGGTCTCGAGTACTGATTAAACTAGTGTTTTAAATATTTCATACTTTTTACTAATATAATCACTATCCATAGAATTATCGCAAATAGAACGAGGATTACTGTTAAAATTAATGTATCCGTACTTGTTTCGATAAAAACGCCTTCTTCTAAATAACTGAAAATATTATCTATTAGAAACATTAAACCTGAACTACCGGTTATTAATGCTAATATGTCTAGTCTAAGCCTACTATCTCTATTTTTAAACCAGATTAAACTAGTTATTATAGATAATGTTATTAAAACAATCGAATACAATGTAATCTCCCTTTACCTATTTCTTAAACTTAGTTTACTTTGTTTTAACTCTAAGTATTCTAGTTGAAAGTATTTTCTCTTTGAGCTTTTCTTTTAAACTAATTATTGAAAACCAAGTTACTGCTGTAGCAATAGTCATTGAACCACCAACTACGCTTATCTCGCGAAGAAGTGCCGGGATATCGCTTGGATTCTGCATTGCTGTTAGAAAAGGCGGATAAGGAACTATTTCACCGTGCCAAACATGTTCTATCGCTAGAATAACTCCACCTGTTATCAACATTATCTCTAATATCTCTAGATCATTTTTAATAGTTGGTTTCACTAATTTCTTAATTAATTTTAATAACAAACCAGTGATCAATGGTGTTATAAAACATGCCATCAGCGTCACCAGTACACTTCTCTTATTATATAGGTGCACCTTTTTAAAGCTAACTAAATTAACTAAATCTATTTAAATTCAACCAATACTTTATCACCTCTATTAACACCAAGCTCTCTAGCTGCATTACCTCTATTAATAGCTATTTCAAAATAATTCCATGAATTAATATAGCAAGCGTATTGACCCGGATTTACTTGACTAAAGTATTTAACGAATTTACAGTTAAAGATCTTGTTGTTTATGTTTATTTTCAACAAATCTCCAGTATTGATATTTAATTCACTAACTAATTCAGAACTAATATTTGTCATAATGTTTCCAAAGATATCAATATATATAGCTTCGGCTTCAATAATATTGTTTCTAACAATTGGTTTTTTGAAATCAAGTAGTTTTATTTCATTAATAGATATTGGAATACCAAGTAATTCCGGTTCAATTCCTAGTGAAAGATATGCTGAAACTGGAGCGAAAACATCTCTACCGTGAAATGTATGAGATCTCTCGGCTAACGCGTATTTCGAACTAGATATATCGAATATTTTTACAATACCATCTTGTTGAGCTAGTAGAGTTAAACAACCATTATCTGGTCCTATTAAGTAATAGTTTCTAGTCTGTATTAGTAATGCTTTTCTCTCACTACCTACATCAGGGTCTACAATACACATAAATATTGTTTTTCGAGGAAAGTATTTAGCTGAAACTAGTAATATAATAGCTGCTTCTAAAACATCGTGTCTATTCACATCATGTGTTAGATCAATTATCTCTACATATGGATTAATAGTTTTAATAACACTTTTAACAACACCTACATATGGATCTTTATATCCGTAATCAGTCACTAGAGCTATGAATCTACGTTTAATACTGTTTATATGAGAGTTTTCAATAAACATTATATTATTCACCTTATTGTTAATAATGTGTAAGGATAAATAATTCTCTAATCTATTAATTTAAATAGCCGGGAATGTATACGACGGGCGGTCTGAATAATGATGATCCATTGTAGCTATTAACCCGGCTTAAACCGATGATTAGCAGCGGATAATCTGATTAATTGATGAGAGTTTTCTATGAGGGTTTACTCGTAACATAGTGGTTTAGAATAGTAGTTGTGGATAATGGTATTAGTGAAAACGTTGGTATTCCTAATACTGTATAGTATAATCTTGTTCCAATAAGTATTAAATACATGTATGTGAAAATTAGTATAAATATTGGTAAACCTACGAATAGAATATAGAAGACTTTATTAAATTTCACATTACCGTATAGGAAGCAAAGTGTTATAGTTTGTACAATAGGTGTTAACAATATTAAATAGCTTAAAAACGGTATTAACATAGAATATGTTTCTGCAAAACTATATAGCGATATATGGAATCTATTTATAAACCATAATGTAGGGTAGTAGATATGAAATATTGTTAAAATAAGTGATACTAAGTAAACGTAATTCACTACTCTACTATTCTTTAAATACTTTAGAATAAAGCGTTTATTCATAATAAACCATGTAGTAAAAAACACTAATGCTATTATAAAACCTATTTCACCGCTAACTACATAATAGCTATGTATAATGTTTAATCTAGTATTAGAAATAATATACTCACAAGGTACTATATATGAACCGAACTTCTTCGTATTTTTATGTAAAACAAATTCTCTCCACGTAAAACCAATATAGCTTGTTTTCTCGAAAACAATTGTTTCACTACTGGAAATTGGTTTTACCAATATCTCGTATCTATTGAATAATATTTCAATATCTTCTTTAACTAGAGAATTATTTCTAACATAATCTAGGTAATTGTAAACGAGATCTTTGTGTTCAATCAAGATTCTATATCTATTAACATTAGGTATTATAGTTATAAATATATTTGGATTACTATTCAAGTTCTCTATAATCGGAATATCTATTGGATTAACTTCATCCTGTCTACCTAGAATAATAATAGTTTTCTTATCAATATCTTGTATTAAAAAGATTGGGTCTAGACAAGGATTAATATCGTCAACTGTACTAATATAGTAGTTGATTAAACTACCTTTTTCAACACTACGTTTGAAATTACCTAAGCCGGCGACAGATATAGTATAGTTAACTCTATTATCATATTTACTAGTTATTAAAGCAACTATTCCTCCGAAACCAATACCTATTAAACCAATACTAGTTATGTTTAATCCGCTTTCTTTCAATAAAGTAATTGCTTTAACTAGATTGCATATAGAGCTATATATCCAACTTGTACTAATATCTCTGCTGATAACTTTTTGTTGAATATGTGTAGATATAGGCAAATCTATAAGGAGGACAATGTAGTTTCTAGAAACTAGATCTAATGCTATCCGAAGTAGTGAACGATAGTTTGAACCATAGTCATGGATTAATATAATAGCATCATCGGTGTTTCTTAATGGTATCATTAAATACACATATATTAATACTTCATCACAGCCTTCCATATAACCCCATTTTTCAACTCTATCTCTTGTTTTACTAATTCCACGGAAATCGAATGTAGTATTTCTATCTATATTCCTATAGATGATGTCACATGATAATACATCGATTGTTTCCGAATCTATTTTTTCAACACTAGTGTTTACATAATAAGATATGTTGATGACAATAAGTATTAAAGCTATTGAAACCAGTAATCTATTGATAATATACTGGAATCTCATCGTTAACTATACCTCATTGTTTAAACAATATTCACGGCTTCAGCTCTTATTCAATACTTAGATTATTTTGAAATACGAATTATTTAATAAATAATTTTTAAAACTTTAAATAAGTAATCTAGGTTTAAACGAATACAAGTAATAGTATTGCATTTATTTACAAAACTATTTTTCTAACGAATACTTATTCGAGTAAAAAATATTTAACTTCGAATGAAAATAATAGAATTAAATTGAAAACAAAGGGCCCGTAGCTCAGCTTGGTGGAGCGCCCGGCTGATAACCGGGAGGTCGGGGGTTCGAATCCCCCCGGGCCCATTTATTTATTAAACGAGTCAAAGTACTCTCGGTTTAGACGATAATACTCCGATAGTTATGAGTAAAGCTGTTATTAATCCACCTAAACTGTATAGTAGAATTCCATATTCTCTATATATTGTTGATACGAATCCTGTGAAGAATAGTATTGCTCCAGATATTAATGCTGTGATTAATATTACACCATACTGTCTTTTAACAATTCTACCTCTATAGTCTATGACATCTCCATGACCGGGGCATTTCTTGTATCTCAAATCATATCTACAGAATAAACACGTTTCAGCTATAAATGGCACAACTCTACCACATCTTGGGCAAGTATATGTTTCGAAATGAATCTCTTTACCACATATGTTGCATTTAATCAATTCACCTCTTCTAGCTGACGTGAATATTTCTGATAACGTGTTTAAAAGCTTCTCATCTATACCGATTAATAGAATATTACTTTCGAGTTTCTCTATTTCAACACCTTCTCCATTTAATTTAACATAGATAGTGTTTACTAACGGTTCTTTAGTAGAGGATATTAAAGCAACTCTACTGGTTTTCTCGATTAATAATTTAGATGCTTTAGATATTTCAATTAAATCGCTTATCTTATCTTCACTCATGATCTGGGATTTAATAGTTACTTTATTTTCATCGATATTGTATATTAAATACCATCTAACACCACTGATTTTCTTTAAGAATTCTTTAATAGTATCAATAGATATTCTACTACTCAATTAAACCACCTGATTAATTACTTTAAAGTATTAACCCTAAAGACTATATGTTTAACTAGTAAATTTTTATAAACACTGTTAATAAATATGCAATTACTCAATATATTAATTCAGCGGTTTCTTAATTTAACCCGCTACGGTTGTTTCAAAGTGTTTTAAATATTTAGCTTATAAATTGATCTTTCGAATACTTCAATTCATTTTAAAACAAATCTACAACTCTGTATTGTTGTAATACAAGCGATTCTCCTCGATCAAAGAATAATTCTCCTTTAACAAAGACCTGATCTGGAGTGTAGGTTTTTAGTAACACGTTTTTCATTGTTTTAAAAGACGTTGTTTTCAAACTGTTTCTAAAATCATGAACAATTATATCGGGTCTCGAATTCTTGTTTAAATCACCATTATCTATTCCAAGTACTATATATGGTTTAAATAAATAGATTAACGATTGATCGAGGTTTAGTCCATTGTTTTTCATAATATCGTAGAGTATTAACGAAGTGTTTTGAGAAAACATGTGTGTTGTATCTAAGAATACGCAGTCTTTTGTAACGAAACTACTGTTACATACAATTTTACCGTATTCGCCCAGATCTCTTTCTCTGTAGATTAACCTATTGTTTTTTAATAAAATATATTTTAATCCAGAATATTCTCTTAATTCACCACTATGTATAAATACTGTTTCTATATTGTTTTCTTTAACTACTTTTTCAACAATATCTACTCTATGACCATATATTACTGGTAGTGTTATTCCATTCATGTATAGTTCATATAATACATTACTAGCTATTTTCTCTAATTCAACATTCGATAATGTGCTCAGTTTTTCTTCAGAATAGTTTTCTCTAAATACATATTTGAAGACATCTATAGCTATGCTGAATCCATGTAATGCTAGTGCTCTATGTTCGTAATCTATGATTAATTCAGATAACTCGTATTCAGGATTTGGTTTTTCACTGATTTCTACTATCTTCTCTGTGTTAAAGTATATGAAACCATGGTTTAAACCATTGTTTTTTAAATAATATAGATTGTTTAACAAAGTATAGACCATTTCTACTACCTTAAACCATATTTATTACGGTATACGATGTGTTCTAATGGTTTTCTAGGTAGAATGCTTGGAGTTGTACTTGAAGCTTCTTTTCCTACAGCAACTAATGCAGCTAAGTATTTTAATGGAGGAATATTTAATTCAGTTTTAAAAACCGGGTTGTCTCTAAGATCTATTATTAGAACTGAGTATCCTTTAATAGATGAAGCTAGTGCTATATATGCTATTAAGCTTCCACTATCTATTAAATAATGTGGCGACTGCTCTGGATCAACTACTATGAAGAATAATCCACCTGCTTTCTCATATATGTATCCAAGTGGATGTAGTCTAGCTAGTTTCTTTATCTCAATAGGGTCTTCTACAATGATCACTTCCCATGACTGTATATTGCCTATACTTGGAGCCCATCTAGCTATTTCAATTATTGATAATAATTCATTATAATCTATTCTATCACCTGTAAATCTCTTTGCATACTTTATGCCAATCACTAATCTCCTTTCATAACTAATATCGCTCATTTCCAACCACGTTTTAACGATATCTATATTTTTTCTATCATTTTTTAACTAATATAGGTGTTTACAATGTATGGATGGTGGGGTAGAGTTCTTAGAATAAATCTAACTAACGGTAAAGTATCGGTAAATAATATTGAACCAGATGTTTTGGTCGAATTCATAGGTGGACGAGGATTAGCTATTAGAATTCTATGGGACGAACTGATTCCCGGCGTTGATCCCCTCTCTCCATATAATAAGTTAGTTATAGCTAGTGGTCCTTTATCAGGTTTACCGGGTCCGAGTACTGGTAAACTAGTTGTTGCATCTAAAAGTCCTTTAACTAATGGATATGGCGATGGCAATATAGGTACTTTAACAAGTGTTTATTTGAGAAAAACTGGTTTTGATGCTATCGTTATTGAAGGTGTTTCTAAGAAACCTGTTTATATCCATATCGAGGACGATAAAGTCGATATTAGAGATGCAGAGGATCTGTGGGGAAGAGATGCTTTTGATACAGAAGATAGACTTATTAGAGAGCATGGTAGGAATATTGGAACGCTCTTAATCGGTCCTGCTGGTGAAAACATGGTTAGATACGCTACAGTAGTTTCGATGAAAGGTAGGAGTGGAGGTAGACCCGGTATTGGAGCTGTTATGGGTTCTAAGAAGCTTAAAGCAATCGTTGTGAGAGGTACTCGAGAAGTTAAATTAGCTAAACCAGATGAATATAGGAAGGTTGTTGAAGAAGCTTATAGAGATATACTTAGTAAAGAAAACTATGATTTCTGGATTAGACAAGGTACTATGGCTACTATAGTGTGGAGTCAACAAAACTCTGTTTTACCTACTATGAATTTCCGCGAGGGAATGTGGGATTATTATGAAACAATTAGTGGTGATTTAATGGAGAAACTTAAAGTTAAGAGAAGAGGGTGTCCTTATTGTAACATGATGTGTGGTAATGTTATACTAGATATAGGTGGTGAAGAAAGTGAGCTTGATTATGAAAACGTAGCAATGCTCGGTAGTAATATATTGTTAACAGATCTGAGGAGAGTTGCCGAGATTAATAAAATCTGTGATCAAATGGGTATGGATACGATAAGTTTTGGAAACGCTATTGGTTTCTTAATGGAGGCTTCTGAGAGAGGATATGTTAAAGAAAGAGTTGAATGGGGTGATCACAAGATTGTTAAAGAACTAGCTTATGATACAGCTTATCGTAGAGGACTCGGTTCATTCGTAGCTGAAGGTGTTATGAGAATGTCTAGGTGGCTAAGAGGAGATTCTGTTGATTTCGCAATACATGTTAAAGGACTTGAAGTATCTGCTTACGATTGCCACGCCGCACCAGCCATGGCTTTAGCATACGGAACTTCGCCAATAGGAGCTCATCATAAAGATGCTTGGATTATTAGTTATGAAGTAAAAGTTGATAGATTATCATACAGTAGAGATAAGGTTGAGAAACTTGTTTATCTACAGAATATACGTGGAGGTATGTTTGAATCATTGACGACATGTAGATTACCCTGGGTTGAAGTAGGACTTGATCTAAATTATTATCCTAAATTATTATCACTAGCAACTGGTTTTGAATGGAATTTTGATAAAATATATGAAGTTGCAAATAGAATTTATACTTTGATCAGAGCTTTCTGGATAAGAGAATACGGTTACTGGAGTAGAGAGATGGATTATCCACCTATGAGGTGGTTTAAACATCCATTGACTAAAGGACCGTATGCTGGTGTTAAACTAGATATCAATAAATATAATGAAATGCTAGACATGTATTATCAGCTACGTGGATGGGATGAAAGAGGAGTACCTCGTAGAGAAACTCTTGAAAAACTTGGTTTAAAAGAAACAATTAACGTATTAGACTCGATCGTTGGTTTAAAATAAATCTTTTTGTTGTAGAATATGTTTAACCAGTATTTTTTACAAAAACGTTTTCGTCTATGTGGAATTATTTTTTCAGGACTAGGTGTTGGACATAAGTATGTTGAAATATATAGAGATGTATTTAGAAAACATCTCGGATTAGAACCCTATCCTGGTACATTGAATTTAGATTTCGGTTTCAATACTAAAAGAATTCTACCACTAGATAAAGCATTGATTATCCCCCCTCCATCCAATGATCTGTGTAATCTATATGTATTTAAAGCACTGCTTAATAGTAAAATCGATGTATTTGTTCTAAAACCATGGAAAACTCATTACTCGTGGAATATTTTAGAAGTTATCAGCGAGTTTAATCTACGCGAGAAACTTGGGTTGAAAACTGGTGATTACGTTGAACTAATCTTTATGGTTTAAGCATGTATTTTTCAATACTACTTATCTGTAAAGCTGTTTTTTCAATAAAGTTCGCTATAATAATGTTTATTCCAAAGGTTATTAAAATCATCACTATTAATAAGGAGAGTAGTGTTATATTCATAGCTAATGGTGTTTTCTTTAAATCAGTTACATATATTCTTCCAAATATCAATGTATATATTATTTTAACATATGCTATTAAAGCAATAGCACTTGTTAGAATAATCTCTATTCCATAAGCGATACTGATATTGAAAGTAGCGTAGAATAATAGTAGTTTGCTGTAAAATATGGGTAGTGGAGGTATTCCAGCTAAGTTTAAAGCTGAAAGTATCGTAGCTAGAGTCGCTAATATATGTTTTGAAGCTAAACCACCTAGTTTTTCTAATAATCTCGATCCGGTTGTGTATATAAATACACCGATTGATAGAAATAGTGTTGCTTTAGCGATCGAATGATTTATTATATGTAGTATAAATGATTCTATACCATAATTGTTTCTAGCACCTATACACATGAATAAGTAACCAAGATGCACAACTGTTGAGTAAGCAATGATTCTCTTAACATCTCTCTGGAAATTCATGAGAATTGAACCAATTATTGCTGATATCGAACCTATGTTTAACAAAATATTCGATACGATATTAACAATATTATTCAACTCGATGTTTAATAGATTTCCTCCATATATCGTATAAATGTATCTAAACATAGCATATGCACCGACGTTTACAACTAAACCACTAAGTATTGCTGATATTGGAGTTGGTGCTGCTGGATGAGCGTCGGGGAGCCAGAAGTGGTTTGGAAAAACACCTGCTTTTATAGTGAAAGTCCACGTTATCAATACTAATACAATGCCTGTTGTAAACAAAACATCTCCTATTGGTTGACCACTATATGGATAAGTATATCCATGAGTTTTAGCTGTAAGGTCGAAGTAATTGAACGTACCGAATGTAGCGTAGATCAATCCTAGTGCGAAGAAATAAATAGTTGTACCAAGTGAGCCTATGAAAGCATATTTTAAACCAGAAGCTATAGAATCTCCTCTATGTCTATAGAACATTACTAGTGAATATGATGCTACACTCGTAACCTCGATCATTACGAATAAATTGAATACATCTCCCGTTAATAGAACGCCTAGTAAACCTGTTTCTAAACCGAAATACAATGTATAGTACCATGCTAGACTCTTATCCTCAGCTAAATACTTGTTACTATATATTGTTATCAAGAACATTAGAAATGTAGTGGTGAATACTAATAGTGAATTCAGTTTATCAAGCATATATACTATGCCTACTGGTGGAGGCCATCCTCCAAATCTATAAACAATAATTTCATCTGTACTGAATGCTAGTTTGACTAGTTCAATACTCATTATTAAAGGTATTAGTGAAGCAATCAATGCTGTTAATTCAATAACTCTTCTACTGCCTTTTACAACATAATGTAGTATAGGCATTGTGAAAGAGAATATCAATGTTGTTAAAGGAATTAAACCTATAAGAGTGTTTTCGATCAAATTCATTCACCTAATCAAATATTTTCTCAGCATATTTCTCGAATTCTAGTGAAATATGTTTACGTGCTTCTTCAGGTTCCTCGGTTACTACATTAATCCAGTTTACGTATAGATATTTATCACTAATATCTACTACGACAGTTCCAGGTGTGTTTGTTATAGAACTTGATACTAATAGTTTAGCATAATTCGTTCTAACACCAATAGGTATTCTAACTATACCTGGTTTATAGTTACCTTTGAAAAGTATTTTAACGACATCCCAGTGTGCTTTAGCTTCTATAATAGTCATGTATTTTAAGAAAAATATAATAGCCATTAACCATCTTCTGGGATTCAGTGTTTTAGCTTCATTTTTCACTAAATATTTTCCAGTCAATATACTAGATATGATTGAAACCATTAAACCAGTAATTAAATCATATAAACTGATTGAACCACTGAATAATATGTATATTACGAAAACGAGTAGGAAAACTGAAACAGAGAACTTCATATCTAAACCCTCTCTTCTGGAAAGACTTTTTCAAATATTTTCCGAACATCCACTGTACCGTACAATCTATACATTTGTATAATAGCGAAAGCTATGAGACAGTTGACTGCAAGACCTATAACGACAGCCGTTAGAACTAGAGCTTGAGGAAGCGGGTCAACAGCTTGTTCTAAGAATTCAATTAATCTGTTTTGATCAATAATAGGTAAAACAGGTGGGATAACCGGGTATATTAACCGGTAACCAATGAATATGACGAACATGTTAGCAGTATCTCCTAGAATTGTTAAAGCTATTAGTTTTTTAACAAGATTTGGTTTTCTAACAATACCGTATATGCTTAATATCAAAACCATTGTAATATTCATTAAAACCATACTCCATATAAATCTCTCGATCAACCCTTCTCACTCTCTATACTCTTAAGTTCTTCGAGATAAATTTTCTCGGGTATTGATAAGTAGAGGAATACTGCTGTAAACCCCATTCCTATAGCTAAGTATTCTAATAGATTATAGAAGAATAAACTACCGCTGATTAATTGATTGAATATTTCACCTGGATAAAATGGTTGATTCTGCATTAAATTGTAACCGTTTAAAGCTGGCATTAATACAACAATCCATATCATTGACAGAGAGATTGATCTGATTAAAACAGCTTTTAAATAAGTTAAACCATGTTCTTCCAGAATATATTTAGAATAAGCAGCTAATACGAGAAGCGGTGCTATAGCCAACGCTGTTCCTCCCTGAAATCCACCGCCTGGTGTTAGATGACCATGTAATGCTATGCTTGCAGACACAGCTATAATCAGTACTGCTAGTATTTTCGTTGCTTGTTTAACTATCATAGTCATACCAATGTATTTAATCCTAGTTTTTGATAAATCAGCTTTCTCTACTCTAAATAGAGTTAACCCACCCATAACTGCTAGAAAGAATACTGTTGTTTCAAACAATGTATCTAATCCACGGTAATCCCATACAATAGCTGTTACTGCTTCAGGACTCTTAGCTGTACGTGTTATATTTCCATGTTCAAAGTAACTATAGTTTAAATAGTATTTACCTAATGGTCTAACATCTTTCTGTGGTGGAAAAATATCTAGTATCGTCAGAATTATTGAACTAAATATTATTGATGAAAACATTATTAGAAACACTAGTATTCTGAGCGAGATCAAGTTAATCCTCCTCATATCTAGTTGTTTTACTAACAGTGAAAACTAGTAAAGCCGTATATACTCCTACGCTTACAGCTATATATGCTAGTAGAACATCTGGAGCCATTAATATGTAGAATATTAGTGAGTAAGCAACACTTTGACCAGCCGAGAAACCTATGGCTTTGAGTAAATCTTTCTCAGTAATAGCCATGTATGCGAAGAATAATCCAAGTATGCTTGAAACCAGTAACATTATTAAATGTAGTATAATCACTTTACTTCATCCTCCTTCAAATGATCACATACAGGATTCCATTCAACAACTCTAGCTTTATGTGTTGCATAAGCTAGAGCATGACTACCAGTTGGTGCAACAATGAGTATAAGTAGTGCTGTTACAAAACAAGCACCGGATATAGCGTAGTTGTTTGGTAATATATCTGGACCCAGACTTAACGCTATGAGAGCTAAACCTATTAATGGTACTACAGCTCCACCAATAGCACCTATTGTTGCTGCATGTAATCTAATGTAAAAGTTTGGAAATTTTAGCAAACCTATTGATCCTATTAAATCAAATATTGTTCCAATAGTGAGTAGTGTTAATCCTATTGAGAAAACTATTAAATCTATCAAGCTCCCACCTCTTTAGATACGAGGTGTTTAGCGATATAAATATCTAGTAGGTAAGCCCATAATGCTAGCATTATAGCTGACGATACTAAAAAAACTGATTTAAAATATATTGAAAGAACTGCTAGGAATACAGCAAGATCATATGAAAGACAATCAATAGCTAAGACAACATCGGAAATAGTTGGTCCTTTAACAGCTCTGATAACATATATTACAAACGATGTTAAATAAATAGGCATAAGAATCAATACAGCGTTCATAAAAATGTTTTCAAGTAAAGACATTTAATCAACCCCATAAGAAATGAATTAATTAAAATTAAGTAAATAAATTTATTTAAATAAAATAGTGTTGAATTCAAACTATCTATAGTATTAAGAGTTATAACTAGCAATTTTATTAAATTTATCTCAATGTATTTTATCAAATTCTTCAACCGAGATCCCTATGTTTCATCTTCAAATCTCATTACTCACAATTATTCAACTCTCATTTATTCGATTTCTATAGTAAATCAATTTGATATAAATTTGATTAAAATAATTTATTCATATATTTATTGAAAAAGGATTTAGTAAATTAACGATCTTATTAAACGGGTCGATTAAGAATATACTGTATTGTTCACAGTAATTACTGGTTGTTTCCTTAATTGTTCCGAAATTATTTCTACTATGATTCAACGTTATATTTAATAGATTTATCCATTAATTTCACTCTACTAGTTAATACAGGTGTTTTGTTTGATAGAACTTATTGTATTTACAATATTGATACTATTAGGTTATTTAACTAGAATAATTCTCGTGAAATATTTTAGTTTAAGTAATTTTTATGAAATATTATTGAGAAAACTTGTTTTCGCAATCTATAATATATTAGCTCCACTATCTCTATTCATAGTTTTCTCTAGTAGAGGTTTATTACAAATAGATTTAATTATATTAATTAACTTTTTACTCTTTATGTTTATAACGTATTATTTAACGACTCTAGTATGTAGTAATGATATCAAAAATGTAGTATTTATTCAATCAACTTTTCCAAATAGTGTTTTTCTAGGATTTCCTATAAGTCTATTGTTGTTTGGAAATATAAGAATAGCTGCTTTAATAGGTGCATTAACAGTTGCATTGAACTTTATAGTCCCGGATCTTATTGTATTGAAGAAATTATCTACGAAATCATTTCTTCAATTAACTCCTTTATATGGTTTTACAACTGGGTTGATTTTTCACTATATTTTATCTAATGAAATAACATCTATTTTTAGAACATACTTATGGTGGACAACACCTTTACTAAGCTATATTGCTGTCTATACAATGGGTATGAGAATACCTCTAAGAATAGAGAGTAGTTTTATAGAATACATACGTATAATACTATTCACAGGTTTCGCTAGATATGTGTTAGCTCCTCTACTATCTTTCTTAACATCGCTATTAGCCGGCTTCGATAGTGAAGATTCCTTGCAATTAATAGTGGTTTCGATGATGCCTCCAGCTGTTTTAAATATAGTTGTAGCACAGAAATATAATTGGGATTCACAATTAGTTGCTTTAACAGTATCGTTGTTAACGATAATCTTCTTAACAATAGTATTACCGATACTATATATTATCTTAAAACAATAACTTACTAAATACCTGTAGAACGAGATTTCAAAACACATGTTAATAATTTAATAAATTTGTTTATGAAATCGCTGGAGAATAGTTTTCTTTCAATAACAATTATTTAACTTATTCGAACAATAGTTAGTTTTAGACAACAATAAAAACACCCTAAAATAAGGCTATAAAGTAGAGAGTTGAATTAGGAAAGTATTTTAAACAACTTGATTCGTTGAAGTAATAGTTTTACTTGGTGAAGTGATTAGTTAAATATTATTCCTGGGTTTATTCATATTTGTTTAAACTATGTTTTTTATGCATTGATTGATAGGGATTAAGTGTTGTCGGTGATTTAGTGAGTAAAATATTATTCATATATACTAAGAGGAAGGAGTATTCTGCTGAATATATTAGAGTTAAGTATTTTATCAATGCTCTTGAAGAATCTTCTATTATTGTTTTAAAACATGAAGTTGAGACTAAAGGTTTACATAAATATGTTAATTACTTGTTATCAATAAATTTGTTTTATAGTAGATTATTGAAATTAGGAGAAGACGTAGATCTAGTGATAACAACTGTTCCACCGGTTCTTAACGCTATTATAGGTTATGAAATAGCTGTGAAACAGGGTAAACCACTTGTTATAGATATTCGAGATATTTGGGAAGAATATGTTAGAGCAATAAGAAGTTTCAAGCTCTCTAGAGTATTGATTAATAGAATTATTGGAAAATACTATAGGGCTCTTAAATATGCTAGTTTATTAACAGTAACTACTGATCAAATGCTTAAGTATTATAGGAAGAAAATTGATGCTAGAGAAATATATACGATTCCCAATGGTGTAGATACTTGTGTAATAAAATGTAGTGGTTTTGAAAATAAAGAATACGATCTCGTTTACCTCGCTGATTTCAGTAATCCATATCATGCTATTGAAGTACTAGTAGATGCTATTAAAAATACTGATTTTAAACTCCTAGTAGTAGGGAGTGGTAAGTATTTAGATAGAATGAAGAAATTGATTGAAAAACAAAGTATTAGAATTAATATAAAATATACTGGTTCAATACCGTATAATGAATTATCTAAATACTTGTGTAGAACTAGAGTAGGTGTTTCAGGAAGACCGTTTATAGACAATCCCGAGTACTTGTACACAATACCTGTGAAAATATATGAATACCTAGGAGCGGGTCTTCCAGTTCTAGCATATGGTCCACCGAAATCTGCTGTTCAAGAATTTATATTTAAACACAAAGTAGGATACTATATTGATAAACAGAGTAGCGATGTTATTTTGAATAAAGTATATGAACTAGTATCTAAACACAAAGAATACTTTGGTAAATGTACATCTACAGCTAGTAGGTATGACCGTAGAGTTATAGCTAGAGATTTTGCTAAATTAATATCTAAACTATTAGATAAAGCAAATTAGTTTAAAACTAGTGAGGATTTTGTAATGAATTCTATTAAAACACTTGTGATATTACACAGACCGATATATCCACCTCTATACGGGTATTCCAAGTTAATTCTAGATACGTATATAGCATTATCTAAACTAGGTGTAGACACTTACATATTGTCTATTAATCCTAGAAGTAATCGTATTATTAAAATAGATAATGTGATTTATAGAGAAATCTCAGAACCCAAACTTGTTTTTATGAAACTATCTACTACGAGGCTATTGCTGAGAATTAGTGGTAATGAATTGTTTTTCATGCATTTATTGAATTTGTTTAAAAACTATTCTGCTGACTCGATAGTAAACAATGTTGATAAGATTGTAACTAGTGATTTCGGTAAACCAGATATCATTATTTCTGAAACAATATATCCATCAGCTCTCGCTCAATCATTATCTAAGAAATATTCAAGTCCATTAATTATTAGAACACATAATATTGAATCAGAGTATGTGAGTAGTTTATCTAGAGTATTAAGTAGTTTTTCACATAAGTTTATCAGTAGAGTTGAGAGAAAAGCTTTAGCTACAGCTAGTAGAATTATAACAATATCTAGTTACGATACAATATATATCAAAGAACATTATGGTTTAACTAACGTGAACTATATACCTCCAATAGTTATTGTGGAAAAACCGGTTGATTCAGACAAGTATTTGTTAAAAACATGGTTTGATTAAAAACAAATTCTTCATATACGTTGCTTCACCACATAAACCAAACATTGATTTTCTTAAAAACATTTTAAAATGTTACAGTATTTTGAAAAAACATGGTTACAAACTAGTTATTAGTGGTAGTATATCGAATATTGCTACTAAGTATGTTGAGAAAATGGGTTTAGAAAACACTGTAGTAACCGGTATACTTCCTAGTGATGAACTTTATGGTTTAATAAGTAATTCATATGTTTCGCTAGCACCACATCATGGATCAGGGGTTCCGATTAAACTAGTTGAAGCACTAGCTTTAAAAACACCAGTTATAACTACACATAATGCTCTTAAAACAATAAATGGATTAAAACATTGTGAAAAATATTTATGCAGTAGAATCAATCAGTAAAATATGTTATGCTATTGAAGAACTTATTGTCAATAAAGAAATCTATAGTAAAATACAATCCAATGTTGAAAAAATACTTAAAACTTTAGATTACAGAATTCTTGCTGAAAAATACTTAGCTACGATAAAAAGTGTTTTAGAGAAATAAATGTAATTTATTGATACTTTATTAATAAAAAGAATTCGTCCTCTTTCTTTAAAGATACTTCAATGCTTGGTTTGTCTCAACACTTATTTTTTAAATCTCTTAGATATGTATAGTTCTATATTCTTTATACATAGTTAATCCAAAACACGGGGTTTGGGTTTCATGTTGGTTGATGTTGTTTGATATCGATCCTTGGTTTCACGAACCTTGGAGCACCTTTCATCGGTGCTCATTTCATCAGTCTCCACTCGTTCAGGGTAACCCCTATCCATAGCTTCCCTTCATCTAGCTCGGATTCATAGCTGTGGGGAAACCCCACATCTTGGCGTACTTGAACAATATTTCCAAAAAGTATCAACCCTTATAAACCAATATGAAAACCAAAACAATTGCGTGAGACGTCTTAATTAGTTCTTCAAGCGATCTAAATGCATGTCTTCTCAATATCTTTTCGAAATAAAATCCGGGATTTGCAAAATCCATTAGAGTAGGAAATGATTTTCTAAAAACCTGAATGAAACTAGGATATGGAAATTATGTGTATTTATAAACAATGATTTTAACCTATAATAGATCGATTCGTGAAACAAATTTTAAAACCATTTTTATTTAATATAGTTCTATTACTTTCCATTATTTAGCAACTTTATTTATAGCTGAAGAAAATGGAAAGATGCGGCGGCCGGGATTTGAACCCGGGATCTCCGGCTTGGAGGGCCGGCGTCCTAGTCCAGGCTAGACGACCGCCGCCTATTTTATTATTTTGAATAAACTTTGTTTTAAATATATTTCAGAGGATTTATTCAATTACATATATTGGTGTTCTTCTACCTCCACTATATAGTTTTATCAATCCTTGTTTATTAGCTATTTTCAATAGTTTTCTAGCAGTACTTATTTTAATACTATATTGTTGAGCAAGCATGTATGGTGTTATGAATTTAAACGTTTTCTTTCCAATATCTTTTCTAAACTTATCGTAGAGTTCTCTAGATATTTCAACAGGTAGAGTTATTTCTTCCCTCTTCTTCTTACTAGACATTATTTTACACCTTTACTATCAATCTACCTAGAAAACTGGATAAAGTTTTTCGAGTTTTAAATAGTTTTATTCAAGAGTATTTAATTTCTCTAGTTAGATTAGTGTTAGATATGTTGATTTATGACGTGTTTTAACAATTACTTATGAATAAATATTATGGGTTTTATAGTTGTTAAAACCAGTATTGATCGTTACCTGTAGAGTTAGTAGTGAAGAATGGTGTATTGAAGAGATTGGTAATGTTATTTTCCCCATAGATCCTGGTTTAAAAATTGTTAAAACAAAGTATCCAGGTTTGATCATAGTGTATTCTAGACTAGATTCTCGATCTATTTATGAAATAGTTTTGAAAAAAGAATACGGTTTTGTACAGAATATTATACCGATAGATATACATGGTTTATTCAATATAGATTTCTTTTCGCAAGTTAAGAATCTTGTTTACGAAGGCGAGAGAATTAAGTTAAAACTTAGAATTAGAGGTAGGAGAGGATTAAGTAGAATTGTCTGGAAGAAACTAATAGAGTTTCTTGCCGAGAAAAGTGTTTATCACGATAGATATTCGAATACTTGTATATACGTTGAAGTAATTGATAACGACATATATATGGGTAGAGGTTATTGTTAAACCCAACGTTTTATAAAAGTATCTTTTTTAAATAATAGTAGTTGAGTGAAAGTAAGGTGTAAGGGTTGTCTCATAAAGATGATAGTATTGGAACATGGGATATTATTGAGAGAGAATTGAGTAAACCAAGTATTTTCAAAAGCCGTGAGAGTCTAGCACCAGAGCATATACCCGATAAACTACCGCATCGTGAAGAAGAGTTGAAGCAATTAGCTTCATTGTTTAGACATCTCGTTTCATCGCCTGGTTCTATATCTCAGAGAGTGTTGATTGTAGGTTCTGTGGGTACTGGTAAAACCGTGTTGGCTCGTGTTTTTGGAAGAGATTTTACGAGATATGTTTCTTCGAGGAATATTAATGTTAAATATGTTCACGTTAATTGTCATAGAAATAGAACGTTGTATAACGTTGTATTTGATATTGCTAAACAGCTCGATATACTTATTCCTTCACGTGGATTGTCTTATAAAGAAATATATGATACTATACTAAATTATCTCGAAGAGAACGATCTGTATGCGATAATAACATTAGATGAATTCCATTATTTCGCTAATATTGCTGGTAGTGATGCAGTATACTTTATTGTTAGAACATATGATGATGTTGAAACTAGTGTTAGGAGATTGAACTTTATATTCATATCACTGAATACTTCAATGTTATCATACCTAGATCCCTCTACTGAAAGTTACTTACTTAGACATATGATTAAGTTAAATCAATATGATTCAGAACAATTATATACTATTCTAAAATATCGTGCTGAACAAGCTTTTTATGAAAACGTTGTTGACGACGAGGTTTTGAAATTCATAGCATCATATGAAGGATATGATAAAGGTGGTACTGGTAATGCTAGAAACGCTCTAGAAATACTGATGCGTGCTGGAGATCTAGCTGAGAGACAGGGTTGTAGTAGGATAGAGTTAGAACATGTTAGACAAGTTATATCGACTTTATCAAGAGAAGTAGTAGCTATATCTGAAGCAATAATGTATAGTCCACTACATGAATTACTAATACTATGGGCTACTATTAGACTATTGCGTAAAACAGGTAAACCATTTGTTAAAATGGGTGAAGTTGAGAGAGAGTATAGCATAGTGTGTGAACTTGTAGGTGAAGTGCCGAGAAGACATACACAAATATATGAGTATATAATGAATCTTAAGAAAGCTGGAGTTATAGATGCTAGAACAAGTGGGAAGGGTCAACGTGGTAGAACTACACTTATTGGAATACACTATGGTCCACTAGATACTCTCGAAAAATATGTTGAAGATCTAGTCTATAAGAAATTGAGAGTTGGTGAGAAATGAGTGATGTAAAAGTAGATCCTAGGAGAATCATAGTTGAGATTCTTGAGAAATATGGTGAATTAAATATTACGAGAATATCTAAACTATCTGGCTATAGCTTTAGATCAGTGGCTAAATATTTGAGTGAACTAGTTGAACAAGGTTTTGTAGAAGAGAGGAGATATGGTAGACTTAGATTATTTAGACTTAGAAAGACTCAGACTTAGAAAGACTCTATATTCTCCTAGATTTACCTATTTTACTAACATAATTTAAAACATCACTAGCACGGGGGCCAGCTAGTAGTTTAATCATTTCTTCGTTTAAACCATATGTAACAGCTATTCTACTCGCTTTCTCAGGATTATTCATGAATATTACTCTTAAGTAAGGCACTACTTCTCTCTTAACGGTAGTTGTACTAGTTAGTAGTCTTCTAGCTAATAGAGATGATAATTCGTTTAAAACCTCTCTAGTTTTCTTAGTTTGAGCTAGTAATTGTAATCTAGCTGGTGATTTAAAACCCTTCCATTTGTATTTATATGTTTTTCTAGCAAAAGCCACTCCAGCACCCATTAATTCAATAACATATGAGAGTAAATCCCATGAACCACTTTTAATAATTCTGCCTCTATAAACATCGGCTCTACTTAAAGCATCATATGCTCTACTAATCTCTTCGACATCTTCGTAATACGTAGGTATGTGTTCATTAATCCAGATAATCATCGTATCGTGATCTATATTCGTTTGTGTAACATATTGTTTAGCTTGAAAAATATATTTAGCGTTAAACATTTTGAGAAGTGCTTCGAACGGAGCATATTCTCTATCTCTATAAGCAGATAATGTTTTAACCGAATCTAAAACCACTTTACCATAGCCTTCAGCAATACTCTGTAAATCGTTTATAGCGCTTCTTAAATCACCTTCACTTCTTTTAGCTAGTTCGTTTAGAGCACTGTCTTCACACGTTATTTTCTCAGATTGACATATTTTCTTAAGAGCAAATACAACGTCTTTCTCACTCAATCTCTTGAAGCCAATCATTAGTGAAACATCTCTTAAAGGTTTAAGTGACTGACTCCATGGATCGTTTGCTGTCATTACAACTGGATATCTGGATTTATCGATTAGATCTAATATAGCATCCACGGCTCCAAAATCTAGTCTAGGATTAATACCATCTACTTCATCTAGTAGAATGATCTTCATCTTTGTGAATAAACTGCTAATTCTAGCAGCTACGCTAGCTATTCTCTCAATATCTTCTCTACGTCTGAAATCACTAGCATTCATTTCTACAAGCTCTATTCTATATTCGTTAGCAACTGCTTCCACTAGACTTGTTTTACCACAACCAGCTGGTCCATACAGTAGTGCGGCTTTTTTATCAGGAATTCTTTTTTCAATCCATGTTTTAATCCATTGAATAAACTGTGTTTTCGCATTATCCTGGTTAACAACATCATCTATTCTCCTAGGTCTATACTTTATTATCCACGGGATTCTTCTATCTAGTGTAGACATGTAGATAACCGTATCTATGTTTTAAATTTTTTACTCATAAAAGCTAGTCTTGCTAGAAAAGCATTTAATTGTATTTCATCATCAGCTCCTTCAACTAATCTATACTGTATCTCACCAGCTAGATCTGCTATCATTATTTTCAGTTCATCGGGTATTTTTAAATCAGTACTGAAAATCTCTCTATGGATTTGTTTAATAATATCTAAACCGCTTAAACCATAGTTAATCATTAATTCACGAAGCTTCTCTCTAGCTTCATTGAAGTTTCCAGACAGTGCTTGTTGAAGCATTTGTCTAACTTCACGTGGATGTGCTAAACCAACTACTTTATAAACAGTATCAACAGTTACTTCACCTAGTGCTGAAGATGCTTGTAGTATGTTTATAGCTTTCCTCATATCTCCTTCAGATAATTCGTATATAACATCTAGTGCTTCATCAACATATTTAACTTTCTCTTTCTCAGCAATCCATGCTAATCTATTAACAACGTCTTCTTTCTTTAAAGGAGTGAATCTGAAGACCGCACATCTGCTTTGAATAGGTTCAATGATTTTACTAGGATAATTGGCTATTAATATGAATCTAGTCGATGCTGTGAATAACTCCATCAACCTTCTTAAAGCTTGTTGAGCATCAGCAGTCATATTATCAGCTTCATCTAGTAGTACTATTTTAAATGGAATATTACTTGGTACGCGTGTTCGAGAGAATTCTTTCACTTTGCTACGAATAACATCAATTCCTCTTTCATCTGAAGCATTTAATTCAAGCATGTATTGTCTATAGTTTTCACCGAACAGATCGTGTGCTAGACAGTGTGCTGCAGTTGTTTTACCAGTACCCGGTGGACCTGAGAAAAGCATATGTGGCATATTCTTTTCTTCAACGAATTTCTTCAATCTATTAACTACTTCTACTTGATTAACGATTTCATCAAGTGTTCTCGGTCTATATTTCTCAGCCCATAGAAGTTCTGTGATTACTTCGCTCGACATTTACAACACCTGTTTAGAAATATATTGATATTGGGTTTTAAAGTAAATCATAAATATAGAGTTGTTTAGGGAAATGGTATTGTCTTTAATAAACATACTTATGGATAAACTAGTTGAATTCTTAGAGAGAGAATATATGGAAGAAGAAGTTAGAGTAGAGATTATTGGTAAAACCACTAGAGTTTTCGCATATGAAGGTTTGGTTGAATTAATGCGTGGTGCTGAATATAGTGTTCCAAGATGGTTAGCTAATATACTGGTTTCTGAAAACATAGCTAGAGTTAAAGAACAAGAACTTGGTATTGATAAATTATCTACTATAGCTTATAATGAAGAATCTCTTGTTCAAAAACTGCAGCTTGTTAAAATACCTAGATATTTTTATTTAAATATAAATAGAATTGTTAGAGATCTTGAGAATAGATTAAAGAAAGAGATAGATTTGAGCATATTAGATGATATTAAGAAATTTGAAGAACTATTGTATACTATTGGTAGAATCAGAGTTAAGAAAATACTGAATATGGTTTTACTAACATCTCTGCCTCAAGATACGGTAGATAAGTTGAGTGAGGAAGAGAAAATACTATACAACAGTTTTAAAGGATTACTGAGTATATGGATGAAGAAACTAAATCTTGAGAAATAGTTTATTGAGGTGTTATTATTTGACAATAGAAATGAGTAGGAGTAAATTAGATCCAGAGGAGATAGTGAAAAGGTTTACTAAATTTCTATGGGATTTTAGAGATAGGAAAACGGGTGTTTTCAAGTATCGTGAGAGAATTAATCAAATGGCTTTAATGAATCAGAGGAGTTTATTAATAGATTTCAACGATTTAGTAGAGTTTGATCGAGAGCTTTCACATATGGTTGATCAAGATCCAGGTTACGTTATTGAATTATTTAGTCAATCTATTAAGAATTTATTGTTGAAAGAATATCCCGATTTCGCTAGATCTATTGAAAAATTCTATCCTCGTTTTAGAAACCCCGCTAGAGTTTTCAAAATTAGAGAGTTGAATAGCGAGTATATTGGTAAATTCGTTGCTTTAGAAGGTATTGTTACTCGAATAACTAGAGTAGAAGCTAGAATGGTTAAAGCAAAGTATAAACACATTGACTTAGAGTGTCTTCAGGAATTCGATTATCCTGAACAAGGCGAGATGGGTGAGAGAGTTGAGAAACCACCTTTCTGCCCTCTATGCGGTAAAACAGGTAAATTCGAGTTATTGTTTGAGAAATCTAAGTTTATTGATTGGCAGAAAATTGTTGTTCAGGAGAAACCAGAGGAAGTTCCTCCCGGTCAAATTCCGCGTAGTGTTGAAATTGTTTTAACAAGCGATCTCGTTGATACAGCTAGACCTGGCGATAGAGTGACTGTAACAGGTATATTGAGAGTAATGCCTACGTCAACTATTCAGAGAGGTATTGGTAAATCTGTTTTCTCATTCTATGTTGAAGCTAATTATGTTGATGTTCAACAGAAAGTTCTTGAAGAAGTAGAGATTACGCGTGAAGATGAGGAGAAGATTAGAGAACTAGCTAGAGATCCGTGGATTAGAGAGAAGATAATTGCTAGTATTGCTCCCGCTATATATGGTCACTGGAATGTTAAAGAAGCTATAGCTTTACTATTATTCGGAGGTACTCCTAAGATACTACCTGATGGTACTAGAATACGTGGTGATATACATGTATTACTAGTGGGAGACCCTGGTACAGCTAAGTCTCAACTACTTCAATATACTTCTAGAGTTGCTCCTCGTGGATTATACACTAGTGGTAAGGGTTCTACTGCTGCTGGTTTAACAGCATCTGTTTTAAGAGATAAAACAACTGGTGAATACTATTTAGAAGCAGGTGCTCTCGTTCTAGCTGATGGTGGTGTTGCTTGTATCGATGAGATTGATAAAATGAGAGATGAGGATAGAACTGCTATTCATGAAGCATTAGAACAGCAGACAGTTAGTATTGCTAAAGCAGGTATTGTAGCTAGATTAAACGCTAGAGCATCTGTTCTAGCAGCTGGTAATCCAAAATATGGTAGATATGATTTAAACGAACCTGTTAGTAAGAATATTGATTTACCTCCAACTATTCTATCCAGATTCGATTTAATATTTATTATACAAGATATTCCAAATAAAGTAACTGACCGCCTGCTAGCTAGACATATTTTAGGAGTACATATGGATTCTGAGAAAGCTAAACCATTGATCGATATTAATCTATTAAAGAAGTATATTAGCTACGCACGTAGATATATTCAACCAAAGCTTACGGAAGAAGCTAAAAAACTTCTCGAAGAATTCTATGTAGAGACGAGATTAGCTAGTTTATCAAACGATCAATCTAAACCCAGTCCAATAGCTATAACACCTAGACAACTTGAAGCACTTATTCGTTTAACTGAAGCATATGCTAAAATAGCTTTGAAACAGAAAGCAACTATTGAAGATGCTGAAGAAGCTATTAGATTAATGTACTATACGTTGAGGAAAATAGGTTATGATATTGAATCTAAAACTCTCGATATAGATATGATTGAAGTAGGTATGTCTAGAAGTAAACAGTTGAGAACGAGAGAATTCGTAAAATTCGTTGATAAAGTTTTAGAAGAATATGGTAGAGTAACTTATAGTGATCTAATTAGATTAGCTAGTGAAAAAGGTTTTGAAAAAGAATTTGTTATGGAGATGATTAAAAAGCTTAGACAAGAAGGTATAGTATATGAACCGGAACCAGGTGTTTTAAGTAAGACTTAATTAGAAGTATTTTAACCACAAGTAGACGGTAATCTATGTAGTTACTCTTAAATACCTGTATGTTTCTATGAATAAAGTCAGTTAATAAAATCTATGTATTTTAGCTTAAACGGTGTTAGTATTGTCTGTTGAAAACAAGCCGAAATATGTAGTTAAGATTAAAGATAAAGAGATTGAGATTAATGAAAACACTATTAGGATTATGCGCGAGTATTTACATAGACCAATGAGTTTAGATGAATTAGCTAGCAAACTTGGTTTAGAAGACTGGGAGGAGGCTTACGAGTTTTTCAAAAAAATCCCTGCTTGGATAATATGGACTCCTCCAGGATTGTGGAAGTATAGATTAGAATGGGTTGAGAAGAGTGGAGAAGAGAAATGAATCTTTATTAAACATAAATATTGGTTTAAAATGTACTTCAGAATACGTTGTTGAAGATAAGCATACTGCTAAACATATTGGTTCTGGAGATGTATCAGTACTCTCCACTCCTTCAATGATATTATTTATTGAACAAACAGCTATGAATTGTGTACAAAAGTATTTACCAGATGAGAATACGACTGTAGGTATACTTGTTAATATTAAACATTTAAACCCAGTACCTGTGAATGAAAAGATTACTGTAGAAGTAATCGTGACATCGATAGAGAATAGGAAAATAGTTTTTGATACAAAAGTTTACTGGAGAAACATCGTAGTAGGAGAAGGTTTACATGAGAGATACGTCGTAAACACGAATCGATTCATTGAAAAAATAAAGAAATTGATTAGTGAAAACAAGTAGCTTGTCTCAAAATGGGGCCGCCGGGATTTGAACCCGGGATCACCGGCGTTCTAGATTAAATACTATCTACGGGGTTCTTCCCCAGGCCGGCATCCTAGCCAGGCTAGACTACGGCCCCTCAATCCATAGTATTAATTAGCTAATGTTTTTTAAGAACTTTACTATTTTTACGATTTTTAAACTAAGTCTTAGTAATACATTAAATTCTCATTTAAACAACAGTGGTAATAAGTTTTACGTATTATTAACATTATTTAAACAATCAATATAGGTATTATCTTCATTTATTTATAACTAATTTGTTGATTTAGAATAGCTATTTAGGTGTAGAAGTTGCCAATACGATACGTTTGTAAAAAATGCGGATACGTTTTATGGAGTTTTGAAAGAGTTGGTCAAGACTATTTCGGTGTCCCATCTCCAGAGGATATTATTAGAATCTACGGAGTATGTCCAAGATGTAAAAGTGATTTATCTATACCAAGACTTGAAGACATAGTTATTGATTTAAGAACGAAGAGCCTCTTAGAAACACATGTTACTGCTGATACTAGTGTTATTATCAAACCTGTCGAGAGAGAAGCTGTTCAAGAAACTTAATAAGATCCCTTACTAAACCAGGTTTTCTACTAATCTTATAGTTTTTTAATAACTCGATACAGTATTTTCTTAACTCGTTTTTCATCAAATTCTGTAAATTACTGCTTATAATAGATCTATGTAGAACGTATGACATAAACATTGTTAAATTACTTGGTCTACTAGTTAAACGACTACTTTCCCAATCTATTATTTTAACAACATTATTACACCAATATATGTGTCCATGAGGTCTATTCAACTCGGTATGCTCTATTTCGAGGAGATCTAGTAGATATAGTGCATTAATCACTCTTCGAAATACATATAGTAGATTATCGATATCGTTCTTAATCCACATTTCTCTCAATAAAACATGTAGTGAAACACAGTTGTTTAAAAACTCTCTGAAAATAAAGTCTCTACTCCATAAAAATACTTTTGGAACATAGTTTGTTTTCTCAAGATAATTCAGTATAAAACCCTCGTACTCTAAATTATTCCTCCTACTATCTAGTCTCCTTAATTTCAATAATCCTAATCCATAGATTCTATTGTTAGCTAAAACACTTATTGATGAAAAACCTTTTCCAATAATCCTATAATTTAAAAATCTCTCACCATACTCTATTAAATGAGTGAAACCGTTATCTACTAGTGTTTTTAATCTACGTTCATATTCTTCACAACTTGGTTTAGGAAAACATAATGTGAATTTTACGAAATCATCATCGTATTCTAACCTATGCACTTCTCCATCCAAACCGGGCGTTTCACTATAAAATCTTGTATCTGCTGAAATAGTTCATCATCTCCTATAAAATCACTTATATTCTCATGATTAATGATTTTCACAATTGGTTTATTGTTTCGAAAATGAGGTGCTACTAGGTATTCAAATGCTCTATTAATCAATAATTCTCTAATATCTGTAAACTTTCTAGTTCCTAATGCTACTAGAGATCCATTATTATCAATCCATGGTCCAATACTTTTCTTCTCAATGTGTTTAATAATATAATCCAGTACACGGTTAATACTCCAGTATTCTGGTCCTTTATATAATTTTAAATAGTTTTTAACGCATTCATCTAGTTCTAAGAGAATAATAGCTCTATTTTTTTCATCACTCCATACATTGTAGTCTATAACGTTGAAACCGTGATTTAAAATAACTTTAACTACACGATCACAAGTTCTCCAAAGTTCACCCCATAGCACGTCTGGAGCTAGTTTTTCGTAGAGATTGAAATAGAGTATAAGTATGCATCTATTTCTAACTAGTTTATTTAATTCATCTAGATTAATATTTCTACGGACACCTTCTTCAAAAAACAATGGATCAGGGTTTTTCAAATAACAATTGGATGCTAATACTAGTTTCACGAAATTCCTAATAGATACGTTAGCTGTAGTATTACGCATAGGATCTACTGGATCCGGTATGTATATTATCGAATCTCTATATTTTACACGTAGTTTTCTAATAATTTTTCTAAACTCTTCTTCACTACCAAGTGTGTTTAAATATACAGGAGCTCTCCATTTACTTATTTCTTCAACTGCTTTTCTAAAATTACCGTAATGTATTATTAACAACTCTACTACATAGCCTGAGAAACCTTTTGTCTTAATTTCAGCACCGTATACTCCAATGCTCTTCATAAATTTCTTCAGCAATCTAACTTCATTCTTCATTTCACGCGTTAATTTACTATTAACATACATTGTATGGAATGGAGTCCGATCAACAGCTGTTCTTATCTCATTAGGTGAATTTAGTTTATAAGCTGGAACAATATCTGCTTCAACACTATCTAATTTCAATCTAACATACGGGTGTTCGGCGTATCTAAATTCTACTAAACCTATTTCAGAACACGCTTTAGCTACTAGTTTAAAATACTTATCTCTCAATTCATTAATCTCAATATTTTTCGGAAACAGTATGAATACATCAATATCTCTATCTCCATGAAGCCAAGTATCGTGTGCTACACTACCTTGTAAAGTAACCTCGACTTCAACTCCATGTTTTCTTAAATAGTTTTCTAAATGATTTTTTATCCTAGTAAATATTTCTTCTAAATACTGGTATTCGTCTTGTGTAGGTTTTATTCTCTCAATAATTAATTCTTCAATTGTATTCATATTTGTCTAGCCTTAACGCTGAATAAATTACTATATATTGGTCCACTTTGTGTTAAAATACTTCTTTTTAAAACAATTTCATTAACAACAAATTCTCCGAATTCGTATGTAACTATACTGTTAATAAGCTTCACTAGTTTAGAAATATTTCTATCACTACGGACTCTAGCTAATGTAATATGTGGTATGAACTTTTCTCTATCAGGTGGAATACCTAGTTTTCTCAATATTTTTTCAACACTATCGTGTATCTGAGTTAGTTCATTAACGCCTTCAGTTACACCAGCCCATATAACTCTAGGTCTACTTATACTAGGAAACACTCCTATACCTTGAACTTTGATTTTAAATGGTTTATAATCTATTTTAGACATTTCATTACAAATATTGTTAACAATATTTATCGGTACTTCACCTATGAAACGAATAGTTATGTGTAAATTTTCATCAGCTACAGGTTTTAAATCAGCACCTGTTTCTACAAGTAGTTCTCTAATTTTTATCAAATTATTTAAAACACTTTGTTCACTTATATCGACGGCAATGAAAACTCTAATTACTTCACTCATATCTATAACCTTAATTTAATGCTATTAATCATAAACTATTCATGAATAATAGTTTTTTGAATTAATATTTCTTGCTACAAGAGTTGGTTTAAACATGTTATTCATATTGTTAACGGGAATGCCGGGTTCGGGGAAAAGTATTTTCGTAGATATTGTTAGAAATGAGTTTAAAATACCTGTTTACAGTATGGGGGATATTGTTAGAGAAGAGGTTTATGGGAAAAAGAGAGATGTTACTCCACGAGATATGTTGAATACAGCAATCGAGTTGAGAGAGAGATTTGGTTTAGATATTATTGCTCGTAGAGTGTATGAAAGAGTGGATAAAACTCACAGAGTAGTTGTTATCGACGGCGTTAGGAGTATTCATGAAGTAGATTTTTTCAGAAATAGGGGTGAAACCGTGATTATAGCTATACATGCTTCTCCTTTAACTAGATTTAATAGATTGATTAATAGAAATAGACCGGGCGATCCCAGGAATTGGGATGAGTTTAGAGCTAGAGATGAAATAGAGTTATCACTGGGTATTGGGAATGTTATTGCACTAGCTGATTACATATTGGTTAATGAATCAAGTATCGAAGATTTTAAAGAAAGTATTAGAAAGTTGTTAAGTAAGATATTAGTTGAAAAAGGTATTTGAATTGAAGATCAGAGTTTTTACATATGTTAAACCAACTGAAGATTTTGATAAAGTTAAGAAAGCTGTTGAAAACATATATTCAGGTGAAATACTGGTATTTGAAGAGAAAAATGGTTATTATAGAATTGAAGGTTTTTCAACTGATCTCAGTTCATTGAATAAGTTTAGAGAATTGATTAGAGTTAAACAAATAGTAACTGCTACTAGGAATTATTTATTGAAGAGAATTAAAGGCAATACGTTAACAATTCTTTTAAATAAACAAGTAGCTTATATGAAGAATATATCGTTGATAGATAGTGATAAAGAATCACCTTTAGGAGCTATTTGGATTGAAATAGAAGCTGATAATATTGAAGATGTAATTAACTGGCTAGCTCCAAAAATACAGCATAGTCTCTAGTATAGAGAATGAACATAGAGTAGTGGGTTAACGAGTTTCCGTATAGTTATTAAAAATATATGGTCATATAGTCTTCAGCAACAATAGTGTTTTTAAAAAACCTATAAGCATCACGATATATTTCCAAACTATCGCTATATCTAGGACTGATATGTGTTAATACGAGGTTTTTAACATTAGCTCTACTAGCTACTAATGCAGCATCACGTGCTGTTGAGTGTTTCTGTTCAATTGCTTCAACATAGTCCCGGCTAGTGAATGTTGCTTCGTGTATTAATAAATCTGCTTTCTCGGATACTTCAATAACTTTATTGCATAGCATAGTGTCTCCACTGTAGACAACTCTATATCTATCCCCGATCTCTATTAAATAACCATATGAGGGAATACTGTGTTCTACTTTGAAACCACTTACTCTAACTTTATTATCACTGTAAACAATATCTTCTCTAACAGATTCAAGAACGTATTGGTAGTCGAATTTAACCAGATTTCTTTCGATTAAATTATTTAAAACATTAATTAACTCCTCTGGTGCTATGATTGTTAACTCACTTTTCTTACCTAGTAGACGCATTGATTGTATTAAACCAAACAAACCTAGATAATGGTCTCCATGCATGTGCGTTATGAATATACCTCGTATTTTAACTAAGCCTAAACCCATGTGTATAATTCTATTTTGACAACCTTCACCTACGTCTAGTAGATATAGGTCAGAATCTACTCTAATAACTATACAGGGTAATCCTCTTTTAATAGGTACTGCTGTACCTGTTCCCAACATGTAGATTCTTATATTCAAATATTTCTAACCTCATATACTACACGTGTTAATGAACTATGTACATAGATATAATGTTTACCAATAACTTTTAATCCATATTTACTAATAACTTCGTCGATTAATTTCTCCAAATTACTCGAGGTTACGAATACGATGTATCTATTTTTTCTAACAGATTCTAATGCATTATTAATAAAGCTTTCATATAGTAGTTTTATGTTTTCTAGTTTTAAACCAGATCCTCTACCATATGGTGGATTAGTTGCTATTCCATCTACTTCATTGTATTTAATAATCTGTGAATCACCGTGAATTATCATATAATTGTTTAAACAATAGTTATTCAAATTACTCCTAGCGATCTCTATTAAACTATAATCGATATCAACACCAATAGTTCTAATACCCATTAAATTAGCTTCTATTAATATAGTACCGGTTCCCATAAATGGATCTAACAATACTTCTCCTTCTTTAACTCTAGTTAAGTTAACAAGTAATCTAGATAGATCAATTGGTAACGCAATACTTCTCGTATAAATCCTTTTATCTTCATATTTTCTACGATTTGCGATCGGAATACCTATTAAAACAATATCGTTTATAAAGAATAATTCTAAATAGCTTCCTCTTCTATAATTAACAGGTAGATGTGATTTCTCTACTAATTTATCCGAGTAATTATTGATTTGATCGATTCCTCTACTAGTTTTCTTATGAATCTTAATCCATTTAATACCGTATTCATGGATTTCATCAATATAATCTAGATTAGGTGAACTAATGTTATCAATAGAGATCACTCTACCACTTCTTTTGATAAAACTAGCTCTATTCATAATACGGTATACGGCATCATCTCTATGTTTCGCAATACATATTTCATCATAACATTTTTCAATAAATCCATTTGAATCATATATTTCCATAAGAGATTTTAACTCATTAATACTTAGATCAATATAATCTTTTCTAAAAACATAATAGTATCTTTTCATTTCATAAACACTACTTCAATACTTCTAACAGTATTTTAGCTATTCTTTCAGATACATCAACGTATTCTATAAACGGGTCTTGAAATCTAATACCAAGCGTGTTAGCTAAAACGATTTTTAAAACACCCGCTTTCTTTATATTCTCTATAGCATTACCGATCAGTAGTCCATGTGAAGCACATACTATTACTCTCCTAGCTCCTTTTTCAATTAGTTTTCTAGATGCTTCCGCTATAGTCCCACCTGTACTTATTATATCATCGACGATTACGATATCTCTATTTCTAATATCTATTTCTCTAGTTTGAATAGTTATTTCCCCTGTAACTCTATCTCTTTCTTTAACTAAGTAATCGTATTGTAAACTAAATTTATCAGCAAGATATTTAGCTCTATTTAAAGCTCCTTTATCTGGAGCAATGACTATCGGGTCGTTCACTAAGTGTTTAACATTATTGAATAATATGTCGAAAACTTGTATATTATAGAAACATTTGTTTAATTCTTTTAATACTTGTTCACTATGAATATCTATTGTTATTAAACAATCTATACCTGTATAGTAAAGTGTTTTTAAAACAATTTCAGCTGATACTGGTTCACCTGTTAAGAATACCTTGTCTTGTCTACTATATGCTAGATAAGGTATGTAAGCTACTATTCGCGATGCGTTTGCTTTAATAGATGCATTGATTAACATTAGTGTTTCTATGAATGAATCGTTCTGTGAAGGATACATAGTGTTCGAGATAATTACTGGTTTTCCCATTATCTTCTCAGAGTTCTCTATACGAACGTATTTTTCTCCATCAGGGAATACTTTATATTTAACATTTAATACTTCTGCTCCAATTTTCTTAGCTAATTCTATTGATTCATCAATATAATTGCGTCCAGGGATTATAATCAATAATAACACCATGTTTATCAAATAATTTTTATCTCATAAATTTTTTCAACACTGTTTTAAATAATACTATAATGGTGTTGAATATGGATATTGGTATATATGGTTTCGGCTCTATTGGTAGACTATTAGCTAAATATGCTATTGAGAGAGGATATAACATTGTAGGAGTCTATGATATTGATAAATCAATTATTGGTAAAGATATCGGTGAGTTAATTGGTTTAAGCGGAAAATACGGTGTTGAAGTATCCAGTGATCCACTGGATTTAGTGAATTCTGATGTAGTATATCATGCTACTTCTTCTTATCTAGATACCGTTTATCCTCAGTTAATAGAATTGATAGATATGGGTGTTGACGTAATATCTACTTGTGAAACACTTGCTTATCCCTATTATAGATATCCTGTTTTAGCTCGTAAATTAGACGAATATGCTAGATTACAAGGGGTTTCTATCCTCGGTACTGGTGTTAATCCAGGTTTCGTACTAGATACTTTAGTTATAACTCTGTCTGCGGTTTTAACGAGTATTAAGAGAATTGTTGCTATTAGGAGTTTAGATGCTGGTAAGAGGAGAGCTAGTTTTAGAAAGAAAATAGGTGTAGGTGATAGGTATGAGAATGTTAGAGAGAAATTAGAGAAAGGTGTATTAACTGGTCATGTTGGATACGCTGAATCTATCTACTTAATATCTGAAGCATTAGGTATAGAATTAACAAATGTTATTGAAAAACAAGAACCTGTTATAGCTGATGATAAAGTATCTAGTCATGGTATTGTTATCGACAAGGGTTTTGTTAAAGGTATTATTGGATATGGTCTTGGATATGTTGGTGATAGAGAAGTTATTAGAATAGAGCTTCACGCATATGTTGGTGCTGAAGATTATGAAGAGATAATTGTAGAAGGTGATTATTCAATTAAATGGAGGAGTACTGGTATACCCGGGGATCAGGGGACTGTTGCAGTTTTGCTGAATCTTGGTGAAAGAATAGGTATGTACGGTCCTGGTTTGTTGTTAATGACAGATCTACTGCCTTATAGACTATTTGCTAAAATTACGGTATAAACCATGTGTCACTACCTAGTTGTTTGCCCACCTCTCTATCGCCTATGGCAAAAGCGTTTGTGTGTCTGACAACTTCCGTTATTAGATATGTCGCCGCATAACCTATCTTATTCGTTTTTGTGTGAATCCCCGATATTTATCCATTCAGGTAATATACCTGATAGAGGTCGGTAAAGCATGTTACAACGTAAAGCGATTTCATGTAACCAGAGCAGTGGAAAAACAGCATGTTTGGGTACTTCTATGAAGCCTCAATAGTTATGTCCATGAACTCGAAGGATGTTGGAGAATCGCGTTTTAACCCTCGACCATGAGAGTGATGCTCACGCTTTCTTTAAACGTTGTAATGAGCCGGTTGCTGTGCAGCATTTCCACCGCTCCCCTGCCGATATCGTGAGTATAGCTCTAATCCATGTTTTCTACAGAGCTAGCGTATACGAAGGCAGCCTTGATCTTTACCGGGTAGCCCATGTTGGCTTGCTCGTAGACGTTTGTTGACTTGACAATGGGTTAGTGTGTGTTTCTAGACTATTAAATCTGATTAGAGACTCCACATGATTTTGCCGACGATGAAGGATGTTAATGTTGCGACAGTAATCGTTATTAAGATATATGCTGCAGCCTTCTTTACTGTAAATACCCTAATGATTGCCAGCATGTTTGGTAAGCTCATGCCTGGTCCTGTTAAGAGAAGCGCAAGTGCTGGAGCTTTACCCATCCCCAAACTCATTAACATACTGACGAAGGGAGCTTCTGTTAAGGTAGCAAAATAACTTAAAGCCCCTATAATGCATGCAATGAACGTCTGCAATAAGCCGTTTCCTCCAAGCCACTCACGTATCCAGGGTTCCGGCAATAACTTGCTTACCACTCCTATTACGAATACTCCAACTAATAGAAGTGGGAATATCATTCTCACAAACCATAGAGTTTCGTGCATCCATATACTTACATGGTCTCTCTCGATAAACTTAAGCGCGTAACTCATTGTTATCGCGAAAAGTACTGCGAAAATCAAGAGCTTATATCCGTAGATCAATAGCTTATCCTCATTTGGGTTAATGTTCAGGTAGTTAGGTAGTACTGCTCCCAAGTATTTTGGCATCAGAAAAGTAACTAGAAGCAGAGCTATTAGCACAATACCCTTTATGCCTCCAACAACAATGCTCATCCCAGCAACACGCTCCAACTCGATTTTCTTCGATCTTGATGCTTCATTATTCCTAAAGATAATAGTCATTACAAACCCAATTAGGAAGGCTGTGGCAAAGGCTACAACAATTCTTGCTACAGCCATGTCAAATCCAAGTATTGCTCCAGTATAAGTTAGAGCTAAAATATTAGCTGCAGGCGCTACCCATAGGAATATGAAAGCTGGTCCTACACCACTTCCACGCTTATAGAGACCTGCAGCTATTGGAATTACAGTACATGAGCATACAGCTAATCCAAAGCCTGAGACGGCTGCTAGAGGGAAGGAAACAATCTTTCGAGACTCTAACCCCAAGTATCTGATGATCGCATCGCGCGATAAGAACACGCTTATCGCTCCAGCTAGTAGAAACGCTGGGATAAGACACGTAACCACGTGATAAGCTACGTAATCGATTAGAGAATTGAGACCAGCCTCTATTAATGCAAACACTTGGTTTAAATCCATAGTTCCTCACTAGTCGAGAATAAATATTTTTCCGAGATAAAAACATAAAAACATATCGCTACACCCCGGTATTGCGCTAAATTAATCTACATGGTAAAACTGCTTTACCGATAAGTTATTTATTAAATTAGATTTTAAACATAGAGTTACTACTAGTTTATAATCTATTATTCGCAATCTCGTGGGATCAGCCGAATCCTTGAATACCTCAACTTCCAGGTTAATTAAAACCCTTACCTTATTCTACTCATGGCTTATGATATGGATTGCTTTAAATTTATTAATTTATATCGTGGGCCGTTTTCGAGAAAACTTATATGATGACGTTGACATACTATACCGTACGGAGTGTGATGTTTATGGAAGTAATAGTTAAGATCTTTGGAACCGAACCCCCTTGTCCTAAATGTAAAGCCGCTGAGAAGGTCGCTAAGGAGGTAGCCGAGGAGTTTAGCGGCAAGGTTAAAGTAATCAAGCTCTCAGTTCTTTCAGAGGAAGCTAACAGATACGGAGTCCTCATTACTCCATCCATCGTTGTGAACGATAAACTCGTTTTTTCAGGAAGGGTTCCGAGCAGGAACGAACTCAAGAAAGCAATAGAGGAAGCGATGGTCTCGCAACCCTAAGTCCTCACACGGTAATTAATCTTTTTAATAGCTCAGATTCGAAAGCGGAAAATTCCGCGTAAAGTGTGTGTACTCATTCAAGGACGAGACGGCTTCGTTAAATTAAGGTTTTACGTAGTAATTAAAAAGACTGAAAGAAGAGATTATTGTCTTTTCCACCGAAACAAGTACATTGATCTCGTGAAGAGGAGGATTGTTAAGGTTTATATGGAGTGGCGCCGGAGGCGGGATTTGAACCCGCGCAGGATTGTCCCCACCGGCTTAGCAGGCCGACGCTCTACCAGGTCAGGCAACCCCGGCTCTATTCTTTCATTATTCTAAACTAACTAAATCCATAATCTTAATTTTTAACTATTGTTTCGGTTTTAATGTATGTTTAGCTAATGTAAATATATGTATGAGTAACGTTATGTTTCTAGATTGTGCAATCCATTGAGTAGGCGAATCCACACTCAATGGAGTGCGAATTTGTTTCGAACCTAGAAAAGCCAGTTCCCTTCTTAAATAAGCATCTCTGAACCACAATAGTATTATTGCTGAATTAAGCAAATCTATAATATAGTGTATTAATGATGCTCTCCTCCCCTACCAACGTATAGTAGTGGCATGTATGGCAACATGTATAGAGTTGTTGAGGAGTTAATTTAATTAGAAAAATATTTGTGAATACTATGAATAAAACAATGTATCTAAAGCCAGTCAGCCGTGTAACCCAATCGGTTTAAATGGAATAATTGCTAAATATGTTGAAAACCATAGAGTAAACATTAAGAGTTTGTTGAAATCACTATATGGATCTCTAGTTAAGAATAGAAAAATACAGTTGTTGCAGACAGCGTTATCAAACCACATAATCTGATTAATGAATGAAACTGGAGATAAGATTAGTAATATACTCGTCGTTAAAACCGGGGATAAAACCTATTAGAGAACCGTAATCTTCGTGATCTTTAAACACTAGGTACTAGTATAGAATGAGTGAAACTAGTATTAAACCATATAGATTCATAGAGCTAAGTAATGAAAGCATGAATAGAGCTCTTGCGTTAAATTCTTTAATAGTGTAGTATATGAATAGAGTTAGGAAACCTAGAGATATGGAGTCCCAACTATAAACAGCGTAGATTATGAGGCTAATTGAGATTATTGAGATTAAACTATATTTGGATGGAACTCCCAGTAACTGCGATAACTTGTATATGTGGAGAGCATGGATAACTAGTGATATTGCAACTAGTAGTGAGAAAATAGTGTAGAAGAATAGAACTCTATATTCGAAACTCGAGTTAAACAAGAATGGTATTGATGTTGTTAATAACCATAAAATACCTGTTAATAGAGCCTTACCATAGTAGTAATCTCTATAGGGTATGGGGAATATTCTTTCAGAACTACAGTACTTAACTAGTTTATCGTTATTAAACTACTTTTCGGAAAAACCCTTAATACATGGTTGTACGAATATCGATCTGTAGTCATCGCTATAGATATCCATGTATACAGGTTGTTTAAGGAATTCATAACCGAATATTATGCGTTGAACATCTACCGGCATATGATTTATGAATGATAAAAACCAAATTATTAATACTATAGTTATTGTTAAGTAGAGTATTTTCTTATTCAAACATAACGACCAGTTTAAACCATATTGGTATTGTTATGGTTCAATACATGGAGATTAGAGATAGATTCGTATATCTTTTAAAGAAAATTATTAGTATTAAAACGGTATCATATACGTTACTAATCTTAACTCTAACTTTACAAGCATATCTATACTACAGTACTGCATACGAATTATATGGTGTAGAGATGAGTAGGGGCGGTAAAGGGTATGTTTCTGATGAAGTATTGTACGTTAGTAGTGCGAGAGTTATTCTAAATAAGGTTTTCAATATTAAACCACGTTTAAACAATACGTATTATGGTTTAACACTAATATATAACTCCTCGGTAATAGATAGGGATGGATTCGTTGAAGCAATATTAGATTCTGGTTTAAACATTGTTGTTAGAGATACGCGTTACGTTAGATTAGATGCTGTATATGTTGAAACCAGTAGTGAAGCTGATGCTAAGAAACTAGTTGAATCGTTGAAGAATAGGGGTTTAATTATAGATGTTATATGGGGTTGGAGACTCTCCGATAACGCGAATATAAATAATTACTATAATTTAGAACACGCATCTCTAGTTAAGTACCTAATAGGTTTAGCAATTACTCTTGGATCAGATAATCCTATTTATTAGAGAATACCATCGATAATAGCTGGTGTATTAACGAATCTATTGATATACTTCACAATAAAACGTTTTACTAGAAACCCGTGGTTGGGGAATATAGCTTCATTAATAGCTGGTTTAGACCCATTAATGAGGATATTATCCAGTATAGCTCTACTAGATATTCATGTAGATCTATGGACATCGATAACGCTATACATGGTTTCGTGTGGGAAAATAAGATGGGCTATTTTAACGTTAGCATTGGAGTCGTTATTCAAAATCAATACATTACTACTAGCGTTACCAATAGTAATTTATGTATTAACGAGTAAGTATATGGAGAGACGTAGCTTACTAGAATTGTTCACAACAACTATTCTAGCAATCGTATCGCTAATATCTACAACACTTTGTTTTCAAATAATTTCATCAATACCACTAATACAGTATTTCGATTTAAAGGAATGGATGTGGAGCTCGATTTTCGGAGCAATCAAGTAGCATTTAAGTATTAAATGTGTTAAACCACCATGCCCCGTTTCTTCAAATCCCTGGGATTGGTTTATGGGTAGGGGTGGGTTCATACTATACTACTACCCGAATAAAGATAAAATAGTTGCTATGGGTTTCTACCCCGCTTTGGCTCGTATCACTAATACTAGCACTCTACACATACCCTATTAGTAGGAGAATTAGAAGCAACTACTATGCTTCAGCTTCACTAATTGGTTTATTACTTAGCTACATATTACTGTGGTTAGCCGGTAATAGACAACAATATAGTTTCTACTCCGTTCAATTCGTACCTCTAGTATATGTGAATCTCATTATAGTTTTCTACAACGTTGTTTTAAAACCGAGAAACCTATTGATTAATATAGAGAAGATACGGGGGTTTATGGAGAGAATTTTGAGGAGAACATGGGATTACTACCTTTAATGAGAATCTCTAGAGACAGGTATTTTCTTAAAACTAATTCTCAAACCAGTTACGACAAAATCTCGTTCGAAAACATATATCGATAACGCTATTAATGATAAATACGTAAGAATTGTAATTAAAGGGATTTACACATAGTTTCATTTAATAATTCTACGGGTCAATGGGTTTGAATAAGTTTTCTCCAGAGGAAATTGTTAATAGACCTAGTAGTCGTTTAGCAATGTTCTGGGTAAATATCGGTGATGATAGAGTTAAATGTAATCTATGCCATAAGAGGTGTATAATTGTAAACAATGCTTACGGTGCTTGTGGTGTTAGATATAATTATGGTGGAAGATTATATACTATTGTATATGGATTGCTTACTGCGGCAAACCCGGATCCTATTGAAAAGAAGCCTTTAATGCATTTTAATCCAGGTTCGAGAGTTTACTCTATATCAACTGTCGGCTGTAACTTCTACTGTAAATTCTGCGATAATTGGATTTTAAGTCAAACTAGGAGAGATAGATTATACGGCGAACTATACGATCCTGAAGAAGTGGTTGAATATGCTTTAAAAACGGGATGTCAGGGTATTAGCTATACTTACAATGAACCAACGGTATTCTACGAATTCATGTATGATACGGCTAAATTAGCTAAGAAGAAAAATTTGTTTAACACAATCGTTACCAATGGATATATTTCTCCCGAAGCTGTTAGAGAAATATCTAAATATGTTGATGCTGCTACTGTTGATTTCAAAGGATGTGGTAATATTGATTTCTACAGGAAATTTATGGGAGTACTATCTCCTGAACCAATTTTTGAAACAATAGTTGAAATGAAGAGACATAACTGGTGGATTGAAATAACAAATCTTGTTATTCCCAAATACGGTGATCGGGAGAATGATTTTGTAAAACTAGTTAAATGGATAATCGATAATATTGGTGAAGAAACACCTTTTCATTTACTAAGATTTCATCCAGATTACAAATTAACTGATTTAGAATCAACGCCGGTGTCAACGCTAGATAAATTGGCTAAAATAGCTATCGATCATGGTTTAAAACACGTATATATCGGTAATGTATGGGGTCATAGATTAGAAAATACCTATTGTCCCAACTGTGGATCTCCTGTTGTTAAACGAACTGGTTTCTATATTACTGAATGGAGGTTAAGCGATGATTTTAAGTGTCTAAAATGTGGATATAGATTGAATTTTAGAGGAAGATTTTGGGGTTTTAAATTTCTATAAAATGAGTTAAATAATAACAGTGATCGCCTATGCCATATGTTATCGTAATACTGGGAACTGCTGGTAGTGGTAAAACAACTTTATCTGCAGCATTATCGGATTATTTAATTGATAATGAAATGGATGTTATTATAGTAAACCTCGATCCAGCTGTCGAAAATTTACCATATAAGCCTAGTGTGGATGTTAGAGAATACGTTAACGCCAGGGATCTCATGGAGGAGTATGGTTTAGGTCCTAATGGTGCTTTAATAGCTGCTATAGATATGTTATCTTTGAATATCGATAGTATTAGAGAAGAGATCTATTCGTATAAAGCAAATTATATTATATTTGATACACCTGGTCAAATGGAGTTATTTGCTTTTAGAGAAACCGGTCCTTTCGTATTAAAGAGTTTGATAAATGATATGAAGTCTACTATACTTTTTTTAATAGATGCTGTTCAAGCTGTGAAACCTTCTATTTATTTCTCAGCATTACTTCTATCAGCTAGTGTTCAGTTTAGACTATCTTTACCTCAGTTAAATGTACTTACTAAAATAGATCTTGTTCCAGAGAGCGTTGTCGAGGAGATAATTAGTTATCACGATGAACCCGAGAAACTAGCTACTAGGGTTATTGAGGATTCTTCAACTAGTGCATTGTGGAGTGAAGACGATGTACTAGTTCTCAGCGAGAGATTGATTAATATAGATATCGTTCCGGTATCAGCTTATAAAATGATCGGTATTGACCAGCTTGTTGGATATATTAATAGGATTGTAGCTGGAGGTGAAGATTACTATACCGAAGAACCATCTCCTAGATTGTAATGTTTTTTCACACAGTTTTTATATCCACATGTATTATTAGAAAATATTGTGAAAACTGCTTAACAATTAGCTGACGGTGTTATTATTGATAGAGGCTTTCTTTAACCCCAAATCGGTTGCTATAATTGGTGCTACTCCTAAAGAAGGTAAAGTAGGTAGAGTGTTGATAGAGAATTTTATTAAAAGATTTAAAGGAAAAATTTATCCAGTTAATCCGAGTTACGATGAAATAATGGGTTTGAAGTGTTATAAATCTGTTAAAGATATTCAGGATGAAATAGATCTAGCAGTGATAGCTATTCCTGCTCCAATTATACCGAGTGTTTTGAGAGAACTCGGCGAGAAGAATGTTAAAAATGTAATAATAATATCGGGAGGGTTTAGGGAAACGGGTACGGAAGAAGGTGCTAGACTTGAAGATGAAGTGATAAATATTGCTAGAGAATATGGTATCAGAATTATTGGTCCAAACTGTATCGGTATTTTTGACAACTGGAGTGGTGTTGACACGTTTTTCCTACCCGATGTTAAAATGAAAAGACCTCCGCGTGGTTTCATTAGCTTTATTAGTCAATCAGGTGCTTTCGCATCGGCGTTGCTTGATTGGATGGCTTATAGAGGAATTGGTGTTTCTAGAGCTATTAGTTATGGAAATAAAATAGATATAGATGATGTTGATCTAATAGAATTCCTAGGTAATGATGATAAAACAAAAGTTATTATAATGTATATTGAGGGTTTGAAAGAGAATAGAGGTAAATTATTTATAGAAAAAGCTAGAGAAGTTTCTCGTAATAAACCGATCATCATATATAAAGCCGGTAAGACTGAAAGAGGTAGTTTAGCAGCATCAAGTCATACGGCTGCGTTAGCTGGAAGCTATGAATTGTATCAAGCAGCTATTAAACAAGCTAATTTAATTGAAGCACGTAGTTTTGACGATATAATGGATTTAACTAAAATATTGTTAACACAGCCCGTTATGAAGGGTAATAGAGTATATGTTATAACCGATGCCGGAGGTGTTGGTGTCATGCTTACAGATGCATTAACTAGTGAAGGCTTATACATGCCTAGAACACCTCCGGATTTGAGAGAAGAATTGAGGAAAATATTGCCACCACACTGTATTGTAGACAATCCTATTGATTTAACAGGCGATACTGATGATCAGAGGTATATTAATGTTTTAGAGAAAGTAATTCCTAGAGAAGATGTTGATGCTGTAGTCGTAGTTGCTCTACCACAAGTACCTGGTATTAGAGGGGAATTGTTTAATTACATAATTGAAGCTAAAAGAAAATACGATAAACCACTAGTAACGGTTATCATAGGTGGACCTGAGGCGGAGAAGTTTAAAAATATGCTTGAACATAATGAAATACCAGTATTTGAATCACCTGAGAGAGCTGCTAGAGCATTAGGTGCTTTATTCAAGTATTCGTTAACTCGAGGAGTAGCACGTAGATATGAAGGTGGGGTAGGTTGAATCCTAAAGATATAGTTGCTAAAGCTATTAGTGAGAATAGAAATAAACTATTAGAACACGAAGCGTATGCTTTAATTAAAGCTTATAATATACCTGTTCCAGAAGCTGATCTAGCTAAAACACCTGATGAAGCAGGTGAAATTGCTGAGAAAATCGGTTACCCAGTTGTGTTAAAAATAGTTTCACCAGATATTACACATAAAAGCGATGTTGGTGGAGTTATCGTAGAATTATATGATAAGAAATCTGTCGTTGAAGCTGCATACAGGATATTTGAGAATGTTTCTAAAAAAGCCCCTAACGCTAGGATATCAGGCATTCTTGTTCAGAAGATGGTGCCATATGGTTTAGAAGTAATCGTTGGTGGATTGAGAGACAACGTGTTTGGAGCAGTTGTGATGTTTGGTTTAGGAGGTATATTTGTTGAAGTTCTTAAAGATGTTTCGTTCAGAATAGCACCTATTGATCACAGAGATGCTTTAGAAATGATAAATGAAATTAAATCAAAGAGAATACTAGAGGGTTATCGAAATCAACCACCTGTTTCTAAAGAAGCAATAGCTAATATAATAGTTAATGTTGGAAAACTATTAATTGATCTACCAATAATAGAATCTATTGATTTGAATCCAATAATGGCTTTTCCAGATAAAGCTATAGTAGCTGATGCAAGAATTATTATTAAAATGAAACAATAACACTGGTGGAAAATTGAGTGAAAGTAACAATACAGAAACCACTGATCTAGAGAAGAGAATTGATGAAATTGTTCAGGAAATAGCTAAGTTGAGAACAAGGCTTCAGGAATTGAATAGAGAGCAAACGATCATTGTAAGCGAGTTAAGAGATTTTAAAACACGTAGACGTAAATTGATAGAAGAAATTAGAATTCAACGAGAAAAACTTAGAGCTCTGAACAATAAAAGAAATGAATTAATTGAAAAAATAAGGAGTTTGAGAAACGAGAGATTGGAGAAAATAAATGAATATAGAGAAATTCTTAACTTGATACGTGAGAAGAAGAGTCAACTGAAGATAATGGATAGAGATCTCAGAATACCCATATCACTTGTTGAAGAAGAGATAGAGAATCTTGAGTGGAAGTTACAGACATTACCATTATCTCTAAACCAGGAGAACGAGATTATCAAGAGAATACAGAGACTCAATTCTCTCATTGAGAAAGCTCGTAAAGCTCGTAGAGAGCAGAACGAGTACTTAGAGCTTAGAGCTTATTTAACTAGTCTTAAACTGAAAATTGATGAATTGAAGAAGAGTATTGAAGAGATTAGTAGAGAGATAAACAGTATCGATGATTCTAGAAAGAGTATTAGAGAGAAGATTACTCAATTGAGTTCTCAAATAAATGATTTAACAAATGAAGTGAACAATAGAGTGAATAAGTTAAATGAAATAAATAAGTTGAAAGATGAAATTATCGGTAAGCTTAAGAATTATTACAGTGAGAGAGAGAAATTAGTTAAAGAATTTGAGAGAAGGAAACTGTCTAATATTGTAGAGCAGAAACGTAAACTAATTGAAGAGAAAGTTAAGAAAGGTGTAGATAGATTAACATATGAGGAATTAGTATTGCTATATAGTGATATCGATGAACTCGTTGAAGAACAAAAGTAGTAAAATACTTGTTTTAACCGTGGATTTAGATGATGATCTCGGTAGAATTGGTATATCTACACCGATCATAGGTATAGAAAATGTTTTAAATACGGCTATTCACCTAGGAATCAATGATCCAAATAATCCTGATCTAAATGCTATATTTCAAGCTATTAAAATTTACAATGACTTCAAGAATAACGGTAGAGATGTTGAGATAGCTATTGTCACCGGGAAATATGGCGATACTTCTTTTTCAGCTATTAAAGTATATGAAGAATTAGAACGCTTACGTAATTCTATCGGTTTTGAATACATATATTTCGTCAGCGATGGTGCTTATGATGAACAAATAATTCCAGTTCTACAGAGTGTTAGTAGAGTAATTGGTGTTAATAGAGTTATAGTTACACAATCTAGAGGTATTGAAGAAACATATTTACTTATAGGTAGGTATTTGAAGAAAGCTTTTATGGAACAACCATATACGAAGTTTTTTCTAGGCATACCTGGTTTAATCATGATTCTATATGTTATAACTACCGTAATAGGTTTAACTAGATACTTATGGGAGATAATAGTTTTGATAATAGGTATCATTTTGTTTGTAAAAGGATTTGGATTCATAGATAAAGCATTTGATTATTCGAGAAAATCAATTATACTTGGATTAATATATAGCTCAGCTCTTGTTTTAATATCTTACAGCATGTGTGTGAGTATTGTAATTTCAATAATATTCGGTTTAACCACTACTACGTTTAAACTAATCGTGAATACATCTTTATTCTCATTTATAGCTGGTTTTATATTATTAATTGTCTGTAGAATATTCGATAAAGTTATTGAAGATAAAGCATATCTAGTTTGGAGAGATGCATTGCTTCTAATACCGATAGTGTTTTTCATAATATTTACTGTGAATTTATATCAAAGACTAGTCATTTCAGAAAATAGTTTAGAAAGCGAGGAACTGATCACGATTATTTTCAAACACGATGTGTTTATACCTTTTATTTCAGCTATTATTTCGATAATCGTCTTCTCAATATTATTCGTTATCTTAGATCATATTATATTGAAGAAATCAACGACCAAACCTTCTCTGTCTTAATTGATAACTACGGATAGCTCTCCAGAAATCTATTTTTCTGAATTCAGGCCAATATGCTTCACAGAAGTATAGTTCACTGTAAGCTGACTGCCATAACAGGAAATTGCTGATCCTTTCTTCACCACTAGTTCTAATGATTAAATCGGGATCAGGGCAGTTATCTGTATAGAGATATTTTGAAAAAGTTTCCTCACCTATTTCGTCGATACTTATCCTACCAGTTTTTACTTCATTAACTATTTTTTTAACAGCATCTATGATCTCTTGTCTACCGCCGTAGCATAATGCTATGTTTAAATAATATTTACTATAGTTTTTAGTTGTTTCTTCAACCTTCTTCGCTAACTCTACGATGTCTTTTGGAATGAGACTATAGTTTCCAATGATCCTAATTCTAATTTCTTTCTCGTGAATATCCTTCATATTCAGTAATTCGTTTAAACCTCTGCGTGCTAGTTCAAATAATCTTTCTCTTTCATTGATATCTCTATATCTACAGTTCTCACTAGACATTGCGTAAATAGTTACATATTTAATGTTTAAACTCCATATCCATTTAAGAACTTCTTTTAACTTCTCATATCCATATATATGTCCTAAACTAGGTTGTAAACCTAGTTTACGAGCCCATCTACGATTACCGTCAGGAATAATACCTATGTGTTGAGGCATAGGTCCATTTTTAATCTGTAGCCATAGCCATTTCTCATATATCTTATACAATGGTTTAGATAGTTTACTACCAGTTATTAAAATAATTTTCTCAATGAACCGCATATCTAAAACCTTTAAAACACAGTATATGTGATTTCCCAACTTTATATATGATATTATCGTTAATCTATATTATCATTATCTATCATTGTAATCTATTGAAGTATTAAATAAATAGTGTTTTTATTGAAGATACACGGTTATTCTTTAAACTAATAGTTTATTAATAGAAATGTTAAAAAGAACAAGTTATTTAATAATCTATTCACAGCATGTGATTAAATGGTGTTTAAAATGTCTTGGTATCAAGGAAATGATCTTAGAAAACCTAGTGGTGGTTTAAAGAGAAGACATAGAGACAAGAGAAAACACGAATTAGGTAGACCTCCTACGTTAACTAAGGTTTCTAGTGTTGAAGAAAGGGAAAGGATCAGAGTTCGTGGTGGTAATTACAAAGTGAGAGTTACTGCGTCGGCGTATGTAAACACGTATATTCCAAACGAGAATGTTGTTAAAAAACTTCGTATTCTCGAAGTTGTCGATAATCCTGCTAATATTGAGTATAAGAGGTCGGGTATTTTAACTAAAGGAGCTATTGTTAGAACAGAAATTGGTTTAGTAAAAATTACCTCGAGACCTGGTCAAGATGGTGTAGTTAACGGCGTGTTGGTTGAGAAAACTAAATAAAAGTGATGTTTTTGAGTAGAGAATATCGTGGTAGTAGAATTGTTATTTATCCACAATATATAGACTCTAATAGATCAAGAAGTGAAGGGAGAAGAGTTTCGCTAAAATACGCGGTACCTAATCCAAGAGTTGATGAAATAATTAGAGCAGCGGAGTTAATTGGATTAAAACCCATTGTTGAGAATAAGAAATATTCACGTGAATGGTGGGGTTCTTCTCAGAGAATTGTTGTTAATAAAAAGGGTTCTAAATTGAAAACGCTTGTTGAAATAGCATTGAAGATTAAAGAGTATCGTCAGAAGACTTCCTAGTTTTTGTTAAATAATTGTATTATTGATTGTTTTAAGTAATTAGTTAAATAAAATAAGTAATATTTCTTAAAAATCAACTAGAGGCTGTAATTGTGATATGATTTATCAAGTTTTCAATATAAAAACACATATCATAGACCTCCTCTCCGGGGCTTGTTATCTTTGAAGAAGCTTGGTAACGTATATTTGAAGACTAGGAGTAAGCTACTAATTGTCAAACCCCTGTTGAAAAGTTTTGATAAATTAGAAAGCATAGTTGGCGCTGAAGTTTACAGTAGTGATTTGAAAAGAATAGGTTCCGTGATAGATATTATTGGTAAAATTTCCAATCCATATATAGTTGTTAAACCGATTTCACCCGAAGTAATCGATCAATTAGATACTGGTTCAGTAGTTTATTTTCGTATTTCGAAGAAGAGATTTGGAAAAGCCTCGGAGAGGGGGTTTATTAGAAAACAGAAATAGGTGTTTAATGATATGAATTCCGATTCATATTGTTGTCCATACTGTAATTCTAATGAAATAATATACGATAGTTATTCTGGAATATACGTCTGTGGTAAATGCGGTTCCGTTCTCGAACGAGTTGTTTTTTATGGTTTGGAAACAAGGTCTTTTGAACAAACATTGCCGAGAACTAGTGGTTCATACACTAATAGAGTTCACGATAGAGGTATTGGTAGCACAGAATTAGGTACATTAGGTATTCCATACCGGAGTAAACGGAAATGGAGTGAACTTAGTAGAGTACAGAAAGTTATTAGAGTCGGTAGAGATCAGAAAATTGTTGAAAAAGCTCTTAGATTGATGAATCAGTATTCTAAAACATTTGAAGTACCTAATTATATTGAAGAAACTGCTGCTTATTTACTAAGAAAAGCTGTTGAAGGCAAAAACTACAAGACTAAGACGTTGAGGAATTTAGCTTTAGCATCTATTTACATGGCTTGTAAAATACACGGATTACCAATGTCTTCTAAGCAATTTATTAAGAAAATAGATCTGCAGCCGTCAAGTTTCTGGAAAGCACTTCGTGAAATAAACGATATTGTTAATCAATTAAACATGAGATCGAGAAAAGAATATCCCGAATCTTATGTAGCTTCAATTGTAAATAAACTAGGTTTATCACATAATGTAGAGATACTTGCTAATAGGTTAATTGATAATTCGAGGAAGATTGGATTAAATATTGGAAAACCATGTGTTGGATTAGCAGCGGCAGCAGTTTATCTATCATCGATTCTATTGAACGAAAGGAAAACACAACTACAAGTTGCGGAATCAGTAGGTGTATCCGATGTAAGTATAAGGAATAGATATAGTGATATGGTTTCAAACATGGATATTACAATTTACATGTGATTCTTATCGTAATAAACAAATATTTTAAAATTTCTATGAAAGTTTTAATTTCTAAAACACTGTTTAGTAAAAAAAATAAATATTCTTTATAACTAAGAAATAATTGGATTAAACTCTAGTGGTTTCTGCTGTGGTGCCAATATATTGGTTGAGAAACTAACTGAGACTGATAGAAAAATCTATAGATATCTCTTGAAAAAACTGAGTAATGGGATTCAACAAGATCTTATTAGTGAAGAGCTCGGTATTAGTAATCAAAGTGTGATGAGATCTTTGAAAAAACTTGAGAAATTAAAACTAATTAAAAGAGAACCAATAATGATTAACAATAGGAAGACGTATAGAGTGATCGTTATTAAGAAAAAACTTGATGAATTAATTGAAGATAAAGAAAGAATTATAAAATCACCGATATCTATTGATGGATTCTTAGATATACCTTGTATGAGCTGTCCATATATAACGAGTATTTGTTATGAAGGAGGATACTTTGATCCACGCAATTGTCAATGGTTAATCAATTGGATAAAATCTAATATTGGTAATAAAAATTAACTAAAAATTTCTCTTAGAATTTTAACGGGAGCATTTGTTCTAACTCCTCTTGGATCGAAGTGTGATCTACTTGCTTCAAAACCTTGTTTTTTAATAATATTTATAAATTCTTCTATTGGAATCATGTTTCTACCGATTTTACTGAAAAACTTATCGTATCTTATATATGGTTGTTCAATTCGATATTCATATAAGAGTATTTTTAATTGTTTCAATAGATTTAAATCAATATAGTTTGCAAATTTCTCAACGTTATCAATAAGTTTTTTTAAAAAATCAGTATCGCCTAAATTACATATCCACAGTGGACCCGCGACTATTTGTTCACCGTCTGAACAATTGTTTTCAATAGTATTTATTTCTTTAACAAATCCTCTTTCAAGCGTCTTTGGGCAATACCATAAATATCCTCTACATTTCGATACGTTTTCAAAAGCTTTGCTACCGCTTCTTGTTGTTTCGAAAAAAACTCTGTAATAGTGTTTATGATAGTAACTAATGAGTGGTTTAAGACAAACATCTTGTGAAGCACTTCTTATTATTAAATTATATATAAGTATTCTTAAACCAAGTTCTTTTTCAAAATCAGTTTTCATACACTCAATATTGTATCTTCTAAGAGTCTTATGTCTATGACTACAAACTAATGGAGCTGTATCAGTTGCTGTAACTCCGAGTAAACTATTCTTTCCGAGAGTTTTTACAGCCGAATCTATGAAAGGTATGGGAGAACCATATGGGTCTATATCTATGTAATCAACAATTACTCCTGAGAAAGTGAAGTTGTTGAATAAAGCATTAGATTCACACATATATGGTTGAACGCGTTGAGATAAGTTATTCAACTCAATATTTCTCAACATGTAGTAATAAGCTATTGGATCAACGTCATTGATAATACCATATCCGTTTGTTTCCAACCCCAATCTAATTCCGCGAACACCTGTTCCAGCTAGTGAATCTATGAAGAAATACGATTTATTGCCGAAATAGCTGTAGTTGACTAAAACTGTTAAATCTCTACACGGTTTCATTAATGGATTATAAAATACGGGGGACCAAGCAGGTTCATAAGTCTGGTCTGGTCTCTGAAAGAGTTCTCTTTTAGGAATAATTATTTTAGCTAATCCTTCAGTTACAATTTCCTCCCATTCATATATTGCATTAACGAACACTTGAGTAAACACCGTTTTAAACAACGCGTTTAATTTATTTTAACATACTTGTTATTTCAATAAGAATTTTATACGGAAGTTCTTTATTGAGAATTTCTCGATTACTATAAGTTAGTTCGAATCTCTTACTATTAGAGAGTTTACTCAATATAACGGGATCGTTTAATCTATAGTGAACAACTAATATTAATGGTTTATTTAATTCAAGGATTTTCAATAAATAATCTCTGAAAACACCTATTTTCAGCTCCATCGGCCCGATTTCATCAATACCTATAACATTTGATTCATTAATCGCTCTCTCCAAAGCATTTACTATCAAATCTCGAGCTTCATTAACGACAATACCGTATTTGCCGACATATATATTAGAATTGTAATTAACTCTAGCTAGCCACGCTTCTCTACCTGTTATTAGATCAACTATTTTAAAACCAATTCTAAATCCACGTTCATCTCTTACCTCTGGTGTTTTAATACCGCCTACAATTACTTTATTCTCAACAAGCTTTTTCACAATATTGTTAAATAACGTTGATTTACCAACACCAGGTTTCCCTGTGATAACGTATTTTATCATAACTACATACCTGTGTTTATGAAATCTCCTTCTTTAATTCAAGAAGTTCACTTGGCTGTCTAACAATGATCTCTCTTGAATTCAATATAGTGGTTATTTTCAAAGCATTACCAATTTTCTCGTTGAAATCATTTGTTTCAAATATTATTGAATAGTTTTTGCCTCCAATTTTCAATATATAATCGATCGGCGTTTTCCCTAATTTGTATAGTAAACATTCACTAATATTTATTTCACTACATATTTCGCTGATAATCTTACTGACAATATTCTTACTCCGTATATCACTATCTATATCATATTCTTCTTCATCGAAATCGAGTATTTCTATTGGTTTAAGAATATCTTCACCTAGTATTTCAGTTATTCTAATAGCTCTATCTACAGATATAGCTATTTGACCACGTTCATACTCATAGATAGCTTTTCTAGAAACACCTATCTTCTCAGCTAACTCTCCTAAACTATAACCATGTTGTAACCTTATCTCACGGAATTTAACAGGATCTATTTTTACAAGTAAATTTCCACGTAGTTTATAAACAATAGGTTTCTCGCCACGTAGTAAATAGCTTTGTAGCAGTTCAATGGATACAACGTTTATACCTTTCGATTTAACAACGAGATCTTTCTCTAGTTTTTCATTCTCATCTCTTTCAGATATTATCAGAGGCGATGCTCTAAATGCTTTAGATATTTTCTTTAAATCACTAAACTCCACTCTACTTAGATCCTTAGTATCTAGAGTTATTTTTAAAACAACTTTTGTTTTATTCCTAGATCCTATTAAATCAACCGATCTCTTATCTTTAGGATAAGAGATTGCATTTACTGTGAAACCCGCTTTCTTCAGTAATTTAAATACTTCGTTTAAAAAATAATCTAAAGACTCTCTTTCCCCCATATTAATCCCTATAGTTTAGTTAAAATTATTTATGTTTATATTGAGAATTATTTCTTTCTACTATATCTAGCGTAGACCATTGCATGGTCTTTATCATACGGCTCTAGATGAACAACGTCTATTATTTCGAAACCATTTTGTTTCAACGTATCTATTTCCCTTTTATATACTTCACTAGGTTCTTTAGTAACATCAATACTTCTAGCTTTAATAGCTAATAGTAAGTAACCGTTTTCTCTCAAATAATACTCAGCATTGCTAGCAACTATTGATGCTTGATCCGGTTGAGCAATATCGGCATATATTCCATCAACGTTTTCAACGATATGTCTATAGTCATATGGTTTACGCGCATCAGCTAGTATTGGATACAAGTTTTTCCTAATATCAGCTACTAATAGAAATTCTCTCATAACACGTGGTGCAAACTCTACAGCATATACTCTACCGCTGTATCCAACGATATCTGAAACATGGCTTGCCGTAGTACCTGTCGCTGCACCTAGGTATAGTACTCTATCTCCGCTTCTAATAGGTTGATCTGCTAGACCATTAGCTAATGCTCCAGCTAATTTACTCCTATACATATTCCATTCTCTATACTCTACATCTCTCCATTTAAACAATCTTTCACCATAAACTCTATGACCCGGCACAAGGTTGACTGTAGCTAATCTAATACTACCATCTTCTAGTTCAACTACGTAGACTCCATAGTATTTTTCATGAGGCTTAACACTAATTACTTGAGACAATTAATACCACCTTCAAACTATTAATTAAACAATACATAGTAATTATTATCCTTCACTCTTCTTCCCCTTTCTCTTAAACTCCCTAGGTGTTTCCTTACGTGGCGGTGGTTTTGGATAAAGTTGTTTAATCTCTTCAATTCTCTTCTCGAGTTCTTTAACTAATTTATCACCAGTAAACCTACCTGTAAAGAAATCAATTTTAGCAGCAATAGCTAGTTTAGCAGCAAGTGCTCTAGCGATCTTCCCTCTTTGCCATCTCGGACTTTTATGTATAGCTGGATACTGGAATATAACACCGTGTTTTGGTGGTTTACCTCCTGTTCTCAGTGCTCTGAATAATGCTTTCTCAGCACCCAGTACTTGTATAGTGCTTGCCGGTAGTTTAGCTAGAGTCTCTAAGTCTCCGGCTAAACTCAGTAGTCTAGCGCCTAGTTTAGAACCAACTAATGCTGTAACATTCGGAGCTACTTCTTTCATAACAGCATCTATGTAGTTGTCAAGAGTTCTCCTCAAATTATAAAGGTCGATTATAATACCTGCAAGCGTTTTTATATACTCGATATCAAAATCACTGAGTTCTGCTCCAATACTATTGTTTGCTGAATTAACTATTTTCTCAGCTAATTCTCTTGAAAAACCAAGTTCTACTATCTTATCTACCGTATAGTTACTTCTATGTCCAATCTCGTAAACTAGTTTAGCATATTCTTCGTGTTCTTTAACAAGATCGTCTAGTTCTGGGAAATGTATACTATACCATTCACGTAATCTAGCCATATATAGATTTATTGTTTTATCAATATCATCAATAGCTCTAATAGCTTGAACAGCTAGTAGATCTCTCTTAGCAGCTTCTTTTCTCAATTTTCTTCTCGTTAGTTCAAGCATTATATCATGTAGTTTTCTATAGAATTCGTTTGAATCTTTAGCGAAATTGTTTTCAATAGCGAATTCAACTAGTTTTTCACGTAGTTTAATCATACCTAAATGATTAGGTTCAATAATTGGTTTCAAACCATAGTTAGAAACGATTTTACCAGTAGTCTCACTTTCAACTACAACTGTATCGTAACCTTCTTTCTTCAAATACTCTAAGATTTCTCTAATCTGTTGTGTTTCATCTCCTCTTTCGAGTGCTAGTAAATACTCTACATTATTATCTAGATCAAAAGGTGCAAGCGATTTAGTTATCAAATCTCCGTTATCGTTGAAAACGAATATTCCTATAACTGATTCAGCCAAATACGCTTTCTTCATCACGATACACCGTTTAAACAATACACTAATTATTTAAATATCTCTAAAATATTTTATAAATATTGAATATATTGATTACTAAAGTGATACATTATGCCTAGTCATGGTTCATTGACTAAAGCCGGTAAAGTTAGGAGTCAGACTCCTAAAATACCTCCTAAACCGAAAAAGAATAAACCACCACGTGTTAGAAATAGATTAGAGTACGTACGTAGAGTTATGAAAACTGTTGAGCAACAAACAGCAGTGCAGTTTTAGTTTAAACATTCGTTTTCTTTCTCTAACTAATATTATCTTTTTGATAAATTTATAATATCACTATTTACTACACTTATTTAGGTGTTCAATTTGAGCAATACTGTATATGGTTATAGCGGTCTGATCGCCGATATATTGAGAGAGAAGAATATAAGTATTGGCGATAGAATAGTTATCAAGAAGAATAATGTTGTTTATACTGGATTATTAATGCCTAGAAGCGAATTATATAGTGATAAACCGATTATTGTTATTAAACTAGATAATGGATACAATATCGGTATTAGAATTGATGAAAATACTTCTATTGAATTAATTGAAAAAACAAAAGAATCTTTTAAAAAAACTCGTCGTGGAGAATTGATTGTTAAACTTCAAAACGAAAACCTGCCTCGTGTATCGTTGCTGAGTACTGGTGGTACAATTGTATCTAAAGTTGATTATGAAACCGGTGCTGTTAAGCCAGCACTCAGTGTTGATGAAATACTAGAGTGGATACCGGAGATTGGAGATATAGCTTACATTAATGCGCGTGAAATAATGAATGTTTTCTCAGAGAATATTGAGAGTAGTCACTGGGAATATATTTCTCGAGAAATTTATAAAGAGATGGTTAATGGTGTTGATGGAGTAGTTGTCGCTCACGGTACTGATTTCATGGCTTATACAGCTTCAGCTATAGCTTTCGCTATTAGAAACAAACCGGTACCGGTTGTTTTCGTAGGTTCTCAGAGAAGTAGTGATAGACCTAGTACTGATTCAGCTTTAAACCTATTATCAGCTTTCATAGCGGCATCTAAATCGCCTTTTTCTGAATCAGTTATTGTCATGCATGGTGAAACTAGTGATACATATGCTTTAGCACATCGTGGTGTTAAATCGAGGAAAATGCATAGTAGTAGAAGAGATGCTTTTCAATCAATAAATGATAGACCTTTAGCAATAATATATCCGTATAAGAGAGAGATTAAAGTGATTAATAACAATATTTATGAATTCAGAAATAAAGATAAAGAACCCGTGTTGGAAAACAAGTTTGACAACCGTGTTGCATTAATATACTTCTACCCTGGTTTAGATACTGATTTAATAGAATACTTTATAGATAAGAAATATCATGGTTTAGTTATCGTCGGGTCTGGTTTAGGTCATGTTAGTGAAAGATTAATAAATACTGTTAAAAGAGCTGTTGAAGAAGAAATACCTGTTGTAATGACTACTCAGTGTTTATTCGGTAGAGTAAATATGAATGTATATAGTACTGGTAGAAGACTAATTGAAGCAGGTGTTATACCTGGTCAAGATATGTTACCCGAGGCTGCATTTGTAAAACTATCGTGGATTCTAGGTTCTAGAACAAGAGATCTACGTGAAGTAGCTTATTTAATACAGAGTAATATTGTTGGTGAAATAAATACTCGTTTAACAATAGATCTATATCCGAAATGGGTGTTTTAAGTGAAAAATGATTATAGTGAATTAGGTCTTAGAGTTGGGTTAGAAATCCATATTCAACTAGATACTGTTCATAAACTATTCTGTAATTGTCCAGCGAAATTAGATGATACAGGTGTTGAAGCGGTTTTTGAAAGAGAGTTAAGACCGGCTCAGAGCGAATTAGGTGAAGTAGATGTTGCAGCTCTTTTCGAGTGGAAACGTAAAAGAAGTTTTCTATATAAAGCGCCTCTTCAATCAACTTGTCTTGTCGAATCCGATGAAGAGCCTCCTCACGAAATTAATAGAGAAGCTCTTGTTATTGCTTTAGCTATTGCTAAAGCTCTTAATATGAGTATTCCAGATGAAATACATGTTATGAGGAAAATAGTTATTGACGGTAGTAATACAACTGGTTTTCAGAGAACAGCAATTATTGCTATGAATGGATATTTAATAGATGGTGATAAGAGAATAGGTATTGAAACGCTATGTCTCGAAGAGGATGCTGCTAGAAAGATTAGTGAGAGTGGAAATGTTGTTGAGTATAAACTAGATAGATTAGGTATACCTTTACTCGAAATAACTACTTCGCCTGATATAACTAGTCCTGAACAAGCTGAAAGAGTTGCTTATAAAATCGGGCAGTTAGTTAGATTGACGGGTAGAGCTAAGAGAGGATTAGGTACTATTAGACAGGATTTAAATGTTTCTATTAAAAATGGTGCTAAAGTAGAGATTAAAGGTGTTCAACATCTATACTTGATATCTAAAGTTATTGAATATGAAGTAATGAGACAAGAGAAATTAATTTGGATTAAAAACGAGTTGTATAGAAGAGGTCTTAAACCAAGTGATATTAGACTTGATATTAGAGATGTGACAAAGATCTTTTTAAACACTAAGTCTAAGATATTACGTAAAGCTATCGATGAGTCAAAAAATGTCTACGCGATTCTCCTAACTGGTTTTAAAGGATTACTTGGTTTAGAACTACAGCCTAATCGTAGGTTTGGAACGGAATTAGCTGACTATGCGAGAGTATGGAGTGGTATTAGCGGTTTATTCCATACCGATGAATTACCGGGTTATGGGATTACACAGGATGAAGTTAATGAACTATATAGAGAACTAGGAGGAGATCCTGAGAGAGATGCTATAATAATAGTCGCAGAGCAATATGAGAAAGCTTTAGAAGCATTTAAAGTAATTGTTGATAGAATTCGTCAAGCATTTTACGGTGTTCCGGAGGAAACGAGAGCAGCTAATCCAGATGGGACAACTAAGTATATGAGACCTAGACCTAGTGGTGCTAGAATGTATCCTGAAACAGATATTCCTCCATTAGAGATTACGAATGATTTATTAATAGAGGCTGATAAATACGTTCCCGAATCCTTTGATATAAAGTATAAGAGATTTGTAGAAGAATATGGTTTAAGCCCTGAGTTAGCTAGTACTGTTTTAAACGATATTAGATTAGATTTATTCGAAAAACTTGTTGTAAAATATAGAGATAAAGTATCTCCATCTATAATAGCATCTACGATAACGAATACTTTGAGAATGCTTAGAAAAGAAAACATTCCGGTCGAGAATATAGATGATCACCATATTGAAGAAACAATTCAACTCGTTGCCGAGAATAAAGTAGCTAAAGAAGCAATACCTGAAATACTAGCTGAGTTAGCTAAAAACCCTGATAAGAAAGCGATCGAGATTGCTAGAGAGAAGAATTTATTAAGTATTAGTATAGATGATTTAGAGAAAATTATAGCTAAGATTATTGAAGAAAGTAAAGAGAGGTTATTAGAGAAAAGAGATAGAGCATTCAATATAGTTATGGGTGAAGTGATGAAAATAGCTAGAGGTAGAGTTGATGGGAAGATAGTTGCCGATATAGTGAGGAAAAAACTATATGAGTATTTTGGGTAATAATTTTAATTAGCGATGAAGAGTACTCCCGGAAATGAGAATTACGGTGATTGAAAGGCATTTAACAGAGCAATATGTGATGAATATCCCACTGATGATAGATGATTAAACACGAGCGTTCTGATCAATAGTTATTTTAAATAAATTTTCCAGTATTAGTTTAACTAAAATACCTGATCCAATAGATTATTATATGAAGTTTTCTCTACTTGTTACGGGATTAGAATTGATTATAAACATTACCCCGGAGCTATATGCAGATCTAAGAAATAACGGGTATAGTAATAGAGAAATAGCTATGGAAATAGGTATTCCTCAATCTACGTTATCTAAAAAGATCTCAACGTGGTTTCGAAATGGATTGTTACTAGATTACTATAACGTTTATCTAGATAAACTAATGTATCCGATAGAAGTATGTATTCTAGTGTTTAATCAAAGAATTTCTATTGAATCAGTAATTTACAAGAAACATCCTTTAACAGTTTATTTTTCCCCTATACCTAAACCAACGTATTTTATCTATAGAAGGATTTACTTCGAAGACCATTACATGAATTATTCTTTCTATAAAAATAATTACAAAGATGTTTATAGAGTGATCTTATGCAGTGTTGTTGAGAAAACATTGATCCCTCGTGAAGAATACGTTAATTCGAAAATAGAGCTTAATTACAATGATGATTCTTGTATTAATTCTAGTTATATTATAGATGAGTATGATCAATATCTAGCTGAAACATTGTTTAAATACTATAATCCACCAATTTCTGTAAAAGGATCCGTTGTTATCTCCAAAGAACTTACTAGTATGATGAGAGATAGTTTGTATAGAAATCACTACTATAGGCATTTACGTAATAAATTAGTTAAGAAGAGAATTATAGTTAGAGATCTCACTAAATTAGAATATAGTATTCTATTAGTTTATACAAATAGTTTAAGTAAATTAATTGACATTATATATACTTTGCACAATAGGGAAATAATTGGTGGAGTGGATCAGGTTAATTTTATAAGTACAGAGCCTGTTATAGCATTAATTCATAGTTGGATAAATAGAGATAAGTATTGGAGACACGAAGTTAATCATGAATATTTTAGTGAAACGAGGTATGATATATATTTGATTAAACAAATAATTTAGGTGTTTAATTATTGGATTTAAGTGATTTAATAAATAGAGTTAACGAGTATGCGAATAAGCCTCAAAATTTTTTAAATCTAATAATTGAGACTGAGAAGAAACTTCATAATATTGCTGGTGTGAAGTATAGACCACCGGGTTTCTACGAAATTATTGATTATAACGAACTATATGTTTTAGGAGATTTACACGGTGATCTCGATACGTTTATCGAATTTCTTGATAAGAATAGAATACTAGGTAGATTAACGAATAATAGTGGTTTTAAAATACTTTTTCTAGGAGACTATGTTGACCGCGGTAGTAAGCAAATCGAATTGTTTACGACAATATTGTTGTTGAAGAATAATTATCCTAATAACGTAATATTGTTAAGGGGGAATCACGAGCCACTTCCATTTCTAATACCATATCCACACGATTTGTTAAATCATTTATATTCAAAGTTTAATGAATTAGCTGATCAAATATATGTCTACACATTGAGGTTTTTCCAGAAACTAGCTTATGGAGCGAGAATACCTGGAAAAATACTTTTCGTACACGGTGGTCCACCTTCTACAGTTCTTGTAAACAAGTCTTTTGAAGAAGCTTTTAGTATAGGTAGACCCTTTGTTGATGATAGAGTTATAGAAGAGATACTTTGGAATGATCCAGTGGAGTATGTTGATAAGCCTTTTATCGATTCACCTCGAGGAGCTGGTGTTCAGTTTAGTGAAGCTATTACTGATGCTACGATTAAACTAGCTAATGTTAAGTATATTGTAAGAGGACATGAAGCTGTAAATGGTTATAAACTTAATCATAGTAATAGAGTTGTCACGTTATTCGACGCTAAAGCAGAACCATATTATTTCAGTAAAGCATCGTTTTTGAAATTGAGTAGTAATAATTGTTTTAAAAATATTATTGAATGCATTCAATTGCTTTAGAAAGTATTAAATACAAATCAATAGTAGATATATTATTTCAATACTATATTCGATTTTCTTAATTTAACGCTCGCATTCAAAACGTATTTTAAACTACATAGATACGTATTAATCTAAAAGCGTGTTGTCTCATTAATCGCTAATTTCTTAATCATATTGTAAATCTTACATATAGTTGTTTTCGAGATTTTTCTTCAACAATACTATGTGTTAACGCAAATGTGTTTTGACAGTATTTACTGGGGAGAGAGTGTTAACTGAAACTATTCTTAACTGGATTACGATTAATTTTTAAATATTTTTCTTTTTCATGACTAAAATACTTATTAACTCCTATTGTGTAAAATCAGTTTATAAGGATGTTATTAAAACTATTGATAAATTGCTGAGAAAGTTTTGGTGAATGAATTGAGTTATAGAATGACGTTGTTTAATAAATTAGTTGAACTCGTAGATCACCATTTGGGTTCATTGATTGAAGAAATAGTAGAGAGATATTATAAGAACAGTATAGATTTGGAAATAGAGTATGATCATATTTTGAGATTTATTGTTGAGAAGCTTGTTGAAAACAATAGTTCTTATAGTGAAGAAGATTTTAAAAGAGTATTGAGAGAAGTTGTGAGAGAATCCGGGGTTTGTAAATTAGTTGTTAGTTATTTGATATCAGAATATATTGATGAAAACTTTAAGAAAGATAATTATAGTCTTGATGAATTTGATGATGATTATTTTGAAATCGATGATGATGACGATGATGTAGATATTGAACTAATATAGTTATACTTGATTCTCAGTAATTATTAACTAAGCTTCTTTTAATTTTTGTTATTTAAATAGTAATGGGTGGTAGTATTCCGAGAAGAAGAAAGAAAGATAGTGATGATGAAAAAAGTGTTTTGGAGAAAAGAGTTTCTAGAGGAAAAGCTGGTAAGAAGACTAGTAAATCTAGTTATAGGAAAATAGATATTGATAAACTTGTTAATAAATGGTATAGTGAATTATCTAGTTTTCTTGGTTTAGATACGTTGGGTTTAACTGATGAACAGAGTGTTAAGATAATTACTGATATATTGAGTAGATTTTATAGTGATGCATCTAGTACTCCAACGCTTGACGCTGTTTTTAAGAAAATTAAGAAGTATTCTAGTGAAGTATATAGTATTATAGCTTATCATCTGCTAACGAATCCAGGTAGTTTGAACGATCAGCAGTTGGAATTTGTTATAGTAAATGGTGGTAGAGCTGTTGTTGAATATATAAGTGAATTATATAAAATTGCTTTAAAGAAGAATAGGATTGATCTGATCAATTATTTAGAATATGTTTGGGAGAAATATGGTTTAGTATCTCCGATTAAATGTCCTAAATGTGGCTTTAGATCAATTATGTCTGATTATTCTTGCCAAGTATGTGGTTTTGTTGTAAACGAGGATTATGTTAGGAGAGAGCTTGATTTTGAAAACAAGTTTAGAATATATGTTGAAGAAGCTAGTGTTGCTGAATTGAGAGATGTTATGAATCTAGGGTTTGTATTAATAACTGATAAAGGTGTTTTTAACCCGAGGTTTGGTCATAAACTTGTATTTGAGAAGAAGATTTATTTTCAGATTTATTTAAGAAGTAGTGATTACGTATTGATTAATAGAGAATTGAGTAGTAGAGAGTTAGATATATGAATTCACTGGGTGAATGAATTGTCTAATGAGTTTAATGATATGCAGTTTATTAGAAAGAGATTGGGTAGAATCATGTACTGTGCTATTAATGGATACTATAGAACGGTTTTTAATAACGATAAGGTTGTTAACAAAGCTTTTCTAGATATTATCAAAGAAACTTATAAAGCGCTTACTGTTTTAAATAAATATATTGAAGAGATTGGTGTAGAATCTAATGCTTAGTATTAGCAGTAGAGAGGAGTTTATTAGAGCTATTAAAGCTAACGATATTGTTATCATTGGATATTTCGATCTCGATTCTGAAGAGGGGAAGTTTTTTAATAAAGTTTTCACAGAGTTATCTAAATACGTTGATTCTCGAATACTTGTTCTTCATGTTGATACGAGTAATTATAATGAACTAGTAAGCGATTTACAGCATAAACGATGTATAAGAGTATTTATTGGAGGTAAACTTGTTTTTGAACAATATGATTTATTCGGCGACCTTGATCTTGATATATTTGTTTTGAGAAGAAGTATTAGATCTGTTCTGAGAGAAAACAATGTTAATTATAGGATATAGTTTTTGATTAGAAAAGTTTATATAGAAGTGGTTTAATCTATTGGATATGGTATTGTAATGTAGAATTTGTATTGAAGATAAATAGGTGATTTATATGGCTCTATATGGAGTTCCTGTATTGATTCTTAAAGAAGGTACTCAGAGAACTGTTGGTAGAGATGCTTTAAGAGCTAATATAATGGCTGCTAGAGCTTTAGCTGAAGTTTTGAAATCAAGTTTGGGTCCGCGTGGTTTGGATAAAATGCTTGTAGATAGTTTTGGAGACATTACTGTTACTAATGATGGTGCAACTATTGTTAAAGAAATGGAGGTTCAACATCCTGCTGCTAAGCTTCTCGTTGAAGTAGCTAAAGCTCAGGATGCTGAAGTTGGTGATGGAACAACTAGTGCTGTTGTATTAGCTGGTGTTTTACTAGAGAAAGCTGAGGAACTTCTTGAACAGAATATTCATCCAACTATTATTATTGAAGGCTATACGAAAGCTATGAATGAGGCTATTCGTATACTTAATGAAATAGCTACAACTGTTAAACCAGATGATAGGAGTATTTTGAGAAAAGTTGTTAATACAGCGATAGCGAGTAAATACGTTGGTAGAGGAGGTGTAGCTGATAAGATCATTGAATTGACAATAGATGCTGCAATAACTGTTGCAGAGAGAAGACCAGACGGTACATATGATTTCAAAGTTGATGACGTTAAACTGGAGAAAAAGAAGGGTGGACATGTTGCTGATACACAGTTGATATATGGTATTGTCTTAGATAAAGAAATAGTTCATCCCGGTATGCCTAGGAGAGTTGAAAATGCTAAAATAGCATTGCTTGATTGTCCACTTGAAGTTGAGAAACCAGAGATATCTGCTAAAATAAACATAACAAGCCCAGAGTTGATGAAAGCTTTTCTCGACGAAGAGGCTAAGATTTTGAAAGAAATGGTTGATAAGATTGCTGAGACTGGTGCTAATGTTGTTATATGTCAGAAGGGTATTGACGAGGTTGCTCAACATTTTCTAGCTAAGAAAGGTATACTAGCTGTTAGAAGAGTTAAGAGATCTGATATGGAGAAATTAGAGAGAGCAACAGGCGGTAGAATTGTTAGTAGTATTAGAGATCTGACTCCAAAAGATCTAGGTGAAGCAGCATTAGTTGAGGAAAGAAAAGTTGGTAATGATAAAATGGTTTTCGTAGAAGGATGTAAGAATCCGAAATCGGTTACAATATTAATACGTGGAGCTAACGATATGGTTGTCGACGAAGTCGAGAGATCTATTAAAGATGCTTTAAACGTGTTGAGAAACGTGTTGAGAACGCCCAAGGTTGTTCCAGGCGGTGGTGCTATTGAAGTAGAGTTAGCTATGAAACTTAGAGATTTTGCTTCAAAAATAGGTGGTAAAGAACAATTAGCTATTGAAGCATTTGCTAATGCTTTAGAAGAAATACCGGTGATATTAGCTGAGACAGCTGGTATGGATCCATTAGATACGTTAGTGAAACTAAGACAATTACATAGTGAAGGTAAAATAAATGCTGGTATAGATGTTATTAATGGTAAAACTGTTGACGATATTGTTGAAATAAATGTTGTAGACCCCTTATTAGTTAAATTAAATATTTTAAAGAGTGCTACCGAAGCAGCAACTACGATATTGAAAATAGATGATATAATTTCGGCTAGTCCATTGAAGAAAGAGAAAGAGAAGGAAAAGAAAGGAACTGAGTCAACCCCAGAGTTAGATTAGGTCTCTGATTTAATAATATAAAAAAGTTTTTTAACCATATATTATTTTGTCTAGTATTTCTGAACATATTGAAATGGGTTATATTTTGAGTACAGATATTTACACAAGTGTTTGGTTTAGGAAATTAACTAGATTTGAACTGGCTCGTATAGTTAGTGCTAGAGCTTTGCAATTAGCATTAGGTGCTCCGCCTTTAGTTGATACAAGTGAGATAAATGTTAAAGATCCTGTAGCAATAGCTATAATTGAGTTATTAAAAAATGTTTTACCTATTACTATTAAGAGAGTGAAACCTGGTGGAGGATTCGAGTTACTTCCAGTCAATAAATTACTCTCAGAAGATAATAGAAGATATCTCAGAACTATTCTTGAAAGCTGGAGTCTCCATTCAACGTATTGAAACATTCGTAGCTCCGAGAATCGGTTTAATATATGAAATACATCTTGATAAATACTTAGCTGAAGAGTATTTCAATGCAATATATGTTTTTCTTGTTAATAAACATAGTTATTTTCCAATACAGATACGTAGTGTTGAACCAGTTATTAGATTAATACCTATTAAAAGGAATAATACTAGTTCAGTGATTAAAAAACTACTAATATTATTAACAGTTTTAACTGTTTTTCTAACAGGTTATGGTTTAACAGAGTCTTTCTACAAGTTTCTCGATATAGAGAATAGTTTTGTAATATTAACATGGAGTATTGTTTACACGTTTTTATTTCTAATAGCATTGGGTTTTCACGAATACGGTCATTTAAAAGTATCGAGAAGAGATGGTATTGTTGTTGATGGACCTTTCTTCATACCAGCTCCTCCGATACAGTTGGGTTTTATCGGAACACTTGGTGCTGTAATAACTATGAGAAACATACCTCCGAATAGAAATTCACTAGCTAGAATCGGTTTATCCGGACCATTAATTAGTTTCACTATTGGTTTATTTATCGGCATATTTGGATTGTTGATTTCACCACATGTTCGTGTAGAAAGAGTTGCTGAATTAGAGGAGATTAGTTTTCTTCCACTTGTTTTACAATTAATGCTATTGTTCATTAAAGTGGAAGAAGGTTATACGATCTTAGCTCATCCTTTATTAATAGCATCTTTCATAATATTATTGGTTACTTTTCTGAATCTTATTCCAATTGGTCAATTAGATGGTGGTCATGTAGTTAGATCATATGTTTCAGAAAGAATTTATGAAAACCTAAGTTACGTGATTATAGTTACGACGCTTCTAGCCGGTATTATACTGTTCATATTTAATAAACCAGCATATATGTATTACGTGTTTCTAACATTTATTCTAACAGTATTTAAAATAATATTCGGTAGAAAACCCCATCCAGGGCCGGCTAATCAAGTTTCCCATATTAAAACCTATAAGTACATGTATGTTTACCTATTGCTTTTAACGTTAACAACTCCAATACCTATATAAACAGAGAATTGTTGAAAGAATATTCATCAAATGGTGGTTTATATAACTAGTTTTAAAATAGATGATTGGATTAAGAAACTAAGATTTGATAAAAAAATGGAGAAAACGGGTTTTGCTAAAGAAATTAGTATTTGGGATTTAAAAGGGAAGATTGTTATCATAGCTGAGAAACCTAAAGCAGCTAGTAAAATAGCTCCAGCTTTATCACCGAAATACAATGTTTACAAATTATATGGAGTTCCATATTACGTGATAAATACTGGTTATTCACATATCTATATTGTTCCTGCTGCTGGTCACTTATATGGTTTAGATACTAGTATCTCCGGTTACCCTGTTTTCGAATATGATTGGAAACCTATTTATGAAATAGATAGAAACGCTAAGCATACTTATTATTTTCTGAAAACAATTGAGAAGCTTTGTAGTGAAGCAGATTACTATGTCAATGCGTGTGATTACGATATTGAAGGTTCTGTGATAGGTTATTTGATCATAAAATTCCATGGAAATATTGAAAAGAGTTTTAGAGCTAAATTTTCGAGTCTAGCGTATGAAGAGTTGAGAGAGTCTTTTAGAAGACTCAATAGACTTGATTGGGAGATGATTGAAGCTGGTTTATGTAGACATGAATTAGATTGGTTATGGGGTATTAACATAAGTAGAGCTTTAATGAATGCTGTTAGAGAAGTTAGTAACAAGAAGATAGTGTTAAGTGCTGGACGTGTTCAAACACCTACTCTTAAATACGTTGTTGATAATAATATATCTCGCAATTTATTCATACCAATACCTCAATACACATTATCTGTAACAATAATTAAAGATGGGAAAGAGTTTAGATTGGATTACGCTGGTTCTACTATAGAGACACGAGATGAAGCAGAGAATTTAATTAAAATACTTAATACGGATAAATTACTATTAGTCACTGATTATAGAGAGGAAGTAGTTAATTACAATCCACTACCTGCATTTAATCTAGGTGATTTACAGAGTGAAGCAGCTAGAATATATGGATTTAGTCCATATAAAACACAGAGTATTGCTGAAAAACTATATTTAGAAGCGTTAATAAGCTATCCGAGAACTAATAGTCAGAAACTACCACCTAGTATTAACTATAGAGTTATTGTGGAGAGTTTGGGTAAAATAGATAGATATAGAAACTTGGTGAGAGAACTATTAACTGAAACACATGGTTATTTAAAACCAGTTCAGGGTGTTAAAGAAGATCCGGCTCATCCAGCGATCTATCCGACTGGTAATATACCTTCGAATCTTAGTGTAGATGAGTGGAAAATATATGATTTAATAACTAGAAGGTTTTTAGCAGCTTTCGCTTCCAAAGCAGTTGTTGAACGTAGACATGTTGTTTTCAAACATAGTGATAGCTATAAGCTTGTTTTTCAAACAAGTGGTCAAAAAGTAATTATTCAAGGCTGGTTGAAGTATTATCCTTTTATAACTATAGAAGAGAGGATTATTCCTAAATTCCGTGTAGGAGAGAGAGTAATTGTTTCAAACGCTGAGTTTAAGAGAATTTTTACAAAACCGCCTGAGAGAATATCTAAGATAAAACTGTTGAAATGGATGGAGAGTGTGGAAATAGGTACGGAATCTACGCGTGCCAGAATCATTGAATTACTGTTTAAACGCAAGTATTTGAGAAACACGAGTAGAGGTGCTGAAGCTACAGATATAGGTTTAGGAGTTATTGAAGTATTATCAGAATACTTTCCTGAATTAACTAGTGTTGAGTTAACGAGGTTTTTTGAGAAAGAAATGGAGAAGATACGTAATGGTTTTAAAAATAGAAACGAGGTTATTGAGGAAGCTCGTAATACGATAAAAAAACTATTGAGTAGATTCGATGATAAAAAAATAGAGCTCGGTCAATTACTTTGTCTTAGACTGGGTTTATTGAAAACGAAAAATAAATGCATATTGTGCAATAGAGAGGTGTATAATCGTAATCTATGTAAATATCATTACTTAGCTTTTGAAGAGATTAAGAAACAATATCTTGTTTGGAAAAATAGAGAGAGAGTTGATTATAAACAATACATTAGTATTTTAAAGAGATTGAATTCAACAGGTAGGTGGATTAAAGAGGTTTTAAATATACTTGATAATATTCAGTAAATGTAGTTGAAGATCTTTTTTGAACAATGAAATTAAATAATCTCTCCATATTGATAAATATCCTAGATACGGTATTTTAAAAATAGTTTTGTCTATTGAAATGACAACTCCTTTAACACGATCGTATGGAATTCCCGCTCTACCCGGACCCGTGAATTCTCTGTAATCTCTATCGAAATTATTATCTCCTTTTGTTTGATAATAGTAGTTATTATTTATAATTCTCACTTCAACAACGCGATGTATTATAAGTCTATTATGTACAATACTTTCGTATATAATAATATCCCCTTCTTTTATCTGATCTGGTTTAGGTTTATATGAAAAAACAATATCTCCTTCTCTCAGTAATGGATACATACTGCTTCCACGGACAACAGCTATAGGTACATCGGTTCCAGTAAATGATACAAGTATGTTTTTCAAATTTAAACCAATAATTATGATCAATATTAGTAATATTGTTTTAAAAAAACTACTGTTTTTCATCAAAACTAGTTTTGAATAAAATTGTTTAATCAATGTTTTCAAACTACTCCTCCTCGTTTTCTCTGAGAATATCATCAATATCTATTACAATTTCTTTAACTCTTCTTTTACCTTCTTCTTCCGCTATTTCTTTATCATTAATAGCTATTCCTTTATCGCCAATCTTTATTTTACTCAAAACACTTCTCCAAGAGTGATTACATGTTTTACAAACAATACTACCCATAACAGTGACAGTTATTCTCCCGTATTTATCCGGGATTGGTGATGTTAATTGCCATGTTTTTACAACATCTACTTCTGTTGAACCACATTTAGGACATTTAATGTTTTGTTTACTCATTAATAACCACCGTTGCCGGTTGTATTCGTTACAATTATTGATACTATTAGTAGTATGATAATAAGTATTGGTATAAATAAAACGTCTTTTAAACTAATTTCTTTAATTAACTTCATAGTATAGTATGAGTATATGATTAACAAAGCTGTCAATACCAAATATTGTGTTAATAAATTCATTCTACTAGCTATGTAAATTATAGGAATACTATATATTACCAGAGGGAATAGTGTATATAACCATAGTTTTTTAATTCTATCTCTAAACCAAGTTGTCATAATTATCCATATTAATCCCATAAATATCAATATTAGTATATATTGAATCAATACTTAAACACCAGATTATAAGAGTGGTTTGAATTGTTTGAATACACTATCAATACTTATATTTATGAAGAGTTGTTTAAAATAAAAAGTGTTAAGGGATATATGGTTATCGATTCAAGAGGTTATCCAACAGTTGCTGTTAGAGTAGTGACTAATGGTCTTGGAGTTGGCGTCGCATACGCTCCCAGCGGTGCTTCAACCGGAAAATATGAAGCATTAGAGTTGAGAGATGGTGATACGAGATTTCACGGTAAAGGTGTTAATAAAGCAATAGATAATGTTAATAAAGTAATAGCACCAGCGATCATTGATACAGATTCTCGTAAACAGAGAGAGATTGATTATAAATTGATTCAAATTGATGGTACTTCAAATAAAAGCAAACTAGGTGGAAATGCAGTAGTAGCAACTAGTCTAGCTGTAGCTAAAGCAGCTGCATCAACATATGAATTACCCTTATTCATCTACATTGGAGGTGTGAATGCTGTTACGATGCCCGTACCCATGCTTAATATAATAAATGGAGGTGTTCATGCTGGTAATAATCTAGATTTTCAAGAATTCATGATCGTGCCAGGTGGTTTCAATACTTTCTCTGAAGCATTGAGAGCTAGTGTCGAGGTTTACCATGAGCTTAAAAAAGTTTTGAAAGAAAAATATGGTGCAATAGCTGTAAATGTCGGAGATGAAGGCGGATTTGCTCCACCTATGAGTAAAACTGTTGAAGCAATTGATTCTATAATTGAAGCTATTAAGAGAGCTGGATATAAAGAGGGTGAAGATATTGCTCTAGCTATTGATGCTGCTTCTTCTCAACTATACGATATTGAGAAAAAAGTTTATAGAATTGATGGATTAGAGCTTAGTAGAGATGAGTTAATAGATTACTATAAACAATTGATTGAACAATATCCTATCGTTAGTATTGAAGATCCATTGAATGAAGAAGATTTCGAAGGTTTTTCAATAATAACACGAGAAATAGGTGATAGAGTACTTATTGTAGGAGATGACTTATTCGTAACAAATCCATCTAGATTTCTGAAAGGTATTAGTATGAATGCTGGAAACGCTATATTAGTTAAAGTAAATCAGATCGGAACGTTGACAGAAACGATCGATGTAGTTAATATTGCTAAACAAAATGGATATAAAGCTATTATTAGTCATAGAAGTGGTGAAACAGAAGATACTTCTATAGCTGATCTAGCCGTGGGTTTATCAACTGGATTGATTAAAACAGGTGCTCCAGCTAGGGGTGAGAGAACTGCTAAATATAATAGATTACTTGAAATAGAATCTATGATTGAAAAACCATATTATCCAGGATTCACAGTGTTTCCTAAAAAACCTCATTAATTAAGGTAATATTATTCCAACAATTATTAGAATTGTTGCAAACAATACTGTATATTTTATAAATTCTCTAACTGTAAGATTTGGTAATTGTTTAATTAGTTTGATGAAATAATATAAACCCATTCCAACACCTATTATTATCAATATTGTTAAACCCGTTATTACAAATATACTGCCTATACCCTGTATTCCGTTGAAAACGTTGACAAATCCTTCGATTATTTTACTAAAAACTTCTAAACCCACATTAACCACCTAGAGTATTATTTAAAATGAGTAAGGTTGATAAAGTATTGGACTGTTAATTACCGATATGGAGATGATGAAGGTTAAAAGCGTGGATTCTCGTGCCAGAGACCAGGCTTCTGATCCTGTAATCAACTAGTCCTTTTCCTTATAACCGTATCAAAACTAGATAGGTATTAACAGAGTAGTACCTAGACTAGGTGGGTTAAACATGATACATATAAGGATAGAAGATGTTGAAAAGTATATTGGCAAACCAGTTAACGATCCTTACGGTAGAAGAATTGGTTACGTTATTGGATTCTACAGCGATCCAGATGGTAATGTAATTAGTTTAGAAATAAGTCTCGGTGACTATGAATTTAAGGAGATTAAAGTAGATAGATTTGAATTAAATAATGGTGATCTAATACTATTGCCTGAATGGGAGTATGAAGTTAAGATTATTGAAAATAGATTAGAGAGATTAAGAAAGAGGATTATAGCATTAAATGAACTATATGCTAAGAAAGAAATACCGAAACATTCGTATGAAAAGTATAGGAAGACTGTTGAAAACGAGTTGTTGAAAACTAAAGAAGATGCTAAAAATATACGTGAAGTTCTTAAGAAGAGATTGAATACTCTAGATGATACTATTATAGAATTGGAGAAAACTATGACTGGTTTGAAGATGTGTTATATTTCAGGCGAAATCCCCGAGAAAGCGTATAAAACAGCTGTTGACCAGATTAGGAAATACATAGAGCTTACTCAGATGGAGAAAGAGAGTGTTAAGAAACATTTAGATAAAATCGAGTCTCTCGAGAAGCAACCAATAGATATTGGTTTAAAAACTAGTGAGGAAAAAGTTGAAGCACCTAGTAGTCAGGGAATTCCAGTTGTGGTAGTTGAATCATAGTTTTTTGGTAATACACGTGTAAGCCTATAATATTTCCTCAATACTACTATTTCGTTTATTTAAAAACATTTCTTTCAACCAATATTTTTTCTAGACAATTTACAACTGAGGGAGTTTAAGTGTCTTTAACCACTAGTTGGGGCAATAATCTGTTTAATAGGATAATAGGAGCGTTCCGTGGACCGAAGGATCCTCTTGTTAAGAATATTCATGAAGCTATGGCTACATTAGATAAGATGACTAACTATATTGAAACAACTAAGAAGATTCTTGAAAACAAGTATGAAGAACATCAGAGAAGAGCTAAGATATTCGCTAGTGAGGGGAAAAGTGAATATGAGAAGATATTTATTGAGGAATCTAAGCATATAAGTAGTTTAATATCATTATTTAGTAAAATACAGTATGATTTGATTAGAGTTAAGTATAGATTAGAAACAGTAACTATTGTTGAAGAACCATTACAATTGATACCGGAGATTATACATGAACTAGAATCGTTAAAACCCGATATTGAGAGAATTGCTCCTCAATTAACAACGCTATTACTTGAAGTTGAAAGGAGAGTTAATAGTATAATGTCTGTTTCAAACGTATCATCTTTAAATAGTTTATTAACAAATACAAGTAATACGAGTGTCTCTGGTAAAATCCCACCATTACCGCCTGAGGAAAAGCCTTCTATCAAGAATCAGTTGATTGAAACATATGTTGTCGATATCAATAGCGTTAAGAGAGTACTTTTAGATGAGATTAAAAGAACTGGCGGTGTTTTAGTTTTAAGCGATATTTCTAGAAAATACAATATACCAAAACACATAGTTCACAATGCTTTGAAGAAACTCGAAGAAGAAGGATTAATTAAGATAAAATAATTTTTCCACATTCATCTCGTTAACTATATATTTTTATTCAAACAAATGGATGAGGTGGTTTAAATCTACTACTTAGTTGATAAAGCAACTGAGTATGCGCATATAGCTGTTGCATCTGATAGAAGTGGTGATTACGATAAAGCGATAAAATACTATAAGTTAGCTATTGAAATGTTTTCCAAGTATTTAAAACTATATCCCGATAACTCTATGGCGGATTTCTATAGAGAGTTAATTAAGAAGTATAGAGCGAGGATCGAAGTCTTAGAAAAGTATTTGACTAGAGTAACTAGTAATGTGAGTAGTGGTAATACTAGTTCAGATGAGAGTGGAGACGGTTTTACTATTATTGATTATAGTAATGGTAATGGACCTAAATTTGATGATTTAGTTGATTTAGATAATGTTAAGAAAGCTTTAAAAAGATCTGTTATATATCCTGTTAAATCCCCTGATCTCTATCCTTTAGGATGGTCTCGTGGAATACTATTATTCGGACCTCCTGGTTGTGGTAAAACACTTATATCAATGGCTCTAGCAAATGAAATAAAAGCATATATGTTTAGTGTAACACCTGCTACTATAATGTCTAAATGGCTTGGTGAAGCTGAGAAAAACGTTGCTAAATTGTTCAATAAAGCTCGTGAAATACTAGCATCTAGTAATAAACCTGTTATCGTATTTATAGATGAAGTTGACGCATTATTTCAAGAATATAGCGATGAAATGGGTAGCGAGAAGAGAGTTAGAAATCAATTTCTTATTGAAATGGATGGTTTAAAATCTAAAGAAGATGATAAATTACCTTTATTCGTAATAGGTGCTACTAATAAACCATGGAAACTAGATATTGGTTTCATAAGAAGATTTGATAAGAGAATATATGTTCCACCACCTGATAAAGAAATTCGTAAGAAAATATTTGAACACTATATTAGTAAGTTATCTAAAGTATACGATGTATCCAACGTTGATATAGATAAGTTAGCTGAAATGACTGAAAACTATAGTCCAGATGATATACGAAAGATTGTTAAAGAGATACAATCGGAAATAGCTGAAGCATATTATGAAAAGAATAGTAATGGTCAAAGAGTTTTGAAAACAGAAGATTTCATAAAAGTTATTGAGAAGAGAAAACCGAGCATAGATCCTCAGTTGCTAGAATCGTATGAAATATGGTTTAAGAAATATGGAGCCGAGTAGTTAGAAATAATACTCCTATCGGAATCTATATTATTTAGAGCAATGAAGATAGTCATGCCTACTGATTAATGATAGAATAATCCCGGGGTAGCTGAGCTCACTCGATTAGATTAAGTGTGTAGAAAACTATCCTTTAATATGTATTTCAACAATATCGCCGTCTTCAACAATATGGTTTAAACCAACTCTCATACCAGGGAATTTAGCAGATCTACCCCATATTTTTGCATAGAGGAATTTCTCAACGAAATCTCTATGAATAGCTGAGGCAACATTATATATAGTTGAACCACGTGGTAGAATTAATGGTTTATCCGAAACATCTCCGTTTGGTTGCTTAGTATATACTCTAATAATGTCTAGTAGTTTAAACAAGATCTCTCCTATATTCTCAAAACCTTTGTTTAAAAGAGCTGAACCAATTAATACAGGAGTATCTCCAATCATATTTCTCAGTTTTTGAGCAGCATTATTTGCTTTAACAGGATTTAAATCAGCTTTATTAATAATAATAAGTGATGGTTTATAGACAATGTTTTCAAAAATAGCTTGTTCAACATCATCTAACGTTACTTCACCGTATATTTTAACATGTGCGTTATAGATATGGTAGCTTTCAAGTAGTTTTCTAATATCTTCGATCGTTGTGTCAAGTAATTTACCTAATAATGTTACTCTAATACCGATTCTACCCATTCTAGTCTTTTCAATAACAACTCTACCACGAGGTTTTTTCAAATAAATACCGTTTTCTTCTAGAATACTTGTTATAGTTAAATAATCTTTAACGGGATCGCTGTTATTATCCAGTATAACTATAACAGCATCACTGTTTCGTATTAAACCAATTACTTTTGTGAAATAACTAGAACCTGGTGATATAGGAGGAGTATCGACAAGTTGGAAGTAAATATCTTCATATCTCATCATACCAGGTACGGGATAAGTTGTTGAAAAAGGATATTCTGATACAATTGTTTTAGCATTAGTTAATTTATTGATAAACAAACTTTTACCACTATTAGGCAGACCGATAACAACTATTTGACCAGCACCTTCTTTTTCAACGAAAAAAGATAATCCTCTGCCAGCTTTTTTCCTCTTTCTTTCTTCCAATTCTTCTCTAAGTTCAGATAATCTACGTGTAGCCCATTCTCTTAAATTAGCTGTACCTTTATGTTTAGGAACAGCCGATAGGAATTCTTCAAGTGCTTTAATCTTTTCTTCAATTGTTTTAGCCTCCATAACTTTTATCCACTTAGCTCTAGCTTCAGCAGGTAGATTAGTGACCATTTAAATCACCTTTCTAAATAGTTTAGAATACTCTTACCGTGTTTAACACTACTATACCATTTAGGTGCTAGAACAGATAGTGTAGACCAAGATCTTCTTATAATAACCGGGGGATCTCTGTATATACTATAGTTTTCAACAATCCATAATCTAGTCCTTTGATCACTAGGATATCCTGAACCGAAATTTCCATATATTTTCTTTGACAAATAGAGATTTCTATCTCTAAAATATTTAGCTACAATACTAGCTGCTGATACAACCGTATATTTCTTATCGGCTTTTGATTCAACAACTATATCTATGTTTTCAAAGATTTTTCTATTGATCATTGCTTTAATTGAATCACTATAACCAGTTACTTCATCAGTATATATTTTCACAATAGTGTTTTCATCAAAGAATTTCCTCAGTATTGTTAAAGCAATATTAATACTAGATACAAAAGTCTTAGCTAATAACCTATTCAATCTATTTAAGTCGATCACGAGAGGCGGTAAATATGTAGTATGAACTAAAATAGAGTTTTCATAAATTGAATTTACAAAGTATTCTCGTTGGATTGGAGTCAATTCTTTACTATCGCGAATACCTAGGTTTTTCAAATAGACATATTGTTGATTATTCAAAACAACAAGCCCGACCACTAAGTCACCTAATACAGGTCCACGACCGGCTTCGTCAACTCCAATATGCAATGTTGATTCTACAGTATTCATATAGACAAAAACACCGGTTTAAACAATCTTTTATCATATTATTCTAAATTAATTATCCATCTATATAGTATTAACCTACTCACTATTAATGAATTCGACACAATTTATCTTATCGACTTTTAGACTCGATATATATTTTTTAATATAAATCAATTTATTTAATGGATCGCAGTCTATGATTCTATCCGGTTTAACATCTGTTAGTAATTTAACAACTTTCTCTTCGAGCATGAAATGTTTTTTGAATACAACTATTTTCACATTCTCAGATCTAACTATATGTGTTCTACTAATTGTTTTCATATAATCGCTATCGGATACAATGACGTAATTTTTCTTCTTATTACTAGTGATTATTTTAACGAGTTTATCTAAGACATTGATATTTGTTAGCAATACCAGATCTGTCAAGTCGGTAATCCTCTACATATACGTCATTGCTTTAAACAATTTAATTATTCGGTTATCGAATATATAAGATTTATTAAAACCGATTAATTCTCTAAAATTATGGTTAATGAGGTGTATAATGTGAGTAAAACGAGTGAAATTATTGAAAAAATTACTAATATAATGGAATCTAGAGATTTAAATATTGAGAAGAAAAGGAATACTATTAAAGGAATACATGTCGATCTTCCAATAGCACTTGTTGTTAAAATATATCAGAATAGGAAACAAGCGGTTATAGAGTTAGAGTCTTTAGAGGATTTATCGGATACTCTTGCTGATTTAATAGAATCTAATGAAAACGTTGAAGACATAGTAGATACTGTTCTCTCCGAGTTGAGAGATGCAGCTATTGAAATAACCAGAGTTTTGGAAACAAATGGTTACATGGTTGAAATTAAAGTTATGGAGAACGAGAAAGATATACTTGATATTATTTACGAGGTATTAGAAGAATATAGGGAGTTCGAGGAAGAAGAGTAATTTGATTAACAAGGTGTTTTATTTTGAATAAACTATTTGGAACAGATGGTGTTAGAGGTGTTGTAAACGAATTCTTTACCCCTATTTTCGCTGCAAAACTTGGTCAAGCAATAGGATCTTTTTTCGGCGAGAACTCGAGGATTATTGTAGGTAGAGATGTACGTGTTGGTGGTTTATTTATTAAAAACGCTGTGATTGCTGGTTTACTATCTAGTGGTGTTAAAGTATATGACTGTGATCTAGCTCCAACACCAGCTATTCAATACGTTACCAGAGATGATGGTTTCGACGGAGCTGTGATTATAACAGCTAGTCATAATCCGCCTCAATATAATGGTGTTAAAGTTATTGACAGTGATGGTATTGAAATTTCTCGTGATAAAGAGAGGATCATTGAAGAGATTTTTACTGAAGAGAGATTTAATAGAATACAATGGAATAGACTCCATGAAAGTATTTATGAATACCGCGTAGTAAATGATAAGTACGTTAAAGCTGTTGTTGAAAAAGTTGATAAAGAATTGATTAAAAACCGTGGTTTTAAAATAGTAGTTGATCCCGCTAATAGTGTTTCAGTATTGACAACACCTAGAATTGCTAGAGAGCTTGGTGTTAAAGTCTATACTATTAATGGTGATCTAGATCCGTATTTCTCGGGGCGAGAACCCGAACCAACTGTAGAATCTCTCTCAAAAACAATTACTATTGTAACTAGTTTAAAAGCTGATCTCGGAGTAGCTCATGATGGTGATGGTGATCGAGCAATATTTATCGACGACAAGGGTAGAATTCTCTGGGGAGATAGATCTGCTTGTATTCTAGCTAAGTATCTGTTAGAAAAACATCCTGATTCACCGCGTAGAGTATATACAGCTGTTTCATCTAGTACTATTATCGAAGAGTATTTGAGAGAATACGGTGTAGAAGTTGTATGGCTTAAAGTCGGTAGTGTTGATATAGCTAGAGCTATGAAAGAAAAGGGAGATGCTCTATGTGGTTTCGAGGAGAACGGTGGATTTATGTATCCTAAACACCAGTTTGTACGTGATGGTGGCATGACTTTAGCTTTAATGCTTGAACTTCTAGCGTCTTGGAGGAAAAAGTTATCGGAGCTATACGATGATTTACCTAGAATGTTTAGTGTTAAAACAAAAATACCTATGGGTAGAGATAAAGCTGTCAAAGTAATCGAGGTATTAAGAGAAAAGTATTGTAATTATAGACAAGTGAATATTGATGGTGTAAAAATTATTGGTGACGATTACTGGTTTCTCGTTAGACCTAGTGGTACAGAACCTTTGCTCAGAGTAATGATTGAAGCACGTAGTGAAGACCGTTTGCGTAAAATACTTGATGAAATATTAGATATTGTTAGAGGTATCTAGGGAATGATGCGTTACTGGGGTATTGATTATATAAAATGTATATACTGTAGTAACTATCCATTGAAACTAATAGTTTTAGATTATGTTAAAGAAAGTATTGATACAGCTGGTTTAGAAAAACCATTGTGTAGAAACTACTGTGGATATTTAAATGAAAGTATTCAAAAGAATAAAGAGTATCCTTGTAATGAATGTTTATCAATAGGTATTAGAGAAGCAGTGCTGTATTGTGATAAGTGTAATAGATGGTATCCTGTTATAAACGGTATATTACAAATGCTTAGAGATAATAAGAGAAAGGAGAGTGTTGAGAAAGAATTCTTGAATAAATGGAGTGATAAACTACCTAAACAAATTGTATACGAAGGAAAACCATTTAATCTATCAAATATATAGCGTTTTCGAAAAACAACTGAGAGAAAAGTATAATAGTAGTGTTTAATATTAGTGTATTCAATAGTTTATGGTGGAGTTTCAAATGAGTAGTTTATTTCCACACTTAGATTCATGGATTAAGAAACAAATAGAGACAATGGAGTTGTTTAAAAAAGCAGAAGAAAACTATGAGAAAGCAGATAGATTAGAGTTGATAATATTGTCGAGACTAGCGTTTCAACACATGGTTAGAACAATTGAAGCATTTAATCAATGGCTAAGTGAACCATTAGTAACAACTCATATGTCTCGTGAAATGCTTATAGAATTATGGGAGAAGTTGAGAAACATACTATATAATCTAATAGAACTAGATATCGAGCATACTTCAAAATTCAGTCAGCATATTAAAAAACTAGAAGCCGAGGGTAAGCTTAACCCCATACTCACAACTAGTGCTAAATCTGAGAAGGAGCGTAGGAGATCTTTTACAACAATATAGTGGTTTAAATAAATATTTAGAAAAACAATCTCTTTGTTTTTCTCGTTTTATATTTTAGCTCTACTTCTAGATCAATTGGTTTAATTTTCGTTCTCAATTCATCAACTAGTTTCTTAATAGTATCTCTCTCTTGTTCACTTAATATATTAATATGTTTATCTAAAAATTCCTTACCAAGAGAGGATACTATGTTTTTCTTAAAAATATTTGTCTCCAGTAAACCAGTATATTTAAGTGCTATGAGATCGTTTGATAACTCTCTACTCGAAGGTGTATTGCCTATCAGAGTAAAACTATATCCTAGTTCATATCCTTTCTTCCCCAATTCATAGATGAGATACTGAAGTGCTTTATCACTTATTTCACCGAAAACTGAAACTATGTAAAGTAATTTTATTTTAACGGGGTCTTTCGCAATATCATCTAGTGTAACAACTTGTTTAGTTATGATTTTAATCTCTTTACTCCTTGTTGCCGATGCTCCTTCCTTATCTTTAGTTTTACCACTAGATGGTTTAGACAATCATATCACCTCTATTTATTTAAATATATATATGTTATTAATTAGTTTCGCTTGATATTTGTGAAATAGTTTTTCTCAACGCTTCATCTATTTTATAGCCGTGCATTAGTAGTAGATTTATTTTATATTTAAATAATTTTTCACCATCATTACCATATAATTTTCTATATAGTTCAATAGCTTTTTCTTCTAATTCCTTTAACTTGATCGATTCTTCTCGAATTAATTCCCATTTACTACTAGTTTTCTTAATGAAATTGTTTATGAAATCAACGAGTTTATCACTACTTGTTTTAGATTTTATAAACCTACTGGCGTTTACATACGAGATAGATGTGAGTATTATTAATAAGTAGAGTATTATATTGTAGTAATCGTATTGACTATATTGGTCTTTTAAACCATATATTATAATTGAAACAATACTAACGATTGCGGTTATACATAGTATTATGTATGAAATAGTAAACAAATTCTTGTTGTTCAATAGTAGTGATATGATTACTAGAATTGGTGTTAATGCTAATGATGATGCTAATAATGTTCTTCCATATATTAAATATACTACTGTATTTAATATAGATATTACTAAGGCAGCGTAGATCGGTAGATTGAATACAATTTTTTCTCTAATATAGTTTTTCTTTAAAATACTTATGTATTTATCTAGATAATCCATAATATCGTTCAACTGCATTACCAATTCTTCTGTAATATAATTACTACGATTATCTAAAATTCTATTCGCTTCATTTATTTTCAAATATAGTTCAAAGTATTTTTCCAATAATTCACGAGTATAGACTAATGGTGTTTTTAATCTACTTAATTCATTGTTTAATCTACTTAATTCGTTGAATATATCGATATATAATGGTTTCTCTTTAGAGATGTTTTCGAGTTTATTCAATATAGTATTGAGTTTACTGGTCAGTTCTTTATTTAATTCATACAAAATACTGCACCGTTTTAATAGATTATTTTTGTTTCAAATCAAATATATCTAAAGTATTTAATAAGTATTAAAGTATACTATCTTTTCTAGAAAATAATTAGGAAAAATCACTGAATACACGGGGTATGTAGATTGAGTGGTATTGAATTTAGAGTTGAGGAGAGAAGATTTAAACGAATAGGTGTTCACAGCCATATACGTGGTTTGGGTTTAGATGAAAAAGGTAGAGCTATACCTGTAGCTGATGGATTAGTTGGTCAAATACAAGCTCGTGAAGCAGCTGGTATTGTAGTCCAGATGATTAGAGAGGGTAGAATAGCTGGTCGTGGAATATTATTAGTAGGTCCACCGGGTACTGGTAAAACAGCTGTTGCTGTAGCTATTGCTCGTGAATTAGGTGAAGATACTCCTTTCGTAGCTATGAGTGCTTCTGAAGTGTATAGTAGTGAGAAAAAGAAGACTGAAGTATTGATGGAAGCTATGAGAAAAGCACTCGGTATTAGAGTTAGGGAGAAAAGAACTGTTTACGAAGGTGTTGTTAAAGAAATAGCTTTTCGTAAAGCTAGACATCCCTTAATTCCATATGCTACTATTCCCGTTGAAGCACGTATTAAATTAGCTACACGTGATGAAGAAGTAACTCTAACTGTGCCTGAAGAGGTTACTCAACAGATAATTGAAATGGGTATTAAGAAGGGTGATGTTATATGGATTGATGCTCAGACCGGTAGAGTATTTCGTGAAGGTAAGGTTAGAGATTTTGAGAAAGCACGTTACTACGACGTTGAGACTAGGAAATTAATGGATATGCCTACTGGTAGTGTTAAGAAGGAGAAAGAGATTGTGAGAACCTTTACTTTAAACGATCTTGATTTACATTTTGCATCACAGAGGGCTTTGATTAGCTTGTTTACAATTGGTTTTGAGAGAGAGATACCGAGTGAGATTAGGAGAGAAGTTGATGAAATGGTTAAGAAATGGATTAGTGAGAAGAAAGCTGAGTTTATACCGGGTGTTTTGTTTATAGACGATGTGCATATGCTTGATATTGAAGCTTTTAGTTTTCTAGCTAGAGCTATGGAATCAGAGTTTTCACCTATTATAGTTCTCGCAACGAATAGAGGTATTGCTAAGATTAGAGGTACTGAAATAGAGTCTCCTCACGGTATACCTTTAGATATGCTTGATAGATTATTGATAATACCTACTAAACCATATACAGCCGACGAGATCAGAGAGATATTAACGATTAGAGCTGAGGAAGAAGAGATTAAGATTAGTAAAGAAGCATTAGATGAACTTGTTAAAATAGGTGTTGAAACTAGTTTGAGATATGCTGTTCAATTACTTGAGCCTTCTAGGATTATTGCTTTAAACAATGGTAGAGACGAGATTACGATTGAAGATGTTAGGAAAGCTCGTGGATTGTTTGTTGACGTTAAAGCAAGTGTTAAATATCTACGTGAGTATGAAGAAAAATTCCTTAAGTAAATAGAATTGGGTTTAAAGTGAGTATTATTGAGTAACATGGATAGATTAATTGAGGTTATCGCTAAGTTAAATACATTATACAATAGTATTGTTAAACACGATAGTGGTAGAATACTTGGATCAATGACTACTAAACCGCATCCATTAGCTATCTATTCTTATTTATTGTTTATACATACTAATCTAGCAGATACAGTTATGTATCCTGAATTAATTGATTTGAAAAATGAACTACAGAAAGATCTATCTAAATACTATGGTGAAATAAGTGAATTAATGGTTACAACGGGTGGGACTGAATCTAATTTTACAGCTATATTATCTGCTTGGAAGAATCGAGGATTTAGAGAAAAAATCGTTATTGCACCTGATACCGTTCATGTTTCTATTGATAAAACTTGTGATATAATTGATTGTAGATTGATCAAAATACCAGTTGGGAATAAACCGGTTGAACCAGATATTGTCGAGGAATATGTACGTAAATACAATCCATTTGCAATAGTTATAACCGCGGGTACAACGGAAAGGGGTTTAATAGATCCGGTTAAAGCTGTAGCTGAAATAGCTGAAGATTCGGGTACTTATCTACATGTTGATGCTGCTTATGGTGGATTAATAATACCTCATTTATATAAACATGGCTATGTAAACCAAGATCTGTATATGTATGATGGCGTATCGAGTATAACGATCGATTTCCATAAGAATGGTTTAACACCAATACCATCTAGTGTACTTTTATTCAGAGAGAAAGAGTTTTATGAGAAAATATGTTATAATGCAGAATACATATTGACTAATAAATACTGTGGATTATTAGGGACAAGACCCGGTGCATCACTAGTATCAATATGGACTATGTGGAAGTATACGGATTGGAATGGTTACGAAAAGCTGGCGATGGATTTGATCTCGAAAGCTTATTATCTATATGATAAACTAATTGAAATACCTGATTTAATCGTTTATAAACCAATACTACCTATTGTAGTTTTCAAACACAGAAAATTGAATTATAAAGAACTATTACTGAAATTAATTGAGAAAAAGTATTATCTATACAAATCACCTTCTTTAGAAGCACTGAGAATAGTGGTAATGCCACATGTAGAGAAAAAACATATAGATGAATTTATAGAAGTATTAAAAGAAGTGCTGAACTCAATCTAATTTATCTATTAATTCCAATATTTGTTTCTCTATTCTAATTCCATAAAATAGATATTATATCTAAATGTTTTTCGTAAAGAATTCGGTAGAGATACAGTTATAGATTTAAAAATTCAATTAAATATGAAAACAATATTTATTTATTTATGAATCGTTAAAAATGGTTTTATATATTGTAATGTAAATAATGAATCTATAGGGTTGTTTTTGGTCAAAATAGGGTTGATATATAAACAACTCGTTGATCGAGATTTTAAGATTTTAAATATTATTGAGAGGTTTATTGGTCGTTTTGAATACGTTCCTCTCGAGTTAATTGAGAAATATAGTGGTATTCCGGAGACACAGCTTTTTCTATCATTGTCTAAACTACATAGACTAGGTCTTGTTAAGAGAGCTAGTTTTGAGAATCGAAGAGCTTTTAGATTAACTTATCTTGGTTTAGATATGATTGCGTTGAAGAGTCTTGTTAATAAAAATATACTTGAAGCTATCGGTGACCGTATTGGTGTTGGAAAAGAGAGCGATATCTACAGTGGTTTAGCACCAGGTGGCAGAAATGTTATCGTTAAATTCCTACGTATCGGTAGAACTAGTTTTCGTAGAACTAGGATAAGTAGGTCTTGGGTTACTGATTCTAAACATACATGGTTTCATCAATCTAAAATAGCTGCTGAGAGAGAGTATATTGCTTTAAAAGAGATTAACCGAGTCGGAGGCTCTGTTCCATATCCTTTTGGTTATAATAGACACGTTGTTGTTATAGAATATGTTAATGGTGTTGAACTATATCGTAAACCTAAGCTTAAAGACCCGGTTAAAGTATTGAACACTATATTATATACTCTTAGGAAAGCATATGTTGATATCGGTATTATTCACGGTGATTTAAGCGAGTATAATATAATTGTAGATGTTGAAAACGATAAACCGTTTATTATAGATTGGCCACAGTATGTTTATAGAGATCACCCTAGTGCGGATGCTTTATTAGAACGAGATGTTAAGTATATTACTAGATTTTTTACTAAAAACTATAGTGTTGACATTGATTTAAACAATGTACTGAAATACGTTAGGGGTCTTAATGGATAATAGTGTTGTTTTTGGATTAGATATTCTACCTGGTTATTCAGCGTTATCTAGAACTAGGCAACCACACTTCTCGCTTGTTATTCTCAGCGGTGATAGAGTTATAGCTGAATACGATGACATTACTTTTACTAGATTGATTAGAATGATATGGGAATATAAGCCGAATATACTAGCGGTTGATAATGTATTTGAACTTGTTAAAAATAATAATGAGTTAGCTAAATTATATAGTATCCTACCTCCGAATACACGTATTGTTCAAACAACAGGTTGGAGTATTGAATCGAAAGAATTGAATACTATTGCTCAGAGATATGGTTTGAATATTAACGGTAAACCAAATCCTTTGAGAACTGCTTATATTTCAGCTATCATAGCTAGCATGGGTGGTGGTTACGTTATTAAACTAACTGGTGAGAAAACTAAGATAATAGTTACTAGAAATAGAAGTGTTTCTCAAGGTGGTAGTAGTTGTGATAGATTTAAGAGGAGTATTAGAGCTAGTATATTGAATGTTACACGTGAGATTAAAAAAATACTTGATGATAATAACTTAGATTACGATATCGTATATAGAAAGAGTAAAGGTGGTTTAGAGAGTAGTGTATTCATAGTGTATTCTCCACGTGATAAACTATATGGTTTAATAAAACCTTTTAAAAACAAAAACGTTAAAGTAATTATAAAACCAGTGTATGGTAGTAAAGTTATCTATGAAGATAAAAAGAGTGAAACTATTAGAAAAGGTTTAATACTCGGATTAGATCCTGGTATGTCTATTGGATTAGCTGTCATTGATTTAAACGGTAATCCTATTTATCTAGATAGTTTCAAAAACATAGACCGTGATGAAATAATAAATACTGTTTCTAAACTTGGTGAAGTAGTTATCGTAGCATCAGATACTCATCGACCTCCTGAATTAGTTAAGAAAATATCGTCTATTTTAAACGCTAAATTATATACTCCACCATATGATTTATCGAATGAAGAGAAACAGGAGATTATGAATAAAGTTCTCGAAAAATACAGGGATTTAAATATTAGAGATAGTCATATAAGAGATGCTTTAGCTTCTGCTTACAAAGCACTATATTCAATACGTGATAAACTAGATCTTGTTGATTCTAAAATTAAAGAAATCAACATAGATCTCAACATTGAGAGAATAAAAATAAATGTTATTAAAGGTATGAGTTTTGCTGAAGCTTTAGAGAAAGAGCTGGAGAAATACGTTGAGAAACTGAAATCTACTTTAGAATTAGAATATACTAGAGTTTTAGATGAGAGAAAAAGTATTGTTGATGAAATAAAGTATATTGAGAGAATAAAGGAATTAAAATCTAGAATAGCTTATCTAGAATCAATTATCAATGAATTAACCAATCAATTGAGAGAACGGGATAGATTAATATCTGATTTGAAAATAGAGTTGAAAACTACTAGAAGTTTAAATAATGTAGAAGATTTTTATGAAAGAAAAATTTATTTGTTGAAATGCATGATTGAATCGCTTAGAAAAGAGATTCAGAGAAGAGATGAAACTATAGTTGAGTTGAATAAGAGGATAAGTGAACTGGAGGATCTTGTTTTTAAAGTATCTTCTGGGAATTACTTAGTAATTCCGCGTTTAGCAAATCTATCGTTTAGTGATATTAAAAAGATTATTGATAATAATAATTACAAGTTAATATACGTAGATAACATTAATCCAATAGATAACGACACTTTAAGTATTCTGAAGAATTTTAGAATAGGTGTTCTAACGGATGGAGATTATGGTGATCTGTATAAGGAATTGAGAATTCCGATTATTAAAATCAATGAGAAAATTTTCTTTAAAAACTATGTTATTGTAGATAAGAGTATTTTGAGTATTGTTGAAAAAATGTGGAGAGATATTGATGAACTTGATACTATTGATAAGTATAGAAGAATATGGAGAATTATAAAAGAATATAAAGAATCTAGATCTAGTCGTATGTAATTATAATCTAATATAGTATAACTTTGTTTTCGAGAATAAGATTAGTTATTTTAACAATATTCTCTAATTCTTCATTAGCTATTCTCTTAGCATCGTTTACTACATTTAAAGGTATGTTATCCTTATTATTAGAAACTATTCTAATACTTGCTATGAGAGGTTGATCTATTGGTTTCCCAATCTGGCTTACTATTTCAACATAAACTTCTCTAAAATAATCTCTTAGTTCGTCATATATTTTATTAGCTATTCTATAAGCTACAACGTTGTATATTTTACCAACATGATTAACCGGGTTTTTACCGGCTGTGGCTTCCATACTGATCGGTCTCATTGGAGGTATTAATCCATTAGCTCTATTTCCTCTACCTGTTGCACCGTCATCACCGTGTTCAGCCGATGTTCCCGTTACTGTTAAATAGATAACACCTTTCTCAGGCATATCAGCTGTATTAACATAAACGTTTATATCATAATTACTCGCTAATTTTGTAGCTAAGTCTAGTACATTTTCTCTAACTTCTTCTTTAATACTTAGATATTCATCTAAATCATTGATATGTCTATCGATCATTGCACAAGCTATCGTTAGATCAATTCTATTACCACGTCTTAAACCAAGTACTTTTATATCTTCACCTACTGCAGGATTTATTGCTTTATATTCTTTAGAATTAAGCATTCTCTCCGTTTCGAGAACTATTTTCTCGAGCGTTGACAATGGTGCATAGCCTACGCCAATACTCGTATCATTTGCTAAAGGTATTTTCCTCTCTCTACCGGCTTCAAATAATGTAACTAGATCGACGCTACCTTTTCGAACCATATAATCTATGTTAACATGTGTATTCGGATCTAAATACCTCATGTTTTCCTTAATCCAATCTCTCACTGCTTTAATAATAATCGTACCAAAAGGTATTTTATGCACACCATCATCTGTCTTAACTTCTGTCGTCGCTCTTCCCGCGACAATTATGTATATTGGTTCAATAACATATCCACCTTTAAAAACAGGATGTGATTGACCACCAACTAATAGTGTTTTATCAAGGTTATGATGCAATATCGTTCCGAATTCTTTAAGATAATATTTAGAAAGCTCTCTTGAAGCAGCTTCACTAGCTGAATCAGCTATGTAATCCGGGTGTCCTAATCCTTTTCTCTCAACTATCTCTACATGCATTTCCTCGACAGGTTGTCTTTTTATAACTTCGAAAACTATATTTCTTTCATTCAATTCACAATCCCTTTATAACAAACCTTATGTTAATAATAATGAGGTCTTATTTTAATTTTTATCTCTCTTAAATATTATTCTGATGAATATTAATTTAGTTGAAAATCAGCATTCAGTAATTCTTTTACTAGAACCTTTATTAATCGATATTATTCTAGACTTACCGGGAATTCTAGATATTAATTCATCTAAATCAACACTCAATTTATCAACTCCAAGTTTCTCGAGGAAAGAATTGTACATCTCTCTACCAACCTCGTTAACACTCATTTCACCGGGGACGATAATTCCATAAACTATCGTTTTATAAACAATGTTTTCAGGTTTACCTATTATAATCCTCTGGTAAATGCCGTAAACCGGATCACAGATTTCTTCAATACCAATACCTAGTTTAAGCTCGACTCTGAAGTAATTCCTTTTACCGTAAATCATGAAAGACCCTTTAGACAAATATTCACCACTAGGTGCTTTCTTAGAAACCTGTTCTCCGTAAACCCAGTAAACATCTAGATAACCTAAACCCAGCTTCCATCCACGTGAATAACAAGTTGTTATCAACCCGGCTTCATATACATCTTCCTCACTGAAACTAGAAGAGTTTGTTTTCAAAATAGTTACCGGAGCTCCATGTATATCAGCATGTATGAATAAATCACGGTTACTCATATATTTCTTAACAATAGATTCGTTTTGATCAGCATTTTTACCACCAATGGCTAGTAAACCACTACTAGTTATAATCCAATGGTATTTCTCATACCAATATCTAGGTCTAATACTTTTATGAATAGTTTGAGTTAAAACATTGATCTGATTCTTCAATTCATTCATCTTTTTAACAAGCGAATCCAAATGTATACGAGCTTTTTCTACAAGAGATTTATACTTATTGGCTTGAATACTATAGTTCAATATGTTTCTCCAAACATCTAGTCTAATATCGATCGGTATACTAGTATCTCCTAGCAATATGTATATTAAACCTCGATTTCTATCAATATTGTAAACACCTTGACAATCACTCAAAACACTATCCCAGCCTTTTTCCTCTCTAACTCTATTAACACATTTCAGTATTTCTTCAACGAGACTATAGTTATTAACCAGTATTTCATAAATACTTCTGAATTCTCTTTCTCTCGCCTCATACTCATCAATAGTATTCTTCTGTTTCTCAATAGTTTTCTCTAACTGAGAAATATTGTATTCTAGCTTACTTCTCTCAATCTCAGCAATCTTTTCTTTCTCATACTGTGTGAAATAAATATCAATTAATTCATTAACATCACTGTATTCTTTAAAACTAGCTTTGTAAAATTCAATATAGACTCGTGGTTTATAAAGCGTATATAGATGCATACTACTATTATGTAAAACGAGATAGCCTTTATTCGAATCAATAGCTTCGAGAACTATTTCTCTATATGATTCAACTAGTTTTCTCAAATCGCTTCTATTTATTTCAGAAACTTTCTTATTCTTATAGTCAAATAAACCAGATCTATATAATATTTCTTCAGCAATATACCCCGGTAAACCCCATCCTTTTACAACTCCTCTAATTAGATCTGTGCCTAGATTAAGTTTCATAATTAACTCGTTTTCATCAATATTTGGAGGTGTGGATAAACTAGGTGGTGGTTTATACTCAATATTCTTTTTGATAACTCTATCACGCATTTCTACGAATTGATTAGCATAGATTATCTTTAAATCAGCATTTGTTATGATAATGAAGCCACGAGGTATAATCTCGGTTATTAAATGAAAAATTGTTTCACGATTAAATAGATCTATTAAAACAATTCTCTCCCAATTATATTTCTTGAAACCAATTATTCGAGAGTTCCTCAAATGTTTTCTCATAAAAGCAGTTAACCTATCTATAGATTTACTAATCGGTTCAACTCTAGATATGTGAATACGGACGCCGGGTTCTATTTTAACAAAAAACCTTTCTCCTCTACAGTTTATTTTTAGAAACCAGTAGAAACCAGCATAGTAAATATTATCTATATAACAGTTCTCAAGTATTTTACAATAAATATTTGTTATAACATTAATATCTATTATATCCATTGATTTCTTTATCAAATAATTTACCTCTATTCAACGTTTTCTTCAAAAATTTCTCTACGAATACTATCATGTAGTTTTCCATATAGTAAATAATCTACTAAACCAGGTGTTATACGTGGTTTTCCCTCTTCTAAAGGATATCTATATGGCAGATATATTGAACCCGATTCTCCCGTTAATTCAACGCCATCTACGTATCTATAACTACTCATATCTCTATGATTCCACATGTAATTTACGTAATAAACAGAACCATCAATACTATATTGTTTATCACCAATTTTTCTAGTTTCAACAACGGGTAGTTTATCACTAATTAATTTCTTAGTTCTACCTCTTGGAGGGTGATCGCCCATAATTCCTCCGATAACTACATATTTATATTTGATTAGATCTCCGTATTCAAGGTTTTTACTCGAACTCGGGTCTAATATGATTACTTCATTTGATTTAATAAATTGATCGTTGATTAATTCAACAATACTCTTATTAAAAACTCTACCGTATTTACTCAGTAAACGATTATATTTAAACGGTATGTTTGTAAACCATAAATACTCCTTACCGTATATTAACGAAGAACTTCTATACTCTAGAAACAACCATATGCTAATATATTCCTCTAAATGTTCAATTATAACTATTGGTTTCCCCCTCTCCATAATATCTTCCTCATGGCTTCGAGTGGTTTAACTTCATAACCCATGTATTCAGCTGCTGTGAGAACTTTAATATTATTCTCTAAACCTTTTTCTAATACTCTGCTAATCTTACTTCTATAATCAAGATCTCTTAGTAAATGATGATCAACTATTACCGTAGAATATGGTTTGAGATTCTTCACAATATACTCTAGATTGTTTAAACCTTTTTCTAAATCTTCTTTCTTAAATCTAAATCCCTCGAAATAAGTTGGTATACCACTTATTATGAGTATATCTGGATTATACCTTAGAATAATATCAGTTGTTTTATCCTCAATAGGTCCTTGTACATCGCTTGCATGGAGTAAGCTAAAATCTCTTGTTTTAACAAATGTCATTACTACATAGCCGAGTCTACTGTTTTCAATACCGTGTGGTACTGGTGGGCTGAAACTTATCTCAATATCACCTAGATTGTGTTTTGAATAATCAGCGATATGTAGTTCTTTAACAATATTTTTAACATTATTTTTATTAAGCAACACGTATGCTCTAATTCTTTGACTATGATTAATATTATTCAACGGGTCTTTTATGAAGAGTATTTTATTTCTATAATAATCTATTTCAATATTTCTATATAAATAATGATCTCTATGATAATGTGATATAATAACTATATCGGTATCAATCATTTCACTATATATCGTATTTAAATGTTTCTCTAACGTACTCAACTCAACTGGATGAGGTGGTAATCCATATCTATACGGTGCATAGCTTACACCAGGATCTATGAAAATCTTATAGGAATCTGTTTCAATAACTGTAGCCATGCTTCTTGTACCCATACTATCGAAACCAATTAATTTAACTCTAGACAAGCTAATCATCTTTCAATCAAATTATTTTATAAATCTAGATTAGTTTTAATATAGATATAGAATTTTAAGAGTGTGTTTTTATTTTTGAATAAAGATTTTAATAAATTAAATAATGAGATAATTGTTAATGAGTTGAAGAAAGCTATTGCGATGAAAGAACTGATCATCATCATCGGTAACTGTACTGTAGACTACATAGGTAGAAGCGAGTCTAAGTTAACTGAGGGAGATAGATTAGTTATCATCAAACAAAATGGTGCATTGATAATTCATAGACCAGATGGTTACTTACCTGTGAATTGGCAACCGGAAACTAGTGTTATCGAGGTTAAGAATATTGGAGATAAAATAGTATTAACTGCTGTTAGAAATCAACCTCGTGAAATAGTCAATGTTTATTTTAATAAAATATATAACTATCTACACTATAAGCTAATTGATCACGGTGAATTCGTTAAATACCTTGATGAATCAACTATGAGAGATCTTTTATTCGAAAATCCAGATTTAATAGAGAAAGGTTTGAGAATTATTGAGAAAGAGAAACAAATCGAATCCGGTTCTATAGATCTATTCGGAGTTGATAAAAACGGTAAACCAGTTATAATAGAGTTGAAAAGAGTTACAGCTACTAGAGAAGCTGTTCATCAACTATTTAATTACGTTAAGAACTATATGAATAAAACTAGCGTTAAACCGCGTGGAATACTTGTAGCCCCTTCTTTCACAGTTTCAGCTATTGAAACACTTGGTAAACTAGGTCTTGAGTGGAGAGAAGTTGATTTAAGAAAACTATGGAGTTTAAAGAAAGAGAAGGATGTTAAACATGAATCACTACTCAGATTTATGGGAGATGGATAATAGTGTTTTTAAATACAATATAACTCATCGCTCGTACGATCAGCTTTATAGAGAAGAACAGTTTAGTAAATATAGGTTTGTTTTCGAGGAAATTGGTTTGAAAATAGGCAAAGTTGTTTTAGATGTTGGTTGTGGAACCGGTTTATTAATAGAATATTTATTAGATAGAAGAATAGATTATTTCAAAAAATACTTCTGTATTGATCCAAGTATTGGTATGTTGAGTAGAGTTGTTGAGAAAAAGATTTTTGATAATAGGATTGTTTTATTGAATAGTTATGGTGAGTACATTCCATTAATTGATAGAATTGCTGATTCAATATTCCTATTTACTGTTTGGGATAATGTTGCTGATAAAGAAAAGCTATTGAGTGAATTATTTAGAATACTTTCCTCTAATGGATTTATATTGATAAGTATTCATGAAAAAAGTAGTTCGTTGAAACCAGTGGATCTATGTAGTGAGTTTGAATTAATTGGATGTAGAATTGATTGTTTCTATGTGTATACTAGAGAATAAGGTTTAAATTAAGTAATGTTATGAGAATATTATTGATTAGATTTAGGTTGGGATTTATCTTGACAGCGATGAAAGACAAACCACCTTCGCCGTTAAAGTATTTGAAAGATGCTATTGATAAAGTCATATTAGTTAAATTGAAAGATGGTACTGAGTATATTGGTAGATTAGAGATCGTCGATAATACTATGAATGTTGTTTTAACCGATTGTGTTAAATACGATAATGATGGTAAGCCGATAGCTAGATATGGTAAAGTACTGATACGTGGAAGTCACATAGCTTTCATTAGTGTTAATTATGGTCAGGTAGCTCCTGAGAGTATAAGTTGAATTGGTGTGTATTTTGAGTTTACACGAGATCAAAGCATCTGATATTATGAAAGAACCTATAACTATTGATTCAAATGCTTCTCTAGAAGAAGCTATTTTGAAGTTGATAAACACTGGTGTTGGGTCGTTAATTGTTGTTGAAAATAATAAACTAGTAGGTATTGTAACTAAGAGAGATATTATTTGGAGTATAATGTATGGTGGTAAAAACATTGTCAATACAAAAGTATCTGAGGTAATGACTAAACAGTTGATAACTGTTAAACCAGATACGAGTTTGCACGATATCGTTGACATTATGTTAAATAATAATATCAGTCATTTACCAGTAGTTGATAACGATGAATTGATAGGTATTATCAGTGATCGTGATCTTGTTGAATTATTAAGCGAGGCAATTGATGTTATAAAATGGTATAAAGAAAAAATACCTGAAGCATCTGAATAAAATACTGTTTCCTAACAGTGGTTTTCTTGAATAATTACTCTTTCGAAAAGTTTTTTAGAAAAAAGACGAGTGATGGTATAGTTAATTACAAAAACTGTATTCTTCGTTTACTCAATGGAATAGAAGTTATCGCTAAGATATTATTTATAACAGCTATGACCACGATTCCCATTATTAAAGTTGTTGAATTAAATCTACTACTGTTTTTCTGGCCGTTATTGTTATCAACCATATCATATGCTATTAACGATAAGTTATCGTTAACTCGTGGTTTAAATGAGTGAACCTAGATTTGTAGTTGACACAATGCTGGGTAATATTGCAAGATGGCTTAGAATACTTGGTTACGATACTCTCTATAGTAGGAATTATAAAGACTGGGAGGTTTTGAAAATAGCTGAGAGAGAGAATAGAGTTATTATAACAAGGGATCAAGGTTTACACCATAGAGCTTTAAATAGAGGTTTGAAAACAATATATCTGTATATGGATGGTATAGCTAAGAGATTAGCATATATATCATTACATACTGGTATTAAGCTATACGTTGATCTCGAGCATACTAGATGTCCGATGTGTAACAATGAGTTGAGAAAAGTATCTAAAGATTTTGTTAAAAATAACATACCTCCAAAAGTATATAGATTACACGATGACTTCTGGTTATGTAGTAAATGTGGTAAAGTATATTGGATTGGTAGACATTGGATTAAGATTGAAGAAATACTTAGAGAAGCACGTAAATACTTAGATGAATATAGTTTTAATAAATAATGATTATGAAACGAGGTTTAACTACATGAAACCTATAAACCCCTATGAATTGAGTCTCAGTGATGGTGTTTTCTTAGTTAAACTTGCTAGAAGAGCTGTATATGAGAAGATAGTTAATAATATTGAGTTGAAACCACCTGAAGATACGCCTAAACACTTGTTTAGACCTGGTATGACTTTTACAACTATTGAGAAAATACTACCTAGTGGTGAAACAGTTCTACGTGGTTGTATCGGTTTTCTACAACCAGTTTACAGCTTGGTTGAATCAACTATTAAATCAGCTATAGAAGCAGCACTATCGGATCCCAGATTTCCTCCATTAGATCGTAGTGAATTAAATAGTGTTATCTTTGAAGTAACTGTTTTATCAACTCCTATTGAGATTATTGTTGAAGATAGATGGATGGTTTTCTCCGAAATAGTTATAGGTAGAGATGGTTTAATTATTGAGAAAGGTTTCTATAAAGGAACATTACTCCCGGTTGTTCCAGTAGAGTATTGCTGGGATACGGAGACTTTTCTAGCAGAGACTTGTTTAAAAGCAGGTTTGAAACCAGATTGTTGGCTGGATAATAGTGTTAAGATATATAGATATGAAGGACGTGTTTTTAAGGAAACTAAACCCGGTAATAATGTTGTTGAACTAGATCTTACTAGAGAGTATGGTTTAAAGTGTTTAAGAGATAGAGGTGAGTAGGTTTTCGAATAAGATAACTATTAACGATTTAATCAATATTCCATACGATTACGTTATCAAGACTATAGTCGAGTTTATTCAAAATAAAATTGCTGAAACTAATGTTGAAAAAATTGTTATGGGTCTTAGTGGTGGAGTGGATTCATCTACATTACTGGCTGTTTTGATCGAATCGATCGGTAGTGATAAAGTAGTTGTTTTTATAATGCCTGATTCAAAGAATAGAGTTGAGAACGATACTCTCGACGCTCTAGAACTCGTATCGAGATTTAATGTTAAATACTATCTTATACCTATAGATAGAATAGTTGAGTCATATAGTTCAATACCATTCTATAATACTAGTGATAAAATAGCTATGGGTAATTTAAAGACAAGAATTAGAATGAGTATTCTATACTATTATGCGAATAAACATAAAGCATTAGTTGCAGGTTCAAGCGATAGAAGTGAGATATTAATAGGATATTTCACTAAATACGGTGATGCAGCAGCTGATATTCTACCACTGGGGTCTTTGTATAAGACTCAAGTACGTAAATTAGCTAGTATACTCAAACTACCTGTAAAGATAGTTAATAAACCAAGTAGTCCTGGATTTTGGCCGGGTCATTTAGCTGAAGAAGAGATTGGAATTAAATATGAATTAATAGACCTTGTTTTATACGCATACTTTGATAAAGGGATATCACTAGATAAAATACCTGATTATACAGATGTGTCGAAAGATATTGTTGATAAAATAATATCTATGTATAAGAAGAGTATTCATAAGAGAGTTTTTCCAGATATACCCCGTTTCCCCTGGATTAGAATCGTTGTTTAACATATTTAACCAGTATTTGCTAAAACATGTTGATTAGAAAAATTATCGAGCCTCAGATTGATGTTTTGATTTAAGTGTAGTCCACGTTCTACGAGAGCTCTATAGTATTCATCCGGCTCGTTTGAATCAACAATTATCATTCGATCACCAGAGATGTTAAAATATAAACTTGAATAGAGTTTTCAGTAAATCAATGAATTCCTCAGCTATTCCTCTTCGATGCCCTCGATCGGTAGCAGTTCGTCCGTAGAACCCGTAAGGTATATGTGCCGATAGGTGTCGTCTTCTAAAGACTCTAGCTTTACCCTATATATGGGAAGGTAGACCAGCTTTTTACTCACGATTTTAAAGTCCTGATATAGACTGTTAAGCGTTGATATCAAGCTAGCTGTCGGGATCTTCGGCTCGATAGCATTGTCTGGCTTGCCCTGTTGCAACAACTTATTCTCCGGCATTAATGTGTTGCTAGCATCATCTAGTTCTTGAATACTCGGGACCGTCGAGTAGTAAACTTTTACAAGTCTACCGGTATCCGTTTCCTTTTCGTCGTATTCGACTAGACCCTTATCTTCTAGGCTCGAGAGCAAGCGATATACTTTTTGTCTGTTCCAACCTAGTTCTTCCTCTAGGTCTCCTGCACTCATAGGTTTCTCACTTTCAGAGAGTACGTCTAAGAGTTCTGCTTCATCCTTAGTAACAGGCTTTACGTCTACGAAGTAGAATCCGTCCTCATCTAACACTACGATAGCAGGCTTTACGGCGCTTGTAACGATTTTCATCATCATCTTCTTTTTCATCTAGTGCTTGAAGAGAATTCCCTTCTCCTCTACATAGGTATACTCTACGTCAAAGAGATAGAACGGATAGTAAAGTAGTTCTATATCGCCAACTCTTTCAACTGGTCCTTTAAACAACTTCTTCTCTACAAATTCCGACGAATGTCTTCGAACAACTTTCTCACTAAACCTGGGCTTAACATAGTATGTTGGAAGCGTCTCCATATCCATGCTTCTTTTCAACTCTTTCACCATATCGTCTAACGACAGAAGCTTCACGCCCAAAACCTCAGCAACCTTTGAAGCATCGGGTGTAAAGCCAGATGCCGATACGACGTAAACTTCGGTAGCCCCGATATCCTTCGCAACGTTATGTACCTTCATAACCCATTCCTTTGGCACAGGTTTAGCGTAGTTCTTAGCCTCAACAACACCCATAGTATTGGCCTTGCGTATCAAGACATCTACTTCGTGAACTGTGCCTGACAACCCCTGTACTCGAGCGTTCTTTTCAACACTATAGCCTTGGAGTTGAAAATATTTTTCCACAACGTCTTCAAAGAGATGACCTTTCTCATACGATGTCACAGGCTTCTTCACAGATCTAACAATACGTCTTCTTATAATTTTTCTCCTACGTGTAGGCATAAAGATTTCACCCAAACACTATATTCAAAATTATTTTACTATCAAAACATGTTTTAAAAACATGTTTAAAACAAACCCTCGGTTTGTCTATACTCATTGAATATAAATATTTTTATTTTTAAAAAATATTAGAGGTGGGTTGCGTGAAGTATTTGTTAATAGTTTTTATTCTCATGAGTTTTTATGCCAAGCTTTTCCCGTTGCTTTGAATTATAGTGATTATCTAGATTATAGTGATTATAGTGTTGAATACGATTCAAATACTAGATATGTTAAATACGTTGGACAATCAATTAAACAGAATGTGAAAACAACGATGCTTGAAGACATTAATTTCACAATCGCATGCGATCTCATAGATGAACCAGGATACTATGTTTTAACAGAAGACATTGAGTACGAGTTTGAACCATACACTATCTGTTACTACATCAATTCATCGCACGTTATCTTAGATGGAAACAATCATGTCATTAGAAACACAGGTAGTGAAACTAGTACGAGATTAGGAATAGTTATTGCAGAAGGAGTTGAGAACATCACTATTAGAAACATACGAGTGGTAAACTTCGCTTCGGGAATAGATATATATTTGAACAAAGATGTTAAAATAGTAAATAGTAGGTTTCTATACGTATCCTTAAGTATTTCCATAGTTGGTTCAAAAAACGTAGAGATAGTGAATAATGTTTTTTCAAACAACGATGGCTTCTGCATTCTTGCAGGTAATGTAGAGAGATTAACAATTGCTGGAAACGAGTTCAAATACTGTGGAGGCTTCGGTATAACAATTCCAAGTGCTAAAATTTCATCTGATATTGAAATATATAATAATTTTTTCACAATGGGGATAGTGAGCAATTTTCTTGGAGAATCCGGTGAACTAGCAATAGATATTGTAAAGGGTGAAAACATTAGAGTATTTAACAACTACGTAGTTGATGGAAACGGTTTTTCTTTTGAATATGTATCTAATCTCGAGATATTCAACAACACTCTTGTGCAGATTAGTGAGCCGAAAATGTTTACTGCAGTAAGAATTGATTTATGGGATAGTTCAAATGTTAAAATATATAATAATGTTTTAAAAGAAAAAACGATTGGCATAAGTATATGGAATGCTTGGAACATTGAGATATTTAATAATACTATTAAAAGCATTGTAGGAATAGTTATGTTCGAATATAGTCACAATGTTTACATATACAATAATGTTTTTAAAGACAACGATTATGGCATATCTCTATACACGACTGTTTCAAACATTTATATTTACAATAATCTTTTTCTATGTAAGGAAGCAAACATCGAAGTATTGGTAGATAAAGATAGTGACGTGAAGACTATTAGAAACGTTTATTTAAACACTACTCTAACACGTGGCAGAAACATTCTCGGGGGCACATGGATAGGTGGCAATGCTTGGCTAAGTCCAAACAACGATGGTTTCTCACAGACATGTAGAGATGAAATTGAACCAATAGGTATTTGCGATGAACCATTCATCTATAGATCTAATGAATCTGTTTTAATAGATTACCTGCCTCTTAGTTTGAAAGAAATATTAGACGTAACTGTAACCGTAACCGTGACTGAAACAGAAACTATAAGGGAGACTGAAACTCTAATAGTAGAGTCTCCGAGATTTATAACTAGAACTGAGACAGTAACTGAAGTAGTTGAGAAAGAGAAAACAATTGATTACTTGCCAATAGTGTTCGCGATTATTTTAACAATAGTTGCAGTAAACACAATATTGATAAAAACATTTTTGAGTAAGAAACAAGTTGTTCAGAAACAACAATAATAAATAATTAATTATTTTTCCAACTATATTTCGCGTGTTTTCCGCTGTGTTTGTCTCGTAGTTGTTTTCTGAGTAGTCGTTGTTGTTGGAGATCAAGCTCTATTAGTTGTAGTAGTCTTGACTTGTTTCAACAACTGAGTCTCGACAACGTATAGCTGCCTGCTGAACGGGGAAGATATTGTTAGCTCATTCTTTATTTCTTTCTCTTACTTATATTTTCACTCATGTGTTTACTACGTTCTCCATTACTTAATATTGTTTTGAAAAGAGATTTTTCACTAGATGCTTTGTCGTCGATTTTCAAGAAGTATTCTTCAACTTGTTTCTCGTTTAAAACTCCACTAATCTTTAAAACAATTTTATCATCTACGTTATCTATCTTTACTAACGCTTTCGGCGAGTATATCCACATTAATTTCAACGGATATATTAATATGTTTACTATTGAATAATTGTCTTCAATAGATAGATTTATTTCAGAAGCATTAAATCTATATTTATCGTTTATCAATAGATTTAAAGAATTTTCACTACTCATCTTAACATGAAGTGGTTCGAGCAATCCATGTAATGATTTATTTTCAATAAACATTTTTATTAATTCGTTTAATTCATGTTTTACAACTGGTTCATCATTGTATTGTATTGATAGAATATCGTTATCAATCTCAATAAATGGAATATCCGTATACTCTATTTCGCCATAAACACGATCCTGTGAAACAGTGATATCAGCTTTTTTAAAACCATAAAGATATATATGGTGAGCACTGTATTCATAACTCGGTGTTTTCACTCTTTCGTTTTTAATAGTTATTTTAAAATATTTTGATTTAACATCAAGTGTGTTTGAATCATTCATTACTTCATCATCTCTGATATATAAGTATTTGTTAACGAATCATTTATTTTTTCCTTTTATTAATTATGAATTAGGGATTTATTGTTGAAAATAATTGTTATAACTGATATTCATGGAAGATGGTCTTATATAAAGTATTTTTTAAAAAATATTAAAGAACTTAATTTCGAATTACTTATCGTAGCCGGTGATCTGACTTATTTCAGTAAATATACAGAAGCATTGAATATATTAAAAACTCTTTACAAAGAGATTGGTAAGAAAATACTATTCGTACCAGGTAATTGCGATGATGCTAGATTACTTGATTTAGATAATATTGATAATAATATTTTCAATATACATACTCGGCTTCACATACATAATAATATCTATTTCTACGGAATTGGTGGTAGTAATAAAACACCGTTCAATACGTGGATTGAATGGAGTGAAGATGATTTTAATAGATTCCTCAGGAATATTGAAAACATTGATTGGAATAAACTAGTTTTAGTGACTCATACACCTATATATGGTATAATGGATTACGTTAATGGTGAAAATATAGGTTCTAGAGTACTATATGATTTTCTAATCACTCATGGTTCACTGCTTTGGATAACAGGTCATTTACATGAATATAGTGGTTGGGTTAAAGTAGATAAAACAATTGTTTTAAACCCCGGTCCTTTTATTAAAGGATATTACGCTATAGTAGTTATAGATAATGAAAACGTTAATATTGATATAAGGAATTTTATTGAAAACCGTGAGAAATAATTATTTCAGTGTTTTTAAATCTTCTTTATCTTCTCCATTAGCTTATCGATAAATTCATCAATATTTCTAGCGAATATGAATAAACCATATGGATTATACATTATTTCTAAACAGTCGATTAAACTTGTTTTATTGATAGAAACTATTTTGCCATAAAAGTATTCATCAATATTTTTATCAATACATAGTGTGTATTCTAGTTTATCGTTTCTAAACAATGCGATCATATAGTGTTCTATTTGTTTCTCATAGAGTACTTTATTGAAAAACTTGTTTAATCTATTTACTAACTCGCTGATCAAATTCATCACTATTTTAAATACTATAAACTCTTTCTCTAACGATCTGTGGTATATCTTCTTCTCTCACAATAGTAGCGTTTAAAGGTGGTTTTTTTGTTTTAAAAGGTATTACAATGTATCTATTTGGATCATTTATATCTACTCCCTGTCTTGATTCTTTTTTAAACCTAACACCTAGTACGCGGATTTTTACAAACCAACCGTCTTTTCTTTCAACATAAATATACTTACCATGTTTTAAAACCATTTCAATACACCGGTGTTTAATAATTGTTAATTCACGATTTATTAATAATTTGTAATGTTTTTAATATTTATCTCCTCCAAGTTATTTTACTACTGAAAACATAGTTGGATATATAACCAGTTAAAACTCCTATTATCAGGGATAAATAAAGAGGATAGTGTAGATAACCTGAAAGAGTCGTTACTATAGATACTTGCGAAAATAGACTAATTATTGAACCTATGTGGTATTTTATCCATCTTATCACCAGGTTGACCTTGTCGTGTTTTAACCCACGGTCTCTGAAAGTCCAGTATTCATGTAATAGGAAATTCCATAAAAGACTTGTTTCAAAACTTGTTATTGAACCAAGCATTGTTGCAAACTCGTAGCTTGCGAGTTTCGAATATAGATTTGTTGAAATATATAGTGTTATCAAATTGATTAGAAAACCTGTAAAACCAACTATTGTGAATTTTATGAAACCAATGTTTTTAGAAAATAGATTGTATAATGGTTTTGGAAATAAACTAAATATTATGTAGAGATAATCATCTATATCTAGATCAACGTATATCGTTTCAAATGAATTAATGTTTTTATCATATATGTATACTGCAATTGTTTCTATTGATTTAGTTATTTTCTCAAATGGATTGTTTTTTATCAAACCAGCTGTTCTTCTATTTTTAATTCTGAAATCAATATTTCTACCAGTATTTGAATTAGTTAGATAAATTATTCGCCTAATAGTATTGACTAAATGATCCAATACATATAACGTATTGTTTTCTAAAATCAATTGATTAGATAGAGAATTTACAATATCTGAACAATATTGTTTATTTAAATAACCATTTTTTACGAAACTATCTCCAATTGTTTTAACACACACTATTTTCAACAATTCTATAACCATTTTGAAAATATTTGTTTATTACTTAAATTATTGAAAATATATTATCGTGTTTAAAGATTTATAGGTGTTTATATTGATAAGTGAATGGGATATTTTAATAAATGAAATCAGGAATTGTAGGAAATGTTCATTATACTTGAGTAGGAAGAATGTTGTTCCAGGCGAGGGTAGTGTTAATACAGATATAATGTTTATAGGGGAAGCACCTGGTTCTACTGAAGACGAGACAGGGAGACCTTTTGTAGGTGCTGCTGGTAGATTACTTACACAGTTAATTGAATCAATTGGTTTGAAACGTGATGAAATATATATAACTAATATTGTTAAATGTAGACCACCTGAGAATAGAGATCCATCTGATGATGAGATTAAAATGTGTTACCCATACCTTGTCAAGCAGATTCAATTAATCAAACCAAGACTTATTGTTTGTTTAGGTAGACATTCTGCGAGAACTTTGTTCAAAGATTCTGGTTTAAAATGGAGGAGTATGAATAGTATGCATGGTAGAGTTTACAGCGTTAAATTATATGGTTTAGATTTAAAAATAATAGCAACATTTCATCCAGCAGCTGCACTCTATAATCCTGGTTTGCGAAAAGAGTTAGAGAAGGATTTTAAAATTATAATGGATATTATTTATGAGATAAAAGGTTCTTCAGAGAAGAAAACAAAGAGTTTACTTGATTTCCTTCGTTAATCTCTTACTAAATCTCCCTATAATATATCCCAGCATATATGAACCGATTACTGCAACAACTATTGTTATTAAATATATTGTTCTTTCATAATTAATTCTATTGTATTCTAATTCTCTGCTGGTTACTATACATTGTTCTCTAGTATATGTGTATTCCAATATATTATCAATATGAATTAAAAGTATTATCGGAAGTAGTAGAGTAAACTCATTTAAATAAAGTGAGAATATAATAGTGTAGCTGGTGTTTTCTACCATATAGCTACTTGATAATTCTAATGTAGTTAATATAGATGGTATTACAACTTGAGTCTCTCTATAAATATGTTTCATAATTGAATCCATCGTTTTATTCAAATAGTCGAGTACTCTATAATCTATAATATTTGTAAAGATATTCGAACTTAATCTTAATAGCATTGTATTAATATCAAATAACACTAACACATAGTTAACTAGAGTATCGAGGTCTTTTCTACCCGTATCTCTAATTATTTTCAAAAACTCGTTTCTTGTAGTGTTTTCAATTAGATTGATATAGTAAAGATAGTTTAACGTTTTCTCCAAGAAGTTTTTTAGAATATCTATTGAAAACCTATATGTTTTCCAATCAATTAAATAGAAATTACCGTTTGTTTTATAATCAATTATTTTCAACCAAGTTATTGCAGTATATGCTCTAGATAACGCTACTGAATATGCTTTCAACCTCTCGTTTATACTTAGAAAAGGTGATTTAGATTCATTAAGTAGTTTTATTGAAATATAGAATCTTATGTAAGAGTTTAAATAAGCATCAAGATCCCATAGATCGATTACTCTTCTACTATAGTTTCTCAGTAATACTTCTAGTTCTTGTATCTTATTTATTATTTCAATCTCGATTTCAGATAGAATATTTCTTAATAATTCAGTTTTATTTAATTCAAGAAGTTTATTTAGATAAAATGCTAATGTTTCATAGTATGCTCTGAAACCATATGTTGATGCAGTATACCATTTGCTAATATTACTGTATTTATTAAATAATTCTAATAGTCTATACGCTTCAGTTTCATAATATTCTTTTAAATCTATTGTTTCATTCATCATATTTAACAAGTTATTTATCAAAATACTCCAGTTTCTTGAAGAGTCTTTGAAAACTTTATTTAGAATATCATAGTATTCTATATAGGTTTCTCTACTGGATACTATTGTATCGTTAAATAAATCATGATCAGTAAAGTATAGGTAAGCGTTAATAATATCTGGAACTGGATAGTAGTTACTGCGATTTAGTAAACTAGCTTCATATGGTCCAATTATCTTATCTAAACCATATGATAAACCAGCATTATATTTCTCAGTCAAGCCTTCAACTATACCTATTAGGAAATTTGGATAAACAACTCCTGTAACACCTATTTTAACTGATGGTTTTAATCCTCGATAGAAACTTAGTAATGTCAGGAAGAATGCTAGTGTTCCACTTAAACCTCTTATACGTATATTTTCAGGAAATATGAATTCATAATCGTATATTCTATAGTCTACTCCTGTTATTATTGAAGCATATAATATAGAGTACTCTATTGATAACAATGTATCTTCAGATATTCTTGATTTATTGCTTACAATTACTAATCCTCTACCCGGGTAATATGCGTTAAAAACTACTTTGATTACAAATCCTCTTCCATGTTCGTCGATGGCGAGTGTGTATATATCGGTTGTATATATTTTCTCAACGATTGGTTTACTGGTTGATATAGGTATTAGACTTATGATTATAATAATTAGTGGTAAAATAGTTTTAATGAAAACGATTGTTTTCAAACAAATCCCTCAGTTTAACACTGATTAATCATAGCTATTGCTCATACTTGCCAGGTTTCATCACATATCACTAGTATGGATTCAGTGTTTTATTAAATTAGTGTCTAATTAATTAGACTCTTTATAAGAATATTTATATGTGATAATAGATTGGTGTAGGTTTTGATTTCTAGAGATATTTCATTAAAAGCGCTAGTAGATGTTTTCGAGAGATTAGAGTCTGTTACTGCTAGAACCGTGATTACAGCTAATATTGTTGAATTATTGAGGAAAACTCCTGTTGATGTTATTGATAAAACAATATACTTACTTCAGGGTATTTTATGGCCTGAATGGAAGGGTTACCCGGAGATAGGTGTTGGTGAGAAAACGTTGATTAAATCAATAGCATTAGCTACTCAGAGTAAGGAATCTCTGGTTGAACAATTATATAAATCTGAAGGAGATCTGGGTGTTGTTATCGAGAAGTTGAAGAAGAATCAAATTAATAAATCCAGGGGTTTATCGCTAGCATCGTATTTTTCAATCGAGAAAGAACTTGGTGTAAGTGAAGTTTACGATAAATTAGTTAGAATAGCTCATGCTCAGGGAGAGGGTAGTAAGGATATTAAATTGAAAATACTGGCTGGTTTACTCTCTGAGGCTAAACCGAATGAAGCTAAGTTTATTGTTAGATTTATTGAGGGGAGGTTGAGGCTAGGTGTTGGTGACGCTACTATTATGGATGCTTTAGCTATTGTATATGGAGGTGGTATTGCTTCTCGTGAAGTTATTGAGAGAGCTTATAATCTCTACCCAGATTTAGGTTATATTGCTAAAACACTAGCTACTAAAGGTATTGAAGAGATTAAGAAGTTTAAACCAGTAGTAGGTATTCCTATTAGACCAATGCTAGCCGAGAGATTGAGCGATCCGAAAGAGATCTTGAATAAAGCTGGTGGTGAAGTTTTTGTTGAATACAAATATGATGGTGAACGCGCTCAGATCCATAAGAGTAGTGATGGAAGGATAATTATTTTCTCAAGAAGATTAGAGGATATAACTAAACAATATCCAGATGTTGTTGAATACGCTAGTAAATGTATTAAAGCTAGAGAAGCTATTGTTGAAGGAGAAATAGTTGCTTATAATCCGGATACAGGTGAGTTGAAGCCGTTTCAGGAATTAATGCAGCGTAAACGTAAATATGATATTCACATTGCTTTAAAAGAAGTTCCTGTTAAAGTATTTTTATTTGACTTAATATACGTTGATGGAGAAGACTATACGTTGAAACCATTACCTCAAAGAAGAGTTAAACTAGAGAGTATTATTGAAGAAACAGATGTTTTCAAAATAGCTGAGTATATTAAGACAAAGGATATTAACGAGCTTGAGAAATTCTTTCTAAAAGCTATTGAAGATGGTGCTGAAGGCGTTATGGTTAAAGCTATTCACAATTATTCAATATATAGAGCAGGTGTTCGAGAATGGCTTTGGATTAAATATAAACGTGATTATAAAAGTGAGATGGCTGATACAGTTGACTTAGTTGTAGTAGGCGGATTCTACGGTAGGGGTAGACGGGGTGGTAAAATAGGTACATTACTCATGGCTGCTTATAATCCAGAGAAAAATGTTTTTGAAACAGTCTGTAAAGTCGGTAGTGGATTCAAAGACGAAGATCTAGATAAAATGATTGATATTCTACAACCATATATTGTTAAAGAAAAACCATTTAACGTAGTAGCTAATATTGAACCAGATGTTTGGGTTAGACCATTTCTAGTAGCCGAGATTATAGGTGCTGAGATAACACTATCACCACTCCATACGTGTGGGTTAGGTGTTTTGAAATCAGACGCCGGTATTTCGATTAGATTCCCTAGATTCATAAGATGGAGACCAGATAAAAGCCCTGAGGAAGCAACGACTTCTCAAGAACTCATAGAGATGTATAAGAGGAAATTGAAGAAGATAGTTGAAGAATAGTCTTAAACACGGTGTATTTATAGATGACTGTAACAGTTGTTTTCACGGGTCCAGCTGGTAGTGGTAAAACTTTTTTAACCTATAAATATGGTAAATGGCTTGAAGAAGAATTGTTGATGAAAGTAGCTTTCGTTAATCTAGACCCTGGTGCTGAGAACGTTTTCTATAAACCAGTTTTTGATATTAGAAGTTTCTTTACTTTAAAAGATATTATGATTAAATACAGTTTGGGACCTAATGGTGCTTTCATAAAAGCTTCTCAATTAATTGCTGAGAATATTGATGAGATTTTTTCTAAGAATCCATTTATAGATATTGATTCATGGGATATTGTTTTAATAGATACTCCGGGTCAAATGGAGACATTTATTTTCAGAGAATATAGTAACGTATTTTTCAATAGATTAAGGAAAATAACTAGACCTGTTATTATCTATATTGTGGATGCTTCATCTATTGAGAAAATAGTAGATATGCTGACGATGTGGTTTATACACATACTCATATTTGTTAAAACAGGTATTCCAACAATACCTATTGTTAATAAAATTGATCAAGCTAGGAGGATAGATATTATTAAAAATGTTATAGAGAAACCTGATGATGTATTTGAAAAAGTAATGGGTGAAAACAGTGGTTTAATAGAAGATATTTTAAAAGAATTAATATCTATAACTGTAAAAACAAAAGCACCTATTAGAACAATATTAGTTTCAGCTATTGAACAAAATGACTATAGTGAGCTACATAGTTTAATACATGAAGTTTACTGTGTATGCGGCGATTTAACATAGTTATATTTATATTATACTAGTTGTTTGATTAGATAAAGGTGTGTGAATTATGTTGTTTAATCAATATTTAAACTTTAGTATCGATGGATGGCTTACTTCTATATTTCTAGTGATCTATGGTGTAATACTTATTCTATCAGGTAAGTTTTTATTAAGAATATTTATTGGTTTAGGATTTGGATTAATTTTAAGCTATTTTGTTTTCATCATATTTTCATATCTTGAAGCTGGAACTATTGCATCGCTATTGATATCGTTTATAGTATTTATTATTGGATTCTTCCTAGGTTGGTTTATATTTAAAATAGCTCTTTCTTTTATAATTGGTTTATTTTTTAGTGCATTAATTGGTTCGTATTTTAAATTATTTAATGAAACTATTTTATTTCTCGTAATCGTTATCATATGTATAGTGATTGCCTACTTATTGATTGAGAAAATAATCTCTCTTATAATCTTGATAACCGGTTCATTCATGGTATTCATTGGTATTAGTACTCTAATTGGGGATTTCTTGATTGGAACAATATTATCGATTATAATAATTGTAATTCTTATTTTGACGAAATACTTTTTATTAAAGTAATTTACGGGATTTTCTATGAGCAATCGCAACTACTATAGTGTTTTCAATAGATATTATAAAGTTTTGATTAGAATTCCTTCTACGAAATTTATGTTGATATTAATGTTAATTGTATTCGGTTTATCTTATCTATTTATGAAATCAACTTGTCTTATATTCATATACTATTTTCTAGTTTTAACAATTTGTTTAATAATATACACAAGAGTATTTGTTAAAAGCGTTTTCTACAGATTTAAGAGAATTCTATTCTTAACACTCTTTACATTAGTCTACTCACTACTGGTTTTTATGTTTACAAATATATTGATTAGCATTATATCATCTATAGTGATCTTGATAATAGCTATTCAAAGTCTTGACGGCAACAATATATATAGATACTTTGTCTGTACAATACCTCTATATGTAACTAGTGTCACGCTTTATGTATTCGGTATTTTCTCTAAAGAAGAAGTAGTTTTTACAATTATTGGTTCTATTGTTTTAATAATTATTGATTACTTTATATACGTTTTTCTATCTAGATATAAATTTAATGGTTTTAAATCTGTTGATTTAGCAACTATGTATATGTGGAACTGGCTTGAGAAGAGGAATGATATTGAAGATGTTTTTCTAAATCTAAGTATTGGTGAAAAAATTTATCCATGTTTATTGAAAACAAATAGTACTGTTATAATCTATACTGATATTCATTACGGTCCTTTCTCAAATACAGGTAGTAGTGAATTGCCTCGCAAACTTTCTCTATTCTTTGGAGATATGAATTTGAATTCAATAGTTCTACATGGTTTAGGGAGTCATGAAAGAAACTTATCTCACTCCAAATATATAGATTCTCTACTTCAGGTTTTCGAAAAACTCTATTATGAAAAAGGTATTGGTCTGAAATATCATGGTTTGTTTAAAATCATGAATAATGAATGGGAACTTACTTGTATAGTATTCTCAAATATATCTTTAATAATAGTTTCGAGACCTGGTAGAGGTATTGAAGATCTTCCGTATAGTTTACAGAGAGATCTGCAGATTAAAGCTTTAGATAGAAATTTAGGTAGAGTGATAATTATTGATGCACATAACTGGGTACTTGAATCTGATTATAATACAGATTCTCTCGAAAAACTATTGTTTGAAGCTTTAGATTACATTGATTATTTTAAAAAGAATGAACCCGTTGATGTTTTAATTAAATCAACTTGTGTCGAGAGAAATTTACCTGGAGTTATTGATGGTGAAATCTGTTTACTGGAGTTGATGGGAGTTGATGGTAGAGGTCGTTTGATACTCGTTTATTTCAGAGGTAATAATATTGAACCTAATCTTAGAAATGAATTAATTAATTATATTAGAGAAAAAACTGGTTCTATTAATGTAGAGGTATTGAGTAATGATGAACATAGTGAGACAGGTGTATACGCTAGAACGACATATATTCCTGTGAAAAAACATCCTCATGTATTTGAAGCAATAGATGGTTTAATAAATGATTTAAAGAATAAGAGTTTTGATAATCAATTATATTATTCAGAAACATCTCTTAATTGTTTGTTAATGGGAGAGAATGTGTATAAACTAGTTGAATTATTGAACAAGACTTATCCAGCTGCATTTGTTTCAGTGATCGGTTACGTGGTTTTATCGCCATTTTTAATTCTCTTACTTCAATTTATTTTATAAGAGAAGAGGGGAGGGGTCGTAGATATCCGCCGCTCTACCAGGCTGAGCTACGGGCCCATTTTCTTCGTTTAATCTATATAGATAAGGGTTTTTAAACTTGTTTACTATATATTTTCTCATTTGTAGTTAGATTTTATTAACAAATACTGAGGTGTATTGTTTGGCTTCAGGTTCTGAAACTATTAAACCGAGTTTTAAAATTGAGAATATTGTAGCTACAGTTATTTTAGACCAGGCACTTGATATAGCGAAAATCGAGGATAGAATAAAATACGCTACTTATCAGCCGGATCAATTTCCGGGTCTTGTGCTTAGACTCGATAAACCTAGAAGTACTGCTCTGATATTTAGATCAGGAAAAATGGTTGTAACTGGTGCTAAAAGTACTGAACAATTAATAAATGTTGTTAAGAAAATAATAAAATTGCTCATTAACGCAGGTATAGAGATAGAATCTAAACCTCGCACTCAGATTCAGAATATTGTTGCATCAGGTGATTTAAACTACAATGTAAACTTAGAGAGAGCAGCTTATTTAATGGAAAACAGTATGTATGAACCAGAACAGTTTCCCGGTTTAATACATCGTATGAAAGAACCTAGTGTTGTTTTACTAATATTCAGTAGTGGTAAAATGGTTATAACCGGTGCAAAAGAAGAGAAAGAAGTTGAAGAAGCAGTTATTAAAACAGCTGAGAGACTTAAGAATCTTGGTTGTTTATTACCCCGTCATTAAATAAATTTCTATCAAATGATGAAGTGGGCAGCATATGACTATTTGGATGAAGTACCGTTAGCTCACTCTGATCAGTTTCTTAATATAAATGGATGTTAATCTATGTTGATTCAAGGATTGATTATAATAATAGATTTAGACAATTTCGGAGAATACGTTGAGAAACACGGCTTAGATCCTTATAAACCAAATATTGTAACTGGAACATTGAGTGAACTAGTATATAGATTTGTTAATAAATGGCGTGGAGTCGTTATATATGGTCTCGACTTTGAACGAGGTACTGAAGAAGCTGTTATTGAACTACCGTATGGTCATGAAAATATCGATGATATTTTAAAAGATCTTTTGGAGATAAAAGAAGAGATTAATAAACTAGGTGTATCTATTTCAATAGTTGTTGTTCAAGACTATGTTTACCCGGAGTTAGCTGGAGACCGTAGAATTGCTTATAAAGGCACTGTTGGTAGAATAAGGGCTTGGAAAATATTGAGGAAGATAAAAAAGACCGGTGGTAATAAAATAGTGTTTGTTTAATACTATACTACTCTCTCTAATCCATAAGCTATTTTATCTAGAAAAACGAGTCTTTTCGGAATTGGTGGGTGGCTACTGAATATTTCCTGCATTGGGTTGATTTTTTCTTTCTTAATTTCCTCAATTTTTTGTCTATCTATTTTCGCAACGCTCTCTGATTCGAAATATCTTACTGGATAATATGGATTAGCATATGTATTCGTTAAAGCATATATGAATAGAGTTTTCAACTTACTATTAGCTACTACTTCACGTGGTGTTTCATAGCTCTTATAGTATAAATGTAGTTTCGCTAGAGATCTCTGCATACTATATGGATTTGATACTCTTGCTCCGTGTGCATCAGCGTAGTATTCGCGTAATCTGCTGAAAGCTAGTATTAGTATTTGCATAATAAAGCTAAATATAACTGCTACTATGCCAACAAGTACTAGTAGTAAACCACCTCCACCGGTATTTCTCCTACTGCTCAGTCTCGATACACTAGTTATTAAACCCCATCTAATCAATACAATCCCCATGTAGTATAGTATGCTAGGGAATAAACCCATTAAGAGCATTACAGCGTTATCGCGGTGTTTATGATGTCCAAGTTCGTGTCCAATAACTGCTTCTAACTCGCTTCGATCAACTAGTTTTAACATACCAGTTGTTACAGCTACATATCTACCTGTGAGGAAATTGCCGTAAGCAAATGCATTGGGAGGTCCATTGACTACCACGGCTTTAGGTGGTTTCATACCTGATCTACTGGCAACACTATTAACTATTTCTTGTAGTGAACTATCTTGACGTGCTCCATACATTAAATTTATGAATACTGGTGATGCTAAGTACATGAATATATTCATTATTAACAAGAATATTATCAAACCAGCCAGTAGATCTATGATGTAAGCTCCGATAACATTATAGATAATTAGTGAAATTATGTAAATTGCTGATAAACCACCTATTATTATAATCAACATTGCTAAAGCCATAGAAGCGTTTAATGAAAATCTATTGCTTAATCTACTAGCTACTTTTGGAGCTATAAGTGATGCTAAAAACATTAAAGCTATAAATCCAGCAGCATAAGCTATTATCATAGCCATCATTGTAAACGGATCGATTAACCATAAAAACATTTAATCACCTCTTTAATCTAATTATTCATAACATAAAATAGTGAATAGTTTCTTATAAATCTACCATAGAGTTGTTACTCTAACTCCTTCTTTTAGTATTTTCTTTAACTGGTATTTAAAATAGAGTATTGAAACTATTAAGAATATTATTGAATAAACATATCCAATTAAAAGCATTTTTTCAATACTCATAACTGGTTCAAAACCAAGAATAGAGTATCTTATTACTTCAGCAGGATAGCTGAACGGTGTATACAATGCAAATATTCTGAAAAGTTCAGGTAGTCTACTTAATGGTGTTAATCCACCTGTTGCTATTGGTAATATGAATCCTAATATTTCTAGTATAAAACCACTCGAACCACTGCTTATGAGTGAACCACCAAGTATTAACGCATAGCTTATCAATACTATGAATAACATTGTTAAACCAAGTACTAAGCATAGTGAGTTATGTATAACTAGTAATGGTGGATTAAATACTATTGATAAAACAACGTAGTTTATTGATAAAGCTAATAATAACCACATTAATGAAACAGGTATTAAACCCATATAGTGTGGTAGTATGCCTGAATTAGTTGATAAATAGTATTCTAAAATACCTTGATTTATTAAAAAACGAAGTTCAGCGGCGAAATCCCATGTTGCTATAGAATATAGCATGAATATTAAAATAGCTGTAAAACCATAGTTGGCTACAACACCAGGGTCTTGTTCTTCTCCTATGAATAGTGACATAGGCATTAGAAATATCATTAACCAGAGAGATAGGCTTATTAAACCATAGATAAGACCTTTGCTTCTAATAATATCTGATAAAAAATATGCTTTGAAAACAGCATAAGCTCTTCTAATTAATTTATACACCTTTTTTCACCTTTCTCTTCTCCCAGAAGTATATGCTTTTATAACTAATAGGTGAGTAGAATAATGTGATCGCGATAGCGATTGCTAGCAGTAGATATATTTCAACAGGTGTTTTACTCAATGTTTTCTGTATAATTTCTATAATATATGAAGCAGGTATTAGTGAACTCGCGATGTATATTAATGTAGGCATCAGTATTCTAGGATAATATACACCTAGTAATATCATTAAAATAGGTCTTACAATATTTAATACTCGCCAGCTTTCACCTATTAAACCGACAATACTCATTATAATAACAGCTATTGTTATCATTGAAATACTACCTATTAATGTGAGTATTAGTATGAAGAGACTAGATATTAAACCATTTAAACCATTATAATAAAAGTAGACAGGAACAATACTCGTTAAACCAGTAAGTACTATTACAGTTAATCTAGGAAACGGTATTGCAAAATAGTATTTTAATTTATTGACAGGTGAGACTATTACATAAGGTAGAGTTCCATCATATTCGCTACTAATCGGTCTCCACAGTATATCATCAATTGCTGCAAATAAACTTATCATTAAATAACTAGCTGTTATCATATATATAATCGGATCTGCCCCTATTCTACTATTAAATACTTCAATAGAACCTAGTGTTAAACCAAAGAATAATATGAATCCTGTGAATAAATAAGGATAGATAATTATAGATATTAATGCCGATTTCCTCCGAAATAATTCGCTATATGTTAATTTATACTCTGCTCTCAATATATCTATAAAACTCAACTCTGCTCACTAAAGTAAATGAATACATCTTCAAGAGATGGTTCTTCAATATTTATTCTTAAAATATCGTAACCGGTTTTTACTATAGATTTAATGATCTCGTTTAAAATATCTTCAGGGTTTTTAACGTATAGTTTAATGTTTTTAATATAATCATCTATTTCTTCGACACTATATTTTACTGAGAAATTATTTAAGATCTCATTAAGATCTCTATTGGATCCACGAATAGTTAAATTAATTACCTTAGTTTTAGGTATGATTTTTTTGAGATCTGTTGGAGTACCTTGAGCAACTATTAAACCTTTATTGATCAAAATTATTCTATCACAAACTATTTCTGCTTCAAACATATTATGAGTAGTATAAAGTACTGCTTTACTATCTCTACGAGCAAGTTCTTTAACGAGTTCTCTTATTTTACGTGCTGAAGGAGGGTCTAAACCTAAAGTAGGCTCGTCAAGTAGTAGAACAGGAGCATTTGTTAATAGTGCTCGCGCTAAGCTAAGTCTAGCTTTCATACCTAGACTGAATTCTTCGAATAATTTATAGTCTCCACCTAGTTTATCTAACTCAAGTGTTTTAATTAAATAATCAATTCTCTCTTTTGCTTCTCTTCTATTTAAACCATATAGTGAAGCAAAGTATTCTAAATTCTCTCTACCAGTTAGTTTTCCGAAAAATCCTTTTTCAACAGTTAACATTATTCCAATATTTTCTCTAACTTTACTAGGTTCATCTAGAACACTATATCCTGCTACATATGCTTCACCGCTATCGGGTATAAGTAGTGTTGCTAATATTTTAATAGTAGTTGTTTTACCAGCACCGTTTGGTCCTAGTAATCCAACTACTTCACCGTAATCAATATCGAAACTAATACCTCGAAGTGCTTCGATATTTTCTCTAAAAGAACGTAGTAAACCTATTCTCTTTTTAGAACTATATGTTTTCCTCAAGTTCTTAACAATAATAGCTTTACTCATATTTACCACAATTATTACAAAAATAATTTCTAACTATGTTAGATATTCTACAAGTTTTAAAATATTGTTAACATAAAGTAATGTGTTTGATTAATAGGAATCTGAGAGAAAATAGTTTATAGTTTTTTAGAAATTCTCACAGCATTTAAGCCATGTCTAACAGTTATTGACAGATCTTTCTGAAACGCGTTGTGTTTTAACAATATGTTCAATAAAACATCTGCAATGCTTTCAGCTAATTTAAGTATTCTCTCGCGTTTCTTACTCCATCCGATTTTAGACACAACTATCTCTACTTCTAATCTATCCTGATCTCCATATATTACTACATTTGATATACCAATAGATTCTCTATCAGCTAAATTCATTAGCTTATCACTGAACTCGAGAATTGGTTTATCTAATCGAAATGTTTCTTCTAAAACAATCGGTTTTCTCACAGACTCCTCTGTTGCAGGTTTTTCAACTACTGGGGTCTCTACTTCTTTTCTCACAGTAACTCTCTCCTCGGGAATAGTTTCTGTTCTAGCAACGCTGGTTTCGATCGGTATTGTCGCTACCGTTTCTGGTGTTGATATTTCTTCAACAATTCTCTCTATTTCAACTGGTTTTTCAGTAGTTTTTAAAACAGATTTTTCTTCTACTAATGGTTTTTCTTCTTTCTTCTCCTCGATCAACAGAGATTTAGTGTCAACTCCTAGTTTTTCTCCAATAAGTTTCAGTGGAATTTCTAGTGTTTCTAAAACACAGTGAGAGTATTTTTCACTACTAATATTGTTAACTACTCTCTCGAGCAGTTCCTTTCCAATATATTCGTGGTCTTCTATAATACCGTGACAAGCTATTACGGTTTTACTACATATTATCATACTGATTTCATCCCATTCACTATCTCTACGTAGACTGATTCTATGGAAGTAGCATCTATTAGTATCTCTGATCAATTGATCGTAAACACTATGTATTTCTCTACCTGTGTATCTAAATATACCTGTGAAAACACTGTTTAAACTAATATATGCTTGTAGAGTTACGTCTTTTAGTTTAATACTCGTTTCATCTATTTTATCGTAATACTCTAACTCGATTTTTTCAAAACCCATATTACACACCTATTGATCTATTACTCAGTTCATCAACCCTTCTTCATCCATAAGAGTTAGATTATGTCGGCTTCAGCATCTTATATTTAAATATATGTTTAGAGAATATTAATAATGTTTTTAAAATAACATGCTATGTATTTAATTGAATCTATTTTATTAAAAGAAAAAGAGGATTATCTATTTCAATACTGGTCTATATTTAATCCCATAATGTATTAAACCGTGTTCTCCATCTTCATTTACTCTACGTAAAACTGGTTCTAGTTCTAATCCTTCTTTCAATTCCTCTGGTAGTAAGTCTGTTATAGAGACCAATAGTTTTGTCTTTGTTTCAAGTGTTTCAACGATACCTATTATCAACGGCTTTTTATTTTCAAAACCATATGGTGGATTATATATTACTGTCCATGTAATTAGCTTTGCTTTTTCTTTATCTAAATATATTTCAATTGTTTTATCCGAACCGCAGAATCTACATATTTTTGATGGAGGATAGTTTACTCTACTACATTTTTCACATTTAGTTGCTTTTAAACGATACCTACTATCTATTTCTCTCCAGAAACGTGGTATTGAGAATCTCACATAGATCACTCTCTAATCCTATTTATTAATCCTCTAAATTTACTATATGTTGCATAATCTATGTATTGTTTACGATTTAAATAATCAATAACTTTAGGTGCTTTATCTTGTTTCTCCAATATTTTATCAGTAACGATTATACTGTATGCATCACTACCAGCACCGCTACCGAATGGAGCGACTAGTATTCTATCTCCGGGTTTTGCTTGATCAAGTATATTTGCTAAACCAATGAGAGCTGAAGCATTATAGCTATTGCCAATAACAGGTGTTAGTAAACCTGGTTTAATCTGTTCTATTGTAAAACCAAGTCTTCTACCTATAGCTATTGGGAATTTACCATTAGGTTGGTGGAAAACAGCATATTTGAAATCACTAGGCTTCAAACCGGTTTCATCCATTAAATTCTTAACGGCGTTGAAAATGTGTTTGAAATAAGATGGTTCTCCTGTAAATGCTTCACCATGTAATGGGTAGGGTGATGTATCTCTTCTCCAGAAATCGGGTGTATCTGTAACATACGTATAACTAGCTTCGAAAAAAGCAGCTGATTCACCAGCAGGTCCTATCACAAAAGCTGCTGCTGCTGACGAAGCTGTAAATTCAAGAATATCACCTGGATTAGCTTGTGCAGTATCTGATCCAATAACTAGTGTATATTTTATTAAACCTGATGCTATAACACCGATACTAATACGAAGTGCTTCACTAGCTGCTCTACATGCGAACTCTAAGTCACTAGCCATTTTCTCGGGTTTGACACCGAGTGCTTCAGCTATTATCGTAGCTGATGGTTTAACAGCATACGGTTTTGATTCAGTACCGAACCATACAGCACCTGTTTCACTAGGATCTATGTTAGCTCTCAAAAAAGCATTTCTAGCAGCCTCCCAACCCATGGTAACGGAGTCTTCGTCTACACCAGCTACAGCTTTTTCATCAACACCTAGATCTCGTGGTGTATCTAAGCTAAAACCCCATAGTTTAGCTATATCGATTAATCTAATTCTCCATCGCGGAATGTAAGCCCCCCATCCTATTATTCCAACTTTATTCTCTATTCTCAAACCCATACACCTTTAACTCCGGTGTTTTATGAAACATGTTTTAATTAAAACAAAAATTAGATGCAGCTTGAACTGTATTGTTTATCTTGTTCTTAATCTAGGTTCAATGATTCTCTCAATTGCTTGACCAAACATTATGAATGCTAGTGAAGTGATTACTATTGCTAAACCAGGGAATAGTATCCACCACCAAGCGCCATGTGCGAAAGCACCTCTATTAGCAGCTTCTTCCAGTATCTTACCCCAAGTAACTATGGTTGGGTCTCCTAAACCTAGAAAGCTTAAACCAGCTTCAGTAAGAATATAACCGGGGACGGATAAAGCTATGCTAGCGAATAAATACGGTGCTACCTGTGGATAAATGTATCTCAATAATATTCTAGCGTGTGATGCGCCTAATGCTCTAGCTGCTTCAACATATGTTTGTTCACGTATTTGTAAAGCCATACTCCTAACTGTATACTGTGGACCAGTTAAATTGAATATGATCATCAAACTCATTAATAACCATAGACTACTACCCATACTCCATGATAGCATTATTAGGATCGGAAATGATGGTATTGACACGTATATACGGTAGATCTGTTGCATCACCATATCAACTTTACCTCCGAAATACGCTGAAGTCACACCATATAAAGTTCCTGTTAGATTAGTTATTAATGCAACAACAACACCTAACAATAATGCCCATCTAATGCCGTATACAATACCCGTCCAGAGATCTCTTCCAAAAGCATCTGTTCCCATTAAACCCCATCCACCAGCAAACGCTGCTTTATCTGCTTCAATATTAACTTCATAGTTTTCTTTACCTTGTTCAAACATAAATACGAATAAGAATTCAAACACATACCTACCGTTTAGTTTTCCAGCTCTTAACTCTAATAACCCTGGTTCGGCTTTACTAAATATCATTTCTACTAGTGGAATTGTTCCCCAACGACCTGTCTCCGTTATATTAGCAGCATTTAATAATGGTTGTATAACCTGTAGGACGAAATTTTCTTGATATTTCGTTTCACCAAGCATTTCTAGTTTACTAATAGCGTAGACGTGGAGTGAGAGAGTAAATTCGCCATCAGGTTTTATATTCAATAGATCCTGTATAAGATCCGATCTCATATCAGATCTTTTAAAATCGTAAGGTTCTAGTTTATAAATATTATCAGGATATTTAGATCCAGGTATTAGTGATAAAGTAATTCCATCAGGTCTATGAACATATATACCGATGAAATATTTTCCAGAACTCTTAGAATCATCTTTGAAGGGAGGAAGATTCAGTCTAAGACTAAATATTACATCTATAGGTGAGCTTCCGTGATAGAAATTATATGTATAAATTACTTTAACAATAGTCACCTTACTATATCTTTGTTTATCAGCTGGCCAAAAATACTCTCTAACGAAATTGGGGTCTGCTATATCATATTTCGTTCCATTGATTTCAATATACCATTTTCCCTGTAGAGATTTCACGTAGTAAGCATAGTAGCCATCATCGCCTTCAAATTTGTTGAAATCATAATCTTCTCTAATAACGTCGGGTTCTATGTATGTAGTGGGAGGTCTCTCCCACGGGAATAGATAGCTAGCCCATATAGGAGGAGCGAATCTCGGATTCTTCTCAAAGTATTTTAAATTACTACTCCAATATTTTATAGCATCAGCATCAGCTACTATTGGAAAGAATATTATTAATCCAATCTCTATCATTAATAGAGTAAATCCTATTATCCCAATCTTATGTCTCTTCAGCTCTTTGAATATCTCAATAATAGTTCTATAAATACTTTTTAATTCAACCATTACTCAACACCTTTTCCAATACGTATTCTAGGATCTAGAAGCATGAATACGAAATCTAATATAAAGTATATGGCCAAGTATAGGACAACGGAGATCCAGGATAGAGTTAGTAAAACACCAGCATCACCATTACTGATAGCTGTCCAATAAACAGTTCCCATACCAGGCCACATAAATACTCTTTCACTAATAATCGCTCCTCCTAGAAATATACCGACTATTGAAAACACAATCATAGCAACGATTGGAGGACTAGCAGCTCTTAAGATATGTCTATACAACACTCTTCTCTCCGGCAAACCCTTTGCTCTAGCTACGAATACAAAATCTTCTCTCGATGTTACTAATACAATACTTCTAACAACATAAGCTCCTCCACCGAAACCAATGATAATAATAGTTATTATAGGTAAAGCCATGTAGTATAACCATATTCCTATATATCTGAAAAAGTATTCGTAGAAAGGTAGATTAAGTCTCTGTAATTGACCAAGTTCGTATAGTAAACCTATACATCTAACTGGAAATATCCTCAGATTAATAGCAAATACCATTATCATGATCATTGCAACCCACCACATCGGTAAACTATTGGTGATCAAAGCTATTATTGCAAGAAATCTATCGAAAATAGAGCCAGCTCTTTTAGCTGCTTGTAATCCTAAAAGTATGTTAAAGAACAATAGTATTAAAGTAGAGATAGAGAATAACATTGCTGTTCTAATCATAGCGTTGAAAGCAACTTCTACAGAGTTTTCACCCGGAACTGGATACCGTACACCTGATAAAAGCGTGAAATTAATATTATATGTTATTAAATTAATTGTATTCAATAATATTCTTTGATGTAGTGGAACATCTAATCCATACCTCTTATACATTGTTTCATTGAATTTTTTAACTAGTTCTCTAATTATTGTTTCATTTCTAATACCTATTTGACGTGTTCTAATCTGCATTTCATAAGCAGTTATACTTTCTTCAATGATACTTTTAAGATGATGGTAAGCAAAATATGAGAATATGAATGATATTATCAGTGCTAAAGCTAAGTATACTATGAAGAAGTTGATTAAAGTCACAACGATTACTCTTCCTACTCCTCTCACAATACACCCCTCCTGTTGAATCAAATATTTTTAAAAGTCTTATATAAAAATTGCTTCTAATCCATTTCTAACCAGAAAATTATTAATATTGATTTTAGAATTATTTAATTGAAAATGCTTTTATCAAATGCTAGTTAATTAAATCTCACGTAATAGATGGAATTGATTAAAGGTGTTGTTTTGTATAGAGATCAATTAGAAGATAGCGGTGGAAAAACGATTATTAAGATAGCTATAGTATTAGTTATTTTAATGTTCATTAATCTATATTTAATATTCATCTCAGATACTGTTATAGAATCTGTTAGAATATTCTATGAGGAAGGTTTTATTGAATCAAACACTACTATTCCAAGGAATTTATCAATAGAATTATTTGAATCAAGCTCTGTATTGAATAGGAAAACCAATCTATTGATTAATGGTTCAAATATTTCATGTACTATAATTAATTTATATACAAATGAAACTATTGTGCTAAAAGATACTGTTGGCAACTATGAAATCACGCTTGATGATACAATTATATTCTATGTTGTTGAAACTAGTGGTAATTTAACTTATAGATACGAAGTTTACTCTATTAGAAAACCTTATTTATTTCTATCGATCATAGTCTTCATAATAAGTCTTATTGGTTTAACTATGAGTGTATATTTGTTTATAAACATAATGATAAGGAGAATGTCGAAAATATCGTAATAAACGATCTCTACGTTCTCATTAATTTAGATACTTCATCCGGTCTAGTATATAACCAGCATGCTACATAATGGTTTTTCTCAACTTCGATAAGTGGTGGTTCCTGTGTTCTACAATATTGCCTTATCTCAGGATGTTCGTCAAAAGATAGGCATCTTGGATGGAATCTACAACCAGGCGGTACATATATAGCGCTTGGGACTTCTCCTTTAATAGGTACTTCTCTTATCTTCTTTCTATTCTCAGGATCAGGGTCTGGTATTGCTTCAATTAATGCTTTCGTATATGGATGCATTGGATTATCTATAACTTTAAGGGTTTCACCCATTTCAACAATTTTACCAAGATACATTATAGCTATTTTATTAGTAATATATCTAGCAACAGCTAGATCATGTGTTATGAATAAATAAGTTAATCCATATCTATTCTTAATCTCCATCATCAACTCCAATATTTCTGCTCGAATAGATACGTCTAACATTGAAACCGGTTCATCGGCTACTACAAATCTCGGATTAAGTATTAATGCTCTAGCAATACCCAATCTCTGTCTCTGACCACCGCTGAGCATATGTGGATACCTGGGTATGAATTCGTGAGGAGGTACTAGTTTAACAGCTTCAAGTGCTTTAATGATTATCTCTAATCTCTCTTCACGTGTTTCACCTATATTATGAATGACAAGTGGTTCTTCGAGAATTTGTTGAACAGTAAATCTAGGGTTGAATGCGCCATAGGGGTCTTGGAAAATTATCTGCATTTCTCGTCTAACTGGTTTTAAATACTTACCTGGAACTTTTGATAAATCAACACTACCTAGTTTATCTATAATAGGTGGTTCGTAACCCATATCTCTCCATAGTTCAAATAACTCCTTTCTAGGTCTATAACCTATAATACCACTAGTTGGTTTGATTAATCTGAGAATTGTTTTACCACAAGTTGTTTTACCGCAACCCGATTCGCCAGCTAAACCGAATACATCTCCATCTTCAATACTGAAAGATACTCCATCAACGGCATGAACATATCTACGAGGTGCTCTAGTTAGAAATTCCTTTAAAGTTCTACGTACTGGAAATAATGTTTTTAAATCAATCGTGTAGAGTATTGTTTTCTCACCGGGTTCAACTCTATATATTTTCGACATACAGTTCACCTCTTTACATACAACCAGCATGCTACGTAATGGTTTTTCTCAATCTCAATCATAGGTGGTTCTTCCTTATCACATGGTTCAAATCTATACTTACATCTCGGATGGAATCTACAACCAGGAGGTGGTCTTATTAAATCCGGTGGAACACCGGGTATCCATTCTAGTTTTTTCAACTCACCTTTAATTCGCGGAATACTGTTGAGCAATCCTTTCGTATAAGGATGGTATGGGTTCAAATAAATATGTTCAGACATACCGAGTTCAACTATCTTACCCGCGTACATGATAGCTACTTTATCAGCGATCTCTGCTATAAGACTTAAATCATGTGTAATAAGTATTACAGCCATTTTCCTCTCTCTTTGTAGTTTCTTAAATAGATTCATAACTTGTGCTTGAACAACAACATCGAGAGCTGTTGTCGGCTCATCTGCTATAACAAGAGGTGGATTAAGCGCTAAAGCCATAGCGATCATAGCTCTCTGTTTCATACCACCAGATAATTCATGCGGATAACTCCTAACTCTACGTGGATCTATTCCAACCATTTCAAGTAATTTAGCTGCTTCCATTAAAGCTTCTTTCCTCGTTAAACCTCTATGTATCATAAATACTTCTGCAAGCTGATCACCTATAGTTAAAACAGGGTTGAAAGCATTCATAGCTCCTTGAAAAACCATACTAATCTTCTTCCATCTAATTTTCTTTCTATATTCTTCAGGACTCATAGCTAGAATATCTTGTCCTTCAAAAAATATTTTTCCACCAACTATTCTACCAGGAGGCGGTACTAGTCTTATTATTCCAAAAGCAGTAGTACTCTTACCACAGCCTGATTCACCAGCTAATCCAAGTACTTCTCCTTGATTCAATGTAAACGATATGTTATCAACAGCTTTAACTGCACCTACAGTTGTGTAAAAATAGATCTTTAGACCTTCAACACGGAGTAATTCCAATAATTTGCACCTCTTCATGAGCAGAAACTCTTATAGACCTTACAATTTTTTCCTAAGATTCTGTTAAATGTTTAGTAAGGTTTTAATACTTTTACTTAATAATGGTTGAATAATATGGTTAAAATATACGGTAAAACCACTATTTGGAATAAACGTTTACTAAATATTGTTGAAGGAGATAATCTATACACATATATTGGTTTTGGAGTGATTGATAGAGGAACTAATGTTTTACAAATCAGACCGACTACGATGTGTGTGTTTAACTGCATATTCTGTAGTGTAGATGCGGGACCTTTGAGTAGGAATAGGTTTTCCGAATTTATTGTTGAAATAGATTCGTTAATAAATACTTTTAATCTAATAGTTAGATTTAAAAACTGTAGTGTTGAAGCATTAATAGATACTATTGGCGAAGGCTTAACATATCCACACATATTTGATTTAATAATGAGACTGCGTTCAAATCCTCTTGTTAAAAGTATAGCTATTGAAACACATGGTTTAATTCAAAGCAAAACTATTGTCAAAAAACTTGAGGAATCCGGTTTAGATAGAATTAATTTGAGCATAGATACTTTGAATAAAGAAAAAGCAAAGTATTTAATGGGTGTTTCATGGTTCAATGTTGAGAAAGTTATTGAAATAGCTGAATACGTAGTTAAAGAGACTAACATAGATCTTCATGTTACGCCATTATGGATACCCGGTGTTAATGATGAAGATGTAATTAAAGTTGTTGAATGGGCTTATAAAATAGGTGCTGGTAAGAAATGGCCTCCAGCTACTATTCAGAAATATGTTGTTCATAGATTTGGACGTAAAGTACCGGGTGTTAGAGAGATTTCTTGGAGTGATTTTTGGAAATTTATTAGAATTTTCGAGGAAAAATTTGGTTTGAGAATAAAATGGAGTATGGAGGAATGGGGTATGTTTAGAACATTGAAATACCCCTGTCCTTATACTAAAGGCGATAGATTATTCGTGAAAATATTATCTCCAGGAGTTTTTCGAGGTGAATACCTTGGTTTCGATGCGGATAGAAATATCTTGGTTACAGTGATTGGAAGAAGTGTTAGAATAGGGTTTAACTATCTTGTTGAAGTAATTGAAGATAAAGATTGTTTATTAATAGTTAAACCTATTAAAGAGATCCACATATAGTTAAAGCTACTTCTATTGATGAAAACTCTATTAAAACCACTCTCCTAGATCCGATGTTAAAATATTTTATTGTAACAGGTTCTGATTCAATATCTCTAGTTTGCTCTAAGTATAGATCATCTGTTTCAATCCAAGTTATAATACTAGTTCTACTTAAATCACCGTATTTTCTAATAATAGGCGATAGATATGTCTCATTATAAATGCTAATGCTTGTACCCGGATGATATGGTCCAACAGCGGGTAAACATATAATATATTTATTTTTATCAAAGGGTATTTTCATAAATACTGGTTTTTTAATAGAACCAAAACATTTTATACTAGGATGTTCGTGTCCAATTATAATAACTGCGTATTTACTAGGATCTATGTCTAAATGACCATGTGTGATCAGTAATCTATAATCACCTGAAACATATTCTAAACTACTATATAGCGATACATTATACTTCTTCAAAACAATTGGTAGGAAATTATCGTGATTACCACGTATAACAACAACTTCATCTACACCATTGTTTTTTACGAAATCAATTAGTTTAGCTATTTCTTCTCGCTCTTGTCTTAAAAGTTTATCGAAAGCGTGTTTTAAATCACCATTAATTATAATTCTACGCGGTTTAATAATCTCCAGAACTTGATTCAATACTTCTATTACTCTCTTTAACTGCACTCTAGGTAAGAACATTCCAACAGTACGTGTTTTCTTACCATAACTATAGTCAAATCCACGAGCAGCTGATTCTTCAAAACCGAGATGTAAATCCGAAAAAACGATCGCGTCGAATTCCTTTAAATATAGAACGGGTACACCGGGTATTACGTAAATACCGAGAATATTGTTATTAAACAATGGATATAGATTCATTACTAAACCCATTTAATAGTTTTAGCGGGCCCGCCGGGATTTGAACCCGGGACCTACGGGTTAAGAGCTTCGGCTAGAACCGACCCCTCCCCTCTAGGAAAAATAGTATTCTCATCAATCTTATATTTTTTATTCTCTGAATATGTTTTTCAAAATCTCATACTCTTTTTCACATAGTTTATTAGTTATAGGGTCTAGCACTATATTACTCCAAGGTAGTTTATCTCCGTATCTATAACCTTTGAAAACATATTGAGTACTATAATTATTTCTCTTAATAACTCTACGCCAACTACCAAGATCTCCTCCTTCAATACTCCATTCTAGCAATAATTTACCAATATATTCGTCAGCTAATGCTATAGATGCTTGAACCCAGCTCCAGTTAATATCTAATGGTCTTGTTTCAACAAGTTCGTTTAATTCTCTTCTATACAATGCCAAGATCTTGATTGCTTTGTCTAAGTCAATCATTCCAATCCATTGAAAAACAGTCCATGGTTTAGGAATCAATGGATTGATACTTATTTTTACCTTTGTCTTTTTCTCACGTGCTTTTTTAGCAATACTTCTTATTACATCAATGTTTTTATAAATATCTTCAATTTTTTCATTCTTAAATCCATATATTAAGTACATTTTCAGATCAAAACCTTGTTCTATCAATTCATATATTTTATCAATGATTTTATCCAAGTTACAGTATTTACATATTAATCTCTGAATACTATTATTGAAAGATTCAGGAGCTATACTTATAGTTTTCTGACCAGTATTTTTAATTAATTCAATAGTATCTTTATCTAGGAGATCTATTCTTATCGAAGGTATAGAGCACTTTAAATTATTATCAACAATGTATTCTAGTATTCTTTTCTCATCTACACTACTGGGGTATATAAGAGAATAAATAATAACACGGTTTAGTTTGTTCACACTGAGACCTTTATCAACAAGTTCTTTAAGAATTGAATAACTCCTCAACCTGTATGGATTAAATATTCTACCCTCTAAGCAGAATCTACACCAGAATCTGCATCCTCTACTTGTTTCTAGTATAAAACCTTTACCAAAAACTGGTTCTCTATCTAAACTATAGAATTGCTTTATAGGATAATAGGATTGATCCAGGTTTTTAGTATAGTTTTTATATATTAACTTATCTCTCTCATCTACACCTGGAATGTAGGTATACTCTAGTTTAGATACTTCTTCTAAAAATACTTTCTTATTATCTCTATACATGAGCCAAGTATTGATGATCTTACATATAGTTTCTTCGATTTCACCAACAATCATTACGTCAAAGAAATCACTAAATGGTTTAGGATTAGCTATTATCAATGGTCCGCCCGCGATAACGGTTTTTTCTCTTAAGAAACGTCTGGGTTCTACACGGCTGTAATAGAGTAGTCTAATAAACTTAGCTATATCGGGTTCATAGTGTAAACTAGTTATTATTAAATCGAATTTACTTAAAGGTGTATTTGTTTCAATACTCCTAGCTTCTTGTTCAAAATTATTTAGTTTCCCCGCATGGAATCTCTCAACATATACTTCTTCATATGTTTCATTCAATAAATAATAGAGTATGTGTATTGCCAAACTTGAAGACATTACTTCATATGAACTAGGATACACTAGTGCTATTCTTATGAAATTTTTTCTCAAATGCTTATATACGGTATTTATTTCGCTATTCACCATTTACAACCACTATTAATCTAAATTATGTCCGATATATGATACGAGGAATTCAATTAAACAATAGTATTAAAGATATTAATATAGTTAGTAATCTATTATAATCAATTCTACAAAGTAAATTTTTACATAATATTGTTAGAATCATCTGCATACTTTAATCAATATTGTTGAATCATGTTTGAAGTAAATAATTATCTCCTAGTTTCTAAATAATACTTAACTATTAAATATTCACTATTTACTATTTAAAATAGATAAATAAATTTTTAATTCCATTCTTTCGTTAGTTTATAATGGTGGATTCTGTTATGATAGATTATGAAAAGTATCTAAGTAATATTGCTAAATCTATGAGAGCATCTGAAATTAGAGAATTACTTGCAGCTATTAGCGTTAGAAAAGATATTATTAGCTTAGCAGGAGGCGCTCCAGATCCAGCTACTTTTCCTAAAAGTAAATTAGCAGAAATATCTGTTAAAGTGATCACAGAGTATGGTGATAGTAGCCTACAGTATAGTGAAACTAAGGGTGTGAGATTTGTTAGAGAAATACTCGTTGAATTCCTCGAGAAAATACGTGGATTTAAAGCAAATGTTGATGATGTATTAATCACAACCGGTAGTCAACAAGCATTAGATATTATTGCCAGAGCATTGATCGATCCAGGAGATATCGTTATTACAGAGAATCCAACGTATTTAGCGGCATTAGGTTCGTTTAGAATGGTTGGTGCTAATATTATAGGTGTTAAGATAGATGAATCCGGTATGAAAACTGATTTGCTTGAAGATACTGTTAAGAAGATAATTAGTGAAGGAGGTAGGATTAAATTCATTTATGTAATCCCGGTTGCTCAGAATCCTGCTGGAACTACTATGAGTACTGATCGTAAGAAACATTTAATAGAAATAGCTAGTAAATACGATTTACTCATTGTAGAAGATGATCCATATAGTTATTTCACCTATGAACCGAACGTAGACACTACTTCGTTGAAAACAATGGATAAAGAGGAACGTGTAATCTACATTAGTACGATTAGTAAAATACTAGCTCCTGGTTTGAGAATTGGTTGGATAGTTTCTCCAGATAACTTAACTAGGAGATTTGAGATAGTTAAACAATATCTTGATCTACATACACCAACACTTAATCAATATATACTCGGTGAAATTCTTAAATCAGATATTATATTTGAACACATTAGTAAACTAGCTCCATATTATAAAGTTAAGAGAGATACTATTGTTAAAGCTATTGAAGAATATTTTCCTAAAGATATTTGGTATACTAAACCAGTTGGTGGATTATTTGTATTCGTATACGTTAATATAAAAGGTTTTAATGCAACCAAACTTATGCCAATAGCTTTAGATAAGTATAAAGTAGCCTATGTTCCCGGTCAAAGCTTTCATCCAGACGGTTCTGGTGCGAATAGTATGAGACTTAACTTTAGTTTCCCACCGCCTGAGAAGATCGAGGATGGTATACGTAGATTAGGTGATATGATTAGAAACGAGACTGGTTTAACTAGTTAATTCAATCACTAATCCAAATCTCTTAGGTGGTAGTAAACCAATTACTTCACTCAAACTTTTTGCTTTAACTATTTTAATATCTACTAGAATATCTTTAGTAATTTTTTCAACATCGTTTTCATCGATATCTCCGATATTATTAATATATATAACTCTAGTATTCATGTTCCTTCTAACTGGTATTATTTTCAAACGAGATAGATTTGTTAAAACTAGTTTTTTATGATCTATAGAATTTATTATATCGTATATAAGAGAATATTTCTCGTAGTTAACTATAATAGTATTGTATTTTGGCAATAAATCACCTGTATGCTGAAGTATTTTCAAATTATATTTTTTCATAAAATTAGGTATTTTACTACATACTATATCCGGTGAATCTAAACCGATGTTTTTCAAATAAAGCGCTTGAGATACTGATAATATATTGCATCCAATTAATAAAACCGGGTTTTCAACTTCTCTACAAATTGTTAAACTATAGGCTATATACGGATAGATTGTATAATATGGTTTAATATCTGTAATAAACTTATATATGTAGCTTCTATGTAATTGTATATAGTTTGATGCTAAACCATCGTTTTCTAGACTTAAAATACCGTGTGCGCCGTTAAATGATACAATAGCGTTTTTACCAGACAATTCGCTTGATAAACCACTAGGGTCTTCTATGATTTTCACTATACCGCAAGATCCGAGTATTACAGGTTTAATTAATGGTTCATAGTTATTTAATAGAATTCTCTCGATCAAACCCATGTAAATGTATAGAGATTTAGCGAATAAATAGTTGTTTCTAATACTTAGAATGTTTCTATCTATTAACTTTATATTTCCATCGTAGATTATTGATTCGTTTTTCAAACAAATACACCTTGATATAACATAGATTAGTCTTGATTCTATCTATACTACTCGTTATTCAACAGTTATTAATGTAGTGTATTGTTTCTTATAAAAACAATTTATTGAAATATATTTTATGGTGGATTCGATTGTCAATCGATTTACCAGTACACTGGTTGAGTAAGGATGCTAGGTTTAGAATAATTGAAACACTTTTATCCACTAGAACTGTTAAGAGTTTAGCTAGTGAACTCGGTGTTTCACGTAGTGCTATTAAGAAGTATATTAATAGAGTAACTCATCCAAGTGATGAAACTATTTCTAGAGTTTTCGAAATCCTAGCTCCATATGAGAAAGAAGCTGTTATTAAAATAGTTATAGATGATTTGATTGAAGCTATTAAGAAGTTAATCAATAATTTAGATAACGAGAATCATAGAGAATATTTTTTGCAGAAAATAAGAGAGATCGGTGGGGTTTTTGAAAAACAATAGTTTACCTTTTTTCGCCGATGCTTCTATTGTTTCAAACTATAGGCTTTTATTCAAATACTGGGAGATTGTTAGAGAGGATAGGGATTTGTTTGAAAAAGCTTTTCTTAATAAAAGTGATTTTGATTATCTTAAAGAGATTGTTGAAACAATGCCTGGTATCGACGTAGCTAGTTTACTAAATATGCTTGTTAATAGATTTATAGATAGAGTTAATTGTGAGAAAGCTTATAGAGCTTATATTGAAACATATGGTTTGAATATAGATGAGAAAGATGCTTGTAGAGAAGTTGCTAGAATACTAGCTGGTTGGTTGATAGAAGCTGGTAGAAACACTGGTATTCTTAAATACAAGTATTCATGGAAGAAAGGTGAGTAGTATCTGACAATATTGTCTAGTAGACAATTGTTTGAAATAATTAAACGATTCATAAGTTCTGCTAGGTATAGATATGGAGATGTGTTTGTTGAGAAAATAAGTATTCGTAAATCAAAATACATTGTGTATATGAGAATTATGAATAATAGAGTGAAAGTGATTGTAAATAAAAGGAGAGTGAATGTTAGAGTATATTGTGGTTTAAAAGGTTTGGAAATAGCGGTACGAAGGATGTTTACTAGAGAATATGTTAAAGTTGTGAAAAGGTGAGTTAATTGGAGAAGAATCCATATAGATATAGGATAAAAATTACAGTAGATATTTTAAATGAAGTTATTAATCTCTATTTAACAACTGAAATTAAAAGAGAAGATGTTGTTGAAATCGTTAAGAGAATTTATGAGAAATATGGTTTGAAACCTATTAAAGGTAAATCAACGCCGATGGATATATATGATAAAGAACTTTCCTCACTTTACATTATCGGTAAATATGGTTTAGGTTTAGACACCGAATACCCTGATTTATTCAACAAAGTTTTCAGTATTGAAAAGAAACTTGAAGAATGTATAAATCTATTGATTTCTAATAAATATAGTGAAGCTAGAGAATTACTGAAAACAATTAACCCGCTTAATATTGTTGATAGTAATACTCTGGCAAGAATGCTTAGAATTCCATTTATCAAACTCATATTTGGATTCATTAGTGAAAACGATTTTTCAAACATTCTTATGAAAACAATAGAAGCTTTTCCAGAAGAAACTAGAACTATTAAGAGTTTTGTAAAATTCTATATTGCTTTCAAAATATCCGATATGATATACCGTGGTTTGATAAGAGATAAGAGTTATAAAGAAGCTTATAAGAAAGCACTAGCTTTGAGAATTGGTTTTTCACGCACAGTACCCGACGATCAGTATGTATATAGTATAGCTAGAGAGGTTTTTAACATACCTGAAGATGTTTTAAACAATATTTTAACCGTTAATTTTGAGAAAAAGAGAGAGTAGTTTCTTCAATAATTAAACCTTTCTTTTTCAAATACTCAATTACTTGTTCATGTAATAGTTTAAGCATCTTTTTCATATCTTCCATTAAAACTACATCGCTGTAACCATGTACAACAATATTGTGCGCGAATGGACTGGGTATGCGTGTTGGACCAAATAGTTTAACTTCAATAACATTTCTATGAATATTGTCTAAAACTTCTTTAGCAGCATCTATATGCATATGGTCTTCAAGTATCTCTCTATAAGTCTCTTTTAATACCGGGAAATCCTGTAGATTTTCAATAACATTTAATAACATATCAGCATTGATCTGAAGTTTGTGTAGACTTCTCTCACGATCTCTATATTTACGTAGAATCATGAATGATCGTGTGGCGCAGTGTCTAAATCTTCTTCTAAACATCTCGGTTTTCTTTAAAACTCTCTTAACATATTCTTCAATATTACTTGAATTCAATTGTTTAAATAAGTTTATCCAATCAAGATCATAATGTTTAGGTATAGTTAACATAAAACCATTATCTGTTATTGTTAATTTAACGTTTACACCTGTTTCACGACCGATTAAGTAACCGTATGCTCGAGATAGTGCTTCGTTTACTCTTCTACCGAAAAGCGAGTGTACAATTATATTTCTGCGTTTATCTTCATCGAATATCTCTATAACTATAAGTTTATCGTTTGGGACTAAACCGTTTGTAAATAGAATTTGTTCTAAGATGTAATTATATATTGATTCAGCACTGTGTTTTTCTAATCTATATTCTTTAATAAGCCAGTTAATGACATCTATTCTACTCTCATTCGTAATTTTCTCAGCCACGGTTCTCCTAAAACGACCTATTTCAAGTGCTGAATCATATGCTAATGGTAGCATTTCGCTAAACCAGCTTGGAACAGTTGGTCTCAAACCATCGGCTGGTTTCACGTATACTATGAATCCACGGCTATTAACATACTCATATACTCTACCACCAAGTACAAATAGATCGCCTTGTGTTAAATATTCTACAAAAGCTTCTTCCAAATCACCTACATATTTACCTTCAATTGTTATGACATGTGCTTTGCTTTCATCTGGTATAACACCAATATTCTGATAATAGATCATTCTAGATCCTTTTTTCCTTCCAAAAACACCTTCTTCTTCATCAAACCATATTTTCGAATAGACTCGTGCATATTCATAGAAATCACCATATTTACCACTAAGGTATTTTAAAACATTAATATAGTCTCCCCAATCGAGTTCGTGGAAAGCATAGCTTCTTTTAATAACACTATATGCTTCATTAATGTTCCATTTCTTTTCGAGAGACATTCCTATAATGTGTTGTGCTAGAACATCTAGTGGATTCTTGGGTATATGAATGCGGTCGATCTTTCTTTCAAGAGCTGCTTTAACTAGAACAGTACACTCTATTAAATCATCTCGATCTACAACAATAACTCTACCTTTACTAATCTCTCTAATATGGTGTCCTGCTCGTCCAACTCTCTGTAGCAGTCTTGATACACTTTTAGGCGAACTCAGTAGAACGACGAGATCAATGTATCCAATATCGATTCCTAGTTCTAAACTCGTTGAGCTTACAATACATCTTAGTAATCCTTTCTTCAACTTATCCTCTATTTCAAGCCTTAGTTCACGGCTTAAACTACTATGATGAGCTTCTATAGAATCAGCATCTATTATCTTTTCTTTCTCCATTAATTTCCTGAGTTTATACACAACTCTTTCTGTAGCACTACGCGTATTTGTGAATACAAGAGTAGTTCTATGGTTTTCAACCAGATCTGTTAAAACACGATATATTGCTTCATTAATCTCTTCCGCAGTTGTGTGAACGAGATCCCTTAAAGGAGATATTACACGAATATCAACTGGTTTTGCAAAGCGAGCGTCAACGATATAACAGTCTCTTAATTCACCGTTATCTTTATATCCTACAAGAAATTTTGCTACTTCATCTAGAGGAGCTATTGTTGCACTTAAACCTATTCTCTGTAACTGAGTATTTGCTAAATACTCTAATCTCTCAATACTTAAACTTAGATGGCTACCTCTTTTACTACTGGCTAATTCATGTATTTCATCTACTATAACTATTCTCGTATTAGCTAATCTTTCTCGAAATCTCGGCGAGTTGAGTGCTATGGCTAAACTCTCAGGTGTAGTTATCAATATATGCGGTGGGTTTATATTCATCTTTTGTTTATCGCTAGGACTAGTATCGCTTGTTCTAACAGCAATTCTTATTTTAGGTAGTTCGTATCCCATTTCTCTAGCTATAGTTATAATCTCATTAATCGGGTTCACTAAGTTCTTATACATATCGTTATTTAAAGCTCTCAATGGACTAACGTATACAACGTGTACACCATTTATTAGCTCATTATTCTTCTCGTAGTATTCGTATAATTTATCAATAATACCTAGAAAAACAGCGAGTGTTTTACCAGTACCCGTTGGACTAGATATTAGAACATTATAGCCTTCTTTTATCAAAGGTATAGCCATTCTCTGTGGTGGTGTAAATGTCTTGAATTTTCTCTTAAACCATTCGCTAACATATGGTCTTAGAATACTGAATAACTCATCATCACTATATTCTCGTTCAACATATTTTATTACCATATTCAACACCATTAGATTGTTAAAATATCCTTCCTCCATTTTATAGCCGCATAGATATATGGAAAACTATATGTCAAAAACCATAAACCAGTGTAGACAATTCTATTTACTAATAGAAAAATAGAGTATATAAAAAGTAGAAAACCGATAACGAATTCTTGTGGAAACCTGTATTTACTGATAAATATATCGTATTTACCTTTAGGAGTTCTCTTAAACTCTAATTTAATTCCCATTAGTTTCTTAATAAAAGATTTTAGAAAAATAGGTGACATTATTGTTAATAAAACACCCGATCTCCCTAGATTAATTAAGGAATTTTTAATCGAGTAGTTTCTACTACGAAGTGCTTCTACATAGCATTTACTGTAAAGTGTTAATGAAATAATCCAGATGAAAGCTAGAAACCAGTATTTCGATAGAAAATCGAATCTAGTTATATAAGAAGCTAATGATAAAACTACTGCACCTATAAGTGTTGTTATTGAAGGTAGATACTGTAGTAGATACATAATCATATCTATTTTACCTAATAGAGATTGTTGTGAAAACCATATGTGTTTAAATCTACTCAAAAACACGTCAAATGCACCGTATACCCATCTTTCTTGTTGAATAGTTAAACTACTGTATTTACGAGGTACTTCAACACCAATAACGTATTCGTGTAAATAAACTATCTTACCATTCTTATTGATTATTCTACAACCTATTTCTAAATCATCGAGTAATCTCTTTTCATCCCATCCTTTCAGTTTCAATAGGAAATCTCTTCTAAAAACAGTACCTGTTCCTAGTGGATAAACTGAAAGTTTCGATACATATCTCCCTTTATATATAGTTTCCGTTAAAAAATCTATTGATGAAGCTACTGCTTGTGCTATTCTCGTATCTCTATTTAAACCACACCATCTTCCAACAACAGCTACTATACTACTATCGTTATCCATTACTCTACAAGCTTTTTCAATAAAACCGTAATCAACAGTACTGTCAACATCCATTAAGTAGAAGTATTTTGTATTCGAAAACCATAATGCTATATTCAGTGATCTAGCTTTATAACCTTCAATAGTATTTCTCCAGATAACAAATATGTTTAAATAATCTCTTCTATATTTCTCAACATGCTTAACGAGTTCTAGGTAGAATTCGTATGGATCCATTGAGACAATTATAACATCGAGTCTACCTTTGATTCTCCAATTAGATATTTCTTCTAATCTCTTAAGTATGTATTCTAAAGGCTCGTTTCTAACAGGTATAACAATTGTTAGAGATATCTCATTCAATCCATTAGATGATTGAAGACTAGATCTATATTTTCTACCTCTGAAATAGAATACAATATGGAGAGTCGTTAATGTAATGGAGGGTATGAAAATTAAAAGTAGACTCGTTAAAACAGTTAATTCAATGAAATTGTTATTCAATTCGTAAACCTTAATTTACTAATCTAACTAAAACATAACATGTAATCTTAGTTTAAAAGGTGTAACGTATTGGTTATTGTAAAATGGCATGGTCATGCTTGTGTAGAGATTGTGAAAAATGATGGATATGTTATAGTGATCGATCCACACGATGGTGGAAGTATAGGTTTGAAGAAACCAGATGTTAAAGCAGATCTAGTTCTAGTGACTCATGAACATTTTGATCACAATTCTGTTGAAACAGTGTCTAAAGAATCAACACGAGTCTTGAGAGTATTTCACGGTGAAACTATTATAGATAGTATTGTTGTAAGAGGATATAAAACCTATCATGATAAAAATGAAGGAAGAAGACGAGGTATTAATACAATTTATTATTTATTGATAAATAGTTTTAAGATAGTTCATTTAGGCGATCTAGGTCATATACCTTCTGATGAGTTAATTAATGAAATTCATGGAGTAGATTTGTTAATAATACCTGTAGGGGGTACATATACTATATATCCAGATGAAGCGTGGAGGATAATTGAAATAGCTAAACCAGTTAATGTATTGCCTATTCACTATTGGATTAGAGGATTAACGCTACCATTGTTTTCAATAGAAGAATTCCTACCTTACGTTAAAGAATATGAAGTAATTAGATTAGAGACTAATAGTTTTGATTTATCGAAATTCCATAATTCGATCATAATACCTAGTGTTTAAATCAATTTAAATAAATAAGATACGTATGTTGACGTATATACTTCTTCATAATTAACAGTTAGTATGGTTAAATCTATTTTAATATCAATAGGTGTTTCCGATACTATTCCACCACTGTATTGATATATGAATTTAAATACAATTTTCTCACTTTTTCTAAGGATAACGGGATCTTCTGGAAATACTTTCTTCAAAAAGAAATAAGTGTTTACTTCAGTATTGTTGATGTGATTGATAAACCGTATTGTAAAATCATCTGGTTTTATCACTATATCTTTAAATAAATTATTTTCAATAATCAATGTTAATTCAAAAACATCGTTTAATCCGATTAATGTTCTATTAACTAATGCAGTTATTGATAATGGTTTATACGTTGGCACTAATACGTCGAAAACGTTTCCACGAAGAGTAGTTAATTTAATACTTCTTAGTTCTGTAAATGGTTTAGGTATTGATAGATTTAGTTTTACAATAGAATCTATTGGAATAGATATTCCTTTTAATTCCTCATAGATTACGTTAAGACCCTTATCAATGTAAACAATATATGTTGGCGTAACTTCAATAGTTCCTAGATTGATAATTGTAAGGATCAATCTATTACCTTGTACAACGTAGCCTATACCTAAATACTCGCGTGCTCTATCACTAACGTTAACCATGACTCTCATTGTCTCGGAACTGAATTGACTTTGTTTAATCATTGTAGATACGAAGAATGCTACACTTGTGAATATCATAGTTAGTGTTAGCAATGCTGCTACGTAATTAGTTATCGCTTTCAAATTGATCACCCTTGAATAACCGATACGTTAAATTCATATATTCTAGGTGTTTGACCACCTAGTGTTTGCGTATATAATAATATTCTAGCGATCATTCCCGGAGCATATCCTAGTGTTGGATCATCTATAGTTATCTTAATTGTTCTTATCTCCTTACTCGGTATAGTTATGTTTAATTCGTATCTAAGATACACTAGATCTCCTCCTTGAATGATTGCTGGAATATGGACTTTCCAAATCTTCAGATCTGTTTCTCCATGGTTATAAATTACTAGTACGAATTCTTTAGTAGTTGAATTTATTATTCTAATATATCCACCTAGAATTGAAAATCTTTCTCGAATTCTCTCATATGCTATTTTCTCAACAACAGATACACTGTATTGCTGTCTCTGTGCTTGATATACATAGCCTCTGTATATGAAATATCCTGCAACAACACTTATACCTAGCAGTATTAAAACAGATACTATTTCAGAAACTGCTTTTAAATTCGTGTATTTTCTAGAAATCAAAAATAAACACCTCTATTTCAATAATAATTAGTTAACTTCTTATATACTTATATAAGTTTTCGGTAATTCAATAATTAAATATATAATATTTGTAAACAATATACTATATTTAAAATAGTAGAGGTGTAGTATTTGCCCTTATTTAAGAAGAAGAAAGAGGAGAAAATAGAGGAGAAGAAAGAGAAAGAGTCTGAATCAAAAGTTGAAGAGAAGAAGTTAAAGAAGTTCACACTAAGATTAAGTAGAAGAAGAGAAGAAGCTGTTGTTAAAAAAGCTGAAGAAGAGAGAGTGGAGGAAAAGCCTAGAGTTAAAAAAGGTTTTAAACTTGGTTTTAGACTGAAGAAGGAGAAACCTGTCGTTGAGGAAGCTAAACCTGTTGAAGAGAAAGCAGAAGCTGAGAAGAAAGTAGAGAGAAAACCATTAATTAAGATTAGTTTGAAGAAAGAGAAGAAACCTGTTGAAAAACCAGTTACTGAAGCTAAACCTCCTACTCCAGTTCTAAGAGTAGTGCGTAAACGTGAGAAGAAGGTTCAGCCTCCACGTGAACGTGGCATACTTATCCGTGAGATTTACAAATCTATTGCTTTCCTCGTCATTGAAGGATTTATATTTGGTTCACTATCAGCTATCGTACTATATATTGGATTGACTGGTTTTACTAATTCACCACTTGTTGTTCAAATAGCTGATCAATTATCGCTTGATGTTCAAACAACTTTCCTAATAATAGTACTTCCATGTGGTTTAGGCATTGGAATACTAGCGAGTGATCTTATTTTCAAAAGTCAGAGAGGTTTAGGTTTAATATCTGTATTAAGTATGAAAGCTAGAAGAAAACCTGTTGAAAAAACCGCTATGGGTAGAACTCTGCCGCTGCATCCAGGTAGATTGAGTTTAGCCGGTATATCGATTGTTATTCCTGCTACTGGTTTACTGTTAATCTACATGTTTCCAGGTATACAAATTGCTTTAACAACTGGTGCTATACTTCTAGGTATAGGTGTGGTTATAACTCTATACTTATTCGTAACAGCTATTAAACCCGCACCACCGTTACCTTGGTACGCTGCTCTAGTTACTGAGATAAGAACGTTGAAACCGGAAGAATCAACTAGACTAGCTGAACTAGTTCGTACAGCAGGTATTGCTGCTTCTCCTTCATTAATAATGTCTAAATATATTGCTATAGCGATAATGTTCTCATTTCTATTAATTCCAGTTACTGTGTTAATTGGATTTTCAATAATGTTTGGTCTAATAGAGTTAGATATAGCGATGATTATTGTAGGTTTATTAGTTATCGGTATTGTGACTGCAATGTATTATCCATACATTAAGTTAAGTCAGTTGAAGAATGAACGTAAAAGACTAGTTGAGAGAGATCTACCTTTCTTCGCAATATATACGAGTATTCTTCAGAGTGCTGGTTTATTTATAGATAATGCTTTTCGTAGATTAATTGGTAATCCATTATTTCCAGGTATTGAAAGAGAAGGGAGATTGCTTGAAAGAGATATTAAACTAGGCAAAGACCCGTTAGAAGCATTATCATCACTCGCATTAGGTCATCCGAGTAAGAAATTCAAAGACTTCGTCTTCGGCTATACATCTGTTGTTAAAAGCGGTTGGGATGCATTATCTTATTTGTCGATGAGAATTAAAGAATATACTCAGGAAATGAAGTTCAACTGGAGAGTATACTCGGAGAGAACAGGTGGTTTAGGCGAACTACTAGTAACGACGTTTTTAATGACAACAACTTTATTTGTATTAATAGCTGTTGTTTTACCATATGACGTAGGTACGTTGATGTCTCTATTCAATTTCCTACTACTGCCTTTGATAACTGTTGTTATGATACAATCAATGGATGCTTTAGTTCCACAACCTAGGATTAAAGATATGTATAGTATAAACATACTACTTGTAGGTGCAACTCCTTTCATAGTATTAATAGCTTTATCAATGCTTGAACTAGATCCTGTTTTAACACTAGAAGCTACATTTATATCAGCACTATTAGCACTAGGTATTAATTATCAAATACAACATGCTGAAGTAAAGAGTATTGAATCAGCACTCCCAGAGTTTCTAAGAGATGTAACTGAGTATCGTAAAATAGGTTTTCCACTTTTAAGAGCATTCTTTATGATTAAAGAAACAAATAGAAAGTATAATAAGTATTTTGATAGACTACTAGACATTATTTTAGCTCAACTACGTGCAGGTATTAGATTAAACCGTGTTAGAGTACCTACAAGATCATGGTTAGGTAAATTCGTATTCTGGCTACTAGGTGAGATCGAAGATACTGGTGGTGGTACACCAGCTGTACTCGAGGAATTTACTAGTTTGATAACAGATCTTTTGGATGCTCGCGAAACAGCTAAAAAAGGACTTAGATTATACAATATTCTATCATATATAACACCCGTATTCCTACTGATGTTTGTTGCTTTCGGTATAATGATCAACAATATGATTAAATCAGTTATAGCTCCAGCTGGAGAAGCATTAACTCAACTACAAGGTGCCGGTATTGGTGCTGTTCCAATTATGCTTAGACCAGCGGATGAAGCGATAATGCATGCTAAAATGAGTGTATTTATAGCTAGTTTCCTACTAGCTTTAGCTATGACTAAAGCTGTTGATCTAACACTTAGAAATACTATTAGAGCAACTGTTGTAGCAACTTTAGCTTTAATACTCATTCATTCAGCGGAAGTAATTGCAGATATGTTAACTAAATCGTTCTTGGAAGGAGCTACATAGTTTAAGCTTTATACAGAGAATTTTATTGTTAAATATCTAAGAGTATTTTAATTCTAACTATTCTTCCTCTCTAGTAGAACTCTTTCTAAGAAACCTCATAGCATGGTATTCACGGATATGTATTATTAAATCTTCTTCTGTGAAAAAGAACACATTCTTCTTCTCTCCAATACTAATCAACTTGTTGCTATTGTTTAAACAAGTATTTAATGCATTAATACAAATAGGACAGGCTAAAATCTTTGTAATTTTATCTCGACAAGTATGTATGACTACTCCATAGCAGTTAACTCTATAACTTTCCCATCTAGGTTCCCATGTATAGGCCATATTTTTTCAACACCAAAACTATATACAACTTAAACAAATGAATATATAGTTTTTAATCATCTATTTAGATTTCTCGGCGACTTATTACAAGTTTCTATACATTTTGAGAATAGTAATGCTTCATCGCAATCCACTACCCTTTTGTTTCGAAACAAGTATTAAAAATATATCAAACAATCTCTCGGACTTGCTGTTTTATATAGATTACATTTACTCTATTTGTTTCGCTGAAAACAATGTTTATCGAATTTCTCATTCAACGTGGGTAGTGGATTGCTCAGCAATATATAATTTTGTTTAAATTGGTAATTAAATCTTTCTAATAATACTTAACTAGTTATCAATTGCTACTTCACGAAACCCGTTTTCAAACTCGTTTTTAATAACTGATTCTTCTTCAATTCTTTTATCAATGTATTTACCTAAACGATCCAGTATCGCCTCCTTTAACTCTGTATAAGAAGGCGCTCTACCTATAAACATTAACTTGCCATTGATATATATTTTCGGTAAATCTATGGTATTTTCAATAACATCATTTACCCAAACATGTATTGGTTCAATATCTACCCATATGTTTTCTTCAATTAATTCATTAGCAACTCTCCAAGCAGTTTGTAATGCTTTCTCACTTTCATTACTAAAATCTAAATATATTATTAACTGAACTCTATTTAGATTCTCGTAGATATCGTTGTCAATACTCATTACTAACACCTAGATTCAATATTTATTTCAGAAAAGTATTTAAAGAAAAACAGGTTTGAGATAGATTACACTATGCTTTCTTAACAGGATGAATATAGTCTCTCGGTGCTTTATCAAATACTTCAAAGTATTTTTTCAAAACACGTGGTATTGTTATCGTACCATCTCTATTCTGCATATTCTCTAATATAGCTGTAATAGTTCTAGTACTCGCTATTGCTGTAGAATTAAGTGTATGTACATATTCTTTAACCATACCTCTCCTACGTACAAGTTTAATATTTAGTCTATATGATTGCCAATCAGTAGTATTACTGCAACTAACCATTTCACGATAAACACCTTGAGCAGGCATCCAAACCTCCAGATCATACTTTTTAGCAGCAGGTAAACCTAGATCACCGCTTGCAATATTAACAACTCTATAAGGTAGCTCAAGGCCCCTGAATAATTCCTCGGCATTGCTTATTAACTCCTCCATGATATCCCAGCTTTCTTCGGGTTTAGCGAATACGAATTGCTCGATTTTATGAAACTGATGGACTCTAAAAATACCTTTTAAATCCCTACTTCCCGCACCAGCTTCTTTACGGAAACATGGGCTTATACCAACATATTTTAATGGCAGTTTTTCTTCGGGAATTTCTTCATCCTTATGTAGAGCTGCTAGAGAGTGTTCCGCGGTAGCTATTAAATAAAGGTCTTCACCCTCTATTTTATAAATAGAGTCTTTAAATGTCTCTAGATCTATGACACCTATTAGAACGTTATATCTCAACATATATGGTGGTATAACAAGTGTATAGCCTTTACTAGTTAGTTTATCAATAGCATACATCAATAGAGCGAGATCTAGGAATACGATATCGTTGAATAAGTAGTAGAATCTACTTCCAGCTACTTCGCTAGCTTTAACAGTATCACCTAAACCAAGCACTTTCTCAAGCATATCTGCGTGACCTACTGGTTTCCAATCAATAACTTCGTAATCTACTTTAAAACCATATTTCTCAGTCTGATCTAGGAAAGAATTGACGTATTCAATAAATACTTTTGGTTTACCCCAGAATTTAACAGGTATATTATATGAATCATCTGGACCGATTGGTACAGATTCGTGAACTACATTAGGTAGCGATAGAAGTAGTTTTTCACGCTTCTCCTCGATCTCTTTTAATTTCCCTTCTAATTCATTTAATTCTTTCAATAAACTACGTGCTTCTTCTATTTTCTTATTCCTCTCATCACCTGTAGTTAACGATATTTCTCTGCTGATAACATTATGTCTATGTCTAAGCTTCTGGATTTCCGTTAATAACCTTCTCCATTCCAGATCTATTTTATACGCTTCATCTACAATATTAGGATTTATGAATCTTTTCTGAACATGTTTTTTCAATTCCTCGGGGTTTTCACGTAATAGTTTCAAAATACTCCACAAAATAAAACACCAGTTTGAGAAATAAATCTATGTGGTATTCAATAGTGAAATAGATTAAAAGAAGTAATTAAATGTTTTACTAGGATTTAGAAATATATTATTTAACACCATATATTGACCTATATGCTTCAACAATATCGTATCCATATTTTTCTTTAAATAATCTCCTACCTTTCTCAGTCATTTTATCAGGAGTCCATGGAGGGTCGAATACTAACTCTAGATTAGTCTCGACACCGAGTTTATTCTTCAATTCTTCAATAATAAGCATAGGTATAATATTTGCTAATGGACAGATAGGTGTTGTTAGAGTTAATTTTATTTTAATATGTTTATCGTCAATTACTTCTATATCGTATATCATTCCTAGATTATACACATCTATACCGATCTCCGGGTCAACTATTGTTTCAAGAATGCTGATGACTTTATTTTTTAAATCATTTTCATTCATTAAAAACACCTTTCATAACTATCTATAACAAAGTTATTAAATTTAAATCATATTCTAGAATAAGTTACTTTATATACACTGCTTTCTTTTAGATAAAATTTATCAGCATTTATTTTATCAAAAACATTGTTTAGTTTTAAAACGAATTCTTCAACAGTATTTAGCGGATTGATAATACTGAATTCAAAACTATCTTTATTTCTAATCTTAATTCTAATAACTCCAGACGGGAGGAATTCGGTTGATACTTTATCTCCACTTATCTTCTCAATCCTAGAGTGTTCAACTATCTCTCCTTCGACATATTCAATATCTTGAATTGGATAATCAACATTATTGATAACTATTTTATCATTTGAAATTATCACAGTATTTAATTCATTTTTACTCGTTTTACTTATAAAAATATATGTGAAACTCATATTCATCAACATTGATAATGATAATCTATTAAAGAAATTACCCCGGAATTATAAATCGAAAAATCTTCTTCCAAATAGATTCTTTCTCATTTAAAGCTTTCCTATAATCCCTGTTACTCATATTACCCAGACTAGTGTTTCCACTATCCTCAATACTCAAGAATGAAATCCACGCTTCTTCATCTGTTACATTACTATATTTAACAGCCATATTGTATAAGAACTCGATCTCATTATCAGTTGCATAATCCAGAGGGATTCCTCTCTCTCCATTATCTTTCCATCTTTTATAAAGTTCGTTCATTAAACTAGATACATGTTGATCCGAGTAGAATGCTATCTTAGGACCCTGTTTATTACTTTTATCTATTAGATCAATTATTTTCCTCTTCTTATCTTCCTTTTTCTCCAAGCTTATTCCTCCACGAGTTCTTCATATAATAATTTATCTAAACGACCTAGTTTAACCTTATCTAAAGCCCAACCTAAAAGTTCAGTTAGTAAAACAATTGTTGCTTGAGGTGGTATAACGCCGACTTCTGTAATAATAGCATCTATGTATTCAGGTGGTGTGACGTCGAAAACTGGATTAAGTACTTTAACGTTTCTAAATTTATTTATTAATTCAATCGGGATGATCTCGTCTGGGTTTCTATACTCTATAGAAACTAATTCTCCAAACAGAGTTGTTGGTGAAAACTTATATGTCTCTGATGCAACGAAAACTCTAACACGTGATTCATGTGCTACTAATGCTATTTGACTAGTCCCTATTTTATTTACAACAGCACCATTACTAGCAATAGTATCTGCACCTATGATAACCTGGTCTACATCATGCATAATGTATCTAACAGCACTATCTGGTATTTGAATAACTGGAATGTTTTTTTCTAATAATTGTTTAGCAGTTATACGTCCTTGAAAAAGAGGTCTTGTTTCAGTACTATATACTTTCCTTATCTTACCCATTTCATATGCTCGTATAATAATAGATACAGCTGCCGTACTATGACAGTGTGTTAATACAACACTATCTTCAATAATCCTTTTAGCACCATATTCACTAATTTTTTCAATAGCTTTTAAACTATTTTCAATAAATCTATTAGCATTTTCAACAATACTATTTCTCAGTTCGCTGAAATCATTACTTGATTTACTAAGACTAGTTATAACATATAAAACTGCGTTCGGTAGACTAACAGCAGTGGGCCTAGTTGATATTAATAACTCCGCTGTTTTCAAAATATATTTTTTAAATAACTCTGGATCAGGTGGACCACTGTACTTTAAAGCAGCTATTTTCAATGCTTCAGCAGCAGATCTAGCTATTTTACCAGCTCCGCGTATTCTCATATACTTTATATCATCGGCAATATTCAATACTTCAATCGGTATATTCAATGAAAAACACCTTTCTCATACATTTCTTTAATTTTACTAATGATTTCATTAATAGGTTTAACGATAGGAGGAAACATGCCGTATACTTGTTTTAAAACTGCTGGTATAGCTTGTGGAGCAAATAATCCATTTTCTGTAGCTAATCCATCAATATACTCCGGTGGAGTAACGTCAAATAACGGAACTCTAGCAACATAGTTTTCGGGAAGTTCTCTGCGAATACTCTCGTTCATCAAGAGTCTCCAATCACCTTCGGGTAATCGTAGTAATTCGCCATATATTGTTTCAAAACTAAGTTTATATAAAGGAGCTATTACGAATACTCTAATACGAGATTCTTTAGCAATAAGTGATAGCAGACTAGTACCTATTTTACTTACGACAGCTCCGTTAATAGCTATAGATTCCGAGCTAACAATAACTTTACTAACTTTTTTAACGAAAAATCTCATAGCAGAATCAATAATGAAATACGTTTCAACACCGAGTTCATCGAGGTAATTAATTAAATCAAAACTCTCCATACCCGGTCTTGATTCGGCAACGAAAACTTTGTATTTAATACTGTTATCAACAAGTTGTTTAAATAAGTATTTCATACATAGACTATTACTATTTGTTATAATAATGTCGTTATCAACAACTCTATTACTAGCTACAATAGCGGATTCTTTACAAGATTTTAAAATATTTTCCCTCATTTTAATCAAAAAATCATCTATATTTGAAAAACCATTGCTGATAATATATTCTCCAATTTTTCTCAATATATTTATAGATGCTGAATTACTCGGTCTTTCTCGAATAACTCTATTATATGTTTCTAAAAATTTTCTAGTAAAATCCCTGTTATCAATTATTTTCAAGAAATTATCTATAATATTTAAAACATATTCAGTACTAGTCAAACCTCTATTAAACCCTAGTTCTTCAAGTTTATTCATTTGAAACCCCGTTACTTCACGATCTCATCTTCTAGTAATGAAATCAATTATATCTTCAAATACATTATTTAATTTAACACTATTTATTTTAAGAGGTATGTTAAATAATTTTAATGGTTTACCACATATTTCAATAACTCTAGATGTTCTAATACTCCAAGGATAACCTTTATACGAAAGAAGTTCAACAGCTGTACGATATCTTTCACCACTATATAGAATCGCTTTACCTGGAGCTACGATGATCACGTAATTAGAGTATAGTGAGCCCCGAGTGGGTGAAGCAACATCATTGTAACCTTCAATTATGATGAAATCGTTTTCTTCGAAGAAATTAATATAAGAATCAATGACATCGTATATAAATGGATTTGTTAGAATCTTCTCAACAATAAATGTATTTGTTGTTATGAAATAACTATTGCTGGTTTTAAGTGAATTAATTAAATTTTCTAAAACATTGTTTAATTCATCGTTTATTTTACTAATAGTGTTTTCACAAATGAAATAAATATTCTTATAGTTATATACATCGTCGTATATACGCGTATATCTAACTAAAACAGTTTTTCTAATAGTATACGACATGTAGTCTTCGTATAAATGAGTATTGAAACCTAGTTTAACGGGATCGAGAGGAAGTGTTAAAACATCTATTGGTGAAATCAAGTGTATTTTACTCAATAAACCAAGTTTCTCACAAATATAGTATGCATCATGACCTATAAGTATTCTATTCTCAATACTTTTCAAAATAGTTTCATACTGATACCAGCCATCATGTCCAGCAACTGGTTTAAAGTAAATAGTTTTAAAACCGTGTTTCATTAACACATCGATCATCGATGATATAAACTCTGTTTTTCCAGAATCATGTGTTAACAATCCGGTTACAAGTATTTTCAAATACACATCCCTGGAAAAAACCGCATTAAACTAATCTGAATTAATTATTTATACCGTTAAATAATTATTATTGATAACTTAGTATCATTGATTAAACGGTGGAATATAATGGTAAGCATTAAAGTAGCTCTATTTATATCAATGATTCTGTTTTCAACACTACTTATTCAAATAAACTATGTTCACGCTCAGACGCGGTCAACGTATAGAGTATTGCTCATATATATCCCCGGTATACCTTTAGAATACTTGAACTATACTAATTCACCTTTATTCAATAAATGGAATGAAACATTAGTTATTAGACTGGATTCCAATCCACCTTATACTTCATTATATCATGAATTGCTTTTATTGAATACATCATGGAGTTTAGCTAGAAAACTTGTTTTAGGAAATAATGTTATAGAAAATAATGAGATTATTGAACCATACCGAGCTATCGATTACACTTTTATAAACAATACATGGGGGTTTTTAACAACAGTATTTATAAATATGAAATCTATTGATCCCAGTATACATAATAGAACATTGAATCCATACTATAATTATACGTATAGATATTTTCCACCACAATTGATTAAACTAGAAGTAAATGAAACTGGATGCTGGACTGGATACTGGGATCTACTCAATACATCGATTACTGTGAGATATATTAATGAAACGTTTAAGATAACTATCGATGGATATATCCGTGATGTAGTATTTAATAATAATACTCTGGACACTCAACATATCTTGATAAATATAACAAATGCGAATCTAACGGTCAAACCTGGTTTATACAATATTAAGTTCAGAATAGTTGATTATAATGAAACACATGTAATAGTGTTTACACCAGGTACTTTTGAGCAATCTAATTGGTTATCGAAATTCTATGGATTGTATGTTAAACCAATTAATCCAAGTTTACCGATAGAGTATTTTAAATATCTAGATGTTGACGATATTGAATGGGTATTTAATGAAACAATTAATTTCTACAGAGATATGGTTGATTACGCATATAGGTATAAAGAAGCATCACTATATGTATTATCAATACCGTTATTTGAAGAAATCCACCGAGCACTTGTTGAAGACTATATAAGTGATAGTATTGCAAATAATTTAACAATTGGTTTAATACAATTCATTAATTATTTATTCAATGAAACTGTAAAGAAGCTTGGAGATACTTATTTCGCAATATATGTACCATATGTTTATTCTAATAATACAGTGATTAATAACATTGATATATCTGAGCTTATTGCCGTCGAACCTGGTTTATATAAATTTGTTGGTAATGATCTAGCAAATTTATTGAAAATATTATTTGAATACAACATTGACTTCAATATTATAAAACACGGCAGTGAATACTACTTCTTAGTAAAGTATAGAAACTATACTATTAATAATATTGGTCAAATAGATAATGGCTATTTCGTACTGTATCCAAGCAATAGAGCAAGCTTCGCGAATATACTAATAGATCAGAGGACTTTGATTGGATATATAACGATGTTTGCACAAGGGATTGGAATCGGATTTATAGATATCAATGATGTTATTAGAAAACAGAATTCTAGAATTAGAGAGTTATCAGATCAGATTTCAAGTCTTAACAGAACAATTGTTACGTTAAACTCTACGTTAACTAATACACAGCTCGAGCTAGGTAGATGTAGGTCTGATTATTTAAATATAAGTAGTCAATTGAGAGATCTGAGGAATGAGATTGATACTATTAGAAATAGAGAGAAGCAATGGATGGTTTATGCTCTATCCGGTACTGCTAGTATATTTGCAATACTCATTGTAATGTATTTAATTGGAATACGTGGTTTAAAGAAAAAATGAATCAATAATATTGTTCAATATAGATCATTGAATTTTACTTTATTTTTTCAAATAAGTTTTCTAATATTTTACCGTAACTTGTTTGAACAAGCCAGAAGTAAATCAGCAGTGTTGAAATAAACATTATGAATAGATTACCAATAATACTGTTGCTTTTAAGTTTTTTGAAAACACTTAGTCTGTAGTTTGTAAATGGATATAATATATATACACCTTGAGCTGTTAATGAATCACTTAATACATGAGTTATCCAACCTATTGATAACGAGTACAAAATATGTTTAACAATATTTAATACAAATCCGTAATTATCTAATCCATTTATAAATCCTATAGTGAGATAAGTTAGGATGATTGTTATAACAGGTATAATTAAACTATGTGAAATCTTACCTCTTCTATACGGAGCGTGTTTAATATCTGGAATATATGCTCCTAAAGCTCCAAATAAACCACATATTATGAAATAAGAAGGGTATTTACATAAGAATAAGTTAACAGCTATACCTAGAAAAACATGTGTTATTCTATACAAGATCTTACCCATTCTATATAATTCAATGAATAACTATGAAATCAATTGGTTTAAATACTGTTGGAAAACTATTTTTTTCTCTATTAAATCTCTTTAAAGGTTTCATCAAATGTTTGAAAGCTCTAGGCGGTGGTTCATACCATCCTGGTTTTAAATCTCTTTCAATTACTTTAACTACTTTACCTATTTCCTTAGATCTGTATTTACAATGAGTACATTTAAATCCCTTTTTTCTACCAGCACTAGTCATCCTTGTTCCACATTTTGGACATTTCGGGTTTTCATATACTATTATTGGTTTTACATCAATGACATGTATTTTCTCTAGATTAATACACATATCGTGTTTAAAACTAGGCGGTCTCACAGAACCCATTACTTCAACGTAATCTCCTGGATTTAATTTTTCAACAATATTTCTTAAATAACCTGTTGGTTCGTAAACCATTATATCAACTACTCTGTAATTATCACTAACTTGGAAAAATACGTGTCCTCCTATTAAACGAATTGGTTTACTATACACAGTTGCTTCTACTCTCACAGATCTATATGGATATACTTCTCTTAAATCGTTTATTTTCTTCAAATGAGCATCTGTATGTTGATTAGTTCTAAATACGACTATTAATGATAAAGGTTCTTCTATTTTCAAAACACTCAATGCTTTGAATAAAGTATCGGGTTCTTCACCTCTAATACCTAGTAGAACAGGGTCGGGACCGTGTGGAATTATTAACGGTCTATTTTTTTCATAATCATAGTTTAGAATAGTGTTGTCTGAGAATAGTTTATCCATTAATAAAATACTGTTAACATCTACTCTCCTATTAGTTCCAAAGTATTCCTCTCTTCTATACACTATTAGCTCATATGTATAATCAGTATTAATCATTCTATAACCAATGCTACTTAAACAACCTATTAAACCTCGTTTACTCTTTAGAAAAAAGTATTTAGTTAAACCGTTAATCTTATCTAATATTTTTTCAACTAAATCTATTGTAATGTAATCGTATAGAGATTTTTCACTAAACCATTTCAGAAGCTTGTTTTCAACCGGGTCTCCGATATAGATTGAAATAGATGGATCACCATGTTCAGTCCAGTTTTTACTATATTCTTTTAAATAACTATCTAGAAATACTATAGCATCTTCATAGTAATCAATCGCTTTATTCTCATCACTAGTTTTTAATCTTAAAGCAACTGCTCCGTTTCCTCTTGTTTTCCAAGGTATAGCGGGATTTAATCTAATTAAATTAGGATAATCTATTAGATCAATGTTTTTCTTCTTAATCCATTCTTTAAGCAGTAGTGATACAAAATGTGTTGTACAACCTCCTTTAGGCGTATCTATTGAATCAAAACCAATGTTTATAATCAACAATATCACACACTATTGTTTCTCACGTAGTAAACACATTGTACCAATGAAAATCAAAGGTAAAACTACTGTTGCATCTCCGTAAACGATTGTATTCTTACTCTCTGGTTTTAACTTATTCCAACTTATTGCTTCACGTGGATGTGCACCGCTTAAACTCCCATCATATTCAACAGCTGTAGTTATGTAGATTGCGTAATCTAAACCTTCTCGAAACTGTGCAAACCAAATAGTATGGTGTTTACTAATACCACCACCTATGATTAATGCACCGATTTTTTCTCTCGTGAAAAACATATCGAGTAATTTAAGTTCATCGCGAATCAAATCAATTTGTATTCCAGAAAACTGACTGTGTATAGCTATCTGAGTACCGAAAGCACCATCAAATATTCCCGGGACGAAAACAGGTGTATTTGTTTCAAAAGCACTTTTAAGTATACTGTATCTATCGTTAATCCTTCTACCAGCTTCATATAGTATCTCGCTCGGTGTCCACGTTTTCTTTAACGAAACTAGTTCATCTAGTAGTTTCTTTGTAAAATTCTCAATAGCTAAACCGTAGTTTTCAAACGGGATGAATATATTCCCAAGTCGATGTATCTCTATTTTCCTCAATAAAGTGTCGTCGAAAAACCAGTTTCCACAATAGTATCTACAACCAGTGCTTTTCGCTATATCGTGGTCGATTGCGCCACATGTCGTTATAATAGCGTCGAAAAATCTATTCATAATCATTTGAGTTATTAAACCACGTAGACCCGTTGCCACAATATTACCTGTAAACGAGATTATTCTGAATGTATTGTCGCTAGTAAGCATTTCATATAGAATCTCGGAAGCTGTAACTATATGTGAAGCTGTGAAGCCATGAATACTTCTATAGTAATTTAGAAGATCGCAAATATTTATATCGATTTCTATAAACCGGTCTAAAACTTCTCTATTCAATAGTTTTTTCCTCAATTCATTTTTAACATCGTTCAAATAAATCACCAATCTTAATTTAATACCAGGTATATATATTATTAATCAAATATGTAGTTATTGAATTATTTATTGAAACATATTGATTTAAAACTAAAATACCTGAGCTGGTTTTTTTGAAAGACCCTTATTTAATGATATTGAAATATAGAAACATATTGTTAAATGACTTGGTTATTTTAACTAATTTGAATGAAGAAGTTTTATTAAATAAACTTAGTTTAATCAAAGACTTTATTGAAATTAGAAATCGAGAAATCCGTGTTTTAAAACCACTTGATCTATCCATATTTCTCATAAAAAACGGATATAGTATCAGAGAGATTTCCAAGTATATAGATTGGTATGATTTCGAGAAAGTAGTTGGTGAAGTGCTTTCGTTAAATAACTATTTTGTATACAGGAATCTTAGAGTCACTCGACCTGTTAGAATGGAGATAGATATTATAGGAGTCGATATAGCTAGTGGTCGAGGATTATTAATTGACTGTAAACATTGGAGTAGAGGGGTTTCACGTTCATCTCTTGTAAAGATTATTGATAAACATAGAGAGAGAGTTCTTAAATTTATAAAATATTTTAATTGGTTTAGAAATAAATGGATTTACTTCAAATACATTAAATCAGTAATACCTTTAATAATAACACTAACTACACCTATTATCAGAGTCTATAATAACGTTCTCGTAGTATCTATACAGGAGTTAAATAATGTTCTAATAGATCTATACAACGTTCTCGATATATTCAATATACAGGAATTCTCTTTGAGAAAATTCCATACCGGTTATTAAGGGCAATTATTAAATACTAATAGTATAAGTTATGTTTAATATAGTGGATAATAGTTTGGGTGCAAGTATTTTGGCTAAATTCGTATATCCTGAAGCTAAGTATTTTAAAGAAATAATAGATTCATTGAGCAAGATAATTGATGAAGTTGCTTTACAATTAAAACCACAGGGTTTAGAGATCAAGGCACTCGACCCCGCTAGAGTAGCATTAATAAATATAAATATCCCGAATACAGTTTTCCTCGAATACGATGTACCAGAAGAAACAGTTATAGGTATATCAACAGCTTTTCTCTCTAAAGTATTGAAAAAAGTTAAAAAAGGTGATAGATTTGTCCTCGAATCAGCCGAGGATTTTGTCAAAGTAACTATAGAATCTATTGGTAAAAGATTTTATAAATTCAGAAACCTTGAAGTCCCATTACCAGAGATACCTGAAGCTAGTTTTGAATTCAATGTAAATGCTCAGCTAATAGTCGATCCTTTCAAACAAGCTATTAAAGATGCTGAAACTGTTGGTAATATTCTTGAAATAGAAGCTCCCGACGATCAAACTCTTTACTTGAGAGGTAGGGGAGTAACTATTGCTGAAACAAAACTAGCAGTAGGGATGCCTGCTCTAATATCTCTTGAAGTCAAAGAACCGAGTAAATCTAGTTATCAAATAGATTATTTAAAATACATCATTGGTTTAACGAAAATAGCTGAAGTTATTGTATTGAAGTTTTCTAATAAATCTCCTCTTGAATTAGAATTCAGTTTCGGAGAGAGTCGTTTAAAATACTTAATGGCTCCTCTTGTTGAAGAATAGATATGGAGAGGTTTATTCTAATACTGTGATGTTTAATGACTAACAGTGTTTTTGATAAAACAATTAATGCTCTATTGAATAAGATGAATAAACTTCAGGGTAGATTAGAAATAGATGTTATGGGTATTAACTGTAGAGAGATCTTAATACATAATCGTAGATTAGATGTTTTGAAAAAACATATTGATTTATTAAAACAAGAATTAGGTGAAACTAGAGATAGATATTTAAAATCACAACGATTACTTCGTATCACTGAATTACTCGTTAATAGAGTTATGAAAATTTCATTAACATTAATAGCGTTTTTATCAACAATTCTAGGTCTATACTTGGCAGAAATATCGTTAAATTTAAAGACAATATCTCATATAGTACCTGGTTTTGTATCTTTAGAAAACCTACCCTATGTTTCTTTTACTATCGGGATTTTAATAGGAATATTCTCGATAATGTTTTCAACAATAAATTGGAGATATAGATCCAGGTTAAGTATTTTAGTAGGTGAATACGATTATTTTAAGAAAAAATATACTGATTTAGTTAATAGATTGAGTGTATTAGAGAGAGAATACGAGTTTTCATATAAATATAGATTAAAACCAAGATCTCTACATTTATGTAAGTGTTATGAAGAGTACAGTAGTTTTAGAGATAATATTTTATGTCTTATTCAATTATTAACGAATTTAAATAATTGTTCAGATATTAATTGTTTTAACAACTATGTTAGAGAAATTGCTCAATCCTTAAATAAGATTGGAAGTGTTAGAAAAATATGTGATTCAATATTTACAGATGAGTATAGATTAATTGTTGAAACAAAATGTAGTCAAATAAGTGAGAATATTTATAGTGAATGCTATGTTAGAATAACGCTAGGAGCTCGAGATTATAACTTGGATATTGGAAAATTCTTGTTAGATAAATACAATGATTTGTTGAAAAACAAAGAGTTTACTTAATCTATTTCTTCCTAACCATTCTTTCTCTATAGAATTCCATTATTCTCTTACTAGCTATTTCAAAACTAGTAACTCCTTCTTCTAGTAGTTTCTGTAAGAAATCCATTCTCTTCTTCAACTCCCAGTATAAGTCGTCTTCACTCCATCCTCTAATCTCAGCTAGCATTTTTAATCTAAAGCTTCTACGTATAACTTCCTCCGGGTCGTCTGGTAAGAATGTATCTGTGTTAGGATCCCATGTAAACATCTCCATTGGTTCAACGCCTCTTTCGCTTGAAACTATCTCCCATGTACGTACAACTCTACGAACCCATTTACCCTGAGGACTAAGTACTCTTCTCATTAAAACTATAGCCCATATTAGTGCTAAGAACGATTCCTGAACGTTTAATGGCGGGCTTCTGAGTCTAACTAGAGCTTCGTGAGCTGAACCAGCATGGAATGTACTCATTGAACCTTGACCCATAGCAGCAGCCTGTACTAGATACTGTACTTCGGCTCCTCGAGATTCACCTACGATAACGTAATCTGCACGTGTACGTAGAGATGCTTTAAGTAATTCCATTAAACCAATTTCCGTTCTAGTCGATGACTCGGCTACTGCGAAACTAGTACGTGTGTATAATGGTTGCCAATGAGTATGAGGTAGTCTAAGTTCGGGAGTGTCTTCGATAGTAACTATTTTAGCATCCATTGGAATTAATGTTAATAAGCTTTGTAAAGTAGTTGTCTTCCCTGAAGCCATTTCACCAATAACGAATACGAATGCTTTGTTTTCAACAAATAACCATAGATAAGCCATCATTAACGGTGATAGAGTAGAGAAAGCTAGTAGTTTAGGAGCTGTAAACGGTTCTTCGGGGAATTTACGTACAGTCATACCTGGTCCACGACCTGTTACTTCACGACCGTAGAATACTATGATACGGTGTCCTTCAGGTGATGAGAACTCTAGTATTGGGAAAGCTGTTGATGGAACAACACCTACTTTCTGACTAACCCATGTTAAGTAAGAATTAATCTCATCGTCGTCTCTGAAAACAATATTGGTATCGATCCATCTAGCACCAGGTACTTCTTTATGTATTATAGCAACAGGTATGTTTGGCCCCTCTATGCTAATTTCTTCAACGTAAGGATCTCTAAATAATACATCTAGTACTCCATACCCATGGATCTCTCTTAACAATAGATACCTAAATGCATCTTTTTCTCTACGGAAAACATCTAAACCCTTCAAAATAGCAGCTATTCTCTCAGCATGTGTCATTATTTTCTCTGGATCTTTAGCTTCTTCATATGTTAAACTAAGATATAGTTCTTCAAGTACTTGTTGAAATAATTTTCTACCTGCATCGCTCAGCGTTGGTTCGGTAATATAATATTTAGGAGGTGCTTCAAAACTTATTTTAACATGTGCTTGACCAATATCATACTCCATGTAAGTATCAGTGATCTTAACGTTAACGGGTTTAACAGCACTAACTTTAGTAAATGCAAGTGTTTTACGTAAAGCCAAACACAACACCATTTAATTTAATAAACATATTTGTCTAATATAGTATATGTTATTTTATAAATAAAGGAATCTAATAAACTCTATGTTAATTCTATTCATTAAGATTATTTTAATCACGGTCGTATATTTAACACACTTGTTTAATGAAAACTAGAAATTTTAGAATAATGATATCTCTAGAATAGTCTAAGTAGAAATACTTAATGAGTTGAGTAATGTTGACAAAATCTTTCTTGAAGAGAATTGCTCGAGAGACTCTGGGAGAGGAGTTGGCGAAAACAATTTGGAGTAGAATGGAGATACTAGGCGATATTTTAATCATTAGAATCCCGTATAATGTAGACGTAGATATTTTGAAACCACTTGCTGAAAGAGTTTTGAAAGAACTACCTTATTTGAAAAGTGTATGGGGAGGTTTTCCCGGTGTTAAAGGTGATTATAGACTTCGCCAATATGTTCACTTGGCTGGAGAAAAACGTAGTGAAACAATATATAAGGAGTATGGTTGTGTTTTTAAAATAGATTTTACTAAAGTATATGTATCTCCAACTCTTAGTTACGAGCATTACAGAGTAGCTAGGTTGGTTGAGAAAGACGAAGTTGTTACAAATATGTTTGCTGGAGCAGGGTTTTTCAGTATAATAATAGCTAAGTATTCTAAACCAAAACTAGTCTACAGTATTGATATCAATCCCGATGCTTATAGATATATGGTTGAAAACATTAAGTTGAATAAAGTCGAGAATATCGTAATACCTTTACAAGGAGATGCTGCTGAAATTATCGAGAAAGATATTCATGATTCTAGTGATAGAGTGTTAATGCCTTATCCAGATATAGCGTTAGATTACTTAATTTACGGAGTAAAAGCTCTTAAAGATAAAGGTTGGATCCACGTATATTTACATGTAAATGCTGGTAAAGGAGAAGATCCTGTTAAGAAAGCCGAAGATGTTTTATCAAATAAATTATCTGAGCTGAATATTAGAGACTATTTTGTTAAATTCGGTAGAATTGTTAGATTAATTGGCCCTAGGAAATACCAAGTTGTCTTAGATACATTTATTAATCGTTAATAAATAATGTTTTGTTTAGCTATTAATTCGTTTATAAAGATCTTTTCACCCGGTTTATCTATTAATTCATTTTTATCTATAACAACATATCCATTGACAAGAACTATCCACGGATATCCCCATAATACCATGTTTTCCCAAGGTGTCCAATCTACTTTATGATGATGAGTTTTAGCACTAACTCTTTTAGGATTCCTAGTATCGAGTACTACGATATCAGCTATTGAACCCGGTTTCAATGAACCTATGTAGGGATATAAACCGAGGAGTTTAGCTGGGTTTTCAGAGAAAACTCTAATATAGTCAAATATATTGATCAAATCTCTTTTAACACCGTATGTGTATAGAAATGGACCCATAATCTCTAAACAGGGGATTCCACTCCAAGCATTCCATACATCTTTTTCTTTCAATTCACGAGGAGATGGAGCGTTATCGCTAGCATAAATATCTATAATTCCTTTTTTCAAACCCATCCATAGTGTTTCACGATCAATGTTTGTCTTTAAACTAGGCGTTACTTTTAAGTAATTACCGAATTTTACAGCATCTTCTCTAGTGAAGTATAGATAATGTGGACAAGTTTCGGCTGTTATACAACAGTTCTTCTTCTTTAAAAACTCTATTGCTTCAACACCTTCTCTACTAGAAACGTGGGCTATGTGAATACGGGCTTGAGTTTCTAAAGCAATATAACCGATTCTCGTAATAGCTGATGCTTCGGCATAACTACTCCTACTCAAGTGAAAGGATAGTATATTGTCTTCTCTATGAAATTTTTTCAGATAATTTAACAAATTCTCGTCTTCCGCATGAACTATGATAACTACATTATTAATCCGTGCTTTTTCAAGTATCTGAGGCAGAAATTCCTCACTTGTTTTAAAAGGACTACAAGTGAATACTTTAAATGTTTTAATACCCATGTGAACTAATTGATCTATTGCATCAATATTGTTGTCTAATATGAATCCACCTGTAAAACCAAAGTTAACATATGATCTCCTATGTGCTTCGTTAATCTTCTCTTCTAAAACACTTATTTTATCAACAATTGTTCTCAGAGGCATATCTATGAGTGTAGTTATGCATCCAAATAATGCTGCTTGACTCCCAGTTTTCCAATCCTCATGTTCTGGATATTGAGGATCGTATACGTGAGCATGTATATCTATACCACCGGGGACTGCTGGTAATCCCTCACCGTTTAAAACTATGTCAGCTTCTGCTTCGAGTTTAGATAATGTTTTAATTAAACCATTCTCGATCAATATGTTTCCTTCAACTATTTCGTTGTTTAAAGGTATTTTAACGTTTTTCAATAGAATTGTTTCTCTCATAATTTAAACACCTTATAGTAATGGTCAATAAGTATTTAAGAAATAATATTGAAATGTATAGTAATAATTGTTTACTGAACAATAAATTGGTTTTAGAAATGGTGTTTATCGAAATCTATTGTAATAAGATTATCATTAAACATGTTTGGAGTACAGTAGATGCTCAATTCATTATTAGAGAGTTAACTAGCTTACTGCAAAGTAGGGGTTATAGAGTTAATGTGTATTTTACTGGAGAACCGGTTTCAGGAAGCGAGTTGAGTGGATTATTTATTGAACTAATATTAGATAAAGAATTGGATAAATCGGATTATCTTTTAATTAAAAAGATTTTATCAACATAGTTTGAAAACATTAGAGTATAGAGTATAGTTATTTTTAAATACTCATATTTTTTTCTATAAATCTATTTAACTGGTGATTTATATGAGTGGTAGACCATGGTTCTCGGGATTATTGAAGAATAAACACTGGATCTGTAACTACGATTACGATTTAGATACTGTTATCAATGTTCTTAAAGCAGCGCGTGAATTGAAGGAAATGTATCGAAGAGGTATTAGAAAACTAAGTATTCTAGAAGGTAAAACTCTTTATTTAATATTCTATAACAAGAGTTTGAGAACAAGAAATAGTTTTCAAACAGGTATGTATCAGCTCGGTGGACAGGCGATATACATAAGCCCTGATCAAGTATATACTCCAACTCTACCGGAAGATATGGTTCCATATCAAACCGAAGCGATAAGTGATGTTGCTAGAGTATTAAGTAGGTATGGTAATGGTATTGCTATTAGAATATATGGTGATGCAGCTAAATGGATTATTGGACGCGGTAATAGAGTTGTTAGAGAATTCGCTAAATGGTCTAGTGTCCCGGTTTTAAACATGGAGGATGATGTTTGGCATCCGTTTCAAGCACTAGCTGATGCGATGGCATTACTCGAAGCTCTTGGTTGGCCTAATGACTTGAGAGGTAAGAAAATTGTTGTAAGCTATGCTTATAGCGGTGGTTTGAAACCACTAGCTGTTCCACAAGATGTTGCTTCAATGTTTGCTATGCTTGGTGCTGATGTATACTTGGCTCATCCTCCAGGATTTGAATTAATGGATGAAGCTATCAATATTATTAAGAGATACACAGAGTACTGGGGTAGTGAGTTTAAGATTGTTAATAACATGGATGAAGCTTTTGAAAATGCTTTAATGGTATATCCGAAAGCATGGAGTCCGAAAAGATTCTTTCCACCATTCAATAGTGTTGTTGATAAAGATGGAGCTAAAGCTTATCAAGATAAGTTCAGAGACTGGATTGTTACGAGAGAGAGACTTGAAAAAGCTGGTAAACCGTATTACATGCATTGCGGTCCAGCTGATCGTGGACAAGAAGTAACAGATGATGTTTTAGATTATTATGAGAAAAGTCTCTACTTTGAAGAAGCTGAAAATAGACTTCATGTTCAAAAAGCAGTTATGGCTATGACAATGGGTGATTAAAAATATTCTTGAAATAGTTGACGGTTATTAACTAGAGGTGTTTCTTTTGAGAAATAGTGTTGATATTTTAATCTCTAATGGTCTTATAGTGACAATGGATAGTGAACGTAGAGTTGTTAGTAATGGATATGTAGCTGTAAGTAATGGTAGAATAGTCGATGTTGGTAAAGGAGATGGTCGTGATAAATATATTGCTGAAGAACATATTGATGCTCGAAAAAGCATTGTAATGCCTGGTTTAATGTGTGCTCATACACATTTCTATGGATTATTGTTAAATGGATGTCCGTGGTTGAATAAAATAGAGTATCCGACGGATTTTATTCAAAAACTTCAGAGAGTATGGTGGGTTTTAGATAACTTTATTACACATGAGGATGCCTATGTTTCAGCATTAGTTGGATCAATGAGATTCCTTAGATCAGGTGTAACGTTTTTCTTCGACAATATAAGTGCTCCTAATTCTATAGATAGAATACTTGATTCAATAGAGAAAGCTGTTTTAGAAATAGGTATTCGCGGTTACCTATCTTTCGAATCTACTCAGAGACGTAGTTATGAAGAAGGATTCAAAGGTTTGAGAGAGAACGAGAGATTTATTATTAAAAATAATCTAGATCCAGATAATCTAGTTAAAGGAGCTATTTTTCTACATTCATGTTTCACGGTTAGCGATGACTTACTTATCGAAGCTAGAAGACTTGCGGATAAGTATAATGCTATCATATCAATACACGTAGAAGAAGGATTGATCGATGTTTATCATAATATGGAAAGATATGGTATCAGACCCATTGAGAGAATGTATAAACTAGGTTTTTTAAACAAAGACGTGATATTAGTGCATGTTGTTAATACAACTACTGATGAATTAAAGATTATTAGCAAAACAGGTTCTCACGTTGCTCACAATCCTATGAGTAATATGTTGAATGCTGTTGGTGTAGCGAGAATTCCGGAGATGATAGAGTTAGGGATAAACATTGGTTTAGGTAATGATGGATATGTTTTCGATCAGTTTGAGAATATGAGAGCTGCTTATCTAATTCATAAACTATGGTATAGAGATCCGCGTTTGATAACTCCTCTTCAAGTTTTAGAAATGAGTACTGTCAATACTGCTAAAATGTTTAAAGTAGATAATGAACTAGCTAGTATTGAAATTGGTAAGAAAGCAGATATTTTGATTATTAAACCTGAACATCCTTCAACACCTGTTAATGAGAATACTGTCTACCATCATATAGTTAACTACGTGAATAGTAGAGATGTAGACACCGTTATTGTTAATGGAAACATAGTTTTGAAGAATAAGAAGATTGTGAGAATTGATGAAGAGAAAGCTATTGAATACGCGACAAGAGTAGTTGAGAAACTATGGGATAGATTAATGGAGAAAGGTGTTTATAAAATAGATTACTACGTTGATAGAAAATAAATAGATATATATGATTACTCTTGATTAAAGATTATAGAGGAAATGCTGATCGAGGTGTTGTATTGAACATAGATCTGAGCGTTGAGATTTCCGGCATTAGATTTAAGAATCCATTAATGAGTGCTTCATGCCCTATATCCAGAGATTCAGAGTCTATTAAGAAACTTGTTGATAACAATATTGGAGGAGTTGTTGCTAAAACAATCAGTATTACACCAGCATTAGTTCCAAGACCATCTATTGCTATTGTTGATAGAGGTTTGGGTAGATTCTACGTTTTAAATACAGTCAAACCTGGTGAAATACGTGTTGAATCAACAGATCATTTAAACGTTAGATTCATTTACTCAATACTTAACGCTGAATCGTGGAGTGATATATCTTTTGAACACTATTTAGAAAGAGAGTATCCTATCGCTATCAAATACTGTAGAGAAAACAATGTAAGGTTTTTCGCAAGTATTGGTTATAAACCGGAAGAATTATCAATACTTGGTCCTCGCGTGGAGAAAATAGGTGTTGATGCTATTGAGTTTTCAACACACTATATTGGTAGAGATTATAAACCCATAGTTGATTCTGCTAAAGCTCTAAGAGAATCTGTTTCAATACCTATTTTCGCTAAGATAAGTCCTTTCACGCCTAATATTAGCGAATTAGTCAGAGAACTTGAGAAAATAGGTGTTGATGGAATAGTAGCTACAAATACTATAGGTCCAGCACTAAGTATTGATGTTGAAACAGGTTTACCGATATTAGGCGGATCATATGGATATGGATGGATGAGCGGTCCTGCTTTAAAACCATTATCGTTAGCGATAGTTGCTGAAATAGCTAGAAACACTAAATTACCAGTAATAGGAGTTGGAGGTATAGTTCGGGGTGTTGATGTTATAGAGTACTTCATGGTGGGTGCATCTGCTGTTCAGCTATGTTCAATTGCTTTAATAGAAGGACCAGGTGTTTTCAAGAGAATACTTGGTGAGGTAGAATACTGGTTGAAGACTCATGGTTATTCAAGTATACTGGATATTAAAGGTATTAGTCTTAAGTATTTGAAACCAGAGCCTAGGAGAACGTGGTCTACTCCACCAGTAGTTGATGAAAAGAAATGTATTGGTTGTGGTTTTTGTCAACAAGTATGCGTATATGATGCTGTGAAAATAGATTTGATTGGAAATAAGAGAATAGCTTCTATAGATCAAACCAAATGTTATGGATGTGGATTATGTACAACGATATGTCCAACGAGAGCAATTAGATTTTTAGAGCAGGATCTATTTATATAATCTTATTTAACACCATACATTGTTAAAGCAAGTATGGCCATTTTTGTCCATAGACCGTTTTCAGCTTGTTGGTAAATGATAGATCTCTTCGGGTCGTCTATAACTTCTTCATCTGCTTCATATCCTCTAAAAATTGGTAGTACGTGCATTAAAACACCATGTTTATCCATCAGATCCATGTGTTCTCTTTTGATACGCCATTCTCTATACTTCTCGTAAATTCTCAATTCTTCTTCTTTAAATTTACTATAACCTTGTTTAACAAGCATAGGTGAAGCCCAGTTTCTTGGGAAAACAGCGTGTGCTCCTTGAAGAGCTTCTTTCAAATTATCTGTTATCTCGAGTAATGCATTTTCTTCTCTAGCAAATTCTTTAGCTTTCTCGACTAGCTTAGGATCTAGGTCGAAACCAGGTGGTCTAGCGATTACAACGTCTACTCCGAATCTTGGAAATAACAACATGTCTTCTTGAACACTACACCAACCTCTTATCTCCGGGCTGTAAGCCCACATTATTACATATTTCTTGCCACGTGGATTACCGAATCTCTCTATGAATGTATATATATCTGCTAAACCCTGTGTAGGGTGGAACATATCGTCAGCCATATTTATAACAGGTATTTTAGCTACATTAGCTACTTCTCTAACATATTTATTACCCAATCCATATAAGTAGTCTATAGCTTTATCGAGAATTCTTATACCTAAACCATGACCGTATACATCGTACATTGCAGCTACATCTCTAACATCTTCACCAATTTTCTCATCTCTACCAAACGCCAGTCTCGTTGTCGAAGCATCTATATAAGCAGCATGTCCTCCTAGTAGATACATACCTGTTTCAAAAGCAGCTCTTGTTCTAGTTGATGGTGCGAAAAACAACATGTAGAATACTTTACCTTTAAGTATTTTAGGAATACTGTTTGTTCCATAGTAATTTGCTTTTTCTTTGAATTCTCTAGATAGTTTTAAAACAATATCTATTTCATCAATACTCCATTCCATTGTTGAAATAAGGTCTTTACCTGAAAGCTCTCTTACGAGGTTTTTAAGTGTAACCATAAGCATCACTGATATTAATTAAAGAATTAAACAACATGTATTTAAATATTAAATAGATTTACGGGATTTGAAATGAAAATCACAGTTGTTTTTCTAGGTAGAGCTAGTGAACTGGTTGGTGAATCAATTATCGAAATAGATATGCCTGAGAATAGTACTTTAAAGGATTTATTAAAGAAAATAGGAGAGATGATTGATCAATCTATTTATAGAAGATTTGTTGAAGGACACTATGTTTTCGTAACATATATTAACGATAAACCAGTTGTTAATCCCAATACTGTTTTAAAAGATAATGATAGAGTAGTTCTAATCACACCTGAAATGGGTGGTTAAACAATTGGCCAATATGTATCTATTTCTCTACAAATTCCCGTTCTATTGTATAATTCATAACCATATTTTTCAGCTTCTTCGATTACTTCTCTCTCGTTGAAACTAAGTATCTCTCTATTATACATAACTATTTTTCCATCTATAATAACGTGTTTAACATCGCTACCTGTTGATGCATAAACTAAATGTGAGAGCGGGTTAGCAAGAGGATGTAAATGCGGAACCCAGTAATCTAGTATTACAATATCAGCTTTTTTACCGATTTCAATACTTCCAATCAGATGATCTAGCATTAAAGCTCTAGCTGCATTAATCGTTGTCATTTCAACGATTTGTTCACTACGAATAGCTAGTGGATTGAGAAGTCTAACTGATTGTAGTAGTGCAACTAGTTTCATTTCACGCAACAGATCATAGGTATTGTTGCTCGGTCCACCATCTGTTCCGATAGTGACGTTAACACCTCTATTGATCATTTCATATATTTTAGCAATACCACTACCTAGTTTCATATTACTAGAGGGATTATGGCTAACATTAGTTTTAGTTTCACTTAATATTTTTATTTCATCATCATCGATCCAGACAACGTGTACGAGAACTACGTTTCGACCGGTTAAGCCAACCCAATGCGCGAACTCAACTGGTTTTCTACCATATACTCTCATAGTGTATTCAACGTCTTCTCTAATTTCAGCTAAATGCATTGTAATACCAGTTCCAAGCTCGCGTGCTTTCTCAGAGATTTCTCTGTATAATTCTATACTGACAGCTCCCGGTGTTCGCGGTCCAAACCATATCCATATTCTATTCTCTCTACCGTGGTATTTATGATACAGTCTAATAGTATCTTTTAGACTAAACTCACCAGTTTCGATCAAGCCGGAATGTATTACTCCTGTTTTCAAACCATATCCCGGTTGATCCATTACATGTCTAGCTACAGCTGCTCTAATACCTGATTTTAATAAAAACTCAATAATATTATCTGGACCATATCTACTAACTAAACCTGTTTCGAGAAAAGTAGTTGTCCCTGACTTAATTAACTCGAGTACTGTTAGCTTTGCTGCAGCCAATGCTTCTATTTCTCTAATATTACCCTGTAATGGCCAAATTCTATCTATAAGCCATTTGAGTAAAGGGAGGTTATCAGCACAGTGTCTGAATAAACTCTGTATTAGATGAACATGTGTATTTATTAAACCAGGGATGATGATATCTCTATCAGCTTCAATAACTATATCTGCACGTGTTTTGTACTCAATATCTAACTTGTTTCTTTTACCGATATCAACTATTATTCCATTGTCAACAGCTATAGCACCTTCTTTTATTATCCTCCTCTCTTTATCCATTGTTATAATCCATCCACCTCGAATATAGATGTCCGTCATTGAAAACACCTTTTAAACCCTGAATTGATTTATAAATCAACAAAATATTAAGCTAATATAAAAGTATAGGGTGGTTTATTGAAAATATTAACAATTGATCTGAATTTAGAAAATATTATAGAGTACTTGGAAACAGCTTTGGGTAGAAAACCAGCTGATATAATAGTTAAAAATGTAAACATAGTACAGCCTCATGTTAATGAAATTGAAGAGAATAAAGCGATTATAATTAAGAGAAAAAGAATTGTAAGTATCGTCAATACAAAAGACGTATATAAGTACGTATCTAGTCAAACAAAAGTCATCGAATTCAACAATGAATACGCTGTTCCAGGTTTCATAGATCTGCATATACATATAGAATCTTCACTACTGGATCCATTTGGTTTTTCAAAACTAGCTTTGAAACATGGAACAACAACTGTTTTAGCTGATCCGCATGAATTAGCTAATGTTCTCGGTTTAGATGGGATTAAATTATTTATCGAAGTATCGAAAAATGTTCCATTGAAGATATTGATCAACGTTCCAAGCTGTATACCTCCAGTTAATCCTGAAATGGGTATTGAGACTGCTCTCCACCGTATTGGTTTAAATGAATTGAAGGAAATAATTGATAGTGAGAACGTTTATGGTTTAGGTGAAGTAATGGATTATAAAGGGGTTGTAGAGGGAGTTAGAGAGCTTGTTGAGAAAGTGTTGTTTTTTAGAAACAAGGGTTTAATTGTGGATGGGCATGCACCCAAGTTAACTAGTAGTGAGCTGTGTGCTTATATTTCAACAGGTATTGTGAGCGATCACGAGGCAACCGATTACATAGAAGGATTGGAGAAAATTAAACGTGGAATGTGGCTGTACATTAGAGAAGGTAGTGCGTGGAGAGATCTAGGTGTTTTAATAGAATTAATTAAGAATAATAAATGTGAACTATGTTTATTCGTAAGCGATGATTTAAATGTATATGAATTGTTTAATTATGGTCATATGGATAGAATTGTTAATAAAGCTATAGAGTATGGATTAGACCCGGTTGAAGCTATTAAATATGCAACACTCTATCCAGCTATTAGATTAAACGCTTTAGATCATATTGGTTTAATAGCTCCAGGTAGGTTAGCAGATTTATTCATCACTAAGAAAATAGAGTATATTAATCCACATACCGTTATTTCAAACGGTGAATTAATTTACTATAAGAATTACTTGATTAAGGAATTCAATAGATTCAAGTATAGCGAGAAATATCTTAAAACAGTTAATACAGGTTCTTTACGTGATAAAATAGTCTTTGCACCAAGTATTCCACGACACTATGGTATTGAAAATGGTTATGCTTACGTGAATACGATACGTGTTTGTAAAGGTTCAACGTTAACTAAAAGAGAAATAGTTGAGCTTGAGGTTAGAAATACAGTTATACAGCCAGATTTTAATCAAGATGTTATGTATATTATTGTAGCTGATCGTCACCTTGGTTCTGGAGATTACACTATAGGTTTTATTAAAGGACTTGGTTTTAAAGCAGGAGCTATTGCTCAAACTATTGCACACGATACTCATAATTTAATCATAGCTGGTTGGAATAGTAGAGATATGGAGAAAGCGCTTATTGAAATAGAGAATATGCAAGGAGGTATAGTTGTTGTTGATAACAATGAGGTTGTATCAAGTATTCAATTAAAACTAGCTGGTTTAATGAGTATTGAAGAACCAGAAGTCGTTTATGAGAAATATAGTAGAATGATTACTGTTCTTAAATCAAAATATGGTTTAGATTTTGAACCATTCTATATGAGTTTAAGTCTAGTGTCGTTACCTGTTATACCCGAGATAAGGATTACTACTAAAGGATTAATTGATGTAAACAAAATGAAGTTTATAACACTAGTCGAAGATATTAGATCTAAATAGATTCTGTGGAAATGTAAATAGATAATTTGTTTAATTAAATTTCATCAAATAGATAAACTATAATTTATTCAAATACCTAGTTCCTCGAGAATACTTCTATTAATCGTCTCCTTATGTTTTCTAAATAATCTTGTACTGAAATATCTAGCTGCATAATCTGGTAGAATAGTAACTATTTTTCCATTTTCTCTAATCCTATACTGTTCAGCTACTTTAATAGCAGCCGCTACATTAGCGCCGCTACTAATACCTACTGGTAAACCTTCTCTTCTAGCTATAAGCCTAGCTGTATTAATAGCTTCTTCACTATCAACTGTTATGAAATCGTTTATTAAGTATCTGTATCTTACTATTATCTCCGGGACAAATCCGTCTCCAACTCCTTCAATATCATGTCTCCCGCATTCTCCATAAATACCTTTCTTAAACCAATTTGTTGCAACAGCGCATTCTGATGGTTCAGCTCCGATAACAAGTGTATCTCTACATTCTTCTTTCAATCTCTTAGCTACACCTATTAACGTTCCACCAGTACCTATTTCAGCTACAAATGCTTCTGGACAACCTATTTGCTCTAAGATTTCTTTACCAGTAGTTTCGTAATGAGCTTGAACATTTGCTTCATCACTCCACTGGTCGAATAAATAGTATTCGTTAGGTTTTTCGCTAACTATTCTCCTAGCTATATCTAGTGCTTTACCAGCATCTATTTCACCACCACGTGTGAAATAGAATTCAGCGTTAAGTAGACGCATAAGCATAAATCTCTCAGCACTCATTTCCTCCGGTATAACTATCAATACTTTAAAACCCAGAAAACTACCAATAGCTGCAAAAGCTATACCTGTATTCCCAGTAGTTGGAACAACAAGCGTCATCCCTGGTTTTAAATCACCTTTCTCCATTGCTTTCTTAATCATGTAATAAGCTATTCTATCTTTAACACTGCCTGTAGGGTTTAGAAACTCCATTTTAGCCCAAATATCTGCTGAAATATGTTTTGGTTTAACTCTACTCAGTTTGATAATTGGTGTTGAACCTATACAATCAATTATATCATTGCATATTTTCAAAAAATCACCTTGTATTTAACCTATGTTTATTAAGATGAGACATTTTTATCTTTCTCCACCGTTTATATTGATCTTTGGGAATATTTTTAAATAAAATAGTGTTTAAATTTATATCAAAAAGGTGATTATTATTACAGATCTATTGATACCGAGAAGTTTAGATGAAGCTCTTGAATTGATGGATAAGTATTCTCCAGATATTAAACCAATCGCTGGCGGTACTGAGCTCTTGATACTAATAAGAGATGGGAAAATTCCTAGACCAAAATACTTGCTTGATTTAAATCCTCTGAGAAGTGAATTGTCTTATGTAGTTGTTGATGAAAATAGTGTTAGAATAGGTGCTTTAACAACGGTATTCGAGTTGAGTAAGACTATTTTACACCGTGATTATAGATTTGCAGGATTCTCTGATTTATGGAATAAATTTGGTACTCTTGTTATCAGAATATCAGCAACTATTGGTGGAAACGTAGCTTCAGCAACTCAGTATAGTGATTACATACCATTGCTCTTAGTATACGATTCAGTTGTGAAAACGATAAGTGTTAAAGGTGAGAGGTGTTTTAAACTAGAAGAGTTTATAGTCGATACTCGTAAGACAATGCTTGAGAGTAATGAGATTATTAAAGAAATCGAGTTTAAAGTACCGCCTCCTAGAGCGAGTTCTTCTTTCATAAAATTCGATCGAAGGAATATCCTAATAGCTGGTGTTATAACCGGTGCTTTCTACTTAGAGATAGATGATGGATTGATAAAAAATGTTAGAATAGCTTATGATATGATTAGAGAGAAGAGAATACCTGGTAGAGCGCGAGAGACCGAGAAAGCTCTTGTTAATAAAGAGTTTTCTGAAGAACTTGTTGAAAAAACTGGCTATAATGTTCTATCTCGTGAAATGATTAGAATAAGTGATTGGTGGACTACGGCTGAGTATAGATTAGAAATGTCTATAGTTGCTCTTAAACATGGTTTAAAGACTGCTTATGAGAGGATTAAGAGGGGTTTTATCTAATGAGTATTCATAGAGTTTGTTTAAAAATAAATGGTTTAAACTATACGTTTGAAATACCTTCTACTGAGAGATTAATAGATACACTTAGATATAGAATTGGATTGATGAGTGTTAAAGAAGGTTGTGGTAGAGGTGAATGTGGTAACTGTATAGTTATTGTAAACGGATTACCTAGACACTCTTGTTTAATACTAACTGCTAGATTAGATGGTGCCGAGATCACTACATTAGAGGGAATAGCTCCTCCTGGTAAACTACATGCTATACAAGTTGCTTTTATCGAATCCGGCGGTATTCAATGTGGTTTCTGTGTTCCAGGTTTTATAATGGTTGCTAAAGCATTGATTGATCACGATCCTAAACCAAGTAGAGAAAAGATTATCGAATGGCTTAGTAGTGTTCTATGCAGATGTGGCAGCTACTATTATTATGTTAGAGCTGTAGAAAAAGCTATAAAGTATATTAATGAAGGAAAATTGTTTTTCGACGAGAGGGAGATTAGAGAGAAATATTCTGGAGAAATAATAGGTGATTGAAATGAATAGTTCAGAGTATATTGATATTGTTGAGAAAATATTTAGAGAAACGAGGTATAAGAGTACTGGGGAGTTCAGAGTTATTGGTAAAAGAATTGCTAGATGGGATGTTTTCAGTAAAGTTAAGGGTAAACCTATTTTTACAGCTGATTTATTTAATTTGATTAAAAACCCTGTCTATGTCTATAGTGTTAGATCAAAGTATGCTCATGCTTTAATAAAGAATATCGATGTATCAGATGTTTTGAAGCAAAAAGGTGTTTTGAAAGTAATTACAGCCAGAGATATACCGGGTGTTAACGATGTAGGTTATGTAATACCAGATCAGCCTTTAATAGCATACAATAAGGTCAGATATATTGGAGATACTGTTGCAATTATTATAGCTGAATCAATGGAGGCTGCTCGAGAAGCGGCTGATAAGATCGTAATCGATTATGAACCGCTCCCTGTTTATATTGATCCACTTAGTATTGTTGATTTCGATACGTTTAGTGAGAAAGAACATGTTTTAATACATGATGAGAGAGGTTCTGATATATTATCACGTTATAGAATAAGAGTTGGAGATATTGATAAAGCCGTTAAAGAATCACATCTTATTGTTGAGAATACTTATAGAACTCCTGTTCAGGAGCACGCATATTTAGAACCAGAAGCTGCTTTAGCAATACCGGAGCCTGATGGTAGTATAACTATATACGCTAAAACACAATGTCCTTTCGATACACGTAGAGCTGTGGCTAATGTTCTTGGTTTACCGTACAATATGGTTAGAGTTATTGCACCAGCGTTAGGTGGTGGATTTGGAGGAGCAGAGGATGTTGGAAACGAAATTGCTGCTAAAGTCGCTTTAGCAACGTTATTGACTAATAGACCTGCTTTAACAATATATACTAGAGAGGAATCGATTATAGGTCATACTAAGAGACATTCAATGATAGCTAGGTATAAACACATTGTTGATAGAAACGGTAGAATACTCGGAGTTGAAGCTAAGATACTGCTGGATACAGGTGCTTACGCAAGTCTCGGACCTTTCGTTGGATGGAGAGCTATTGTACACAGTACGGGTCCTTATAGAGTTGAGAATGCTAAGATAGATCTCATAGTAGTATATACTAATAAAATACCAGCAGGTGCTTTCAGAGGTTTCGGTAATCCTCAGGTAACATTTGCAGTCGAGAGACAGATGGATATCATTGCTGAAGAACTCGGCTTAGATCCTGTTGAATTGAGACTTAGAAATATATTGAGAAACGGCGATAGAACTGTTCATGGTCAATTACTTGACCACGGTGTTGGTTTAGAACAAGCACTTTTGAAAGCAGTAGAGATCAGTAAATGGTTTGAGAAGAGAAAACAGTATTCAGAGATCACCGGTAGGTTTAGGAGAGGTATAGGTGTAGCAGTAATGTATCATGGCAATAGTATTGGAGCTGAAGGTGCCGATTACTCATCGGTTTCGATAATTATACAGAGAGATGGTAGTATTATTCTAAGAACTGGTTTAACAGATATGGGTCAGGGTTCTATTCAATCACTCTTGAATATTGCATCTGAAATACTAGGTGTACCTCTCAAATACTTTAAAGTAGAGAGTGCTGATACTTCTTCAACACCCGATTCGGGTCCTACGGTTGCCTCCAGATCAACCGTTATGGGTGGTAATGCTACTATTGTAGCTGCTTATAGATTGAGAGATAGGTTAAATAGATTAGCTGCTGAAATGCTTCAATGTAGTTCACCAAATAATGTAGTTATAGAAGCACCTAAAGTTTACTGTAGAGATAATCCAGTTAAAGTAATTATGTGGAGAGAGTTGATTGAACAAGCTTACTGGAAAGGAATACCTCTACAAGAATATGGTTATTTCAGAGCTCCTACAGCTGAGTGGCGTGATGAAACAGGTACTGGACAACCATACTTTACATATACTTATGGAGCTATTATTAGTGAAGTCGAAGTTGATGTAGAGACAGGTTTAATCAAAGTTGTTGAAGCAACGATTGTTTACGATATCGGTAGAGTTATTAATAGAACTGGTGCAGAGTTTCACGCAGTAGGTGGATTTATTCAAGGAATGGGCTATGCTTTAATGGAAGAAATAGTTCATTCACCTGAAGGTTTTATATACAATAATAATTTATCTAAATACCATATACCGACTCTCATGGATATACCTGAAAGAATAAACATTGATTTCGTAGAAGAAGGTTTTTCCAGAGGACCTTTTGGAGCAAAGGGTTTGGGAGAACCATCTATTGTCGCAGTCGCTCCATCTATTGTAAACGCTGTAGCTCATGCATTGAAATCTAGAATTGCGAATAGAGACCTTAATGTTATTCCATTAACACCAGATAGATTATACAGTGTTATTAAAAAACATAGTTTGAATAAATAGAGTTGTAGATAAATGTACGTTAAATATCTTGTCTGCAGTAGATGTGGTTCTAAGTATTATCTAGAAGATAAACCAATTATGTGTATTAGAAAGGATCTTGGTAGATTAGATATAGTCTACGATTATGATTCGATAAATAGAGATTTTAAATTAGAGAAACTATCTGAAAGATTATTCAATATGTGGAGATATTTCGAACTACTACCTGTTCCAAGATTAGAATACATTGTATCTCTTAGTGAAGGGGGAACACCTTTAATTAAAGCTGATAGATTAAGCAGAGAGATTGGTTTAAGAAATCTATACTTAAAGGATGAAACCAGAAATCCAACTGGCAGTTTTAAAGATAGATCTATGAGTGTATCAGTATCTATGGCTAAATACTTTGGTTTTAAAAGAGCTGTTATTGCAAGTAGTGGTAATGCAGCAGCATCTCTAGCAGCATACTGTGCTAAAGCAGGTATTGAAGTATATGCTTTTATTCCACATTTCGCCGGCTATGGTAAAATAGCTCAACTACTATACTATGGTGCTAGAGTTTTTAAAGTACTATGGAGTGAAGCCGAAGACCCTACTGTTAAGCTAATGATAGATGTTTATGAGAAATACGGCTTATACCCTAGTCCAAGTTTCGGTGTATTTAATCCTTATCAAATAGAGGGTCCAAAGACTATATCAATGGAGATTATTGAACAACTAGGTTTTAAAACACCGGATCAAGTCTTCGTACCAGTAGGCGCCGGTAGTTTATTAACAGGCGTTTTCAACGGATTTAGAGATTTTATTAAAATTAATTTAATAGAGAATTATCCAAGATTAGTAGCTGTACAGCCTGAAGGTAATTATCCATTAGTTAGAGCTTGGATGGAGCGTCAAAATCCATTAAATATAAAACCTTGGGATAAGCCTCCTGAAACAATAGCAACCGGTTTAGAAGATACTTATCCATGGGATGGCGATGCTGCTTTAAAGAGTCTGTATGAAACAAATGGTTACGGTATCGTAGTGTCTGATAACGAGATAATTAAAGCGATGAAACTACTAGCTACTAGAGAAGGTATATTTGCCGAACCAAGTGGAGCGGCATCACTAGCTGGTCTAATAAAAGCTGTAGAGGAGAAACTAGTTGATAGAGATGAATTAATAGTTGTTTTAATAACAGGTCATGGATTGAAGGATCCAGATATTGTCAAGACTACCGCTGGAGATGCTCCTTTAATAACTCCTGATTTAGATAGTTTTAAATCAAAACTATTTGAACACTATGGTGTTTTATTAGAATAATTGTTTTCCAAAACATATCTATCTTCTATAACACGATCTGATTTAATAAAGCCACGAGGAACCCCGTTCTTCAAATGTTGATTTATGAAGTAGTTTATATCAATACTTCTATCCTAACATTTATTATCATTTCAATAGTTATAGTGGATCTGTTGAAGATATGATAAAATAAATATTGCGCTCACTTTAAGTGATTTCAAGTAATAGATACATATCTTCAACTAGTTTCTCAACATGCTCCTCGTTATCTATACTGTGAAACATTCGCCAAAATTAAGCATATCTCTAAGTATTATTCTGTAAATTAACTATTTTAACTAATCTACTTTTCAATATAGAGTTTTTGATTAATCTATAATCAATTCTCCAATCATCGCTATGTTTATTAACTTTTATCTCTCTCGAATTATCTTTTCACTCTATTTAGCGTATTCAATAATCTATACAATCATTTACTATTCATTTTAACTATAAAACAATAATATTTTTGTGAATTAAGGATACTAACTGTTAGTTGATTAATTTTTAAACTCTTATATAATTTTGTTAATTATTTTATCAAATAATTTATTCTCATCATCCGTAATATGACTATTGATGAATCAAGCTATATTGTTATTCTAACCTGTATAGTATTAAATTATTCTTAGAATCAAGCGCTATTAGTTTTTATCTACTTTCTTCTTTTTTTCTCTATGAGTCTCTTTTTGTGTCTTAACCTCGATGACTCTGATACCTACACCCATTAGTTTTTTAGTAATTGAGTCTAGGAATTTAACATGGAATCCTTTTTGACCAACAAATGCTCCATAAGCATCTGTTTCCACTTTTACAACCAGTTCTGGTCCTGCGAAATCAGCATCGATCACTGATTTATAAACCCAGCTTACTGGATGTACAGCTCTGATCAATGGTTTGAAATCTAGTGTTAACTCAATAGCTCTTATTTTCAAACCTGTATCTGCTTCAACAGCTTCTATCCTCTCACCACCTTTCCCGATAACTCTACCTAAATATCCTTCTTTAGCAACAATTAACGCGTCAGGAGTGTGTTCTGATTGTATATTAAAATTCTTCTTCTCGTCGATGAATTCAACAATAGTCACGATATCAGCATCTGGAGCATGTAATTTAACAGATTCAAGTAATTGTTTCTCAGATTCACTTAGACTCCGGCTTCTCATCCAAGTTTCTAGTAGTAATCTAATACCACGTTTAGCACCTGGTCTGACTATATCTTTCAAACCAAGATCTATTACTTTAGCAGATTCTTCGCCGAGAAGGATTTCTCTAAGCATAGATGCACTGTCTCTCGAACCTATTGTTCTCTGGAAAACAGGGTCTCCTGCAACAATGAATCTACTGTTATTACCAATTCTAATCATTATCTCAATAGCGCTTTCTACAGGTATACATTGTGAATCATCTAGAAATATTATTGAATCATCAAATGTTCTACCACGTAGGTAATGAGTATCGGCTACTATTATTCTACCGTTTTTCATTAAATCTTCTACAATACTCCAATCTATAAAGCCTGTTAAAATATCTCTCAAGTAATCAGTAGCTAGTTTATAATAGAGTTCACCAATATCAGCTGCTGTCAATTCTTTTCCACTAACTATGTCTACAACCGGTCTCGACAATATGAATCTACTATACTCGTTGTTTAAAACAGAGCTAATACCATATATTATAGCGAAGAGACTTTTACCAGAACCTGTAGGACCGAATAAACCAATAATCTCGTATTTCTTATCGAAGAGAGCTTTTTTAATCTCTTCCTGACCAGGTGTCAATGGCTTTAATTTATCGAATAATTTTTCAGCATTATTCATTATGAAAACACCTTATAATATTGCTATAAAGTATACTAGTTATAATTTTATAAAATAAAGAGTTGTTATTAAGTTATCTAAAACAACATATAATTCATACTATATACATTCATTTTGAATCTATTTGTTTAAAAGATATATTTTTAAATCTTTATTCAATATATTAAGAGTAATACTATTAATTATTTAATTATATTCAAAGAGATGGCGTTGAAATGCCTATAATTCTACGCGAAGTCTATGCATCTTATAGAGGTAGTAGATGGGTTTTAAACAATATTTCAATGAATATAGATAAGAATACAGTTATTCTAGGACCAAACGGTAGTGGTAAAACTACGTTATTCAGAGTTATACTCGGCTTGAGTGTTAAAACTAGAGGCGAGATACTCATAGATGGTGTTGATGTTGATAGTATAAAGGGTAAACCGGGTCTTATCAGTACTAATCTCCCTTCTATTCTAATGGGTTTCAGAGTGAAAACTAGAGAGATTGCTAAACTATATTTAGACGTTATGGATGGAGATTACGATTACTTCAATAGTTTAATCAGTGAATTCGGAGTCACCGAGATTCTTGATAAGAAGTTTCATGAATTATCAACTGGTTCTAAAGTATGTTTTTAAATGCTTTAGCTCTAGCGGGTAAGAGTAAATACATATTGTTAGATGAACCTTTTGAAAGCGTAGATCCAGCTAGAAGAGTTATACTTTTAAAGAAAATAGTTGAAAGTAGTTCAATAATGATACTAAATACTCATCTTACATGGCTTTTATAATATATTCCAGAATGGGATTCATATATAATTGTTCAAGGAAGATCTGCTGGACCCTTAAGCGTTAATGAATTACTAGAATCGAAGATTTCACGAGAGAAAACAGTAGATACAATTATTGAACTGAGTATTAGAGATAAGAAAATATATTTGACTAAAAACAGTGGAATGCCGTTATCCAATCTAGATTCACTGGATAAATTATTCGAGGTGATTATAGGTTGAGATCGGTTACTATTAGAATAATGTTATTCTACACTTTAACCTTCCTTAAAAACCCGAGTTACTGGTTTTGGTGTATATTTTTCATGTTATTCTGGGCTACTCTAGGTGCTTTTGCTTTTACACGTGGTATAACTAAAGAATGGTTGCTAGAACAAGGTGTTCCTGTTGAAATGTTAGACAATGTATGGAACGAATTGGTTAAAGGCTATACTTCAAGCTGGTTAGCATCGTTAATAGTGATATCTATGGGTACTACAGCTAGCGGTGTAGTGTACGATTTCTTTTATTCAACGATACCTTTAAGATACTTATCTAAATACTCTAGAGCAAGACCGGAAAAAATAATAATTAGTTACCTTCTAGGCACTATACTTCTTATGAGCGTTAACTTTACCATATTGTTAACAATTATCATCTTAATGTTCAGCTATAGGTTTGAAACATTAGTTAGCATAGATAACTTGTTTGGAATATTATTAGCAAGCATTGTATACATCATAGTATTATTCTTAATGAGTATTAATCTCGGATTAATACCGATAGTTCTTAGAAAACCGAGAGCATTAGCATTCATAGGAAACTTTATAACAGTACTTGTTTTCGTAACCACTTTACTACATGTATACGCTGGTGGAGAATATCTTCATTATCTACCAAATAATGCCGCTATGATGCTTTTATTCAGTTATGCTAGTGGATATGAAATACCATATAGTGATTCTCTAGTATCAATAGGCGGTAAAGCAGGGAATTATAAAGCTTTCCCTATAGAGTATTCATGGATTATCCTATTCACATGGATCGCAGTATTATTGACAACATCTATAGTAATGTTCAAGAAACAAAAAGGAGTTAGTGTTGAGGAAATAATATATGGATAGTAGATAAACAATGGATTTGAAAATAATGAGACTCCGTGTATAACTAGTTCTCTGAAAATAATACACGGATCTATTTTCAGCTATAGTGAATCCTGTTTGAATAAAACATCGATTTTAATTAATAATCCGATAATATTCTCTAAAATACTGTTACATTGTATCCGGGATTTGTAGTGTGTTGATTCATAGTTTAACGAGTGAAACCCCCGGTTTCACAAATTTGGTTTAAATAAATAAAATGCTCAAACCCCTGTCAGCGGAATATACGATTACATCTTCGAATAGTATCTACATTTTTTATTTATAACGCATTTTTCACATAATGGTTTCTTAGCTCTACATATTTCCCTACCGTGTGTTATCAATAGTATATGTACCTCGAAGTACTCGGATGGTTCAAGATTATTCATCCAAAACATTCTCACATCTTCGTATTTAAGACTCCGTAGACTAGTTAATCTCTTCGTAATTCTCATGATATGAGTATCTACTGGAAAACTCGGTTTATTGAAATAAATTAGTAGAATCACATCAGCAGTTTTATATCCAATACCAGGTAGTTCAACTAGTTTTCTACGAGAATCATCAACATCATTGTTTTTAACATACTCTACAAGGTTTTCTACAAAATCTTTATTAACGAATAATTTAGCTAAATCTGTGATCCAGCGATATCTTTTACTATACATCCCGGCTGGTTTAATAGCATTGATAATAACACTAGATTCCGATTCCAATAGTTTAACTGGATCCAATGGACTGCCAAATAATTTAACAAGATTATTGTATGCTTTTATTGCATTTCGATCACTAGTATTTTGACTCAATATAACAGCTATTATGAAATCGAATAAAGGTTTATTTATAACACTCCCGATTACAAAATCGGATCTGTTTATCGAGCTATATTTATTTCTTAATTGTGAAACAATTTCTCGTACGTATTCTGGATTGTAAATTGAGATATTTGTCATAGATCTCAACACTTTCAAATCTTTTCTAAAACAATTCATATATAATGAGTGTTAAGACTAGTGTTGAAACAACTGATGGTAATAGATATTTATATCCTTTAATAACTGGTACTTTATAGTATTGAGCTGAGTATACATAGCAGAGATGTAGTGGTGAAACGAGATAACCCATGAAAGCAGATAAATATATTAACGAAGCTATTTCAAGATCTATTTTCATCAAACTAGCTACTATTGGTATTGATAAAGCTATACTACTAGAAACTAAACCTCCTATTAATGAAAAGATAACTGGAATGCCTATGATTATCAATAGAGGGTGGAATCCGGGTAGACAACTCTGTATACCAGATAGTTCCATGTGTTTAAGAATTGTTCTAAGAAACATTGAAGTAAATCCTATTAAAACAAGTTCAACTACTTCTTTAGACTGAATTGTTGAGAGTAGTGTTTTGAGATTTGTTTTAGAGATAATCATTAGTAACGCTATACCAATAATTGTACTGATGATTAGAGATAGACGTGTGAATAATGTACTCATCTTTCCATCTACGATTGGTGATAGAATAATAGCTAGGATTACTGTAGATAAAAGAGGTGTTAGAACTTTTACTAATAACGAGGTATCGCTTTTCTTCTCTAATGAAAATGTATACGAGTTTTTATTTACTCTATAGAATCCTATAGCATAGCCTATAATAAGCATTAATAGAGCTACAGGGATTTGTTTAATAATAATACTCCAAAGGTTTTGACCTGTTAATACAGATGTTAATACTAAAACACTACTTAGTGGATATATAATAAATATTACGTGTCTAAACCATACGTTAATAAATAGTTTTCTCTCATAATCTAAACCAATCTTACTCCCAATACTGTCGACTATGGGAGCAGACATTATTGCACCGCCTGGAACTGGGAGTAAACCTAGTATTGCTGGTACAGTGATCGTTGTTAATACTGGTTTTTTAATGAAATAAATTAGTTCTTCTCCTATTACTTTAACGAAACCAGTTCTTCGATAGAGGTTTACTAAAGTAGCTATGAGAAACATTATTGAAACTAGATCCCATGTATTTGGATCGGAGATTAAATCTTGTAAATAAGCAATTGTATTGTTCAAACTACTTGTTATTAAAATCATTGTTAAACCAGTTGTTAAAAATATTAACCATACCGGTATTTTCAATACCAACATTAGGGTAATCAATAATATAGATGTAGAGATGAGTAGACATGGATTCATAGTAGAAGACCTTCTAATATATAATATATTATGGATAGATCCTTCCTCTAAATCTCGGAAATGGAATTGTTTCTCTAATATGTTCTAAACCCGTTATCCACATAACTAGTCTCTCTACACCTAATCCGAAACCACTATGTGGAACACTACCGTATTTTCTTAAATCAAGATACCACTTATAGTTTTCGGGATTATATCCTTCATCTACTATTCTCTTATAGAGTCTATTGTAGTCATCTTCACGTTCACTTCCACCGATTATTTCACCATAGCCTTCAGGAGCTAGAAGGTCGAATCCTAAAACAACTCGTTCATCAATGGGGTCTATTTTCATATAGAAACTCTTTATTTGTTTTGGAAAATGAGTTATGAAGAACATTTTATCAAATTCTTCTGTTAAAGCTTTTTCTTCATCAGCACCAAGATCTTGTCCCCATTCAATACTCCATCCTTTACTCTGTAGTATATTGATAGCTTCACTGTATTTTAATCGTGGATAAGGTGGTTCAGCTGCATATATGAGTTTCTTAACATCTCTACCTAGATCCTCGAGATCACTCCTACGTTCTTCAACAGTTTTAGATACTATATAGTATATTAGTTCTTCAACAACTTTCATCATATCATTCATAGTATACCATGCTGCTTCAGCTTCTAAATGCCAGTATTCTGCTAAATGCCTCCTAGTTCTAGAAACTTCTGCTCTAAAACTAGGTGTTAGACTCCATACTTTTTCTAAACTATAGATTAATACTTCGAGATAGAGTTGAGCACTCTGACTTAAATAAACTTCTCTATCGAAATAGTTAACCGGGAATAGTGTTGAACCACCTTCACAAGCTGAAGCTGTTAGTATTGGTGGATTAACCTCCCACCATCCGTTTTCGTTGAAATAATCTCTACCATATTTCATAACACTATGCTTGATCTTAAATATTCTAGCGTATCTAGGGCTTCGTATAACTAAATGTCTATTGTCTAGTAAGTATTCTATGCTTTCACCGCCTTTAATAGGGAAATCACGACTATAGCCAACTATTTCAACTCGATTAGCATGGATTTCGAAACCGCCTGGTGCGCGTTGCTGTTCTCTAACAATTCCTTTAACAATTACGCTAGCTTCTAATCCAATATTCTTAATTTCTTTAACAATAGTTTCACCGACAATTGATTCATCTACAACAACTTGTATTACACCAGTTGAATCTCTCACTCTTATAAATGCCTTGCCTCCAACCACACTTCTTCTATAAATCCAGCCTCTAATACATACTTCTCTATCAACTAAATCTCTATTGAAAACGCTTGCAATACTAACGTATTCACTACATACACTCAATTTCATAAACCACCGATACGTGTTTTATAAATACTAACAAGTATGTGGTTATTCAATACTAAGTTATTATCTAAAGACAAGTATATTAATAATTCACTGATCTAATAATTAAACAATAGTAGATTGAAACAATGTATTTTAAAATCCATTATTGCTTAAAGTTATGGATGAGGATTAGCGAGCATTCGGTAGAAATATTTGATCTGCTTTTTGAACTAATTGTTCAAGAGAAATCTTTCTAATACTAAACTACTGTTAATTAACGATTTTGAAACTTTACTAACTATTATTAAATTTATTTAAACCAACCCATTCTAGCAACTGGTTGTAGGCATGTATTTTTGGAATAGCTTTAGAATCTCTTGGACCAGGTTTTTTCATATAGAATGCGTTTACTTCATATACTGTGCCGTAGATTTCACGATCTAATGCAATCTTACCTAATCTAACTAAATCTACCAGCAAACCAGCTAGAGCCGGGCTATCGTTTATTCTCGCTACGATATATATTTCGTCTTTGAAATTATTGAAACTCAGATATTCAATCAACATAGCTACGAATTTCTTATCACCTAATGGTTCTAGATAACCTGTTGGTCTAATATATGTCGGGACATTGTAGCCAAGTATATCTTTAACAACACTGCTTTTAGTTATTCTTTTCATAATATTTCTCTCAGGTATATCTAGTGATAGGAAATCAGTATTACCTCCGATATTAAACTGAGCTACATCTAGTACACGACGATTTCTCTCACGGAGATGTTCTAGAATATCTATTGTTAAAGGTGTAGCTCCAGTAGCACCATCGTCTCCAAATATTACTGAACGCGAATTTTCATAGAGTTTAACGAAAGCATCATCATTAGCTAGTGGAGTTGGAATACAGTTTACGAAAGCAACTGGTTTATATAGTTTACCGTAAAGCGCAGTAGTGTAAGCATATGCTTGACTAGCGCTAATCTTCTCTTTCTCAACAGCTTCTTGTAGTTTACCGAGATCGTTGAATGCTTCAGCATATTCTGTTGTAATAATATTTAAAACAACATCTACATTAAGAGCTCTCCATTCATCAATTAATTCAAACATTGCTTTTTTCAAACCAATTTTTTCTTCTCTACCCATTGCTTTGAAAGGAAGATTATCTAAACTACTTAAATGGATACCACGATTAACAACGATATCCTTGAGTGAACTCGGTATAGTATCGTTTGGGAAAACTGTTTTAGCAATATCGTATATAGTTTTACCTACTTTGTTTTCATCAACATCATAGGAAGCAACTATTTCAATATCATTATACTTGTAGTTGATAAAATTTCTGAGAGGAATACCATAGTCTTCTATTTCATTATTCTTAAGTTTTTCTAAACCGACAGCGAAATGAGTTGCAACTAAACCTTGTCCAATAATCACGGTTTTAATCATAAAAACACCCAGTTAATTAAATACTATTAAACACATTCAGGGTTTTCAACTCATATATGCAATCTATATAGATCTCTCTACTCAATACTCAATTTAATCAATATATAGAGATTACAGATTTAAATATTAAAGAGCTAGGAAATAAACATATTGATTACACAATTTAATTGAAAGAGTTTAAACACATGTTCACTTATTTGTTAAAAGAGTGGTCTAGCCATTACATAAGCATCTTCTCCATCTAGGTAATAGTGTTTCTCTACTCTTTCAATACTATAGCCTAGTTTTTCGTAGAGATTTATAGCTGGTTTATTCGATATTCTTACTTCAAGATATGTTTCTTCACATCCGTATTCATATAGTAGACTATTCATAGCATTAGCCATTAAACAATACCCTAGTCCTTTTCTTCTATGGTTTTGTAAAACAGCTAGACTAACTATATGACCGGATTTAACTAAGAATTTTCTGTAGAAACCTGGTTTATGCTCAACTCTACACATAACGTAACCAACAATTTCATTAACGGAAGATACTGCTACATAGAATGCTTTCCCATACTTAGTCCATAATTCGTGGAAAAAATCGTATGGATAGTTTTCGGGTAGAGTAGTGTAATTTATCTCGAGTACTCTCTCTAGATCCTTTTCTTCAGCATTTCTAATACTATATCCTATTGCTCTTGTTTCAAGTATTTTAAACGAGTTTTCATATATCTCGTGAACACTCGGTATTTGTCTTGAAAACTCTTTCCTCTTAAAAATCAATATATCACCGAAAACTATTTTCAAAACCTAATCCTATATTAGTTATTTTTAAAATATATATTTAAATGGTGTTAATAATTGGCGGAATCATTAACTAAAGCAGAGTATAAACCGTTGAGTGGTAAGAATATCGTTGTCGGTTTAACAGCTAGTTCTTCTATTTACAGATCTATTGATTTAATGAGAATGTTGTTGAGACTAGGTGCTAGTGTTAAAGCAGTAATGACTAAAGCATCAACTAGATTCATAGGCCCAGATCTTGTTGAATGGGCTATTGGTGAAAAAGTGTTTATTAGAGAAACAGGGCGTGTTGAACACATAGAACTGGCTAAATGGAGTGATATGCTTTTAATAGCACCTGCTACTGTGAAGACTATTAGTAAGATAGCTTACGGATTAGCCGATGAACTACTCACATTGCTAGCTATTTCAATGAATGGATTGGATAAAAAAATAGCTATTGTTCCAACCATGAATATAGCGTTATATAAGAGTATGATCTATAAAGATATTGAGAGAAAACTCGTTGAGAAAAATATTGTTATCATACCTCCTTTTATCGAGGAGGATCGTGTTAAATACCCTCCTTTAGACGACCTAGTATATTGTGTAGACACTATTGTTAACAGAGGATGGAGTAGTATTGGTTTAAAAACACTTGTAACAACCGGTCCGACGCGAGAATACATAGACCCTGTCAGAGTTATTACAAATCCAAGTTCTGGATACATGGGTGTTGTCATTAGCAGAGAACTAGCTTGTAGAGGGTTTAGTGTTGATCTTGTTCACGGACCTGTATCTACTAATCTACCATATATGGTTAACAAATACAGTGTTGAAACAACAGTAGAAATGGCTAATACTGTTAGTAAACTAACTGAAAACCAGAGATACGATATCGCAATATTTGCAGCAGCTCCGGTAGATTATACCGTATTGGTTAAAAGTAGTGTTAAGATATCTAGTAGAGAGCAGACTACTTTATCTCTTAATCTAAAGACTACTCCTAAAGTTGTTAAACAAATATCTCGTAAAAATAAACCACACGTACTTGTGATTTTCGCTGCTGAAACTGTGAATAGTGTTGAACAATTGATTGATAAAGCGCGTGAAAAACTAGTTGATTACAATGCTGATATCGTTGTAGCTAATAATATTAAGCAAGGTGTTGGCTTCTCATCTAAATACATCGACGCATGTATTATTACAGAGAATAGTAGTGAGTATTTAGGTATTGTTAGGAAAGAGTATTTAGCTAGAATTATTGTTGATAAAGCACTAGATCTTCTTAAACAGAGAAAAGTCGATAACTATTCTTGATTCACTTAATTCATTCAATCTCTCCATTATCTTACGAATAGCTTCTTGTAAAACTCTATTGTTATCATAATTCCTAAGGATCTCGATCAATTCATCTTTACTCTTTTGTTTAAATTCACGAGCTTTATCTACGAGTATCTTCATAGCTCTAACAACGTTATCAACAATGGTTATATCAGCTACACGCGATGTTCTAGATAATGGATTTAGATCTATAGCAATAATCTTCTTACCAATTTTCTTTAATGCTTCAGCTCTATCACCATCTTCTAAAGGAATGAGAACAGTATCAGCAATCAATATTCCACGTGGACTAATCTTTCTCCTATTACTGAATAATTCAGGTATTGTTGCTGAAGCATCTTCTCCAACACCGAGTACCTCCGTAGCACCGTGTTGTTTAAGCCATTCAGCTACAGCTTCCTCCCTTTCTTTTGTCCTATAGAATAAGTTGACTTCAATTTTAGCATTCGTTAATCTAGATAATTCAACAATCTCATTTGGAACTAGAATTGCAGTATTACCGTTAACGGATATTACAGGATAATTAGATAATAATAGTTGAGCGGCAGCTGCTTCAATTGCTTCAATCGCAAAGCTATGCGTAGTTTCACCTAGAATATAGTCAAAACACTCTCCACGACCGTGAGCTATTAATCCTTCGAGAGCAACTATGTTTCTTCTATAGCCTTCAACAATTCTCTCTCTTATTAATAAACTATCTCTACGTGGATGATTAGGTGGAATAAACAATTCTAAAACCACCTTTATTTATAGATGTTTTAAAACACTTTAAACCATGTTTTTCCAAGTAGTCTCTTAGATCACTACACCATTCTCTCTCACACCATATTATTAATGCTTGTTTCTTTCTATAGAAACCAGGTATTTTACTAATCCAGTTTCTCATTAAATCATCTACTTGTTTATAATCGAAAACTCTACGTGTGAATAACTGTGATTTTTCAAATAAAGACTCTAGTGAAGGATTTTTAATCAATTCTTTCAACAAATTCTCTCCGTACTTGTAAACACTTTGATCAACTCTACTAAGCATAATCGGTGTAGTTTCATCACCTGACAATATACAAGCTAGTAGAACCGGATTATCTTGAATATCGATGTTTTTGACAACACCTATACCAGGTGCTCCCGGATGTATTCTAATTAATACACCACCGTAATATTGTGAAATAACATCAGCTAAACCTGTTTTATACAATACTTCAGCTTCATGAGCTAGTTTAGCGTATTCAATCAATGATAAATCTTTTTTCAAAATAATCGATGATGCTAAAGCATGAATTAACGTAGATGCACTCGATACACCATATCCAACTCCGAGATCGACTATTGACGATAGTCTAACACCCATGTTTAAACCAGTATTTCTACATATGTAATTCGAGTGGTCTCTTAGAACAATTTTATTGTTCAACTCTATGAAACAATTATCTAGAATGTAATCAACTAGTTCAACATATAGTTCTAAATTTAATCCACAACCAATACTACCTGATTTTTTCAAATCACTCGTCAAACGTGGAATCCATATACCAGATACATGTAACGGTACTTTTATCTTCAGAAGCAATTTTATGCATCAACCACATTGAGTTCTATTTTAAAAACTTTGTTATAATATCTGGGAGCATTAACCAACCATGTTCGTATATTCCAAGAGATCCTTTAATACACTCTCTTTCAGTAAATTTAGTCACATTATCTGGTTCGATACCGGGTATCCATAGAGCTATGGGAACAGGGTCATCACTATGAGCTCTCCTACTAGGTGGCGTAGAGTGATCTGATGTTACTAATATTGCTATTTCACCACCTTTACTCTCAACCAGTGGTTGAACGAAATACTTATCGATATTTTCAATAATCTTCTTCTTTAGATCGAAATTACCATCGTGAGCTGGTTCATCCGGTCCTTTTAAATGAACATATACAAGATTATTGTTCTTCAAAGCTTTAATAGACTCTTCTAATCTAATCTCATAATCTTTACGTGGATCACCGGTAGGGGGTTCTAATTCTTTAGTTTCAGCACCTAGTATTCTACCAATACCTATTTCAACAGGCATTTCAGCTAATACAATTGTTTTACAACCATATTTTTCATTTATAGATATTACTCTAGGAGACTTGTTACCAGCGTCTCTAAGTAATAAGACGTTTGCAGGTAGATAGCCTTTACTCCTTCTCTCTTCGTTTACAATATGTTTATCTAGAATACCTATTATCTTATCGATAAAAACATTAGTTAATTCAGCTGTAATTCTGGATTCAAAAGTGTTTTCAAGTGGAGTTACCTTCGGTAGAAACGGTTCATATTTCTCAACAGCTACACTCATTAAACCTCTTCTAACATAAGCTGGATCGTTGTTGCTAACCATTGGTGATAATCTATACTCTCTACTACCGATAACAACAACAGCTCTATGACCTATTGTTGCTTTAACACGCGCATAACCACCATAAATACCTAGTTCTAATCCATCTATTGCTTCAGCTAGTCTACGTGCTTCTTCACTAGATAGATTCCTACCTACTCTTCTATCAATAATTCTCATAGTGGAAGGATCTATTGTAGCGAAATTAGCTCTAAATGCAACTTCGTGTTCTTCATCGATATTTAAACCAGTACCTATAGCTTCAATAAAACCTCTACCGGGATACACTTCATGCGGATTGTAGCCTAGAATAGATATCACTGCTTCATCGCTCTCAGGTGCTACGCCTTTTTCAACACTATACATTGCACCGCATATACCGTTACGAGCAATAGTATCTAAACCAGGTTTATTAGCTAATTCGAGTGTAGTAACCGGATCGTTTAAACTATCTGATATACCATCAATAACCAAGTATAGCAGTTTATGTTTCAAACAATTTTCACCAATCGTTTTAAATACACATAATCTAAAATTTTAGCTTTATATTTCAGCTATTCTACACTATATTCAATTACATATCTGTTAGATTTAACCAATACTTGAAACTATATGTGATTAACAGATCGATAGATCGTCTAATCCTTCATCTCTAATGTAATGCTTGAGATCGTTTAATGTATTACTTATTGTTTTAAACATTAAGATAGATTAACAGATATAGTGGCGTAAAGTAACTGGATTAGTTTAATCTATTGCAAATAAGTCTATGGTTCTTTGTTTTCATAGAACTGTTTCTACTTCAATCTAAGTATTTTTCATATCAAATACTAATTACTCGCCTTTAGATAGGAAAAAGTGTTCTCTAGTTGGAAACAATTCTCTACGTACTTCATCAACGAATTTTGAAACAGCTTCAACAACTATTTTAGATAAATCAACGTATTTTCTAGCAAATGGAGGTATGTTTTCACATAGACCAAGTATATCGTAGAGTACGAGTACTTGACCATCACAATGAGGTCCGCTCCCAATACATATTGTTGGAATGCTGATTTCTTTCGTTATCTGTTCAGCTATATCTGCGGCAGTATATTCGATAACTATTGAGAAAACACCTGCTTTCTCAAGTTCACGTGCATCATCTATTATTTTATCTGCTTCACTCGGTTTCAAACCTTTTCTCCTATAGCCACCTGTTATCAGCATTCTCTGTGGATTTAAACCAATATGACCCATAACGGGGATACCAGCTTTAACCATGTTTTTAACTACATCAACATACTCCGATCCACCCTCTATTTTAACAGCATCAGCACCTAATCTAATGAATTCACCAGCGTTACGCAATGCATCTTCAACACTAATCTCGTAGCTTAAGAAAGGCATGTCTGCAACAACTAATGCTCGTGGTTTAGCACGTGCAACACTTGATACATGTAGTTTCATCATATTCATGTCAACATAGAGCGTACTTGGTAAGCCGTGGACAACCATTCCAACACTATCTCCTACGAGTATTAAATCAACGCCTGCTTTATCAACTAGTTTCGCGAACACGTAGTCATATGCTGTGATCATAACGATTTTTTCTCTATTTTTACGTTTAATGATATCTCTAATAGTTATTTTATTCTCCATTAAATCACCGTTGATTAAATTATGTTTTAAAGATAAATAAAAATAAGCTATTTGGGTATCTTCTAAAGAATGCTTTAATGTAAGCCGTGATTATCAGCTCTAAGTTTTTCTCTCATAGATTCTTCTATTAAATGAACGAGTTCTGTTATAAACATATTTATACTCTTACTGCCGATAATTTTAGCAACATATCCATTTATATAATCGATCTCTGTTTTACCGACATTGAGAAGATCTTGAACCATACTAGAATAATTCTCAGCAACATTTTCAACATTTCTAACAATTAGTTTAAGTAATCTATCCAGTTCTAGTTTGTAACCGAATCTAGAAGATGCTTCAACAACTTCTTCTAGAATCAATTTAGCTAATATAAGTCCTTTTTCACTTAAAACTATTTTATTCTTAGATAAAGTTATAGCAGTTAATGGATTTACAACAGCATTTAAACTCAATTTAATCCATCTGTATAGATCTATGTCATCAACTACTCTGAAATCACAGCCCCCTTTCTTAAACAATTCACTTAAATTAATTAGTTCAATACATTGTTTTATTTTACGACAACCACTTATAATAGTATTTCCTCCATTATGGACAACTCTATTTCTAGAGATTCTCTCAGCACCTATGAATACGACACCACAGCATACGATTCTATCGCTTAGCTTTTCTTCAACTAACTCTAATGAACCGAAACCGTTTTGAATCATCAATATTAGAGATTTATTGTCAGTAATGTTTTTCATCAAATCAATAGTTTCTTCAACACTATATGCTTTAACAGAATTTATAACGAATTTACAGTAAACGTCTTGTTCTTTAAAATACTTAGGTTTCACAGGGATTAGGTGATCTACGTTATTGTATCTAACAAATACGCCATTCTCGCTTTCAACTGCTTTAACACTTTCTAAACTACCGTAGTATACGATAATATCGTTTACACCAGCTCTGTACAAATAGTAAGCTAAAATACTTCCAATAGATCCTCCGCCGACTATACAAATGTTATTCAATTAAAGCCCCATTGATTACCATTATATACTTTATTCAAACCTATCTTTTACGAGTAAATTAATTATTTTCTTTAGAATAATTTCTAAATTCTCGAAACTATCTACGAATAGATAGGTAACGGGTTCTAATCCATAACCACCTTGATCAACTAGAATATCTGGTTTATTGACAAGTTTTTTCTCAATATTTATCCAGAAACTATCTATTGAATCATGTGGACCAGAGTATACTATATTATACTCAGATCCAAGTCTTTCAATATTTTTAAACACAATGATATTCATAGCTATTTTGACTCTACTATTATAATTTGATGCCAAGATGAGTGTTCTAGCTAAATGTCTACTACCTCCATACATTGGTTCACCAGCTAATTTAACGTTTACACCAGCTTTCACTATCCTCCCGGTTAAACCTATTACATCCGAGTAATCTTTTGGTTTAAAAGGTGCGAAAACTATGTTTGAACCAACTTCTGGTATTAATAGAACTATATTGTTGATATTCAGTATTCTTTCAACCCATTCTCTATAATATTCAATGTAGGGATCTCCAATTCTATCTCCAATACATATTTCACGATGTTCTCTACATAAGTATTCTATAGCTAATTTATGTAATATGCTGTTGATTAGAATAATGTATTTATCCGTGTATCCGTTGACAATAGTGCTTACAAGTAGTGAGATTAAGTAAGATACGTTTTCAGCATTGAAACCTAGATTAACTACACCTTTATAATAGTATTCAATTGGTTTAGAAAGATACTTGTTAACCTGAGGCTGTGTTATACCTAGGATTTGAGAAATTCTATATTGACTAAAACCTCTATTCTTCAACTCGTGTACGAGAATACCTCTTATAATAGGGAGTATTTTCTTACTAGCTATCTCGTGTATTATCACCATGGTTTAACACTATTCCTCTCTTTCTCACTCTCAATAGCGTAGACATGGTTTTCAAAACTCTTCTCGTTAAACATCTTAGATGTATTGAATATTTTCATAGAAACTCTCTCGGAGAGACTTATGATTTCCTTTAAAATCTTCAATTCCTCTCTAAATACTTCTTCATATTGATGCATTTTATTAATTAAATCCACAATAGTATCTAGTTCATTGAATACTATTTTTCTGAAAAATTCTTTCTCACTATTACTCAATTTATCTTTAATTACGAGTCTTCTAAGATTATTTAATATATTTAATGGTTCAATACTGCGGTATTTAATAACTAGTAGTTTTAAATCAGGATCTTCTAGATCAACGCCATTACCGTATTCTAGTATTGTTTTTCTAATAGTTTCGGGATCTACTAGTCTCCACCACTTTTGTGTTGTAGATAAATATGTTTTCTCTATTAAACCATATTCTTTCTCAAGTATTCTGATTATATTGTGTGGATTATAGTCAATCCCTATTTTACGCAGTTTAAAGACTAGGTGTTTGTAGCTAAAATCGCCTAGTCTATGATCTATTTCTGGATCGTTTGATATATCAATTATTGTTTTTAAAACAATATAGCCTTTATCTCCATATTTATTTAAGAAATCTATTACTCTATCTTTCACAGTATTCTCTATGTACAAAAGTGAACACCACTATTATTAAACATATGGTTAAGTATTTATTAAACAATTTTATTTCACTTAATTACTTACTTAATTAATAAAGTGTTAATACGATATTTATACATTGTTTGTATTAAACAATTGTTTAAGAATAAGTGGGTGTTTTCATTGAGAAACGATGTATTAATTGTTAGGAATATTCATAAAATATATGAAGACGGAACTCATGCTGTTAAAGGTATAAGTTTCAGCGTTAAACCTGGAGAGATATATGGTTTAATCGGACCAAACGGTAGTGGTAAAACAACATCTCTTAGAATAATAGCTGGTTTGATTAAACCAACTATGGGTGAAGTATATGTTAATGGTATAAATGTTGTTGATAAACCGTATGAAGCACGTAAATATCTCGGTTATCTACCTGAAGAAGCTGAGGTTTATAGTAGATTAACTGGATTTGAGCACTTAGAGTTTTATGCTAAACTATATGGTGTAGAGGATTTAGATAGCGCTATAAAATATGGTGCTGAACTATCTGGTTTAGGTGATCGATTGGACGATTACGCCGATAGTTATAGTAAGGGTATGAAACGTAGATTATTGTTAGCTATTGTCCTCATGAGGAAACCAGTTTTAGCTTTACTTGATGAACCCACTAGTGGATTAGATGTAGGAGCATCAGTTAGAGTTAGGAATATTATTAAGAAATATGTTAAAGAAACTAATTCATCGATTGTTTTAAGTAGTCATAATATGCTTGAAGTAGAGTATTTATGTGACCGTATTGGAATAGTATTTGATGGTAGGATAATTATTGAAGACGAGCCGAAGAATATTTTGAACAACTACGGTGTCAGTAATTTAGAAGAAGCTTTTATAAAGATTGTAGAGGGATCTGTTTGAAAAAAACAAAATATTTACTAATACTATTGAATAGAGAATACAAAGATTTGATAAGAGATAAGAAAACATTGTTTACGACAATATTGTTACCGTTGTTAATGCTCCCTATTCTTGGTTTTATTGGAATACTAATGTTTATACAACAACCAGTGAATATAGCTGTAGTTGATCTAGATTCAACTAGTTGTATTAATGAGATTTTAAATATAACTGTTTCATCTCAATGGCTTTCGGGGAATTTGACGAAGATTTTGAATAGGACTGGATATAGAGTGTTTCAAGAGAATAGTATTCAAGTAATCGAGGATCCTAAAATAGATCTTGTTGTTGTTATTCCACGAGGTTTTTCTATGAATGCTTCTAGTTTAGATAATGTAGCTAAAGTAGTTGTTTACCGTAAAGCTGGTTATCAATCAGCTCAGAGAGCTGAGAGCGATGTATATAGAGTCATATCGGCTTTCTCATATAACATATCTAGGTTGAAAATAGATGCTTTAACTAAGTTAGCGAATGTTTCAGCATCATTTAGTGCTCTGAGGAATCCAGTTGAAGCACGTACTGAAGTAGTAACTATTGTCGGTAAACCTGTTACTGCTGAATACGAGTTAAGAAGTATTTTCGCTAGATTCCTTGTTATAGCTTTAAGTTTTGTCGTAGCTCCCGCGTCTAGCTATGTAATAGATGGTATTATAGGTGAAAGAGAGAGGAAGACGATTGAGTTTCTACTCGTTTCACCAGCTCCGTTGACACACATTATTTATGCTAAAATGATAATGGCTACTTTTCTAGGTATTATCGCAGCAATAGCTGATGCTATGGGTTTAGTCGGTTACTTGGTTACGATGAGTTTAGCACTAGGTGGGGGTTTATTCATATTTATTGATTACTCATTGTTAGCAATACATAGTGTAACAGCTTTCTTTACAATACTGGTTACTATTACAATAGCTTTACCTTTCATAACTAGAACTAAAGGTATAAGAAGTGCATCTAATATAGCTAGTTTGGTTACAATGCTTGGTGTAGTATTTTTCTTCACCGGTTTCTTCATTGATTTTGTTAAACTACCTCAGAACGTGCTTACTCCACTACTAATTATCCCATATGTTCACAGCATTCTCGTTATACAACAATATGTATTGGGTAACATTATTGAATCTATTATACATATTGTTTTTCTTGCAGTTTTAAGTATTGCATTGTTGATAATATCTACTAAAACAGTTGATACTGAGAAACTGTTAATAGCGAGTTCTTAGATTATTTAAATAAATTGTTTTAAATAAATGTAGTAATTGGAATACTGCGGATTTATTCATAGAGATATTTTTAATACATCTCTTAATCTTTATTTCGATAATTGAGTAAAATTAGAGTGTTTTGAAATGAAATTGTTTAATGAGAGTGATTTAGATAAAATAGTTAAAGAGTATGTACGTAAAACAACATGGTTGATTAAAACGAGTAAGCGTAGAAGAGATCTTGGTGTAGAAGAATCTTTTCAATGTAGTAATGGTTTCTTAGCGTTTATCAAAGTGAGTAGGAATATATATCAATTACCAATAATATGTAGTGAGGAAGAACCGGTAAAACAACTTCTTGAGAAAAATCTTTTTGTTAAAAAAAGATCACTATACTGTTTCGAAGCAGAATACTCTACTCGATACATTAGTTTTATGAACGAAGTTATTAATAATTCTAAGGGTCGTGTTAAATTCAAAGATTACTACAGTATTGATTATGAAACCGTATCTGCCGAACCATTATCGTTTGAAGGCTCTAATGTTGTCTGTAAGCATACGTTGAGTAATGGTGTTGAAGTAGTTGTTAAAGGATATAGATTAATTAGAGAACCGATAATTGAACCATTGATTTACGAGAAATTATTTAATAAAAATTACGAGAATATGCCGAGAATTTATAGAGTGTATTACTATGAAGATAACGATGTGAGAAAGTATTTATCTATAATCACTGAGTATGTAAAAGGTTGTTCTTTAAGTGATTGGTTTGAGAATTCTATGATGAAAATGTTCACCGAGAAGTCCAGTAAAGCCGAATATGGTGAAAAATTATTTAGACTCAATATTAGATTAGGTTCTATTATAGCGGATCTGCATTTAAAACTTAATAATAATGAAAACGATGAATTATTTGGTTTCGAAGATGTAACGGATAAAGATATTGAAAATTGGATTAAACGTATCGATATGAGATATAACTATGTTTTAAATGAGATTAAGAATATAGTTGAAGAAAACGAAGATAAGAGTTCGGGACATGAGAAAGAGATTCTCGAATTCTTTTACAAACAGTTAGATACTAGGGGGAAGAGCATTGTTGAATATTCTAAGGGGATTTTGCAGAAATACTATCTGAATACTTTAAAAGGTAGGATACATCAAGAGCCTATTTTGAAGAGAATAATGATTAGAGATGATTTTGATCTGAGAATTATTGATTTCGAAGGCGAGAGCTTTAGGTCTAGAGATGAATTACTTATGAAAGAACCTCTTGTGAGAGATTTAGCGACTATTATAAACAGCTATTATACTCATATATTGAATGTTTACAATGAGAAGCATAAAAGTAAGAGTTTATTGAGTAACATGAAGAAAATATGTAATCAGAAGCTATCTGAAACATGGATTTGGAGTATTAGGAATGCTATTTACTTAATCCATGGTTATGTTGGTTACATTGTGGATAAGGGTTTTGAGGAGAAATTATTGAAATTTACCGTAGATAAGAGTGTTAGTATTAAAACATACTACCATGTATTGCTAACACCATGGATTGTTGATAGAGCTTTATATGAAGCTTATTATAAATTACAGACAGGTAGTTTCGACTATATTATTCCAATAGTAACTGTCTTGAATCCTGTTTTTCCAATTGTAAACGTTTAGTTGAGAATATTAAACTATTTAACTTATATTTACTCAAAGAGTTTTTGTATGTTATGGTTTTGAGGGTTTGAATTGGATAATTGGATAACTGTTGATAAAGCTTTTGTTGATTTACTTCATGAATATGGTATAACTATAGATGATTTATTAATAGCGATTGAGTATAGCAATATTGATGTATATAGCGAGTTGATCAAAAGATTAGATAGTTGTACAAGAGATATTGTTGAATTTATAAATGGATTACCGTGGAAAACAGTTGCATTACTTCTATTCATTGTTCAATCACTATACATTGTCAATACAACAGGTTTATATAAAGGATATAGATTGTATCCACCACGTGATTCAATAGTTGTTAGTTTTAAAATAAGTTTTAACGGATTACTTATTTTATTAACATATTTAAGAAATCTAATCTAGATATTTTTAGAAAAACACTTTTTATATAATACGTAAATCTTTATTAGCATTTTTTATTAGATTTTTAAGATAAAGATATAAAGAGGGATAGTTGTATGGCTGGAGCTTTAACTAAAATTCAAGCAGTAATTATCGTATTAATAATAGTTATCGCAGCAGTATTATCTATAGCGATACTTACTATGCAAAAACAGGGTCAAGTTGTGACTACAACATCTCCTACTTTAACAGAAACTTCTCCGACACAAACCGAGGTATCTTCGCCTTCCCCTACGGAAACGCTTGAAGAATACGAGATTGTTATAGGTAATGTTTCTCTCAAGGTTTCTAGGGAATTTAAAGAATTCGTTGACAAGGTGAAGGCAGGTGAAATAAGTGTTAAAATATATTTTGGACACGCTTTAGCAGAACACGAGAGATCGGCTTTTGTTAAAGTATTAAAAATGTTTAACCAAGAGTTTCCCGGTATTGTTGTCGAAGAATTGCCTTATGCTAGTATGGATTTATTGAAATCACAGATATCTGCTATAGCAACTTTATTGCCTGAACAGAGAGAGGGTCATATTGGCAAGGTTCCCGATGTGTTTACATGGGCTCATGACTGGATAGGTAGCTTCGCTGATAAAGGGTGGATTATACCATTAGAAAAAGTTTTAGATGAAGAAGCGATCAATGAGATTAGAACTATGTTACTCCCCATAGCTTTTGAATCGGTTAGATATAAATTGAAAACATATGGTTTACCATATGCTGGTGAAGCAATAGCTCTTATTATTAACAAGAAACTTGTCGATACTGTTCCAACAACATTTAGTGAAATGAAAAGTATCATGGAGGAATTCTACGACCCGGTTAATGAAAGGTATGGTTTATCGCTTCAATTCGATCCATATCATATTTATCCATTCATAACAGCTTTTGGAGGTTACTACTACGATCCTGGTAAAGAAAATATCTATGAGCGTTTTGGAGTAAACAGTACTGGGACTAAACAAGGCGTTGAATTCTTTATTAGAAACGTATTGAGATATATGGATTACAGTAGTTTAAGTGGTGAAAGACAGTTAAGTTTATTCACAGCTAATAGAACTCCTATGATAATAACTGGTCCATGGAATTTACCGGCTATTAACAGGAGTATAGGTTTAGAAAACGTTGTTATAGTACCTATACCATCTATTGACGATAAAATACCTAGACCGTTTAGTGGCTTTAGAAACCTTTATCTAACTATAATGGCTGAAACAGGTGGTATTAATAGACTATATGCTACAGTATTGTTTGTTCTATATATATCTCTAAACGATAATGTTTTGAAAATACTTGTTGATGAAAACAACTATATTCCTGTAAAAATAAGTGTTATCGATTACGTTATTGAAAATAAAGATAAATATTCAATAGTATATGGTTTCTATCAACAAATATTGAGAAGCATACCAATGCCAAATGATCCGTTAATGGATATAGCTTGGGGTGTTGGAACATATTTGAACGCTATAATAGGTGAATTCACAAACGCTATCGCAGCAGGTAAGAGTTTAGATGAAGCGATCGAGCAAGCTGTAGCAGTTATTAGTGAAAAACTAGATGAAGGATATGCTAGAATAATTGGATCTCTATCTGGTTAGTTTTTTAAACAATAAATTTATACATGAAACGGTGTTTTATTCGATGTATAGAAAACACTTATATCCATCTAAAATAGGTTTAATCCTTGCTTTTTCAAGTATTTTCCTATATTTTTTCTTTAATTTATGGCCACTTGTTTTCTCAATTGCTATGGCTTTTACTAATGCTCGTGAAGATAATTTATTCGTTAATCCAGGAATTATTTCAAACTATGATAATGCTATTAATTGTGTTGATTATTTGAAGAAAGAAGGTTTTTCAAGCGACGTTTACCGTGTTTTTAAAAATATTTTAATCAATCTCAACAATACATTTAATGTTCTGAACAATACTATTCATGTTATAAATTCATCATATGATTTAACACTTATAGGTATTAACCTCTATAAAGCTTACGATGAATCGTATAGAATTCAATCGAGAGTTAAAGAACTAAATACTGTGCTTAATTGCAGTAGATATGGGTTTAAAACAGATATTTTAATCATTGAACAAAGTGTTTTAATGGATTTAGATGTTATTAGTAAGAAGATATCGGAGGCTGTATCCAGCTATACTGTATTAGATAGAGATAGTTTGTTAAATGTGACTTATACTACTCTTCGCTTAATCAATAGATCAATAGATTATTTTTTAAGAGCTGTTAAAGATTACGATGGTTACTTGAGTAGTGTTAAAGAGAATTTATTGAGAGAAAGAGATAAATTAATGCTTAAATTCATTGGTTTAAATAATTTTATTGAATTATTCAAAGATCCTAGATTCTATTACTCACTTTACAAAACACTATTATTTGTAGCAACAAGTGTTCCATTGAAAGTACTCGTGGGTTTCTCACTAGCATTACTTTACTCTTCTAATCTAATTATCGGTCGGAAATGGTTAAGAGGATTAATGTTAACTCCATGGGCTATTCCAATACTGTTATCTGGATTAACGTGGAATTTCCTGTTCCAACCAAATGGTCAATTAGGTAGATTGTTCAAATTAAATATTTATACTAGTGAATGGCATGCTTTTCTAGTGTATAATTTGTTTGAAACATGGCTCGCCTATCCCTTCATAATGACTGTAACTATGGGTGCTTTATCTAGTATTCCGAGAGATGTTATTGAAGCATCTTATGTTGATGGAGCTAATCTATGGTATAGAGTTCGTAGAGTTGTTTTTCCATTAATAGCTAGACCACTAGCTGTAGCATCTATTTTAACAACAGGTGCTTCGCTACAGGCTTTCCTGGTTCCATTGTTGATAAACTACGGTGGTCCAACGGGTACGGTATCTGTACCGGGTTTAGGTAGTAGAACCGGTAATTTAAATGAATTATTAATTCTATTCGGTTACAATAGAGCTACTATTGATAAAGAATGGGGGTATGCGTCAGCTACTTATTTCGCAATAGTATTGATTATAATGGTTTACGTAGCTATATGGTTTAATATTTACAGAAGGAGTAGGAGATAGATATGGCTTTTACATTAACTAGAGTTATTTTAAGAATATTTCTAACAACAATTGGTTTGTTAATACTGTTTATAATGTTGTATCCAATTATATTCATAATACTTCAATCCATGTATAGTAAAGCTAGTTTATTAATTGATCTGAATGATGTTTTTGCAAATCTAACGTTTGAAAACTACTTTAGATCAATTACTAGTCCTGGTTTCTTGGAAGCAGTTTATACTAGTCTCATTGTTACAATATCAACAATAATTGTTTCACTTGTAGTTATAACTCCAGCAGCATATTCTTTCTCTAGATTCTACTTTAAAGGTCGCGACACTTTATTATACATATATTTGATTCTAAGTCAAGCTGGAGGAGGTTTTGGAATAATAGCTATAATAGCTCTATTAATGTTTCTTTTAATTATGAGTGGATACGGGATACCATTATTCGGTACACATATCCTACCATTCATATATACAGCTGGACTCGTACCTTTTCAAACATGGCTTTTAAAATCATATTTCGACAATCTACCTAAAGAATTAGATGAAGCGGCTTTCATAGATGGTGCTAATTGGTTTACAATAATATTTAAAGTAATTCTACCTTCATCGAAACCAGCTATGATTATTATAACATTATTCGCATTCATGAGTGCTTGGAGTGAATTTTTCATAGCTAATCTATTGAGAATAACTACTGTAGGTGCTTATATTTTCAGAACAGCTTTCGGTGCACGTGGATTACAGGATCCATCTCTCTATGCAGCATTGTCGATAATCTACGCTATTCCTATAATAATTATTTACATTGTTGCTCAGAAGTATATTGGAGAAGCTTATAGAATGGGTATTGTGAAAGGCTAAATTATTAGATTACCAGTCTTACGGTCAAATAGAAGTGCTTTATTCAAATCAACTTCAATATATATTTCATCACCGGTTTTAAAAACGATCCCAGGTGGTTGTCTAACTTTGATAAATTCATCTCCAATTCTAACATTAAGTATTGTCTCTGAACCAAGTGGTTCAATTATTTCAACTCTTGATCTAATTACACCGATGTTTACTAAAGGTTTATCTCTATAAACATTCATATGTTCCGGTCTTATACCTAAATATACTTCATTAATATTACTATCTCTTATCTTCGAGTAAATGGTTTGTGAAATAGGTATAGTGAATTCTTCACTACATTTAATAACAAATTTAGTTAGTAATCTACCCGATACACCTATTAAACTCCTACCATATTCTTCTGGTATTAAATACTCTTTTTCAACATCTTCTATAATATTACATGGTATTAGATTCATAGGTGGAGCTCCTATAAATGTAGCTACAAACGTATTATGAGGTTTACTATAGAGTTCATCTGGAACACCTATTTGTAGAACTCTACCTTTATTTAGAACAGCTATTCTATCAGCCATACTCATAGCTTCAACCTGATCGTGTGTTACATATATTGTTGTTATACCAAGTTGCTTCTGGATCTTCTTCAACTCGCTTCTCATAAAAATCCTTAATTTAGCATCCAAATTACTTAATGGCTCGTCAAGTAACCATACTTTTGGTTTACGAACTAGTGCACGTGCTAATGCAACTCTCTGTTGTTGACCACCACTCAGCTGACTGGGGTATCTATCTAGAAGTTCTTCAATCCCTAGAAATCTAGCTATTTCAACGACTCTTTTATGAATATCCTCTTTACTGAGTTTCAACTGTTTTTTCCTAACAATTAATGGAAAAGCTATGTTCTCGTAAACAGTCATATGAGGATATAGTGCATAGTTTTGGAAAACCATGGCAACATCTCTATCACGAGGATGTAGATCGTTGACAACTCTGTTATCGATAAGTATTTCTCCTTCATCTGGTATCTCTAATCCAGCTATCAATCTAAGAATAGTGGTTTTGCCGCAACCACTTGGACCAAGTAGTGTAAAGAACTCGCCGCTGCGAATATCTAAATTAACGTGATCTACGGCGATAATTTTACCGAATTTTTTAACAACATTTCTAAGTTCGACACGAGCCAATCTAAACTCCCTTTTACCATATTATGGAAATGAATAAGGTAGTTAAAAAACAAATCTAACTCTTTCTTCTCAACTTATAGACAATTATCGTAATAGCAATAATTACTATAATAATGATCATTATTGGAATCCACTGTTCAGCTCTCTTCTCTTCACGTTCTACTTCCGAAACAGTTGTTTCACTTAATGTTTCCGTAGGAGTTTCCGTTTCAGTCCCTGATACAGGGGTTGTTATTGTTTCTGTTGCAGGAGTGGTTTCAGTAGTTGTTGGCAGACTCGGACCATAACCTCTTACAGAAGCTAGTCTCTGTTGTTCAGGATCAAAGCTCCTGAGCATACTATATTGTTCTTCAGCTGTTGGAGCTAGTAGATCTAGTATAAATGGGAAAACATTGTTTAATACTGCTGGACCATACTCCGCTGGAACACCTATCTTCCATTCTTCAGGTTCGCCGACTACTACGCTTCTAATTCTATTATGTCCATATCCATCGTGACTATAAACGGCTACAACGTAAATCCACTTATCTATATTTTCAACATCAAGCAACAATTCTTTAGATATCTCGGCTATAATACTGTTTGAAGCATGATCTGCGTATACTCTAAACTTTCCGTTCTGTACCTCCGGATTATTTCTATTATAATAATACAGTCCCGATTTCTCTCCCTGTGGAATTGGTTCCGTGCCCCATCCCGGTGCAAGCAATATAGCCATGTGCCAAGCATGTTCATCTATTATTTTCGCATTCAGAGCTATCATATCCGTTAAACCAGGTTCTTCAATAGATGTATGGATATAAATATGTACCTGTTGTAAACTCCAGCCGTTGGGTCCATTCCACGGGTTTCCACCGAGATTAGCGAATTGAGTGATAAACACTACCGAGGTCTCTGTTTCTACTACTCTAAATTTTAATAGATCAAATACTCCTTTAGTAAATACTGGATTTTTAGGATACTTCACACCACCCGGTCCATCATCGTCTCCCTCTGGGTCGTTCATTTCAAAAACAATTCTACCAATTAATGCTCCACGCGGAACTTGGATTTGATAAGCTAAACCAAGTCTGCTAGAATACTCAACTACTTGGTTTTCAACATACGTCACTACTGCTAGATTAATAATAGCACCTTGAATTAAATCGAGTTCTGAGAATGGGATCGACAACTCAATATTATACATGTTGTTCTTTTCCCTGATAAACAATGTTTTTACATTTTTAACACTCCACGATCCATCGCCTAATGCTTTAGATATGTAGACGTTATTACCATCTATATCTACAAGTATTTCTCTAGCTAGATATATTCCAAGATCTACTCTAGAATATCTTGGATAAACATTATACTCTGGTTTATATGGTGAGAGAGATACAGCTGGATTATTGAAGTAAACTCCTATAGATAATCCACTCTGTTTACTAACGTTAAAAGCTAGGTAAATATTATCATTATCAATGAGTAGATAAGTTGTTTGAACAATATTTCCAACAGGTATCTTCAACCCTCTACCAGCATTAGCTTCAATAAGCCAAATATCTTCAATAACACCATCTATTAAGGGAGGAGTTTCTACTGGTATTGGTACATTATCATTAATTACACCAATAGGTGTTCCATCTGGATAAGCATATACGTTTAAGTAATCTGGCGGCGTTAAACCTGCTAACTCATATGCTTTACGTAGATATGATTTAAACAAGGGATCGAATGGTGCCGGTGAACCACCACCATCTCCACCATACCACCACCACCAATCGCTTGCTTCTGCTTTCAACAGATATTTAGCTACATCAGGATGTTTTTGATATAATTCTCTGAAACTATTTAAACCAAGTTTTCTCAATATATCTGAACGTGCTTTAACAAGCCACATAGTTGCTACATTTTCTTGTCTATGACCAATCCATATAGCTAATTCACCACCACTCCAGGATCCTTCCGGTAATCTAGCATTAATCTCCTTACGAGGAAGGTCTGAGTAACCATCTCCATAACTATCTGGAGGAATGTTCGATATATCTCTATCAACCAGGTCTAGATAGTAGTATTGTTTGAGAGGTAGAGATTTAGCAGTATCTGAAAATTTTGTAATAAACTCACCGGGAGTTATTGTTTCTATATAATTCTGATCCTGTAGTTCGCTTAGTCTCCTGTATAATTCATTTAAAAACAACGTGCCAAATTCTTCATAGTGTTCCCACGGGTTTTCACCATCGAGTGCTATTACGATTAATCTAGGTCCTGTAGCACGCTGTCTATAGTTTAGTATAGTGTTGACAAGATCACTTACAGCATCGGTATATCTCCAAAATCCGTATTGGAAACTAATTTTATTACTTAATTCCATTTCTCTAAAGAATATATACATCCTCCCGTTTTGAAAATCAATTGTCCAAGGTATACCGATATTATTGATATCATCAGTATTGACTCCGATTTTAGCCAATATAGTTTCATCCGTAACAGTCCAGTTAAAACCAGTGTTTCTAAATACTTCAGCTACGAATTCATTAATAGCTTGTTCAGCTGGCCAAACTCCTTTAGGAATATAGTTGAAATATTGTTTAAACAAATCTATACTTTTTTCAACATGTATCTCGAGATCCTCTTTGAAACCAAGAGCCGTTATTATCGGTGCTAATGGATGGCTATAAGGAACTGGTATTAACTCTATTTGACCTCTATTAGCTAATTCTCTATATATATTTGGAATTCTAGATATGATATCATAATGTACATTTAGAATTCTATGAAGATCATCTGTAGTAAAACTAGGATTTGGATTATTGAAGGCTCTATCTCTTAAATTATTTAAATCAGGATAGAGCTCTCTAATAACCTGTGGATCAATCCATAATAAGTTAAACATAACCGCTAAATCTATAACTCTCTGGTGTAGTAGATTACCACCTGTGAACATGTTAACAACACATTTAATAAACTCTTCCTCAGATCTAGCTATTCCAGAACATGTTCGGAAAGCGTTTTGAGCTAAATCTCTCAATTCTCTATATCTAATTGATTTATCAACTATTCTAGCCCAGTTTATATCGAAGAATCCGCCCGGAATTCTAAGCATATTGAAGACGTCTTCCTCCGTTACAGTTCCATTGATAATTTTCTCCGATATAATCCATCTCACATCTTTCTTTCTATTCTCGATAATATCTATTATTTGCTCAAGTAGTGAACCGGAGAATGTGAACGTTACTCTTATGTTAGGGTATTTACTAAGTATATAAGCCATTTTATAGTAATTACCAACACTATGCATTCTAACCCATGGTAGTATGAAGTAGGTTTCGTCAATACTGTAATACCATGGTTGATGATAATGCCATATGAAAGCTACATATATTTTCTCCTGCTGTCCACTCGTTTGTCTAATTAAAGCAGAGCTTGATACTATTATAGTTAACAACATTAATATAGCTAGTACATTTCGAAGATACATAATACCACCCTTATTTGAGTTAAAAATATCTTTCAACGATAATAAGTTTATTTTTAAATAATTGTTTAAAATAGATTAGATGATAATGTGGATGCATAGATTTGCGATGATGAAACATTTTAAATATATAGTTCATTGAATATATAAGAGGGAAGATGTTTTGACAAAGTATTTTATATTACTTCTATTCATTGCAATATTGTTTAGCAATTATACTGATGCTGGATTGATAGAACGAGATCGAAATCTAGAAAAGGTTGTCGTTAGAGAAGCGAGATCAAGTTATGAAAAACCATCTATTATTAGAAATATTGAATACACAGTATATGTTTCTAGTGAATCTAAAGTTAGTTATGAAAATATCGAAGAGATTGGAAAATACATTTTAATAGGGGATTCAAGTAGACATGCTATGAAATTCATTATCGAAAATTCCAATAGATTGTTTTTAAAAATAAATATTGGTAACAGTAAATCAATATACTATGTTCAATTAAATAGCGATCAGTTGGATAAAATCTATAGAAGCGGATACATAGATATAGTTCTTGAAGACTCTTTGTTTATTAATAGTTTAATAAATGAATATTTTAAAACAAATTACTTGATTAAAAGATTTAATAAAGAACATATTTCGTTTAATAAAACGTCACTAAACTATTATGATTATCTACCCTCACTCGATTTAATCCAAGTTCCATTTGTTTGGAACAATTACGGTGTTTTCGGAGAAAACGTTGTGATAGGTATTGTGGATACAGGTGTTGATTTTGCAAACCCAGATCTTGGTCTAGAATCTATTGCTAGAGATACTCACGGAAATCCATTAATACTAGCTATAGATAATGGATTAATAATTTTTACAAACGTATCTTCAAGAATTGGTGATAAATTAATTACTGAAAATACTGTTATCAAAGTATTTGATCCTATCAATAGATCAGTGTATAACGTAGTTTTAGACTATAATTTAACAATAGGCTCTATAAATAGTTTAACTGGTGTTTATAAAGTAGGTTTACTACCATTTTATACCGTACTTAGTCATTTAAGTAATAGTTCTAGATTAATACTGGTTAAGACATTTGTATTAGCTTTAATGGTTGATGAAGAAATACCTGGTATTTATAATAGAGTTTATTTTGATTTATCAACAGCTTTCTACGAATTATCGAAAACTATTCGTGAGATTGAACGCGAGATTATTGGAACACCTGTTTGGAGAGAGCCTTTACCGACATGGTTTGATCATAGTATTGTAGATGAATACTCTTATAAACCAGGTTATGAGATCGTTGCACGAGATTTTGATAACGATGGATATTATGATTTTAGTCTAGGTACTATTGCTGGATATTATTTAGATACAATTGGTTTACTGAATGGTACGCCTGGTTACTATGTTGGATGGGATTATAATGGCCGATATCTAGCTATAATGTTTGACTATTTTGGGCATGGAACTAATGTAGCTACGATAATAGCTGGTAGAGGTTCTAATACGTATTCTGGTTATAATGGATTGTTTAGAGTAAAGGGGGTAGCTCCTCAATCTAAGATAGCTACTGGTAGTGTTCTCTGGAGTTTTGAAACAATAATTCTTGAAGCATGGTTATGTGGTTATACACCTTATTTCAGGAGAATAGGCGATATGTACTATATTGAGTTCAACTATTATGGTCCACGTAGAGCTGATATTGTTAACAATAGTTGGAATTACATGAACATTATTAGAGATCTTCAAAATATTCCTGGATTAGATGTATTAACTTATTTATTTGATTCAATAGTTTTTAACAGAACATTCATAGTGAGAGAACCGGTTATAATAGTTTTTTCGTCGGGAAACAGTGGACCAGGATTCACATCTATTCACTCCCCTGGATCAGGGTTATTAACGATAACAGTAGGTGCATCAACATGGTTTAAACCAATGGTTGATTACGGTTTCAATGGTTTATACGATGAAGTAGTGTCTTTTAGTAGTAGAGGACCAAGTGGTCAGGGTTATCCAAAACCAGATCTGGTTTCAAACGGATTCTTTGAATATGCAAGTACACGTGTACTTGATGGATTTGGATATGGTTCTACAATAAACTTATTTGCAGGAACTAGTTTATCAGCTCCCTATACTACCGGAGCTTTAGCTCTGATACTAAGTCTATTTAGAAATATCTATGGATTAAACTATAGTTTAGACACGTTTAGAGCTAGAATATTGTTGAAAAATAGTTGCGATGATCTAGGATACACACCTTTTGTCCAAGGTTCGGGTAGATTGAATGTTTTGAAAACTGTTGAAAGAATATTGTTTAACAAACCTATAGTTTACACTATTGATGGTTTAACACAGGCTTTTATTGAAAACTATTATAGTGTTTATGGAGATTTAACATACAACATATCACAATACTTCTTAGATACTTGTTATTATGCTATTATTAAACCAGGCGAATCGAGAAATTTCACTCTATACATAACTAATTACACTGGTTTTATAAAACTACATTCTAGAGAACTATATTTCTATAAAGAAACAATTGTTTACGACAATGTATTTGATTATAGAAACCCACTTTTAATCAAAATACCTGAATACTCGTATGCATATTCGGATTACGTTGAAATAATAATTCTACTCGAGAATTTAACATATCCTATATACATGTTTGGTAGAACACCGGTTGACGATAAACACTCGTTAACTATTTATTTATTCGATTGGAGAGATTTAAATCGAGATAACGTTGTAGATAATTTTGAGAAATATTTTATATCAATTGATTCTAGAATAGGTGTTGAAACATTTCTATCTATAGCGAAACCTGATGAGAAAATAATTGGTAAACTATATCTTCAGTTAGAACCGAGTGAGTATGATGATGTTAAACCGGTTGATTTGAAAATTACGGTTAGAGCTTATAAATTTAGAGAATCAAATATGTTGATTTACCCTGAAGAAATATTTGTAGAAAACTTTACGGCTTTAAATATAGTAGTAAACGTATCTAGGAATACTATTCCAGGTGTTTATGAAACAGCTATTTTAATCGAGTATGATGATGATAGAATATTAGTACCTGTTTCAATTCTTGTACCATTAGTTTTAGATAATTTATCTACAGTACTTATTGGATTAGAATATTCTGATCTGCGTTATTATTCTTTTAGACTAAGAGGATTATACGATGTCTATAGTTCATACGAATGTAGTGATTGGAGAATGCTACCTGTATTAGTGAATGATCCTAGTATATCTGGTGTATTATTTGTTGCTAGATGGAGTTCTGGGTATTCAACAGACTTGACTTTAGCGATTACTCCACCCGGTGGTGTTTTCAATAATATCGGTTCTATAAATATTTTCTCAACTTATAAACTAACTAATGGTATTGGATTTGTGTATAACTCTAATCTAGACGATCAGGTTAATAATAGATTGAAAACTTATTTACCTATAAAGTGGAATATAGCGTCAAGGTTGAGCGATATATATGGATTGTACGTTATTAGAAATGGAAATTTAGTGAATAGTTTTCCATACTTAATATATCCTGGTGAATATGTGCGTAGAGATTCGGAAATATATGGTTTATACAGAGTATTCTATAGTTTCAACAGCTATAGTGGTAGAATAGTAGAGGATCAAATTAGTTTTAGAATAATAATGATTAGATCTAGGATTGAAGTAGAGAGTGAGCAGGATTATAATGGTTTTAAACAATATGTTTTAAAATACGAATTCCAAGCTGGTGCATACACACCTTTCTATATGTCTAAAGTATATGTTATTTCGAATAATACTATTACAGTACCTGGTTATGATTTAATAGCAATACCCATTGCTCTATATAATCAGAGAATACTGATTATGGGATCTGGATATGATTTAGGAATAGTCTACGCTAGTAGATTCTTAAATGGAACAGTGTTTGTTCAATCTATTGAACCAATTGTTTTAGAGATAAATATTGTATTGTGGATAATTGATTATCCAATACGTTGTGAAGGATTCTACTATTATAGTGAATACTATGGTGAATTAATTATACATGATATTGTCTACCCTGGAGTTGTTACTAGTCAATTTGTTGCCAACGTTGCTAGATCCTAGGGGTAGGTTTTAATTGTTTAAATTAATCCTATTAGCATTTATATCTATGATACCGGTTTTAGAAGCGAGAGCTGCTTTCATATACGCGTACATTAATAGATTTGAAGATTTAATCGCTTTCATAGTCATTTTTTTATCCAGTTCATTACCCTCTTTCTTGATCATATATGGTTTAGACTCTTTGGAGAAATATATTGTTGGTAAAAATAGTTTTTTGAATAAAGTGTATCGAAGTATTATAAACAGGATTAGGAAGAAATCTCGAAAGATAACTAGATTTAAAATAATCTTCATTGGGTTAACGATATTTGTTGCAGTTCCAATCCCGGGTTCAGGTGTTTGGACTGGTTCAATACTATCTCATATTCTTGGTTTAGATAGGAAATTATCTATTGTATCGATAGTAATTGGTAATTTTCTATCATGTTTAATTCTATATATCACAGTGTATGTTTTAGCATCAGTAGTTGTTTGAAACTAAGACATTTTCTTTAAAATAAAATTAATGATTGAGTAATGAAATAGGTGTGTGTTCATGGATACATTGATTGATAAGAATATTTATCAAACCAATACTGAATTAGAATCAGAATCTGTTCAACATACCTTGACTGTTTTTAGAGAAAAGAGTGCTGATGAAATCGTTGAAGCTATCGTCGATTTACTAGATACTTATCTATTGGTTTTCAATCTAGATCAGAGCGATAAATATAATACTGCTATGAAAATATGGTTTCTAACGAGTAAATGGATTGAATTAATCGGTTCGGTGAAGTATATTCCTCAATTGATTAATGAAATAGCTAATTTTATTAATAAAAAGCTATGGGATAGTGGAATAGATTACGATTTATTACGTGAAGTATTGTTGAAAACATATTTAATTAAGAAAAAAGAGGATACGATTGATTTAAACGAGTATAGGAACATAGTGTATTGTTTAATTACGCAATTAGGTTATTCAGGTAATTCCATACTTATTGATGAATTGTTGAAAAGCAATGATCCAGATAATTTAATAAGTATAGCTGTTTTATCAATAATTTTGAGTACTAACATGGATTGATCTTTAGTTTTAAAGGGTTTTTGGATTGGAGTTTAAAATAATCGTTGATAAATTTCTTTTCATAACACTTATCGTACTTGTATTGTTTTTAAATATCTATTCGATGAGAGAAATTTATGTTGGTGATTTTACTAGAGATACTCTAATCTACTATCCACCACCTTTTAAAATATACAATGTGATATACGTATACGATTTAGTTAAGGATAGTGTTGAACGAATAGAATTGATTGGTTTAATACTTGGATTTAATAGGAATATTGATGTGAATGAAGTTGTTAGTATTAAATCAAGTGGTATTGACATATATGTATTGATAATATCAATATCAATTATAACTACTTATATGAAAATTGTTAAAAGTTCTAAAAGTTGGATATTGTTCATTACGAACAATGTTTTTGTATTTACAATAGTGATTCTACTCTATCTATATTCTTATTTATTTAACACACCCTTGATTTACGGTAGTTTCGTTGAATTAAGTAGAACTATTGATTGTAAGAGAATCTCTAGTTTACTAAATACATGTCTGATTGATAGTTTTAATACAGATACGTTGCTATTTTTAAAAACAAATACGAGTGTAATTATTGAATTCATGAGAGATAATACTGTAGTTGATCGTGTATTAGTTAAGAGTAATGAATACTATTTTAAAAATATTCGAACTAACGATGAATATAAACTAATTGTTTCAGCACTTGATCAGAGATTGAATATTACATACCGTCGCGTATCTTTCATTAACACTAGAGAATATTCGTTAACACTAATTCTATCATATTTACCATTGATATTCTTATTTATAACTATATTCGTTAATTCATTTCTATATAAACCAACTTAATTATAGAGGGAAGTAAATGTTTATAAAGACGTCAAATAGATAACTAGAAGGTTTTAGGTAAAGATAGGATTACGATAAAGATGATCAGAGGTGTTCAGAGTAAAAACAAGATGTAGCAGTATACGGGTAACACTAAGTGATTTCAGAACAATATTAAGCGGTAATGTAGGTATTATGGCAATATCTTGGTTTCTATTCGGTATAAGTGGTTCATTAACAGGTCCTTTCTTCATGCTATATGCTAAATCGCTTGGTGCTCAGGATTTCTCAATAGCTGTCATGAGATCTATTGGTATGCTAGCTTTTGCTTTTTCAACAATAATTGGAGGTATTTTAACAGACTATATTGGTCGTGTTAAAACAATAATTATTGGTACAAGTATAGTTGCATTAACATCATTTGGATACGCGTTTGTTAAAGACTGGATTCAATTATCAATACTGTGGATTATAGAGCAGATAGCTCATTTCTACGCACCAGCTTTAATGGCTATAATTATGGATTCTCTTCAGCAAAATATGGTTTTCAAAGGATTCCTGGTATTAAATACTTTTTCAGCTATTCCCGGATTATTCATGCCGGTTATCGGTGGTATTATGTACGATACGTATGGTTTGACTGGTATTAGATATGCATTCGTAACATCAGGTATAATCTCAACTATCGTGCTTATTCTTAGAATACGTTTTCTCAGAGAAACACTAATTGTTAAAAACAATGGTAATAATAAGTTTAAATCAATAATACTAGATGTTATTAAGTATAGAGATGTTTTGAAAATAGTTTTAGCAGTATATGTCTACACTAGTGTTATTGGACCAATTGTTTCAGCAGTTTCATCAACTTACGGATCCATATATGTTGTTGAAATATTAAAAATTTCTAAAACAGAACTAGGTTTATTATCAAGTATTGGTACAGCTACTTCGATTATTTTAGGAGTATTAATTGCTAGTTCTAGAAGTATTAATAATAAATTAGCTATAACTATAGCAAGCTTATCTCTAACGTTATCAATGGCTTTATTCACATTACCCGGTTATTTAAATAAATTTATCCTAGAACTATTAGTTTTATCAACAATATTTGGTAGTTTACACGGAGTATTAATAGGTCCACTATTGTCTACAATTATGACTCGTATTCTTCCAGTGGAGATTAGAGGTAGATTAATTGGTATTCAAAGAATGTTTGAAAGCTTCGGTGCTAGTCTATCAGCTGTTTACGCTGGCTTGCTTTACGTATATTTTGGTCCAATTAATAGTTTATTGATCTCAACAGTAACATCAATAATAGTTCTACCTTATCTAATATTTCTATATAAATTCAGTGGTCAATCTATTTCTCAATAAAAACTCGTAGTTCGTTATGAAGTATGTTTAAGAATTCTTTAAACCAATCAATGTGTTTTATAACAATCTCATATGTTTCTTTATCATAGTTTTTCAACGACTCTAGAATTTGTTCAGGGTTTTGAAAAACACTCTCTATCTTACTCCAGTTCATTCTAATGAAGAATTTAGCTGCTAAACCATGTTTTCTAATATTTTCCATAACTTTTTCAACAACTTCCCCGGGTTTTAAATCAAACAATTTATCTTTATTTTCTTTAACAAATCTTGTTATCATTTCAAGAAATCTATCATCTATATTCATTGATCACACCATTTGTTTGAATAAATAGATGAGTCTCAATAAATTGTATTTTCATTCTATTATTAATGCTTTATTATCAATCAACTTCAACTACTTGAAGAATATCTTTCTGAGACAATTTAATTACAGTGAAATATTTAGCAGATACTTTTCTCAAACTCTCGTTATCACCCATTATCATCACTGTTATTAAACGAGCATTTGCTTTCTTTAAATTATATCTAACAACTTGTTCAGCTATTCTATCAACTCCATCAGTTATTAAAACAATATCGTTAACACCAGATACATTACTTGATCTAATATCACTACAAGCTGTAACAATTGATCTAGTTATATCCGTACCACCACTACCTTTAACACTAGCTATGTATTCTATTAATCTCAATGCTTGTTTAACTCTACGTCTTCGTTCAACTTTACACAGTGAATAAGGAATACTATCGAAGAATCTGAAGTAGAAATCTCTGTTTTCTCTAATAGCTCTCATGTATAGACTGAGAGCTACAGCTTTAGCCCAAGTAATTTTAACTCCATCCATTGAACCACTCTTATCAACTAAAACATATAGAGAACCCTTACCTTCAGTAACTGCTTTCTGATACAATAGAAGTTTATTATTCAAATATTTTATATAAAACAATTCATTCGGTAGAAGTAGATTAGAAGGAACAATTCTCTCAATATCTCTACCGAATTCATAACCAAGTATTTCACCATGTTTAAATCTCTGTCTCCTCTTCTCAATACGGAACATCCATGGTTTAACACCGGTTAACTGTTCTAATATTTTACGAACCTCAATGTTTCTAGCTAGTTTCACCAATTCTGGTCCATATTCTTCATAAGCAATCATACTTAAACTACCGGCTTGATCGCCTTCTATCAGAGATCTCAGTTTTTTAACATTATCTAGATCTTTTGATAGAGATGATAGTGTTCTATCGATTTCTTTCTTTACTTCTTTCTCGTAATCGATACTGCTTTTAATTTCGCTTGATTTTCTACCAATATCTTCTAATATTCTTTTAAGCTCAGGTATTAGTATACCTGTTGCTAAACAACTCATTAATGTATCTAGAACGGTTCTACTCTTAATAACGTGTATAAAGCTGGATTTAAGTAGAGAATCTAGTAGGAAATAATACTGTTTCTTATCTTTAGGTATTTCATCAAGATTCTTGAGTGATATAAATGGGAGATATAGTGTATAGAAAACATCTATAATTATTGATATAGGTAGATCTACTTTTTGACCAGATATCAATTGTGTTAATCTAAGTGCTTTCAAACCACGATATTTAACCAACGGATCCTCGTAATTAATACCTTTGAGTAAACCAATTATTTTCTCCTTGAGAAATACGGGATAATCTGTATTTAACATTATTGATCATCATGTTAGAATCTTTTTCTTAATCATATCGATAATACTGTTTAACTCAGCTAGAACATCTTCTGCTCTCTTTTTCACAGAATCGTTGCTTGTGGACTCCGATATCTTCTTTACTTTCTCGCGGACTTTTTCAAAACTCCTCAAGTAATCGATCAACTGTGGTGCGAAATCGCTTAAACTATTTATATATGTTTTAGCTTCACGTATACTCATCTCTATTTCAGTTAATTCTTTTAAATACTTCTCTGGCGCAACTATCTCGTCTAGTAGTATAGCATATGTTTGCTCCATTTCATCAGCATCTTTAGGAGCAATATATTTTAATATGAAAAGATCTTCTTCTTTAGCAACAAGTCTTTGGTTGATTAAAGCTAATGCGGCTATAGCTTTCAATGCTTTACCTTTTCTTCTATCAGTTAAGTGAATACCTTGGTCTTCTAATATAGCGTATATTTTCAGTAATTTTTCTTTAATAGGCTGTAGATTGACTTCATAAATTAATTTATTCATACTACGTATATGATCTATTGATAGAATTGGTTCAGCTTTTTCATATAATTCACTTTCAATTCTCCAGCAAGCTTCTAGTAATTCAGACCACTGGTTTTCACCTATTGGTTTAATAAAGTGTTTGAAGAGAAATCTATCATATAAAGCCTGTAGATCCGGGTCGTCGGGAACGCTATTACTTGCAGCTATTAGTGTCCATAGAGGTACTTTTATCTCATTATATCCATCATAAAGAACTCTTTCATTCATTATTGTTAAAAACATGTTTAATATAGCTGAGTTAGCATTAAAGATCTCATCTATAAAAGCGATCTCGGCTTCCGGTAATTTATTCCTAGTTATTCTCACGTATCTTCCTTCTCTAAGTGCATTAATATCCAATGGTCCAAACAATTCATCCGGTTCAGTGAACTTAGTTAAAAGATACTTGAAGAATCTAGCATTGATAAGCTCGGCTGCTCTACGTGCTAGAGCTGATTTAGCCGTACCTGGTTCACCGATTAAAATAACGTGTTCACCTGTAAGTATTGCTAGAGCTATTACTTTAGCTTCTTCCTCTCTACCTACAAATGGTTTTGCTAATTCAGCTACAAATTTCTGAGTTAAACTCAGTAGATTCTGAATACTCTGAGTCAAATCATTCTTCCTCTAAATCTATTAATTAACGATTAGTTTATAAAATATGTTTAAATACATATTCTTAAATCAAATCTGCGGAGTAACTCTTCATCATATTCAGTAATAAACCATATTCTTCATCTTATATTAACTATTTTTATTGGAATTTATTAAAATGGTGTTTTAATTGACTATTAGAATACCTAGAGTTAAAGGTGTTTATCTACTTTTATTAAAACTTAATGATAGTGTTAACGTTAGAACACGTAGTAGATTGTTCAGAATACCTAAAGGTTTTTATGTATATATTGGTTCAGCCATGAATAGAGGTGGATTATATTCTAGGTTAAAACGATACGTATTGAAAAAAAGTAAATGTTTCTGGCATATTGATTACTTACTTAGAGATCCAGGTGTTGAACTTATTGGTTTTATGTATAAAACAGTTTCTGGAAATAGTTTTGACTGGGAAACATATCTAGCTAAACTACTAGGAGATAGATTTGAATACATAAATGGTTTTGGATGTAGTGATAAGAGATGGAATCGTAGTCACCTGTATAGATGTGGATATTTTCTCGAAGAGTGTTTAGAGAAAATATTCTTCTTATTAGAAATGTCTTTTGAATTCATATCAATAGACCAATTAATTTATAAACCACTATAAACTATTAATAGTTTTCATTATATTCGGAGTCGAATCTCGTAATGGTTGGATCCCGTATTCTCATAAAAGAACTCAAACCTAATCAAGAAAATATTAGTATAATCGCTCGAGTAATACAAACAACCCCTCCTAGAACAATAAACACCAGGAAAGGTGTTAGAACGATAAGCAACGCGATAATTGGAGATGAATCTGGTAGAGTAGAAGCAGTATTATGGGGAGTTAAAGCAGGTAGTTTGAATGTAAACGATGTTGTTGAAATAAATGGAGCATGGACAACGAGTTTCCGCGGTAAAGTGCAGTTGAATATCGGTAAAACAAGTACTATTAAGAAAGTTGATAACAATCTTGTTCCACCAGTAGATTCTATACCTGAAACTGAGCCTGAATCGTTTAGAAAAGAATCTAGTCAACGTAGAGAATTCAGAAGTAGAGGTAGGATGCGTTAGAAGCGTGAAAGGTGGTTTTAGATGAGTAGTGGTGAAGAAATAGATATTAGAAATCTATGGGAGGAGTATAGGAATAAAAAACCTTTCAGACAGGGTTATTTTATTGGAGAAGAATCTGGAAAATTCTATGTAGCTAAGAATGAAGAAGAAGTATACGAGCTATCGCCACTAGTTTACTATATTTGGCTTATAAGTGATGGTGAACATACTCTAGAGCAATTAGCTGATCAGATGTGTAAAGATATAAATGTTGAACTTGATCAAGTTGTTGGACCATTAGTGTTGGCAATTAATAGTTTGAATAAAGTTGAGTTGGTAAAATTCGTATAAACTACTAATAGTTTTTCATTTATTTTTTAAATTATTTAAAATCATTTGTTTTAAACTATTTATCGTTAATACGTTAACTTATTTCTAGTTCTTTGAATTATTTAGATTTAAACGTGATATCCATATTTTCTAAAACTTAAATTATCCTTATTGATTATTTGATATTAGAGGCGTTATTGACCTTATATTAAATATTTGAGTTGATTTCAATGGATTTGAAATACTTTTTAATAATCATCGTATTAATACTAATAAGCAATATAAATTCAATAATTACTGTTAGAAGTAGTGGTAATATGATTTATAACTATATTGTTCAAAACTATTCTAATGTATCATTATTATACGTTTTAACGGGTATTGTAACTAACTTGGGTGATGAATCAATTATTATTAATCAAACAGATATAATGTATTTCGATTATCCACTAAATACCGAAGATCAAATTGTTCATAGGATAAATGCTTTTGTTAATAATATTGAGTATAACTATAGTATCATAGATTCTAATGGTAAAAAATATCTGTATATCGATTCTCCGTATAGTAATGGAATATTGAATCAAGGTGAGTATATTAATGTAAGTGTTAGATACGTTGTCCGCGTTGATATGGCTAAGAGAATTGAGAATATAATTGATTTCATGAAAGTAGATGATCCTTATGTATTGATAAATAAAGCTGGGCAGTGGAGTGATCTAGAGCAATATATTAATGAAACTACAACGGGTTTAACAAGCTTATGGAACTATACTAATCCATTAATTAAATTACTAGCTAAGTATATTAATAGAACTGTGGGTAGAAATAATCCATTCTCATATCTCATAAATATACTCAATTGGATAGACAATAGTATTATTTATTCAACTAGAGTGCCACCTAGATATCCATGGGAGGTTATTGTGGAAGGTGCTGGTGATTGTGATGATCAATCTAATTTATTGATAACAATTCTAAGATCATTTAAAATACCTTGTTTTCTTGAAATAGGTGTTGTATATGTTGGTGAAACGTATTATTTAAAGAGAAGCGTTGCGGAAGGTTACTTTAATTACGAATTCATAGGCGGCGGTGGTCATGGATGGATTGTTGTTTATATTCCACCGTGGGGTTGGATTAGAGTGGATCCTATAGTTAGAGAGAATCCATTTACTGGTAGGAGAGAGCCTTTGTATAAAATTGGTATTAAATATGCTTTATTCTATATTTTGCCAACAGTTGTTTTAGAAAGAGTTTTTGAAAAAGACTATGTTGAGGAATCCGTTAGATCGATTGAAGAGATTAGGAATAGGAGGATAAAAATCGATTTAATACTAGAAGTCTATAGGATTGATGAATTAGATTAACTAGTTGTCTCTCTAATTCTTTTATCGATCTCTTCTAATATATTGTTGAAATGTACTCTATTTAAATGTAGATATAATCCTCTCTTAGTGAAAGGTCCTTTATTACATAACCCGCATCTTAAATGATTTTCTTTCTGTACAACTAGTTTTGTTGAGATATTGTTAATTATCTGTATCATTAATTGATAACTAGTTGAGCCGACAATGTTTTTTAATTCAATATTATCTACTGGAAGGTCTAATGCTTTTCTAATAATGTATTTTACTAATTCGTTTTTCAGAAATATATTATTCAATTTCTAACACACCATTTTCTATTTCTATTAATCATAAGTATATTTAATTAATATTTTTAATATAAAGTATTGGTTCATGGAGAAAACTATTTTATATGTAACGTATCATTATTTTAAAGAGATATGTTTCATTATTCGTTAGAAATAATGGTTGATTAGATTGAACCGAGTGTTCGTAGTAGGAGTTGGGTTAACTAAGATAGATAGATTTTATGAAAAAAATGCTAGAGATCTGTTTGTTGAAGCTTATTTGAAAGCTGTTGAAGATTCTGGTGTTAAGCCTCAAGCTCTTGTTGTTGGAAATATGACTTCGAGTGTTTTAATGGAGCAAGATAGTTTAGCTGCATTACTAGCCGATTATGTTGGTTTGAGAGGGATTCCTGCATTTAAAGTTGAAGCAGCATGTGGTAGTGGTGGTGCAGCAATCTACGCTGGTTTCTCGCTTATTAAATCTGGTTTAGTAGATATTGTTGCTGTAGGTGGTGTTGAGAAATTAACAGAGGGTTTAACGAGTGAAACTACTCGTGCTCTAGCTCAAGCAGCTGATGCTGAATACGAATTATTCTATGGTGTTAGCTTTACTGGTTTAAACGCGATGTTAGCTAGACTGTATATGAATAGGTTCAACTATAGTCGAGAAGACATGGCTTACTGGGCTCTTAGAATGCATGAATATGCTTCTTATAATCCATATGCTCAGCTTCCGCGTAAAACTAGTCTTGAAGAAATACTTAAGAGTAGTGTTGTAGCCGATCCACTTCACTTATTCGATTGTGCACCTATCGGCGATGGAGCAGCGGTAGCCATACTTGTTCGTGGAGAAGAGAGAGCTAGAGAGATTAGTAGAGCGATGGGTCATGATGTATTGGTTGAGATAACCGGTATTGGTTATGCAACTGATTCGGTTGATATTGGTTCGAGAATAGATTTGCTAAAGCTAGTATCAACTGTTGAAGCTAGCAAACAAGCTTATAGAATGGCAGGCGTATCTGAGAGGAGTATTGATTATGTTGAAGTTCATGATGCTTTTCATATTACAGGTTTTCTAGCATTGGAAGACATGGGTTTCGCTGATAAAGGATTAGCTCCTAAACTATGGAAAGAAGGTAGATTTGGTAAAGGTGATAAACCAGAGGTAAACTTCAGTGGTGGTTTGAAAGCACGAGGACATCCTGTGGGTGCAACTGGTGTTTATCAATTGATTGAAGCAACAATGCAGTTAAGAGGAGATTTTCCAGGTTTTAAAGCAAGCGATCCAGAGATTGCAGCTACTCATAATATTGGAGGCGTAGGTACTTTTTCAATAGTAACTGTTGTAAAGAGAATTAAGTAGTTAATAAGGTGTTTTAATTGAGTTTTCGAGATATGGATGAATTATTAAGAGAAGTTAGAGAATATAGAGAGAGATCTATTAAAGGTGGTGGAGATGATAAGATCAAAGCTCAGATTGAGAAAGGAAAGCTTTGGGTTAGAGATCGTTTAAATAAACTACTTGATCCAAATAGTTTTGAAGAAATACAGTGGATGAGGACTCATCGTTCAACATATTTCGAATTAGATAAAATAAAGTATTATGGTGATGGAGTAGTAATTGGATTTGGTAAAATAGATGGAAGGATTGTATATGTTTTTGCACAAGATTTTACGGTTATGGGAGGTAGTATTGGTGAATCTCATGGCGAGAAAATAGCTTATTTAATAGAACTAGCTATTAGAAACGGCTACCCAGTTATAGGACTATATGATTCAGGAGGTGCTAGGATACAGGAAGGTGTTTCATCACTACATGCTTGTGGTAGAATATTTGCAGCTAATACTAGAGCTAGTGGAGTTATACCTCAGATCAGTTTAATACTGGGACCATGTGCTGGTGCAGCATCCTATAGTCCAGCGTTAACTGATTTCATTATTATGGTTAAGAATTCATACATGTTTATTACCGGTCCCGAAGTTGTTAAAGCAGCTACAGGTGTTGAAGTTTCTTTCGAAGAACTTGGTGGAGCAGATGTTCATAGTTCTAGAAGTGGAGTTGCTCATTTCGTAGCTGAAACGGAAGAGAATGCTTTCGAAATTACACGTAAACTACTATCTTATCTACCTAGTAATTCTGAAGAAGAACCTCCTTATGTTCCAACAGATGACCCTGTTGATAGAAGGATTGATGATATATATAGTATTATACCAACAGATCCTATGAAACCATTTGATGTTAGAGAAGTTATAATACGTATTTTAGATAATAATGAATTCCTCGAAGTACATAGAGATTATGCTCAATCAGCAGTCATTGGTTTCGGTAGAATAGGTGGTTTTACAGTAGGAGTTGTAGCTAATCAACCACTCGTAAATGCTGGTGTTATAGATATTGATGCTTCAAATAAAATAGCTAGATTTGTTAGATTCTGTGATGCATTCAATATTCCAATAGTGACGTTAGTAGATACACCGGGTTTCATGCCGGGTATCGATCAAGAGCATGGAGGTATAATTAAACATGGTGCTAAAGTACTTCATGCTTACGCTGAAGCAACAGTACCCTTAATAACCATTATAATGAGGAAAGCGTATGGAGGTGCTTACATATCAATGGGTAGTAAAGCACTCGGTGCAGATATTACATATGCATGGCCAACTGCTGAAATAGCTGTTATGGGTCCCGAGGGTGCTGTTAGAATTCTCTATAGAAAAGAAGCTTCCAAACAACAAGATCCTGAGAAATACTTGGCTGAGAAGATTATCGAATATAGAAAATTGTTTGCTAATCCGTATAGAGCCGCTGAACTAGGTTATATTGATGATGTAATAGATCCTAGTGAAACCAGGATTAAACTATATAGAGCTCTAGAAGTTCTCAGATCGAAGAAACCAGAATTCACATATCTATTGCCTAGAAAACATAATAATATACCATTATAGTTATTGTACTCTCAATTTAATCAAAACATCACCTGTTTTAACAACATCTCCTGTTTTTACCAATACTTCTTCTACAATACCGGATACGTCGCTTTTCACTTCAACACTCATTTTCATAGATATCATTACTAGAACAACATCGCTCTGTTCAACTCTATCACCGGGTTTTACTTTAATACTTTCTATCTTACCAGCTAAAGGTGCTTTAATCTCATAGATTTTCGCCTCTTTGGAAACCGGTTTAACAGTAATTTTTTCTCCTTTCTTATCAATAACTGGTTTAGTTGAGATAGGTATTTCTACAATACTCTCAACAAGTGGTTTTTCACCATCAATAAATATTTTCCCATTACTCAACATTACTCTATACTTGTCGTAACCTATTTGTACAATATAGTTGTTATCATCTATTTTCTCCACAAAAGTTTCGTAAACTCGGTCGCTTCCAACTTGTCTAATAGATACTTTATCGTTATTAACAATTATTTCGTATTCAATTGATTCACCACTATATGGAATAATTCTATATCTCTTCGTTTTCATCGATAAGCACCATTTAAGTACGGGGCTATTAATTTTTAATTAAATTTTCGTTTTAACTTCATGTATGTAAAGCTATTTATTTATTTAAAATTATTTAACAAATTGGATAATTAAATGGGTATTCATTGATTGGAGAAAACAAGTAATATATTGTACTGTCCAGGTGTTTTGATCGGTATTGCTTGTTTAGGACAGGCGTGGATATTGAGTAGAGTATTTGATAGTTTAAGAGAATTTTTAGGTATTGAAATTATACATGGTTTAACAGCTATTATTGTAAAAATAGATAAATCAAAATATGTTTTAGCATGTATTTACAGTGTTGATTCTAATAACTACACGATACACGATGTAATAGAGACTAAAAACTGTTTAATCATTACTGATAAAGTATTTGGAGCACGTAGTAATGCTTTAAATAAGTGTTTGAAAGAAATCGGTATCAAGCCGTTTTCTATCAAACCTAGTTTATTGAAAACGAGTTTCAAGTGTTTGGATAAATACGGGAAAATATGTGTAGTAACGACTGGATTGAGTAGAGAATATAGTTTAACATACTTGTTGTTATCAACTAGTTGTTATGAAAAATCTATAAATATTAAGACAATTAGTATAATAGAGGATTTAATTGATTTAACATTTCATCCTGTTTCAAAACTATTGATTAATAAATGTATTGAGAAGAGATTGGAGAAAGAAAAATGTGATGAAATATTGAATACTGTTAATAAGAATTTCTTAATATATCTCACCGAGTTAATCAGTAGAAATACTGTTAAACCACCTAGTGACCTAGATTTTAACGATATTATAAACTATGTTAAATCCGTAGTATGGGAAAGGTGATTGTTTGAAAACATTCAATTGTCTAAACTGTAGCGACTGCTGTGTATTCAAACACGAGTTTGAAATGCCTCTCGTATTCCCATGGGAAGCGCGTAGAATAAGTAAACTATGTTTTAATAACGAGTGTGTTTTTAAACCATTCTTAGTATATCAGTACGGTAATCTAAATATTATTGTTCTTTATAGATGGATTATTAAAAACAAGTGTATTTTCTTAACTAACGACAATACGTGTAAAATCCACGGTGAAAAACCACTAGCGTGTAAAATCTATCCATTAATCATTAACTTAGACGATAACACGCTTAGAGTTAGTTATGTATGTAAATTTGTATCTAGTAATAAACATTTACTAGATAATACTGATCCAGCATTGTTTTTTAAAAAACGAGTATTTTAATGCTCTGAAAACATTCATATTTTTAAAAATAATAGATGAATATGCATGTAATAACAAATGGAGGAAGATTATTATAAACAATACCTCGATTAATAAACTCGAATATATTGATATTGATCAATATATTGACGTATACGATTTGATGAATAGTATAGAGAAATCTTTATCCAAATATTCTGAGAAACCATCCTAAATCATATATGTTCTTGTAAATACCTTTACCAACGTATTCAGCGACACCTATAACTCTACGATCACGGTGATCTACGACGGAAATCGGATTATTTAGTGGTGGATATTTCTCGAGAATGCTTTCCTCTAGAATATCTCTACCATATAGAAAATTTTTAGTAGCGATATCGTTGACAATTATTGATGCTTTAAAACCAGTATCGTAATATATTTTTTCATATAATTGTGGAGATAAATACACATTATCATTGATTATTAATCCGATCCATAGACCACTATATATTAAGCTAGCTTTATTCAATCTACCTGCTTCTTCGTGGATGAAACATATTTCATCAAAACAAGTATAATATAGTTTACTAGGTATGTATTTTAAAGGATCTACTCTCAGAATATTCTCTAAGTAATGATATAATTCACGATAATGTCTCTTATTCAATGACCCAATTCTTAGTTTTATTTTTTTCAATGATCAATACCTCTTTTTACTGAGTATACATATTGTTAAACCAATCATATTGTGTAAGTGAGGCCATATTCTTACGCAATTTTCAACACTTTGGTTGAAAACTATTCTACCAAAACTTTTCAAACCACTGCTCCATTTAAATAGTTGTAGAGAGGGTTTCACTACTTCAACATCATTTCTAGTCTCAATAATTTTTGAAACAACATATTCGTTTTCTTCAGGAGCAATACTACATGTCGTATAGACTAGAATGCCGTTATCGTCTAATATTTCTAAACAACTATTTAATAATTCTATTTCTTTTTTGACAATAATACTTAGATCTCTTAGACTTGTTTTTGTTTTTCTACTGGGATCTAGCATTATTATGCCTTCACCACTACAAGGTGCGTCTAAGAGTATTCTGTCAAATTTCTTGTTAATTAAACGAGGTAGTTTAGATACATCACTCCATATTATTTTCACATTACTAATCTTCATTCTAATTAAATGACTTACAAGCGTTTTTAAACGATATAGAGCTATATCGTTAGCATAAACAGTATTATTGTCACCAATCAGTTCTGATAATAAAACTGTCTTACCACCAGGCGCTGCACAAGCGTCTAATACGTCTCCCTTATAATTTTCTACCAACAGTAATGGAGGTATTATTGAAGCAGAATCTCTATATACATAGTAGTATCCTTTTAAATACTCGTGAGTAGAGCCGATTGTTGGAGAACCAGGTTGTTTAACAATTCTATAAGCATCCCCGATCCAATCAATTTCCTCTAAGACAAAACCTAGTTCAATGAGTCTTTTTTTCAAATCGATTGAAGATATTAATCTAGTATTTGTTTTAACAACTGGTTTGGGTCTTTTCTCAAAAGCTTGCAATAGTTTCAAGGTATTGTCAAAACCGAGTATTTGTAGATATCTCTGAATCATATATGGTTGGTAATTGTATTGTTCAGCTATTTTAAATGCTAACTCACCCGGTTCAACATATATTTCTCTATAAATATCGTCAACGCTAACTCTGATTCTATTGTTCATTACTTAATTAACACCAAGCGTTTCTCTATATATATCCATTACTAACCTAGCGTTTTCAAGCATCCAGTGATTGTTGTTGAAAAATACATATATTTTCTCCGGATTTAGATCAATTGTTTTATAAACTATTTCTCTCAACTCTTTATCGCTGTATTCATAACCATACCAATATTCTCTACCATGTAGTCTCAAATAGATAGTATTAATACTCTTCACAATCCAGTTAGCAATTGGAGCATCTATAGACACTAGTGTTATATTGTTTCTACAAGACCATTCTACTATTCTGTTATTGAAACAACTACTGTGTCTAAATTCAATAGCCATTCTCTCGTTCAACGAAATTTCTTTATTAAACATAGAGATGTTATCTAGATTACTATCTTTACAAACATAATTTGGAGGCAATTGGAATAAGTAGAAATCAATGTATTTATCGAGGGGTTCGAATAATTTGTAAAATTTCCACCATATATCGAGAGCTGTTTTTTTCATTCTATGGAAATGAGTAATACTGCGGTGAACTTTAATACTCCATCTAAGATTTGAGCCTTTACTACTCCAGCTTTTAATTTGATTTCTAAAAGGAAATCTATAAAAACTAGCATTAAGCTCAACAGCGTTTAAACCACTATATTTAACATACCAGTCGAAACTAGCTTCTTCATTCCAATCATACAGCCATCCAGAAGTCCCAACAAAAACTTGTATCAAATTAAAACACCATTGTCTAAACAAACGACACGTATAGACTATATATAGAATTGTGAACAAAAAATTTATAAATAAATTCGGGAATTTATTATTTAAATAAAACCCCTCCCCCGGTTCTGTATCATGTATGAAGCCAGGGGGTTTAAAAAACCCCCTGGTGATACATTAATCTTCTCATAATTCATTAGTTTTTCATACATTGCTGTTTTAATGCTCTCAGTATCTTGTTGAATAATAGTCTAAAGTTTTCACCGGGTTCATCGGTCAATTGTATTTTAATATATTTGCCCCCTAATATACTTTATATATTTTTTTCCATAAATTTACAAAAATATTTCTATATTTTTAGAAAAATTTATTTATAAATTGGTACAAAATATTAATTGATGTATAAGTATTGTTGAAATTGTTTAAACGAGGTTTTTTGAATGAGCGTTAACCTGGAGCCATATGATATTGATATTAAAGTATTCGATACTTTTGCACAGCTTTTTAAAAACTATTTATTTAAAAATATTTCGAATAACAACACGTGTAGTGAAAACCCTTGTCTACTCAATTTTCTCTTATCTAGAAGGAATAGATTTAGTAAATCTTATTTAAACAATGTTATCCATATACTTATTTTACTCAACAAATACGGTAGATTAAGGTTATCGGAATTATCCGAAATTCTGAATATGAATCCGGGTGCTTTACATAATTATGTCGAAGAATTGTGTGAAAACGGTTTTTTAGAAATTGAGAGAAATGGTAGTAGAACTGTTTATATTAAATCAAATGAAAATACTAAGCGAGCACTAAGTGATTTGAAAAATATTGTGAACGGTATTCTCGAGATTATTGAGAAAGAGAAGAATAGTGTTGTACAAATATATGAATTGTTAAATAAAATGGTTTCTAAAGAATAAGCTTTGTATATCGATGAAAATATTATTTAGAGATATTTTTGTTAAATAACAGAGTATTTATAAATTACGTTAATCGTTTCTATCTATAGGTGTTGTTTATTGAATAGTATTCTCGAATTCATAGAGAGAAATACTCCCAGCGATTTCGCTAGATATATTGATAATACGTTGTTAAAACCGAATGCTGATTATAAAACAATTGAGAAATATATTGAAGATACTCGTAGATATAATTTTAAAACACTAGTCTTACCTCCAAGTTTAGTACCGTTAGCTAGAGAGATTAGTGGTAATACTATTGAATTAGCAACTGTTATTGGTTTCCCACTGGGAAGTACGTTGACTAGTGTTAAGGTTAACGAAGTTTTACATGTTGCTGAATATAGAGTTTCTGAAATAGATATGGTTATGAATATTAATTATTTCAAAATAAATAGATATGATGATGTTTTAAGAGACATTATTGATGTAACTAGTGTTGCTAAGAAATATGGAATTAGCGTTGTTAAAGTTATTATTGAAACTCCCTTATTAAGTGATGAGGAGAAGATCAAGGCAACAGAAATAGTTGTTAAAGCAGGTGCTGATTATGTTAAAACATGTACTGGTTTTCTAGGAGGAGGCGTTACGATACACGATGTATTAGTATTGAAAAAAGCTTCGAGAAATAGAGTTAAGATTAAAGCATCTGGTGGTATTAGACACGCTGTAGATTCTATACTACTTATTCAAGCAGGAGCTTCACGAATAGGTACTAGTTCTGGTGTTGAAATAATAGAAGAATATATTAAACTAAGAGAAGAGTCTATTTAGAAAATGGTGTCTATATGAATACCGGTGGTATTATTATCATAGAGCCTACAACTACTTATTTCCAAAACATGTTTAGAGTTGTAAAAATATATGCTTACGAGAAATCAAAGTATCAGGAGATCGTTCTCGCTGAACTAGATGGATTTGGCAAAGCACTTATCATAGATAAACTCATTCAGAGTACTGAGAGAGATGAGTATCTATATCACGAATCTCTTGTTCAACCAGTTATGGTGATCCATCCTAATCCACGTAGAGTACTCATACTCGGCGGTGGAGAAGGTGCTTCGCTTAGAGAGGTTTTAAAACATAATTGTGTTGTAAAAGCTGTAATGGTTGATATAGATGAATCTGTTGTTGAGTTTTCTAAGAGACATTTAGAATTTATTCATAAAAATAGTTTCTACGATAAGAGAGTTGAGGTAGTAATTATGAATGGTTACGATTACGTAATCAATTCTCCAGAAAATTCTTTCGATATCGTTATAATGGATTTAACGGATCCATATAGTAGCGAGATCGCTAAACCACTTTATACAGAAGAGTTTTTCAGAGAAATAAATAGAATACTAGCAGAAGACGGATTAGTAGCGACACAAGCGGGTAATAGCTTCTTCTATAATAAAGCTTATAAAAACGTTTACGAAAATATGAGAAAGGTATTTAAATACGTAGCTGAGTACTGGGTTTGGATACCGAGTTTTGCCTATGCTTGTAATTTCTTAATAGGTTCTAAGAAATATAATCCATATGATATAGATGCTAGAGATTTCAATGAAAGACTAGTTAAACGCGGTGTTGTTAACAGATTTATGAATGGAGATAGATACGTAGGATTAATAAAGACAAATATTGTTATTGGAGATTTAGAGAAATAAAAAGAGATGATGAAGGCCAGGACAATCGACTACTTCAGGGGCTGGTAGGATGAATTACCCGGTTTCACTGATCTTTTCAACTAGTATTTCGAAGTAATAAAGTACACTAGGTTGATTTAGTTGAATTGGTTAACATATGCTTTAATAACACTTGTGTTCTGGGGTTTATGGGGATTTATATTAAAGATTTCATACAAGTATTTAAACTGGGTTGAAGCATATTTCTTCAGTGTTTTAGCTTCGTTTACTCTAGCTTTAATTATATTTACTATATTCAAAATTAGAGATCCTAATTGGAGGATCAATAGTTATATCTACATACCTTTAATAGCTGGATTATGTGGAAGTCTAGGTGGTTTGTTTTTCAACAAAGCTCTCGAGAAAGGAGAAGCATCATTGGTTATACCATTAACAGCGCTATATCCTACAATAACTATCATTTTAGCATCAATATTCCTCAACGAGAGAATAGGTATTCATCAGATAATAGGTATTTTTCTAGCGATAATAGCTATTATTCTAATATCAATAGAGTAGTGTTAATAGATTCTACCACGATCTAATTCGGACATCAATTCATTGTAATCAATTAATCCGAAAGCTATGATATTATCTCCAGCTCCGTAGGATAATAAGAGATTTTCACGATCAATCCTTACAATACCGCATGCCATTATCTTAAATGGTTTATCACCAATTATTTCGTAAAGCGGTCTTGGTTCCATGATATATCTAGGCGTGATAGCTTCAACATTTACTTCTCTATCTTCAATACTGAGTTCTACTGCAAACAATCTATATGTATAACTATATTGATCGACCCCGTATAGTATGCTTATAAAACGTTCTCTAGATTCATTAATTAATAGTGGTTGAGTACTCCACCCGATTTTGTGTTCAAAACTTGGAATTGGTAGAACACATTGTATATTATTTAAAACTATTTGTTTAAGAACAGTTTCATTATCAATCATTGATTCTCTATCAATACTTGAATATACTGGACTATAGGTATCATCTATTAAATGGAGTCTATAAAATAAATAGTAGTTGTCGACATAGTTGTATAGAAACGAGTCTTTAACACATACTACCTCATCTGCAATAATATTGTTTAAACTATACACGTATTTTTTAATCCAAGTCTTATTTTCATTATCGTATATTGCTGTTAATGGCATTGTTCTATATTTCTTCACAATATTATTGAAATAATTCACACGCCTACCTATATATGTCATATATTGTTTATTTTCAATTATTGTTAAACGAGGATCTTCAACACCCCATATATCGTATCTATTATCAGGATATAAAACTATGTTTCCTACATATTTATTTTCAACAAATGACCCGGTTATTAAATCATCAATAGGTATTTCTAATTCGATAATGAAACTAGTATATGTTGATGAACCGAAAGTAGCTCTAGCATATATTTTCAAAATATCGTTATCACATAGAAACATAGTTGGATTGAAGATCGCCGATGGGGAACTAATCGGATGGTTTCGTATAAAAACTCTATCTGGAGTAATAGCACCTATTCTCGTAACAATATCTATTGTATCAAATAATCTCTTAGAACAAGCTTCAACCCCGCCTGAGCTAACCTGAAACCTAGATCTACAGTTCATTTTAAACCCGTATGAATTTCTCAATTAATAAATAGAACAGTATTCATTATTTAAAATTTATATAGATCTATGAATATATTTTAAACAAGTAGAGTATGGTGAGCGTGATGAAGAAATTAGTGCTTGTTATTATGTTAGCGTTTCTAGTAATTAATATGAGTTGTTTAGAGAAAAGTCATGCCGATATACCAGTGATCGTTCACTTCGGATATTTTTACTCAGGTTTCGATGCTTACTATAAAGTAAACATCATCGGTTATCTTGAGAATAGTCTTGGTGCTATAGCTGTGACTGTTAGAAATGATCTGAACTATGATGTCAACTTAACTCGTATTAAAATTGTATTCGAATGGGGCGATGTATTCGCAATTAATAATCTAACTATTCAACTACCTAGAGGTTTATCGAGAGTATTTATCTTAGAGTTTACAATACCTTCTATTGGAGGAAAGATTACTAATTTGAGACCCTATACTTACTATGTTGAAGTAGAATATGTTTATGGAAATGAAACGGGTGTTTGGAGATATACGCCTGAAAATTACTTCGTTATATTCAACTCTGATCAGAGAGATTACTATAATTTGAAAAGAGAGTTTGAGAGTCTTTTGTATTCTTCAATATATTTTACTAGAGCTAAAGCGAAAGAAATGTATTATAAAGCTATAGTTGAGAGAGATTTAGGTGACTTACTTTACTCGCGAGGAAGTTTTAAAGAAGCGGTAGCTAAGTATAAGAATGCTATTGATTTACTAAAACAAGCTGTTAGCTTAGAATACAGTATACAATCAGTTTTTGAAGAAATAAGTTTGAACCGCTCGATCATATTGCTTAAACAAGATGAACTACAGCTTGAGAATATAAAGAGTCAAATAAACTACTATAATAGTCAAATAGAAGTTAATAGAATATTAGCTGAAGCTGAATCGAAGAAAGCTGATGCTGAATTAAAGAAAGCTGAAGCTGAACTTATTTCAGCATTAAACGTTAAATACTATGCATACGCTATCATGATCTATGGATTCGGTTTTATCATAATATCAATAGGTATATTGATATATTTAGCAAAGAAAGCTAAATAGTTTCTATTTATTTCTTTTTTACAACTATTATATACAAATCCTCGTCGATCAACCATTCACGTCTATAACCTTGAACATTATTTATCTCATCAATACTACGTAGTAGTTTTAAAATCGTTGATCTAGTCTCATTCATAATATAGTTCGAGTGTTTTTCGATTAATTCTAGTTGATCGCTTGGTCCATAGATATATGTTTCGATTTTAGCATCCAGTTCCAAACCAATCTCCTTTCTCATAACCTGAATTCTACGGACAATATCTCTAGCAATACCTTCACTTATTTCATCTATCGATAGTTTTGTATCTATAGCTACACTACCCCATTCACGTTCTTCAACAACATATCCTTCTAGATAAGAAGGAGTGATTGAAACATCAATACTTGTTAGTTTCACCTCGATATTATCGATATATACTACATGTTCACCTTTATTGATAATATCTCTTGCAATATTATTTTGATTACTATTAATGTATTCGAAAATCTTTTTCGCAATATCTCTATATTTAGGACCTATTGATTTATAAATAGGTGTAACTATGTAGCTAACTAATTCACTGATTTCACCAATATCTCTTACTTCAATACTTCTAGTATTAACAATTCTCTTCAGTAAATCCGAGTATTTGTTCAAAGTTTCGATTAAATCACTATTTCTCGTATATATAAGCACTCTCTTAACAGGATACCTTAGTTTAATACCAGCTTTCATCCTAGCCGCCGCAACGGATTCGTAAACCTCCTTGATAAACTCCATTTCCATCTCAAGAATAGGGTCAATATATTGTTTATCAACACTAGGCCATTTCATTAAATGAATTGATAAAGGTAGTTTTGGATCAGCTTTTCGATATATGTTTTGATAAATATATTCAGATAAATGTGGTATGAAAACAGATGATAATACTAGCCATCTGAATAAAACATAGTATAGTGTTGTATAAGCGGCAAGCTTGTCTACAGTATTTTCCTCAATCCATATACGTGGTCTAATTAACCTAATATACCAATGGCTTAAGTCTTCTACGATGAATTTTCCAAGCAATCTAGCTGCTTCATGTATTCTATAGTTATTTAAATAATCTGTAACTTTGTCGACTAAATTATTTATTCTACTCAGTATCCATTTATCTTCTATTCTTAAATACTCAATATAATCTTCCAATCTATTTAAAACAGGGTCGAATTTATCTAACTCCATGTATGTAGATGCGAATACGAACGTATTCCATATTATATCCATCATCCTTCTTGTTTCCTCAATACTCTTCCATGAAAATCTTATATCCTCCCAAACAGTATTCTGTGAAATCCATAGTCTAAACGGATCTCTACCAACTCTAGCGATAACTTCATCTAATCCAACATAGTTACCGAGACTTTTATGCATCTCTCTACCTTGTTCATCGAGAGCGAAACCATGTATTAAAACCGTTCTATATGGTGATTGATCAAAACCTAAAACACCCGCTCTTAGTAATGAAAAGAACCATCCTCTCACCTGATCATGTCCTTCAACTATGAAATCTAGTATTATATCGTTTAAATCCAATTCAAAGGGTCGTTTCCGTGAAGCATAGAAACATACCGCGCTGTCAAACCATACGTCTACTACATCCGGTACTCTCTTCATTAATGAACCACATAATGGGCATTTTAAATAAACTCTATCAATCCACGGTTTATGTAATTCTTCTGGAATATATCCATTGTACTTAACTAATTCCTCTCTACTACCTATAACTAATCTATGATTGTTTGAACAGATCCATATTGGTAGCGGTGTACCCCAGAATCTCTGTCTAGATAAAATCCAGTCTTGTACGTTTTCAATCATATGTTTTATTCTATCAAGACCCCATTCAGGTATCCAATTAACTTTATTGACTTCTTCGATCAATTTGTTTTTTAACAGAGATACACGTATAATCCACTGAGGTATAGCACGCATTATAACAGGTGTTTTACATCGCCAACAAACAGGATATTTATGGATCGTGACAGAACTGTGTAATAGATAATTTCTCTCTTTCAAATCTCTTATAATGAGTTCATTAGCTTCACGAACGTTTAAACCACTATATTTACCGGCTTCATCGGTGAATCTTCCTTCGTCGTCAACTGGTGATGCTATGAGTTCAATACCGTATTGTTTAGCTACGTTAAAATCTTCGAAACCATGACCTGGAGCACCGTGTACTAAACCAGTACCTTCATACATTGTAACGTATTCTCTAGAAGCAACTACTTTATGGTATTTTCTAAGTTCTTTCTGAATAGTCACGATATCTTCAAGAGGATGTATGTATTCCAAGCCTAATATATCAGATCCTTTAAACTCCTCTAGAATAGTGTATTCTACCGTATTTATAGTTTTCAACAAATATTCAAGTCTTTTTTTAGCGATAATATATGTTTCATCACCAATGCGTATTCTAACATATTTTTCATCAGGATGGATCATTACAAAAGTATTTGCAGGCAGAGTCCATGGAGTTGTAGTCCATATTAGCAAATACTCTTTATCACGATCTTTAACAGGTAGTTTTACAATAATACTAGGGTCTTCTATTTCACGGTATTCTATCTCATATTCAGCTAATGTTGTTGAACACCGAGGACACCAGTAGACAACTCTATTCTCACAAGTTAGTAAACCGAGTTCATCTATTTTCTTGATAAGCCACCATTCTGCGTCAATATAATCATCCGTCATCGTTAAGTAAGGATTACTCCAATCCATGAATACTCCTAATTCCATAAACCATTTTGTTAGCGATTTAATATTCTCGATAACAAATTTCTTACACTCATTTACAAATCTCTCAACACCAATTCTCTCCTCGATCTCTTTTTTAAATCTAATATTCAGTTTCTGCTCTATTTTAACCTCGATAGGTAATCCGTGACAATCATATCCAGGAGTATCGTTGACTCTATAACCATTCATTCTCTTGAAACGGAGAACAATATCTTTCAAAGTCTTATTCCAAGCACTACCTATATGAGGTGTATCACTGCTCGCATAAGGCGGACCGTCGATGAAATTGAATTTTTTAATACACTTACTATTCTCATTTTTAACTAATTCATATACTCTATTACTTGTCCAGAAATTTTTCACCCAGTCTTCAACTTCATGTGGATTATAGTGACCAATTATTTTACCAGTCGTAGGCAATTGTGACCAACTCTTGATGTATACTATATCACTTTACGAGAATATATTTAATAATAATGATGAGTAAAATAAATATAACTTATTGATTAAACAATAAAACTATCTTATCTAAAATTAAGGAAACTATGTTGAGAATTAATGTCTAAATCTGTTTCTTTCTTAAGATTTATCATAATGTATCTTAGATAAAAAGTAGTCCATGATTATTATGAATTCTAGTGTTCTAGATCTATCTTCAATAGTTATTCATGTTTATTAACTTTGATTCACATTAATTCAATTGAAAAAGTAGTTAATGCGTATTTAACTATTGATCAATGAGATGCTAAATTAGTTTACTGTGTGGATGATGATTTTGAATAATAATTTTATGAAAAACCCGATCGTGATCTTACTAGTATTAATGGTTTTAATACAAAATATGGATATAGTAAGTGGTGAGCTTAGAGTAGGTTATAGAGAACGAGATTACCTTGTATATAGGGTTTCAGGCTCTATATGGGTTAAAGCTAGTATAAATAATGTCACGAGAACTAGTGGTAGTAGTTTATTTAGCAATCTAGAATACAATAGCCACTATTTCTATACAAAACACTACATATATGAATTTACTAATGTAGGTATTGTAAACTACTTTAATAAATCATATATATATCTACGTGGAACTAGATTTGTTTCAAACATTGAGCTACATTATGTTTCTGAATCCAAATACTCAACTCCACCAGATATTGTTGTAAATAAGAGCGTTGATTACATCGATATAATAACGTATATGTGTGGTAGATTAAGTGATCTATCGATAATTAGAATCGATGATCTTCACTATAGAAGTGATTTTAGATTAATTCTATTTCGTAAACCAAGTGATCTATTGAATATACCGTCCGGTCAGGTTCAATCTTATTCAGATACATGTAGTATCAATAGAATTTTAGATTATTTGAGTAATAATCTACTAGTGATAGTTGACCCTGGTTATAGTAATGATTTTATATTAAGAAACGATCTATTATTCGGTGGTTTTTCCACAAATAATTATGTATTCTCGAAATACGATATATTGTTAAGATACTTTAATGGAGTATTAATCTATGGTTTAATAACAGTATATGTCAACTCAACACTAACAATTACGACATCTCTGGAATCAGCTTTAATTGAATCAACAGTAGATTCTAAAAAACTATACTCTATTGAAATAGAGTTAATAGAAACTAGTGTTTCTCAATTACCTACATGGAGATCTCTTAGAATTGATTTAACCTATCTGATGAAAACTGGGAATTTATTGGAATATGGACTAATTGTTCTCTTCGTATTAATTGGCTTTATATTAACTCTATACATATTGTATAGAAAACTAATTAAAACAACTAAAAGATATGGTCAATTTATTAAGTGATAATCAACATTTCAGACTACTATAAATTTATATAATGTTCTATTTAAATTAATCGGTAAAGGTGGTTAAACTATGAGAATAATTGTTTTTATAATCATAACTCTATTTCTAGTAAACGTATTGTTCAACTCTTTTATTTCAGTATATTCATTTAGTTTAAATACTAGTTTGTTTGAAACTGATCGGTTAAATCTACTAAACTATAGTTGGTTTAAAACAATAAATGTTCAAGCACCAGCTGTTTCAGGTAATAATATTGGTATTTTATCTAATATAACTCTTATATTAGCTTATCCCGGTCATGGCTACGTATTTTTCACTGCACTACCTTTTACAGAACTAGATACACAAATATCTATGAGGACCGCTGCATGGATAGCTTCGGTTATTGCTGGAGTTGAATTTGATAAATATGATTACTATGTTTTAATGAAAGCGGATTATCCAATAATTGGTGGACCGAGTGCTAGTGGATTAGTAGCAGTTGGTTTTCTTTCACTATTTTTAAACACAAGTATTAAATCACTTGTAACAATGACCGGTATGATAAACTTAGATGGTACTATTGGACCAGTTGGTGGATTGAAAGAAAAAATAGAAGTAGCCTCGACTAATGGTTATAAAATTTTCATGATCCCCAGAGGTCAGAGAATATATAGATATCCTGTAGTGTATGAAGAGAGATTTCTATGGGGTGTTTTGAGGAGAGTTGAGTATAGAACGCTGGATCTAGTTGAATACGGTAAGAGTTTGAATATAACTGTTATCGAAGTTGGAGATTTATTAGAAGCATTCAGTATAGCTACTGGTTTTGAATTAAAAATTAATGAGACGAGAATATACATTCGAAACAGTGTTTTAGATAGAGTAGTGAAGAATAAGTTAACTAATCTATTCAATATTATTGAAAAAGATTTAATAGATAGTAGAGAATTGATTAATAGAATTAGCAATCCTTTTGACAAATACTATTTAGAAAATACTTATAAAGAGCTCTACAGCAAATACAATATGTTAAAAAATAATTGTGCGGATTCTAAACAATATCGATGTATTATTGATGCTATGAAACTATCATCGAATACAACTGATTTCACATGGTTTCTCAAAATATATCATCGTGAAGCTAGTGTTGACGACTATATACGGAATGTTAATGATACTTTAAATAATCTATTGTTTGAATTAAATAAATCAATAGAATACATAGATGAATTCAATAAACTAGTTTTATTTTCATCAGCATACGCTTATTTTAAAATAAGTGGTTTCTACATGGCTATGGCTATGGAATCATATAGGTCTCGTGATAATACCCAAGTTTTTTCCAACATTAGACAAGTACATTACTATATTAAACAATGTGATTTATTGATTGAACTATTGAAAAATCTTGAATCTAGTAGTCAAAGATCTATAAAAATATATCAAAAACTTGTTGATCAAATATACTCCACGGCTCTCAGCTCTTATTCATACGTAGTAACCTTAAGTAATGAAGTAGGTTCATTTCCACGAGAATTAGATTTTCTCTCAGCTCTGCACAGTATTCTCGTAGAAAAGAATCATATATATAATATTATTGGAATTACTCCATTGATTATAGGTTACTCATCGGCATCTATAAATTTGATTTTCCGCAGAGGTAGTTTAGATAATACAATTAATTCGATATTGAAAATCATAGGTAGATATATTTATCTAGTAAAGAATTTGACTGTTCTCGAGGAATTCTTGTTAATAACTGGTCTCGAGTATTTTGAGAACAAAGATTATGTTAATGCATTGATTTATTTAAGTGTTTTAAATGCGTATTTACAGATTCGTATTATTAATAATATTGGTGTAGCGAATTCAATAAACTTACCATCATTGAGTCAGTTTAATTATAGTTTAGTCAATAAGACGAGAAGTGTTTCAAACCCTCCATCAACGTTATGGTTGAATAATTCACGTTACTTGATGATATTGTTTTACATAATAGTTGGTTTAATTATAATATCGCTTGTTTTAGTGATTTACTTTGTTACACGGCGAATTTAGTTAAATAGATGTTTCAGTAATAAGTAGTGGTTTTTAAAATGAGTAAATACTGGTTATATAACATTATACCTAATGGACTTGAATACAACTTATTATCTAAAGTTATTGAAAAATACTATGGAAACTGGATACATATTGATAGAGTTGAACAGAAGTATTCTTTTAACATAATTATTTCAAATAAATGTAGTGAATTTAGATTGATTAAACCAAATACTGTTGAAGTATGTGTCGATAAAGCGAGTATGGAGAATATCAGGAGAAGTATTGAAATAGGTAGAGCTCTGCTTAGACAACATGTTGTTTGGACAAACAATACCTATTCTTTATTTGGAGAAGGTTTTGAACTCGAAGACTACTCTATCCATCCAGCTTATGATATCTTCATATGGAGAAATGGTGTTGAAACATGGATTCTAGATTCCAAGAATATAGTTTATGGTTCAAATCCATTAATCCAGAAGAGATTTGGTGGCGAACATTTAGTTTACAGTGGTTTTAGAAAAGTAGCTAAACTAATTATTCCTGATTCCGGTTTTGGTTTTAAAGCAGAACAGTTGAGTAATGAAGTAAATTCTAATCATTTAATCGATTTTATTGAAACGAATAAAGCTATTACAACATACTATACTATTATTTCAAGAAAGTTTCTAGAGAGTTTGGGTGAACCTGATCATGTTTTAATTAGTTTCAGCGGTGGTAAAGATAGTCTTGTTACACTAGATTTAGCTATTAAACACTACGGTAGAGAAATGGTTACAGCTGTCTATGTTGATACAGGTGTTGATTTTAAGGAAACAATTGAATATGTGAATGAATTATCAAGTAAATTGGGTGTTAACATAGAGTATGTTTATGTACCTGTTAGAGAGTATTTATCTATATATGGTTATCCTACGAAAACGAATAGATGGTGTACTTTATTCAAAACAAATGGTTTTAAAAAAGTATTGATGAAGTATAAAGAAAAATACCGTAAAATACTTGTTTTAGTAGGTGATAGAGATTCGGAGTCGTTGAAGAGATCTAGAAAACCACCGGTTAGAAAGAAACAAGGGTATCTAGAAGCTACTCCTATTAAACAATGGTCTACTATACATGTTCAACTATATATCTGGTTGAATAATCTACCGGAAAATCCACTATATAGATATGGTTTCTATAGATTGGGGTGTTATATCTGCCCGGCTTTAACTAGTTTAGAGAGATATATCATGATCACTAGACTTGGTTTTAGAGAAAACGAGTTAAATCCTAGATAGTATTTCTAAATATTCAACAGGTAGTCTCCAACCGGTTGAACCGAGAATTTCTATCAAATGATCAATGTTCTCGGTTTTAACAACTGCAATAGTATTGGGATGTGATATAACATAGTTTAAAGCTATCTGAATCGGTGTTTTACCTATTTTGTCAGCGATCTCGCGTAAAATTCTATGGTATTTAACCTTACCTTGTTCAATAGGCGAATATGCTTGTAATGTAACCTTTTTCTCAAGCATAAATGGATAGAGATCTTTCTCAATATTTTTGTTTAAAACACTGTAGTGGACTTGATTAACAACAATATCTGTTTTCTTAGTTGAATTAATCGCTTCTTCTAGCTCTATTCTATTGAAATTACTGACTCCGATATATCTTGAAATCCCTTTTTCAACAAGTATTTCGAAATTCCTAATCTGCTCTCTAATAGGTAGAGATGTGTTGGGCCAGTGTATTAGAAATAGATCAACGTATTCGATATTCATTCTCCTAATAGCTCTTAAACCAGCTTTCAATACATTATCTGAACTAATAAGATGGTTTGGAAGCATTTTAGTCGTGATGAAAATGTTTTCCCTACCATATTCTCTAACAACATTACCTACAAAGACTTCAGCATAACCATTATCATACATTTCAGCAGTATCTACGTTATCTACACCGTGTTGGAAAGCATATAAAAAGACTTTTCTAGCTCTACTGTAGTCTCTAATATTCCATGTTCCCAAACCGATAGCGAACACTTTTTCATCAGTTCTACCGATATAAACCTTATTACTATAGTTTGTAGTCAATTAATCACCTAAATAGTGTATAGATACTTAATGTCATTTTTATTTAATGGTGTTGTAGTTTATGACTCTAATTGTATGGGATGTTGAGAAAAACGTTGTTAGAAAAGCTCGTAGAGAGGATTTATACGAAGCTATATACATGATCACGCAGCTAATTCCATTAGGTAGAGTTACTAGCTATAAGAATATCTCTGAAATACTCGGAGTTAATCCAAGATTAGTTGGTCAGGCGTTAAAAAATAATGATAAACCGATTATAATCCCATGTCATAGAGTAATTGCTTCAAACGGTTATTTGAAAAACTATAGTAGAGGAGGTATTGTTGTTAAAAAGAAACTACTCGTTATAGAAGGCGTGATTGTTAAGGGAGAGAAAGTTTCTAGAAAATACTTCATTGATCTAAAGAAAATACTCAGTTGATTAATATAGTTGAAGTATACTAATATTCTCAATTGGAAGATAAATACAAGTATATAACATTGCTTAAAGAAATAATAATATGGTGTAGAGATTGAGTAAAATAACTATCATATTAATCATATTGATTATAGCAATAATAATCGGTATAGTAGCTTACGGTATATATATGGTAGCTGATTGGGATGGCGACGGTATTCCTAACTATTTAGAGGCAATTTATGGAACAGATCCTTATAAAAAAGATACTGATGGTGATGGAATATCCGACTATGATGAAATAAACATTTATAAAACCGACCCACTCTCTAAAGACACCGATAGGGATGGTTTAAGTGATTTTGATGAAATAACCATTCATGGAACAGATCCTTTGAAACAAGATACTGATGGTGATGGTTTAACTGATTTCGAAGAAATATTTATATATGGAACTAATCCGTTAAAAAGTGATACTGATGACGATAACTTATCTGATTACGATGAAATAATTATTTATAAAACAGATCCGTTTAAAAAAGATACAGATAACGATAATATCCCCGATGGCGATGAAGTACATGTTTATAAAACAGATCCGCTCTCTAAAGATACTGATGGTGATGGTTTAACTGATTTCGAAGAAATATTTATATATGGAACTAATCCGTTAAAAAGTGATACTGATGACGATGGTTGGCTGGATTCGGAAGATCTATGTCCCTGCAGTAATATGGTGCTTAATATAACTATTATTAAATGGATTGAGCTAGAGCCTAAAGATAGCGATAATCCAGGAGATCCGTATATTGTGTTTACAATTATATATCTATATAAAGGTACTACTATTAGATTTAATGAAACTGTTAATCTTGGTTTAAACGTATCTAATCTCATCAACTATTCATTTATAATAGATATACCTGATTGTATACCACAGAAATTAATAGCTATAGAGATAAGAGTATTTGATAATGATACTTTAGATAATCAGCCAGCTGATTATATTTACTCTATTGCTTATAGAGGAGAAACACCTATTTACGTATATAGTTTTATATATACGTTGTTTGAAACGGATATTAGAAGTACGCGTGGAGCCGATGCAGTGCTTGAACTAATGTTTGAAACTATTTGTAAACCGTGTTTAGAAAAAAGTTAGCCTATTTTAAATCTAGTTTTTTCAAGAAACTCGTTAACAATTTCTTCAATACTCGGTCCCTCTATGATTTTTATTCTAAACTTAACTCTTACAACTGGTTTATTTATCTTAATTAATCTAGCTAAATTACTAGGAGTTCCGAGAACTACGACATCAGCAGGAGTAGAGTTTATAACTTCCTGTAGCTCCATTAACTGGTCACTTCTATAACCCATACTAGGTAGTACTGGACCTAAATGAGGATATTCTTCATATATTTTTCTGAAAAACGGTGTAGCGTACGGTCTTGGATCAACTATTTCAGCACCATATTTTTTAGCAGCTACGTATCCAGCTGCATACGGTGAACCCCCGTGTGTGACCGTGGGAGCATCTTCTACGACGAGCGCTTTGTTTCCAAATAATAGTTCTGGTTTATCAACACTTACTTCACTCTCAGCCAAACTTATTTTAGCATTTGGATTCACTTCTTTAATGTTCTTAACGATATATTCTACAGCTCCTGGTTGTGCTTGATCAACTTTATTAATAATAACAGTGTTTGCTAATCTAATATTTACTTCACCGGGATAAGTTTTCACCTCGAGTCCGGGTCTCATAGCATCAGCTACTGTAACCATATAATCTGGTTTATAAAACGGCCAGTCATTATTTCCACCATCCCATAATATTATATCTCTCTCTTTTTCAATAATATTCAGTAATTTACCATAGTCAACGCCAGCGTATATTGTCAAACCTTGTTCAATATAGTGTTCGTATTCTTCTCTCTCTTCAATAGTTGCATTATATTTATTTAAATCATCTATAGATCTTATTATTTGAACAACTGTTTTTTCTAAATCACCGTAAGCCATAGGATGTCTAACAACACCTACTCTAAATCCTCTCTTAATCAATACATTAGCTATTTCACGTGAAACACTACTCTTACCAGCTCCTGTTTTAACAGCTGTAACCGCTATTACGGGTTTACTGGATTCTATCATAGTATCTTTAAGTCCTAGTATTCGAAAAGACAATCCACATGCAATTAATCTAGACATGATCCTACCTAGTTCATCGTAACTTAGATCACTATAGCTTAAGACTGCTTCGTCAACACCGTATTTCTTAACAATTTCTTCTAAATACTCAATGTGTAGTATAGGTATACCTTCACGATATAGTTCGCCGGCTAAACTAGGGGGATATCTACGGCCAGCAATACCCGGCAATTGTGTCTGTAGAAAAGCAACAACTCTATAATTTGGATTATTTCTAAAATAAATATTAAAATTATGGTAATCCCTACCACTAGCACCAATTATTAAAACCTTCCTAACCATATTTCTCAACCCTCTTGATTTAAACAAATATACTATTGTTTATGAAAATTATGTAAAACTATTGTTAGCATTATTAAATGAATTGAATATAGAATTTTTAATTTTTACTAAACAATACTAGATTAGATTATATACACAGTTTTAAAAAATACTCATAGTAGTATTTATTTAATTGTGATTACTGAGTTGAATAAATTTTATTCAGCAATTAATGCACATGAGTCATCTAAGTGGATTATATGTTGAAAAACAAGTAATTGACTTGATCAAACTAGTACAATTAGTGTTAGATCTGAAGATAGTTCTACAAAGATTTAATGAAAAGTCTCTATTTTAATAAAAAACCAGTCGAAATTAATTCATGCTCCTTGAAATATGTTTATTAAAAGTTTTAAGAAATTTATTGTCCAATAAATGTTTGTTTTCTCTAAAAACGTTTTAATCTATAGTTGTTCAGAGTATTCTGTAGCTCATTTAATCTCTTCAATAATATTTTTCTCTCAATACTCGCTACCAATCTACGTGTTGATATCACGGCATCAGGATTCACGCTGATACTGTCAATACCTGTTTCAACTAGGAATTCAACAATCTCTGGATAAACGCTTGGTGCTTGACCACATATGCTTACCGTAGCTCCTTTACTATGAGCTTTTTCTATGAGCATTCGTATTGACTCTAACACAGCCGGGTCTCTTTCATCGAAATAACCCATTTCAGCTAAAATATTGCTATCACGATCTGCTCCTAGAACTAGTTGAGTTAGATCATTACTACCTATACTGAATCCATCAACATATTCAGCAAATTTATCGGCTAAGATAGCTATACTAGGTACTTCAGCCATAGCCCAGACTTTAAAGTCTTTACTCCTCTTCAAACCCTCTTCTTCCATTATCTTAATAGCTTTCTCAAGCTCCCATGTTGTTCTAACAAATGGAAACATAACCCATACGTTTGTTAAACCCATTTCTTCGCGTACTTTTCTAATAGCCTGTACTTCGAGTCTAAAACCAGGTTCGTATTTTGGATGTATGTATCTACTAACACCACGCCATCCTATCATCGGGTTTCTCTCATCTGGTTCGTATTTTTCACCACCTTTCAAACCACGATACTCGTTTGTTTTGAAATCACTGAATCTTACAACAACCGGTCTTGGATAAATAGCTTGAGCTACAATAGCTATTCCTTCAGCTAGTTTATTCACGAATAAATCCGGTTTCCCGATCTCGATTAAATAGAGTGGATGATATTGAACCCAATCGCTTATTATAAACTCTATCCTCATTAAACCAATGCCATCGAATGGTAGATCCTTGTATTTATGTATAGCATCCGGTTCACCTAGATTCATATATATTTTCGTAGCAGTAACTGGATATAATGGTAGTAATTGTTCAGGAGAAATACCTACAGCACCTACAGCTACTTCAACCTCTGGTTTCTTAGGTTTCACTATTTCTTCAACAAATCCTTCGTATACAATACCTCGACTAGCATCAACGGTTACTTCAATACCAGATGTTATCGTTTTAGTAGCAGAACCAGTACCGACTATACATGGTATACCAAGTTCTCTACTTACAATAGCTGCATGACTAGTCATACCACCTTCATCTGTTACGATAGCAGCAGCTTTCTTCATCAATGGAACCCAATCAGGATCTGTCATTTTCGTAACAAGTATTTCTCCTTGTTTAAATGCCTGTGCTTCAGGACTATGTGGGTCGAATATTACTTTAGCAATACCATACGCTACACCGGGGCTAGCAGGTAGTCCTCTTACAATTACTTTAGCTTCGCTTAATTTAACAACTTTCTTAGCTACAGTGTTTAAAGATGTTTCAGCAACAATAGTTTTTTGTTCTTTCTCTTTCTTAACGCTCCAAACAGTTTCTGGTCTAGCTTGTACTATGAAAACGCTTTCTGGAAAAGATAGATCGGAATCTATAGCCCATTCTATATCCATGTGTCTACCGTAGTGTTTTTCGATCAATTTAGCTAGTTCTGCTAATCTCTTCACTTCATCTACGCTGAGCGAAGGTTTCTCGGGATGCATTAACTTAACTATACCTAGCTCAACAACTTCTCCATTGTAAATCCACGTATTGTTCTCATCACTCCACTCTATGTGAATATTCTTACCTCTATTGTTATCAAAAACTATTGCTCTAGTCTTACGACTAATCTTTTCTTCAATAATCTCTAGTTTATCCTTATCAACGATCCATTCATCAGGCGTCACTTTTCCTCCCACAACTGATTCGCCCAAACCCCAGCTACTTTCAATAGCAATAACTCTTTCATCACCTGTAACAGGATGTAGTGTAAACATTACTCCAGCAGATCTACTGTTAACCATTTTCTGAACAGTAACGCTCATAAGAGCTTTTTCATGAGGAATACCGTGAGCTACACGATAGAATACTGCACGCGATGTGAATAAACTAGCCCAGCATCTCTTAACGTATTCAACAACTTTATCTTCACCATATACATTTAAATAAGTATCTTGTTGGCCAGCGAAACTAGCTTCAGGCATATCTTCAGCTGTAGCACTACTTCTAACAGCAACTCTCAAATCATTAGGTTGAATACCTAGTCTTCTACTTAACTCCCGATAATATCTCCTGATTTCAGATTCGATCTCAGGCGGCATTGGTTTACTGATAATCATTTCTCTAATCATAGCTGTAGTTTCATCTAATTGCTTCTTATCATTCACATCAATCTTACTAAGCAATTCATTTATCTGATTCGCTAAACCAGTTTTTTCTAAGAAATACTTGTAAGCATACGAAGTTACCGCGAAACCCGGTGGAACAGGAATACCTGCTTTTATCATCTCTCCTAAATTAGCATTCTTTCCTCCAACTAATAGAACATCCTCCTTACCAACCTCTTCAAGCCATACAACAAATCTTTCTTTACCGGACTTGTTCATAGATAACCACGCTCTCATTATCTTCTACAATTACTTATTCAATATTAATTAACAGTTTTTAAATCTAATTATAAACAAAGAATTCTTTTAATAAAACGGTTGATAGATAAAGTTGATATATTTATTTAAATCATTTTCTCGAAACTCTTCTCCGTAATCTAATCCAGTAAAACCATGCTTTCCTCTTAATACTACTAATTCTAGAGTCATATCTTTCAGTAGAAATAATCCTGTTCTTAATACTCTTCATATCAATTCTTCTGCCACTAGTTTCTAAAACAGATAACAGTAGTATAGCATGAAGTCTCTCCATATTCTTAATCTCATTCATTAAATCAAACCAATTCCTATCGATAAAGTCAATAGTATAGTATCCTTTTCTAAAAACAGGATGTGATATAATTGATTTAATAAAAGGAATATTTGTATCTATGCCGTGTATAACGTATTGATTAAGCGCATTCTCTAATCTATGTATAGCTTCATATCTATTAAACCCCCATACGGTGACACTCGATAGAAAATCACGAAATTCCGGATTTATCTCAACGTTATTGTCAATAATGCTTTCAATACGAATACCCATACCATGCGGTTCACTATAGTATCTAATGATACCATTCGAGTATTTCTTTTTAAATGGATTATAAGTATCTATGAAAACACCTATGCTACATCCACTGGGAGATACATTGTCTTGTTTAATATCAAGTTTCTTTTCGAAAACAATATTCAACTGTTTCTTAACTATATCGATACCAGTAATCATCTCTGATACATAGTGTTCTCTTTTCAAACGAGGAGTGAAATCAACGAAGTAATAGCTACCATCACGAATACTATATACTAAGCCAATACTACACACACCTATAAAACCAGTATTCTTTACGAAATCAACTGCTTGATTTAAATATCTCTTTCTAACTTCATTGTTAACAATATGAGAAGGTGCTTCACAAACAATAACACGGTTATTAAATAAAATACTTATATCACGATCATATAGGTGGATAACGTTAGAACCATCGCTAATCAACTGTATCTCAATATATTTAAATCCATTACCAATAGCTTCAACAATAAATTCTTTAGGAATTTTATCAACAGTCTCTGTTTTTATTTTATTGAAAAAATCTCTAACACTTTTCTCATCTATTAAAACACTCGTTAAACCACCATAGATGCTTCTAACAATTACTGCAAAACCGTGTTCACGCGTGAAATTAAGGACTTCATCAACATCTTTAACAACACTCCAATTACAAACAGGTAGGTTGTATTCTTTAAACAATTTCTTAATAAAAACTCTATTTCTCATTTTCTCGAGAAGATTAACTGGTGTATTAATAAGTGTGAATCCGCGTTCAACAACTATTCGAGCGAAAGAAATATCTTCGCTTAAAAAGCTAGGACCAGGGTAAATAGCGTCAACTCCATAATCTTCAGCGATCTTTAGAATACCATTATAATCGTTTAAATCCGGTATTTTAACATCGTATTTAAACAATTTCCTTCGGTTACAAGAATTATTATATGTATATAAACCAACGGGTATATAACCCATTTCAACAATAGATCTGGCAATACGTAAAGCGGATTCGCCTGTATCAACGACAAGGATTCTAATAGTCAAATTTCCACCGAAGAATCACTTAATCATGTAAATATAAAACTCAATACATTAGAATAAATGACAATTATAAAAAACTTTTCATGTAAACATCTATAATAGAAATAAATTGAATACAGTTAATTGGAAATGGAATTTAAAATTCATAAGCAATTATCTAAAACTTAATTAAAATATTATAATCAAAATTTTCCTCATACAAGTAGAAAAGAAGAAAAATCTATACATGTTAAACAATTATCGTATTAATACAATAGTGTAAATCTTGATATTCCACGATACTTTTAACTGAGTTAAAATAAACTCCTAGATGATCAACAGTCAACTCTAATTACATGCTTTAACGAAACTATACTTTTCATTATCTTAAGCCGATGTGTTAAAGCTAAGTATTAACTATTTCATATAATTTAATACACAATAACGTGATCTAAATTGACAATTATTATGTTTTAAATATTATTTCAACTAGTGATGTTTAGACCTCTGCTAAAATAGTTGTGTAAATACGCGTTATCCCCATGTTTCAATAAATAGATTTTAGTTTGAAATTAATAGCTAAGGGTTTTATTTCAGAAAAACGATATTTTAGCAATATTTGTTTTATTTAAATATTCTATAAGTTTCTTTAAATCACTATTCTTCAGTTCTTTAATAGACTCTAGATCTATGTCTGTTAATGGTTTTATTCTATAAATCGCCATGCTCTTTGTTTTCGCTACGATCACGTGTCCTAATCCTCTTTCAATGAATATCTCTATTATCTCATCAATATCGCGTGGACTTGGATATGGATAGTTTGATAAATGTGTATGAGCTGATATACATTGTGGTATTCTTGGTGCACTAACTCTATTCTTTTCACCTTCTAGTATGAAGCAATCTCCGTTGAATAATACGCCTAGATAATATTCATAACCATTAGTTATTGTTCTAGTTAAATATCTCAACATCTGATAGTGTAGTGTTTCACGATATCTATTTATAGCATAATCGTATATGTAATTATAGCTTATTGAATCTATTCTATCGTAGTCTATCTCAATCCTCTCAACATTATGTAGTTTACTGAAAATATCTATGCTATCTCTAATACTGTATTTACAGTTAAAAGGTGTTATTACTACTTTAAAACTATTAAGTTCGTTTAAAGATACTTTTATATCACTACATTCAGAGTCTTCGTATACATCTTCTATGAAATTTATAACTCTACATAGGAAAGCTATATGTTCTGAATCATTGTTTCTAAAGACTTTATGGTATTTTTTCAAAAACTACACCGTTTCAAGAGATAAATTGTAAGCTAGATCAACGTAAATATCTATTACCTTAAACACGTTGTCTAAAACTATGTATTCATCAACTTGGTGAGACATGTATGGAACACCGGGTCCGTAAGCAACTGTTTCAATACCTCTATAGCTATAGTATCTCATATCTAGACCGCCGACACAAACTGTTTTAACCGGTTCAACTCCTATCTGTTTATAGACAACTTTAGATAGTGTTTTAACGAGTTTAGATTCGGGATTTGTGAAAGCTGGATTCATTTTCTCAACAATACTAAATTCTACTTCAAATCCAAGCTCTCTGCTAGCTCTTTCTACAAAGTTATTTATTTCTCCAACAACTTCATCAACGTTTTCTTCAATAATCAATCTACGGTCTATGCTGAAACCAGAAACACCGGGTACGATATTTATACTACCAGGTGCTATTAACTTACCGCCCAGTGTTGCTGAAGGATATTCACCGCCCGGTGCATCGTAGATATAACTACTCTTCTTATTCTTTAAATAAGGCAAATAGTTTTTAATAAAGTAATCAGCTACTTTAACCATTTTCTCGAAAGCATTATCACCTAGCCATGGGATAGATCCATGTACTTGTATACCTTTTGTTTTAATAAAACCCCATACAAGACCTTTATGGCCAATCCAGATATTTTCTAAACCACTTGGTTCAGCTATAACAACCCAATTCGGTCTACTATTCATATATTCAACTAGATAACCCGTCCCCGTTAAACCACCTATTTCTTCATCAGGTACGATAACAGCTTCAACGACAATATTTAAATCACTAATTGTAGAGAGGTAAACTAGTGTTCCTATGATTGAAGCGATACCTCCTTTCATATCAGTCGATCCACGTCCATATATTTTATTATCGATTTTCTTAGGTTTAAATGGTTCAGTTATTTTCCATCCTTCACCTGGGTAGACGACATCATAGTGTCCATTGAATTGTAGTATTTTTTCGCCACTACCCGTTCTAGCTATTAGAATGTAGCGTGGTTTATCTGGATTGTACTCTCTCGGTAGAGTTTGTTTAACGTATTCATCAGGGACTCTATGTATATTAACGTAAACACCGTGTTTACTCAGTATTTCAGCATAATAGTTCACTATTTCATAATAATTCTCTCCCAACACCGTTGGATATTTAATACTCTCTATTAAAACTTCTTCAGCTAATTCATATATCCATGGAGATGGTTTTAACAATAGAATGCACCTTTTTAATCATAGATTAGTAATAATTTTCCGAACAAATATATCCTACGGTGTGAGGAAAATTTTTGTAAAAGTAGTTGATTAAGAAAATACTTTCTACTAGTTATGGAAATCTCACCGGGGTTATTAAATTAACTAAATATGTTAATAAGTTTTTAGAAATACATGCAGGCTTCTATATTGTTTTATATAACGATTAATAATGATTGAGAATGTAATGAAGTATTTAGTTTATAAATATTTTTAGAAAAAACAACACAAAGAGTTAAACAATACTAGAACAAGTTTTAATCAGGTATTTCCTCAACATGAATGATCTGGACTGGGCAAGCACTAGCTGCATCGTTAATACAGTCTTTTAGATCGCTTGGTACAGTTCCTGTTGCTGGATCTCCAGCTCTATAGCTTGCCGTTATCTGAACTTTATTATCATCGGGATTCATTTCGAAAACGTCTGGACATATTGATACACAAACCATATCTCCTATACAATTATCTCTAGGATCTATTTTAACTCTGTATTTGGGCATAGAACTACACCGATTTATTACTATTGATGATAGAGTTTATAACTATTACTATTTCCTCAGAGATACTTTGATCAGCTATGCGGGGCCTCTATCACAACGGTTTTAAACCGTTCTAGTATTTAACCCGGGATCCCTCTTCATCTAAGTAATTATATTTCTCTAAATACTTAAAAGACTTTTATACTAATCAAATTGAATATATTATCGTGTGATTAAATAAACGGTGTTTTTATTGAAAAAAACAATCTATTTAATCATAGCTCTCACTTTATCGGGTTCTATTGTTAAAATAACAGGTGGTTTGTTCCATTCATCTAAAGCATTATTTGTCGATGCATTAACGTGTATAGCTAATATTATAGCATTGATATTTACAACATATTACTATAGGTTGAGCAAACTACCTCCAGACATAGATCACCCTAAAGGTCACCATAGATATGGACTTGGAGGTTCAATAGTTACTCTCACTATATATGGTTATGTAGCAGGTGTTGTATCGGTCGATCTAATATATACTAGAGAATATGTAGTAGATTTCAATGCAATATATTTTGCTATAAGTGGTTTCATACTATATGCTCTATCTATATACCTATCGTTAAGAGTTAGTCGTTACTATAGAGCATATGGTTTTTTCACAGTCGTTGAATTATATGAGAGTTCTGTAACAATAGTAGCTGTTTTACTTGGAGCTCTATATTACTATTTAATAGATTACGTCGGTGCAATTGGTTTAACAATCTATCTAATCATTGGAATAATTAGAATATGTAGAGAAACAATACATACTGTAGCGAGCGAAGAAGTATATATTGACTAAAAATTATGGATATATTTTATTACCAAAACCATTTCTCAAAGCTGAATTATCGTATATCTCTCTTATTCTAAACAAATAAGCTGGGTAATTGCTCTTCACACCACTATAGTGGAATATATCGTGAATACTATTCAAGTATATTCTATACGGATCGTTTTCACTATCTCTAATCTCAACACTACATCTGACTTCAAAACTCAATCTCGGAGGTGTGTAGAATAGTAGTGTTGCATAACCTGTTTCTCTAATATTAAACCAACTGTGTTTAAACCCCATTTCTAAACCACCTATAGTAAAGGGGTCTATGTATTTTAAATCATAGAATTCTCGTAGAAGTAGACAAGCTGTTTCACGCATATCACTAGGTCTATTTGAATAAGCATATTTATACGCTTTCTCAGAGAAATTAATAATAAAATCCTCTCTAGGGATGAAACCAACCATTTTAACACTACCACTTAATCCACTAGATCCATAAGTTATTACAACCGGGGTTGTTCTCGTGAATTCTAATAGAAAATTCTCAACACTTTCTCCTCTACATATTTTCTCAACTAAACTCACACGGTCTAGAAAAAAGTATTTGTAGAAAACATCAGGTATACTTTTAGACAAATCGTAGTCACCATAATGTATTATTGTATAAAATGCTTAAAACAATATATTCACAAAACAGTGTTATTATAAAATATTTTGATTAAAAATTGAATCCGATTATTTATTAGAATAGAGATAATAAATTAAACCATGGTATTGACATGTTTTTAAAACTAATTCTGATCTCTATATAATCGGTGTTTTGTTTGATAAGAGTAGTTGGTATTCCAGTTGATAGATTAATCAATGAAGCTGTTAAGTATTTGAATAATGCTTATTCACCATACAGTGGTATTAAAGTAGCTTCAATTGTTTTCACAGATAGAAACAACATATATCCTGGTGTTAACGTTGAAAACTCTAGTTATGGTTTAACAATATGTGCTGAAAGAGTTGCATTAACCAGTATGGTTACTAATGGTGAGCGTAATCCATTAGCTATAGTTATTGTTTCTAATCAAACTAAACCATTGAAACCATGTGGTGCTTGTAGACAATTCATAGCAGAGTTTAATCTAGATACTTTAGTAATATCACATAGCATTACATCTAATAGAACTGAAATATACTATTTGAGAGAAATATTTCCAGACCCGTTTAAACTTTAGCTATCATAATGTGAAATTTACTAGTTTTAAATCTCTAAATTACCTTAATCCTTAGTAGTTCTTGAATAGAAAGATAATATGAAATTTACAAATCATTTGTCATAATATCATATAATTTTCCCCATTCTCAAGATGATTACTAATTTATTACTTTTATCTCCCCGACATTACGTTAGCTTTGCAGAAGTTCTTGTTTCATATTGGTCAATGTTATTTGACATTAACTCTCGGAATCACAGACTATAGATATTTTTCATCGACACTTATATCATTGGTTTCGACTCTTTCAAGACTACTTCCATATTTGGTGATGAATATCTTGTTCATATAGGTTTCCATTAATATTATTATCGCGAGTAGACTTGGCTTTAATAAAACAATTCATATCTAGATCCTATATTCTTAAAATAAAACAATTGTGTTTAGTGTCAATTTATTGTTCTACTATACTATAGATAGAGATCCTGTATATGTTATTCCTCTAGTTTAGTTAATCTTTCTATATTATTTTATTTATGAATATTGATGTATTGACGATACTAAATAGTGTTATAATCATATCTGTTTCTATTACAAACCTCTAGTTTGATTTAAACACTTATAATTACGTGTACATTAATTGAAGTCAATATTGAGTTTCGTTTTCATTTTCATAATGTTTTTAAACTTAAATCTTTAATCCATAAACTTTATGGAACTATATTATAGCTATAAGTGATTAATGAATATGAATCTAACTAGATCTCGGTGGTTTACAGCCTACTTAATAGCTGGTTTATTCAGCGGTATTGCAGGATCAATTTATTTCACATACAGTAGAGTTTATTTAAGAGATTCATTGGGGGAAAATAGTAATTATGTAATTGGTTTACTAATTTCTTTTGAACAAATACCACAATTCCTAGGAATTATCAGTGGTTTTCTAGCTGATTATATTGGAAGAAGAAAACTGTACTCTATCAGTCTCTTTAATCCAATCCTCTTTATAATAATTCCATTCATAAATCCAGTTTTATTTCCATATATTATTCTAGTTAATTCGCTAATCGGTTCGATCAGTGGACCAGCTGTATCAGGTGCTATACTAGCTGCTTTAAATAGATCCGGTAAATTATACTCAATATACGTAATGGCTCCAACAGTCGGCTGGATTATTGGAGGAATTATCCCCGGTTTAACGAGAGAACTTATTGGTTCAACCGGTTTATTCATATCAATAGCTTTACTAAGCTATTTATCCACAATACTATATTTTGTTTTCTTCCCCGGTTTCGATTTTGAAAAACCGAGATTGAGTGAAATCCCTATTGTTTTCAGTAAAACATGGAATATAGTTTTAGCCAATACTGTTGTTAACGGTGGTCTCGGCATATTCTGGACTCTTATTGGTTTGGAAATATATAGTGAGACTCAGAACTTGTTGTTATATGGTTTACTCTTATCTTCAGCAACTGCTCTAGCTGGTGCTGTTGTTAGACCTTTATCAGGTATTCTTGTCGATAGATACGAACCTATTAATATTATTAAATTTACTCTAATAGCTTATATTATAATAGATACTGCTATATTGTTTACTCGAGGTTTACCACGTATTGCTCTATGGATAATTCCAATATATCCTTTTAGAGATACTGCTACAACAATAAGTATTTCACGTAGAGTTTCTTTGAAACTACAATCTACATCTGCTGGTTTGAATATGACAATGACTAGTTTATCCGGTTTAATAGTATTGTCAATAATTAGTTTCACACGTGGTAATATAGTTTATGTTTATTACATACACATTATACTCTTAATACTTGGCTTAATTCTCTTACTACACGATAAGTTGAAGATGTTTTAAATAAAATATTTCATAAACTATAATGAATTCTAGTGTAAAACTCTAGTCTCCGATACGGATACCAATTACTCAACGGTCTATAGTAACCAATAACTCTACTCCATATCTCTACTTCACTAGAATAACAGACTGGGCAATTTATATAGAAACCTGTATAGGTTTTTTCACATCTCTTACAGTATGTAATAGCTGGTGTATAACTCCAGTATATTAGATCAGTGTTTTCAGACAGTCTTTTAGTTAATTTGGCTAAACCATCTGGATCAGGTTGTTCGTTGAGAAATATATGCATAATAACACCACCTGTGAAAAACTTTTGCAAACTAGATTCTATCTCTATCCTAGTTGATAGATCGACGTCAGCATAGTATGGTACAATACTACTACTGTAGAAGAAAGTTTTATCAGATACAATAAATTCTCCTATACCCGGGTATTTCTTTAAATCCATCATAGCGAGTTTAATACCAGCTGTTTCACCAGGTACTTCTTCTAGATTAAAAGGTATTCCTGTTTCAATACTCCATTCTCTAAGTTTTAAAACAATATAACGTAGTGTTTTCTCCATTAGAGAAACGGCTTCTTTGAATCTATTAGTTAAAGGTATTTTCCATAAACCAGGTTCGTTCATTAAAATAGCTATTGCTTCGGGTAAACCAATTATACCGATTGTTGAGAAAAATGGTGAGCTTTCGTATTGGAAAACTTCCGGTATGTATTCTAAAGGCATGCTATATACGTCTCTATAATTACTCGCTAAATCAACGTATCTCTTTCTAAACCAATCTAATCCTTCATAAACAATGTTTAAAATACTATCCAATCTCTCTATGAAAACGTTTTCCTCTCCTTTAGATTCATAAGCTAATCTAGGTAAATTGATAGTTATAACACCAGTACTTCCGGTTATATCGGGTATACACCATAATCCACCTGTTCTAATAGATTCTATTTTCTTAACAATATTCTCTCTAATCTCTTCTAAATCCTTTCTAGCCAATACGTATTTATTCTTAGAGTATTCTCTTAGTTTAACCAAGTATTCTCTATCAATATTTATTCTACAACACATTGCGAAAGAAGTATCTGGATTAACAACTCTAGTATTTAACCAGTAGAAACTTCCTTTAACAGATGTTGTATTGAAAACAATTTCGTAAAGTTCCGGGTCTTCAAATATTAGTTTAGATGTTGTCATCAATGTTGTTATTGGAAAAGTGAATGATAAACCTCTACCATCACCTTTCATAAAATTCTCGGAGATGGCTTTTAGAAATAAAACTGCTTCATCTAAGTAGTTTACAAGAGGTTCTGTTTCAATACCTCCACATACTCCTTTTTCATCATACAATAATCTACTACTAGCATCTAGAACAAATGTGAAATTAGTAAATGGTGTCTGTAGACTCATTCTCGATGGAAAATTTAGATTAAACAATAATCTCTGAATACTTTGTTCAACACTTTTATAGTCTAAACCATCTTTATTTATGAAAACACCGCTATAGAGTTCAACAGCGTTTAACGACTGTGCACCTGAGAAATACTGTTGCATTGAAGATAAGTAATTGTATACGTGATCGACGAATGTTTCAAAATGTTTTGCTGGTTTTGAATAAATGGTTGGAGTTATCAATCCTTTTAATAGAAATCTCTTAATACTATGTCCGCAACAATATGGTATAAATAATGATTGAGGTAGTTTATGTACATATATGTATCCACTAACATGTGCTTCATAAACTCTTTTAGGCAAGTATTTTGAAGCAATTGTTTTAACACTATCTTCCAGTATGTAGTTAAATAAACCTGTGGGACTGAGATATTTATTAGCATTATCGAATATATCACTAGCTTTGCCGAAATATTCTTTAATCAACTTATCGACATAGTCTGCGATTTCATCAACCAATATTCCACCGGTATTTAACTATAACATTAGTATCTAATAATTCCTTAACAATTCTACTTATTTCAAAAACTTCCTCCCTGGATGGATAACAGTATTTACTACACCATTCTTCGTCTCTAACACTTACAATAGGTTTACCTATTAAAGGAAATACTATAACATAGTAGTTTTTCATTTTACTTAAAATATTTTTTAATTCAGATAAGACTTCACTAATATACCTTATAGTTAATTCTTTAGCAACAGGTATTCTCAGTTCAAACAATGCATTATATTGAGCAATTACTTCTAAAGATTCTACATAAGATTTCCAGTAGTTATAACTATCTTTATCTAAACCAGTCATTTCAGTAAATGGTATCTTGAGATCACTAGCAACGTGATCTAGGAGTTTTTCGTCAAGTAGTTTAGATAGATTACTTGGATTTGATAAATTTGAATTAATACTATTTTTTAATCCAATAACACGGGTTTTACTATAGAATTCTAGTAAACAATTTGTCTGGAGAAGAGGTTCACCACCTGTAACATGAACATAATCGATAAGTTTAACCATGTGTTTTAGTTTTTCAATAATATCTTCAATAAGTATCCATTTGCAAATATCCGGGTCTTTGACAGCTAGTTTCCAGTTATGGCAGAACGGGCAATTGTAGTTGCATCCGCATAGCCATAGCGTGAATGATACAGATCCGTATATATCGATGAGAGAGAGGTCTCTATATCCACTTGCATATAGTTTACAAATCATTATAGCTCACTTTAATAATATAATGATTTAAATCTTTAAATAAGATTATTGAATAGTGATTTGTTTAACATGAATAAAGCAGGGTTATTTATTATTCAAAACAGATCACGATACTATATTTTCAAAATTTAATGTTAAACTATGTTCCACTACATTTAGTTAAATCAATACCATATACTTCCTTCAATACTTTGAATAACGTATTTATGGGGATTCCAACAACATTATATAGATCTCCTTCAATCCATTCTATAAATATGCTAGCATAGCCTTGAATAGCATAACCACCTGCTTTATCAATCCATTCATTTGTCGATAAATACCATTGTATTAATTCCTCATCTAGATTCATTAGTTTTACTTTAGATACACTGTATTTAAATACTTCTCTCCGATCCGGTTTATTAATAATATATATACCCGAATATATGTTGTGTATAGTATCACTTAGAATTCTAAGCATAAACTCAGCTTCATCTCTATTTCTAGGTTTACCGAAAACACCATAGTCTGGATGATGTATTACAGTATCGAATCCAATAATAATGGAGTTATCTGGTGCTTTATCGTAAACAGATAATACCTTGTTTCTTGCATTAATTCTAATCGTCTCCAAAGGATCGTGCATAATGATTTCTCGAATATTTGGTTTAATTACTAACAAGTCTTTACAAAAATTCTTCAAAAAATTTATTCTACGTTCACTACTAGTAGCTAGAACGATTACATACATTAAAACATCACTTGTATAGAATTCTTCGTTTACTAGTTACTTAATAGATAAATACTAGAGGGAATTAAATATGTTTCAAATATTTATTCAATAAATTTATCGAACATTTGGAATAATATTGGTAAACCACCAGTATGTATGAAAACTATTTTCTCACCTCTAGGTATTTCGCCTTCCTCAATTAAATCTAATAATCCGTAGAATGCTTTACCTGTATAAACTGGATCTAGTAGTAAACCTTCTTTTCGTGCAATGTTTTTGATAAAACTTATTAATTCATTATTTACAACACCATATCCTCCGAAAGTATATTCACTGTAGATCAATACATCGTTCTCAGAGATATTTATATTACTTACTTTCAGTAAATCCACAGTCTTTTGAATTAATTCAATTATAGTTGAAACAAGATTTTCCTCTAACTCTTTTTTCTCAGTATTTATACCAATAACTCTAACATCTTCTACACCAAGTAGTTTTAAACCAAGAATTAAACCAGCTTGTGTTGTGCCCGTCCCCGTAGCGTGAACGATATACTTGGGTTTAACATTCATACTTTTAAGTTGATTCATTAGTTCAAAAACAGCTAATGCGTATCCTAAAACACCAAGCGGTGTTGAACCACCAACTGGTATAATATATGGTTTATAACCTTGTTTCTCTAACTCATTTTTTAAATAAAACATTTCACGGTCAGCTTCGGCATTATCACGCACTTCAATAATATTTGCTCCAAAAATCTTATTCAACAAAACATTTCCTTGATAGAATAGTTTTGTCTCAGGATTAGGAGGATAGGTTACTATATACGGTTCAATGCCTAGTTTACGAGCGATAATTGTTGTTAATCTAACATGATTAGAATAGTATGAACCACGCGTTATCACAGCATTGTATTTTTTAGAAACGATTTCTCCAAATATAAACTCGAGTTTTCTAGCTTTATTCCCTCCAAACCAAGGTTCCATAACGTCATCTCTTTTTACAAAGAAGTCAACACTATATTCACTACTTAATTTAAATAGTTTCTCTACAGGTGTTGGTTTAGTGAATAAATCTATTCTCGGAAAACTTATTAATTTCCAAATCAAATTTCCACCATGATATGTTTTTGTTGAATAACGTGTTTAAGTTATATATAGGGATAAATTATTAATAACTCTGATTGTTTTTGTTTTCTAAATATTTAATCATTAGTACTGCATCTTCGTGTCCATAGTAGTTTTTAAGAATTTTTACAGGTTCGTATCCGTGTTTTCTATATAATTTTAATGCAGTATTGTTTGAAACACTAACTTCTAATGATATTAATCTAACACCTTTTGATAATAGTTTATCTTCAATTGCGTTAAGTAGCTTAGATCCTATTCCTCTATTTCTATAGTTTGGATGTACAGCTATCGATATTATGTGTCCAAAGTCTTCAATATGTGAAGCTATAATGTATCCAACTATTCTATCACGATATTGAGCTACTAGGAATAAATCTGGATTTCTTCTATATAGTTTTATGAATATTTCTCTATCATATCTCATTTTCTCAGAGAAAGATTTGTTCTCTATATCTAGAACGCTGTCTATATCTCCTAGATTGAACTCTCTTATTATTAAATCGTTTTCAACCATTTTTTCACTCGATTCATCTTTATATTAAGTGTTAATATATTTAATAGTGTGTAAAATAAATGTTAATAGAATTACTGTAAGTGTGTATTAAGAATGTATTTACCGATATCTAAATCTGAAACAAGAGGTTTAGTGACAACACTAATTGTTATCTTAAATATCATAATCTACGTCTTAACTAGTTTCGAAAACTATTTCTTAAATATCAGTAACTATTGGTTGGAGAAATTAGCTTACTCACCATTACTACTGTATAGTGGTGAATGGTATAGAGTATTTACATCAATGTTTACACATGCTGATATATTTCACATATTTTTCAACATGTATTTTCTATACTTCTTCGGGAGAGAGGTTGAGAAGAAAATAGGTAGTTTAAAATATTTAATTCTATATATTTCCTCGGGTTTACTAGCTATTGTATTCCACACAGCTTTTATATCAATAACTAGTTCTATTGGATTAGTAACTCCAGCTATTGGAGCATCAGGTGCTATAAGCGGTGTTCTGGGAGCATACTTGTTGTTATACCATAGAAGAGTTTTAACATTCTGTATATTCATACCATTACCAATATGTTTTCCATCGAGAGCAGGTGTTTTCTTAATATTCTGGTTTGCTCTCCAAGTTATTTACGGTTATTTAAGATTTGTATCCAGTATCGCTTACTTTGCCCATGCTGGTGGATTTATTGCTGGTATATCGCTACTATATCTGTTTTCACCACGTACACATGATTACCGTAGATTCACTATATATAATGGAGTACTTTATATCGTTAAAACTGTTCGCAAGGGATTTGGTAAATTTAGTAAAGCCATATTATCTATCCTAGTTCTCAGTCTATTAATAGGATCTGTTTATTCAATAACTAATTCTAGTAAATTAAATGCTATGTACGTTTTCAACATCGCTACTACAAGTGATGGAGCAGATATTAGTAGTGATACAGCTGTTTACATTAATGATAATGATGTAATTCTCCCTACTCGTGATGACCCTAGAGTCGTTTTCAATAGATTTCTATGGAGTGGATTGTTGAAAAACGAAGCTAAAGCTAGGTATGTTGATAGTGATTTTAAAATTAATTTAATGATAAAAGACCCTGTTTATGGAACTAATTTAAATCTGTATGTTGCCGGATTTATTGAATATGATGAGCAGGGTGTTTTAAAAAACTTCAAGGGAACTATTACGACAGATGTTTTAGTAATGACTCGTCAGGGTTTTATAGAGAAGATTAGTATTAAACCAGGTGTTAAATACTATGCAACTATAGAATCTAGAGTCCACGGTGAAAACATTGGTTTAACTATTCTACAGCCCTTCTCCGTAATATCTACTATTGTTTCTTTAACGGCAATGTATATTGTTTTAGTTAAAGATAGAGATCTTGTTGAACCGGAGTATGTTTATGAACCTGTTGAATACTATAATGGTTATTTTATTTAAAGCTAATTAATATTGTTTAATAGGATATTTCTATATCCAGGGAGTTTCTGTGAGCGATTTTGATATAATGTGTTGGAATAAATATGGAGATTTAATGGAGAATACTGTTAAATGGTTTAGATCAATAGGTTGTTCGTACAGATCTTTTCCGTGGAGACAAGAGTTTTTATATAAGTATTCTAAAGGTATTGGTTTGGATCTTGGTTGTGGTTTAGCTTCAACTACACGTGAATTACTTAAAAACAAGTATCTAGTTAAACTAATTCTACTCGATATCGTTGAAGAAACACTTGTTAAAATATGTAGTTATGATCATAGAATAGTCTGTATTAGATCTGATGTTTTAAACATTCCTTTCAGTAACGATTTATTCGATACTGTTTATCTACTAGCAGTACTGCATCATATTCCGGGAGTTGATTGTAGATTACATGTTTTGAGAGAAGTTTATAGAGTTTTAAAACCTTGTGGATACTTTATATTAACTGTTTGGAACCCGATCTTAAGTGTTTTACTCAAGAATATGGATTACATAGATTATGGTGATAAAAACTATCTTCTAGTAGATAAGAATGGTGCTAGATACTACTATTTTTATGAATTAGATGAATTGGTTGATCAGGTGATGACTTGTGGTTTTAATATTGTTGAATCAGGGTTTTTTATTCAAAATATTGATAAACCAGATATAACTAGAAACATATATGTTGTTGCAATTAAGAGTAGTAAGTAGTTTAAACAATTTAATAATAATTATTGATAGAAATTAATGTAATTAATTTCAATAAATTTAGAATAATTTAAAGGGATTTATTTTGAATAACGATGTTTTAATTAATGTACGTAAACCTTCACGTATGCTTAGTGGCGTGACTATAGTAGCTGTTATGACTCATCCACTACCATGTCCTGGAAAATGTATTTACTGTCCAGGCGGTGTCGAGCACGGTACACCGAAGAGCTATTTCGGTGAAGAACCTGCTTTACGTAGAGCTAGACGTAACGATTTTCATCCGTATAAACAAGTTTGGAATAGATTAAAACAATACGAGTATTTAGGTCACGATGTTTCTAAAATAGAGATTATTGTTATGGGAGGTACTTTTCTAGCAGCTCCTGATCGCTATAAAGAATGGTTTATTTCAATGATTTTCGAAGCACTCAATAGATATCCATTAGAGGATCCGCCGTTTAAAATAGATCTAGAGAATTCTCAGCTTAGAAACGAAACATCTAGATATAGATGTGTTGGTTTAACAATAGAAACTAGGCCTGATTGGGGTTTTGAAAAACATGCTGATGAAATGTTACGATATGGTGCTACACGTGTTGAATTAGGTGTTCAGAGTATTTACGATGATGTATTGAATAGAGTTAATCGTGGACATGGTGTTAGAGAAGTAGTTGAATCAACGCGTATTCTTAAAGATGCTGGTTTTAAAATAGTTTACCATATTATGCCCGGTTTACCGGGATCTGATCCTGATCGGGATATTGAAATGGTGAAAGAATTGTTTGAAAATCCTGATTTTAGACCAGATATGTTGAAGATATATCCAACAGAAGTAGTTGAAGGAACTGTTCTATATGATTTATGGCGTAAGGGTTTATATAAACCATATGGTGATGAAGAAGCTGTTGAAGTGATCTCGGAGATGTATAGGTATATTCCTAAATACGTTAGAGTTATGAGAATTCGTAGAGATATACCTGCTCATGAAGTTATTGCTGGAACTCGTTTCTCTAATCTACGTGAATTGGTTGAGAAAAGATGTATTGAGAAGAATATTTTAATTAATGAGATTAGATTCAGAGAAGTTGGTTTACAATACTGGAAGCACGGTAGGAAACCTGTTAAATTAGAGTTGACTAGATTGACGTATGAAGCTAGTAATGGGATTGAAGAATTCTTAGCGGTAGAGGATATTGTCAACAATATTATCGTTGGATTTCTTAGAATGAGGATACCGAGCAATAGAGCTCATAGACCTGAAGTTGATAGTAGAACAGCTATTATACGTGAACTACACGTATATGGACCCGAGATTCCAGTTGGAAAAACTGGTTTTTCATGGCAACACCAAGGTTGGGGTTCTAGATTACTACGTGAAGCTGAGAGATTAGCACGTGAAGAATACTCTGCTAGGAAAATAATTGTATTATCAGGGGTTGGTGCTAGAGAATACTATAGAAAACATGGTTATTATAGACCATTCAATAGTCCATATATGCATAAAGATCTTCATTGAATACGATTTTAGATTAACCTACTCTATTAGATTGCGGGATTCATTATATCTCGAACTTTGCTGTGTGTAATTATATATGATTTGTTTAATTTGAAGAATATTAAACACGAGATCTTCATTTTAGAAATTGATCTAGAAGAATTTATAGATGATTCTAAATACTATATTGTTTTTCGATAGAAATATTTAAAAATCTGAACAAATATATTAGTTATTCGAATAAACTGGTTAGGTGAGCTAAGGTATGCCTGGATCAATACCTTTAATTGGAGAGAAGTTTCCTGAGATGGAGGTATTGACAACTCATGGTAAGATAAAGCTACCGGATTACTATCGTGGTAAATATTTCGTATTATTCAGCCATCCAGCTGATTTCACACCAGTGTGTACTACAGAGTTTTATGCTTTCGCTAAGAGATACAATGATTTTAAGAAATTCAATACTGAATTGATTGGTTTGAGTGTTGATTCAACTTATAGTCATATTAAATGGATTGAATGGATTAAGGAGAAACTCAATATGCCAATACCGTTTCCGATCATAGCAGACCCTGTTGGTGAAGTATCTAAGAAGCTTGGATTACTCCATGCAGTTAGTTCAACACATACGGTTAGAGCAGTATTCATTGTTGACGGTAACGGTGTTATTAGAGCAATACTATACTATCCACTAGAATTGGGTAGGAATATTGATGAAATACTTAGAATGATCATTGGATTACAAGCTTTCGATAAATACCAGAGAGCTATTCCAGCAAATTGGCCTAATAACGAGTTAATAAAGGATTCATTAATAATTCCTCCTGCTTCAACAGTACAGGATGCTGAAGAGAGATTGAAGAAATACAAGTGTTTCGATTGGTGGTTCTGCTACGAAGAGGGTAAGGCTTCAAGTGATGAAGTAGATAGTGCTAGAAAGTTTCTAGAGAGAGTTGCTGGTAGATAGATTTTACATTAGAGATATTTTAAACACAATCTTTTTTCTTCAATTCCTCTATATTTTCCTTCTCCCCTGGATCTATTTCTCTAGTGTTTAGAAAAGCATCTATAATTTCCTTAGCTAGTTCTTCACTAGTCAATCTAGCGCTTAGCGCTATAACATTAGCATCATTCCATTTCCTAGCTCCTTCAGCATTCTTAGCATCGGTTACAAGAGCAGCTCTAACTCCTTTAACTTTATTAGCTGCTATCGAGACACCTGTGCCAGTATAACATATGGCAATACCGTAATCAGCTTCACCTTTAGAAACTATTTCACCTACTTCAAAACCAACTTTCGGCCATGGATATGGTTTATTCGTCTTTAGAGCACCAACTAATATTACTTCAACACCCTTCGACTTCAAGTATTCTACAATAAATCTAGCAATACTATATGTATCATCAGATCCGACAACAATTTTCAAAACAATCACCAATTATTTTCATCAAAATATTGATCTGAAATAAATACTTATTGATAACAATCTTTTATCTATAGAAAACTATTAATAGTCTTGGAGTATAATGGTAATAACAGTTTGTTGATTAAATTAAAAGTAATAGTAAATTATACGATAAGATCATTATCGTATAAGCTGTAATAAACATTATTAAAATAGCTAGTAATGTATATTTTAAACAACGGGTTTCACTATGTATAACTGCTAGAGTTGCTAAACAAGGTATGTAGAGTATTGTGAACAAAGTATAAGATACGATCTGAGGATCGGTTAAACCAATTTTACCAATAGCTTCTCTAACACTACTGCTATCCGTTGTTATCAAAAGTGTTGATACAACAGTCTCTTTAGCAACAAAACCTGTGATTAAACCAAATACAGGTATCCAAGAATAGTTGTTTTCAACACCTATTGGTTTTAAAACAAATACAAGTGATCGAGATATTTGTGATCCAATGCTTTCGTTAGGATTATCCGTATACGATAAATTCGTTGTAAAACTAGTTAGAAACCATATTATAACGCTAGCTGTAAAGATAACAACCCCCGCTTTCACTAGAAAATGCTTTACATTACTCCATGTTAACCACCATACGATTTTCGGTATTGGTTTATGAATACTCGGTATTTCCATCAAAATCTCTATTGAAACACTATATCCACGTTTCTTATCAATAATGTAAAGTATTTTATTAATAATGATGAAAACAGTAAATCCGATTAAATATCCTAGAATAATTAATAGTAAACTGTTGAATTTACTCAAAGTAGTCGCTAAAGCGAGTAATACTATTAATCTAGCTTGACATGGTATAAAAGATAGTGTTAATAACAGCCTTAAACGTTCGAGTCTATCAGGTATAGATCTAGTGTTTATCAAACCAGGTACATTACATCCTAAGCTTAGAATCATTGGGAAAACAGCATAGCCTGAAACACCTATTTTAGATAATGAAGTGTGTAATCCAACAGCTATTCTAGGAGCTAAGCCGGAGTCCTCGAGTAAAGCCATTGTTAACGATACGATCATTATTAACGGTAGGAATAATACTATTCCTCCAAAACCTTTCAATATACCGTTAACTACTAGATGTGTATACGTGTTTTCACCAAATGTTTTATAGATAATGAATCCTACTTGATCTATTAGTTTATCGATCAAGCTGCTAATACTGTATTCTTCGATTAAACTAGCTAGTCTTTTAAAACCAATGGAATTAAACAGTATGTTTAATGGGAATCCAGTATTAATAGTGAAAGCTAGTGTAAAAATAGATAGTAGTATCCCAATACTTATAATGAAACCTATATATGGATTATAAATATACTTGAATAAAAACGGTTCTACAGAAGTTTTAATATCTCTTCTCACAACAGTTTCTCTAAATAAATCGTAAATATATTGAAATCTACGTGTAGATATTATTTCAACAGGATTTTTCTTAAGCATTATTTCAACTTCATTAACAATACTTTTTATTTTATCAAAATCTTCATTAGAAATAATTAACCTTAATTTACTTTCAATATCTTTATCTCCTTCTAGTATTTTTAATGCAATCCACCTAATTGGGTAAACTACTTTACTCTGGTATTTCTCAAGTACTTTAACAATGCTATCTATAAAAGGCTCTAGTTCACCGTAGTTTATAACTAATTGTTTAGATTTCCTCCTACTATTATATAGATCAATTATCTTGTTCATTAACTCATCAATACCTTGATTACTAATAGCTGAGACAGGGATAACAGGTGTATTTAATTTCTTCTCGAGTAGATTATAGTTAATATGTATTCCTTTCTTATGTGTTTCATCAATTTTAGTGAAAACTATTAGCACATTACTACCCAATTCAAGGAGTTGTAGAGCTAGAAGGAATGTTCTTTCTGGAATAGTTGAGTCAACTAGAACGAGGATAATATCCGGTTCATAGCTTAGAATATAGTTTTTAGTAATCCGTTCTTCAATAGTATTAGAGCTTAATCCATAGACTCCCGGTAGATCGACGAATTCGATCAGGATATCGTTATGTATTCTAAATCCTTCGTATTTCTCAACGGTTACTCCAGGCCAATTAGCTACAAGTACTTTTCTATTAGTTAAAACATTGAATAAAGTTGATTTACCAACATTTGGCTGACCACATACAGCTACTTTTATCTTTGTTTTAAAATCTCTTTTCTTAGCACTATCGGATTCTCTATTTAAAAAACAAATTGGCAAAAAATCACCTAATCTATTTTCTCGACAATTATTTTACTAGCAATTCCTCTACTAATAGCAGTTTCACAACCATGTATTTTTACAATGATCGGTCCTTTACAATAATTAGCGACTACTTCAACTATTGATCCTGGTACGAATCCTATTTGATATAGTCTATCAGCTATGTTTAAACTAGCAACTCTTATTTCTACAATTCTAGCTTTACTACCGCTTGGTAGATTATCTAGTGTTATCACACCTTTCTCACTAATGTTAGGTATACCTAACAATTTATTCATAAACATAAATAAACATATTTGGTTATTAAATCTTTCGATATGTTGGAAACGTGTAGATATGTTATATCATGTAGAAGTGGAGTCATATGTTAGATTTAAACATCTTACTCTACCGATACGGACTTGTAGGTATATTTATAGTATCTTTGATAAGCAATGCTATACCGTATTTCACTGTCCCTTATCTATTAGTAATAGCATTGTATTCTAGTCTGGTGAAAAACGTTTATTTAAAAATACTGATTGTTATTTTCAGTGCACTCGGTGCTTCATTCGGTAAAATCATAGTTTATTTAATCGGATTTGGTTTTAGAAAAATTGTTTCAGAAGAATCTAGGAAAAATCTCGAGTTTTTCAGCAAACACTTTGTTAAATCAACTTTTATAACTATTTTTATCTTCGCATCACTACCTTTACCCGATGATGTAGTTTTTATACCTATTGGTGTCATGAAATATGATCTTAGAAAATATTTTTTAGCACTACTATTAGGTAAATTGATTGTATCCAGTATAGCTGTTTACTATAGTTCGCTAGCAATATTGTTAGTTGAAAACTTGAGTTACTTACCGTTCTATATCACTATACCTATTTTAATAATAATTACACTTTACATATCTTATTTAATAATGAGTATCAATTGGTTTAGATTAATATTGACTTTAAAAGAAAGAGGATTCTTTAGATTTCTATATGTTTTAATCACTGAAATAATATTTAAAACATGTATTTTGTTTAAAAAAATTATTTATCGATAATTAATTCCCATGATTAGACTCGTAGATCTCTTTTCTCTTCAATTCTATTTCAATAATTCTATTAAGCTCTTCTATCATTTTCTTCAATCGATCTAGATTAGAGTATAAAAACTTCCTACCAAGATCTGTTAAACAATATCTTTTTCTACCATTATCAACTATTTTACGTATCAATCCCTGTTTCTCTAATAGAAATAACAATGGATAAATTGTTCCCGGACCTGGTTTTAAAATATTGTTTGTTAAATCACTTATTTTCTTCATTAACTCATAGCCATGTGGACTATAGTAATCTATAAGTAGTAGAACAAATAGTTTTAATATGTTGATTCTCATCTACTCCACCTTTTTGAACCAGGCCACCATGCTTTCTTATTCATTAAAGCTAGTATTGCTGGTGTAAATACTATTGATGACAATATTGTCGTTACGAAAACGCTTGTTGACAACGCTATTCCTATCTCACGTAAACCCCAGCTACTACCGGTTATTATAGACCCATATGTAGCTGTAACTATTAACCCCAATCCTATAACTAAGTGACTGACTGTTTTAATAGCTAAACTAGATGCTTCGTAACTATTGTTTCTATTCATTAATTCATATCTCTGTCTATTAACATAAAAACTATTGTAATCCAATCCAACACCTAGTACCGCGGGTAGTGTTAATAGAGTTAGAAACCATAAAACAGGTTGGTTTAAACTATTAGCAATATAGACAACTGTCGATATACCCATTAAATAACCAGTTATTATCGTTATTAATGCTATTAAACCAATCATTAAGCTATTGAAACTTACTGCCATACATATCCACATAAGTATGAAAGCAACTGGAAATACACGTGTCCAGAAAATATTGTTAAGCATTTCCTCAATCTCACTACTAGAAGCTGGTAAACCACCTACTAAGATTTCATTTATCCAATCATTTTTCAAAGAATGCAAATATTTTCTTATCTCACTAACCGTGTCAACGCCTTCTCTAGACAATGGAGGTATATTGAGGATTATCTCGATAAACATAGACTTATTGTCTAAACTTACGAAGCTTTTAGAGTCTTTATCTCCAGGATTGATAAAACTATATACATTACTAACACACTCTCTACTACTTATTTCTAACACTATTCTCTCCAAGTCTTTTCTAACAACTTCATCGTAGACACTATAGTTCTCTCTAAGTATGAATACTGCATATACTGGTATGAATTTACCGCTTGGAAAGTATTTCTGAAACTCAATATAAGTTTTATAACTAATAGTGTTTTGTGGTATGAATACGCTGTAATCATGGCTACCTCTGAATTGAGTAAAACCAATGTATCCAGTAGCTACGAGCACTAGAGTAATAGATAAAAGTATATAAACTCTTCTAGGTGTTAGTTCAAAACCTCTCCAACTCCTCTTAATTGGTTTATCTATACTATGTGGCCACCAGAACCATTTCTTATCACCAAAAAGAGCTAGTATCGCGGGTGTGAAAGTTATTGAAACAAGCAGTACTATTATTATAGCTATAGGAATTGTCTCGCCTATTGAAGCTATCAATGGAAACTCCCATGCAAGTTTCATAACTGCGAATCCGACAATATCTGTTGATGAAGCTGCTATTATTGCTGGTAATGCATATTTAATAGCTTCACATACTGTTTCTCTTTTATCCCTGATCTCTGGATATTTTTCTTTAAATCTCAATATAATATAAGATGTATAATCCATACCAAGTCCGAAACTAGTAGTAATCAGTAATACTCTACTCCAGCTAGAAACTGTTATTATATTCATTGAAGCTAGTAAGTATATTAAACCAGTTGATACAGTTAATGAAGTAGCTATTCCTATAAAGGGGACAACTGTTGCTAGGAAACCAGTTATCAAAACTAATGCAATTAAAATCGGTGCAATAATTGATATGAATTGAACTCTATTCATATCTCTCTTAGTGTGAACAGTCATATCGTAACCTAAAACGTTATCACCAATTACGCCTACGTAATTTGGTTCTATACCCATTCTACGTAATGTCTCGTTAACAATATTTAATACTCTATACAAATTATCAACTTTCTCATTCAAACTATTACCGAGAGGTATTACTGTTATAATAAATGCATCTAAACTTTCTGAAACCATTATATTTATAAATCTATTAATGAGATCGTTAAGCAAGTTCTCTAAATAATGATCTCTTAGAAAACTATATAGTATCAATGGATCTTTCATTGAAATAGATTTATTTAAATAATAAGTGTAGACAGCAAAGTCAATATCTGGTGGAATCGATTTATTGAGATAATATACTATAGCATCTAAAGGTTTCATACCATTAATAACTTTATAAATCAAATCTACAATGTTTTTTGTTGGAAATAGTATTGTTCTATTTTCTACTAGCATTATTGTTTCAACAATTAAATTAATATAGTCAATTGTCGAAGCATTAACTGGTAATTCAAATAATCTACGTATAATTATTAACGTTATTTCACTCTTATTTAATAACATTTTTTCAAATAGAATAGTATTGTTAAATAAATAGTTAATAAGATTGAAATCTGTATTTTTAATAATCATTTCCATAGTACTCAATATAGGAGAATAATCACCTGGTCTATAATTTTCATTAATAATATTGTTAACGAGAATAGAGTTGTAAAGTATATCATTAACCAGATCAGGGTTATCGTTAAACCATGTTGTAAAAATAATTATCGGAAAACCAATTAATAGTCTATATACAAAGTCTTGATCCAATCTATTACTCCAAATCCTATCAGCGATAAGCTTAGATAATACTGTGTAAAATCTAGTTAAATTAACGTATTCTGAAGATATCTTGGTTAAACTAATATCAATATTAACAATGTGAGCTAGATCAATTAGCTGAAACATATTGTAAACTAAATCGTATATAGCATTATACGAGTAATTACCGTTATGTTTATAAACAATATCAGCTAACACACTTAGTTCTCTAATTCCTGTTAGTGAAATAATTCTAACTCTAGTAATTTCGCGAGAAGCTATATAAAGATCTATTTCGTCTAAATAGTATTTTTCAATAACATCAATTAATTCAACGGGGAAACCGTATTGTCTAATGGTTATTTCCGAAGCAATTCTAGAAAATTCCTTGACAGCTATTGGATAAATAGTATTATTAATGTTTTTTAATTCATTCAATAACTCGATCTGACCTAAAACATTATCACTTCTAAGAACGTTTAGAAAGTATTCTAAACTCCAGTTTTTAGTAAAAACAATGTTATTGTATAAACCACTATATGTAGTTAAGAATTTGTCCATAAAATCTCGTTGTAATTGTTTTTGCTGTTCAACATATTCTTTAACTAACATTATAGTTAATTCAATTAGATCATCAATACTTATGTTCTCAAATCCTTTTTCAACAACATACTCATATGTCTTGTTAATAAGTACTTCGTCTACAGTATAGTTGGATAACCTCGTGTAGTTTATTAGTTCTTCAATAATTGTTTTATTTAAACTATTTTGATAAACACTATTGTTCAATAGATAATAATGTATTCTCAATACACTGAATAAAGTAAAAGTATAGTTGTAGCTAATCGTGTTTATCGAGTAATCTAGCGTTCTCCTAGCATTGTTTAATTTAGTTAAAGTATCTTTGTATAGATTACTCGAGTAATTATAAGCAAACGGTATCATTGATAAATTATTATATAATTGATAAGCATATTCTTTAATCTGAGTTGAATTAAAATTATCGTAATATCTACATAATACGATTAGAAAAATATGAGTATTGTTTAATAGATTAATTATAATCAATCCATTTCTATGCATTGAATCTAGAAATGGAATTATTTGATTAATTGAATAATAGAGAGTTAGTGTTGAATTATATAGATTTCGATCAATATCTCTAAATACTTCACGAGCTATTTTATATACACTATTGTAGTCGATAACGTATTTCTCTATATTATTCGATAATTCTCTATCGAAATCGATCAATCTTGGATCAGATACGTTAACTCCAGTAATTAGAATCATTTCATGTGTTACCGAACCACCTGTTCTATTGGTAATCCTAGCTAACTCTCTAGCAGCTCTCTCGCTTTCAACTCCGCTTGGTAATAATCTTTCAGCTCTATATAGAGTTACTTCTTCTAGTCTAAAAAATGCTGGTGTAGATACTGTTATTAAAACAATCCAGATTATGATAATAATTATTGAGTGTTTTACAATCAATTTACCGAGATTCAATCTAACACCACTATCTAATTTCGATATATCTGAATTCGATATATCTAAACTTAATTAAAGGTTAATAAACATTATCTATTCATGGGATGAAGAAGAACCCGGGAAAAAAGCCTCTTTAAGAGGCGATGAATGTTTATTAAATAGCGGGCTCTGACTATTATCTAGATCTTTTTTAAAATACGTGTAAATGTAATTGTTGAGATTAAAATAGGTAGAAGTATTGTTAACGAACCGGTATATGTTATTATGAAACCAGATGAGATTGAACCTGTTAAACAAGCTAATTCGCTTATAATAGAATAGTCTCCTGTTCTATAGCCACTACTTGTTTCAAGATATAGATTGTATAAACAGGCATCCAGTACTGCATTTGAATAGAATATTAACGTGATCAACGCTGTTATCATATAGATATTGTTTACAAATGTAAGTAGTATTATTGCAGAAAACGCTCTCATAAATATTGCTAAAGTAATTGAAATAGGATTTAATGGTTTTGGATTTAAAGCAATCATTAGTGTGAAAGTCATTAATTTTGCTAAACCATACACTTGTAGAATATTCGTTAAACTTACACCTATTTTACTCAATAATATTAAAGGTAATGGTGTGAATAATAATTCATTGCTTATTTTGAGAAAGAATAAGATAGTTAAAACTTCTTTCTTATTAATAAAGCTCTTACTTAACAGATCGCTGTAAATACTGAATTTATCTGGTAAATACATTGGTTGGAAACTAACTATAAAACTAGATCTAGTTGGTGTCAGCATTTTACTAATACTTTTCTCGATCTTATAAACAATTCTCTCTATGGGAAATATTGGTTGAGGAATTGCATATACTGTTATAAAACCAAGGGAAATAATCATTATTAAAAACATGTAGAGATTTTCGATTATCCTATTGATATCAATATGAGAATAAGCTACTAGAAAAATTCCTTCAAAAATAATTGTTTTATATAATAGAGTTTTATTTACAATACTCCATTTATCACTATCATAGTATTCTAATATAGACGTATAAATCGGTAGTCTTGTTTGAGAAATAACTATAGCGTAAATACAGTATGACAGATAGTAGAGGATAACGTTTCCCGTATAAATCGATTGAAGTATAGATATTGTCATCAATATATTAAATAAAATAGATACAGATACTATTTTTCTAAAAATGCCTCTATCAACAAATATATTCGTAAACCTGATTGAGATTACATATACAATAGTCCATAGTGTATTAAATAAACCAAGATTTATGTAATTAAAATTAAACAATTTAATTCCAATAAGATTGTATAATAGATCGAGTACATTCAATAATGCTAGATAAATCCCTAGTATTGTCAATCTCAAATAGAAAACACCGGTTTGAGAATCAATAACCTCTTCTATTCTAGGTTTTAATAGAAAATATTTGTTTAAAAAGAAACAGATTTTTTTTGAAGATTTTCTCTATGAAGTGTTTTCATAGAGCTTAGAATCTATATTACATTCACTAAACCAGGTGGTTTCGGATACATAGTTGTGTAAACAATGTTTTTATGACCTGTTAAATACATTGTTAAACGCTCTAATCCTAAACCCCATCCACTACTAGGTGTTAATGCTCCTTGTTTAGCTAACTCTAAGAACCAACTGTATTTTTCAATAGGTTCCCCCAACTTCTTAATCCTCTCGTTCAGAAATTCGTATCTGTATTCTCTTGAACCACCATCAATAACTTCACCGTATCCATCTGGTAGAATTAAGTTAAAATCTTGGTTATAACGTGGATCGTTTTCTAACGGTAAATAGTAGAAACCACGACTAATTGTAGGATAATTCGTGATCCAGATCGGTGTTTTGAAATAATTTGATAAAGCTTTTTCAGCCTCGTAGCTTAATTCGCAACCCCATTTAATGCTAAAACCTAGTCTACTAGCTAATTCTATAGCTTCATCATACGTAATTCTAGGGAATGGTGGTTTTAAAACAACGGGTTCTCTTCTTAAACCTATTCTCTCGGTTATAATATCACTATATTTATCAGCAATCTTCTTGGTTACAAAATATAGTAGTTTCTCAGCTATTTTCATAACTGTATCTATATCTGAGTGTGCTTGCTCAATATCTATTTGTGTAAATTCACATAAGTGTCTATTTGTCTCAATATTTTCAACAGGTTCTTCACGTATGTTTCGAGCTACGTAGAATATTTTAGGAAATATCGCTACACTTAATTGTTTATACATTATTAAACTACTAGTTAATTCATATTCAACTCCATAGTATGTCGTCTTAAGTTTTCTAGCACCTCTTAAACCGGGGTCACTCGATGGACTTATCAATACAGGTAGTAGTTCTACGAATCCGTTTTTAACAAGATATTCTCTCACGTATCTGAGGATATGGAATTGTATGATTACAGTGTATTTAAATAAAGGGTTTCTAAAATACCATATACTATTTCTAGCGAATTCAACTGGTTCAATATCTGTTTTCAAATAATCGACTTTTCTTTCATTAACTGGTTTGAACAATACTTTATACGTATATAGTTTTAAACAATCGTTTTTCAAAACACCTTCTACTTCAATAAGAGTCTCTAATGGTAGATTGTATAGTTCACTATGTTTATCTCTATCAGTATAGCATTTTATGAAACAACAATAATTTCTCAGAAGAATGTAGTCTTGATATTTACTAGCTATCCATCCCTTAATTTTCACTTTCTTTGAATAAGATTTAGACGAGAATATGGATTTACATATTAGATCTGTATTAGAAACACGTGTTAAAACACATCTCCTCACACCTTGGGAATGATTAATTCAACTATTGTTTATAAATCTTGCTGAGGAAAAAACTATTCAGAGTTGAAGCTATTCAATTTACTAATTCTACGATAACAATTATTTTTGAATATGTAGTTCAGGATATTTTGTTAAAATCATCGTTATCAATAACGTATATACTGCGTACAATACTGATGGTTTATTTAAAAACCTATCAGCAGCTACTCTACTACCTTTATATACAATAGCATTTTTAAACAACTGTCCGTGAACTAGATAGTTTCTAAACATATTTATTGTTAAAACTCTTTTCTCAACAAATTCTTCGAAATCCTCTACACTATATTTTTCTTTATTCAACAGTTCACTTAATTTATCGATATAGTTCTTTACATACTCCTTGTTTTCGTCATCTACTTTACTCATTAAATTCTCTAATCTACGAATTGCGATAGCAATGGTTCTCTTTATCTCTGAAATAGATATTTCTCCTAATTCATTGAATTTACAATAAATGTTTACAATACCGCCTAAACATTTCTTTAGATTGTCTTCGAGGGCACTATTGTTGATTAAACCATGCACTTTAGGTTCTATAACATATATATTATTTTCTTTAAACAATTCTATCGCATCTACTAGGAATTTCACTAACACGTATTTTGAAAGTAGATTATTCTTCATCACTATATTGAAACCTTCACTCATCAGTTCAGCTATTGAACCGTAGTAAAGCTTCTTATTCCCAACTCTGAAACTCAATAGTTCAAGACCTTGGAATAACATGTAGAGTGCTGATAAGTACTTCATTCTCAAATAATATATTAAACTATTATTTATAAACCAAGCTATATCCCGCCACTTAGTAACAACACAACCGTATTCGATACCGGCTAATCTATCTCCAACTAGAGATTCTATGAATGAACCATGTATTCCAGTTAAATATGTTAATGCGTAGAAAGACATTGTTAGTAATTCATACACACTAAGTAAAGCTAGTGGTATAAATGCTCTCTTCTCTAATGTTGTTGATGTATAAGCTATTAATGCTGGAACTATAAGTATGAATATAACGGCTATTGACGATAATTCGAAGTAGAAATTCTCTATTTGAATATCTCGTGGATGTGAATAACCCATTACAGCAACTCTTCTCTCGAATAAACCGTATATAATGTATCTGCGCGTTATCCATGGAATTAGAATCAATACAAGTATTTCTCCTATAACAAGCATAATTCCATATAATAATATGATCGCTCTATAGTAGATCAGTATTGATGCTAATAGACTAGATACTATTATGAAGACAATTGTATCGATCAAAACGCCGTCAAGAATTGCTCTGAAACGACTTTTCCTCTCACTTAAGAATATACTGAACATTCTAGATAAAGCATGGAATAGTGTGAATAAAGCAATAGCGTAACATACGATAATCCATTTATAAACATACGGATTATTAAAAACTCCTTTAAACATTATTGAAGCAAGAAGTGTTGAATTACCTAGACTAAAAGGTAGTAGTATACGAGGCCATGGTGTTTTAAAAGTATATTCAACGTATAATGTTAGGAAAAAAGTTGGAATGAGTATACAAGATAGTATATAGTTATCTTTAGTAATATTTACGAATATTAAATACATTATGAGAAGTACGATTGTGCTTTCAAATAATTTAAACCATATACTTGTTAATAAACCATTTTTTACGTTAAACAAATATTTTAAACACCACGTTTAATTAAATCTAAATATTTAGTTTTACAATACTATGGTCGTAATCAATATATTTCTCATCAATACTCCTCCTAGTAGTTAATATAATTTGTCTATCCACGTTTTTCATATACTTTAAAGAATTGATCAACAGTTCTTCATCTAAGTACTCGTCGTAATCATCTATAACAACTAGATTAGATGGATAACAAAATGATAGACATATTATAATTGATTTTACAATACTTAGAGATATGCTTTCACGTGTAATAATGTACTTATCACTAGATATTACCAAGTAATATCTACGGTCAATAGTTTTCTCAACTCCTCTAATCCTCTCTTCTAATCCCATTTTCTTTAGACAATTGTTTATATAATATAGTCTCCCATTTTTTTGAATACTATATATAATCCAAGGTAGATTTGAACAATAAGGATCAACTACATGTCCACGTAGTTTAGATGGACCAATAGCGTTTTTATAATCAATACCTCTTACTATAATAGAACTTCTTAGTAAATATATTATTTTAAAAACGTTTCTCAATAATTCAACTAAGCGATTCTTAAGTAATTCTTTATTTTTATCTTTCAAATCTTTAACTCCTTCAAGTAATGTATTAGCTAAACTAGATGGTAGAGTTTCATATGCTGTTTTAAAACCATAGTAGAGTATGTAAGCATTAATGGTACCAGTGATCGTTTTATTAAATGGATTAATGAATTTAATCATTTTCTTCTCAAAACTCTCCCATATATTTTCTTCCAGTTTCTCAGCTTCTTTCAATATGGATTTAGAACTGTCAATGTAGATGTTGTAAACTACCCAATTACCTTCTCTTACTCCTAGAATAGTGTCTTTATATACATATTTCTCTTCAATAGTGTTCTTCTTAATATCAATGTCTAGTTCGAGAAATAACTCGTCTCTATTATCTTCTAGTTTAACCAATATACTTGTTTTTCTTGAACCCATGTATGTTAACGATGATGTAAACCACGTGTGTAGTAATGGTTCTAAACTATAAGTAGGAGTCAGAACATATTTCTGTAGAAATAGTAGTGAATCGACAATACTTGTTTTACCACTATTTCTACTACCAATTAAAATATTTAAACGTTTATTGAAATCTATCTCTTTTTCATCAATACCTCTAAATTTACTTATATATAGTTTTTTTAAATACATGTTATCAACCAGTAGTCTTCTACTATAATGTTTACCAGATAATATTTAAATAATTGTAGTTTTCTGAATCCATCCTTTAAACTGATCCCATTGTTTAACATAATCATCTAGAATGGTATCACCATAGTATAAATGCGGTGGTTTATTTATAAACTTACCGATAACTTCGTGTGGAATACGTAGTTTATTCAAATAATCTACAACTCTATTAACATATTCCTCTTGGATAACTATTACAGATCCGTATTCTTCACCACCGTTTAAAACATATTTCCATATACATTCTTCACTACCGCATATTTTATCTAATTCACTATAGTATCTCGGATAGTTTTTAAGCAATATTCCTTTATTAGATAAACGTGATAGTTCTAGTAGAGTATAGCCTAAACCATCGCTAGAATCCATTGATGCATTTATGAATCTATAGTATTGTGATATAATAAAAGCTGTTTCCAAGTATACAATAGGTCTACGCGTATTTTCAACAATCCATTTAATATTCATTGATTCTTCTAAACCATGTATTGATAAAAAACCCATTGCACCATAAATACCTGTAGCTATGATTAGATCACCTGATTTACCGCAACATCTACGTGGAGGTTTTTTAATAGAAGTATAGCTTAATACAGCTACGTTAATCCATGGATCAGCTGTTACGTTTAAATCTCCACCGAGTAGTCTTAATCTATATGTTTTTACAGCATCTTCTATTCCATTCATTAAGTCTTCTAGATCACCTATAGTATTTTCACCCGTTAAACCAATTGAAACAACGATATCTCGTGGTAATCCACCTTTACAAACGTGATCGCTTATCGCATTTACTACAGCACACCATCCTATGTCGCTTAGTGTTCTCCAAGGTAGCTTAGCGCTTTTTATAGAATAACCATCTATACTGAATAGTATACGTGGAGCTATGGGATAAATATCTCTACAATCTTCTGGAAAATAGAGATATTCACCATAAACTGGTTTAGATATGTACTTAGATATAATATCGTATATAGCCTTCTTCTCACCGATTTCGCTTAGTTTACGATTTCTATTTTCCAATTCATCCACCATGATATGAAATCAAGATAGTCTATAACCTTATTTTCATCAATTATTAAAACATGATGGTTTCCAAAAGCATTTCTATAGAAATTCAATGGATTTAAACCACGGATCTCGATCAATAATTGCGTTCTACAATAATTCTGATCTAGTAATCCTGATTCGATAACTTTTCCTTTATAAATCCTTAGAGTAGTGTAATCTATGCTGAATCTAGTTAGCAATACGTTATCATACTTAAATCTACATGTTAAACCATATGGTTTACCTGATTCAAAATGTTCGATTGTTTTTAAATCTAAACATAGATTATCAGCAATAGTGCAGTGAGCAAATCTTGTTAAACCATTATTCGTATAACCACTGGGATTACAAATCCATCCAGGATAACCGGTTATTCTATACGCTATATACATTAGAGGTAGACTAAGGTAATCGTTTTCACAAATAACAGGAATACCTTTAGCAGTTAAATATGATACTAGTAGACACGGAGTGAAACCTGTTTTTACTATGAATGGAAAACAATCTATTGAAACAACATCTATATTCTTCTCAAATACAATGTTCTCAACAACATGTATTAATTTAACAATATTTATAAAGCGATTATCTCCATTAATACCGTATCTTCTACTCAATTCGTCAACAAGTTTATTTATAACACTTTGATCAACTTTATTCACTCTATTCATTAATTCACTATAACTCATAGCTTCAATAATTCCACCAATTCTCTCAATATATTTTAAACCATCTCTACTAACAAAACCGTTCTCATTTATTTCTAGTATACGGAGATTCTTTAAATCATTAACTACTTTAATAGATTTAATTATGTAACTCATTTTTTCCAATAAATCATTTGAATCAATAACTGGAATCAAGTAGTTTTTAATATTGTTTTCAACTAATCTACTTCTAGTGGAAAGTGCTGATGCCAGAGCATTATGTTCACCTGAAGCTATTAAAACAACTGGTTTCATCTTATCCATTATCAATCTAAAACCTAGAGTACTCGTTCCACCAGTTAAATAAACAGCAATGTATAGATCGTAATCTTCAAGTTTAATATAATCAGTTATTGGATTATCTATATAATCAATTTTTAGATTCAATTCACACGTTAGTTTATTGACTAGATCTACTACAATTTTATATTTATTAATGTAATATTCCCGATCGTGAAGACTACTAGCTAATCCAAATAATAGTATTTTCAATAAACAAACCCCCGTTGAAGATATATAACTGTCTTACTAGAAAACGATTGTAATCTAATAAGAGTTATCTATGATTAACTGTGAGATACAGCTATTGTTCTAATAATATCTCCGACATCTTCACATTTATCACTAGCCATTTCTAAATCATCTATTGCTTCTTTCAATAATAGATAATGGATATCGATTTTATCGCTGAATTTAAATACAATTTTCTTCAAGAATTCATATCTATATTCATCTATCTTTTCCTCGATTTCTTCGATTTTATGCGTATACTCGATTGCTTTATTTATAGAACTAGGAAGATGTTTTATTGATTCTATAATATAATCTACAGCATTAGTAATATTTGATGATACATCAATATAGTATTCAATAAACTCATCTGGTATACTCTGTTTAGCTTCAATAATTATCTCAAGTTTCTTACCACATGATTTAATATATGCAGCTATATCATCACAAGTTAATACAAGTCTAAGTAAATCTTCGCGATCAAGAGGATGGAAAACACCTTTACTTAATTCATCGATCAATCTTCTCTTAATATCATCAGCATTTTTCTCCAATCTAAATATATTTCTATATTCATCCGTTGCTTTATCGAATTCTTTATTTCTAATGAATAAAGCCATGTTTTTCATATGTTCAGCTATATGACGTATAATAGTTAAATGTTCAATACTATGTAGTAATACTTCTCTCTCCCTTCTACCCGAGATCCATGACCAAGTACTCAATAATACCACCGTTAATTAATAAACTTGTTTAAAAGATCATATAACTTATTTTAAATTAAATAACATAATATACTTTACTCAAAGAATGTTATTAAAATTACTCTTTTAATCAACTTATTGAAATCTAAAATTTTGTTAAAACCATTGAGTTTGAATAATAATTAGAATATTTGAATCGAATGTTTCAACACAATTATTCAACGCTATAATATTCTACCTAATAATCAATATGTTTAAAACAATCTTATTTATATCATTTCGAATAGTTCTAAAACACTAGTCTGTTTCATAAGCGTTTGTTATAAATAAACACGATAACGATCTGTTTCACTTCATCATTGATTACTCCGTAATTTCATAGAAGATGCTATAGGGTTTTCATAAAATTACTTATGAATTAATTTAGATTATTAACGCTCATATGGATTAAGCGTATTAATTAACTGAAGAGTGGTTTAATTTATGCCATTATAGTCTTATTCGCCTCATGAAGTATTGTTTAACAAGTTGATAATAAAATTTCTACAAATTTGAGAACGATTGTTGAACGTAACTATATTGAAAATGTTGAAAATATTGGTAAAATTGTCGAATATTTTAAAATCTACTTAGTTACTCTTCTATTATACTCGTTTATCGATAAACTGCTGTATATGCTTTCTATTATCTTTTCATACTCTCTTTCATACTCCATTAATTTCAAATCTTCTTCAATAGTATTTCTAACGATATTAGTAACTATTGATTCATACTCTGGATTATATTTATCTCTCCTAACATATACTCTGAAAATACTCATTAACGGCAAACCCTCTTCGATCAATCTAATTTCAATATCCTTAATTATCCGGGAACATGTTTTCTTACACATGAATAGAGTTAGTATTTCACTACTCTTACTACTTGATTTACCTGGAAGAAGAGCTGTTTCAGGTACTGGTGATATATTGACTACATCAATCCATAGATCATTTTCATCAATAGATCGTGTTTTCAATTTATCGTAAATATTCTCTAATATTTTCCTCTCAATACTCTTTCTAAACTCTCGGTTGAAAATAAGCTCAAGTATATGTTTAACAACATGTACTCCACGATAGTTTCCAAGAATGTACTCCTTACCGAGTCTTTTCCAAACAGGTTTTCTCTCGACTAGTAATTTACGTGTCAATTCGCTTAATTTATCTTTCCCCGTTAGTGCTTTAACAAGCATGGTTGAATACATGTAAGCATCTGTTAAAACAAGGTAATCTTCTGGTTCACCTTCAAGTATTTTCAACACTCTATCTATGAATCTAAAATCCTGATCCATTAAATCCAGTATCTCTTGTAATAGTTTATCAAAAGCTCTGTTAACACTATGTAAGTAAACATGTTCATACATATTAGCTTTAGCATACAAGTATGCTCTGAAAACACCCCAAGCATTACGGTCTAGCATTAGTAGAACATTATTATTCTCGAAAAACGGATAAGTATTTCTAATTAATCTACTGTAATCGATATAACCATATTCACGTGTACCTGTGTAATAGCTATCTCTCAACAAGTAGTCGAGTATATCAGCTGGATATAAACTATCTTTTAAAACCCATTTAAGTAGCTGTAATATCTTTTCACGTGGTTTTTCATCACTAAGTATTTTTGTTACAATATCATCTAAATTACTTAAACCATATTCTCTTTCAAAACTAGAAACCATGTCTTTAAGCATTAATTCATAAAGTTTATAACCAATTCTCTCGTGATTACATACTTCAACCGGAACGCTATCTTTATTAAATAACACAATTTCCTCGAAGGAGTGGCTGAAACAAGCATGTCCAATATCGTGTAACAGTGCTGAAATCCTAATACCCTGTATTAAAGAATCAACACTATAGTCATCTAAATACTCTCTTCCATAGTAATTCAAAACTTTATTCAAAAGATCCTCTGCCATAAAGCCGGCGAGATGCATAACGCCGAGAGAGTGTTGAAAACGAGTATGAACAGCACCGGGATAGACTAGATGAGCTGTTTGAAGCTGCATGATATATCTAAGTCTCTGTAGTAGAATATGATTAATAATTTTTTCCTCAATCTCTCTGTTGAAGTAGACGTAGTTGTAAATAGGGTCGCTAATCTCTTTCCAATTAAATCTACTGTAGAAACTATATGCATTACTCTCATTCAATAATAAACACCGCAAGCAATAGATTTGGGAAATGATATTAAATTAATTATTCTAAACACTTATTTAAAAATAAAAACCTATTAAAGAGATTGAGATGGTTAATTGAATGTGAAAAAAATATTATTCTTTCTTCCTCCTTCTCCTCTTCTTTGTAAATTCTTCTACTTTAATCTCCCCGGAATATTCTTTATAAATCCAGCCCGCTTCAGTTCTAACAACAAGATTAGCTTTCTTTAAATCCTGTAATCTACCCCGAATAGTATTGTAATTTAGATTAGTCAAACTCTGGATTTCTTTAGGAGTCAAAGGTCTCTTCTCTTTCTTCAAAACATCTAGAACAATTTCTTTAGTAGTTTTCCTCTCCATACTCATATCTAACACCAATTACTCTCAACAATGATCAATGAAAAGTGTGGTTATTAAACTTGATCCCGTTTACGATAAAATTAGATGAGAAGGGTAAGAATAATAAAAACTTACTACTTTTTAGTTGAAAAAGAAAAAAGATGAATTCTATTTAAAAAAGAATATTATGGTAAAGTTACCGTTGTTGGATATTGTCCACCACTAGCTGTATGTATAACGATACTTAATGTTTGACCAGGAGAACCCTGATAAGTGAATGATATTGTAGTTGACTCACCTGTTCCTAGTGTTATAGGTAAGCCTGCTACGTCATATGGTCTGTTATTGATTAGAACCATATCTATTGTAGCAGTTTTTGTACCAGTATTTCTAATAACAATAACTATATTATATCCAGTTGCAGTCGGCTCAGCATATGAATTTATTATCTCTAATTTCTCTACACCTGTGAAAGCTCCTACTAATCCTGTTAACCAGAGTGCTACTGCTATTGATATCGCTATAGCTACAGCTACTATTATTACAGTAGCTATAACTGGAGATATAGCTTTCATTTCAATCACCATTATATAACATATTCTACCTATAAGTTTAAATATCTTTACTATTGTTATTAACTTTTTATATATATTGATAATAATGTTTCTAAAATTAATTAAAATACAGTATTATTGCAACAAATACATTTAGTATTAATCTCTGGTTAATAATCTGAGAATACAATCAAATATTTTAACAAAGTGTTATTGAAATATTCCTGTTATTAATTCTAAACTATGTTTCTAAAATAGCTCTAACAAAAATGCCTTCTATACTTATTGCAACAGTAAAGCTAGATTGTTTTACTAATCTATGTAGATTTATTAATGCAAACATTAGATCTCTTAACTTAGATTCATCTAGATTAGCAATATATACTGAGAGTGTTGATACAGCTATGTTTTCTCCACGACCTATGTAGTAAGCCGTATCAAAGCTATAAGATAGATTACTTAACTCACCTTTTAAGAATCTTCCTCGGAATTTCCTAGTAATACTGTCGAACTCTCTTGGTGAAATATAGTAGTACATTACTACGTCGTTTTCAACTATAAATGATGTTAGATTATAGATATATGTTAACGTGAAATTAGTTTTACCAAGTCTCAGGTAAATATTCTTCAACTGACCTGGTGGAAGATTATTTGGTAGATTTTTATCAAGTTCTGTTGCTCTTATGCTAGCGTAGAGATATGCTACTAGTTTTTTATTAAATACTCTGAGTTCACCATTTCTATTAGTTATAATAACGGTGTAGTTTAACCTACTATATCCATATCCTTTGTCTACATAGTATTCTCCAATAATTTGTTTAAATTCAACAATATAGCCTTCGATTATTTTTAACATACTCCAGTTGTTTAAAATCCAATTTATTCTATTGTTCATTTCTCTATTTGCTTCGCTCAAGCAATACTGTAAGTTAAAACTTGGAGATGTTTCATTACATAGTGAATCGAATTTTCTATCAGCATAGTAGCTTGCATTTCTCAATGCAATATACGTTAACTTATCTAACTCGTTATCTAAAAGAATCCATTCGAAATTCTCGTAAGATATTGTTCTATTGAATACTCCAGTATTGATAGTTGTTATGAAATAAAGACTAGATAACATGATTGAACTAACTAAAATCATAGCTATAATTATAGGTAACTGTCCTTTCACTTATATCCCACCTCAATAACGTATTGTTTATAGTATCCATTTCTATATAGTATTGAAAAAGTATAACGATTTATTATCAAACTAGTTTTATCGAATTCAACGGGAATATATACTGCATAATCTCGGTAAACTATACTATTGTTTCTCAAAATATCGTATGTAATTATACTTACATTAACATATTCAAATTTATATCTCCTAATTAAAGTATTAGCTAAATCTTCTGCAGTCCACTCGCCTCGAGATATCAGTATTTGATACATATCTAAACTCAACGAATTAGTCTCTATACGGATTGTTGTAAACGGTAATATGAAAACCATGTAAATCAGTGTTGTTAATACCATGAGTATTACAGCTAAATAACTAGATATGATTAATACTTGACTCTTCATAGATACGACCTCCACATACTGATCACTACTACGTAATCAATCATACCTAGTCTAACAACAGTAGTCATATAAGAAACAGGTATTTCACCCGGATTATCGTAACCAAACACTAGTCTATGTGGATACCATTCAGCTACATATATATTTCCAACATTATCGTATAGTACTGCTAAAACGAGATTATATATAGGAGAGTATACGTTTATTCTATGTTCATCAGTAGAAACCTCTATTTCCTCATAATCAGGTCTTATCCTAACTCTTGTGATTTTTTCTTGAACATATAGTGTTAAATTGTATACACTATATTCAATATTATTGTAAATAACTGTTTTATTGAGACTAGTAACATACCTCATGTAAACTCTATAGAACTCTATGTTGTTTCCAGTTATTTTCCTTGGTTCTTCGTATGAAGACTCGTTTAAACAATAAAATTCTCCTTGATTATAGAAGACTATCGTGGCATTTAATTGTTGAGTATTAAGTAGATTTTTTGGAGCTATTATAGCTATGTTTTCATTGTTTTCTCCGAAATAAACTCTTCTAACATTGTTTTCAAACAAAGCATAGTAGTTTATATATCTATGACCCGGTGTTTCGAGAATAGCTAAAATATAGAGCAATTTATCTGGACTAGTGATACCTATTGAATTAATATTAATCGAGTATATGTAAGTATTGTTAATCGTTTTTAAAATGTATTGAGTTAAAGTAATGTTTTTAAAATATATTCTTTCATTATCTCTATATACTACAAGTATGTTTACATAGCCTGGTTCAAGAGTTTCAACAATAATATCATTACTCGTATTGTTGAAAAATACTTTCAACAAACTGGCTGAAATAACTTCAACACGGTATCTGTATTCAGTCAATAAATATCCTAGTTTTGATTCAACTAGTTTTTCAAAACTAAATAATGGTGATGAAGCATTTCCATGAATGAAAGGTTTATCCAAAATATTCGTTACATGTAGTGTAAATAAATTGAGTAAAGAATAATCTACTGTTAACTCCGGTGGATTATATAGATTCCCTATTATATAATCGTAAATAGGTATTATTGAAATTATTATTAACGATGCTAATATGTATTCAATAATTTCCTTCACTTTGTTTTAACCCCTTCAGTTCACAGCTTAATACTATGTTATAATTATACTCATATTTCCATATATATACTATTGTATTACTTGAAAACAATATAGTGTTATTACCACTACAGCTTCTTCCATCCAGAAATTCACGTATATATATTGGTCTATTAGAAGAATTTGGTAATAGTTCTCTATAAGCATAGACTTGATTGTCTTGATCTATTACCAATACGTATATATAGCTATTGTTTAATCCAGATACAACTCTATATAATTCATTTATTTTACCACCACTAGCTATTACAATATTGAAACCCCTATCATATATTGCCACAACAGGATAGTTTGGAGAAATACTATTATTCGTTTCAACCATGAATACAGTTAGGATTTGATATGTGAGTGAGTTAGCAATACTTTGCAGGATCCTTCTCTCATTTTCGTATCTTAATTGATTCATTCTAATAGATGTATAAAGTATTGTTGTAAACAATATCGATATTAAAGCTAATGTTCCGATCAAATGTATTACAATAGCAGTGTTCATTACATATACACCACTCTTATAGATACTATTCTAATATTTATGAAAACACTATTAGCTTGATTGAAATCGTTTTTTCTAAGTATGTATTTTTCACCACTAGATGAAGAGATCTCTAAAACTTCATCTCCAGAAAATTCATTTAAATCTATTAATCTAATTATTTGATTAACACCTGCATGTGAAACAGTTAATCTATTTGGTTGATTACTTAATAAAACAGGTTCAATTCTTACATATATAATGTTAACAATATATCTACTCTCAGTTTCCGTTGTATATAAATACTTTTTTAAAAAGACTCTAGCTGTATCTAATGTAATATAATTAGATCCATTAATGTAAATTTCATTTACTCTACTTAAAAGTATTGTTTCATCAACTATTAAAGAGTTTTTTCCAAATAATGTTTTATTAACAGTAGTCATTGGGTTGAAAGTTTTAGCATATACTATTACTGGATTATTGCTATAAACTAATTCTCCAGCGATTTTAATCGATATAGGATTTTCTTCTTTCATATAGCCTATACCTATAGTACGTGAAGGTATTTGAGCTCCATAAGATCCTCCTTCAAGTATCTCGGGTAAACTATTAGCTAGATTTATGAATATTGTTTTAACATAACCGTATTCAGATGTTTGAGTAGTTATGTTAAGCAATGTGAATGATATCATAAATATCAATATTACTACGATTATTATTATTGAGAAAATGATCATTGTTGAAACTGTTTCACTAATACCTTTCATTTTAAACAACTCATCTATGTTAATGGTTGAACAATACCTTTAATAAATGATTCCATTAATGGAGCTATTGTTAAGAAAACTATTGTTATAGCTGTTAGAAAAACAGCATGTTTAAAACCTGAAGCAACCGAGCTCCCGGAAACTTTTCCAGCAACCAAACCCATTATGTAAACATTCAAAACAATAGAGGGAAGTGTAAGCATTGCAGCACTTTTATAAGCTCCTGGCTGGAACTGCAGTGTACCCATGAAAGCCGTTAACATAACTATTGTTGCTGCAGATAAAATCCCTCCTATATATGGGACAATTAATAGTGTTCTCAACGTTTTCTTATGTTCTTCTTCAATTGATTCAACGCTTTCAGCAAACCATGCTAGGTTTTCCATAACTTCTATTGTTCCACCACCTACTTCAACAGTATCGGTCATGACATATAGTAGAACTTTAGCTCTCCAAACTAGTATTTTCTTAAATAAATCATCAATTATTCTTCTCAAAGGTACTCCTAGACTTAGCTGTAAAGCCATTTTTTTCAAATATTTCGTGAATACTCCATAGCTTCTAGTTGACAATTCTATAATAGATCTCTCAGGAGATAAGCCTGTTTTTCTAATTTCAACGAGGTCTCTGAGAAATCTTGTTATACCCATTATTATCTTATGTTCACGCATAACCATCTCTGTAAATATAACAGTTGGGATTGTTGCATATATTAGTACAAAACCGAGTCCTATACTCGGATTAATGTAATCCGGTGTATTCATAATCTTTGTTGGAAAAGTAAGTACTGTATTCAAACCTTTGACTAGAATTGATTCTGCTAACTCAGGGGGCGTATTTAGGTAGTAAAGTAGTATTCCGAATATTGATAAAAATATTATTAAAGGTATTGTTAAACCGAAGAAAAACTGATATGGTCTCCAGTCTATCCATGGTTCTTTATATTGAATAAGATCTGCTAAATATATTATCATAGCTGAAATGAAGGGTAAGAGGATGTATAGGAATAAGAACATAGATATAGGTGTTAATCCAAATGCAAAGAAACTAGCATATGTTACTGTTATGAAATACATTATTGTGAAACTAATTAGTGTTAAAAGAACTATTGCTAAATAAGCTTCAAGCAAACCTCCAAGTCTATCAGCAGCTATCTTCATTTTAACAAGTATTTCAGAAAACATTATTCTAGCTTTAGTTATTAAATAGTTCTTAACATCTCCTCCAGATCTAACTGTTGTTATATATCCCATGAGCAGGTCTCTAACACTTGCACTAGGGGTTCTCTGAGCGATTGTTGAGAAAGCTGTTAACGGGTCTTTACCCATTATTCTAACTAGTAATATGAATCTCTGTGCTAATTCAGATGATTTAGTAAATATCCTTGATGATTGCGCTATTCTCTCGAAAGCAACATATGGTGATAAACCACTAACAACCATCATACTTAAATATGAAGTCGTGAACGGTAATTCTCCTTCAATACCACCAGATCTACTGCTCCCAATTAATTTAGGTAAATGAACCATTATTAGAAATGTTGCGAAAGGTAAGAGGACTATGATTGGTATAACAACATATGCTTTAACTATGAACAATATTATTGATAAAATTATTGTGAAAAGTATTGATATAAATGTTAGAAATGCTATTAGAGATGCATATACTTCTGGATAAAGATGTATTCCACTTTTTCTAATATCATCTGGTAGTGTGATGTATATTTCTAAGATCTTTTTTCCATATCTTTCAAAATACTTGTATATTAAATCGAGTAAAGACGGCTTAGCAGGTTTCTTTTCAGAGGTGCTTTTAAGTAAACTCATAAATAGATTACACCAATTGTTTATTAAGTTTTATTTAATTAATATATATATAAATTGTACAACACTATATATCTATATCTAAATAAAAGTTGATTTATAATTTTCGTATAAGAGAGTGTGGTATATTTTGGTTAGTTTTAAAAAATTATTGTTAAATCTAACTCGTTTTAGTAAACGAGAGAGAGAGGAAAAGAAATTTGAAGAAGTAGTTGATGTTGTTAAATCATCGCTTTTAATATCGGAGCCTGTTCATATAGTTGCTCGAGACCCATCTCTACGTGTATTTGAAAGCTACTACGTTTACAAACCATTTGTTAAAGTATCTATAGCGGAATCTCCTGAAGGATTGATGTATTATGTTGAAGAATATGGTTTAACGCCTGAAGATAAATTAATTCTTGATAAGTTAAGTGAAATACTAATGGATGAGATAAAGCCTCCGGCTAGTCAAAGTGAGGTTAAGGATTTAAGAAGATATGTTTACACAGAAGTTGAGAGGATTGTTGAAAAATATCGTACGAAATTTGGATTACATTCTACTAGGCGTATTAAGTTAATGTACTATGTTGAGAGAAATCTTATTGGCTTCGGTCCAATAGATCCTTTAATGAGAGATCCCAATATTGAAGATATTTCATGTAATGGTGTTGGTGTACCAGTATATGTATGGCACCGTAAGTACGAGAGTATACCTACGAATATTGTTTTCGTAGATGAAGATTATTTAAACGAATTTATTATGAAATTAACACATATGGCTGGTAAACACATAAGCATTGCTTTTCCAATAGTTGATGCAATGCTTCCGGGTAAACATCGTTTAGCAGCTACTTTCTCTAGAGAAGTATCTGTTAAAGGACCCACATTCACTGTACGTAAGTTTCGCGAGAAACCGTTTAGTGTCACCGAGCTTATCACTCAGAAAACTATTGATCCACTATTAGCTGCATACTTGTGGACAATGATTGAACATATGAAAACAGCTATGATTGCTGGAGGAACTGGAACCGGTAAGACAACATTATTAAACGTTATATCGCTTTTCATAAAACCTGGTATGAAGATAGTTACTGTTGAAGAGACGCCAGAGCTTAATCTACCTCATTCTAACTGGGTTCAGTTGACAACCCGTGAATCCTATCTAGTTGGTTTACGTGAAGCCGGTACTGATATTAAATTATATGATTTGGTTAGACTGAGTTTAAGATATAGACCCGATTACATTATTGTCGGCGAGGTTAGAGGAGAAGAAGCTTACGTATTGTTTCAATCACTAGCTACTGGTCATGGTGGTTTATCTACAATACATGCTGAAACGCTTGATTACGCTATCAAGAGATTAACTAGTCAACCGATGAACATACCGCCCGCTTATATAAAACTTATGAATATATTTATACATTTAAATAGAGTTGTTACTAGAATTGAGAAAGGTATTGTTAAAGTAAATAGAAGAATATCTGTTGTACAAGAAGTTGTTGATGAGAATAATTTTATAAATATTGCTAAATGGGATCCTAGAACTGATTCATATATAATTGATTTCAGCAATAGTTATCATATAAAAGATATTGCTGAGAAACGTGGATGGGATTTTGAAGATGTTATTGAAGAGATTTACAGAAAAGCAACTGTTTTAAACTGGATGATTTATAGGAATATTCTAGATGTATGGGATGTTTCTAAAGTAGTGTTTAACTACTATATTGATCCTCAAAGTGTTTACCGTAGAGCTGTCGAGGAATTGGAGAAAGCAGCAGTTAAAGGTGTCGAAGTTGTTAAAGAAAAACCTTCTGAAGCTGTTGTAGTCGAAGAGACTGGTGAAACGAAAGAATTAGGTGAAGCTACGAGAGAGCTTTTCGAGAGAACGCGTGAATTAGGTAAATAGAGTAATGAGCAAGTGATCGGCTTTTGATTATCTCATTAATTCTAGCTGCTGGAGTTAGTACGCGATTTGGTTTTAACAAATTATTGTTTAGATTTAACGGTAAGGAATTAATCCGAAGCACTGTTGAAAATGCTTTGAACAGTATTGTTGATAGAGTGGTTGTTGTAACTGGTTTTATGAAAGAACATATTGAAGAGGTTTTAAGAGATTTAAATATAGAATTTGTTCATAATCCTCGTTACGTTGAAGGTATGAGTTCAAGCATTGTCACCGGTATTGAATATGTTTTGTCAAAGTATAATAGAATTGTTGATGCTTTAACCATCACGCCTGGAGATTGTGGCTGGATTAATTCAAATACTTATAATCAACTCATATTATACTACCGTGAGAAAACTATTGTTAAACCAGTTATTCTCATACCTCATTATCACGGACTGAGAGGTCATCCAATACTTTTCAGCAGAGATCTCTTTTATGAATTGAAGAATATTAGTGAATCAACATATGGTTTGAAAAAAGTTGTTAAAGAATATAGTTGTTTTATTAGATTAATTAATGTAAATGATCCTGGAGTTGTATTAGATATTGATTGTTTTAACGATATTAATCGTGTTAAATACTTCATTAAAAAATAAAAGTGTTGATTATGAGTATTGATTTGATTATAAAGAGAATATATGAGAAGAATCCTGATGCACGAATAATTGTTGGTAAGATTAGAGAATACTCTTCTAAACTAAGAGAGAAAGGTTATGAGAGAATTAGAATAATGAATTTCTGTGGAACACACGAGTGGACGATAACACATTATGGTTTAAGAACACTAATGCCTGATAATATAGATTTAATCCCGGGACCGGGTTGCCCAGTATGTATAACTCCAGGCTACTATGTTGATTTATTAATAAAACTATCTATGGAGGATTATACTGTTTTATCATACGGTGATTCATATAGATTACCTGGTTCGAGTTTAAAGAATATTCGTAGTCTATATGATGCAAGATTAGCTGGTGGAGATACTAGAGTTGTATATAGTTTTCTAGATGCTATTAAAATTGCTCGTGAAAATCCAGGTAGAAGATTCATATTCTTCGCTATAGGTTTTGAAACAACAATGGCTACAACAGCATATCCATTGAAACAAGGGATTGTACCGGATAATCTATATATTCTATCCGCTTATAGATTAACTCCTCCTATACTGAAATACTTACTTGAAAATATTAAAGAAATTAGTTTAGATGGAATTATAGCTCCGGGTCACGTATCTAGTATCATAGGTGCATACTCTTGGATTTTCGCTCCCAGAGTGTTCGGTATTCCTACAGTTGTCTCGGGTTTCGAGCCGGTGGATGTTTTAATATCAATACTCTACATTATAAGAATGATCTATGAGAATAAGCCAGATCTTGTTAATGAATATACAAGAGTTGTTAAACCTTTTGGAAACATTATTGCTAAGAAAATAATATGGAGTGTATACAGAGTAGTCGACGCTTACTGGAGGGGTATTGGAATAGTACCATCAAGTGGAGCTGTTCATAACTTCAATTACTCTAAACACGATCTACTTTACAATCTTGGTTTAGAAGATAAACCGAGAATTGAAGATAACTTACCGGGATGTAAATGTTCTGAAATAGTGATTGGACTTGCGAAACCAATTGAATGTCCATTATTTATGAAAACGTGTACCCCGGAGAACCCCTATGGACCATGTATGGTTAACATAGAGGGAACTTGTAGAATATGGGCTGAAAACACACCAATCAAGTTATAAGTTTTCGTAAACATATTTTTAAATGGGTTTTGAATGAATAACGTATTTGTAATTGATAATCCTTTAGCTAAACACTACTTGACTATACTGAGAGATAAGAGTACTAAACCATCAATATTTAGACAATATATGCGTAAACTAGGTTTTATCCTTGGATACGAGGCGTCTAAATATATTGATTGGAAGAATACTGTTGTTGAAACACCATTAGCTAAATCAAATGGTTTGAAAATAGACAAACCAATTCTAGTTATTGGAGTTTTAGGAGCATCAATACCTCTTGTTCAAGGAATATTAGATGCTTATCCACAAGCTGGTTTAGGATTAATTGCTGCTCGTAGAATTGAGACAACTAGTGGTATTGATGTTGAAATATATTATCAGAGACTACCTGATTTACTCGACAAATACAATGTAATGATAGGAGACCCGATGTTAGCGACCGGGACTACTCTTTTGAAAATAATAGATCTGGTTATTGAAAAGAAAGCTTTTAAAATAATGGTTCTATCTGTTATAGCTAGTAGATTTGGTATAGAGAATATTCGTAAAAAATACTCCGATATACCGATTCTAGTAGTTGAAATAGATCAGGAGCTTAATGATAGATTTTTCATAGTCCCCGGTCTCGGAGATGCTGGTGATCGTAGTTTAAGTCCTGAAATCTACTGAGATATTCTTAGACCAGCTTGAAATGCTTTAATATTCTTATCTATCCATTCACTTGACACAATCTCGCTAATAGTTTTCTCAACAAATACTGGTTCAATAATATTTGTTTTCGAAACAAGATGACCTAGTGCAACCATATTAGCTGTACGAATAGTACCGGTTTCTTTTTCAGCGATCGAATTGTATTTCCCCCTATTTATTTTCCAACCGGGTTTACTAACAATATTGTCTATGTAATCACTGTTTAGAAATATATGAGCATTATCGACTAATTTATCCAAATACTTATCTAGATTGAATGGATACATTACCAGTAAAATATTAGGTTTACGTGTTGCAATATAATCTATTTCACCAGGATCGTCACTTATAATCATTTCAACTCTCGACTCCGTACCACGTGTTTCAGCACCATAAGATTCAGTAGACGTGACGTATAAATTAGTGTACTTAGATATAGCTGTTCCAAGCACTCTACCCATTAGTAAAATACCCTGACCTCCTCGTCCGATTATTAATAGTTCATATTTCATTCTCTCACCGCTTTACCGAATAATTCTCTATTAATTAGTTCTATATAGCTTGGATAATCATTAATAATGTATTCTCCTAAAACAATTTCTCCATCCCAATTCAGTTCTGATTCTGAAATACTTGGTTTTTGTTTAACTTTCAACCTTTTCTTAAGATCCCTGTATAGATCGATTGGTTTACGTAAACCAATGTGTCTACCAAATATTTCGGGACACGTACTTATTACTTCTATGAATCTAAAACCTTTCATACCTAGTGATCTATAGAAGTATTGTTCTAATAATTGTGGATAAATAGTTGAACCTCTTGCAACATAGTTTACATCAAAAGCACTCATTAATCTAATAACATTCATTGGTCTTTCAAAATTTCTGTAAGGATCTGGGGTAGTGGTTGTTAATACACCTGGAGGTGTTGTTGGAGCTACTTGACCACCAGTCATAGCGTATATGAAATTAGTATTCATTATCACGATCATATCCATATTTCTTCTAGCAGCATGTATTAAATGATTTCCACCAATAGCTGCTATATCTCCATCTCCACCGATAACTATTGTTTCTAGCGATGGATTAGCAAGCTTCGCACCAATAGCGAAAGCAATAGCTCTACCGTGAAGTGTGTGCGCACCGTCGAATTTAACGTAAAAAGTAGATCTTGCTGAACAACCAATACCTGTTACGAAGACGATCTTATTTCTATCGACAACACCTTCTCTAATTCTCCTATCAATAGCTCTAAGAAGTGTTGCCAATATGATACCCAGTCCACAACCAGGACACCATAATGTAGGTATTCTCTCTAGTCTTAAATATGGGTCTAATGGATGTGCTTTACCAGGTGGGATTTTTTCAACAATTAAAGCCATTTGATCACCATATTCTTTATCTCATCTGGTTTGGGTAAATCTAAATCAATAATAGCTATTGAAATTACTTCACGGTCACGGATAATTCTCTGAATATCCATAACTAATTTACCAATATTGTTTTCAACAACGAATATTTTATAGGCGTTTCTACACAGTTTCTTAATCTCATCGTCAAATAGTGGCCACAGTGTTTTTAATTTAATCATACCTGTTCTATAACCTTCTTTTCTCAAATCTCTCACGATTGCTAATGTAGAGCGAGCAGATGAGCCGAAAGATATGAAAACGTATTCAGCATCGTCTAGATAATATGTATCGTATTCGAATATGTAATCAATATGGTCAAGTATTTTCCTAACGATCCTGTTAATCATTCTTCTCTGAACCATAGTGTCTTGTGAATAAATCCCTTTCTCATCGTGAGTTAGAGATTCAACTATAACACTATATCCTTCTCCGAAAACAGCCATAGGTGGAACACCATTATCATCCGGTAAATACGGTTGATACTCTTCAGGTGGAACACTAGGTTTTCTACGTTCAATTATCTCAACTTCACCCCTTTCTCTGAAAACACCTGTTTCCCATAAGTGTGCTATAATAGCATCACTCAGTAATATTACAGGGGTTCTCAAATACTCAGCTGTATTGAATGCTTTAATTGTTAAATCATATGCTTCCTGAACACTTGATACAGCATATACTGGTATAATATAATCACCATGTGCTCCAAATCGTGCTTGAAGTATATCTGATTGACCCGATTTAGTCGGCACACCTGTAGCAGGACCGGCTCTCATAACGTATACGATAACAACAGGTGTTTCAGTAATAACACCTAGACTTATCCCCTCAACCATGAGGGAGAAACCTGGACCAGATGTAGCTGTCATTGATTTAGCTCCAGCCCACGATGCTCCTAAAGCAGCATTTATAGAAGCTATTTCGTCTTCAAATTGTATCATTAATCCTCCATATTTAGGTAGTTTTTCAGCTAGGTATTCCATTATCTCTGATGATGGCGTAATAGGATATCCCGCGTAGAATTTTAAACCAGCTGTTAAAGCTGCTTCAGCTATTGCTTGATTACCATTAGTATAGACTCTTCTCACTTCTTAACAGCCTCAACATATATTGCGAAATCTGGGCAATTGTATTCACATATTCTACAACCTATACATTTATCGATATAGATAGGTTCAGGATATCTGTATCCATATCTATTGTAATTCCTACTGAGAACAAGTACTTTAACTGGACACAGCTCTATGCAGTAACCACATTCTTTACATCTATCTATAACTACTGATACACGGTATTTACCATTATCGCTTCTGATAACAGTTAATTCACTATACTTCTGCAATTAAACACCTCGTTTAATCAATTTTAAAACATCTTTTTGAATAAATAACATATTTTAGTATAAAACATTAACCATTATCTTAATATCACTAGAATCCTTTTATTAAACAATATTGTTATTCAGATTCACTATTCTTCGTTAAAACTAGTTTTACCAACGATTTCTCCATATAGATTATTATATAAACTATAACCACCGTATCCAATGAATATGTATATTATGATAGATAATGATAAATCAATAAATGTGATTAAAGATGTGTATTCAGTAATCCATATGAATTGTTTTAAATCAATTAATTGAATTAATAACGCAATAGTTCTTATAACGTTTAGGAATATAGCAATAGGTATAATATTACTAGCTAAATTTAGAGCTGTTGATGAGAAATCTCTAGACACTTTATTAACTATAAAAACGGTTGCAAACAATGCAATCGAACCTGTTAGAAAAACGTATATTATCGGAACATATACGTAAACATCGTTAAGAATTAAGTTGGAAATAAAGTCAGCATATTCTATTGAAATACCTTTAACATAGAATTGTATAGCGATAAACATCGGTATTATTAATAAAAGTAATTGAATTGCATATATTATTGAAACAATATATGTTATAAAAGATAGTTTAGCATATTCACTATCACGTATAGATAGTAAAGTAGATGCTTTACATAAACCACTATATATTCCCGCTATTTCTAGAACAACTACTAGAGAGTATATTATCGTAGATATTATTATCACAGAAATATATTCTTGTATGAAATCCCAGTTTGTAAACCGATTAATAACAATAATTTTCAATAACATACTTGGTTCTATATCAATAACAGGGAGTTTGAAAACATACGTGAAATATGGGAACACACTAGGTAGTATGAATACTGTATTAATAATAGATGCTATTAATAAATAAATACCTGCTTTACCAATGCTCTTAAAACTATCTAATGTATTTTTTAAAATCGTATCTCTAAGCTCGGCTACAGTTGATCTAATTACTTGTTCGAAAACACTAGAATTCCAAACATAGTGTTCTTTTCCCTTCTCCATTATTTCAATGATACTCTTTAAACCATGTTGTTTGAGTAAGAATGGTATGAAAACTAATATGTAACTATAGGGTGGTTTGATAATAAATGAGATAAACATTATTACTATAGAAGATATTACTGAGAAACCTAGTATACTATTATTATAGACTTTGTGAAACAAATATGTTGTGTAAGCTATTGTTGATAAGTAAATTATCCATAGTATTATAGATATTAATTCATATAGATTATTTCTGAACACGTAGTTTACTATTAACATTAATAGTGATAGAAGTAGTGAGATTAAACCAATTGATTGGAGATTTACGGGATTTATATTAGAAACACTGGTGAAATCAATGTGAGCTAAGTTATTGAGAACATTTTTGTTAGAAATAACTGTATTCAACGCTACTTGAATAGTAGCGAGTATTAATATAAAACCATTATTTAAACCAATAGCTAGAATTAAATAATTTAGTACAATATACAATGGTATTGTTAGAATATTAACTATTGCTAAATATATAATACCTATTGTATACGAACACATGATATCTAATAATCCACTATCATCTTGATCACTCATTTCAATCAACTCGTTACTTTCTTTACTATCTCATCTATACTATTCCAGATAATTGATTGTCTTAGTTTCTCTACATCCCCTATTTTACTATCGAAGAATTGATCGTAGGGTATTGAACCTAAGTATTCGATACCGTTTTCTATACAGTATTGTTTTAAATATTCACCACTACTCATGTTTTCAACAAGACCTTTTATTTTATAACTACTTTCTTTTAACAAATTTATTAATCTACTAATACTACTGATTGCTATTGGATTCGGTGTTGTAATAAGTATTAGCTCTGATTTATCTCCAATAAATGTCAGTAGATCTAAGTGTTCGTCTCTAATACTCGGTGGAGTATCTATTACGAGATAATCTAAATTACTCCATTTCACAATAGTTAATAGTTCTAAAAATATGTTATTAACTGATTCACCGCGTAGAGGTAATGGTTTATCTCCAGTGTATATAGCTATTGTAAAATACTCGAGATTATATATGTTTGGTGGAATTAAACCCTTTTCTTCAACTGGTTTATAGTTTATTGGATTAATACCAAGAACAATATGCGTTGATGGATTTGTAAAATCTAGATCTAGTAGACCTGTTTTAAATCCATGTTCTGCTAATATTAGTGAGAATATTGTTGAGAAAACTGTTTTACCTACACCGCCTTTAGGACTCATAACTATGAATATTCTATTCACAGTACTCAATCTCTTATTAACTATGGAGATTCTAGGATCTTTTTCTCCAACGTATTTCTTCAACGTAGATACCTCTACCTGTTTTTAAATCGTAATCTCGAGAAGAGCAGTTTGGACATTTGAAGAAACTATATATTGTTTCTGGAATGAAATGTATTGATTCTCTAATGTATTCATCCAGATTGTTGATATCAATTCTCCATTCATAACTACATTTTCTACATTTTAATGATATGTCTTCTTCTATAAACTCTATTTTTTCAACAGATATGTTATTTAATTTAAATAATTCTTCTAAAGCAAATTTCAATATATCTAGATCTATTGTTTGAAGTAACCCTATTCTAAGAACAATTTTTTCCAAAATATTGTTTTCCCTATTTTTCAAAACATGTTCAACAATTGCTTCTGCTAATGCCCATTCATGTACCAATTGTTTAACACCTTATATTTCATAAAACGTTTTGAATAATTTATTAGGTTTACTTGAGAGATCTAAGTACTGTTTCTGTGAGTTAAATTATTATATGTTTATCTATTATTAACTATATTTTCGAGATTTAAATTAAAATGGTGTGTTTCTTGGAGTCTAAAACAAGTAGATTATCTGGTTTCTATAAATTGAGTATTGATGAGAGGCTGAAGATTGTATCAGAATGGTGTAATTTAGATAAAGATGAAGTAGAATTGCTTAGAAATACTGGTAATCTAGGTGATAAATTAGCTGATGTAATGATCGAGAACGTTATAGGTGGTATGACTTATCCATTTGCGATAGCAGTTAATTTTAGAATAAATGGCAGAGATTACCTAGTTCCAATGGTTATAGAAGAGACTAGTGTTGTAGCAGCAGCTAGTAATGCAGCTAAAATGCTTCGTGAAGGAGACGGTATTATAGCTAGAGCTGAGCAGCAAGAAATGATTGGTCAAATACATATTGTTAAAGCATCTGCACCGTATTACAAAGCTATGAAGATTCTCGAGAAGAAAAGTGAGATACTCGATATAGCTAGAGAACAAGACCAGACTCTTGCTAAACTAGGTGGTGGACCTAGAGATATTGAGGTCAGAGTTATTGATTCACGAATAGGTCCAGTTATCGTAGTCAATCTTATTGTGAATGTATTGGATGCTATGGGTGCTAATACTGTTAACACTATGGTTGAAGCAATAGCTCCATTTATTGAGAAAATAACTGGTGGTGAAGCTAGATTGAAGATAGTAAGTAACTACGCTATATATAGAATAGCTAGAGCATGGGCTAGAACTAGACCGGAGGAAGTAGGTGGTAGAGAGGTTGCTGAGAAAATAGTTGAAGCAAGCATAATTGCTGAAATAGATCCGTTTCGAGCAGTTACACATAATAAAGGAATAATGAATGGGATCATTGCTGTAGCTTTAGCTACAGCTCAGGATCATAGAGCTATAGAAGCAGGTGCGCATGCATACGCTTCGAGAACAGGTGTTTATAAACCACTAAGTAGATGGGAGATCGATGATGAAGGTATGTTAGTGGGTTCTCTTGAACTACCGCTTCAAGTAGGTATTGTAGGTGGAGCTACTAAAGTCCATCCTGTTTCACGTATTGCTTTGAAAATACTTAATGTTAAATCAGCTAGAGAACTTGCAGAAGTAATGGCTGCTGTAGGTTTAGCTCAGAATCTAGCTGCTTTAAGAGCACTTGTTACAGAAGGTATTCAGAAAGGACATATGAGACTACATGCTCGAAACCTAGCTGTAATGGCTGGTGCTACAGGTGAATTAATAGATATAATTGCTGAGAGAATGATTAGAGACGGTATTATTAAATACGATTATGCTAAGAAACTACTTGAAGAATACTTGGAGAATAAAATGTAAAACTTAATATTATTTAAAACAGTGTTTAGAGAATCGTTTTGATCGTGGATTATTTAATTAAATTATTTAATATTAATGGATAAGAGTCGATTTATTCATAAATCCATTTTACAATAGTTTTACATTAGAGAATTTATAAAACTTAATCAGTGCTATTGAATAATTACGAGTTTTATAAACATGATTATAAGTTAGATTGGAAATGTTAAGAAAGCTAATAATATTTCTCGAAAATAGTTAATTAACTTTATAGTATTAAATTGAATTAATAATGATTGAATTAAAATAACGCCGAGTTGTTTTCAAATGGATAGAAAGAATATTTTGATGATCACGGTTTTTCTCATAATCACACTATTGTTTATTCCAAAAATAGTTCATAGTAATTACCCTGAAGTAATTGTTTACTACAGATCGTTTGTTGAATTCGATAATTTTATTGTGAAAGATTTTGGTACAAGTTTTGTTTTAAACGGTTATATTAATGGAATACTTTACGCTAAATATATTTATAGAGAAAACGGTGTTGTAGTCTCACTTAAATATTTAGAGTATAATTTATCCGGTTTTGAAGATTATTTATCGAGACAATACATAGTGAGTAAATTAAATGAAGAATCTAAATACTTCTTTGGGAAAAACGAATATCCGTATGAAATTAACAAACCGTTTATTCTTGAAGGTGGTATCAAGTACTATGTTTCACCATCAAATTTAGATCTAAGTGGAATTGTGGAACAGAGAGTTAGCTTTGTTCTCGATAATTACACAGTTCTTTTTGAAACAAGATTTTTCAAATACGATTTAGCAACCGGTATATTAATAGAATTACGTGTAAACTCCCGGTTATATATTAATGAAACATTGTTCTCCAACTACACTATTTGGTTTAAACAAATACATTCAGATAACTATAGATTAAGTATTAACCAATTAAATTCGCAAACCCTATTGTCGATTTCAATAATAACGCTGATTGTTTTCATAAAAAGCATGTATTTAGGAAGCAAAATATTTGTGAAGAAGAAAAGCGATTCTAAGAAATATTTTTAATAGATTATTTCAATTCATTTATTTTCTCAACCAAATACTCATATATTTTTTTATCGCCAGTTATCTCTGGATGAAATGTTATAGCCATTAAATTGTCTTGTACAGCTGCTATACCTATTTTATTAACAACAGGATGTTCTATATATCCGATTATTCTAGCTGAACCCCATGCATCTATGATTCCGGGTGCTCTTATAAATGCTGCTTTTACCACTCCTATTCCTTCTATATGAACATCTGTTATAAAAGAGTTTTTCTGCCTACCATATATGTTTCTAACTACACTTATATTCATTAAATTAAGAAGCGGTTGATTAGTTTCTCCAACAACTCTATCAATAACACTACTAGCTAACAATACAGCACCAGCACATACTCCAAGTATTGGTATATTGTCTTCAGCTAGTTTCTTAATTGGTTCTGCAAATCCCTTCAAATCTATCAACATACCAATTGTTGTCGATTCACCACCTGGAATTATCAATGCGTTTATTTTACTCAAGTCTTCGGGTTTCTTAACATATACTGGTTCTACATTATTGATTTCTCTCAAAATCTGATAATGCTCTAAAAAGTCTCCCTGTAGAGATAGTATACCTATTTTAACCACTCTATTCACCTCTAGTTTGCATCAATTGCTCTGGTTTAAGAGTTCTAATATCTATACCAATCATAGATAATCTTTCAGAAACAGATTTCTGTGCTTCAACAACAGTTTCAGGGTCATCGTAGAATGAGGTTGCTAAAACAATAGCTCTAGCTCTATTCTCAGGATCTTGGCTTTTGAAAATACCTGAACCAACAAATACACCATCCGAGCCAAGCCACATCATTAATGCAGCATCAGCTGGAGTAGCTATACCTCCAGCTGCGAAATTAACAACCGGTAGACGACCTAGCTTAGCTGTTAATAAAGCTAATTCGTAGGGAACTCTATTTTCTTTAGAATACATCCATATGGCTTCGTAGTCTTTATTTAAATAATACCCTCTAAGCACTGCTATATCTCTATTAACGATCTTCATGTGTCTCACGGCTTCAGCTACATTACCAGTACCCGGTTCTCCTTTCGTTCTAATCATTGATGCTCCTTCATAAATTCTCCTCAAAGCCTCCGGCAGATTTCTCGCTCCGTTGACAAACGGTGTTTTAAAATCCCATTTATTAATATGATTCTTCTCGTCAACAGGTGTTAACACTTCACTCTCATCTATTAAATCAACACCTATTTCTTCAAGAAGTTTAGCTTCTTCACTATGACCTATACGGCATTTAGCCGAAACAGGTATAGTTATCGTATTCATAACATTAACTATAGTGTTTAAATCAGCAGTTCTAGCAACACCACCGGCTATTCTCACATCATACGGTAGTTTATCAAGAACCATAACTCCTACTGCTCCAGCGTTTTCAGCTATTTCAGCTTGTTTTTCACTAGTAACATCCATGATGACACCGTTTTTAAACATAGATATGAATCCGTAACGAACAATTGGTGTTGCTTCTCGTATTGGTATTGTTTCAAATCCTTCTTCTTTAGCACGATCTCTATACTCTAGTAGAGAATATATGAGATCTTTTAATCTCTCTAAATACATGTATGCATCTATAAGTTTCAAACATGTCACCATAATGTTGGATGAAAAAAGCCGTGTTTAAAACTTATTGAACGTTCAATAGTTAACATAATCTATATAATTTAACTTTTCGCCTACCTTTATTCACTATTTCAAAACAGATTTCTCTCTTCAACTCCATGTCTTTGATTGCTTTATAGAAAGCTCTAAGACTATATACTGATTTTTCTTTCCAAATCATGTATGCAGATATATTTGGTTTATTTAAAAGAACTTCTCTAATAACTTTCTTAACTTCACTTACTCTACTACTATGTGTTTTATAACCAGCAGTAACGATAGCAATCGATCTTTCTAACGATTCAGCAATTGAGTAACAAATAGCTGCCAATAATTTTGTTCTAAATCCTTTCCGGACTAGTTTTTTAAAAGAACTATATGCTTCTTCTTCAGAAATTTCTACTAATTTAATTCCTCCATTTTTCACATATCTCAGTAACGGAACTTCATTGTTTTTAAACGTAACAGCAATTATCTCGTAATCCACGTCAACTCCTGTTTTAACAAGATCTTTCAATCCTTTATTTAATGAAAAAGCTAGTAAACCTGTTTCTGCTGGAACAATAATTTTATCTACATCAATTCTCTTCTCATATATTTCAAAAACTATTGTTTTCAAACCTTCAATAGTTAATGGATTAACGTAGTCTATGTTTACAACACTAATATTTGGTTCTGTTAAAACATCTATATCGTTGTTAACGAAAAACTGTAAATCACTTGATTCAATATCCATAATGTTATCTACGTAAACATCGATATCTATACTCGTGTTTCTAAGGTAGTATAATAGAGATCTAGTGAAATCTTCAGTATATTTAATTAACACATTGTTTACTCCATTACTTATTAAATACGAAGCAATTATCGATGAAGCTCTATCAATATACGAACCAGTTGGATTAAATTTCTCGTTTTTAATTAAAACACTATCTATTCTAGAAACAGGTGTTAAACCTTCGCCCATAGATATTGTTTTTGAAAAAACAGGTAGTAGTGAAGAATATCTCCAAATACCAGGTTTGCTTCTATCGATATAGAAAACAGCGTTTTCATATTGAATAATCATTAAACCTCCACATAATGGACATAAACCATTAAGTAAATCTCTCGATTCAAAATCACAGTTAATACATTTTAACTTGATTTTCAACAAAATCACCATATTAATAATTCAACTCAAGATATCTAGAAGATTAATTATATATTGAATAGATTATTTTACAAAATAATTCTCAACAATTGTTAATTTAAATGTGAAAACTAATGAATTGACTTAAACTGATTTAACTCACTAATCTATATTGTTTACCGGAATGTATTATGACACGAGCATCTTTTATCATTTCATCTAATAATATTTTCTCAAGTTCACTCAATTTACCTATTTCACTAATATCTATTGGAAATTTTTTTACAAAATTTTCGTAAAATTCTCTGTCGACAACAATAGAGCCGATAAATAAAACACGTCCTTCTATTCTAAATCTATCTAGCTGTGAACCTAGCATAGATATTGCTTCACGTATATTCATAACAGGTCTCGGTAGAATGCTTTTCTCTTCGTATTTAATAGTTATTCTACTCAAATCTTCAATATTCTTCTTCAAAAAATTTAATTCACGAACAAGTTTATTTAACATATTTCTCAAATACTCTAACTCTTTCTCAACTTGTTCTAATCTATTCATTAAAACGTTTATATCACTAGATCTCTCAAAACTATCTTCAATACTTTCTTTTTCTTTTATAGAACTCTCGGTTTCAACCTTATTCGAGGTTTCATGAATACTTTCTTCTACATTAACAATAGGTGTTTTTTCTCGAATAGTTTCTTTAGAAACATCTATTCTTTTCTTTAAAATATTGTTTACAAACCATTCTCCTTTAGTTGTCAGAATATACCCATTACCTGTTTTCTCAATGAAACCATTGTTTTTCAATCGATAAATAATATTTCTAATTGTTTTTAAACTAACGTTAAATGTTGTCGATAAATTTTTAATAGTAGCACCGGGATTATCGCTCAAATACAATAGTATTCTAGCCGTAAGTGTTTTACTGGACAAAACAATCACATCTATTATATCAAAAATAACTTACCTATTATAAAAACTATCGTTATAAAATGTTTCGACAACAAAGATTTTGCTTTAGATTAATGATTAATCTAAATAACAGTATTTACTCTCATTCACTAATTATCTTATCAAATCTTTAATCAAACACGATCTATCAATTATTAAAAATAAACACATACTTCTAGCTAACTCAATGTTTTAAATATTTCGAAGAAATTGACAATAAGATATTTTCCAAACATTTTGGAACAGTAGTTTTTAACGAATAAACCACTCGTTATATAGATGTATTTTAATCACAATGTTAGATTTATGTTCAAACATTAAGGTAGGGTTTTATGCAGGGTTAAAATATTTTTGCTTGTCGTTTACCTTACTTCATTATATTCAGTATTGCCAATAATTATTTTAAATTACTCTTCATGTAGTATGTAGTTGTTTTGAAATAAAAAGGTATTTAAAACCTTATTATGATAACTGTTAGGTGAGCCTAACAGGTGGTTGTATTATGAATTCGTCTAAATTATTTGACGAAGAAACTACTAAGGTTCTTCGTGAAATATTCAGTAGCTTCAAGAAAAATCTAGTAAACTATCTAGTTTTATCCAATGATCCTGTTAAATGTGCTTCATGTAGTGAAGCCCGGCAATTAGCTAATGAATTAATGAGTATTGCTGGAAACGCTGTTTCTTTTAAAATATTTGAATTCAATGAAGAAATTAGAGAGAAATTATTAGTTAGATATATACCAGCTTTTATATACGATACTAGAAAGAGAAATATTAGATACTATGGTATACCTAGTGGTCAGGAATTTGCTCCGTTTATATATGTCCATAAGTACATAGCTAACAATGATTCAACGCTATCTAAAAAAGTTATCGAATTAATAGAAGAGATCGATAAACCACTACATGTTAAAGTATTTGTTACAACAGAGTGTCCGTATTGTCCATACGTAGTCGATGCGGTGAATCAAATGGGTATTATAAACGATTTTCTCTTGGTTGAAACAATTGAAGCAATGGAATTTCCCGATGAAGCCGATATCTATCGTATAGCTTATGTTCCAGCAGTAGTAATTAATAAGATTAGTGATTGGAGAGAGTATGGTGCTAAACCACTAGAAATAATACATGGATATATATCTCCAGAAGAATTAGCTGAGGTTTTAAACAAAATATCAAGAAGACTTAAATAATTTGGAATCCGGGGAGTTTTTTGAGGAAAAATCGTGTTGAAGAGTATTTAGAAACGATCTATGAACTATACTGTTGTGGTGAAAGAATCGGTATTAGGAGATTAGCTAAGAAACTGGGTGTTAAACCAAGTAGTGTGATAGAGTATTTGAAAAAACTATGTGAAGAAGGATATATTGTTTACGAAAAAGGCGGTTTAATAATGTTAACAAACAAAGGTTTTGAAATAGCTCGGGAGATTAAGAATAGACATAATGTTATAAAAGAATTTCTTAAAATACTAGGAGTATCTGAGGAAATTGCTGAAATAGATGCTTGTTATATTGAACACGGTGTTCACGAAGAGACTATTGAGAAAATACAAGAATTTGTTAACAAAAACAGGACTCAGAGTAGAGTATAGTTATTTTCAAGAAATGAAATAATAGTAAACAATTCTTTATCTACCAGACATTTATACTTATTTAACTCAATGTTTTCAAATAAAGATTCGCTCAATCCTTCTAAAACGTTTTTTTCAATACATATAAAACACTTATCAACGGGGAAAGTAGCGAATTCGGTTTTTTCAATAACACTGTTTTTCTTCATAGAACTTAAATATATGTTATCATCTAAATAATTGACATTAATGTAATAAATCGTTTCAGCCAGCGTTTTACATCCGAGAACTAACTCAGTATTTCTAAAAACTTTCTTCAGACTACTATTCATTAAATAATGAATACTATTGATTAATTTATTGAGACAAACGTATTCCGAATAAATCACTGAATTTAGCCTGAGATCGTCACCGTTCACAATAGATAGTTTCTCTAAGACATTATTAAATGAATCTACGAGATTCAAACCTCTAGCAAGATTACAGGAGATCATGCCTGTGAAAACCATGGGATCTATTCTCGAATAAGTTGTAAATGATTGAACAATGTTATTAGTCTTCAATATATGTTGATACAATCCATTGATCTCTTTATTTAAAACAATGATACAATCTTTAGAATCATTAGTACATATACTGATTTCAAGATTATCTTTCTTAATGATAACTCTATTATCTCGAATAAATAATTCACTTTTACAGTTCTCGATTATTGGTTTACAACCATTGTAATACGATCCGATGGCTATGTAAACTCTCTTCTCCCAATCAATCTCCTCGAGACAAATACTCATTTGAATAAACCTCTTTCAATACTTCGTTTATAAATTCTTTAAATACATTGTAATCAAAACCAGTAAACTTTATTTTATCTCTATATTTCTCTAAAATATTGTTTACTTCATTTAACTCAATATTTCTTAGTTCACGTTCTAATTCATCAATAATTTCCTCGGGATGTGCGAAGAAATCTCCTGATATAACTATGTCTTCAAGTTTATCTCTACATATTTTCAAATACAACTCTATTGTTTTCCCAATCGGTATTCTCTTAACACGATTTATTTCTCTACAATCGATTTTACTCAACTTCGAGCACCATTGGTCTAACTAATAGTACACCTCGTGTATTAATTAATCTACTCACTAGTTCATATAATCTATCTCCTTCACTTTTCATAACAATTATCAACATACATTTATCTCTAGTTAAATGAATATGAATTGTTGAAATAATGTTTTCTAAATACTCATGTTGAATATCTGTTAACTCATCGTCAACACCGCTTACGTTGTGATCGTATATGACTCCTATAATGCCGTGAACTTTTTGTGAAAACCTCCATTTATACTCGTTGATGAATAGTCTAAGAGCTTCTTGAACAATCCTAGATCTCGATTTAACACCTAGTTTTTTCATGACAAAATCTAGTTCGTTCAACACATCAGCCGGAATATAGACACCGAATCTAGTAGATGACAATTAATACCACCGTTTTTATAAATCATAAATCATTGTTAAATCCTTATAGATCCATAGATATTTAACGGGATTTACAATGACAGTCTTGGAGAGAAAGGATCCGGAAGGATACTATGTCCTGGTTTTTAATAAAAATTGTTTGAAATCAGAACTAGATAGTCTGAGTAAATTGAGTAGCGTTATACTAGAAGATTGTAGTGGAAATATTATTGTTAAAACTAAGAGTAGGAGAATTGCTGGTAAATTATTTAAAAAATTCGTGAAATGCATGGATATTTAATAGTTTAAGAGATCTTTTGTCAACAATTAAACATTTGTAGTTAATATCGATACTAATGTATCTATTAAAGTTCTAATAGTCACACCCATAATAGTTAATCCAATGATTAATCCAAGTTTTTCTTTATTCATTTTCAATGATATTCTTGGACCCGTTAATCCGCCTATTAAACCACCTATTCCGAGAGGTAAAGCTATACTCCAGTTAACGATGTTATCAAATACGTGTCTAAGCATAGCTAATGATACAGATGGGATCATTGCCGATAGCGAGAGAGTTATAGATTCTTTAACGCCTAATTTCACTAATGTCAGGAATAGAGGGATATTTATTAAACCACCTGCTAAACCTGTGAAACCCGATATTGACCCCGATAGTATTCCTGAGAGAATTAGGAATTCTTTATGTTTCACATTCCAACCTGTTGATTCGATAATTCTTTTCCTAAAAACATTCTTTACAATTCTAATTGACGAGAATATTATTACTGAACATATTATTAATTTAAGTATGTTTTTATCGATAATAGCAACTAAGTAAGCTGTTATGAAAGCTAAAATAGTCATTGGTATAGCTACACGGAGGTATATATTAAATGGAACTTTTAATTTAGATGAATAGTTGTATGTGCTAGATACACTAACTAGAAATGTTAAGAACCTGGTTGAGCTGACAACGAATCTAGGGTTTACGCCAATATTGAGTAGAATAGGATTGCTTAAAAAACCACCTCCTAACCCGATCATTGAACCGAGGAATCCGCTTGCGAAACCAATAATTAAGTAAAGTACTATATCTAAGTAGTTGATCATAACACTATACCTATTTTTTGAAAATCCATTCACGGGATCTGTATTTATCAACGAGTTTACGAGCTAACTCTATTTCAAAACTACTCGGTTGAGTTATGGTAAAACTTGTTTTAAAAGCTTTTTCAAAACCTCTGATTAGTGTTTCTAATACTTCTTTTCTATCAATACTCTTTTTTAAAATCATTGATAGAGTAGTTACTCTCTCTTTAATAGAGTTAATACCATGCGAGATCAGTTTTTCACGAAGTGGTTTGAGAACGTTGGCTAAAGTATTTATATCAGTATTATACATGAATGTTCCATGTTGTAGAAAAGCATACTTCCTCCAAGTTTGTGCACTACCAGAGATCTTCTTATTATCAACAACAATATCGTTAACTGGTTTGAATTCTGATTTTAAACCAAAATACTCTAGAGCATATATTAAACCGTAACATACAGCTCTATATCTCTCGATAACATCGCTAGGGAAATCACTTAGTGATGCTACAACGGAATACGTTAATTCACCATTAGGATCGTGGTAGACAGCTCCTCCACCAGTAATTCTCCTAGTGTATAGGATGCCGTTTCGATTAGCATAATCAAGATCAACTGCTTCACTAATTCTCTGAAAGTATCCAATAGTAACCGATCCAGGTTTGAAAACATAGAGTCTCAAAGTATTAGGAATATAAGATTGTTCTCTAAGATAAAGAAGCGTCTCGTCAAAAGCCATATTCCAATAAGGATCGTGTTCTCCATCAATAATAAGTCTCCATTCAACCATAAAAACTCACGCTACTAATGAACAATTGATAAATATAATGAGTTTATTATAAATAAAATGTTAAATAAAATTAAAATATTTTAATATTGCAATAGGGATTAAATAAATACATAGAATGTGGAAGATATTGTTATTCATATATCTATTAATATAGTTTTGTTTCATTAAGAATTCTCCATTATTTAAAATAAACTCTCTAACAACCAGATTCATGGATCTAGGCAAGATCTGATTAAAACGTGAAATATGGAATAAAAGGTTTTAAATGAAAATGATTTAAAACAAAAACTCAAGTGAAAGAATAATGAAAACGTAGATGGTTTATGTAGAGATAGGATAAATTAAATGACGTAGCTTCACATAATTTATAGAGATAATTGGTATAGTGTTTAATACAATTTCTAGAAAATTTCAATGTTCTAAACGAATACTTGCTGGATGAGAACTGTATTGTCTGGTAACTAAGTATCTACTATAGATGGAACTGATTATTACAGAGCTTGTAGCTAAATTTAAAGACTATTGAGAATAATCAGGATCTTTTGAATTAAACAATTAGTAAAATTGTTTTCTAGCTTTAAATAATTAAAGCTATTGAAATATCCAGGGATTACATATTTCAACGCTGAATATTGTCAGTTAATATATTCTTTTTAATAAACCATTCATAAATATTACTATTTTGTAATTAACATTAATTTAGGTAAATTATTATGGTTAGTTTAGTTTTGAATAGAGATATTATTATTAGATTATCTATTGGTTCTCTTTCACTTCTAAAATTAACAAATGTTATTCAAAAGTATTCATCTAGAACTATTTACATACTCCAGTATTCTGATGAAGGGTGTTTAGCTAAATGTAAATATTGTTTTCAGAGTAAATCGTCTACTAGATCTAAACATTACTTGTCTAGAATATCGTGGTATCCTGTTAATCTAAGTATTGTTATTGATAAATTGCTTGAATATCCGGATCTATATGATAGAATATGTATACAAACGATCCTTAAGAAGGATTTCATCACCGAGCTGAGAGATATTTTAAAAAACATGAGGAAAAATGGTATAGATAAACCTGTTAGTTTAGCTTTAACTCCAGTTCATAAGAGTATACTTACTGATCTATCAAGTCTTGGCGTAGACTACCTAGGTGTTGGTTTAGATGCTTCAACACCAGTTTTATTCAACAATCTATCTAAACCTTATAATTGGAGAGTCTATTGGAGATTCATACGTGAAGCTCTTAGTGTTTTCGGAGATAGACATGTCTACGTTCACTTAATTATTGGTTTAGGTGAGAGCTATATTGACCTACTCTCAAATATATATGAATTAATAAATAATGGTGTTGACGTAGCATTATTTCCATACGTAGACGACTATTTTAGAGTAAGTGTTGATCCTATTTACTATAGATTTATCCAGATAACTAGGTTTTTACTATTAAAGGGATATAGTTTACAAGAGATTCTTAGGAATTTTAAATTGAGAAGAGAGATTTTGATCGATGTAATGGAGAATATTGATAAATATTTTGAAGCATTTCTTACAACGGGTTGTCCCGGTTGTAATAGACCATATTATACGGAAAATCCTCGTGGACCATTTTATAATCTTTATAGTAGAGATCACTTCAGAGAATATAGAGATAAATTAGTATCTGAATTAGAGAGATTGTTGAAGAGTGATTATATTGAATGAAATTCAAGTGTTTAGACCCGGTTTTAAATATCCTTCTATAAGTATTACTGGTGATAAATGTTGGCTTCAATGTAGTTACTGTAGAGGTAGGTTTTTAAAAACAATGATCTACGTTGATAATCCAAATGATTTAAAAGACTTCGTTGAGAGAATGTATAATAATATTAATGGATTTCTATTAAGTGGTGGTTTTAACAAAGATGGGTATTTACCTATAGAGGATTATTTAATAGTTTTGAGTGAGATTAAGGAGAAATACGATTTGTCGATAAGTATACATCCGGGTCTTATGAATAGCAATCTTATAGAGAGATTGAGTGAGATCGGGATTGATGTTATTGATTACGAGTTGATAACTGATGAATACGTTATAAGATACTTGAAGAATCTCGTTAAAACACCAAGAGACTTCATAGAGATTTATGAGAAATACATTGAATCCGGTTTTAAAGCAGTTGTTCCACATATACCTATTGGTTTAGGTAAAGTTGATTGGGTTTACGATGTAATCGATTACCTAACTACAACTAAGCAAGATAACGTTGTATTCTTAATAGCGATGGATTCCGACCCAACTATATGGAGAGATTCTTTAAACATACTACGAATTGCTCGCAATAAGTTAAATAATTTGATCTCATTGGGATGTATGAGACCTTTTGAGTATAAGAGAAGATACGATAAATTAATTATTAATAATTATTTAGTTGATAGAATAGTTAATCCTATTAGAGAGATCGTTAGTAAAGGAAATTATATAGTTTATGAAACATGTTGTTCACTACCGAATAGTTTGTTAAATAGACCCGGGATGGTTTCTAATCAATTATTTTATTAAATTCCTTAACTCATTGATCAGTTTCTCAAACGTATTGATTATTCTATCACAGTGTTCTCTATTATGGATCATTGATGGTAAAAAGTGGATCATGTGTGGAGTCATATATAGTATATTGTTTAATCTAAAATACACATGTGCTATATCGTATACAATATTACTCCATCTTTTTAAATAAGCTTGATTCACGTTTAACGGCTTATTTTCAGTAAAATGTATGCCTGTAAGATTACCTACATTAGTGATCCAGCATAATCTATCATAATGTTCACAAATATTATCTAATTTCATAGCGGTTTCCCGCCATAATTTATTAAAACTCTCATATTTACCACGGTTTTCATACAAGTATTTGATGAGAGTATATCCAGCAATTATTGTTACAGTATTTCCAATAAATGTACCGCTGACACTACATCTATCTCTACTATGCGGTCTCTTAACTTGATCGAGATATTCCATAATCTCTCTACTGCCTGCAAAACCACCTGCACCGGGATATCCGCCTCCCAATATCTTACCGTAGATAACCAGATCTGCTCTTATATTGAAATATTCCTGTGCACCACCGTAGGATAGTCTAAAACCAGTAATAACTTCATCAAAAACAAGTAGTGCACCATATTCATTAGTTAGTTTTCTTAAACCATTCAAGTATTCAATACTAGGTTCAATACACCCACCAGCTCCCGGTACAGGTTCTAGTAATATACATGCTACATCGTATTTTCTTAAATATTTTTCAACAACATCTAGTTCATTGAAAGGTGCTAGTAATGTATATTTAACATAATCTCTAGGTATACCTAGTGAATCCAATTCGTTGAAAGGAGGGTAAACACCGTAATGAAGCTGATCTAATCCACCATGCCATCCTCCCTCTATTTTAATAATATAGTTTCTTTTAGTGAAAGCACGTGCTAACCGTAGAGCATACATGTTAGCTTCAGTACCGGTATTGCAGAACTTAAACTGCTCTATATTAGGTAGTGTTTTAACGAGAAACTCTGCGTATTCAACAACATATGGATTCTCAAAGCCAAGATTAATACCGTTTCTCTCTATTTTATCAACATTTTCTAATACAAAATCAGGTTTATGACCTAGAATATTGACGCCGTGACCCATCCATAGATCGATGTATTGATTACCATCAACATCCCATACATATGGTCCATCACCTTTAACTATGAAAAGTGGATATGGTTTGAAGAATCTGATTGAATAATCAACTCCACCAGGTAGATACTTGTATGCTTTTTCAAATAATTCTTTAGATTTCCTAGTTCTCGCTTCATACTCGTTAAAAAGTTTATTTAAATAATTCTTCAATTCAATTTCTTTATTCAAAGCCGATCACTAGTTTTAACACCTTATTCTACATATAATACAATACTTCATTTAAACAATATAAGTAATTTAACGAAAACTATTTATGGAAACAATAGTGTTGCAGAAATATTTATAATGAAAATTATTAATAAGACAATCGAGTAAAATCTATTTAATAATGTTTCAATAACATATCTCGGATTACCATGTATTTTAAAGTAACCATATTCATTTATATAACTAGCTGTTTCAATAATAGATGCTACTGCTGGAGCTAATCTAGATTTAATATCTTCTTCCTTCAATCTGCTTATATTCAATGATTCAATAAAACTATTTAATCCATAGGGAGTCAATCTATAGATCAGTAGAACTATTACAGCATATTTATTTAAACCAATTCTTATTAACAAATTATACACTTCAACAGGATCTATTATTGAAAAACAGAATATTATAGTATAGGTAACTATAATAGTTCTAATAAATATCATGAATATTGTCGATAAATCAATTTCAATAAAACCAGTTAATTTAAGTAGAAGAGTTGTTAAACTAAACCATAATCCAGGTATGATAGATACTATTATTACTGAAAATATCCATTCCAAACCTCTATCTATTAGACTTAAGATTACAAGTACTGTAATAATATGTATTAACAACAATGGTTTATCTAAACTAATCACGTAACAATATATTGTAGAAATCATGAATATTATTTTAACGAATAAATTTGTTTTTCTCAAAGTAGTCTGTTTAGTTAAGAAAAGTGATCTATAGATATATTGAACTATCAAGTTAATTGGATTCAACTAAAACACCATCGCTCAGTAAATATTCTTTGTCAAAAATATTTTTCAAACGAGGATCGTGGTGTGCAATCACTACAGTCTTCTTTTTTTCAACAATATAGTTTATCATATCGATTAATTGAATAAGACTATGGTAATCCAACCCTCCACTAGGTTCATCTAAGAAATAAAGATCGTAGTTTCTTAGAAAACACGATGCTAAAGCTAATCTCCTGCGTTCACCACTACTAAGGTGTTTCAATGGCTTATCAATAACTCTATTTAAATCAAATACCTCGACAACTTCTCTAAGTAAATCATCTTCAACACCACAGCTTTCTAACTCTAATCTAGGAGTTGGATGCGTTAGATAAAGCAAAGGATTCTCAGGTAAGTATATTGCACGACCATTTCTATCAACGAATCCTTTCCATGGTTTATAAACACCACTCAGTATTTTCAACAAAGTTGTTTTACCAACACCGTTTCCTCCTCGAATACCTATTATTTCAGAGTAATGTAATTCAAGATTTACTCCTTTAATCAATGGTTTTTCGTATGGATATTTAAACCAAATATTTACAGCTTTTAGAGAAATATCACTGTATTCCAGACTCTTCTTCACTATAAGTCTATTAATATGTTCATCGAGTGGATCAATGTAGTGGCCGTAATACTTTACTCTACCATTATCTAAAATAATTAATTTAGGTTCAAGTTTTCTCCAATTACTCGGTATATGATCTACAACTATAACGATACGATTCTCTTCGAGAAAGCTTTCAATAGTCTTTATGAAATCAATTCTATTCTCAAGATCTATGTAAGTAAACGGTTCATCGAATAAAATAATATCTGGTTTAACCGCGAAAACTTCACTGAGTAGTAGTCTCTGGTATTGACCTGCACTAAGCGTAAATGTAGATTGATCGATATTGTTTATCAAACCTGTTTTAACTAAACCATTTAATTCGCATTTAAGACCATAAACAGATAGTGTGTGGCAGTACTCAGTGTAGACACTGTATCCTACGGTGGCAAACCATGGTTCCTGCGGTATAATCATTATTTTTTCGAAAACTTCTTTCAAATCTCTCTCAAGTAGGTTAATGTTATTGTACAGCACATATCCATTTACGAAACCACCACGTATTTTAATTAAATTACTTATTGAATATAGTAGTGTTGTTTTACCAGAACCAGATCTTCCAGTTATTAGAAGCAATTCACCCGGTTTTATCTCGAAGAAAACATTCTCTATTTTAAAATCACTGTATCCAGCAGTTTTTATCCCAACCGATAGTTTACTTACCATAACCAGCTTTCCTCAACCAACCAGCAACGGGTATAGCGATGCTAGCTCCAATAACTGCTTGACCAATATTAACAGGGATCTCCATTACTGCTGCTTCAGGAGGTCTGTTTAATAATGGATTGCTTACGAAATACTCGTAGAGAAAATATCCGAGAACCATTGTTAAACCAGCTAACAGTAATAATACTGCTTCAGAACTCTGTATGAATTTCCTAAACATTACGTAGGTTACTAAACCACTTACAAATAGTGCAACTATGATCCATATATACAACGGTATTGTTATTAACGGAGATTCAAATTTCATACCGAGGAATTCAGATGGTCCATAATATACTTCACCAGCCCATAGAATTGATGCGAAAAATATTATTAAACCCATATACAATACGCCCACCGCGAAAGAAAGTATACTATATGTTTTTCTAAATCTAGATACCAGTATTCCAGCAAGATAGCCTTCGATGAATTTTATAACAAGTGTCCCTGGAGCAAATATAGCGTAACCAGTAGCTAGATCAGCTAATGCAGCACCGACTCCGCCCGCGAATCCAGCAACAATTGGTGTTGATAGAAGTGCAGCTAAATAGATCATTGATTCACCTAGATTAAAGTAACCGCCTGTAGCTGGCTGATAGATCTGTATTGCAACAGTCGCTGCGAAAACAGCTACAGTATATATTACAATATCTATTACATTCACTCTGAATAATTTATTCACAATATCCACCATTCTATATTATTAATAAAAGTCATATAATATTAATTCTAAGAGTAGTTTATGAGTTTAATTAACTAAATTGATCTCATTTAAAAATATTAATTGATGAAACTTCAATTTATAATAATTGTTATTCAACGGTGAATAATTTTGTTAAACAATATAATCAAGTCTTCAACTATGTGCTTTGTAAACTTATTCATCTTTATTTTCTTAATCACTAGTATCTATACAGATATCATATTATCACATCAACAGTATTATTCAATTAATTACTTCAACTTGAATAACGAATACGTTATTGAGAAAACATGGAGTATTGTTTTAAACACTAGTTACAACGCTATTTTCACAATCGGCGATTTCAACAACGATGGTTTTGAAGAAATAGTTATTGTTAGCAATAATACAGTATATATTGTAAATGGTTTAAACGGCTCTATTTATAGAAAACTTGTTTTCGATAATTCAATTATAGGTTTTAGACCAATAAGAGATCTAGATAGAGATGGTTACTACGAAGTAGTTGTTTTAACGGGGAGTTTTGAAGTAGATAGAATTATACGCGAATTCAATGTGTTTAATCTCATTGAGAATAAATTAGTTCGTAAAAACAGTATAGAACTAGAAATCCCCTATTATGCTCTGAATTTTGATTACTTTAGATCAACTGTCTATTTATATGATACTATTGAGTATATTATTCCACACTCATTTTACACTGGGTTAGATATTAAATTACTCACTTATTTCATTCAATACAATGTTGTAGACAATAGTATTAGACAAAATGTTGTCGAAAATAAAATGTATCTCATGTATACTAATAGATTATTAGGCGATATAGATGGCGATGGAGCTATAGAGTTTACTAACAGATTTATTGTTGAACAATATACTGAGACGATAGCTAGATTAAAGTATGTACTGAGTATAAAGAGATCCGATGGTTCAACAATATATAGTAGTGTAATGAACACACCAGTATATAATATCGTAGTATCTAAATCTACGGGATCATACGTATTTCTACTTGAAACTCATGAAAACTCAACAGATCTCGAAACCACACAGTATAGATTGATAGCTGTAAATGAGAAAGGAAATGTTCTCTACGATAAGAAAATCGTTAATGCAACAAGTAGATTAATTCCAATGGGTGATTTATTGATCTTAATATACTGGGTTGAACATAGTAATGAAACGTTTATTGAATTGATAAACACCAACAATGGATCTACAGTAAGTAGGATTAATCTAGGCGTTATGAAGCTAGAGGAGTTTGTTAAAACAGCTTTTTCAATATACGGCTTAGGAGATGTTGACAACGATAATGTTAAAGAATTTTTCATTCAAATTAACAATGAATGTTTTGTAGCTAAAGCAGATGACACTCTATTAATGTATGAGTTGAGAAACTGTAATTTGGAGAAAATTGTTTCAAGCTATAAGACTTTAAACGGAGTAAATATTATCGCTTTGAGAAATATGTCTAAAAATATTGAACTAGAATCTTTCAATATATATAAGCCCGGGGTTAAACCAATTTTAGGATATATTCCTAAACCATATGAACAAATCGTTTATACAATAGATAATACACCAGTATATATTCTCATTATTCTCGCTATTCTACTTGCTTCACTCATTGGATCACTTGCATATATGAGAAGAAAAAGATCTAGGAGAAAGAGAGTTAGAAAACACTAGTTTCGTTCTTGAAACATATGTTTAAACAGCTTGATCCATTAACAACTATTCTCCACACTACTTCGTGTAAATACTGTTAAATGATTCGAAGTAGTATTTTAACGCAATATTTTCCCAAAATCTTGTCTATTAAACTATTGTTACATAGTATCAACAGTACTTGTATTTATTTTGATCCTGGAGTAAAATTGTTTTCTATTTAGAGTAATCTATTGACCCATTTAATTTAACAATATAGTTTAGCTGATGGATTTCTTTAATTTAATTTACAAATCAGTTTTCTCATTGAAAATTAATTAAATAAAGGATTTAGATATTTCATTATTAGATCTAAAAGCTTTGTTTCTCCATAATTTATAGAAATGTTGGATCATGTATGGAACTAATTCTGAAAATCAAAACCATTTTTATCGTCAATGTCTTCGTATTCATATTACACAATGTTTGAGAGTAATAGTATTAAACACTTGTTTCCAATATTAATGTGTATAGATTAAAAACATTGTTTACAACATGGTGTAGTCTTTGATCGCTAGAAAAATAGTTTTCTTAATCATAGTATTTATTGTAGTTTCATTAAATTATTTTGGAAGAAGTATGATATATTTTTACTTCATGGATTTACATGAGAAAACAGGAGATTACTTGTTTATTTATCTATTACCGATTGTAACTATTATGATTAGTATTATTGTTTTCATAGTATTATTCGATACATATTACGTATTATTCAAAACTCATTTGTTAAAACCTTTGAAAAAATGGATCACAAGTTTAGTTTCAAATTACTTGTTTCTAGCATTAGTTTTTCTACTTGTGATTTACTCGTATATTCTTCTATTAGAGCATTTATATATTCTACCAGGTTCTCTAGAGACTAAAATCAATAGTGTAAATCTCATATATACTGCTTTAATATTTTTTATTGGTTTAATATATATTGGTTTAGCATCGATTAGATATATTATAGCTTATGCTGAGAGAAGAAGTTTTTTGAAAACAATATTTGATATAAATAGATTAATCAATATACTGTGGAGTAATAAAGGTAGTTTCATATTATGGATATTCATGGGTTATATTATAATGGGAGCTATTGGAATGACGGGAGAGTTTATAAGTTTCATACTATCACAGATTCCTGGTTTAACCAGTTCATTACTAATCCCATTAATTATATCTATAAATACAGTAGCATTATTTATTTTCTACAGATTTTTCGTAGAAAACTATTTACTTGAAATATTGTTCTACGTGAGATCTAGAGAATACTACGTGAGTAGTAGGTAATATAGTGTTTTAACCAGTTTTTAATTAAATAAATAATATCTGATTTCATAGTAATTTGATCAATAGATCGATCGTTTACGAATACTTAATATATTTAATAAATTATATAATATAGTAAAAATCACCATATATGGGTGTTTTATTTATGATTAACGTTAAAGGAGCTTGTGGTGAAATCGTTTCACACATTGACTTGGTTGAAAAGAAAAAAGTTAGTGAAGATAGTGCTGAGAAAACGTGGATTAAATGGTTATTCAGTGATCGCGATGGAGCATTAACGTTTGCTGTTAGAGTTTTCGAAATCGAACCTGGTGGTTGGATTAAACCACATTCTCATCCATGGGAGCATGGTATATATGTTTTAGAAGGTGTTGGCGATGTGAGAATAGGTTCTAGAGTTTACCGTGTAACTTCTGGTTCTTACTTATACATACCTCCGAACGTTGAACACGAGTATAGAGTTGTCGGCGATAAATCAGTTAAATTCATATGTATTATTCCATTAAAACCAAGTGTTCAAGAAAGTGTTAAGAAAGAGTGTTGAAAACTTACTAGAGGTTTCTTTATTGATAATTCTGAGTAGAAACGAATGTCCCTATCCTCCTTCACCAGTTGTTAAAGAGTTTTTGAATAGATATATTGATAGTATTAATAGATATGAGATTCCAAGTATTTATGAGGATTTGATCAGTAGATTAGCTGAATATAACTCTATTGGTGAAGAGTATATTGAACTACTTTTAGGTTCTGAAGAATTCTTCACAATACTACCGTGGTTTATGATTAGAAATAAATATAGTTTCATGTATTTTAATCCAACTTTTGAACCGGCAATTGAAGATCTAAGTGTTTGGAATATTAATTTAACAAGTATTGATTTGGATGAAAACTTCATGATCAATACTGATATTGTTTTAGATAAATGTAATGAGAATACAGTAGTGTATATTGTTAGACCTAACAATCCTACAGGTAATTTACCAATAGATTGTAAGAGTATAGGCGAGATCGCGGACCATACTAGACTAGTAATTATCGATGAAGCTTACTTTGAATTCTCTAAACAAACGTGTATCAATATGGTTAAAAACTATAGTAATATAGTTATTCTTAGAACGTTATCTAAAGCATTCTGTATAGCCGGTGCTCGATTAGGATATGTAATAACATCTCCGGAGACTTTAAGAGAATTAATGCGAGTTAAGCGTAAATACAGTATTCCAGTTTCAACTATTCTAATAGGTCTAGGTGCTTTAAATGATATCAAATATATGGAGAGTATTGTATATGAGATAGTTAGAACTAGAGATTACGTTGTTAATGAATTGAGTAGAGTACCGGAAGTTAGAGTATATAATACGTTAACAAACTTCATACTTGTAGGTAAGGAAGAATATGATTCGAAAAAACTCTACGAGAAGCTTTTAGAAAACAATATTGTGGTTAAACCGTTAGAGAATAGATTATCGAAATTTATTAGAGTATCTATTGGTAGGAGAGAAGAGATGGAGAAATTCATAGATGTTATTAAAAAGATATGATTTGACAAACGTGTTAATAATTCTGTTTAATAAAAAATAAAGATAATCCATTATGTTAACTTGGAGGAATTTAAAATATCTTTAAACAATCTATTTTATTACTTTCTTATAAATTGTGTATAATACTGCTATCAATATTATTGTTGGCATTGAGCTACCCATTGTTGAGCCTAATTCGCTGAAAAACGGTATATATATTCCAAGTAAACCCGGCGATGCTAGTAATATGAATATTATAAATCCAGTTGACCATATTATTAATGCTATTTTATCAAATGTTTTACCCGGTTCTAAGACTTTGTCCGGGCTATAGTTTTGTTTATCTATTAGATAATCTACTATCATTATCGCTGTTAAGCTTACGAATGCTCCACCTATTAGTATTAGAAACCATTCGTATTTCTCGACAGGAAATAGTATTGCTACTATAGTGCCTAATAGTCCTGCGTAGACAATGTGTTTTCTCGTATCTATATTAGGTTTAATATTTTTAATAGTTATAGCAGCACTGTATACGTCTAGAAACGTGGTTGTTGTTGTTGAAAATACTATTATTAACATAGCTGGTATTCCTAAACCATAGAATGCTATGACACTAATAGGATCGTATTGGTTTAAAGCAATATTACTAAATGCTCCTAGAAAGTAGAATAATGAGCTAGATATGAAATATCCTATATAACTACCCCAGAATGAATTCTTTTTACTCAATGTAAATCTTGTGTAATCAGCTATTAATGGAGCCCAAGATACGGGCATTGCTATAACGAGATCTGTTGCTAACCAGAATCTATTGTCTAAAACTAATTCTGTTTTCAAATAATTGTCGATACTATATCTCGTGAATAAAACGTACATTAGAAAGAGTATAAGTAGTAGAAGCATTATTGCAGATGCTTTCTCAAGAATCCTCCACTTCTCTGGTCCAATAACACTCCATAGCGTCACTAAAACTCCTAGTATAATTATCCATAAATAGTAAAGATTTAAACCAGTAAATTCTATAAAAACATTGTTCATAGCAAGTGCTCCGACAATTAACATTACAGCCGTCCATCCAATCAATTGTAGATAATTAAGTATTGAAACTAGATATGAACCCTTTAAACCAAGTGGTTTACGTGAAATAACCATTGTCGGTAGACTAGTATGTGTACCTATAACGCCTATCAATGATAGTAACAAGTTACCTATAATATGTCCAATAATTATAGATAATAAAGCTGTTTTTAAATCAAGCGATAGAGGAGATGCTACTATAATAGCTCCAGCCCAGAATTCAGCTATACTAATCCCTGCTCCAAACCATATAACGAATATATCTGAGAAACCATATTTTCTAACTTCACGTGGTAGTGGTTTAATATCATATCCGTAGCTCATGTTAAATCACCATTTATTACTATATTATAAATCATTTATTAAATTTTCAATAACCAGGTTATCACGATGTATTTTAACAAAATCTTAGATAATAAGGTGTTTAGAAATACTCTAATTTGATGAGAATATGAGATATTCAGTTTTTATTAAGAAACACGGAATCTACTGGTTGATAACTCTATTAATATCTCTAGTACTCTTTATAGCTGTCATCTTGATAGAAAACGAATTAGTCTATAGTAACGTTATTGTAGAGAAAGCTATTGAAGTTAGAGAAATAATAACTAGCATTAAGAATGAAACATGTGAATCTCCAATATCATTTAAACAAAATGATAACAATGAGTATAGACAAACTGGAGAAAATGTTTTAAACAAGTTTTTAAAACTAGTTTTGATAATATTTCTAAACAATGCTCTACTGAATACTATTTATATAATTCCAATAGTAGGAACTATTGTTTATGTAAACACATTGATAAATACTAGTCTTATTAGCAAGTATATTTCAATGCAGTATAGACGAAACTGGTTTAGACATATTTTAGAAACAGTTCTTCTATCACCACATACTTATCTCGAATTACTAGCATATTCAATTACAATAACAGAATCGATATGGATTACAGTACTGTATATGAAATCTCTTGTAAAGAAGAATTGGGTAGATGAATTTAAAACAATAGATTATTCCATAGTTTCAATAGGGTTATCATATGTGATACTATTAATAGCATCGTTAATAGAATCAATGACAATAATACAATAAGAAGATGCAAGTAATTGTTTCTCACTTCTATTAATTCTCAATTGAATAAAACGCTATAGTTTTTATAGATATCAATAATTCTAATTGCTTAATCAGATTATTGTAGAATTGGTCAACGGATTCACTACATTAATTGAACTTAATTCTTCAATAGTTTCTAAATTGTTTAAAAATATTAAATAATTTATTGAATCAAATAAATTTGAAACATTTTAACTGTTTTCAAACAGGAGTTTATACAGACCAGCGTTGATAAAGGTGTTTCACTTGAATTACAGTGATTTAGTTAGGAAATGTATTGGAAACTCTATTTGTATCGTAGAGTATTTTAAACAACTTGTTGAAAAAGGTATTGATTTCTCCGAGGATGTTGTTAAATACGTTACTTCTTTATTGGGTGAACCAAGTCGTAAAATAGATGTTTTTCGTGATAAATATATTCAGGTTTTCCTAAGGAATATTCAGAGAAACTGTGTTAGCGTGGAATCTGGCGAAATATGCATATACACGTGGATGCCTGGTCGAGTTATTAGATATCATCCAGTTGGATTAGACTCGACTGGAACTATACTATATTTCCATGATAACGATATTAGTGTTTTAGCTTATCCAGTATCTAGAACTATTGATATAGAAGGTCACGGTGTTTCAATACCAGATCCTACTAAGCATAGTATTGTTGAAATAACGAGTAGAGTAGATGGTTATGCTATAACATTTTATTATAATCCTATTGTAAAGAAATGGCTTCCAGCTACACGCTACGTTCTACACAATATGTATTATGCTGGCAGGAGACTAGAGATAAGTGATATTAATGAAATAACTAATCCATATGCTTCAATAGCTTTCAGTATAGTTGAAGAAAGTGGTTTGATAAACTATTTCAAAGGACGTGAGGGCTGGACGTTTACATTTATATTAGAGGCTCCTGAACCTGCTGTTATTAAACCTAATATTGAGTTATTTAATAAAGAAAGTTTTAAACTATACTTACTAACAGCTAGAACGAGTGATGGAAACCTATTAACAATACGTGAAACAAGTGAATTGATCAAATGGAATACCGTTCCGTTGGAAGAATATAGGATAGAGGATCGCGAAACTCTCGAGAAATACATTAGTAATTGGAGAAATGATTTAACGAAGAGATCGAGATTTGTTAGATTTAATCTTGGAGATACGTATAGACCTTTTGTATTAGAAGTATCTTCTAAACTATACGTTGAAGCAGTTAATGTAAAATACTATTCAAATCCTAAATCACTTCTCATACTAGCATCGTATGGTTTTGAAAAAGAAGCTCTTGAATTACTCGTAGATTATAAAGATATAAAAGATGCTGGTAGAGAGATAGTAGCGATTTATAGAGAATTATTGGATCTAATACCTAAAGTAATTGATTCTAAAGCATTTATTGAAATACTTCAAAAAATGGGTGTTGAAAAAGAGTTGAGAAGTGAGTATAAGAAAACACTGGAAACACGTGTGTACGACAGATTTATTAGAAAACTATTATCACTCATTGCTGGTGATGACATATATGAAGCTAGAAGAAGATTGAGAGAGTTGAAAGACATTTTATTAAATAATCTGTCTCAAAATACGTAACAATAATGTTCCTAATTATTGAAACATAGATATATATAAACGAATCGGACGCGATATTTAAACCCAGGCGATGGTTATGCGTAAAGAGATAATCGTAATACTCGCTATTTTATTAATTACTCTCGCAACTCTGGTTTTTGTAAGTATAGATAGAACTATTAGACAACCTGAAGTTAGTGGAGAGAGAACGGAAACCGGTGAAAGCGTGAAGAATTTTAAACTAGTTGATATAAATATATCGTTGAATAGATTCGGTTCATACGACGATCTACTGGATTATTTGAACAATTATTTGAATAGTGTTAATCAATTCAATACAGTATATAGTGGTTCAATTGAACCAGTAGTTAATATTATTCGACCATTAGTAGGTGCTATTCCGAAAGATGAGAGTTCTACATTTAATAAAATAGAATCAAGATATTCGCAAACAAATGTACAAGTATTGGGTATTGATGAACCTGATTTTGTTAAAACAAATGGATATTTATTAGTAGTATATTCTATAGAATCTAGTAAAGTATATATTATTGATTTAGAGAAAGATGAGATTGTTGGAAATATTAGTATTGAGAGAGATCTTCAACTACATGGTTTATATATTGTTGAAGATTATCTCGTTATAATAGTTTCAAATCCAATATATAGAATACTGGGTTTTACCGAGAAATATCCGTTTTTCAACAACTACGATGTGGAAACTTTTATCTATGTATACAGTATTCGTGAACCTGAAAACCCGGTTCTACTACTAAATACTAGTGTTACTGGTTTAGCGTTTGATTCGAGATTGTTTAATAAAACATTGTATATTGTAACTCAGATGCCTATAATTTTTCCGCTAATACCTCGTTTCAATAATTCATATGTTCCAGTTGATAGAATATTCGTATTGATCGATAAACCAGAATACTACGTGACTATAGTGGCATTAGATATTGTTAACTTCAACTATAACGTACTATCATTCATTGTAAATAGAATTAACTGGATATACATGTCTTATAGTAGAATATACTTAGCTATAACAAGAGGTTTTATAGACCTCTATAGTGTGTTCTCCGAGACATATAGTGAATTAACTAAGTATCTTCCAAACGATATAGCTGGTAAGATAAATGATACGATTAGTAAAGGAGATTTTTATTCAGCAATAAACATTTTAAGTGAATACTTGTCACAAGAAGATGAGAGAGTTATCGCAGATATTATAGATAAAATCAATTCATATGTAATGAATAGATTTTATGGAGATAGAACAATATTCTATTTATTTAATATTGAGAACGTTAATATAACTTATAAAGGTTCGTTTAATGTTGAAGGAATTATCCTAGATCAGTTCAGTATGGAAGAGATTGATAATAAATACTTTGTTGTGGCTACTACGTCTCATTACTATAGATTTCTATATAGAGTTTATGAAGGATTTATTTTAGAAAATAATAGTACTGAAATCGATAGAACAGAGTCTAATAAATGGAGTTATGTAAAGAGAATATTCATATACCCGTATATTACGAACACTACTGAGTCAAATAATGTATTCGTGATAGATACTGATAGTTTGAAAACAATCGGTGTACTTAGAGGAATAGCTTTAGGCGAGAGGATTTATGCAGCTAGATTGATTAATAAAATACTATACTTAGTTACGTTTAGAACAATAGATCCATTGTTTGCAATTGATTTGAGCAATCCTGAAAACCCGGTTATTCTAGGTTATTTAAAAATACCTGGTTTCAGCGAATACTTACATCCACTTAGTTCGGATAAGCTACTAGGTATTGGTTTAGAAAACAGGAGTTTGAAAATAAGTATTTTCGATACATCCGATCCTAAGAGACTAAGTGAAATATCTAAAATTCTACTAAATAATAGTTATTCTAATGTATTATACGATTACCACGGCTTTACTATTGATTACGATAATAATAGATTCTATATTCAAATATATCAATGGAATGATTCTAAATTTATCAGTGGAATAGCGGTATTTAGTTATGAAAACTACGAGTTGAAAATAATTAAGATATTAGAACACATGCATGCTTATAGAACTGTATATGTAGGAGATAAACTATATACAATAGGACCTGTTAGTGTAAGAGTATTTGATATACATACGCTAGATTTTCTTAAAGAAATTCAATTTCAGAGCAGACAAGAATATTTAACAACGATTGAGATTGAAACATACAATATTCGTTAATTATGCAAAGATCTTGGTTAATATATAAATCTTTATATAAATCTTATTTCTTTATAAAACACTATCTATATTTACAATTCGCTTCAAGGGATTCATGTAATTGTACAATGAATTCAATTGATAAAAAACAATTGTACGAGTATTAATAAATCTTTGAAAGCATTAAGCATTTGTTAATTATTTTTAGCGAAAATAGTTGTTTCTTATATGTGTCGGATTTGGCTTAAATAAATGGAGTAAGGTGAAAGACGTGTTTAGTGTTAGATTGTTTTTTAATTAAATTCTAATCTCGATATTCTGTTTTCTCGAGTTATGTTTTAATAATGTTAAGTGTTTTGTTAACAACGTCTATTGCTGTTTTACCAAATATTCTTATCATTGGTTCTTTACCAATATCTCCTTTATCGTAAATAATATCGGGGGTTTCTCCTTTGCTTAGTTTTAATGCTTCATCAACAATCCACTGCATACTATAGCCTTCAATAGATTTAATACTTTCAGGTTCATTTCTCCTATCTACGTAAACTACTTTGTAATTAATAGATCTAGCTTTTTCAACTATTTCATCACTGTATTTGATATTCATTACAGCTCTTATTTCGGGGTCGTATTTTATAATAGCTAAAAGTAGTCTAGCTAAATGAGTAGATGCTCCAAAATCTATATCTCCAATTCTAAGCTCTCTATCACTGTATTTAACTATTCTTCCTCTAATACCAGCTATATCGTTGATCGATTCTACGTATTTCGGATTAATAGCCATAACTATATTCATACCTGTTTCGGGAATGTATTTGATAAAGTATTCTTGATTTAATTTAATAATTTGAACAGCTTGTTTTAGATTCTCGATTACTCTATATTTCTCAGCCGGTATTTCAAGCCAAGCTATAGGATTTACAGGACAGAAACCTTTACCGATCTTCACTCCATGTTTAATAACGGTATACATGAATTCTTTAGCTAATCTAATAGCTTCGACAACTCCTAGTCCACGAGCTAACCCGGCGGCTATAGCTGCTGAAAATGAACAACCAGTTCCATGTCTACATCCATCCGGTATTCGAGGTCCAGGGAATTCGTAGAAAGAACCATTGTAGTAAACGATATCTATTACATCGTTTGTTGATTCAATATGACCTCCTTTAACAACAGCTGCTTCAGCACCTAGTTCTTTAACAATATATTTAGCTGCTGCGCGAGCATCATCTATGTTGTTAATATTGATGTTAGTTAACTTCTCTGCTTCAAATCTATTTGGAGTAACTACTTTTGCTATCGGTATTAAATACTTTATTAGAGATTCAACAGCATCTGGTTTAAGTAATGCAGCACCACTCTTAGCGATCATGACCGGGTCTACTACGAGTGGAAAACCAAGTTTTGAAACAACTGATGCAACTGCTCTAATAGTGTTAGAATTACTTAACATACCTGTTTTACCAGCATCGATACGTGTATCCTCCCATACAGTTTCTATTTGTTTAACAATGATTTCCGGAGGCAGGTCGTATACGGCTGTAACGGAATAAGTGTTTTGAGCAGTAATACTTGTTAAAGCAACCGTACCGTGAACACTCATAGCTGCAAATGTTTTCAAATCAGCTTCAATACCTGCTCCTCCACCGCTATCACTACCAGCGATCGTTATAGCAACGGGATATAGTTTCCTCCACCATGAACTGTTCATATCATACACCTTGTGTTTAACCTATTGAAACCTATGATAACCAAGTTATTTAAACATTTATAATGAGGTTATTTCGAGTAAAATTCATCGATAACTCTATTTTTAAACATTGGCTCCGCAAACCCAGGTATACAGTATACATCGTATTCACTACATATTTTTAAAAAATTATTCAAGAAATCATTCCACCATTCTCTAGAAACTTTTTTAACGAAATCTTTCATAGGATTATCTTGACTATACATAAATGATTTAACATGCAAGCGATCAACTAAAATCTTACTATTAGTTAGAAAACCAGCTTCTACAATAGATTTCATCGTTTCGAAATCATCGTTCAAACCAGGTATGACTGGTCCATAGAATATCCAGGTTTCAACACCTTTATCATTTAATTTCTTCAACGCATCTAACCTAGCTTTTGGAGATGGAGCAAATGGTTCTATGAAATCTACTATTCTCTTTTGAAAACTAGTTATAGTAAAACCAACATCTATTCTGTCAACGTGTTTAGTGATTAAATCGAGATCTCTTAGAATGAGAGGATTCTTAGTCTGAATACTTATCTTAAAACCGTTTTTAACAAGTATTTCTATTAAACTTCTAGTCAATCTATAAATAGCTTCAACTGGTTGATATGGATCAGTTATTGTAGATAAACCTACAACACCCGGTTTATAGTTCTTAACTTCGTTTCTCAAAATACTAGAAATATTTTCTTTAACAAAAATAACTCTACCCCAGTTTAAAGATACTTCTCTAAGCTTAGTATATTGTCTTGCGTAACAGTATGTACAATTATGCATACAACCAATATATGGATTTAAAGCATAGTCTAAATCGGGTAGACCAGATCTAGATAAAGCATTTTTAACTCTAGTAGTTTTAACGCTAACTCTTCTGAACAACTACTCCCCCTTTACGAAATTAAATAGACTAGTTTGATACAGTATTCTACGTAATAATCTGCTTTTATTAATCCAATTTCGCGAACCTAGTTCTGAGACTTCATCCAACGTATTTAATACTTCGCGTATATCATTAGTTGAGAGTAAAGGTTTATCTCGAAACATTCTTCTAATATTCTCTCGAACAAACCATACACCAATAGGTATATTGAAACCGGGATAGATTTCTCTAAAAACAATTGCAGAAGCCTGTTTCCTCCTGTTATTTAAAAACTCAGCTACAGCTAGTCTACACGCATAGTAGCATCCACCTATATCGGGATAACTTGATCTACCGAAATAGTCTTCGTAATCTCCCTCAACTATAATATTCACTTCGCTAGGATTCCATGTTGAACCAGGCCACCATGCTTCCATCCATTCAAAACTCCATTTAAATGGCGCTAGGATTGCTATAAAAGTGTTATCATAGTATTTTCTAACATATAGTTCAAAATTATCAATTAAACTATATTTTCTAATACTCTCGAGTAATTCTTCAGATATAGTTGAATCAACAGCAGTAATACTCCATCTTGTTGGAACCAGTTTTCTAGATCTTGATCTACCTAAAGCACCTACACTAAGTATTCTCTGAATAACAGATACCGGGATCCCGTTTTTATATAATAGTAATAGTGCTTCTCGAGCACTTAGATCTTTGTCATTGTAAACACTATCTACTATTCTAGGTATGACTGGATTACTTGTAATTCTAAAACTACGTAGAACTCCTCTAGGTCCTTGAGGAGGTTCAAACTCATTCAACTCTATTCTAGGAGTTATTGGTTTTTCAAAATAAAGCTCTATATCAACTGGTTTAATAGATAAAGCAATTTCATGGATTTTTTGAATAAAAGGATTAGAAACAAAGCTAGCTTTTACTCGAATTGAACCTGTTAATAAGCTTAACCTATAGTCAATAATATCTTCAAGTCTTAATTCAATCCACTTTTCAGGGAAATCGAATATAGTGGTATCACCGGTTTCCGGTGGAGCGGATGGACCTATATTTACATATGGATAACCATGTCTACCTACGAATACGCTTGGAGGACTACTACCATATACTTCTAGTGAATTAGTTATCTTCTTAATTCTGAGAAAAGCTAGTTTTCGAGCTAGAAGAGGACAGTATGCTAATCCACACCAATTCCTACCTCGACATAAAGTACATGTTCTAGGATCAATATTGTTCAATATCATTAAATCTTTTCCTCAACTATTTATCGAAATATCTTTTTCGATACAATTGATAATCTAATAATATTGATTCATGGTTTTAAACCGAATACTTTATATATGAATGAAAGAATATCTAGTAGTTCATTTAGTTTCACTCCAGGATTAGCACCTGAATGACCGCTTTCCGTCTCTACTCTTAAGTAATTAACTACACCTATTTCATCTAATTTAGCAGAGAATTTCAAAGCATGACCCGGGTGGACTCTATCATCGTGTAAACCAGTGTAGATTAAAGCTAATGGATACTTAACACCTGGTTTTAAATTATGATAAGGTGAGTATTTTAACAAATACTCTCTATCAACAGGATTATCGGGATCGCCGTATTCATCTATCCATAATCTACCAATATACAGTTTATGGAATCTAAGCATATCTGTTAATGGATAACCTATTAAAACACCATTCAACAGCTCAGGTATTCTTATCATAGTAACTGCTGTCAACAATCCTCCATTACTAGAACCCATAACGATAACGTCATAACCGAGATTTTTCATATACTTAACAACAGATATGAAATCTTGAAAAACGTTTTCTTTCAAATCCCTCTTACCAGCTTTATGCCATTTCTCACCATATTCTCCCCCACCACGTAAATTAGCTATACATATTGAACCACAGTCTTCTATAAATGTAAGTAAATACGATGCATAAACAGGAGATATACTTACACCGAAACCTCCGTAACCGTATATGATTGTTTTCTTATTATCACATTTCCGATTATAGATTCTAAATACGTGTATTGGAGTCTTATCGTAAGACTCTACCCAGAATTCCTCAATACCGAATATTTCGCTATTTATTTCAATTCTATCGATCACCCTTAATTCATTATCTCTATAGAGATATAGTCTATAAGGTATAAACGATGTTTCGTATTTGAAAATACACGTATCATCAATGCATTGAATTAAACCAACGGATCCAGGAGGATCAAATCTATGTACTTCTAATAAATTACCATCCATGTTGAATATTTTCAAACAACTAGAACCGTGAACTAAGTATAATGCTAGTATTTTATCAAAAGTTGTTTCAACAGCTTTAAGCGGAAAGTTCTCGTCTTCACTAATTAACTCTCGAATATTATTATCTTTTATTTCAACAATTCTACCTAATCCATTACCATCATATGCTAGAATAATATACCTACCATTAACGTAGTTCACAGGATAGAATAAATGTTTATCGTCTCCAAATATTTTCACCCAGTAATCTGGTTTATCTAAATCACCTGCGTAAACCCATGATCTACTCCAACCATGTGATATTGTTAACAATGCTTTAGATGAATCAATGCTTTTAGATAGAGCTATCAAATAATTAGTTGGTGGCGTAATGCTTGTAATCATTTCTTCATATCCATTACTTCTTAGAAAAATTCTTTCAGCAGGAGGATCCATGTTATCAGGTGTTTTCTCGTTTCTATAAAATCTAACATAGTAGTATCTATCTTTATCTATCCAGACGAAATCATTGAGAGAACCATAGAGTTCATCTAAGACTTCGTTACTAAATGGATCTATTAATCTATAGTATCCAATATCGCTACCTTTAGAGTAAGATACTATCAGTCTATCTCCATCTTCGTTTAAATAAATCCATTTTATAATAATATTATCGCCCAGATCTCTACTACTAATAATTAAATCCTTCGAACCGTCATTATTCAGTCTATAAACTCTATATTCAAGTTTCTCGTTGACAAGTAAATAGATTCCTTTTCTAGTTAATCTAGCAATCCTAACAGTCGGTATTTCATAATATTTCATAACACGGGGACGTAGTCTATCGGGATAATCACTTAGGAATTCTTTTGTTTTCATGTTTTTAAATCTAATCCATTCAATAACTTTTGGATTATTGATATCCTCCAGCCATATGTATGGGTCAGAATTTACGGACAAACCGTTCTAACCTCTCTATTCTAAAATTATATCTAGTAAATTTATTATAATAATATTTCTAATACATTCCAGCTTCAATAGGATAACGTTTTGATTCAAAAATCATTTATTTGAAACAATATTTATAGGAAACAAGGTGTTGGATTTGTATGATATATGTTTTATCGGTATAGGTAGAGTAGGTTATTTAGCGCTCAAGTATTTCGTAGAAAAACACTCTGATTATAAAATACTTGCTCTCGATTCTAATCCATTGAAGAAAGAAGTTTTGAATAGATTAAATGGAGATATTGTTTTTGAAACAATAAAATCACCTGGTGAAGCAATTAGTAAAATACGTGGTTTAAATCTAGTAGCTACAGCTCTGCCATCTAGTATCGCGTACTCGTATGTGAGTGAGCTACTGAATAATGGTTTAAACGTTGTCGACGTATCGTATATTGAAGAAGATCCTTATACTCTAAGTGAAACATGTATTAGAAAAAAAGTATTTTACATACCTGATGCTGGTTTTGCACCTGGTTTTAGTAATCTATATGTTGGTTACATTCAGAGTATCCACAGGGAATTAGATGAAGTAGCTATACATGTTGGAGGTATACCTATTAAACCAGTTGAACCAATTTATTATCAAATAACTTGGAATCCAGTTGATCTACTGGAAGAATACGTTAGACCGGCTAGAATAGTTGTTAATAAAAGTATTAGAAAAGTAGATCCTTTGGAGAATATTGTTGAAGTTAATATTCCAAATCTAGGTTTATATCAAGGATTCTATAGTGATGGTTTGAGAACACTTATTAGAAACATTAATGTGAGGAACATGTTTGAGATTACTATTAGGTATCCCGGTCATCTCGATGTTATGAGAGTTTTGAAAAAACTAGGTTTTTTCGATAAAGAACCTATTGCTGTAGATAATTTTATGATAAAACCAATAGAGTATACTGCTAGAATACTTGAGAAGAATCTTAAACAAACAATTCCAGACATAGCTATATTATATATTGTTGTTAAGACTATTGATAAAAAAATTTACGAAAATCTATCAACACTTATCGGCGATGTTAATGAATCAGCTACAGCTAAATATACTGCACTAGTGTTTTATAAAACAATAGATATTGTGATAAATGGTTTTGAACAAGGTATTCATCCTCTTGAAGATTTCTATATGTTTTACAAAGATTATCTTGAATACTTGATGAGTAAAGGAGTTGTTTTTAAAGAACAGATTAAATAGAGTAGTTTATACATTACGCGAATACCGTAAAATTTTATAAAATCTTTTATTGATTATAAGCCTAATTATTTATAAACAGTAATTTTAATAATGTAGATCTAGAGGAAAGGTGTTTTAAACATGGATAAACTATCTAAAACTAGTTTATATGAAGCTAGTATTACTGGAGTTATTGGTTCTTCAACTTCTTTCGCTGGTTCAATACTATTTATTATTGGTTTAACGATAGGTTTATTTGTTAAAAGAATTATTGCTGGATATACTATATTGTTTAGTGTAATGTTGATTATTGTTGGATTAATGATCACATATATCGCAGTTTCAAATCTATCTAAGAGAATAGGTAATGATTTAATAAGAAAATTCTATCTACGCTACGTAGCGTTACGTATTATAGCTTTAATACTATTTATCGCGTTCCTCTACATAGTTTCGAGAATAAATATCGTTGAATTACTTGAAAAAGGAGGGACTGGGATTTTATTACTAGTTATCTCATTACCAATAGGTATTGTATCATATGCTATTACAATAATTAGTATGGTTGAATTAAGAAATTCCTATGATTTAATAAAATCAACTACTGGTAATGAATTATTCAGTATTACAGCACTTACTTACTCAATAGGAGCGGTTTTACAGATTATTATAATAGGATTTATAATATTATTGATAACACCGATATTAGAAGCAGTTTCATGGAAAACTCTATGTGAATACTCTTCGATTAAACAATAATTTTGATTACTCTAAACTATAGTTCTTCAATTATAGTATATGATAATCTTTGTTTTGAGTTAAAAGATAAATTTATCAATTAATATTAATTAAATTGGTGAAATAAATTGAGTAATGAGAAATATGCTTGGATAATTGAAGAACTCAATAATCTCAAACAACAAGGTCTATACTTTAGATTAAGGAAGAGAAGTAGTGCTCAGGGACCGTGGATCGTTGTTGATGGGAAAAAGGTTTTAAATATGTGTAGTAATAACTATCTTGGTTTAGCTAATCATCCTCGTATAAAAGAAGCTGCTATCAAAGCTATTGAAGAATATGGTGTAGGAGCTGGTGCTGTAAGACCTATTGCTGGAAATCTAGATTTACACGAGAAGCTCGAGGAGAAACTAGCTAGATTTAAAAGACGTGAAGCAGCTGTTGTCTTCCAAAGTGGTTATAATGCTAATTTAGGTGCTTTCACAGCTCTAGCTTGGGGTAGGAAAGATGTTGTATTCGTGAGTGAGGAATTAAATCATGCTAGTATTATTGATGGCATAAGATTAGCAGGTGCTCCGAAAGTTATATACAAACATTTAGATACCCAAGATCTTGAAGCTAAATTGAAAGAAGTTAAGGATTATAAAGTTAAGATTATTGTTACAGATGGAGTTTTCTCAATGGACGGTGATCTAGCTCCACTACCCGAAATAGTTGAATTAGCTGAGAAATATAATGCTCTTGTTTACGTAGATGACGCTCACGGTGAAGGTGTTTTAGGCGATCATGGACGTGGATTAGCCGATTACTATAAACTACACGATCGAGTTGATTTCGAAATGGGTACATTGAGTAAAGCATTTGGAGTTATAGGTGGATATGTTGCTGGAAATGCTGATGTAATAGAGTTTATTAAACAAAAGGGGAGATCATTTCTATTCTCAAGTGCTTTGAATCCACCAGATGTTGCTGCTGCAATAGCTGCTGTTGAAATACTTGAAGAATCGGATGAACTAGTTCGCAAATTATGGGATAATACGAATTATTTACAGAAAGGTTTAAGAGATATTGGATACGATCTAGGTAATACAAAACACCCTATAACTCCCGTAATGCTCTATGATGAGAAACTAGCACAGGAATTTGCTAGAAGACTTTTCGAAGAATACAATATATTCGTACAGGCAATAGTTTTCCCAATGGTTCCAAAAGGTAAGGCTAGAATTAGAGTACAGCCTTCTGCAATGCATAGTAAAGAAGATTTAAAAATAGTTATAGATTCTTTTGAAGAACTTGGTAGGAAAACAGGTTTTCTAAAATAATGTTTTAATCATTTTTCTCTCCAATACTATATCATAATTAAATCAATTGTTTTTAGAAACTACCGTAGATTTACTTAATTGATTCAAAAATAAAACATTTTTCAATAAAATTTAGATTAAACTACCGTTTTTAACAAACTTATATCGTTCATAAATCATTATTATCCGTTCTTTCTCGATATAGAATTCTACCGGTATTCTTCTAGTATTCGATAACGTATAGAATTCACAATAATCTTCTTTAATCTCGACAGGGACAAGTGTTGTTTTAGATTCTGTAATTTTATCTCTATACACTAGTGTTAGGAAATCGCCATTTCTCTCAATATTTAAATGAAAAGTTCCTTTATATGTCTCATATATGCCTACTAGTTTACTCATCATTCTATCGTAGAATACTGGTTTCAATTCTTTCTCGGGATTATAACCTAGAGCTATGCTTAAAGCATAAAGTCCAATGATCGATAATGGATATCCAGAACTATTCGCTAAAACAACTACTCCATAACCGTCTCTAGGAAGATAACCGGCGTAAGCAGTATGAACAAGAATTGAACCACTGTGTGAAACTAGTTTACGATCATAGAATTTTTCAGTTATCATCCAACCATATCCATAGGATTCATCGCCGAATAATTTATAAGGATAATCAACACGCTTCTCTTCAACAGTTTTAACAACTTCTTCTGATAAAACTATTGAATTATTGAAAACACCTCTATTGATCAACATAGTTAAGTATTTAGACATATCGTTGACATTACTTATTAAACCACCATCAGCTGTTACTCCAAAGGGGAATTTCGTTTTAACGAGGTTTCCATTTTTATCTATTAAATACGGTACAGCTGTATCAAAATCTTTTCTAAAATCTTCTTCACTAAAATAAGTCTTATTCATATTTAGCGGTTTTAAAATAGTCTTTCTAACATAATCTTCATAGCTCATACCGGTTACTTTCGATACGATATATCCTAGTAAAACATATCCTTCATTCAAATAGTAGAATTTCTCTCCTGGTTTAGAAACAGCCCATTCACTTGAATTATTCATGAATAGAATAATATCTTCAGGTTTAGAAATAGGAAGCCAAGCAGTATCTAGTTCAAGGATGCTTCTAATAAATGCTTCAGCATAACCAAGTGCTGGTAAACCCGTTGTATGTGTCAATAAGTCTTTAACTCTAATATCTCTACCAAATGGTTTAACATTGAATTCGGGAATATATTTAACAACACTATCTTCGAGATCTATTAAACCTTCAAAACTTAATTTAACAACACAGAGTGCTGTAAAAGACTTTGTAACAGAACCGATACCATAATTTGTACTAAGAGTAGCGGGTAAACCGCGTTCAACATCTCTAAAACCAATAACTCTACTATAGATAAATTCGCCGTTTTTATTAACAACACCTATAGCTAAACTAGGGAGTTTAGTTTCACGCACTTTCTCCAGTATAAATGAATCGAGAAGAGACCAGTCGGTAGTCAAAGCAATCACCTTAAACACTAGTTAAAAGTATGGTAAAACATTTATAAATCCTATCAAATGTAGCGAGAGTTTCAAAACCCATTGTTTAATTAATTATTTAAGATTCGACAATTATTGATTCAAAACATTGTTTAAATTCATTCAAAAACTGATTATAATAGTTTAATTAAAAAACTTTATCAAATATAAAAAAGAGAAAAATTAAATTACTATTTATCACGTTAATTACTTCTTCTTTTCTTCTTTCTTCTCTTCTTTCTTCTTCTCCTCTTTCTTAGCTTTACCACATTTTGCTGGCAAGTATAACACCTCAATATCTTTTAAAATATATATTAAATAAATGTTATTTAAACTAATTGATTAATCAAGTGAATTAATGAGAAATAGTTTAAAGCTTGAATCCATAGTTTTTAACAAACTATATTCTGAGAGATTGGTTGAAAAATGTTTTAAATAAATAATTCAAAAACTAGACTAAAACCTGTGCTTCTAATAGTGTTGAAGGAGTTGTTTCATATAATGGATTGTTTTTCTCAAAACTATATCTAATATTAATGTCTCTCGTTAAACTTATGAACAAGTTGTTTAACTGATTAACGGGAATCCTCACTAATATGTTTCTAACAGGAATCCACTTATCGTTTTCATATACATAAGCTGTTTCTGGATATATGTTGATGTAGTTATTAAACAATTCTGCTTTAAAAATATCTTCAACTAATAATATTTTTCTAAACTCTTTCATTACTTCATCAATACTCCAGTCTCCGGGTTTTACAATTAATTGATGATAAAATGGTTTCGGTTTAGTGAATAAACCACGAGCATTACCTGGTTTAGAACCATTACAGCTTGTTCTCGTTCTAAAGTAGTCGATAACTACTCCATCATCTACAATTGTCCTCCTCCAAGCGGGATATAGTTCGTCATCAAATAATCTCTGAAGAGGACCGGGGTAGAACGGGTCTTCAGTTATTTTTAAATCAATATTGAAATTATAATTAATAGGTAATTTAACCGGTTCATCTGCTTCAAGTAGATGAGCTATTTCATGGTAGAAAGCACAGGCTGAATCACCGGTTAACAATACTCTCCATTTACCAGTATTTACTGGGTTAAAACTCTTAGCTCTCAGATTATTCTTGATATTGTTTAGAATATTGTTCACAACGGGTTCAATTTCGTTGAATAGATCTCTTAATTTATTAGAAACAATTATTCTACTACTTGTTACAACTCTACCCATGAAAACAGTATAAGTGTAGACGTATAGTTCATGAATATATCTGTTTTCAGAAGACTCTACACCATATTCTTCAACGTTGTGTTTTAACGAAATATTTCTAGAAACGAGTATTGTTTCACAATCTAAACCACTAGATCTAATTCTTTCACTAATAGTTTTAATCAACTCTAATCCATTATCGAAATCGAATTTTTCACCAATTCTAAAATCCCGGCTACAGAACTCTTCACAGTAAATATTTTGATCAAGTTTAATAATCGATTTTAAATAATGTTTATCGTATAGATCGAGATCACTCTGTTTAACGCTACTATAGACGTAAACAAATCCATTAACGTAGACTCTCTTAGAGAAGTATTTACCAGAGTATTTATTTACCTCAAAACTACCACTACGATAAGCTATTTCAAAAGTTTCTTCACCGTATTCACTAAGTATTGTAAAACTACAGGACAAATTACACACCCTTATGTGTTGAAATAGGTTTTAAACAATATCATCCATAACATATTGTTTAACCATTTATTAATACTGTAATTATTGAAGAATAATCCTTTTTTAAATACAATGAGTAAACTTTTAGTTCTTTGTTATTTTGTGTTACTGTAGACACGCGTGTTGATAAATTGGATTCTTTTAGTTCTTTGTTATTTTGTGCGAAAACACATAACATCAACAAGTACATTAGTCCAACTTTTAGTTCTTTGTTATTTTGTGTTAATCTATCTGCACATGGATCTCTTTCACTTAATCTTTTAGTTCTTTGTTATTTTGTGAGAAATCTTCGATTTTTTGGGGAATAATATTTATCTTTTAGTTCTTTGTTATTTTGTGACGGGTACAAT
>JAWAVV010000002.1:0-357605 GCA_038897715.1 Desulfurococcaceae archaeon
TACTGGTATTGAATAGCACAAAATAACAAAGAACTAAAAGATAGCTCCAAGGCTTGTCTTAGTTTATCTAAATCTCACAAAATAACAAAGAACTAAAAGTTTAGATAATCATAATTATACTTCACTCCATATTCCCCACAAAATAACAAAGAACTAAAAGACATGGTTCAGAACGCTTCTGCAATCGCTAAAGTAACACAAAATAACAAAGAACTAAAAGCGAATTTCTTCAGATTTAAGTCTTCGCAGTCTTTCACACAAAATAACAAAGAACTAAAAGGGTTGAAAACAAGAGTTTATATCTCATCTATTACTATAAGTAATGTTAGGGGTGGAGTGTGGCGGCTAAGTTATGGTAGTGACTGGTTATAGAGATCTCGCACTCCTCAAAATCAATGTATTACTCCACGATCCTTTAAATAAATCGTTTCTAATAGAACAACTTGGTTCACAGTTTCGGGATAAACATAGGGAGATAGCTAAGATATTTTTACATAATGTACTCGGGGAAACGTCTTTACATGCTGCTGGTTTAAGAGAAGAGCTTGAAAAAATTGTTGTTGAAGCAGATAGTATTGCTTCATCTTTTGATAGATGGGTTTTAAAGACTACTAGATGGCCTGAAAGTTCATACATATACTACGAGTATTTCCACAACATATTTGAACCACATCTTCGTGTAAAACTTGGAAAAACACTTAGTGATAGCGATATAAATAATGTTGTTAAAGAATTAAACGAAATATTAGTCAATGTTGATAAACTTATTAAAGTGGAGACTTTTCCCGAGAGTGAGCTACTCATATATAATACATTATATACGTTACTAGAACCTGTATGGTATTCGAAAGGACTTTCACCATCACTAGCTGATACAAGAACGCCAACACACACGATATTCGACCACCTATACGCATCAGTATCAGTATCGAATATGTTATTGAACGGAAAATCCGGGATCGATGGATTCTACGTTATAATAGATTTTCCAGGTATACAGAGATTCGTAAATGCTGGTAGAAAAGCTGGAGATATATGGGCTTCAAGCTGGCTACTCTCTAACCTAATATGGAGCATAAACGAGTATTTCATGAACATATACGGTTACGATGTAATCATATCACCAACACCAAGGTTAAACCCCTACACTCTAAGAACACTTCTATCAAGACTACTCAATCTTAGAGACCAAGGATACTGTTTGATCACAGAGCTAGAGAAAAAAATTGAGGAAAATAAAGAGCTGAAGAACACTATATGGAAGATCATAGAGTTTTTTGAAAAAATTTATGGTATTGAGAAAAGCGATAGAACAGGTATACAAAGAATGTGGCTTCAACCACTAATACCAGCTACAACAACTCTCCTAATACCGAGGATTAAGCTCAATGGAGTTCAATCTCTAGAGACAGAGGATGATGTGGCTAGAAAGATAGATGAATGCTTCGTAGAAGCATGGAAGAAGATAGTGGAATTCGTTGAATCTAAGCTAACCAGTGGAAGTAGTGTTCTACATCAAATTATGGGTGGATTATTAAAATCAGTGAAAAACATACTCGATACACCATTCCAAGGTATAAACATAGCTGTTGTAAGGATAGCGGATGTATATGACGCAATTAAGAAATGTATTATCTATGGCGAAAAGGATATTTGTGAGGAGCTCGGTTTAAAGATCAATCTACAGTCTCCGCAACAACTCGGAATAGAACTTGAAAAGTTAGCAAAATCCCTAATATGGCATGTTTTAGTGACGAGATCCACGTCTCTAGCTAGGATTGATAAATACGGTAAGTTCTACAACTATATGCTTAGGCCTTTCTGGACATATAGTGGAGGACAATTGAATCCTGTAGATGAGAGGCTAATGGGATTTAGCGGGGATTGGATACCGTGCTCACTGTGTGGGCAAGAACCTGCATATATAGTTCTTAGAAAAGATGTTAAGATTCCGAACCAGGTGGCATTTAGAATAGAAACATTTAGAATAGAAGATGTTGAAAAACTTCTCACCATAACCGGTGTCGAGGATAGAGTAAGTGCACAGAGCTTAATACCCTACGTATTCAAGCCTGGCGAAGCTCTAGGTCCTTACTGCATACTGAAGAGATCCCTCTACATAAGTCTCAGAGACCATCTAGAGATATTGTCAACGGACGATGTAGCTTTATCAGCGATATCGGAATTCCTGAAGAAATTGAATTGGTTGGAAAACTTAAAGGTAAAAGCGGATATGAAAGGTTTGAAGGGTGAAGATATAGAGTATTTGTTCACAGCTCCATCTGATGTTTCGAGAATTATTAAGAAGCCTTTTAAGGACATATATGCTTTAGCTGTATATAGTAATATAAACTACGAGGATTTCGTAAAGAAGATTACGGAATATCTCGTGGAGACATGTAGAGAGAGTGGAGTAAAACCTGAAGACTTTTTGAATAACATAGTTAGCGTCATCGGTGTTTCCAAAAATAGCAGTATCTTTAGTCTTATAAAGACTCTTGCAGAAAAAAGAGAGATAAACTTGAACAATCTATGTCAATTCCTAAGTCTTAGAACACAATATGCTATAGTTAAAGGAGATGCCGACAATATAGGTAAGATAATGATGGGGGAAATGTTTGGTAAAATTGATGAGTATAAAGAAATTATTGTTGAATCAATTAAGAATAATGGTAAACCTGTAGGTTCTGAGGAAGTTTACGAGAGTCTGAATAAAGGGTATGGAAACGCTGCAAAAATTATAAAAGCATTAGGGTTAAAGAGTTTACCTCTTTCACCAGCTATGCATCAAGCGTTATCTCTATCATTAATGCTTACAGCTATATCTGACTATAGAATCGTTAGAGAAGGTAATGGTTTTCTAATATATAGTGGTGGTGATGACGTACTAGCTTTTCTACCGGTTGAAACAGCTATAAACACTGTTATTAAGCTTAGAGAAGAGTTTTACAGTGATGGTTTTAAAAAGATTAATAATATACCAGTAGCTTCATCTATACTTACAGGGAGGAGCTTCAGCATTCGATTCGCAAATATATTAGATGTAATGAGTACGGAAATATTTAATACTATTGAGTATCTAGAGAAGAGAGCTAAGAAAGCTCGATGGAGTATTAGTGGAAAGAGTTCGCAGAGTGGGAAGTTTGTATGTGAGAAGGATACGTTAGTTGTAACAAGTAGTAGAAGTGGTATAGGAGCGCTTTTCCCGCTGAAGATAAGTATTGACCTTAAACAGGACGATAACGTGAAGGAAATTCTCGACCTCATTCGGGAAATTCTTCGAGAAACACCGCTTCTTCTACTAACGGTTCTTTCCAGTAATATACCTGAAGATTACTATAAACTAGTGAAGGACTATGAGAACTACATGGATTCTAATACCCTATATAGTTTCTTCGAGTATGTGTTGAAGAGAAACGTTAAATTGAAATCTACAGCTTCGAGTGAAAGTGTTTTAGCAAAGCTTTATGGAATTTTCAGTAATATTAAGGATTTAAATGTATGTATAAGGGGAGATAAATCAACAGCTATACAGGAATATGTAAAGTTTATATTAGTTTTGAGGGGAGTATTATGAAGGTATTGGAGATTATACCTCTAGAACCACTATCTCTAACGCTATCCCCTATAAGCGGTATCGATATTTTCACAGTTACGCACTCAACTCCAATACCATTGCCGACAAGTATAGCTGGTGCACTTGGTTCATCTATGAACGTGGAATTATCATCAAACGATCCCATGGAATCTCTAATCGAGTTGATCAGTAGATTGAAGGAATTATGTGGAAATACAGAGGAACCTATTGTTCAAGGTCCATTAACTTGCTTTGAAGAATGGATTACGGATCCTAGTAAATGTTATGCATATATACACGGTAATAGACTTGTATCGCTCTCGTTCTCTGGAATTGAAGTGAGAAAAAAGATGGTTTATTTGAGAGAGGAATGTAAAGATCATGTTGATTGTATCGTAGATTTCTCTCCAATAACGATGATTGGTGTATCGCTTCAGAGAACCAAACCTGGAGAAGATAAAATCGTTAGATACGGATACATGTATAGATACCCGCTAGTTATTTTTAGAACATCCAGTAGAGGGGTTGTTAATCCAATATATGTCTATAGATTCAATTGTAGGAAGGATCTCAATTTAATTAATAGATTTGGAGGAGAAAGTAGAATAGCTAAATTTGTGACGAGAAATGTTGAAGCCGATTTTCTCAATAATATTAAAACACCGTTGAAGAAGCTAGAAAGAGGTCTATACATATCCTTAAGTCCAATACCTATGATACCGTTAAAAGATAATGTATTGAGACTAGAGTCAAATGCTGTCGAGATCCCAATACCATTGTTTAGCGTAATGGGAGTTCCTCAGAAGAAATCCCAGCCTAAGATAAGAGTCGTTAGACTAGGATTAGGTTTTTCAGAAGTGGTGAGAAAGAGGAGGCCGCAAATACTTGCATTACCTCCAGGAACAGTAATTAGAGTTGAAAACGATGTGAATCCTCCTACATTCAGCGGCGATGACTTTATGAAAGAGTTATTATACATAGGATTCGCAACGCTCTATAAACTGAGTGATAGGATTGAAAATTAACGCTCTATCCATTCAGTCAACCGGCCTTGCTAGAAATATTTATATCAAATGCGTGAATAAATTATATATGAGGTTACAACCTCATGTATTCTGATGCTAGACTTCTGTATATAAGAGCCTACACACCCCTACACGTTGGTGTTGGACGCGGAGAAGAAGCTTACGTCGATTTACCTATTCAGCGCGATGAGTATGGATACCCAGTTATATGGAGCAGTAGCCTCAAAGGCGCAATTAAAGCTAACTTAGATTCGAATGTAAAACGACACTTAGGGTCGGAACCAGGAGAGTTACCATCGAAACCATCAGCTGCTGTATTTCTAGATGCGAGACTACTATTGATACCTGTAAGAGTTATTAATAAAGTGTGGGCATATGCAACATCGATAAATCTGCTAAATATATTTAATAAATATGTTGAAGTCGTAAACAATATGAATAAGCAGGAACAAAATAAATTGAATCAACTAAATCTCTCCGCAATCTCGAGTGAAAAAGCTGTAGTTAGTAAAAAAGATTTGGTATATAATGGTAAAGTAATGGTTAACGAAATAGAGTTAGAAGTTGATATCTCTGAAAACATTCTTGAGACAACAGGCTTAGCTAATCTACTGGATCAAGAGATTAAAAAACATGTCGAGGAAAGAGGTTTAATAATTCTTCCAAATAAGGAGAACATCGATATACGAATTATTAATAGAAGTATTATAATACAGTATCGTGTTAGATTAGGAAAAGAAAAAGTAGCTGAAGCAGGTGCTCTTTGGAACGAGGAATATGTGCCCATGGAATCCGTTTTCGTATCAGTAATACTCTGCCGAAACACTAGGTATGATAACGCTGAAAAAGAAGCTCAGCAAGTCTGTAATGAAATAGTATCAGAACTAAATAATAGAAGATTCATTTACGTAGGAGGTAAGGAATCTATAGGTAAAGGACTTATTAAACTATACGCTTTTAAAAAATGAATCGATGTGTTCGTTATGAACGAAGAGCTTTTACATTCGATCCTGGAATGCATTAATCAAATCACTTCGAAGTATGGTTCTTCAACTGATATTGCTAGAAAAATAAGAAGTAGAGCAAGGTCAATACCAGCGTATTCCTTTACTAAGGGATTAGTTTACTCATTGGTATATATAGCTTCTAGGAGTAGTAAAGATCTTGTGGAAATAGGCTTGAAAGCACAGAAATGCGAGGAAATTATCGTTAAAATCATGGAGGACAAAATGAGTAATGAAGAAAAGTCTTATGCAATATACGGCGCTATTTTGCTATATATAGCTAAAAAACTGAACATTGTGAAAGGAGAAGGGTTTGATGAAATTATATGCGATATTACGAGGTCACCAGTAGCGGAAATTAAGATGTGGAGTGTATTAGATTGGTTTAAGAGATTTACTGAGGCATACATACATGAACGCGAGTAAACCTATGTTAGAACTCAAACTTAGAAACACGACTCCACTTCTAGTTGGATGGTATGATTCGCGTATACAAGATCCAATGGGTATAAGAATCACGGAGATAAAAGGTATCTGGAGATGGTGGTGTAGAGCATTCATAGCCGGCGCCATGTATGACATGAATATGTTGAGTGGCAAGCATGATGAAAATATATATTTAATCCCAACTGATGAGGAAGCAGAAGCAATATCATACTTTGTTGGAAAAATACTTGGACTCGGCTACGCTGGAAAGAAAAGTGCTGAATCCTCGAGATTCAAACTCTTTATCCAAGCCGACTCCAGTTTAAAGCATAAAGAATTTCAAAAAGAAGATACAAAATATCAAAGAATAAAACTTCTTGCTTTGAAAAATCCAGTTGAAGGAATAGATCACGGTCATACATTTACTTTAAGCGTAGAGAAAGTGAGAGAAAAATATAGGGATGCAGAAGACCTAGCTCTTAAGATACTAGCAGTTTCATTGCAGTTAAACGGATTAGGCAAGGGCGGTAGAAGAGGATTAGGATCACTAGATATTATAGAACCTCGTGATATAATAGATTGTAATAATATTGAATGCTTCATTAAGCATATATATGATGAAAGTATCAATATTGTTAAAAAATACCAAGAAATATGTGAAGCTAAGAACATTAAAAAGGATCCTAGTAAGCGATTACCTCCTCTACCGGTAGTATCAAAAAATGTAATCAACAAATTAAATATATTTAAATTATATAGAGTGAACGTTACGAATATCCAGAGTTTCATAGATATTCACCAGTTCTTCGTTAGAACAGAGCGATGTCGGGTGTTGTATAGTAAGAAAGTATGTTATGATGAGTTAAGAAAAACATATAATGCCTGGTTTTTAGGTCTTCCAAGAGAGCAGAAAGGTACAGGCTATATTATATCAGTTGAACGTGTTGTTAGAAGACCATCGCCAATATTCATAACTTATCATGAAAGTAATAATATCTTTGGATCTGGTGTATTTATATCTATTTTTCTCTCTGGTGATTGGCCTAAAAATCTCAAATGGAAAGGTGTTCTAAGTGAGCCGATCAATATTGATGAGAAGAAAATTATAGAAGCGTATGAGACGTTTATTAAAGAATTCAAAGAATACTTGGATCGAAAAAGGCTTACAATGCAGGAAATAAAATGGTATTGATTAGGTGTTGTATGTGAATCGTGGGAGTAAAGAAGGTGTTGTGAGAAAGATGGATAAGGATTGTAAATGTCTCAACGACTGTTTCAATAAATTACATATGTCCATTGAGAGAAACATCGTGTCCGTACTTAACAAATCCTTCGTAGAGTGTTTTCTAAAGTGTTCGGAGTGTTGTAAGGATATTAATTACATATCAGAGTTCTCTAAGTTAGCGTCGACGCGTTTAATGGAGACTTATAAATGTAATGATGGTGTTAAGAAATTACTTAGTGAGGTTAAGAAGTATATTAATGACTTGGAGGAGGCTGCTAAGAAGGTGTTTAACAATGTTTTCCGCTATGAGGTTGAGTTAGTATCTAGACTTACTGTACACGGCTCTTCTCATCATTTACCACTAGAGATTTCCCTAGCGTGGGATTCATTATTTAACGTGCCGTATATACCTTCTTCATCCATTAGAGGTGTTGTTAGAGCTTTTTTCGAAGAAAACAATATAGTTGTAGACGGTGAGAACCTTGCTAGGTTATTCGGAGAAACAGAGTATTCTAGTAGTGTTATATTTTTCGACGCATATCCAGTTGATTGTAAAGGAGAGAATCTAGTTGAAGCGGACGTAATTACTCCTCACTATAGTGAAGTAACAGGTAGAATAGATGAAGCAAGATCTTCTCCAACTCCACTAGTATTCCCAGTTCTAGCACCTGGAACAGTATTGCATGTACTAATAGCTTTAAAGAAATCTCTAAACGCGAAAGCACAAAAGAAATTTCTGGAGAGTATTCCTGAAGCGTTGAAAAGGGGTTTGGGAGCGAAAACGCTTGTCGGCTACGGCTATGTAAAAGTAGAATTATTGAGTAGTAAGGTTGAAAAATATGAGAGTAAGAGTTGATACATGAAAATCAATTACACTTAGAGTTTTCAACTATAATGATTGAAACATTGCTTATCTAGATTAAACACATAGTGTTTATCAGATCTTTCCCTTCGGCTTTACGAATTCTCCGTGTTCAAGTATTTTGAAAAGAATATCCTTGTCATACACGATTTTCACAACATCTTTCTTGTCTACGTCAATCACTACTTTCCTAATAGATGTATATTCTAATCCTGCGTGAGCACACATATTTCTTAAAAATCTATCTAGGTAAGAGTCTCTACTGCTAGCGGTGATCTTTTGACGCTCTTTATCTAAATCTGTTTTATTCTTGTTTATTTCTAGCAGTTCGTCTAATTCTTTGTAACTAATCTCTCCACTCCTGATCCTTCTGGTTATATCGTTGAGGATATTCAATGATTTGAAGCTTATTGCTCTATATAAAACATCATTGATTTCGATTTCAGCACCTTTAACTGAGATTAAACCTTGAGAGCTGAAGTATTTCTCCAGAGAATCCTTGTTATCAACTACGAATTTAATAACCTTACCTAAATCCTCTTTTGTTTCTTCAACGATAAGACTATTGTGTATAGATTCACTCACATTCCTATAGTATTTGCCAACGTTACTAAGGTATTTAATTAAGTATTTATCTCCCTCATTAGCTACTAGTTCTTTACATACATCTCTAATTATCTTTCTTAAAGCTATAGGTATGACTTTGAAGATACTTGTAGGCTCATATTTAACTTTTTTCGAATTACTGTCACCAACATTGGCATCATCGTCATCACCAGGCTCATATTCAACTTTTTTCAAACGATCATTCTTCTTCGGAGTAAACTCATTTTCTACATTATTATCTAAAAGTTTTTCATACTCTCTACAGATAGCTGTGCTTAATGGTTCTTCTTTACCGCTACTATCTAAGGTATAGCTGTTGATGAACGTTGGACCAACTATTGTGTTGCTTAATAGTGTGAAGAATGATAGGACTTTCTCTATTTTTTCAAGTTCTTGTTCTTTTTGAGAACAACTCTTTTTCAACTCTTTTAGTATTATCCCTAGCTGAAGGGGTTGAAAATACTTTAGTGCCAATAGACTTCTTATCAAGCTCACCACTACTTGTAATCTAGACACGTCCAGTATACTCAGCACGTCCAGTGTATTCGGAGATTTTTCTTTCTCCATCTGTATATCCCTCATCTCTATACATCTATTACCACCCGTTCTAGCTGGTTCAGAATTCACTATTATTAGCCTACTTTCCATGTCAAATAATATAGCATTAGCTACGGTAGCGTAGAGTACTGCTACGAGTAGATAGTTAAGTCCATGTGTTAAATCTAGAAAGATCCACTTATAGCTTCTATTCGTCAACTCATTAAATATCTTGTTGAAAGCCTGTACAAACACGTTATCTATGGATGCCTCAAAATGCCACCCATAGTAATGCCCTATACCTGGTAAAACAGATATTTCTATTATAGAAGATTTTTCTTTCATGGAATCACAGCAGTTGCAGTTACTTGGTTTTAATAATTCTTCTAACCACTTATTATACTGCAATAGAGCTTCATGCCTAATATCATTTGTTTTAGAAGGGTTTACAACAGTATCTGCACCGAAAACTATAGTTTTTACATCGTATTTTTTCAATAAGTGATTAGTTAAAGCAAGTGTTGTACAACAGGATACGCACTCGCTCTTCTCAAGATTTCTATGTACCTGATGATCAATATGTACTATATATTTATATTTAGCCCACTGTGGTGGATATCCCCATACAGATACTATTAATACGTTATCCTTCAATAACCTACACCTATTTTATAAGTTATCGGCGAGGATATTTATCCGTAATTCGAAATACGTATATTTTCACGTAAAACATGTAAAGAAAATATCCTCAGGCTCACGGAGGGAGATCTTATGAATCCGAGAATACTGTTAACTCAACCATAATTCTTCTCTAGATTCTAAAGCAGTAATCCACAAAAGCATAAACGAGATAATTACTCTAAAATACGACACATACTCTCATCGTAATAATCATTCATAGTATCATCAAGTGAAAGCTCAGACCATTCATTTTAATCTTTGTACCATTAAGTAAACCCTTGGTTGCTACGTTATCCGTCACCATCACTACTCGCGTATACTCAGTATCCTTAACTACGTTATCTGTTTTAGCTTCAATCTCTCTACTCTTCTCTCTCCAGGAGTTTAGGAGAAGTCTTATGAGGTCATCGTATGTCTTAAGCTCATCATCTCTAGCAGTAAGTTCACCTAGAACTTTAGTTTCTTCTAATTCTTTTTCGTCGATTCCATCTCTTCTTCCAGTTCTTTTAAAGCTTGTTTTAATGGTTTATACGGTATTCCATATTTTTCTAGGAATTTCCTAGCTATTTCTCCTTCTCTAATCACATGCATATAGTATGCTTTCTGTTCTGGTGTTAATCTATCTCCCTCTTCTCTCAATATCTCTTCAGCTGCTTCAGCACTCCTGAGGAGTGCACCATACAGTCCAGCTATGAATGGCCCCACTCTACCCTCACCTTTAGTAGCTACGTTATCCGTCGGTATCCCCAATTCTACCTTTCTCCCAGACTTCAGCCAGATGTCTATGAGGATTCTTATAACCTCGTCGAATGTTAAACGCTTACCATAGTTAGCACTCATTTCATCAAGAACCATGGTGAGTGATTCATACGTTTCATCCTCCACTTCTATAGTTTTAACCATCCAACCACCACCTCCACTATTTACAAAGTATATATGGTATGTTAAATAATGGTGTATTAAACCTTACGTTATCGGATTTTAGCATTCAATAATCTCTTCAGATTGCTCGATTTTATCGTCTCGGTTCTAATGAAAAGGTGATTAATCTTAGTTTCTGAGAATCTACATATACCTAGTGGAGCTGGTGCGTAGTCTCGGGTTTATTCCCAGATACTCGGTGAATACTCTGAATTCATTTATATTCTATGAGATAGGTTCTCACCGAATGTCAAGGAATATCCTCTGATCTACTCTCTCCTCAGTAAAACAGTGTTCTTACCGTATATACTGAACCTCTCCTCGAAATAGCATAGAAAATGAAACCTCGTTTGATGAACTATGGATTTCAGAATAATGTTCTTAAAACATGAAGAATTAAAAACTAATGTATCTGAGCTATCGGTTGTCGATTCTATAGTGTGATCGAAACAATTAGAGGCTCGGAGTAGTAAAGAGATAGCATACTGGTGGGATTAAGTTGAGTGTACTGTCTCGATGTTACTCAGCGTTTCTTTTAAGATGTTGACTGTATTCTTCAAATTCTTTACCGCTTTCTCTATAAACTCTTTTACATATGTTTCTTCAGCTACTACGTCTTTGGGACCGATTATTTCTCTGCTACATATGTTCTCTAATTCCTTGATTTTCACAAAGGCTTTCTCTTCACATATGTAGAATTTTTCGGGTGAAATTGGATATCTGATATAATTATAGAGAGGTGATGTTAAGTAGAATAACATAAGAGCAGTGGATAATGATCTGGATACTATGATAATACATTCCAATGTCGACTCAGTCTTCTTTTTAACCACACGTACCACCTCTCTGGAGGCGATTGGTTCAACTCTTTTCACTACCTCCTCTACTAATTTGTTACTGAAGCTGTGAAGCTTCTGAAGCTTATCATCGTATTTAATCTCGAGAAGCATCTCTATACCTACTTGATTCCATAAATTTTTGAGAAGCAAAAACTGCGATAACAATCTTAAAACATCAGTTATACTATCTACAGGGCTTAAGCATTCATCCTTGTTCCCGGTTTCTTCACATTTCTTAATTCCTTCTTCCAATCTCTTCATATCAGATTCACATAACTTAGAGCTTTTCAAAATATTCGATGAACATGCCTTACATAAAGTAGATTCAATAATCCTTCTTTTTATTCTTATATTCTCTCGATAATATGTGTAACATGTTTGCTACACTAAATACTATAGTTAAATATAGTAACGTGTTAACTAGAGGTAATATATTTAATTTTAACTCACTATACTTACTCGTTAATCTAAATTCTTGTTCTGAAATACTAGTTAATATTATGTATGTATACATTATAATGAATAGTTTTGAAAAAGCTCTACCATATGGAACATGTCTACTCAATAATTCTGAAAAAACTGAAAATATTATAAAGAATAGTAAAATACTATAATCAATACTGATAGAGTTACCAAAATCCATACCATACTTTCCAATCATTAATGGTATTAAATAACTCGTGATCAACCATTTCATAATTATAAAAACCAGGATGAAATACAGTAAACCTTTTAAAATACCAATAATCAGAGATTTAATTAATGCTATCTTACTTAATGTTCTAGCCATATAAACACCCCTTGGGAAAAATCATTGCTTTTTTAAACAAATAATCATAGTTCTATATGATTCAATACAAATATTCTTTGTTTCAATAAAAACATCTTTATCTATTTGTATCTCTAACTCACTATACTTTGTTGTATTAAAATCCTCAAAATTAGAACTGAATAATTCATTCGAGTTTTCATTTAACAAAATTACTCTTATAGGCATTTCTATGTAATACTCACTATTAACAGGTATTTTCAATAAAACACTATTATCAAGATACTCATATGTAAAAACATCTCTAAACAATAGACTACCGAGTATGTTAGCTATACTTGTTAAGAAAAACTTATACTCAATGTAAACTACCGGTATATTAATTTCAATAATTAAGTATATAGATTCGTTAAGTTCATTCCCATCAATTGTATAATTAACGATAACCGATCTATTTATATTAGTTGAATTCAGATAATCTATAGTGAATCTACCTATTTCTTTTTCACCAAGTAAAAGTCTAAAACAGGGTCCCTCAGCATCAGTAGTCTTATTTAAAACTATATTAAATATTATTTCTCCGTAGAAATGAATTTTCTCTTCATAAGATTTCACGGTTAATTCTCTAATATATTGTTTAAAACTAATTGTTGAGATTGATTCTAAAACATTTTTTGTATAAATAATTTTACAATAAAAATCGTAAACTAAGTATACTCCGAATAAATACATGATTATTGATAATGAAAATATTAATCCATAGAGAATTCTCCAATCAAATGATCTGATTAGTATTCACCACTCAGAGATTTCTTTCATTCTTCCAAAAATTCTTTTATAAAGTATTTTCCAAAACTATTATTTAAAATATCTATATTTAAAGATAGTGATTTCTTCTTCAATTCATCTATATTGCTTAGTATTTTTAAAATAGTATTAACTATCAATTCACTACTCCAAGAACTCTGTATGTTTATGAAATCAACGTCTCTATAATATATTGCTAAACCGTTTTCAAAAGAAGTTATAATTGGTTTACCGTATAGAATGCTTTTTAAAATAATACTATTAGATTCAGGTGACGGTGTTTTAGTAATAATGATTGTTGAGTATTTAATTAATTCATCGTAATCATACTGATGTATACAAACTACTCTATAATCATCAATACATTCAAAAAAGTATTTATTTAGATAATTAATCAACACGAGTGGTTTTAGATTAATTTCTTCTAAAATACTAATAGTTTCACTCACAAGATGTAGTTCAAACGGTTCTTTTACGAAAAAGAGTATTGTCAATTTCTCACTATCTACGAATTCGCTAACACGGGGTTTTTCAGCGAAATAAGTTGGATAATATGTGAAACGAGTTTTTCTAATAATGTTTTCTAACAATATCCTCTCATATGGTGTAGTAAATACTAGTAATTGTTTAATATTAATAAATCTCATTAAAGTTGTTAATGTTTTAAACAAATACTTCTCTATTTTAAAAACAATGTTTTTCACACTATGTTTTACACTAGGCGGTATAATGAATACGACTCTACGTGGTTTAACTAGAATATTGATTATCAACATAACTATTAGTTTAAACGAAATAGATTGACAAATCAATAAATTACTATTATGTATCCTATCACTATACTTCACGAATTCTAATAATCCTTTAAAACCATGTTCAAAAACCAGTTCTTCGTAGAAATATCCTTCAGTTATTAAATCGTTTTTCAAATAATCAATTATTAATTCACAATCACTATGTATAAGAAAAAGTTTTCTCAAAAAACTCTTCACCATTCTAAATACTTAATCTATAATTAATTATATTTAACAATCTATAAATTAATTGTACAACGAGGTTAAGATGTTTTGATAGAAGAATTAAATTTCAAAAACATGTTGAGAAAAATATTAGAGAATGAAATAGATTCATTAAATGTTGAGAAAGCTTTAAAAAATAGTTTATCACGTAGAAAACCGAGACCCTGTGGTTTCACAATACATACTGGAATAGGATGTGTTTTCAAATGTATTTACTGCTATATCGAGGACATGGGTTTTCCATGGAGTATTAAAAAATATTCTCTAAACGGATATGAAATCGTTTACTCACTTTTATCGAATCCATATTTCATCCCAGGTGAGAAAGGTTCATTAATTGCAATAGGTTCTGTTACTGAACCTTTTCATCCATTAACGATAGATACAACTATAGATTACATAGATAAGATAGCTAAATACTTGAAAAACCCTGTTCAGTTTTCAACTAAAATGTATATAGATAACAATATGGCTAAATTGATTTTAGATAAAGACCCGGGTATATCTCCTTTAATAACTATTGTTTCTTTGAAAAAACATAGATTACTAGAACCATATGCTCCCACACCTGAGAAGAGGTTTGAATCAATAAGTAATATGAGAAAGAATGGTTTGAAACCATTTCTCTTTCTTAGACCAATTATACCTGGTTTAATTGAAGAAGAATTTGAAAATATTATTGATAAATCAATAGAATACGGTGCTGTAGGTATTGTAACAGGGTCTCTTAGAGTAACTGAGAGTATTTTAAATAAATTTATTAAAACAGGCATTGATGTATCTGAATTAATTAAACGTCTACCTAGGAAACCTCGTGGAAGAGAACAAGTTAGTGTATATACAAGCGATATTAAAGAAATGATAGCTAAGTATGCTAGAAAACATGGATTGATCTTTTTCACAGAAGCTTGTATGGCTAATCTATATACACATGGATATAGTTGTTGGAAAATGATTCATTTAGGATACGATACCGGTGTTAAACCAAAACAACCGAGTAAAAGTAGTGTTTATGAAATAGCTTCTGCTTTAAATATTAGTGTTGAAGATATTAAATTATCGGATTACAGTATTTACTTATGGATAAGTAGTGGTTGGAATAGAAGTATTTTATTAAGTGAATTAATACATTCTAGATACAGAATATGTGTAAGAATTCTTAGAGTTTAACTCTTCTCACTACGAGCATTGTTAACCAATTCATTTACTAAATTAACTATCTCATCTCTTTGAATAAAATCTCTAACATGTTTCTTAGAAAAATATAGATAAACTCTTCCACTACTAGTATCTTTATATCTAATAATATCGCCTTCTTTAGTAAAATAAACATCTAGTAGTTCGAAACCTTTCTTAGACAACTCTATTCGTAGTATAACACTAGGTGTTTTAGGCATATTTAACCCCGAGATTATATAGATTATTTGAATCAAATTAATAATACTTACTATCATAGTGGAGATCGTGTTGATAAAGAAAGTACCGTGGAAAAACGGTTTCATCAATATAGATTTTAATGTCGATAGATTGAAAATAATTGCTTTAAACAATATGTTTGAAGCAAGACCTAGAACTATATTAGTAAATAAATTCTCTGAATATAGAGAAAGCAATGTCCGTAAGAAATACATTTACGTCTATTTTAATGAAGAATTAAAACCTTTCAATAACGGAGAAGACGTTGTTAACCCGGATCGTGGTTTCGAATTCTACGAGATTAAATATACTAAAACAGATTATGACGAATACTATACGATTATTCCTCCAAGTAGTTTTCTATACGATTACATTGTATTAACTAGTAGTGAATTAGGAATAGTAATGTCTGTTAAAAGAAGAGTTTTCTACGAGAAGATTAATAATACTTTAATAATATATACTGTTTAATTTTAATTTATTTCAATAATAGTTCCATATACATCTTCTTCACCGAGTATAGCTTTAACAACATTATTGATATTAAATCCGGATACAATATATATTCTTACACCTAGTTCTCTAGATAATCTAGAAGTCTCTTCTACTTTTCCGTAAATACTACGCGTTGCATCTCTACTTATTGTTTTACTCAATTTATTAAGTATTTCATCTAAATTATTGTTATCAATTCTAGTAATCAATTCTGCATCACTACATTCACTTGGATCACACGTATATACACCATCGTAATCTATGAGTATTACAATATGACTGGGTTTGAAATACTTAGATATTATTTTAAACACTTCTTCCGTTGAAACTATTCTATAAACACTCGTATTGGAGAAAATACATTCACCGTAAACTATTGGAAATGCTTTATTCTCTAATATAAACTCAAGTGGTTTAGTATTAACAACGTATTCACCGTTTTCTTCATATATAATAGCAGAAGTTTGTAAACCAATAACGTTTAAACCATGTTCAACAAGATAGTTTACGATAAAAGCGTTTAATCTACGTGTAGAGTTCTGACAGTGGATTAAAAGCGTTCTTGGATCGTATTTTCTATACATATTGACAACTGTGTGTGCGAAAGAACCTCCTCCATTACCTAATATAATGTTTCTATCTACAACTCTGTGTAGAATATTGGTTAGTTTCTCTAATGCATTATAATTTATACTAAATGGTTTATTCTTATATGTGATAAAACTACCACCTATTTTAACATAAGTATATGTAATAGTTTTACTCAACTCTATCACACTCGTATATAAGTATTTCATAATCAATTGTATTCTAAATCCTATATCTCTAATGGTGTTTCAAATGAATAGTTTTTCGAAAACTATTTGTATAACAATTATAACAATTATTCTTATAAACAATTATGTGTTTAACATAGATACATATAGTGTTGAACACGTGGATAATAGTGTTAAATTCGTTAAAACATTTGTCTTACGTAATTCATATATTCTACAGTATAGGAAACTAGTTGAATCAAGTAATGATTTCAGATTCTCAGTTGTTAGAGATTATTTTGTTCTAAATATTGATAACGATAACTACCCTGATCTATTGATATGGTATTTTGGTAAAATAGATATTTGGAGCTATAGATACGGTGTATACGCATCTTATAGAACTATTACTTCACCAGTATTCTACATTACTAAACCAATACCTATTGATAGTAATAATGATGGTGTTGTCGACTATATTCTAGTTTTTGAATCGAGTTATATAGATGGTACTATACAGCTACCACCATATACTAATATTTTCACTACTTATATAACTAAATGGGTTCCATTAACTGGTGAGAGAAGAGTCTTATCTAGAATATACAACTACTATGTTGATACAACAACTTACTATATCCATAACGGGTTTATATACATACCTATGGTTAACAATACCTATGTAGATATATCATTTAATAAAACTAGAACTTATTGTTCGAGAATTGGTTTGGTTAGAATAGATTTAACAACTCTCTCTGTCTCTACGTTTATTGTTAAAACATATTGTTCTAATACACCTGAATCAAGTGTACCGGGTATTAACGATTATACAACTAATTACGAAATATATCTCGTAGGTTCAGGAGCATTCATGTATTTAATACCATCGGGTCTCGATAGAGTGATTAGAGTGAAAATAGTTTCTAGAAACATAGTTTTAGATAGAGAATATAGTTTTGGACAAAGTGATTGGAATGATAATTTAATGGTTTTAGGTAGAGATTATCCAGCAGTATCTTTCGGAGGACATGGTGGTCGCTACGTTCTCTGGAGGAGTCCGCAGAGACTAGATATTAAAATATCTGGTGAATACCTTATCATACCTACAGCTGAATTTCTATGGCTAAGTCCTGTTGGTTCCGAGAGAAATGTTTTCTTCAGAGTAGAGAGGGTTAGAGGTGTTCTTATTCTAAATACTGTTAATGGAGTTTGGAGAGAAGTTAATTTACGTAAAACTGGTTCTAGAATTATAACGAGTATAGTGATCGATACTAGTTCTAATACAATACTCTATGGTGGAGTGATTGTTAATTCATACGATACTATTAGAGAGCCTTTTGTAAACGCTTACAATTATTTAACAGATAGAGATTGGAATATATGGTATAGAGGAGTACCTCAGTATGCAGATACATATACTTTCCATACTGTAGTGAATATCTGGAATTCTAGGAGAATTTATGCAACACTATATGCTCTCAGAGTTGATGGTGATGAGAGAGATGCTGTATTCCACGCTACTCAGAGATATACATCCTATTTCTATACAAATTATCCGCCGTCAATAATTAAACCAGTTATAATCGATATTGATGGAGATGGTATTGAAGAATACTTGTTTATCATGCAGTATGCTGATTACACGGGTACTAATAGATATGATCCAGGTATATATGGTTTATATCCACAAGCATATGGTAGAGCAACATACATAGTTTGGTTTAGAAAACCATATTTAATGTCTTTAATCGAATGTGTTTATGAAACATGTCATGTTGTAAACTTTAATCAATACTTTGGTTCAACAAGGTATTCAAGTGTATTGATTGAAATAAGAGATCCTAGTGAGAGAGTTATATATAGTAGAAACATTAGTGCTAATAATTGGTTTAGAGAAACAATTTCATTTAAAAACCCTGGTAGATATGGTTTAGATGCATCAACGTTAACAATATACTATGTTTACGATAAAATTGAATGGGGGTTAATAGATGTAAAGATTAGTTATAGTGAGAGAATTGTTGATTTAATAACATTGGATGTAAAGTATAGAACTAGGATAGAGGTTGTTAAACCATCTATTAAAACTCTAACTCCAAATCACTATGAAAACGGTTTTGAAACAGATTTTATACTAGAGTATCAGGATTTTAACGACGGTAAATGGTATAGATTATCTGGTTATTCAAATGATCTAGTAGTTAAATTAATTAATTCAACACATAATCTTGTTAAAACACCCAGAGATCTAGGTAATGGTTTTTACCGAGCTTTTTTCAACAATATTACTCCAAGTACGTATACTTTATTAATAGAATTCATAGGTTCCCCGATCCATTTACCTTCTTCAGCGATTATTTCAAAACTCGAGTTTATAAAATATCCTGTTGAGATTTCAATTACATTGGATTCAGAAATTCCTGCTCTAACTCCGCTATTGATCAATATTAGTTGTTTGAAATACAGATTCATAGATAGCGATGGAAACTGGTTTGAAGAAGATTTAACAATTGGTGATAATATTGAGTTAACAATATCTATATACGGTACTGATATAATTGTATTTAGAAATAAATATCCTGTTACATCTAGGTATATGATAATACCGTCAAAATACATTCTACCTGGAAACTACAGTATTATGGTGAAATATAATCCAAACAACATATATTACTCCGAGGCATTTGTTCGAAAACAGTATTCTGTTCATAAATTGAGATTATGGATCGATATCATCGATCTACTCGATAATACTAGTATTGCTATAGATCCAATCGTAGTCTATTGTTCGAAACTACTTGTTGAGATGAGAGAGTATGTTTCGGAATACATGTTTAGACCGGTATCTGTAGAAATGATGATTGTTATATTCAACGATATTGACTTATACTCGTTTAGAACAAGTAACAGTGTTTTTACAATACATACTTCAGAGATTAAACCGGGTAATTATACTGTAGATGTTTTCCCAGTAGAGTATAGTATGGTTTACAACCCTCCATGGTATAGGTTTAATCTATGTATTATAGAAGCTAGAGGTTTTATAACAGGTTTTCTAGAACCGTTGATTAGAGTGAATACTAGTAGTGTTTTTAACGAAACTAGTTATTCAAAAACTTATGCATTAATACCTGTTAAACTATATTTAAACATATCTACGTATCCGGAAGAGTTATTGAAAGAATCTGTTATTAAAGTAATTATAGATGATAGAGTATATGTTGTAAACGATATTAGTAAGCCATTTGTTTTCACACCTGTTAAACCAGGTTTTAGAGAAGTAAAATTAGTATTGGAGACTAAGTATTTTAGAGTAATCAATACAACGTATTTAACTGTATATCCTCATCCGGTTAAAATAATTGTTGGAAAAGGCAGTATTATTGTTAAAACAATTGATTTACTCAATAGGAGTGCTCCGGGATTATTATTTGTTGAAATATACGATATGTATAAGAATCTGGTTTTCAAAAATAGTTATAAATCAAATGGTTCTTTGATTATAGATGATTTTATTGGTAATGGGTGGTTTTACATATATATTGAATATAGAGGGAATGAAAGTTATTCCAATACTAACATACTGAAATACATATATATAGATCATAATTATCCTAATATTAAAGTAGTTGAAGAACCATATGGTTTAAGTTTTATAATTATTAGTATTATCATATCGTATTTATTACTTAGAAAAACGAGATCCGGTAGAATTGATGAATCTGAGTAGAGTAAATAATTTGTTCGTTAAAATATTGAAATACAGAGAAGGTTTACTAATCTACGTATTTGTCAACATATATTTACTTTCGATTATCCCATTTTCATGGCTGTACTATGATGTGAGATATTATTATGAATGGGTTGATATAGCTTGGAGTAGTGGATTCACGATCCATATATGGAAAATACCTGGTTATGGATTAACAACCATAGTTTTTCCAAAAGGATTACTATACATATATATGAATGCGACTAAAGCATCGTATCCACCGCTTCCAATACTATTATTTATAACAACTCATTCAATAGTTTCTAGTTTTACGAATAGTTTGCAATTGATAAGATTAATCGATAAACTACCGTTAGTTATCGTATTTAACATCGTTTATTTTGTTTTAAAGAAAAATTATGGTTGGAAAACTAGTTTGTTATGGATTTTAAATGGATTCACATATTTAACAATTCATACTTACCATACTGATTTATTTATATCACTATTTCTACTAACGAGTTTTATCGAGTTTTTCAGAAGAAACAACGTTGTTAAATCAAGTATTTACTTAGCATTAGCTAGTTTATTTAAACCAATAGTTTTAATACTAGCGTTCGTATTGTTGATTATAACGTTTAAGAGAAGAATGTTTAGAGAAATAGTTTTATTTACATTATGTGGATTAATAACGGGTTTAATAGTTATACTACCTTTTCTATTAGTTGACTACCGTAGTTTCATGTATAAAGCTTTGTTCTTCCATATGGATAGGTTTCCGCAAGAATATAGTTTATGGGCTATACCGATATATTTATACAACTATGATTTTTTGAAAATCCCCGATATCATTAAATACTTGTGGTTTCCAACATATTTGTCAGCATTGATTTACTTATTCTCGAGATTGATTAGAGAAAGAGATTTATCTGAAAAGAATATTGTCAAATACTATTTATTAACACTATTGTTTACTTATTTATTGAATAAAATTGGTAATTTAAATTACTTTGTATGGTGTGTTCCGTTTCTAGCAATATATGTTGTTGAAAACAAGTTTTATACGAATCATAGATTTATTCTTCTATATCTATTCATACCGTTAATACTAGTCATTATAGCTCCTTTTACAACATTCTACTCGGCTTTTATTGTTCACGGTTCTGTTTTTATAATTGAAGATTTATCTTACTACTCTGCTACAGAATTGACTATTAAATCAATAGATCCATCTACTATTCAAATTATTATAGCTGATTACTTACGTACGAATGTATACTGGTATTTTCTACTACTATATATGGGTATTAATGTATCCTATATTGTTTTTTCAGCAATATATAATAGTTATTTAATTTACTTAATAATAATGATATTTAAGAAATGAGGATTTGAATGGATTTAAAAGAGAAAAAAGTTTTCGTAGAAACAGTGTGTAGGAATACTTATATTCAAATACTATATACAGGTTTAATTATATCAGTTGTTCTAGGAGTTGTTTCTATTGTTTTTACAAGTGTTCTATCTAGTATTTTCAAAATAAAAGGCTTAATCTACTATGTTGTTGCTTTTTCACTGATATTCGTGATTGTTAATACTATCGCTTTCATTATTGCTAAGAAGAGTATTGGTAGGATGAATAATCTAGCTTATCGTTTTACAGATTTTATTGAGAAATTATCTATTATGCTTAATATTGAAAGAGTTGAATTGCTTGAAACAACACCACTACCTTTTATAGCTGTTTTGAAAAAATCTAAATACTATATTGTTGTTAAATACTATGATTATTACACTGAGGTTGATGTTCTCGATCCATTGAATATTAAGAGAATTGAAGGATATGTTCCAATATATTTGAGGAGGAGTAGAGAGATAATGGCTTGTAGAGAGATAGGTTCTGTAAAAGTATGTATTTACAGAACTATTGTTGTTATAGCAGAGCCTGGAGAAGATGCTATTGTTGAAGGTGTTTTCTATTCTAGAGATTTTAGGTTAAATGTGAGAGAGATGGATGTTTTAATAAAGAGTGTTTTCAATATATTGAGAGAGTTGATGGAGATTGATTGATATATGGATTGTTTTGGATAATCTATTTAAACTGAATCAACTTATCATATTTTATAAAAGTAAATTGGTGTAAAAATGTTTAGATACTTTTTTGTTTTAATTGTTTTTCTATTTTTGTTAATATCTATAGTTGATTCTAGTGTTGAGAATGTTTTAGATAAAGGTGATAGATTACTATATGAGATTAAATATCGAGTAGGCGATATCGTTTATACTGATTATTTTGAAATAGAGATTCGAGATAAATATGTTGCAGATAAGTCTTATTTCGATATATATATTAGATACTCTAACTCTACTTCTGGAATAACTATAGCTAAACTATATAGATCTATTAGTTCATGGGATTTATCTAGAGTTTTGAGTATTGCTGATAAAAGTGCTGGAGATTTTAATGGTGTTGTATATGTTACAATACCTGTTACTAATTGGAACAATAGAGTTGCAGACGATGAACCTATTGGTGCTAAAATACTTATTTTGAAAGTAAATAGGACATCTGAAGAATCGATAGGTATTGGTAGTTCGAGGATAAATGCTTTAGTTACTGTTTTAAACGGAGTTTCTGAAGGAATTTTCTATGAAGTTAAAGTAGATTACTATACTGGTTTACTCATATCTTTGAGAGCTATGAGAAACGATAATGAATTGTTTTCAACAAATCTAGTATTTTACTCCGATTACGTAGCTGTGCTTCAGAATAGTATCGGTAATTACACGGTTAATAGGAATAATAAATCACTTAACTACATAATGCCTACTATAATCCTGGCAGCTATATCTATTATCATACTCATGGCTATCGTATCATATCTCTCCAGATTCTGAGATGGTTTTAATGCTTATTTTCATAGGATTGGGTTTATCTATTAAACACCTTACTTTAGAAGCTATTTACTGGTTGAATAATGTTGATAAAGTAATCATAGATACCTACACGGGTTTTACAGATGGATTTGATGTAGATTTTATCAAAAATATTACTTGTAATAAGAGTGTTGAAATAGTTTTAGCGGAGAGAAAGGATCTCGAGAGTAGAGCGATTAACGATATAATTGAAGAAGCTAGGTTTAGAAATATAGCTATTCTAGTACCCGGCGATCCATTTATAGCAACTACACATGATGCTATCCGTGTTGAAGCACTTAAGAGTAATGTAAAAGTAATTGTTGTTAATGGTTTATCCATCCATACGCTAGCTATTTCTCGAACTGGATTACAGTCTTATAGATTCGGTAAAACAGTTACTTTGGTTTATCCAGATGTTTCTAAACCTTATTCTGTAGTAGACGTAATCTATGATAATATTACTAGAAACCTACATACACTCGTATTACTCGATTATAGAAGTGATGAGAATAAGTATATGTCTATACCTGAAGCTGTTAACCTACTTCTAGATCTTGATTACAAGAATTTATTAGATAGAATAATCGGAGTAGGTTTAGCTAGAATAGGGACTATTGATGAATACATAGTTGCAGATATACTTCCAGATCTGAGGGATTATCAATATCCTAAACCACCACATAGTTTAATAATTGTTGCTAAACCACATCCCGTGGAATTAGATTGTCTAAAAAATATCTGTAAACTACCGGATCGATTGTATAGAAAATATTTATCATCTAAAGAATATCCATAGTATAATAATTCATTCTCGATAGTTTTCGTTAAATAGTTAATATATTACTCCAATTATTTTCTCAATATATCTAGACAAATATTATATAAACTATTCGTAACATATGCTTCACAGTAATATTTCCTATACTGATTCCATAGTATAAATAGAGTATTTTTACTCATTCTCTGTTTAACAAGTATCTCTAGGTATTGATCATATAGATAGTTTGGTAAACCTGGTATAACGTGTTTAAAACCGTTGTAGAAACCTATTATTTCTATTGAATATGGATTTTGTGTTCTGATAACTAAATGGTCTCTTAGTTTAACGATGTGTTTCATAATATAGTTTATTAAATCACGGTCTTCTATTTTAATTAATGATAAGTTGTATTTACCTATCTCTACTGTATTAATTTTTAAACCATATTTATCGATCAACTCTATGTTTATACAAGTTTCCTCTCTACCTGTGAGAATATTTGTATTCTTCAAATAGTTGATTACACTACGTGCTTCTCTTTCGCCTACACCTAGTATTTTAGATAAAGCCACTCTACCTATACATTTCTCCGATATGTATACGTATATCGTAGTCAATGCGTTCAAATTATTTAAATCTATTAAATTAGATAGTTCAACGAGTTTACTGCATTTCAACTTCTGTCTCCAGTATATTCATTAGTTCTTTAAAATCAACTATTCTAGCACCATAAATTTTCTCCATGTATTTGAGAGCGTATTCGTGATCCTCTTTACTGAAAGCTGCTACAGCGTCTTTAACGACTATGATGTTATATCCGTGGTAGAAAGCATCCCAAGCTGTGTGTAGTACACATATATGTGTATGTATTCCAGTTAGAATAACTGTATTAACTCTCATTGATTTTAAAATATTGTCTAATCCAGTATCTCTGAAACCACTATAGCTTCTCTTATACAATACTATATCTCTACTACTTGGTTTTAATTCATCTATAATTCTAGATTCCAGATCGTTTAACATAGCGTGCGGACCCCATATTCTGAGTTCGAAATCGTATGGTAGATGCTGGTCGGCAACATATATTACAGGTATGTTCTTAACACGCGCTTTCTCAATAATTGTTTTTACAACAGGGATTATTTTCTCAGCTTCAGGGCTTTTCAACCTACCTTTTACAAATTCATACAACATATCTATGATTATAACAGCTGGTTTCATAAACAACCCTCTTATTATTAATTATTTGAATAATTTTATTAATTAAAATACTCAATACTATATTATTGGATAATGATGAACGACTTCGGTTCAGATTATAGTGAAGAGCCGTGTGAGGACTGATCGCTTTCTACTCTATTAGTTAGAGTTAAAAACTCGGTTTAAATACATATATAAACGGTGGTTTCAACATGGTTGAAGAATATGCTTCTCTATATGAAGCAGACCCTACTTATCAAATGGCTGTTAAACAACTACGTGAATCAGCTCAAATACTCGGTCTATCAGATGAGATTGTTGAAATACTTAGACACCCTGAGAAACTTATTCAAGTTAAAATACCGATTAGGAGAGATAATGGTAAGATTGAAGTATTCATTGGATGGAGGTCTCAGCATAATTCAGCACTAGGTCCATATAAAGGCGGTGTAAGATACAGTCCAAACGCTACAGCTGGTGAAACAGTTGCTTTATCAATCTGGATGACTTGGAAATGTTCATTAGCAGGTCTACCTTACGGTGGAGGTAAGGGTTCTGTAAGAGTTGATCCGAAGCAGTTAAGTCAGAGAGAGATCGAAGAACTTAGTAGGAAATATTTCGCAGCTATAGCTAGAGAAGTTGGTGAAGATATTGATATTCCCGCTCCAGATGTATATACTAATCCACAGACAATGGCGTGGTATTACGATGAATATAGTAAAATAGCTGGTTACCCAGCATGGGGTGTTGTAACAGCTAAACCTGTTGAACTCGGAGGTCTATATGTTAGAGTAGTTAGTACTGGTTACGGTACAGCACTTGTTGCACGTGAAGCAGCTAAGAGAGTATTTGGAAGTTTAGAGGGTAAGACTGTTGCCGTCCACGGTTTCGGCAACGTAGGTATGTATGCAGCTAAGTATTTAGCTGAATGGGGTGCTAACGTCGTAGCTGTTAGTGATAGTAAGGGATACATCTACGACCCGAAGGGTTTAGATATAGATGAAGTTATTAAAGTTAAACAACAAACAGATTCCGTGATTAATTATAGGAAATCAGATGTGAAAGTATCTGCAAATCACTTGGAATTACTCGAACTACCGGTCGATATACTCGTACCAGCTGCTATAGAGAACGTTATTACTGAACATAATGCTGCGAGAGTTAAAGCTAAGATAATAAGTGAAGGAGCTAATGGACCCACAACTCCGGAAGCAGATAAAATACTACATAATAGAGATGTTATCGTTATTCCAGATATATTAGCTAACGCCGGTGGTGTAACTATGAGTTGGATAGAATGGTGTAATAATAGAATGGGTAATTGGCTTTCAGACGAAGAGGCATTAGATAGACTTGATAAAATAATGACAAAGAACTTTAACCTAGTTTACGATGAATGGCAGAAGAAGTATAGCGAATATCCTATGAGAATAGCTGCTTACACTATAGCTGTTGACCGTGTTGTTAAAGCTATGAAACTACGTGGATGGATCTAGTTCTCCACTACTCAACCTAGAGTATACGATACTACCGTTTTTCTTTTTTATAAAAACAACTCTATGGTATGGAATCTTATCATCTCCAATAACAATATATCCATCACGTATATCATCTATTAATTCAACAGGTATAGCTCTGTATTCTAAACCACTATTTGTTCTAAACCTAATGTATACAACATACTCATTACGGGGTCCGTGGAAGAATACTTTTTTCAACCAATTTTCTATCTCTCCACGTTTCTTTCCCGTCATAACTACTTCTCTCTCTTCATAAATAATTCTAGTAAATACTCTAGGATTTTCTTAGCATTATCATTTATATAACTAGATTCTCTGAGAGTTTTCAATGCTTTAACCGATTCTCTCTCCATTAGCTTATAGACATAGTCTAAACTACCCGTATCTCGAACAATGTTTTGAACTCTAATAATATCATCTAAACTAATCTCATTACTACTTTTACGTTCAAAAACTTGTTCTAGAAACAATTGATCAGATCTACTGGCGTTTCTATAAGCATGTATTATTAAAATAGTCTTCTTCTTCTCACGAACATCGCTACCAATCGGTTTACCGGTTTTAGAAACATCTCCGAATAAACCCAGTATATCGTCTTTTAATTGAAAAACAATACCAGCTGGTATTGCGTAATCAGTTAGTTCATTGAGTAATTCTCGAGTATACTTAGTGCTAGCTATTGCACCGATATGTAATGGAGTTTCAACACTATATGAAGCAGTTTTGAGTTTATGTATAAGTAAAACATCTTCTTCACTCACTTCACTCAATGGTTTATTTGAAAACAATACGTCTAGGAATTGACCATAAGATACTGTTCTCAACGCATGTGTATATGTTTTAATAAGATCTTTGATTACATTAACAGGTAGGTCTAGTTCTGAAAACATGTTTACAGCTAGCGATTCTAAATAATCTCCTACAGTTATCGCTTGCGATAAACCATAGTGATAACAATCACCAGCTAGTTTTTCATCAAAACACTTGTTTCTAAACCAAACATGTACAGTTGGACCACCTCGTCTTATTTCATCTCGATCCATTATATCATCGTGTACGAGTAGATAGCTCTGTAGAAATTCGATCATAGATGCGAGTTTTAAAACATTCATTGATTCAACACCCCATTCAACACTCCAGTAACCAATGTATACTAGAATAGCGCGTAATCTCTTACCTCCACGTAGTGTAAAATCTCTAGCAATAAGAGGTATGTTTGTTAAAACAGACGATATGTTTTCTGCTTCAACTACATATTTATCGAATAGTTTATTCAAATACTCGTTAACATTGTTAACAATATTCTCCATTAATTTATCGTAATCAATATTCTTCATTCAACCACCTTTTACAATCTTTTTTCCTTTAGTATTTCATATATTTCTTTAATAATATTTAATTCAATTTTATCACCAAGTTTATTCCAATAAATTCCCCGGGGTTTAACAGGTCTCGGTTCTATTTTTATTAAACGAGTTGGAGTAGCTATGATATCGACCGTTAAATCGTATTCTTCTCTCGGAATATTATCTACGATCTGTATATCGTGTACAGTTGTAGCTACAGGAGTATTATCGTTTATTAAATCAAGTTCTTTCAGAATAGCGTATTCCAGTTCTCCATAACCACCGCCTTTACCAACACGATTTCCTTTTAAATCAACAGCTACACAACCCGTTATAACAAGATCTACTCTCGGCAATTGTTTTATCGAAACAATTCTACCATATTTAAATGCTCCTTTAATAGTTGAAGCATAACTATACTTATTGAAGGGGATAACCCTAGGATCTAGTATTATGAAACCTTGTTTTAACCTAGGTGTAGGCATTAAAACCATTTTACCATCAACTAAAGCCCGGTATCTAATAACTCTCTGAGGAGAATCCGGGTTTATCTTAACAATACTTGATTTCATCCAAAAACTTGTTTTAAATAATCTATCAGCAGCTTTTTCAGCACCTTGAAAATTAGGTATTCTATTGTAAACCGGTCTCGGAGGTCTAGCTATATTTCTAATCTCTAATTCTCTCCAAATCCTCTCCCTGATCTCTTTTTTAACCGTTTTAATATCTAGATTCAATATTTTACACCAATAGTATTGATGATTAGGTATAAATAAATAAATATAAATATTTAATAACTATGTTTATCATATCTATATTGGTGGATACGTAGTGTGTAAGTCACTGTTAATACTATTTATAACGTTCTTGATCCTACTGCATCCAATAGAAGCATTTTTCATAAATAATTCTTCAAGTTTAAAATATGAAAGAGTCACCGGTAGATTTAGTGTTAAAACATATTTTACAACTATAAATCTTAATACAATCTATGGTGGTTTTGTTGAAAGCTATCAATATAGAGATTACACGATTTCTTCAACTAGGTTTTTTAAAGAAGGTATAATTAGAAATACTGTTTTCTACGAAATAATACCTCCACCGGAGGCTTCTAGAGAGATTATTGAATGGTGGCCTGGCGCTATTCTTATCAAATCAATTAACATGAGTATTGTTGAGTATACTCCATATAAATTAGTTGTAAGAATGCCTACGAGTTTAACAATTGGTTTAGCTAAGGGTCTTAATGTATCGTTAATTAAAGAATATACTTTCTACTATGATAAACCATATTTTGACGCTAAATACATATTTATTAATAACGAGAATCAAGAAGTATTTTTCGACCTTTCCCGTGAATATAATAGACCGGTATCGTTTTTCCTAGAAGTTTCATCGTGTTTCGACAATGATTTTTCAGACGACTTCCAGATTATTGGAAATATTGGTGGAGGTTTCACTGTTTATCAGAATGCTAGTATACTAATTGTATCTAAAGGTAGAATCAATTTAGTTGGTTTAGTTTCAAGTATTGATGATGATATACAACTACAGGCTTTACTCATAATACCACTCGATCAGAACACTATTGAATACACGTATGGAGCTTATCTATATACAATTAAAAGACCAGGTACTGAGATTGGTGCAAGTATTGCTAGATTAGAACTCTACTCGTTTAGTATTAAACCAGGAAGTAATATTACTTTTAGTTTTAGAATATACGCGGGTCCATTAACAGATATTTTTTTGAAAGAACTCAATATTATGGGTCTTAAAAGAGTTCTTCTAGAGAAAGCTGTTTTCACACCACCCGATCTACCGGAATACAAGAATCCACCTTATAGAGTTGATTTAAATATACAATTACCATCAATAGATATGTATCCTAACGCTAATCTGAGTATTTATAGAATTCTTGAGAACGGTAGTTTAGAATTATTTAAATCAATTGATCTATCGTATAGTCCACTTGAATTATCTTTTCAAATAGATAAACCCGGGTTATATAGATTTAAAATAGATCCGAGTTATGGATTCACTCGTAGTGGATTCTATATATATGAGGAAACGTTTATTAATAATGTATCAATAGATGAAGCAATTGTACCGATATATAGTGATATCGTTATTAATATTGACTTTAAAATAACTCCCATTACTTGGATAACACTACTTATTGTAGATGAGAATTTCAAACTAATGGAGTCTGTTAGAGATAATCCAGTTGTGATTGAATTGAAAGATAAATACGGTAATATACGTAGAATTACTGTTAAAGAGCCATCGACAGATCTATATGTTTACTCAGGTACGTATGAGATAGTTGTTAAACCACTAGAGTTTTCCGATAATAGATTAACAGATATATTCTTTAACGAATACTATGTTATTCATTCAATAGGTAGTAATGAAACACGTTTTACAGTAGTGTTTAGACGAGGTAGTAGAGACATAGTAGTTTTTAGATACGTTAATCTTAAGACAATAGGTGTTAATCCATATGTTATAATAGCGATAATTATTTCACTAGCTACTGTAGCATCAGTTCTCGGTTTCATACTGTATAGACTAGTTAGAGGAAGAAGATTGTGAAACCAATACTACAGATAGCACTTGATTTAACTGATTTATTTAAAGCAATTGAGATAGCAACAAGTATAGTTAAAAACTTTGGTTGTTCAAACATATGGATTGAAGCCGGGACTCCTTTGTTGAAATCATGGGGTAAAATAGTTGTTAAATCTCTGAAGGAATTAACTAATTGCTTTATAGTAGCCGATACTAAGACTATGGATACTGGTGGTTTAGAAGCTGAAATATTCTATAAAGCCGGTGCTGATGCAGTAACCGTTCTAGGTGTTTCAGATAATGAAACTATTCTAGATGCGTTGAGTAAAGCGAGAGAGTATGGAAGGAGAGTAATAGTAGATTTAATAAATCACCCGGCTCCATATGAGAGAGCTATCGAGTTGAGTAATATGAATATAGACGTCATACTCTACCATATAGGTGTCGATGTTCAGAGGAAAAGAGGTTTAACGGCAATAGATTTAATCCAGGAATTGAAGAGTATTAAAGATAAAGTATCGTGTAAACTAGCTGTTGCAGGTGGTATTAAACACGGTGATGCTAGGAAACTAGTTGATATAGGTGTTGATATAATTATAGTTGGAGGAGCTATTGTTAAATCAGATAATCCTGTAGAATCAACTAGAAAGTTTTTGGAAGAGATCTTGTATTAAAAACTAGGTATTTCAACTATTTTTTTCAATAAATCGGATTCACGTATTTCATAATATCTTTTCTGATGTTCTCTAAGAATATCAATGATTTTATCAACAATTCTCTTTTTACACACACCACATAGTACTTTACCATTTATACAATCGTTATATACTTCAATGATTTCACTATCGTTATCGATAAAATACATATATAGTTGGTAAATAGAGCATTTAGAAGGTTCTCCTCCTAATCTACGTTGTTCTTCAGCAGTAGCTCTACCGCCTGTTAATGCATTGAATATTTTTTTCTTAACAATATCCAGATCGTCTAGTAGGAAGATAGCATAATCTGGTCTAGAGCTACTCATTTTATTACCATCAAGACCTGTTATAAATTTATGATACATTGAAGCAGGTCTTTTAAATCCAAGTTCTTGTTCAAATCTATCAGCAATATCTCTAGCTAGTCTAATGTGCGGATCTTGATCAGCTCCAACCGGTACTAAAACGTATTTATAACCACCGTAGCAATCTAATTGTAGATGAAGTATATCTGAAACTTGTGTAAAAGCTGCTATTATTTTACCGGGAGATATTTCTCCATAGATAGCTTCTAATTCAGATAGAGTTACTTTACGTGAAAACAACTGTATTAACCTATAGTAATCTGTATTATTATTTGTTTGGAAATAGAAAAATGTTTTATCTAAATCAAGACCCCATGCTAAAGCGTGTGTAATGTATTCTAAACCGTAATTGATTGTATCGGTTCGTTCAAGTCTGCGGACAATATATGCTTCAGCATCTGCAATAGCTATTTTTATAAAAACATTCATTTTCTGTAGAAATTTTAACTCTTCTATAACCATTAAATGACCTAGATGAGTGTGACCGCTCGGCATAAAACCAGTTAATACAGCTACTCTATCTCCTCTACTGTATGCTTCAAGCCATTTATCCATATCGCGGTGTCCAAATACAATTCTACGCGTAAAATAATAGTGTTTTAAAGGAAGTTTATCTAGAATAATTCTTGTTGACTGTATTCCAAATTGTTCGAGTAATTTATCATAATCAGATATATCTACGTAACCCCATGGATCAAGCTTTATAGTCATATATTTAACCCTATTCTAGGTTTACTACGTGTTTCCAATACATATAGTTTATTGTTTTTAACAATTATTTTTCTCTTACTCCAAAGAATTCTATTTATAATCGAGAATAATGGAAAACCTGATCTTGTATTAGCTAAACCTAGATCTACTATCATAAAGTAAGCTCTACCGCCTTCTTCTATTGTTAATGGTTTTCGACCTATAGCTCTATAACCGTTGATTAAAATCATTTCCAGTAGTTTATCAATAGGTATTTTCAACAAATATGCTAGAATATATGCTTCAATCCATATATCCGGGTGGAAACAACCAGCATTATCTGTTCCCAAAGCTATAGTCACGTTGTATTCGAATGCTTTTAAAATATTCGGTAGTTTGTGTAAAAACCATAGATTACTCCTCGGTGTTATAATGAGAGGAATATTTAGATCAGATAGTAATTTTAACTCCCAGTCCTCTAAGAAAGTACCGTGTACAACGTGTTTTAGTAAAACATTATTGCTTAATAAATAGTGTAAACCACCGGTTTTCTCCATATACTCTGTTTCAGAAATATGAGATGAAACAGGATATTTTCTCGAAACAAAACTAAGTTCTCTTACAACCCAGTATGGTATATGTGTAGGATTAGCTATCCCTAATCCACTACATTTATCTAAAACGTTTTTTAATTCATCTAGATCGTTCCAATCGCGTGGTCTCGATAAACTAATGTATTCAACACTATATTTATTCAATATATCATAGTATATATTGCATAATTCAGGTAATTCCTGGTAGTCTAAGATAATACTATATTGTATCAATGTATTTAGTAATTCTTTTGTAACCAATGGTTTTCTATATAATTTTATCAAAGAGTGTTTAATACCTTTTAAACCAACATAGTTTGATAAACTATAGCCATAGTGATTGTCGAGAGCTCTATAATCATTGATATGAATATGACTATTAACAGGTAGAGGTATGGCTAAACCACCGGTATAATCAGCGTTACTTAACCATCCACTATTTATTTCAACAATATAACCGTTTTCAACAATAATATGTTGTCTCTCAGCAATTTCAAGACTATCTCCTATTAAAACATAGTGTAGATTAAATCGAACATTCAGTCTTGAGATCCCCTCTTCATATATCTGACTGGACTAGGATTCATCATTTTATTTCAAAACATAATATTGGTTTATAATAGTTAAATATAGGTGTTTAAAAACATACTTATAGCTATAATTTACTAAATAAGATTTTTTAAACATAAACAATATTGAATTAAGGTGTTATGTATGTTTAGAGAGAAGAGTATTTTGAAAACAATTGGTATTATCTTGATTTTTCTAATATTGATTGAAATGAAAAATTCGTTTTCACAAGTAAGCAATAGTGTTGAGCAATCGGTTTTAAAAAAACCATTTGTTAAAATAAGAGTTGAACAAGATACTAATGCTACGAGGATCGAAGATATTTTAGAACGATTATCTACCAGAGAGAGGATTTATGTAGAATCCGAAGTTACTACTGAAGTAGAGATTACTGATAAAATTGTTAACTTTACGTCTAAAAGGAGATTAATTAGAAGCTGGAGTATTAATATAATGGGCAGTGTATTTGGAACTCAAACTATGTATAGTACGTTACCTCCCGAAGATTTTGATTTTAAATTTATTGTTAGTTACCCTGATCTAGATGCTTATCTATCTGCTCAATTTATAACGGAAAACTATGTTAAAAGTATGTTAGAGATCATTCGTAGGAGATTAGGTGGTAATATAACTGGCTTCGATCTAAATATTGAATTTAATGGTACTAGTTTTGTCAATAAAATACCTGTATTAATATTTAAAGTAAATGGTTCGATAAACGCATTAAGTACTAGATATGGATTGATTAAAAGTAGTTTTAGTGGTTACTCTTCTATATATATAGGTTTGCCTTTACCATTAAATGGTAGTATAACGCATTATATTGAAGCAAAAGCTATTGGTAGTGAGTACAAGTATTTATCGAGAACTATTTATTCATTAACTGAACATAATTTAGATAACGTTGTAATGTACGGATACTATAATCTAGATGATTTAGAGATCATTGTCGGTGGTTATCCTAATTCAAATATAACTGTATATATTTATGCTAACCGTTCTTATATAGATGTGTTTAATAATGGAGATGATATTGGTTATATTTTAATCAAGAGTAGAGAACCTGTTGAATTGAATATTACAGGTGTTCGTATTAAATACAGAGGTTTCAGAATATACGGTTTACATGCTAAAACTAATAGAACGATCAGTATTGATACTATTCCGAAAATCAATATTACTCTTAATTCAACTAAATATTATTATAGAGAGAGTTCTTCGATAAGAGATCCAATTGTTTTAACATCATTAATTATAGTAGTTATAGCAGTATCTTCATACGTAGTTTTCAAACACAGTAGGGTTTCTAAGAAACAATTAGTTAGAAAAAGAGTTAAATAAAGGTGTTTAGTTTGATAAACTGGAGTATTATTCGCAGTGAATTATTGAATGGTAGACCGGTTTTAGTTTACGATAGTTCTAATAGAGAATCGGAAACAGATATGGTTTTCTACGCTAGAAACATTGATTATCGTAAAATAGCTTTTCTGAGAAGAGAAGCTGGTGGTTTAATATGTTTTGTTTCAGGTAGATTGTTTAGAGAAGTACTTGGTTTATCTTTTATAAAAGATATGTTTGTTTCAAACAGTTTCTATAGAAAACTATGTGAGAAAAACCCTAAATACGGTGATCCTCCAGCTTTCAATATATGGGTTAATCATGTTGATACTAAAACTGGTATTACTGATAATGATAGAGCTTTAACAATAAGGAGATTATACGATGTAGCTGAACTCGTATATAGAGGTAACAGTAATGAAGCAATCGAGTTATTTACAAGAGAGTTTTATATACCGGGTCATGTTCCTGTATTGACTTCACGTGGTTTAATGAATAGAAGGGGTCATACCGAGTTAGTAACAGTTATCGCTGTGTTAACAGATTTAACTCCAGCAATGGTTATAGCGGAGATGTTGAGTGAAGGATTTAGTTTATCATATGAAGATGCTCGTAGATATGCTTATAGAAATAATTTCGTTTTCATAGATGGTGTAGATGTTGTTGATGAAGCTGTTAAAAAGGGTTTGATCAATGATTAAAATAGGTATTGTAGATACTACTTTTTCACGAGTAGATATGGCTAAAATAGTTATAAATACTATTCGAGAAGAAGACCCGGGTATTGAGATAGTAAGATACACTGTACCAGGTATTAAAGACATACCGGTTGCAGCTCGTAAACTACTTATTGATGAAAAATGTGAAGGTGTTATTACACTTGGTTGGGTTGGACCCGGTGTTGTAGATAAGTATAGTTATTTAGCTATGAGTATAGGTTTAATAATATTACAAATACTCACGGGTAAACATATTATAGACGTTACTGTTCACGAAGATGAAGCTGAGGATGAAGATGAGTTGTATGAAATAGCTGTTGACCGTGCACGTAAACATGCTTTGAATTTAATCAAATTAATTAAATACGGTGGTGAGGCATTAACTATATATGCTGGTAAGGGTTTAAGACAAGGTAAGCCTGATGTGGGTCCGTTGAGAGAGGAGTAGGTGGTTTATATGAGTAGAATAGCTATAATAGTAGCTGAGTTTAATTACGATATAACTTATTTAATGCTACAGAAAGCTATTAATCACGCTAAATTCCTTGGTTTAGAGATTGCTTATGTATATAAAGTACCGGGGACTTTTGAAATACCTATAGCTTTGAATCAATTACTAGCTAGAGATGATGTCGATGGAGCTGTAGTATTGAGTGCTGTTATTAAAGGAGAGACTAAACACGATGAGTTAATAGCGAATCAAACAACTCGTAAAATAATTGACCTAATGATCCAGTATAATAAACCAATAGGTTTGGGAATAATAGGACCCGGTGCAACTAGAGCACAAGCATTGGCGAGAATTGAAGATTACGCTAGGAGAGCAGTTGAATCTGTTGCTAAGATGATTAAAAGAACTAGTTCTCTAACTAGTGTTAAATACCGTGGTGAGACAATAACTATTGAATAACGTGATCTATTTTGCCGAGATTAACGTTAATTGAGATAAGTAAGTATAGAGAATGGACTGAGGAATTAGATAGCGATCGAGAAGGTTTAGTACAGATTAAACAATCGACAATATATAGGAATCTACAGGAAGTTTTTTGGAATAAGAATTGTTTCGTATTACCTTTTAGATACGATTACTATATTGTTTTAAGTAATGGTTTATCGGAAGAGGATTTGAGAAATATTGTTGAACAAGTTCGAGACACTACTCCTTACGGTGTTAGAACAGTATCTATTGTTCACAAATATCCTGTTTCAGCATTATTGAAAGCAACTAGCATTATACGTAGAAAAGAATTCTACTATGAAGAGAGTATTGAAGACGAAATCGTTGTTTCACATATTGATTTAAACAATATAACTGAGTATGCGTTAGAAACGAGTATATACGAATCATACATTGAAATATTAGCTATAAACTACTATATTTCAAAACAAGTAATGAGTATTGGAGGTATTACTAGCTATTTAGGTGGAGATAATTTAATAGCAATACTACCGGTGGATAGATATATTGATTTAATCGATATAATACCTTCTTATTTGAAAATAGGTATTGGGATATCGAAAATACCGAGGAAAGCGATGGAATTATCTACTAAAGCATTAACAAGTATTAGAAAAGGATTAGTCAATAAGAATTATTATGTTCTCTACGATAACGTTTAAACTCAATGATCAGAATGATTATAGATATTATAGGACCTGTTAAAAAAACGTAGTTAAAGTACTTGTTCGATTCACTTTTTGATTCTATTTCAAAACCACTTGTTTCAATAAAATCGGTATAACTAGTATTCCTCTCTAAACTATTCACAATAGTAGATGTTTGTTGTTCAACAGAATTAGTAGTTTCATCCAACTGATCTCTTTTTGTTACCGATTCATTAATACTATTCCATACATTAATCTTAAGTAAACACTCTGATCTCTTATTACTAGGATCTATAGCTACTATTTTTAAAATTAACATTTGATCTCTATACGATCCAAGTAATTTAATATCAAATTCTAGTCTGTAGTGAATACTATAGTTATCTTTATTAACTATGCTAATAGAATTTGGAGGAATTTCGTTTTCATATCCAAGTTCCCATTTATAAAAAGCTTTTATTGATAAAAACCCGGTATTTAAACCATCAATTACATTGAAATCAACAATTATTTTAGCATATAAAGGAATTTCTTTATTTGGAATATATAAAATCTCTGGTTTATCAAGTAGTTTAATAATTGGTTCATAGATATCGATAACTAATTCATCTATTGTAGAACTCATATAGTTTATTTCTAATACTCGTTCTTCACTGTTTACTTTAATATTCATATTGTATTCAATATTAACAATACGTTCATCTATAGATTCATATGGTTTTCGTGTATTTATTAGTAAATATGTATTATCTACTCTCAGATTCTCGTTGATAATAATTTTACCATAGAAGTCTCCCGTACTCAGTAATTTATTTACATATGTTAAACTATATGTTCCATTCAATGGATTCCTGTATTCATCGACTACAGTGTAATTGATAAATAGTTTTTTGAAAGGAATTTGTTTTTCAACAATACCGTTAGCTATATTCTTTAATCGATAGTAATATATTTCTCCATAAATACCATAGTTAACATAAAGTCTTAAGAAATTAAAACTCTCTTTTAACTCAAAAACGGTAAGACCATTTTCATCCGTTTTATTCTCAATACATCTAGTGCTTAGATCAAAACATATTTTAACAGTAGCATTACTCAAGGGGTCTCCGTTTTCTAATTTAATATATATCTGTAGTCTATCGATTTCCGATGAATCAACATGATTAACACTTATGTTGAAGATTAGAATTAATAATAGTATTATAAGATATTTTTTGGAAAACATGTTTTCACTAAATTGATTTATCTCTATTCATTATTATAACTCTTAAGTTATATAAAACGTAATCTAATGAAGAAGATTGTTTAGAAACATTTCAATTTAAAATAATTCTAATCAATTGTCTTCTGTAAAAACAGGTTTCAATATTTTTAAATTCTCGTAAGCTCTATGTTTTCTACTGAAAGAAATATATGTATTTATAATTTTAAGACTATGAGAGATCTCGTCTATGTATCTACATTCGCTTTTCACTATTGAATTATCATATAGTTCTAAAACTATTCTCGAGAAATTCTTTTTATCACAATTCTCTATATGAGCGTTTTTAACTAAACCATTCATTGCTAAAGATTCTATAAATAGTAGAGTACAGTCTTCTCTACATACTACGTATTGTTTGATAATATTCTCTAGTTCATTATTCATTTAAAACTATCCTCCGTTCTAATCCTTTTAATTAAAAACTCTCTAGTCTCTTCTTTTAACAATTCTTGAGATAAAACCGGTCCATTACCATAGATTACTATAACTGGTTTCAAACTGTTTTCAATACATTTTTTGAGAAAATCTTCAATATCCTTCTTTGTAATAACTTTCTTTTGATAAAATACTTTTAAACCATATTTTTCACCTCCTTTACAAGCAATAATATCTATTTTATCAATACTCGGCTGTATTCTTACTTTAAAACCGCTTTCAATATATCTAGATGCTACTTTGTTTAAAACTCCTCCTTTCTTCAATAATTTATTGATAATAAACTTCTGTTTAGCACTAGTCAATTTCAACACCATATAGGAATACTATCAAGTCCACGCCTTTTTAACCATAACTATTTTCTATACCTTTGTAGGTGTAATCAATATGGTCAGCGGGTTTTTAAATAAACGCGAAGAAACTATTGGCGGTATATTTAAATCGATTATCAAACCTGATCGCGAGCCTATTGACAAAAAAATCATACTAGCTCATTACAAGATAAAGACATCAATTGGTAGAATAAATAATTATCTAGATAAACTAGAGCAGAGAGATAAAGAATTATTCCAAATAGTTGTTGAATCGTTAATGAAGAGAGATGAGAAGAGAGCTAAAATGTATGCTAGAGAAGTAGCTGAAGTTAGAAGAGTATCTAAACAATTGATTACAGCTAAATATGCTTTAGAACAAGCATCTTTAAAACTAGAAACGTTTCTAACATTTGAAGGAGCTATTAGAGAACTACCTTCAGTTATTAAAGTAATGCAAGAAGCTATTGAACTAACAAAGACTGTAGCGCCAGATGTATGGATTGATTTACAATACGCTATACGTGAACTAGAGACATCTATGAGTGCTGGTTTAGCAGGTATTGAAATGGAGATCGATGTAGGTGTAGATAGTGAAGCTAAGAAGATACTTGAAGAAGCTAGAATAGCTGCTGAACAGACACTTAGAGAGAAGTTTGCTGAATTACCGAGCTCGATATCTGTTAGTGAAGAAGCTAAAACTAGTGGAACAGTATAATCTAGTTAATCTATTTTTTACTTAGATATCTTTACTCTAGCTTCGATAATAGGAGCTAAGTATTTTTCTACAATTCTACTTAAATAATTTGCTATATAATTGAGTTCTCTATAGTTTAAAACATATTCTTCAATCTTGTTTATCTCAGTAATTGTTTTCACCGATTTCAACGATGCCGATATATTGTTATTTGTTATTGTGAATCTTAAGTCTCTAGTTTTAATACTTATTTCATTATTAAAACTATTGTATGTTAAGACTATTAGAAACGGTTTACTACGGATAAAGTAGAAACTATTTTTGTTAAAAGCTATGTACATGTTTTTACCAATATTGATAACTGAATTAACATCAGTGTTTTCATCAATAATATTACTCAGATTTTTAAATAAATTCCTAAGTACAATACATATTCTATTAATCTTATTTATTAAACTAACATACTCTGGTTTATAACCAACAGCTTGTTCCATAACTTTATCAAGTATTTTACTAGATATATTGTTTACAAAACTCTCTGCTTCTAAAATCAATTCCTTTGATTTCAAAACACAACACTCTCTATTAAATTATCTCCATAGTTTATATATTTCATCTACTATATCGTTATAAACTATATCAACTACTTTATTATTTTTCCGTATAAATACTTTACCGGGGTTTTCTCGAGATACATATCCACATATAGAGTAATCTATTTTCATAGAATCCATGATGTTTATTAATTCTAATAGATTTTTCTCGGGAACAGTTGCTACGATTGAACCACTACTCAGTAGTTTAAACGGATCTAATCCTAAAACACTAGTTATAGCAACAACTTTCTCATCTAATTCAATACTATCAATATCTACGGTGATACTAGTATTACTAGCTAAAGCTATTTCTCTAAAACTCTGTATAACTCCTCCTTCAGTTGGATCATGCATTGTATTAACATAATCTTTAATAACCAATGCTTTATCGACAATACTTATTTCATCAATATATTTTTTAGCATCTTCAATATAATTTCTATCAACACCTTTCTCGATCAATATTTCACCGAAATCATATGCTATAACACCAGCTCCTTCTAAACCAATTTTACCGATAACAATAACTCTATCGCCTGGTCTAGCATCTCGTGTTAAAATAACTCTACCTGTTGTATAACCAATAGCTGTTGTTGAAATAATTGGTTTAGTTAAACCCGGTGAAATCTCAGTATGTCCTCCTATAACAATACCTTCTATTTTATCCAAAGCTCTACCCATATCTTCGAAAATAAAATTCAATTGATCTAAACTATAGTTCTCCGGAATTAATACAACTGGTAGAAACCATTTTGGTTTAACACCGCGTACAGCTATATCGTTAGAAGCAATGTGTATAGCTAGCCAACCTATTCTACTGGAAGCAGTTGTTATTGGATCGGAATGTATTACTAGAAAACCATCTTTAAATCTAATGATTGCAGCATCTTCTCCAATAGCTGGTCCCATTATTAGATCAATATCTTTTAAAGGTAGTTTACTCAGTAGATTAGAGAGTATACTCCAAGGTAGTTTTCCTGATTTAAATACATTCATGTTTTGCAACCTATTTCATCTTTCTATAACAATCTATACAAATGTATTGGAATGGCGTTATTTTAATTAAACACTTTTCGCAACCGTTTCTACCACATATACTGCACTTGTCTATAGATAGGTATTTGTTACATATTTTACATAATGTTTCACAACATATTCTACAGATCTTCTTATCTAAATCAAAATCTTTTTCACAAACATTTCTACCACATATACTGCATTTAAAAACACTTTGTTTAGATTCACAGATACTGCATAGATTCATATTTTTCAAATCACTTTATTTTATTATAACAGGTGTATATTATGTTATTTAGAGTAAAAATAACTAAATGTGTAGATATAGTTGTTGAAGCAAGTGATTTAAATGAAGTAATGGATTTTGCTGATAATTTGTTGAGAGAATGTACTAATGCTGAGAAAGTATTTATACACAGTATTGATAAAGGATTTAATGAATTGATAGATAAAGGTGTTGTTTATAGAAAATTAGTTAAATAAATTAAGGAGGATTAACTCTATAGAATTTAACTATGTTATCAATCATAATTTTATCAACAGTGTTTTGATCAACTATATTTCTTTCAATAAATTTCTCGAGATTGATGGCTATATCCCATGGATAAGAAGATACACCCGGTCTTTTCGGGTCATCTATATAGTCTGATTCAATTAGAATGTATTCTCTTTTTTCAACAATATTCTTCTCAATATCTCTTTCTTTAGCCGGTATACTGTGCCATAAATTATATTTCTCGCTCCAATACCCGGTATCGTAGTTAACGTGATGTATCAAAATATTTCTACGCGGAACGTTGAGTTTTTCAAGATAGTAATTGATTGATTTAATAGTTATTAAACCAGATTGTTCTAAGTGAAGATGTAGAGGTATATCATAGTCTCTAGAATACTCTAGTGTTTTCAACAATATTAATTCTGCTAAAACCTGTCTAGCTGGTGAAGTACTGTAATGTTGTCTACCTACTTCTCCAATACCGTTTATTAAACCATTCCTATAGTATTCTACAAGTAAATCAAGAACTTTCTCAGCTAATTCAAGTATTTTCTCGAGAGAAATACCTCGACGATAATACTCATCGATTTCAGCTGGATGAAATCCTATGAATAAACTGGTTGATAACGAGTTTTCGATCACTATCTTTTTTTCTAGAAGCATTATTTCAACTAATTTCCTATAATTATCAATCAATGGTTCACTTAAACCATAGTGATAAGGTGGAAGCGAGACGAGTGCTATAAACCAACCTCCGTGTTTTTTAAATAATTTAGATATCTTATCAGCACCCATACCTTTTACAGGATTACTGTGGCAATGAGAGTCTGCATATAGTTTTCTCAATAAACCACCTTTGATTAAATATAAAACATTGTATTTTAAATAGTATTTATTTATTGAATTATTTATTTACTTCAAGTACTTTAATATATATAGTATTCTATTGTCAATATTTTAAATGGGTATGTTTTGTGAACGAGAAAGTGGTTAGAATAACTATTGAACTAGACAGCGATACTTATAGGAGATTAATTGAGAAAGCTGAATCAGAGGGTTATAGTGTTTTAAACGATTATATTCTGTATTTAATAAAGAAATCAATAGCTGAGACAATTAACGTTGATGTAGAATACGTTTTCTCTAAGTTAAAGAATAGAATCACTAGAATAGTTCAAGACGAGTTTAATAAATATTCGTCAATTATAACTGAGATTAGAAATCAGTTAGCAGATGTTTATGAGAAAATTGATAGTTTGAATAAAACTATTGAGGAATTAAAGAAATCTGAGAAAACTAGTTTAAAAACTAAAGCTGGTAGGAAAACAGGTATTGATAGGCTTCGCGAGGAGAAAGTTGTTTTTGAAAGTAATCTACCCAGGTATATTCAGAGCGATAGGTTTTTCAATTATCTCGAGAGAGAGGGAGCTATAGTTCTTCGTTTAAAAGAGAGAGTAGCTGTAGACCCTGATTACTGGAGTTTGTTTAAGAAAATTCTATTCGAAGAGATCAGTAGTGATAATGATGATGAGATTAGAGAAAAACTAGGTAAAACAGGTTATGATCTATTTCTTAAAATACGTGATGAAGCATTAATCTACTATGATCCTAAGAGAAGAAAATGGTTTCCGTCATCTAAAGATTTCTTTAAATGAAAACATTTTATAAAATATATTTAATAGAAATGAGTTTTCAACTATATTGAGGTGTATGCTGAGTAGTATGAATGATATATGTAATCTCGTTAATATAGATAGTGATTCGAAAGCTATATTAATTGGAAGAAATTTCGAAGTAGATGGTTTTTGTAAGAGAAATATTAGAATTATCACGCATGCTCACGCTGATCACGTTATTGGATTAAATAAGAGTATCATGTATTCAAAACACATTGTTTCTACACCAGCTACATATGAATTAGTTTCTGAACTCGGTTATGTCAATAATTCTCTGAAACCAGTTTATAGAGCGAAAAGCATTCTACTTGATTATTTCAATAGAATAGATTTTGATGGCGAAATACTAGAGTTTTACCCAGTTGAACATATTATTGGTTCTACTCAGGTGAGAGTATTAACTGATAACTATGTTATTGGATATACTAGTGATTTCAAATTAACTAAAAATACGTTTATTATGAAAGATCTCGATGTATTAATTATTGAAGCTACGTACGGCGATCCAGTGTGGAGAAGACCGTTTAAAAACGATGTTATTGAATACGCTATAGATATTTTAAACGAGGGTTTGAAAAAATACGGTAGAGTAGTTGTTTACGGTTATTACGGTAAACTACAAGAGTTTATGAAGATTATAAGAGATAGAGGTATTGACACTCCTTTTCTAATGAATGATAAGATTTATTCAATAACGAGAATAGTTGAAAAATATGGTTGGAGAATAGGTAATTTCTATAGATTAACTTTTAACACTAAGCATTTTGATAAATATATTGTGTTCGAACACATGAATAAAGCTAAGTATAGGAGAATTGAAGGCTCGGTTATGAATTTCGTATTAACTGGTAGGGAATTTGAAGAACCGGTTAGGAAAATAGATGAATATACATGGTTAATAGCATTGAGCGATCACGCTGATTTCGATGAATTAATAAATTATGTTGAAATATCTCAGCCGAAGCTAGTTATCATAGATAATTCTAGAGATGGGTATCCTTACTCACTTGCTAGAGAACTAGAGAAGAGAGGTTGGAAAGCAATTGTGATGCCTCCTTGAAGGTGTTTAGATTTTGGGTAGTATCGACGTTGTTGTTAAATACAATATGTTGGGTCCAATTGTTCTCGGATATGGTGGTTCGCTTTACGTTGCTTTAGAGATTGCGATTGGTTTAGCTAAAAAGGGTTTTAGAGTATGTTTTAACCCTATACTTACACAAATGAATATTAAGTCGATTGTTAACAGAATAGTTAAGTATTACGGTATTCCGATTAGTGATTTTGAAAATATTGTTTTAGGTAAGTGTAGTGAAGAAAATACTGTTAGAATAAATGCTTGTGGAGATGTTTTAACAGGTAGTGGTGAACTAGTTTATCTACATTTTCCAATATTTTCTAAACCAAATACTTATTACCCTGAGTTGAATCTATTTTTCAACACTCTCGGTAATATATATTACTATATTAATAAACTGTTTTATCCAATGGTTTTTAAAGACACGATCATTTATTTTGCAAACTCTAGTTTTACAAGTAAATATGTTGAGAGAACGTTGAATATAAAACCACTCATACTTTATCCACCTGTTTATCTAGACGACTTATTGATGAGAAAGATTATACCTAGAGATGAGAGAGAGAAGATAATTCTATATGTTTCACGCATATCGTATGAAAAACAGCCTTTTAATGTTATCTTATTAGCGAATATACTTAAAGAACTTGATTTAAACGATTGGAGAATAGTATATGCTGGATCGAGTGGTAAGTATAGTGATAGAATTATTGGAGAACTTTATAGAGAAGCTTCGAAGCGTGGTTTGAGTAAATATATTGTTGTTAAAAGAGATCTAAGTAGGAGTGAGATAATTGAATTATATAGAAAATCCTACATGTATGTTCATTTGTTTCAAAACGAACACTTCGGTATATCAGTTGTTGAAGCAATGTCTAGTGGAACACCAGTTATTGTTTCAGTTAATAGTGGAGCATGGATAGATATTGCTTTTAGAAATAAAGAATATGCTTTACCGTATAGTAATTGGAATGACTTAAAAGAAAGTATTTATGAATTAATAAATAATAGTAAGCTATGGAATATTCTTAGCAATAATGGTAGAAAGAGATCGGTGTATTTCAGTAGAGAAAGGTTTCATGAAGAAATAGCTAAATATGTAGAGGAAGTATTTAATAATAAATTGAATTGAGATGAAGATAAATCGCGGAACTGAAGAGTGAAGAGAAAGAGCCGAACTGATTTCTTACTTATTGAACTAATTACATGAATAAAATATGTTTCAAATATATTGTTGTTTAAATAAGAATTCTGTTTAAAAAACTAACTTGTTTTAAATCTATTAATTGCTTCTCTTATTCTCTTTAAAGCTTCTTCTCTATTCTTCCATCCAATTACTTTAACCCATTTACCTTTCTCTAATTCTTTATAGTGTTCGAAGAAATGACTTATTCTCTCTTTCAAACTATTAGGTATATCGTCTATATCTCTAATATTCTCGAATCTAGGATCTATTTTTTCAATAGGAACAGCTATGATTTTAGCATCTCTACCTTTCTCGTCTTCAGTTTCTAGAACACCTATTGGTTTAACTTTAATAACAGAACCAGGTGTCAACGGATCGTAGCTAAGTACTAATACGTCAACCGGGTCTCCATCTTCTTCGAGAGTATTTGGAATAAATCCGTAATTAAATGGATAGATCATTGATGTAAACAATATTCTATCTACGAATAAAACACCAGTTTCTTTATCTAATTCGTATTTAATATTACTATTCATTGGTATTTCAATAACTACATTTACTTCTTCAGGTGCTTTATCCCCGGGTCCAATATTATCGTATATAGTTTTCTTATCAACCATTTCTAGATCCTCATTCAATATTTCTCTAAGATATTTTCATAATAATAGCTACGGGTAAACCCTCTCTATATATAACAGTGATCTTTGTCTCAACTTCAATATTAGATAGTGGTTCAAGTATTTTACGAATCGATTGTAGTGATTGTATGTTTTTATTCAATCGATCAATTATCTCTTCGAGTAGTTTAGCTTCTTGTTCAGCATCGGGGTTAACGAATAACTTTATTTCACGCATATCTATAATTTTACCCACAGTACTAGGTTCTTCACCAGTGAGTCTTTTCAACAATTCTTTTAATTTCTTCTCCTGTTCACTTTTCGTTCTTATATCTTCTAGTCTTCTCAAATACTCAGCTAACTGTTGTCTTAAAGTAGTTAATGCATCGTCTATAGATTTAATTATATCTCCGAAAGAGGAGTATTCGCGTACAATGCTTGACAATACTATCACCTATTATTAATTCATTAAGAACTTGATAAAATATTTTTAGTTAAAATCATTAAACAATGTTTCTATATGCTCGTTGAATATATATAGGGATATCTGATGGTTTATCTACTACAGGTATATTTGATGATTCTAATGCTTCTCTCTTAGATCTATAATCTCCAATACCCATTGAAATAATTGCACCAGCATGCCCCATTCTCTTACCCGGTGGTGCTGTTTTACCAGCAATATATGCTATAACAGGTTTTTTCTGTTTCAAACCACTGTAGTATTTAGCAAATCTCTCTTCATTATCACCACCTATTTCACCGATTAGAACAATAATATCTGTTTCATGATCTTTATCGAACATATCGTAGACTTCTATGAAGTTCAAACCTGTAACCGGGTCTCCACCCAATCCAATAACTGTAGATATACCGAAACCATACTTACCCAGTTCACGGGCAATTTCATAGGTTAACGTACCACTACGTGAAACAACACCTATTCTACCTGGTTTAAAGAATTGATGAGGCATTATTCCAAGTTTTGCTTTACCAGGAGACATTATTCCAGGTGTATTAGGACCTATGATAACAACACCTTTATCTTTAGCGTATTTTATGAATCTCAATTCTTCGTGAAGAGGTATACCTTCTGTTATAACTACAATTAATTTAACACCACTATCTATTGCTTCGTAAACAGCATCGCTAGCAAATCTAGCGGGTACGAATATTATGCTAGCATCTATAGACCCGTGTTTAGACACTGCTTCGTAAACACTATCGTACACTGGTATTCCATGTACATTTGAACCTCCTTTACCCGGAGTTACTCCTGCAATAATTCTAGTACCATACTCTAACATTAGTTTAGTATGAAAACTACCTTCACGACCGGTTATACCTTGAACAACAACTTTAGTATTCTGATCAAGTAGTATAGCCATATCGATCACCTCGATTGAACTAATTCTATAGCTTTCTTAACAGCATCATCTATCTCAGAGTAAACGTTGAAACCATAATCGGCTAATATTCTCCTACCTTCTTCTTCATTAGTACCTAGTAATCTAATAACTAATGGTATATTTGTTTTAACCTCATTGTATGCTTCGACAATACCGTGAGCTACTTCATCGCAACGAGTAATTCCTCCAAAAATATTTATCAACAATACTTTTACATGAGGATGAGTTAATAGTAGTTTAACAGCTTCTCTAACTCTATCACGTGAAGCACCTCCACCTACATCTAGGAAATTAGCTGGTTTACCTCCGTATAGTAGTATTGTATCCATAGTAGCCATTGTTAAACCAGCACCATTAGCTATAACTCCGATATCTCCATCTAATTCAACGTATGAAAAACCTAGTTCTCTAGCTTTCTTCTCGTATAAACCTAGTTCTCTACCGTATTTCTGAAGTAAATCGGGGTGTTTGTATAAACTATTATCATCAACTATTATCTTAGCATCTAAAGCTATTAATCCACCATCACATTTCCAAGCCAGTGGATTGAATTCAACGAGTTCAGCATCATAGTCGATCATTATATTATACATTGACTTCATGATAGAATCAATTTGATTCCAGTAATCTCTCGGTATGTTAAGAAACATTGCTACAATACGCGAGTAGTGTGATTTATAACCTATTAAAGGATCAATACTTATCTTCAATAACTTATCTGGATGTTTTCTAACGAGATCTTCTATTTCAACACCACCTAGTTGTGAAGCTAAATAAACTAGAGTTCTAGCAGATCTATCTACTGTTAACGATAAATAATATTCTTTCTCGAAACAAATCTTTTCTTCAACAAGAACTTGTTTAACAACTTCTCCGCGGATACTACTACCTAGAAGTTTTAATGCAATATCATATGCTTCATCGGGATTATCTGCTGATTTAATACCACCAGCTAATCCTCTACCGCCAACTAATACTTGTGATTTAATAACAACACTTCCTTTAAAACTATGTGCTATTTCACGAACTTTATCGGGATTGTCTGCAAGCTCGCCTTTAGGAATAGGTATACCATATTGTTTAACAATATTCTTAGCTTCATATTCATAAAGTTTCAAAAACACCACCTTAATAGGATATTAGATGATTAGAAATAAATTATTATCCATTGAAAAAATGTATCCGCGAAAAATATCGATTAACGAGTTTTAAACAATATCAACTAGTTTTTTCAACAATACTAGTAATAGTTTCAACAGCTTGTTTCTCAGAATCAGGTATTTCGATCAACTGAACAGTATCATAGCCTCTTTTAACGCTATCTTTACTGAAAACTACTTGTTTGAAAACAACCCCTCTGCGAACAGGATCTAATGCAATAGATAAATATCCACGAACAATAGCCGCTATAACGGCTTCGTTGATTAATATAGACTGGTCTTTGAATTTAATAAGTAGTCTAACGTGAACATGATTATCTGGGATAGCGATCACTATTTCTTCAACATCGGTGTTTTTATATATCTTGACTCCACTATTTTCTCCACTACTCATTTAAAACACCTTTAATAAATATCTATTTTAATCTTCAATAACCCATTCATCGGGATTTTTCAGTACTTCAACAATTGTTCTCCGTAGTTGTTTGTTTAAAAGACTTTTATCGAAACATATAATGCTTTCTCTACAACTTGTTTTCAGAGATGAAGCTGATAAAGCGTATAATAATGCTTTACATACATCACGATAGTCTAGATAAGATGCGTTGAAGAAAGCATCGAATACGTCTCCAGCACCTGTTGTATTAATTGGTTTTAATATTGGTTTCGAAACTCCATAATAGTATTTCTGATTATGTTGAATAACATATGCACCACCAGCACCTTTTTTAATAGCAATAATATCTAATCCATACTTCAATAGTGAATCAGTATTTGTCCCAGCTAATTCTTTAGCTTCAACTCTATTTAGAAACAATATGTTAACTTTATCAAGTGTTTTCAATACTTTTTCTCTACTAATAATAGCGTATACACCTGGATCGTAGCTTACTAATATACCTAGTTTCTGAGCTCTACTAGAGACTTCGTTCACAATATTTGGTGAAATACTTGTTAAATGAACGATATTAGCTTCTTTAAGTAAATCTAAAGGTATATCGTTTGGAGATAAGAATTCGTTTACACCCTTGTATTTAAACATTCTCTTTTCACCGTTCTCAGTAACTATCGATACTACTATACCGGGAATACCTTCAACTCTTTTAACAATACTAACATCTACTCCTCTATCTTTAAGAGTACTTAAAATATCGTTAACCAATGGATTAATACTTGTAGTAGCTACTAGTGATACTCTATGTCCATAGAAAGCTACGGCGACAGCGTAGTTTGAAGCAGAACCTCCCGGCGATAAAACTAGATCGTTTGCGAAAACACTTGTATCTGTTTTCGGCATTTCTTGTATAAATATAGTTATATCTACGTTTAAATTACCTACACTAACATGTAGGTATTTTCTACTCATACTATTACCGTTTAACATATTCTCTAAACCATTCATATATTGTTTCCGGGGTTAAGTACTTCTTGTTCTTAACGATTTTCAACTCATCCCATGTATTAAGTATTTTAACCGCTTCATTAGCTACTCTAATAGCATCTTCAACACCAGCTTCAGCAATGAATTCATTTGTCTCACGATTAGCTATAACAGCACATATTGAGCCAGATCTCAGTCTATAAATATTACTCAGTACAAATATAATGGATGATTCCATTTCAAAATTCAATACATTGACTGATTTAAGGTAATTAATTAAACCTATTTGATTTGGAGGCATGTAATCTCTATAACCCGGTCTCTCTTGTCCAACATAGAAACTATCACTACTAGCTGATAAACCAACATGGTATTTTACATTCAATAATTCAGCGGCAAACATTAATGCTAACGTTACGTCGAGAGAAGCTACAGCAGGGTATTCGGTTAAAACATATTGTTTGCTAGTACCATCGAATCTAACTGCTCCAATTGATATTATTAAATCACCGATACCTATTTCTCTACTTAAAGCACCTGTTGTACCAACTCTTATAAAAGTATCACAACCTACACGAGCTAATTCTTCTATAGCTATAGCTGTTGATGGACATCCAATACCAGTACTAGTAGCTGATATAAAAACATTCTTATAGTAACCACTATAAGTAGTATATTCACGGTGTTCAGCTACTTTCCAATACCTATCCCATTTCTCAGCTATTTTAACAACTCTACCCGGGTCTCCGGGTAATAAAACGTATTTACTTACATCACCGGGTTTTACTCTTAAATGGTATTGTAATCCTTCTTCAGTCTCCGGTCTAGAAGCACTTTTTATCTTCACATTCATCTTAAACACCACTATGTTAATTCAATAACTCTTGTTGATAAATCTCTAGTATCTAGTATTACAACAGTTGATCTCCCTGTTAAATAGCCACATACTTCACCCGGATTTAGAAGAATTCTATCACCTATTCTATCAATTAATAATCTATGTGTATGACCGTAGAATACTCCATCAACATCTAGTTTTTCTAAAACAGCTCTAGCTAATTTCTCTGTGAAATCAGTAGAGCTATAACCATGCATTAGATAAAAACTCCTGTTTTCAAACTCGACTATACATGGATTACTCAATAATCTCCATTTATACTCGTTGAATACTTTATTTAAACTATATACATCTCCATCGTTATTGCCGAGAATACTAGTTAACTTAATATCAACATTTTTATTTTCAAATTCTCTTTTAATAAATCTAGGTATGAAAGGTGATATTATATCGCCTAAATGTATTATCTCATCAATATTATTATTGATCAATACATTAATTGCTTTAACAACAAACGAGACATTATCATGAGAATCACTAATGATTCCAAGTAACATAATACCCACCTATGTGTAACAAATATGGATTTAATAATATAATTGAATTCAATGAATTTAATAAAATTATTCAAAACAGTTTTCAACTATCTACTATTTGTTCTAAAACAGATTCTCTAAATCTAGAATATATGTAGTAGAGTAGACAATAGTATAGTTAGTAAACAAATCTAATCATGAGAGAGAAACATTGTCTTAATAAAATAATTAATTTTAACAACTGTGTTTACTCAATTTTTATCTCAAATCCTTTTCGTTCTTTCTTTATCTTCTTTAACTTAACCTCTAATACTCCATTTTTATAATTAGCTTTAGCTGAATCCGGTTCAACTTCCGAAGGCAAGTCTATTTCTTTATAATACTTTCTATTGGCATCACTTGCTTTAATCACTAGTTTCTTTTTATCTTCAGATACTTCTATCTTTATATTATCCTTTTCAACACCTGGTAGTTCAGCTACAACAGTTATTTCATCTGGATTTTCTAATACATCTACTAACGGCTCTCTCTCCTCCATTATAATAGGTCTTCCACGCGATTTCTTAACATTACCGAATTCTTCTATATGTGGTCTACCGTCTGGACCTATGTATATTCTATAACCATAGATATATGGACCAATCGTTTTTTCTCCTCTCTCCCATTCTCTAAAAGGTCTTCTAATACGTTCTTCTTCGAATTCGCGTAGAATTCTATCAAGATCCTCCTCCATTTCTCTTATTAATTCATCTACATATCTTCTCCATCTTCTAAACCACCAATCATCCATAGCTATCACCTTGATGTACTATAATAGGATATAGATAGAGTACTCTATTATCTTTTTTGTTAACGAAAATTAAATAGTTTATAATTAAATCTCATGGAATCCTATTGTAATTGTTGAAAACTATGTTAATCAAATTGGATTTGGTTCGGGAACTTCATTCAATTGTTCAATAACGTATTTTCTTATTTCTTCAAGACTAGGTAGTTTTTCAACTAATTCTCCGTTGTCGAGATATTTTCTTAATAAAGGTTTATATTCATCACTTGGAGGCTTATCTCTATCAATTAAACCGATATAATCGTTTAAACCAGGTCTTTTACGATATAATTGTTTAGCACCAGGTAGTTTCCCTCTTTTACATATTAATTTCCACGAATTATTCTCATAGATCTCTACTATATCTGCACTAATATCTATACTCGGAGGGAAAGCTATACTAGTTCCTACACCGAAGATATCGACAATATCTCTTAAATGAACAATCTCTTTTTCTCCAATACCTCCACTAACAACTATTTTTACATGACTATATCCATGTTTCTCTAGAGTCCATTTTACTTCTTCAACAATAGACCTCATATTTCCTCTTCTACTACTAGGTGTATCTAATCTAACACCATAGAGTCTATTACCAAATAATTCAGCAGCCATTAGAGCTTCAAATCTCTCATCACTAAACGTATCTACAAGCATTATTCTTGGAACAGTTTCTTCAACAATTTCATCGAAAGCTTTCCAAGCACTAATCTGGTCTCCGAAAACAACTATTAGAGAATGTGGCATTGTACCACTAGGTTTTAAATCAAGATATTTCTCACTAGCAACACCCGATACAGCATCAACTCCACCTATATAAGATGCTCTATCAACCATTGGAGCTATAATTGGATGTACGGCTCTCAATCCGAAGAACAATACTTTTCTATCACCAGCTAGTTTTTTAATTCTAGCTGCTTTAGAAGCAATACTACTATAGTGTCTCAATATACCTAAAATAGCTGTTTCGTAAACAGCAAAATCATCATAATAGCCTTCAATGATCATTAACGGCTCGTTTGCTTTAAACAACGTTCCCTCGGGTAGACTGTATAGTGTAACTGGTTTACTCTGTAATAGTTTTACAACTTCCTCAACTCCAGCGAAAACAGCCCATTCGTAATTACGTGGAAGACTAGTTACGTGAAACTCCATTCTAACTTTTTTCCTAACACCCTTTTTCTCAAGAATTGTTTTTGTTCTAACAAAATATATATCTGTTACAATACCGTTTACAACGTCTTCTTCAGTTGCAGTATAGAATATTTTCATTTCTCTTCACCTATTACAACAACGTATATTTTCCTACTGCTACGGGGTCCATCCATCTCGAATAAGAATATATTTTGCCAAGTTCCTCTAGCAATCCTTCCATTAATGACTGGGAAAACTCTACTAGAATCGAACAATGCTGACCCGATATGTGCATGTGCATTATCATCAATTAAATTATGTTTCCACTTACTACTATCTGGTTCAGTAATTTCCTTAACTTTATTAATAATATCTTCTATTAAACCAGATTCATTTTCATTAACAATAATAGAAACTGTAGCGTGTGGTGCATAGACTAGTAGTAATCCGTTATTAATATTGCTTTTCTTAACAATATCTTCTATTCTACTAGTTATATCTATTAATTCAAATCTCTTTTTAGTTGATAGCGTTATTTCATCAACATGTATTTTCATTAACTACACCGTAATATGTGAATAGCTAATATAAGAAAATATATTTGTTTCCATAAATTACAGCGAACTATAATCAGGTTTATATGAAATAATAACTTCATTTGTTAAATCATCGTAGTAAATATTCATAATGTTTAACTTCAATGGTTTATCTAACACTACTCTAATTAAATCTACTTTGTTTAAACCAAGTATAGTCGGTGATATCGATACAACTATTTTATCAACAAGTTTTTGTTTAATAAGTGTTCCAATCAAATAACCTCCGCCTTCAACCAGTATTTTATTAATATTGAATAATTTATTCAAATCAATTAGAGCATTGTTTAAATCAAGTTCTCTATCGGTTAATCTATTAGTACAGATAACTCCAATATTCTTCTTTCTAAACAAATCTGTTTTCTCACTATAACAGTTGTCAATACTAGTGATCAATATAGATGGAGCGATCGTTGTATCGAAAACTCTATAATCTGGTTTAAGCTTTAAATCTCCATCTACAACTACTCTATAAGGTTGTCTACCAGAATAAGCTGGTAATCTTATAGTTAATAATGGGTTATCTTTAATAACAGTATTAGAACCGATCATAACGGCATCTACTATACTTCTGAAATAATGAAGTCTTGTAAAATCTCTACTACTACTTAATACGATTTTCTTATCTATGTAGTCGAGACCACCGTCTACACTTATTGTTGAATAAACAATAACTTCTGGTTTACTCATTTAAATCCAACCTATACGTGTCGTTAAAGTATTTGAAAAGATATTTTAACAGTATTTTATCGTGTTATTGATTTAAAACGCTAGCTGATATTTGTTTTAATTGCTTTGAAATATTTGAATAGAAGTTTTACTCATTGAATGTAGTTTTTATCAAGTTAATTTTCTATAATCAATGTTTGGTTGAAATGAGATATTTCCATTGTTTACTAAACAGTGGTAATATTAATATATAAGATTATTTAATTATCAAAACCTCTATTTGGAGGTGTATATTGGTTTAATGGGTGAGAATGTTAAAAAATACAGTAGTTTAAATGTTTTTACTAGATTGCTTAAATATGCTTGGAGTAAATGGTATTTACTAATACTAGGTATTGTTTTCATAATAATCGTTTCCTATATAGATAGTTTAATACCAGTTCTCATACGTGAAACTATTGATAAAGGTATTGTTAATAGAAATTTCGATGCAATACTCAAATACTCGTTGTTTATAATATCTATCGTTCTAGTAGAGGGGGGTTTTAGTTTTATATCTAGAATGTGTTTCGTCAAGCTTTCTCAAGAAACTGTATATAGAATTAGAATGGATTCTTTCAAATCAATTCAGAGACAGTCTATGGATTTCTTCGATAGAGCTATTATTGGTCAATTAATTTCGAGAATAACTAATGATGCTGAGAGATTATCTGAATTCTTATCGTGGAGACTGAGAATGCTTATATATTCTTTCATGTTGATAGCTTTATCACTATTCTTCATGTTTAGTATGAACTATTTTTTAGCAGTAATTAGTTTTATCACTATATCGATATGTATTGTTTTGAATACGAGATTTGCTATATTGATTAGACCGGTGCAGGATGCTATTAGGCAACAGATAGGTGTATTAGCTGGTTTAACGGCGAGTGATCTAGCTGGAGTTAAAACAGTTAAAAGCCTAGCTATTGAAGAAAACGAATATAGTAGATTTGTTAATGAGAATAACAAGTTTCTAGATTTGAATATTAAAGCAGCGAAAATGCGTGCTATTTATGGAAATGCTTCATTTCTAGTTATTGGTTTAACAATGGCTTCAATAGTTTATTTCGGTGGACAAGCTATTATGAATAATATCTTAACAATAGGCGAGTTATCGGCATTTCTAACGTATTTAATTATATTATCATGGCCTATGAGAGGACTTGGATTTATAATAAGTGATATACAGAGATCAGTTGCTTCAGCATATAGATTGTTTGAAATAATAGATTCAGAACCACGTGTTAGAGAGAGGGAGAATGCTATAGAGTTGAATAATGTTAGGGGTGAAATTGTTTTTGAAAACGTTAGTTTCAGCTATAGTTCTGGTAAGAAAATATTGGATAAGATTAGTTTTCACGTTAAACCCGGTGAGAAGATCGTTATCGTAGGTCCACCGGGTTCCGGTAAATCAACTATATTGAAACTTATCATGAGATTCTATGATCCCGATGAGGGGAGGATTTTAATCGATGGTGTCGATATTCGTGACCTTAAATTAAGTTACTTGAGGAAGATCGTTTCTTATATACAACAGGAGCCATTTATATTCAATAGAAGTATTCGTGAAAACATAATGTTGGGTAATCCAGATGCTTCTTTCGATAACATTGTTAAAGCTGCTAGAATTGCGAAGATCCATGATTTCATAGAAACATTGCCTAATAAATATGATACAGTTGTTGGCGAGAGAGGTGTAATGTTATCTGGTGGTCAGAGACAGAGAATTGCTATAGCTAGAGCACTTGTTTCTAATCCTAAAATACTCTTACTCGACGACCCTGTTTCTAATTTAGATGCTGAAACTGAGCGTGAACTAGTTAATGATCTCAGAGATATTATTAGAGATAAAACTGCTATAATTGTTACACAAAGACTATCTCTCATAGAATTAGCTGATAGAATTATTGTTGTCAACAATGGTAGGATTGTTGAAATGGGTACTCATGATGAATTGATTAAGAGAAGAGGGCTTTACTATCAATTATATAAAAGCTATGGAGGTATTGTAGATGAGTAGTAATTCTAGTTTAACCCTACTACGTAGTTTTCTCAGAGAAATGTTTATTTATAAAAAACTATTGTTTTTAACAATACTGAGTATAATAGGTGCATCTATAACTACTCTCATATCTCCCTATATTATTGGTTTAACTATTGATGAATATGTTTTGAAAGGTAGGTTTAGCGAACTAGGATACATAGTATTCATATTATTGATAACTCTTATTGCACAATGGTTTTTCACAACACTCCGTGGTTACATTACTGAAGTTTTTAGTCAGAGAGTTCTCTACAATATGAGGAATAAATTATTCAATAAACTGCTATATCTACATATAGATTTCTATAAGAATAAACAAATAGGTGATCTGGTTTCAAGAGTTATAAACGATACGTCTACTTTAAACGAAGTTTTAGTATCCGGTATTCTAAATGTTATTGGAGATATTCTCACTATAATTGGTGTTTTCATAGCGATGCTTGTTTTAAGTCCGCGTTTAACACTAGTATCTATGGCTACTATACCACTTATGATATTCGTAGCAAAGTTTTTTGGAACTAGACTTAGACATGCTTATCGTGAAACAAGAGAGAGAGTTGCTCAATTATCTAGTGTTGTTAGTGAAAGTGTTGCTGGGATTGAAGCGATCAAGGCGTTTGGTAGAGAAAAAAGTTTCGTATCGGAGTTTGATAGTGTTAGTAGAGATACTATGAGAGCTTATATTAGAGTAGCTGTTTTAATGGGGTTTTTCTGGCCATTAATGAATCTTGCTAGCATATTATCAGTTATTATTGTGTTAATATATGGTGGTTATTTATCATTAACTGGTGCGTTAAGTATTGGTGTTTTAATAGCATTTATACAGTATATTCAGAGATTTATCCAACCGATTAATAACATAACGTCTATGTATGATTTACTACAATCAGCATTTGCTTCACTCGATAGAATATATGAGGTTTTGAGAGCACAGAATGTAGAGGAGATTGATAAAGGTAGAGGGGTTGATAAACTAAGAGGTGAAATTGTTTTTAGAAATGTTTGGTTTGAATACGAACCCGGTAGACCTGTTTTAAAGAATATAAGTTTCACTATTAAACCAGGTGAGTTAATAGCTTTAGTTGGACACACGGGTGCTGGTAAAACTACACTTGTTAATTTATTAATGAAGTTCTATAAACCAGTTAGAGGTGAGATACTTATAGATGGGGTTAACATTGAGGAGATTAAATTAGAGGATTTACGTAGAAGAATTAGTTATGTACCACAAGAAACTTATTTATTCACTGGAACGGTTTTAGATAATATTAAAATAGGTAAACCGGGAGCAACGGATGAGGAAGTTATAAAGATATGTAAAGAACTGGGTATCCATGATTTTATCGAGAAACTACCTAATGGTTATTACACAGATGCTGGTGAAGCCGGTAGAAGACTATCCGTGGGTGAGAAACAGTTGATATCAATAGCTAGAGCTATGTTGAGAAACCCAGATATAGTTATACTAGATGAAGCTCTTTCAAGCATAGATCCGAAGACGGAGGAGATGATTAGAAAAGCTATTAAGAAATTAATGATGAATAGAACCGGTATAATAGTAGCTCATAGATTAACGATAACTCGTGATTGTAGTAGAATACTAGTGTTAGATAATGGAGAGATTGTTGAAGATGGAACATTTGATGAACTCTTAGCGAAGAGAGGTTTATTCTATGAACTATATGTAACACAGTTGAAGAGAGAGAAAACACTTAGTGAAGAATTATTGGTAGAAGCATCTAGTGGTTGAATATAATTAATCAATAACGGGTTTGATTAAAAACACGATTCTTTTAAATATGTTTAAATCTATTCATCAGTTTCAAACCATTCTTCACTCTTCTGTGGAGGTGCATTTCATCATTTATACATTAATTAACTCATTATTCTATAATTTAAAATAGGTGTTTTTATGAGTATTGTAGATGTTTTTCGTAAAGCTGTTGAAGAGCTGGAGAAAGGGTTTACTATTGCTTTAATAACTATTATTGATAAAGAAGGAAGTGGTCCACGAGATATTGGTTCAACTATACTTTACTCTCAGAGTGGTTTGAAAATAGGTACTATTGGTGGCGGCGTTTTTGAGAAAATGGTTATTGAAGAAGCAGTTAAAGCTATTTCTGAAGGCAAATCTCGTAGAGTTAAATATGCTCTTAGACCTGAAAATATTCCTTCAGATGCTGTTAAAACAAGTCATTTATGTGGAGGTGTTGTTGAAATATTCATTAATGTTGTTAAACCGAATCCACGTATAGTTATTTTTGGAGCTGGAAATATTGGTAAACCATTAGCGGATTTAGCTAGTTTTCTCAATTATAAAGTAGTTGTTCTAGATACTGATCAGGGACTGGTTAGTAGAGATAAGTTTCCATATGCTAATGAAATATATGCCGGAGACTTAATCGAATATATTGATAAAAACGTATTTAAAGAAAACGATATAGTGATCATTGCATATGGTGAAGTTGAAACAGATTATCAAATATTGAGAAAACTATTGTTGAAAAACTATCCGGGACATATATGGGTTATCTGTAGTCGTAGAAGATGTTCATGGATGCTTAAGAGAATAATTGATGAAGGTATTGAATTAAATAGATTTATTGATAAAATACATATGCCTGCTGGTTTGAATATCAATAGTGATACACCCGAGGAGATAGCTATAAGTATTTTTGCTGAAATAATATGTGTATTGAAGAAATGCGAAGAACCTGTTAAATCACTGAATTTAGTGAAGAAACTATGGGAGTCTATTGGTAAAAACGTTTAGTTAAAACAATTTGTTTAACCAGGTTTTACATCGGGTTTACATGGTTTTATTTTCAATATATTACGTGTGATTAGAATATTTTCTAATTCAGGTGCTACTTCTCTAATAGATCTGTTTGCATCTATTTCAATTAGAATATTTTTACTTCTATAGTAATCTAGTATTGGTTTAAAAGTTTCATAGAAGACTCTATATCTGTTTCTAACAATATCTGGTTCATCGTCTTTTCTCTTAACTAGTTTCGCACCATCGTAATCACATATTTCATCATTAATTGGTTTTGGTTCGAAATAGATATTGTATACTCTATTACAGATAGGACAAGTTCTACGACCACTCAATCTCTTGACAGCTACTTCTTCTGATACAATTAAGTGTATTACAGCATCTATATTCACGAGAGTATCTAGATAAACTGCTTGAACAATAGTTCGTGGATAACCGTCGAGAATAAAACCGCGTTCAACATCTGGTTGACTTAATCTAGTTTTAACAATATTGTTGACAATATCGTCTGGTACAAGCTCTCCTCTATCAATATATGTTTTAGCTAATCTACCTAGATCAGTATTTTTCGAAATCTCTTCTCTAAAAATATCTCCTGTAGATATGTGTGGTATACAGTATTTTTCTCTAAAATACTGAGCATAAGTTCCCTTACCAGCACCTGGTGCTCCGATTAAAACTATTCTCATGATATCTCCCAGATTTAAAGGATGTATTTAAAGAAGATAAATTATTATTTCTCTAATCTAAGCATTGATTGGACAGAGCGGGTCTGGTTTATTGAATGAATTCGATATTAAATATGATCTAGCGTAACAACCGCCTCTACAATTATTTGAAAACCAGCATTTACTACAATCAAATGGTATTTGATTAATTCTATTGCTTTCTCTAAATCTACATAGTTTTCTCCATGATTCAACAACTCCATCTCTGATAATATTGGTTATTACTAAACCTGTTACATCGCATAAAACAACGTTTCCACTAGGTGTTAAATCAATTACATTCCAATCTCTACAATTACCAAATCTAATATTACTCAGATCTCTGAATACACCTATGAATGGTGAACACCATGCTGTTATTGTTAAAGAATATTTTTTACAAACATTGTTCGCTAAAATTAATGCTTCTTTAAACTCAATACTAGATACATATGTTTTACTTTCAAATGCTCTACCAGTAGCTATTACTGGAATAATTGATATACTATGGATGTCTAATTCAAGTGTTTTTTCAATAGCTTCATCGATTCTACGGTAATTTATTTTAGAAACAGGAATATTTACATGTATTTCAACACCGATTTCTCTCAGTATTTTAATATTGTTAACAAACTTACTCCAAGTATTTGCTCCTTTAATTGTTTCATAAACTTCACGTGGTCCATCGATAGTTGTTAAAAAGTAATCAACGTATCTAGACAGTTTCGTAGCTAAATCCTGGTTAAGTAAATGTAGATTTGAGAAAACGCTTACTTCTATACCGTAATCTTTCACTAATTTTACGATTTCAACGAGATTTTTTAAAAGTAGTGGTTCTCCTCCAGTGATGTTTATATATTCAATACTATTCTCTGAAGCATCTTTAACTATTTTCTCAATTTCGACTAGAGAGAGTTCTCTCTCGTTTCTATACAGTGATGCGTAACAATAAGGGCAGTTTAGATTACATCTACCTGTGATTAACCAGACAATTGAATCTGGTTTAACCAGTTTAAAACACCTTTTAAATCATTTTCAATAACATGTGTTAAATACATCGCAGGATGATTCATTTTTCTCATATATTTTACTGTTTTCTAAACGGTATTTTAGAAACTTATTGTATAGTTCATATTTTGTAAGAGAATTAGATAGATACGGGTCTTTATTCATAATGTATAATTCCCAGCTTCGTAGAGATGGACATATGTAACAACCTATTCTGTAAAATCCTCTATCGTATAATGGATTTAATGGAATATTTTTCGATATTAAATAGAGTTGAACATGTGCTGTACTCCAGAATTTCAATGGTGAAGCAATTCTTGTTTTCTCATCAACTATTCTCAATGGAGGTCTAATACTTCTCTTTAAAGATTCTGAATCTCTATCACCTGTTATTATCAATGTATTTCCACTAGATAACTCCGCTATACTCTTCATTACAGTAGATATTTTTATTTCAGTACACCATCTGTTTTCATGAGTTGGAAATGGTTTATTTCCACTCAGTAATTCTCGATCTATTCCAGCGTGTTTTACGTAAATATCAATACCTAGTTTATTCGATAATTCTTCGACATATCTAATAGTATGTGGAAACTCGAGACCAGTGTCAACATATAGTACTTTAACAATGTTTTTAGAGAAAACGCTTAATGCTAACAGTAATGCTGCAGTACTATCTTTACCACCACTCCACGGTATGATTACTGAATCAACCCATTCTCTCTGTTTTTCTAGAAAATTTTTTGAAATACTTTCATATTGTTTTAAAATAATTTCATTAGATTTGATTAAATTGTTTAAATCGATGTCGATGCAATTATTGTTTAACAATCTACCACTTGGTTTTAAACCATAATCTGGTATTTCGATAACAGCTATTTTATTTAAACCACAGTATACGTCATGTATTCCACTAAATTTTCTCACTAATAATGGATTGATACATATATTTGAATTAAGTATTGATTTAACTATTTCGTTAAAACCACTTCCAATACCTAAGAATACGTCGTAAGCTGGATTAATCTCGTAATCTAATAATGGTTTCTCGTTTACGAAACCAAATAAATAGCTATTTAAATCAAAACTCCAGTAAACAGATAGTCTAAACAATGATCTAGCTTTATCAAATTCTTGTGCTAATTGTTCAATTCTAGTATTTCTCAATCTAGCTGTTGGAACAACATGTACTACTGTGTTTACTGAATAATTTTTAACCAATTCTTCCGCTAATTTACCGTCTTCTCTACCGAGCATTATTATATATAGTTCTTTCTCGTCGAGAATATTTTCTAATTCATTGACAGCACTTCTGTATTCTCTAGAACCGTGGAGTGTGTATATGTTTATATCCCAATTGGGATAGAATTTACTAATCATTGCTTTAAATGCTTTAGCATCGCTTCTACTACGTACAATAACATTATACACTGTTTAAACCCACCTTAGTGGAAACATAGTTTAAACTATTCTTTGATCTAATTCAATAAATATAGTCATTATAATTAATTGTTGAAAATTTCCACCATTTTTTATAAACTACTTATATATTGTTAAATAATTTTTCAAATACTAAAATATAGTTTGTTAACTTTCGGTTATTTATAGAGAAGAATTTGATATACTTTGGTTTAATGTAGAGATTCAGAGGTCTTGAATTTCTGTAGATTTGTTAAATTATATTCTACAATAGTATGGAATTCAACGTTCTTCATGTTTTATCAAATCTAATTTATTATCATGAACGCTCTAAACCAGTGACAGGGATTTGAGTCTTTCGGCTTTGCGGAAGAATGGTTCTAGAGACCAGAAGAATATGAACCAGCTGATGAAGAGACTAATGTTTAGCGTTAATACGTTTGTGTAGATCGATAGGAGAGCATAGGCTGTCATTATGCCTCCGTGGAGAGAAGCTGGAGTATAGATATCGCCTGAAGCTTCTCTCAATGCTCCAGCTATGCATCCGAAGATGAAGCAGAATAAGATGTGTATAGGCATCCACCAGACTGGTTTCCACATAGATGTTAGTGGATTCCAGTAGTTGATTAAATGTATTAGTGCGAAAATTGTAGATGTAATGAGTAAGCTTGCTCCATAATCTACTCTCCAAGCTTTGAAGACTAGTTTCTGCCAGCGTTTTTCAAAGACTTCGTTGAGTCTAGATTGTACGTAACCTCTAAAATAGATTTCTTCAATTAAGCCGACGAAGACCATATAGTAGATTATCGTTGAAATAATGCTTGTCGACGATATATTTGTTTGTGTAGCAATGCCTAATACTATTGATAATATAATTGAAGCAACTGCGGGTACAATGAAGATCGCTATAAACAATAAACTCCATTTTAATGTAAAACTCGGATATTCTGGAAAGAAACCATAGGTTTTAAAACTCTTCTTAGATAAGATGATGACGAGTAGAACTACTAATACCATAAGAGCTTTAAAAAACCAATCAATGAATTCAAACCAATTCAAGTAAGCTTCGAAAACCCATGCTAAGAAAGCGATGAAGAAAACCATTAATCAAACCTCAATCAAACCCAAGACTCTCTTACTCAAAAAGCCTTTCATCAACAACCCACTCCACATCCTTAAATTATCATTCCTTTCAATCTTTTTTTGAGTGCTTCTCTTTAATACAATTAAATAGTTGTTAAATCCTTATTCCAAGTTTACTTAAGTCATCTATTAATAATAACGATACAATAAAAAACCAATAGCCTACACAATTTTGTCAAAAGGTTCCGATAAAATATCTTTGAACATAGATACAATCCAAGCAATTATAGTTAGGTCACCTATTGCTATGAATAAATTAATGATTCCACGAATCCTTTTTGGTACTCTTGAAACATTAATTTTATATCTTGATCGTTTTTCACGAAATTCACCTCTATTCTTCACGAATTTTTTTTTTAAAAAAATTGAAGATATGATGCGGCTCTCTATACAAATTCCTGTATAGATATCTATTCTTGAATTCAATAAGTTCTTTCACTACTTTACACTTATCTTTCAGTCTTTTTTGATTGCAAGATATTAATCGGTCACTTGTACCACGCAAAGGAAATAATGCAATAAAAAAATCAATATGGATATTGCGTATAAAAGAAGTAGGAAAATTCAAAAACTCCATACTAAAACGATTCAAATATGAAGCATACATCTATGATCCAACATCCGTAATCTCCACATAAACCCCTATTTTCCGAAAACCAAGCAAAACCTTAAAACCCATCCCACCAAACTACTATTACAGGAAGCAATCAAAAAAGACTGAAAATGTACATAGTACTGGTGCGAGGATTGTTGAAGTAGAGGTTTCAGGAACTAGTGAAGTAATCATAAAAGACTGAAAGTGATATTTTACTATATAGGTGACTGATTAATATTTCTATTGTTCGAAGTAATCAAAAAAAACTGAAAGAGATTTTGGTAGTGTTTAGTATGCCACGTAAGTATTTACCAGACTGGTTGAGCGAACTTATTAAAGAGTATGGAGTTCACTATATATGTGTTTTGAAAAAGCGTTTTAGTTAAAAGAGAAAGGTGTACCGATTGTTTTAAAAGAAAAAGTAGAGGATATGAGTCCTGAAGAACTAGAGATGTGGAGAAGAATTGCCGAGGAATGCGCTAGGGAAGGTAAATATATTCGAAGAGGTAAAAAACTGAAAGCCTAATATGATATAATGTGATGAGAATTTAACGGAAACGAGTAATAATGAAGTAATCAAAAAAGATTGTAAGAAATGGTATTTTTGAATATTTCTGGGCAGATATGGCATTTAGCTGGGTTGATTGATTTATCTATTGAGTAATGTATTTCACAAACGTATTTCTTAGATAGAGCATATATTGTTAATTTTATTAATTCGTAGTAAAAGTATTCTTTACATAATCTATTATTTACGATTCTATCAGCTAATTCCTCTATTTTAGACGCTAAATCAGCGATATTAGTAAAATCGTGTAAGCCGCGTTCTTTTCTTAAATATCTAGTGATAAGCGATGTTGAAATACCTAAGCATTTTGAAATCATTGTTCTCGGCATTCCACGTTTTACAAGAGATTCAACTATGCTTCTTTTAATAGATGGTTCTACGTGCTTTGAAACTAGTTCAAAAATACTTTTCAATGACTATAACACCATTATTTTCTTTTTTACCTCCTCAGGATTATTTACAACATCGGTTAAATCTTCAACTATTTCAAGAACACCTAATAATTCACCATCTTTGTTCTTCACAGGTGTAATAATTACTCTCATAATTTTATCACCCAGCATTGTCCAAAACTCTCTGTATTTAAACTTACCTTGTTTAATTGCTTCAACATTAGTCATAACGTATTTCTCAAGTCTCGGAGGATGACAGTAAGGTATTCTTCTACCAATAATAGTTTTCGTTCTCACAAAGCCCTTGACAAGTTCACTTTCAGTATAGAATCTCACTCTATCATTTACATCTGCATAAGTTAATTCTAACGGAAGATGTTTAAAAATACCTTCGATCTCATCGGGATTTAAAAAACCAGTATCAAACTCAATATCACCCACACGTCTAACCCTATAATTGTCTACGTTAATTACTTGACTTAATAATTGTTTAAATTCAACGGGTAATTTCTCAATCTGTTCTCTATCAATTGAAGGCTCCCATTCATATGGATAAATAGGTTTTGCATCAGACCTCCATTCCACTTGATCTATTTCTACAATATAACCAATTTCATCAGCAATCTCAGATATTGCAACCCAAACTCCTTCAGGAAACAACACGTATACTGCTGGATATAGTATTTTATTCTCTCTGAATACTAATTCGCCTATATCACGCGAGAGCACAGCAACATTTTTCGCAAATTCATGTAGTTTACTTATACTCAAAGAAGTATCTCTCTGAATCTCTGTATATAAAGATCTCAATTTTACGAGAACGTTGTCTTCACGTCCCCACATAACCCTTGGAATAGCAATAATCCCCATTCTCTCGAGATACGGGAAGATCAACATTTGAACCTTTCTATAGTGAATCCTTATCTTTTTTAAATCTATTAACATTTGTGTAATTTCTTTAGCTAATCGTACTGCTTCATCCTCATTAAAAGTGTTTAACAACATACGTGCATATAATCCGAGAACTTCAGCTTTTTTAAATATCCATTCATTTTCTCTAATCAATAAATCCAATGGATGACCTTTCACTAGTCCCTGTAATTCCCTTCCTAGCAATGATTCACGGAAAAGCTCAACATGTAGGTCGCATAAACTCAGTATTTCTTGTATCTCTATTCCTTCCCTAAGGAGTTCTTGTTCAGCCATAAGTATCTCTAATGGAGTTATTTTACTCAACTCGTCTTTGTATTTTTCTTTAATTTGAGATAAACTCGTTCCTCTATGTATTTCTTTTAATATGTTCTTTACGAACTCTATTCTACTACGGATAGACTTGTTTGACACGTGTCACCACCAATTTGTTCTATGTATCAGACTCCTTATTATATTTTACTCGTGTCAACAATGTTCAACATCCATGTATAGATTGGTTTAAAAGAAAGCTGCCTATGCCTATATCGAAAATAGGAAAACATAAATAGAGATAAAACTATAGAATGAAGGAAATTATTTGAATTTATTAATTCAGAGTTTATTAGAAGACATTTAATACTGATATCTCTAAGGAATTGATCGGATATCGTAGCCATATATATTTGATTACATAGAATAGAATTCAATATTTTCAGCTAATTATTCAAATAATGCCCTATAATATACGTTGCTACAGGAGGTATCTCAAAACATATGTAAATAGTTTGTGATCTCACTGTCCTACTCATTACTATAGCTTAGCTAAAAAAGAATACATTGTGTTGATTGATCCGCTTCCATTGAATTCGATAAGAAGAATATACAGATTCGAGGTCCTTCACTTCAATAAGATCATGTTATCCTTTACTACATTACTATAGCCGTAAATACATTCTACTGAGAATATATTCGTCAAATTAATTAATAAAGTATTACATTTTGTAAATAGAACACATATGTTAGTTTTTAACCCTAGAAAATAGATCTTTTAAATCTCTCATAAGAATTTACTAAGGAATCTTAATATGAATTAATAGATTAGATTAGACAGTTATTTTGCTGAAGAAATATTTCGTAGATAAATTTCAATAGAAACCATTACATTCTTTCAAGTAAGGTTGTTGGAAAACCTCTTGATCAACAATACTATAGAAACCAGAATATTAAGTATCTATAAATGGTTCAATAATATTACAGTGCATGTATTAATACTAATAATTTCACTTTAAACTCTATGATTTCCTAATTTGAATTCAATTCGTATCATGATAAAATTTTTTCACGTTTTTCAAAATTTAATGGATCAATTAACTATTTTTGAATAGGATTATTTTATAGATTTGTTTATTTGATTCAACGATTTTTAACTCGACATTATGTTTACTAGCTATAATTTCTAATGCTTTAACAGGGATTATTTCATTATCAGTTAGTACTTCAACAGCTTCGTTAAAATTAAGTTTCTCTATAATATTTTTTAATCTAATCAATGGGTGTTGTGAACAACTCTCTGGATTCTGTGTTAAATCTATTCTATCAATTATTTTCATATCAATAAACCATTTCAATTAATTAAACTATTTCTCTAATTCCTCTATTCCCAAGACTTGTTTATAGTCTTTTTGAAATAAAACATATTTTGATTCAAAACTATCAATAGTTAAACAATTCTCGTTTTCTCAATGAATTGTTTCAATACTTCAATAAATCTCTCTATCTCCTCAAACACATTGTATATATAGAAACTAATTCTAACAGAACCTCTGTTAAAACCAAGTCTTTCATGTAATGGTTGTGCACAGTGAAAACCACTACGGACAGCAATACCTTCAGTATCTAGTATTAAAGCCAATACATGTGGATCTATCTTACCTATTGTAAAAGAAACAACTCCACCACGTTTAACAATATCTCTAGGACCGAGAACGTTGAAATCATAAATACTCTCTTCATCAATCCGTTTAAACAAATATTTAACAAGCTCGATTTCATGTCTATACACATTCTCCATACCTATTTTCATCAAATACTTAGCTGCTTCAGCTAAACCAATACCACCAGCTATATTAGGAGTACCGGCTTCAAACCTCCACGGAGGATCATGCCATACAACGTTTAAACCCTTGTCGAAACTATAGTGAACTTCTTTAATAACCCCACCTCCCACCATGAATAAGTCTAGTTCTTCAACTAATCGATTATTAACATAAAGTACACCTATACCAGTTGGACCAAGCATTTTATGACCACTAAAAGCTAAGAAATCTACATTAAGTTTCCTCACATCAACAGGTATGTGTGGAACACTTTGAGCACCATCAACGACAACAACAGCTCCATAATCATGAGCTATCTTAGCTATAATCTCAATATCGTTTATAACACTAGTCGTATTACTCATATGAGATATAGCAACAATTCTCGTTCTCCTACTAATTTTTTCTTCAAACTCTTCTATCTTCAATCTACCAGAACTATCTACATCAATAACTTTAACAATAGCTTTCTTAATACTAGCTATTTTAAACCATGGTAGGAAATTACTATGATGCTCCATAATAGTTGTTAATATCTCATCACCTTCACCTATATTCTTTAAACCATAAGAATAAGCTATTAAATTCAAAGCTTCAGTAGCATTCTTAACAAAAACAATTTCGTCTAAACTATTTGCATTTATAAATCTAGCTATTACTTCATGTGCTTCTTCATACATTTGACTAGCTTCTTGACTAAGAGTATGTAAACCACGATGAATATTAGCATTATATTCTTCATAAAATCTCTTAACAGCTTCAATAACAACACGAGGTTTCTGAGAAGTTGCAGCATTATCGAAATATATCAATTGTTTACCATTAACTCTCCTGTTAAATACTGGAAAATCTTTTCTAATATCATATGGATTAAACAAATTGACACCAAGTTTAAACCACTAATAACAAGGTTATATTTTTTCAGTAAAATAGTTAATACTGTAACTAGTAGTCATTATTCTAAATCATAAAACTACTAATAAATCTCGTTAATAAATTATCAGTATTATTTCTAAATAAACATGAATACAGTTTTATATCAAACAATATTCAAAATAATTTTTGAAAACACAGTTATATCAATCTCTTAATCATAATGGTGTTTACAGATTGTCATGTAGAGAAGTCTTTGATTTTAGAAGAAAATCCTGTCCCGAACCCGTTATTAAAACTATAAGGAAAGTAACTAGTATGAGTAGTGGCGATTGTTTAATAATATATGTTGATAAAGAAGATTGTTTAGAACTTATTAAGAATACTTTAGAGCTTATGGGTATTAAACATAGAATACTTCGTGAACAAAACTACTGGATTATAAATATTGAGAAATAATTGCTCAACATATTCAACAAAACTAAGTCCTAACACTCTCTGATTCAAGTATATCGTATACTTCAGCTTTATCTATTAATTCCTCAACATCTCTATCGCTAATATTTATTCTACTCTCGTATTCTAAAACACGTTCTAAAATAGCGTGTGGATTAACTCTACGTGTTCCTATTAAACAATACTCAGGTAGTTTACTCGAATACTCGTATGTTCCAATCATCTTAGCATACTCAATTATATCGTTTTTATCAAAACCGATCAATGGTCTTAAAACTGTTTTAGTAGAAGCACTATCTATGATAACTAAGTTATCGAGTGTTTGTGAAGCAACTTGTCCAAGATTCTCTCCGGTAACTACTGCTTTAGCATTAATTTTATCAGCCAGTCTACTCGCTATTTTCATCATTAATCTACGCATTACTATAACAATATAGTTCTCAGGTATAGAACTGAGCAGTCTAGCTATCAATGGTTTTAAATCAATAATATACATTTTAGGACGGTAGCCGAAACACCAATTACTCATCAATACATATGCAATTTTCTTAACCATCTCTACTTGTTTAGAACCAGCAATATTAAATAACAATAGATCTGCTTCACAACCTCTACGCATTATAAACCATGTTGCAACCGGAGAATCAATACCACCAGAGAACAATACCAATACCCTACCCTCAGATCCTATTGGTAATCCCCCGGGTCCATTAACTATCTTATCGTAGAAGTAAACAATATTGTTTCTAATCTCAATACAAGCTGTATAATCTGGATAAGTTAAATCAACTCTTAAATTAGTTTTTTTAACAATCTTTTCACCAACTAAACGTGCAACATCTATGCTTGTAAAATCATGTGAACCGATTCTACGAACTCTTATTGCAAAACTATTTCCTCTAATTCTATCTACGAAGAATTCAAATGCTTTATTACACAAGTCTTCTAATGTATTAAAATTAGTCATAAAAGCTGGTGATAGAGAAACAATACCCATAACATGTGAAATATTATTCAAGTATTCAACGGATTCCTCCTCACTCTTGAAACCAGTTATGTAAATTCTACCCCGACTTTTATTAATTTTTAAATCTAATCTACATCTACTCCTCTTCAAAACATCAATAATATTTCTAATAAGTAAATTCTCCATTCGATTACGAGTTCGCTCTCCTTTAATACCTATTTCGCCGTATCTAACTATTATAACCCAATTAGAGTTCATTTAAAATCCCGTAAACACTATTTATCTAACTTATCTAAACTCTTATATTAATTAACGTTGATCCGTATGAGATACTTTTAACGATAAAATTGTTTTAAACAATATTATTGTTTTCGTTCGATAATTAATGGAATCAATGGAATTGTCGATACTATTAGTATCCACATAACGATAGGAATGTTAATAAAAGACTCTCTTATTACTCTAATTGGATTAATCAATATTGATAGGAATAGAGTGATCGCGAAACCCATTATCAATGAAGTAATCGCGTATAATTCTCCATCTCTCTTTTTCTTATACAATCCCAGTATTGTGATAGGAGCTAATGGTAGTAGCATTACTGATGATATAACAGATAATTCTACTATAAAAGCTGGTTTTAACAAAGCGACTGTTAAAGATAATATTGTCATAACTACAATTGATATTATCGTAACGATACGTGAAATTCTTTCAACAGGTTTCTTCACCATTCTCTCGTAAAGCTCTCTAACGATTACACTAGCTACTGTTAATATAATAGAATTAGCTGTTGAAACAGCTGCTGCAATAATACTGATGAATACATATGATGCAAAGAATTCGTTAAAGTTTTTCAATAAACTAGGTGTAACGCTATCTCTATTACTCAGTAGTTCTCTCTCTAGATCTCTTAAATTATTTAATACTATGTATCCTCTATATAGTAATCCAATTAATGTAACTATAACTGTGTATAGTAAACCGAAAATTGCGAAATAAAAAACCATGTTTCTAAACGCTTTTTTATCTCGAGGCATATATAGTCTCTGAACAACTTGAGGATTAGTTAATGCAAAGAAGATCCATGGAATACTGTATCCTAGAAAAACAGTTAAACTCCACGTAACTCCTAGTAGGTTTTTACCTTCAATATTTGTTAAACTATTTAATACTTCACCTACTGATATATTCGAACTCGGTATTAGAAATAGAATTAACAATATTAATGTAGTTAAACCAGCTGATAGCATCCATATACCTTGATAAGCATCTGTTGAAGCAACACTCCATATACCTGCTATTACAATCCATAATAGTATTAAAACTGATGCTATCAATACTCCGATAACGTAGTTTCCCGTTATTGATTTAAATATCTCGCCGATACCTATTATTTGAGCTGACGTATACGGTATTAAAGCTATTAAATAAACTATTGAGACGATAAAACCTAGTTTGTTTGAATCATATAGATCGCGTAACATATCTGAAGGACTAATCCATTTATTAACTCTAGATCTCCTCCATATTTCTAAACCTATTGTTGATAATAAAACGATAGTTGAGAATAAGTATATTATTTCAAAACCGAAAGCAACAACACCGTATGTAAACGTTAATCCAACTAAACCTACCATCATGAAAGCACTATACGTTGTAGCAGCATATGTCATTGATGCTAGAAAACTACCTAAACGATAGCTTGCTACGAAATAATCTTGTAGAGTTTTAATATAATATCTCTTAGATAGTAAAGCTATTATAGTTCCAACAACTATGTAAGCTATAAGTATTGCTATAAATATGATTAACATATTTAATCACTCACTCGGTTATTGTTTAATTTCCATATTTAAATAAAGGATCGTGTAGATTATCCAAATTATTGTTAATATCAACCAGTAGAGATATAGTATTAGTGTTTTAGTATTGTATAGTATTGTATATGGAATCAATATGTTTAGTAATAATGTGATTATTGATGATACTACATATATTTTACTATTTTTATTCAACAACCACACCCGTGTTTAATTGATTGAGTAAAGTTAATAATTACCTCGTTATTATTACAATAATAATAGGGTTATTATTTTTTCTCTGAGAATATTTTAAATAATTTTTAATAATTAAACAATTCATTAAAAGTTTTAATAGTAGTATTTAATAATGGGTGATATACGTGAACATGATCAAATCTCTTGAACAAAGAATTACTGAAACAATAATTAAACATTCGTTGAACGATTGGTTAAACTACTCTAATAGTGATGTTGTAATAGTTGGAGCGGGTCCATCTGGTTTATCAGCAGCATATTATTTAGCTAGAAATGGTTTCAAAACACTGGTTTTAGAGAGAAAACTAAGTTTTGGAGGAGGTATAGGTGGTGGTGGAATGTTGTTTCACAAAATAGTTGCAGATAAGAGTGTTGAGAATATTCTTAGAGAAATAGGTGTTAAATACTTAGTTGACGATGATCTATTGGTTTTCGATTCATCGGAGCTTATGGCTAAACTAGCTTCATCAGCTATAGATGCTGGAGCTAAAATAATACATGGTGTTACAGTTGAAGACGTTATCTATAGAACTAATCCATTGAGAATAACGGGTGTAGCTATACAGTGGAGTGCAGTAATATTATCTGGATTACACGTTGACCCATTATTTATCTATTCTAAATCAGTTCTCGATACAACCGGTCATCCTGCTGAAGTATTAAGTATTGTTTCACGTAAAATACCTGAACTAGGTATTAAACTATACGGTGAGAAATCAGCTTACGCAGATGTTGCTGAGAAAACAGTTGTTGAGAAAACAAGTAGAGTAATACCCGGATTGTACGTAGCCGGTATGGCTGTAGCAGCATTGTATGGTTTACCACGTATGGGTCCAACGTTTAGCAGTATGTTACTTAGCGGTAAGAAAATAGCTGATATTATAATCAATGATCTGAAGAATTTATCAACGAATTGATTTTACCCATATTAGTATCATTAAAGTTACCAAATATTTCCATAGCTTCTCTAAACTAAATTAATAATAGTATAGAGTAATACAAATTGTGATTGTTTAGCAAATGGTGATACAGTTTAACTACTATTTAAAGGTTTTTCGCAACTTCTAAAGCATCATATAGTGATATAATTTTAAAGAAAATACCTACATGAAACACAAGTTCTCCAATAGTTAATCTCTTCGTCTTTCTCAAAAATCGAAATAGAATGTAATGGATAGATAAATACGTCATAGGATTCTACTAAGATTATATTCAATACTTCAACAACTACACCTGGAGAAGCAATAATTATTTTACATAAATCCATCAATCACGATATTTGAGTATTAAAATAGCTTCTTCAACAAATTTACTCCGATCTCTCGGTTAAAACGGTTTTAATCTATCTGGTTTAAATAATTTAAGTAAACGGAAATTATTAAATGTTGTTGAAAACTGTTCGTTTTTAAAATCGATGGAAATTTAACAAAAAAGAGGAGAGGGGCGCTGTAAAATCTGCCTCCACAAATTCTGGAGTAAATTGAGTAAAAGGAAAGGTGCTTGATTGAGCTTAATTCTCGTATTTTCTCCGTTTTATACAGATTCTAGTTTTCCGTTGGGGGGAAAGATTAATTATTCAAATGAAATAGAAGAAACTGGGAGTAGAGAATAATTTTGAATGATCATGGTAGAGTTTCGTTTAGTAAAGCTGGGATGAGATACTATGAGCAGTTTAATGAGAGACGCTTTACTTACTCTAAAGTCGATGGGTTTTAATGCACTGTTTAGAGAGATTTTGAGAAGAGTCTTTGGCGTTGGATATCGTTACCGGGGGATTCCAGTTAACTCAAATATTGCTTTCAGAGTTATCCGCAACGCTCTTTTAAGAAACTACAATGTTTATAGCTCTGGTAGTGAAATTACTATTCAAACTCCTTTTGGAGAATTTAGTGTAGATGTTGCTGATATAGGTCTTCTCGGTGTTCTTTCCGAATCTCTTGAGGATATGTATGGATTCGTTGACGTTAAAGATGCTATCGTAATTGATATTGGAGCAAGTATAGGTGACACAGCTCTACTATTCATATTTAAGGGTGCTTATAGAGTCTATGCACTTGAACCGGTAGATAAGCATTACCACTACTTACTAAAGAATATTTCTAGAAATAAAGTTATGGACCGCGTAATACCGTTTAATCATGGAGTCTGGTTCCGTGAAACAGTTCTTAGCGCAGGTTATGAGGGGCTTGCAACTGGGTTACGGACAAGTGCTGAAACGCTCGTTACGCTTAGAGTGAAGCATATAGGAGATATTTTAAGAGAAGTATTTGAGAGAGAGAGGGGAGAATAGATCTTGTTAAGATGGATTGTCAGGGATGTGAATACTCTTTACTCAATATATCCTCTGAAGACATAAAGTTAGCTAAACAATATATTATAGAGATTCATGGCTCTGAGATTCCAATAATAGATAAAATGAGTGAAAACGGCTATAAATATAGATTTATTAAAAATATAGATAGATTAGTAACAATATACTACTTTACTCAATAAAGCTTACATAATCTTGGAGATGTAGAACCCGTAAAAGCTGCTTTAAGCTACATTTGCAACAAATGATTGCCGCTGAATCCTCTACTAATATTGAGGGATCTCCACACTCTAGTTGAGAAAACGAATATGTAGTAGCTAATGTTTTTACTATCTCGACATAATTAAGAATTCTATAAGATTGATTTTAATTTAGGATATTTTTTTAGAAATAGATTTAGTGTTTCAAAACCCCTCTCTGTTAATTGATATATATCACCTATTCTTGTAATTAAACCTCTATCAACAAGTTCTCTAATAATAGTGTAGACTGTACTCAAACTCGTTTTTAACTTTGTTTTATTATTCACATATCTATATATATGGTATCCGCACTTACCCCCTTCTCTCAAAGCTGATAATACTAGTATACGGATAAGTCCTTTGATAAAATACTTTTCAATATAATTGAGTTGATCCGAAGTCAAATTATTTCGTTTCTTAATAACCAACACCTCTATTATTCATAACTCTCATTATTTCAGAATACAATTCTCGAGCTATTATCTCTCTCCATCTATATTTTCTACTAGTTGTTACTAAATATAGTTTTGCTAAAATTCTGAACAATAGTTTCTTCAAGAAACTATAGTGTATGAAGAAATCTGGTCCATATACTCTAACATTATGTTTCCAGCACTCGTAGAAGATACTTAAGTGAATATCACATAAATCGTTAAAACTCTTAATAGGCTGATCCTGTAGAGCACAACCACCGAGAGGTACGAATAATAGAGGTATTAAAAGAGTTCTCAAACCCTGTTCTTCAATACTGTTTACCAATTCTAGTGTTTTAACTGCATCATCCGGTTCTTCACCCGGTAAACCAACGATTATCGTTCCTAGAGCAATCCAATCGAATTCCTCCATATACGTTAGTGAATCGATCACTATGTCAATCCATTCGAAAGATTTATATGGAATTACTTTTCCCTTCATATATTTATCCATTAAACGAGGTGAACCTGTTTCAATACCTACTTCAACAGTATTAACAAGCCTCCCTCTCAATCTATACCATGCGAATTCGTAGAGTTTATCAGATATTTGTTTAAAAAGATCTCTTCTATATTTAATACTAGTTAAATTCATATGTGTGATCTGAACGTGTTTTAAACCATTCTTTTTATAACTAGTTATTCTATCGATTAATCTTAGTATGGAATCACTATTTGGTTCCCATGGAACTCTAGATCCGTAGAGAAACAAGTCTTCTGTAACTATTAGAATTTTATTCTGTCCATTCGATAGATTTGTTTCAATATCTCTACTTATCTTATCTAGATAAAAATCTCTTTTCAACTGCATAGTTGGAGTACAAAACATGCATCCACGTCCACATCCTCTAGTTATCTCTACTGCACCATATATTGAAGCATTAATTATACATGGTATAGATTCTGCGGGTACTACTAAACCTTTAATAAATCTCTCAACATGTTCGTTTAAAGCTAGTTTTCTAAACACTATTGGAGCTACTAATTCACCCTCTCCTTCGATAACAGTATCAACTCCCAGTTTATCTAAAATACCATTGATTAATCTAAATTGCCAAACACCCGGTCCTCCTATTACGACTCGGAATCTATATTTTCTCCTAAGTTTCTTTACCTTATTCATTAAATCTAGGAATTCTATTTTATTAATAGGTTCACCCATACCGATTAGTGTTGAATACGTTAATGAAACATATCCTAAACCCATCGGATCCTTTACACTAATACCTATAACTCGTGTTTTTTCATTAACAACTTTATCTAGATCGTTCGGATGGACGATTACAACATCTCTACTACTGAATAATCCGCTGGAAACGAGTGAAGCTTCGATTCTCCTTAAACCTAGAGGTGCGTATAGTAAGCTATAGTCTTCTTTAACAGGAGTTGGTTTATAGAAGTGTTTTCTTAGATAAGTAATTGGTATGTAGAAAGGTTTTGGAAAACCAGATGCAAACGCTATAGCAGGGTTTCCATCGTATTCACTCATTTCTGTAGCTGGTGCTGTTAATACTATTTTCATTAAAATACACCATTATTCATTTTTTGAATATTGTTTTAAAATAATTAGAATTAGAGATTGTTTATAAACATTATTCACTACTATTGATTAGATAGAGAATTACTTCACATATTGTTGAATAAATTAACTATTTATAATCAACAATTATCTATATTTATTGTATGATAACTATGATTGGAGTTGATTATTTTGACGAGAATTCTTGTTATAGGAGCTGTTGGTCAAATAGGAACGGAACTAGTTCCTGTTCTCAGGAGAATATATGGTAGAGATAATGTTATAGCTGGATATCACTCTAAACCACCTTCAGGCTCTCTACTAGAAGGTCCTGTTGAGAGAGTTGATGTTGTTGATAAGAATTCTATAGAGAGAATTGTTTCTAAGTATAATGTTGACGAAGTCTATAATTTAGCAGCATTACTCTCAGCAGCTGGTGAGAAGAATCCTCAACTTGCTTGGCAGGTTAATATGATTGGTCACTACAATGTATTAGAATTAGCGAGAGAGTATAGATTTAGAGTTTTCTGGCCAAGTACTATAGCTGTCTTCGGACCAACTACTCCTAAATACAATACACCTCAACATACTATTATTGAACCTATAACAATGTATGGTATAACTAAGTATGCTGGAGAACTGCTCGCTAGATATTATATCTATAAATACGATATAGATATTAGAGGCGTTAGATGGCCTGGTATTATAAGTAGTGAAGCATTACCTGGTGGTGGTACAACTGATTATGCTGTTGAAATATTCTACTATGCTGTTGAGAGAAAGCCTTATAAATGCTATTTAAGAGAAGATACTATGCTACCTATGATGTACATGCCTGATGCTATAAAATCAGCTTTAGATCTGATGAAAGAGAGTAAATCGAAGTTAAAACTATTTGTCGGATACAACGTCACCGCATTCAGTTTCACACCTAAACAATTAGAAGAAGAGATTAGAAAATACATACCTGATTTCAAAGTAATATATGAACCTGATTTTAGACAACAGATTGCAGATAGTTGGCCAAAGTCCCTTGACGATAGTGTTGCTAGAGAAGAATGGGGTTGGAAACCGGATTGGACATTTGAAGCAATGGTTAAAGATATGCTTATTAAAATAAGTAAGAAATTGGGTAAATCAATTGAAATAGATTAATTTTTCCCCACAGTTTCTTAATTAGTTTAACTAAATAGATATTAAATATCTTTACTGATATTCAATAATATTTTTCAACACCAATTAGATAGTAGAATAGTGTTTTTAAACAAATAGATTTAATTAGTTTGTTTAAACGGAGATAAATCTATGGTTATTAAATGGAAAACAAATATACCTAAATCAATATACGCTAAATTATATTGTGATTGGAAGAGAGTTAGGAGAGAAGTAGGGATTCTATTAGAAATATTTAGAAAATACAATGTAAGGAGAGTAATTGAATTCGGATGTGGTATTGGTAGACACGGTTATTTACTTAGAAAAATGGGTTTTAATGTTTTATTAACCGATGTAGTAGATTGGAGATATGGTGTTTCGAAAAAACTACCGTTTATTCAACTAGATGTTTTAAATAATGATGTAAACGTTACCGATAACTTCGACGCCGGTTATGGTTTGAATTTTCTAACTCTATTCGATGATAAAGATATAATTACAGTGCTCTGGAATTTAAGTAGAATTGTTGAAAATGGTATACTAGTTTTTGACTACAATTTTACTGTTTATAAAGAACCAGTAGTTAGAGAAGTAGTAGTTAATGGTGAGAAATACTATGCTGTATTAATGAAACAGAATGTTAGAGAAATAAATGGTGGAGTAGTATATCGTTATTTACTGAAAATTTTCGATAGATCGGGGAATATTGTTGGTATTGAAAGAGGAGAGTATCCTATTTATAATAGAGATAAGTTTTTTGAAATAATAAACAATACTGGTTTGAAAATAATAGATATTGTTTGGGTTTCATGGGATCCTGTAGAATATGTTTATAAACCGAGTTCAAGTGATTCAGACAGTGTTTTCGTTGTTTTGAAAAAACATTGATCTTTAATTATTTTATCTGAATTAAACAAATAGCTGTATTTGAAAATGTTTTTCTTAAGTGAAGTTTTTAATCCCGTATAATTGTTTTATGAATTTGTTTTAGAGGAGTAATGTTATGCATAGTACTAGTGGGAAGTGGCATTCTCTTAGTATTGAGGAGATTGTTAAGATTTTAGATACAGATGTTTCAAATGGTCTTAGCGATAGTGAAGCTAAGAGGAGAATAAATGTTTTCGGTAGAAACGAGATTGTTGTTAAAACGAAAAATCCTGTAGAGATGTTTATTAAACAATTTAAAAATATTCTATTGATTATATTAATGATCGCTACTGTTATTTCAGCTATTTTAGGTGAAGTGATTGATGCATTAATTATAATCTCTATGGTTTTCATCATGGCTTTTTTCAGTTTTGTACAAGAGTATAGGTCTGAGAAAACGATACAAGAATTAAAGAAACTATCTATTCCTAAATGTAGAGTTATTAGAAATAGTGTTGAGCAAGAGATCTATTCTACTGAACTCGTACCTGGAGATATAGTTCTTTTACGTGAAGGAGATAGAGTTCCAGCTGATATAAGACTTGTAGATACAATGGATCTATTGGTTGACGAATCTCCTTTAACAGGCGAATCTAATCCCGTTGAAAAGGATCCGGGTATAGTACTTGATGAATCAACGCCTGTAAGTGATCGTGTGAACATGGTATTTATGGGTACTTATATTGTTAAAGGTTCTGGTAAAGGTATTGTTGTTTCAACTGGTTTAAACACTGAGCTGGGTAAGATTGCTAAAACTATTGCTGAATCTAGAGAGGAAAAGACTCCTCTAGAAATAGAGTTGAACGAGTTTGGTAAGAGAATTGGTTTCATAATTATTGGAGTAACGTTTATCGTTTTCGCAGTAATGCTTGTTAACAGTAAAGTAAATGTTTTTCATGCATTTATGATTGCTATTGCACTAGCTGTAGCTGCTATTCCCGAGGGTTTGCCAGCTATAGCTACAGCTATACTAGCTATTGGTGCTTATAGAATGGCTAAGAAGAATGCTCTTGTTAGAAAACTATCGGCTATTGAAACACTTGGTTCAGTTGATATAATATGTACTGATAAAACAGGTACGATAACTAAAGGTGAGATGACTGTTAAAGTTATAAAAATGTTGGATAACGAATGTACTGTTGAGGGTGTTGGATATGAACCGACTGGTAAAATCTCTTGTAGAGAGGGTTTACCAAACGATTTATTAGAATATTTAGCTGCACATACTTATACCGATGCTAAACTTGTGATTGAAAACAATAATTGGAAAATAATTGGATCTCCTACTGAAGGTTCAGCAATGGTTTTAGCTTATAAAGGTTTAGGTGTTAAAGGTGTTGAAAATGCTGTAAATAAGCTTAGAGTTGTTAAAATTTATCCATTTGATAGATTTAGAAAAAGGAAATCAACTGTTCACGAATTTAATGGTAAATACTTGATTGTTTCAACGGGAGCACCTGATGTTTTAATTGAAATATCTAGTAGTGTTTTTATTAATAATAGTTTTAGAGAAATAGATAGTGATTTCAGAAATAAATTATTGAAAATTGTTGAGGATTTAGCTTCTCAAGGTTATAGAACATTCGGTGTTGCTTTTAAAGTAATAGATAAATTCAATGGAAACGAAGATGTTAGTGAAATCGAGAAGGATCTTGTTTTCTACGCTGTTCTGGGAATAATAGATCCTCCTCGTGAAGGTGTTTATGAAGCTGTTCAATTAGCTAGAAAAGCTGGTGTTAAAACGGTAATGGTAACAGGTGATCATAAGTTAACAGCTATCGCTGTTGCTAAAATGATTGGTCTTGATGTTGAAAATGGTTTAGTTATTGAAGGTAGGGAGTTGGATAAAATGAGTGATACTGAGTTAGAGAGAATTATTGATAAAATAGTTGTATATGCTCGTGTTACTCCAGAGCATAAAGCTAGAATTGTGAAGATACTAAAGAAGAGAGGTTTTAGAGTAGCTATGACTGGTGATGGTGTTAACGATGCTCCTGCTATGAAAGAAGCACATATTGGTGTTGCTATGGGTGTTAGAGGAACAGATGTTGCTAAAGAAGCTTCGCATTTGATACTACTTGATGATAATTACTCTACTATTGTCGAAGCTATTAGAGAGGGTAGAGTTATCTATGAGAATCTTAAGAAACCAATAAACTACTTACTAACATCTAATATGGGTGAAATAGCGTTAATATTTGGTTCACAAATTCTAGGCCTACCTCCTCCATTAGAACCTGAGCATTTACTTTGGATAAATATTGTTACAGATTCACTTCCAGCTACAGCTCTTGGTGTTGAACCTCCTGAACCAGATACTATGGAGAAACCTCCTAGACCAATTTATGAGAGGATTATAACAAAGAGGAAAATGATCTACTACATAGTAATGGGTTCTATATTAGCATTAGTTACATTAGCTGTATTTAACATTTACATAGATCGTTCAATAGAGTATGCTAAAACAACTGCGTTCACAGCTATCGTTCTCTCCGAATTCGGTAGAGCATTATCATGTAGGAGTGAAACAAAACATTTTTGGAAACTAGTTCGTAATAAATGGCTAATACCAGCGTTACTGTCTTCACTAATAATACATTTATCAGCAATATACACACCAATTAACGAATTCTTCAATACAACTCCATTAGATATACAGACTTGGATGGTTATATCGGCAACGCCATTAGCTATAATACTAGCTGATGAAATAAGGAAGAAGCTGGGAATAAAAATATAGAGAGAAAGAGTAGATTTTAAATAAACATTCAATGCATCCGTAACAAACCATATAGAAGTATTTCTTCAGAAAATATTTAGAAACTCGGAATTCTATAAGAATACTAGAGTTAATAAATGAAGATTAAGGTTTTACCACAAATATATTATAAGGTTTTTAACAATACTTTCTAGTTTAATCCTCTAAATTTCAAGTACATAATAGGATTCACAGATTAATGATTTTAACTAGTATTTTCAAACTATTTTATTTCACTAGTTTACCTCATTTAAAACGTAGAGAAATGAAGATATGTTGAGCTAAGATTAGCGATAATATTCACTATTGTTAGAATTGTTTGTAAACATTCATATCGCTAACGATATTACTAATACATTTAATTCTCGTTTCTCTATTCAATAACTACGTTTACTCCTTAATAGTGTTATATTCCTCAAAATAATCGGAATCACTATGATTTTAACCCTGTCTTCACATAATCATTGCTATGTAAAATATACTTGTATCAATACGTTAAGAATGATTTATCGGGTCTAGAGTGATAGTTATAATATTAATATGATATAGTAGTTTGTTTAAAATGTAATAAATTTAAATGCCTTGCAAATAGTTTTAAACTCCGTGAATTTGCTAAAGATTTTTGATTATTATTTTATTTAAAAACTTATCAATTAATAAACCGAATGATATACTTTTGCAATTCACTTGAATATGGTTTTTAGTGTTAATAGTAGAGAGTTTAAGGAGAAGATGGTTAAGTATAGATATAGAATTAACGAGGTTGAAGAAGTTCGCAGATTTATCAAAAACTATTCGAAAACTCGAAGCTCGAGAAAGCTTCGAATCAATTTTGAAAAACTTGAAAATACAAACAGGAGCTTACTCATCGGTTTCCCTAAGAATTCTATAAGAGAGGTTCGTGATAATAGTTGATACATATGCTTTTATAGTATACTTTCTTCGTGAAGAAGATTGGAAGGATCCGGCTCAATATATGGTTCAAACAATATCTATTGACCACATGTTAGAGGAGTTCTATAATATGCTCCGGAAGACCATGATCATTGGGAAAAACGTAGATCCTGATTATATTATATAAGTATTAAAACTCTTTCATTTGTATGTTAAGAAGAAATATATGGTAATTGAGCAGGAAGAATTATATTTAGATAAGACTTTCGAAATTGTTTTGAACCATAGTATTATAATCTTAAATCCTAATCCTTAGAGTGCAGGTTTCATTAGTTGTCAGTAAGAAAGTCTCTGAATGAAACTCGATCGGTAGCTTATTCACAATATCGCTTGGAATAGAATTAAGATATGAAAACACATTATCTTTCATAGTCTTAGGGACGTCAAAAGATTCTCCTGCAGGTAATATCTCTGAGAGTGTGGGCTTAACGATTCCCAAGGCGATTGCAAAGCTGTCTTCATATAGAAAATCACTTGTAAAGGTTGCTAAGACATTTACATAGATTCTAACTGGAAATCGTGAATCCGTATAGATGTACGAAATTTCAGATAAAGTACTTTAGTGTGATAAGGTTTATATACGAATACTACGAATTTTTACATGTTTAGTGATATATATGAAGGGTTTAATCGTTTGTGTTTGCCAGGGGACATGTCCATCGTTTCATAAGATGAACGTGTTTGAAGTAATTAATCATTTCAGAAGGAATAAGAAAGTTGACTTTGCAGTGATTCACCCACAACTCTGTGCTACCGATGGAGATAATTTCTGGAGAGCGTTGCTGAGTGGTAACTGGAACGTTGAGATGGTTATAGTAGCTGGCTGCGATCCAGTGATGCAGCAAAAGATGTTTGGATGGGTTTTCCGAGAATTGGGTTTCGATGAATCTAAGTTTAGAGGTGTTGAAATAAGAAACATGAGTTCTGAAGAAGCAATTAAAGCTATTGAAGAAGCTCTGAGTGCGTGAGGTGTTTAAGTTTTGACTAAGAACTGGTATCCAATAATAGATTACGAAAAGTGTAACGGGTGTTTAACCTGCTATAACTTCTGCCCTCACGGAGTATTCGACCAAGGCACTGACGGGAAACCGGTGGTGGTTAAACCAGATAACTGCGTTGAGCTATGCAGAGGTTGCCAGAAAATCTGCCCCTCATCAGCAATTAAGTATTATGGAGACGAACAATGAGGAATTCCAACCCACTTATTCTCCCCTAACATCTTTAACCTGATTAGGTGTAATAAATGGATAGATTCCTCGGATTGTCAGATATGTTCAAAAAGCTCATTTTTATGTAATATAGGTTCTCTCAAGCATTAACACTGCCTTAAACCCGTCATCCATCCTATGATGATGTAGAAATAATTTGAAGCAATACTCTACGATGATTTTAGTGAAACCATTAATTCCTTGAAGAGATTTTCATAACACTTCATCGCCCCGGATCTCTAACTTTTCTATGCCTCCTTCTCTCCGTTAAGTAGTTCTGAATTCTCTACTCCACTCAAGCTTTATGTGAATAAAAACTTTTCCTAAACATCTCCCCTTATATCCTCCTTAAACTTTTAGACAACGAACTTCAGTATAGTGTTCTTTAAGTACTCATCGCTCCTCCCTATACTCACTATCTCTAAGATTAAACTGTAGTATATCGTTTCATCATCCCTCAATATACCGATCGAGCAGAGCCTATTTCCCGCGGACACTAGACTCTTGAACTCGCTTGTTGTGAACAACCATAGTAGTTGAGCTAGTACTCTGGTTTAATAAGAGGCTCTCGTCTCAGCAATCTCTATAGCAATACACGGTTGATTCCGACCTTTTCCACCACTCTCCTTCTCCCATATTTCTCAACTAGGATTGCTGAGTAATTGAAAACTGACGGGCCCGCCGGGATTTGAACCCGGGTTCTCCGGCTCCGAAGGCCGGCGCCTTAGTCCAGACTAGGCCACGGGCCCTTTTTCTACACTATATTTTATTGAAAAGCTGTTAATCAAGTTCTTGTTCTATTTTAAATATTGATTGTTTAAGTTTTCCAGAATAGGTTTTCTAGAATTCCTGGTTTACGTATTTATATCGCCTATGTATGGTTGTATTTTGATTTTCTTATACATAGTGTTTAGAATATAGTTGTCTGAATAAAGTGTTGCTACTATTAATGATTCTCCACACAAACATGGCGTTATATCCATCACGATCTCTACACTTGTTTTCCCAGGTATTTTCACACTATTCTTTATCGTTTCACTACATCCTACTAGATTGAGCATTATATCTAACTTTATACTTTTTTCTAACTCATTATCAACAATACATTTCACTCTAGATAATTGTTTTTCAACAAATTCTCCTATTGGAGCGATATCTCTAACTCTAATCTTACTCAATCTATTGAAAACAATATTCTGTGCTTCACGTATCCATGTTTCAATTATTTTAGGTAACCAGAATTCACTCCACCAGTAGTCGCTGTCAAGTGCATGCCAAATAGCCCATCTAGCTTTTTCAGAGTACTCATCTCTACCACCTATAGTGTTTTCATAAACTCTAATCAATCTAATAATTTCACTAACACTCCTCCAGTATTGTTCATGTTCAACTCTCTCACCTCTCCATTTTTTGAAACCACATAGCCAACTAGCTGTAGGTATATGTGTTAATATTCTCTTAGCAGGTATTTGATCGAAAACTTCTCTCAAATGAACTGTTTTAATAAAACCTGTTTTCGCAAGTACTTCTAGGTAATTAACTAATCTATCGTAAAAGTAGGCTACAAGAGGAGGATTGTGTGAAAACACTAACCAATTCTCACCATCTAATGCTATCGTCAATACTTTTGGTTTAGATTCTAGGATCTTTCTAACTATAATTAACATTGATTCATATGCATTTCTATAAGCATGTATATCGCTATAGAAATTATTCTTAAAACCAATTAAATCACTTAAATAATGATCTCTAAATACTACGAATAAGTATTTACCACTATCTTTATTGTAAACAATATATGGTTCATATTTAGAACCTTTTTCACCAATAGCTTTATCGAAATGACAAGTATCGTCTAAAACAGTGTATTCAATACCATTATCATAATATATATCGATCATTTTCATAGAAAAAGCCATTTCAGGAGTCCAAGCACCGATTGGTTCGTATCCATCAAGTATTTTCATAGTAATCTCTTTACCATACTTTACTTCATCAAATACTATGTCTTGTATATTGAGAACATCTATTAAATAGCCACCAATAGTATGTCCATAAATACTTGTTAAAACATCTATTCTCTCCTTCTTAGCAAAATCAATATATCTATTCAGAATCTCTCTAATATACTCTACACTATCACTACCTGGTTTTAAAACATCACCATTGTGGAAAACAACACCATTAGATATAGCTAAATACCATTGATACAGTAAACTAGGACTCAGATTGAAAGTACATTTATATGAAGAGTATTTACTTAAAATATCTGTATGATACGCATACGGACCTCTTCCATAAGGTTGTAATTGATTACCGTAGACATATATGTAAGCCCATGGAGCGTGTATGATATTGTTTGGTAAGTAATTAGGTGCTTGATGATTATGCCAAACTAGAGCTATGTAAAATGGATTACTGATCGATTCTATAACAATGTAATCAACTGTATCAACTATATTATTATTAATCTTTAGTTTCAAACTATATTGACCCGGTTTACTAGGTATAGATATATCAATATTTTCTGCACGAGACTCGTTTTGAGTAATAGTATAGTTTGATTTGTACACAATATTATTATCATGATCAAGTATGATTACTTCAACAAAACCACTGTATTCAATACTCTTAATCAAAACACTAGCAGTACACTTCTCGCCGACTAAATAAACTGGTTTATTCAATACAATATATGATTCTAAACCATTTATAATCTTTCTATTAACAAGAGACATGGTTAAACACCTGTAACACTATTATATATTGAAACCAACTTCTTAGCAGATGAACTCCAGTTAAAAAATCTCGACCTCTCTATGCAATTATTTCTAATTCTAGCAGCAAGTTCTCTATCTTCTCGATAATACATTAGATCAACCATAAACCTAACTCCATTCACTAACTCATCTACAGATCCTGGTTCAATCAATAAACCATTACCTCTCTCCATATCTCTTCTTAAATCAATAACAGTATCTATAAAACCACCAGTTCTAGAAGCTACAACTGGTGTACCCGAAGCCATTGATTCTAATGAAATTAAACCAAATGGTTCAAACCTACTTAACGCTAAGTAAACAGTTGAAGCATAATATAGCGATCTATAGTAATCTTCATCAACTAAACCAGGTATTAGACGTAAATGCTCTCTATACAATACTATTGTTTCAACTAGTTTTTTAAACAACTCTTCACTACCGTGAGTTGGAATAACTGCGAGTATTAAACGAATATCCGGGATTTCAGTGATCAACTTATCTAAAGCTTTGATCAATATATCGAATCCTTTCTGTCTAGAAACTCTACCCGATAGGAAAACTAGTGGACCATCTTTATCGAAACAATCCGTATATTTAACACTGTATTTACCAGCAGTCTCTTCAACAAATTTCTTTAAAAAACTATCTTCTATAGAGTAGTTAATTCTAGACAGATATTTTGTTAACAATAGTTTTCTAACATAGTCTCTACTTGATAATTCAAATGGATCTACTTTAAACAATTTCTCAATACTTTTACAAACACTACTCCAATCCCATGTAGTAGCATTGAATACGTAATCAACTCTAGAACTATGTTCTAAACCAATATTTCTAACAATATTTTTCACAAAACTATTACTAACAGTAATCACTTTATCCGATATATATGAACCTAGTTTATCGACAAATCCTTTTGATAAATCATAGTATTCTCTGAAAGAAAGTATTCCTTTAAATCCCCTAATCCAAGTATCGTTATATATGTTCAAGTATTCTATAAAATCGTTCATCGCTATAATCGTTGACGTTAAGAGATGTATATGGTATATGAAACGTGTCTTAACACCATAATTTACTGATAAAGCATTAATACCTAGTAACGCTGGAACGCTATGCCAATCATTACCGTGAACAATAACAGGTGTTTGACCGGATTCTAATGAGAATTTATAGTATGATGAAACGATTTTACCGAATAACAATGCTTTCTCAACTAATCTATGTTTAGGATAAACCGTTGATTCATTGAATAAACCACCTTTAACTAATATATGTGGTGTTTCAAATAAACATTCTTCAAAATAGTACTCTGCATCATTAGTTTCTAATCTATACAATATTCTAGATTTCTCACTACATTCAACACCATGACCCGGTGTTAAAACCCATGTATCGTATTTCAATTTCCTAAGTTCTAGAGCTAAACGAGGAGGGACTTCAGCTAAACCATTAATTTTCCTAGTATAGATTGATTCAAATGTTAAAAACCATATTTTCAATAAATCACACCATTTAATCTCTAATGATCCAAGCAATATCTGTCTCTATTCTATCACCTGGTTTTAAATCTACGTTTTCGATAAACATTACAGCTAATCCTTGATATATTTCTCGAAAACCTTTCTCGGTTCTAGAGTAGCTTACTAATGGAGAAATCCATGTTTCTATTGATTTATTCGAATTTAATTCAATAACAGGGTAGTTAACTGATTTTAAATAAATACTTTTAGAATAAACAACGGTGGTTTCACCAATATCTTTCTCAGTATTATCTACTACATACACTGGTTTTGTTTCAAAATCTCTATTGATCTTCCAGGAAACATGGTATTCTAAACCAAGTTTTCCAACAGCATTTTTACTTCCAATATTCGTAACTACGTATTTAACTATATGACCATTATTAATTAGCTTAACGTATTTCTCAATCAATAGTTGCGTCACTATATTGTTGAAAACATAGATATTACCAATAGTTCTTAAAACAAACTCTCCTGTACTATTGATCGTTGATATAACGTGTTTAGCTTGAGCTAGATCGCTGATATCTTTAAATGGAGTATTATTTATCCAATCGTAAATACTAGTATCACTGCTCCATAAGTGTATTCTCCAACTCACTCTTCTATACCAATCCGGTTTAAAACCAGGTTTGTCAAGATAGGGTTCAGGATATCTAGTCATAGTGTCTTGTAAATTATGTTCTAAACCAGGTTTCTTGATATCGTATTCGAAAAGAGTTCCACCATCTGTTAAATCAATGTATAGATTGATATTTTTCGATTCAACGATCAATTCGTCAACGCCGTCGTAATCGAAATCAAAAGTTTTGATCAATATACTTTTATCGCTGAAGTAATTCATTTCATCTTCAGCTATTTTCTCAATAATAATCAGTTTCTCGTATATAGCTTGTCTAAGATGGGGTAGATATATTCCACCAAATAATCCATGCCAATAAGCGTCATTGCATTGTGTTAACAAGTATTCGAGTTCAATATTATTTCTGAGAATATTTGCTTTAATAGCTTTATTTCTAACATAGAGCATTTTCTTATGCATATTATTGCTCTCAGCATATTTAACGAGAAAGTTTCTAAAGAAACCTCTACTCCATTCAAGCATTTTATCATAACTACCGGTATCAAGATAGATTAATCCCTTTACACCATATTCTCGTAGGTATTCTAATGGAGTTGTTAATAAAACTTCGTTTCTAACAAATCTCATTTTATTTAGAAATTCTTCAAGCCACCATTTACTACGTTCAGGCTCCATCCATTCACCGAATTTCTCAGCATCACTACCCCATACAACAACTCTACTTTCATCATTTGTTCTAACACTCTTTAAATAATCTATGACGCGATCCGGATGCTCCCAGGGTAGAAGATATCTAATACCAGCGTCTATAAAAAATACTTTAACAACTCTATCATTATCTTCAACATTCCAAACATAGTATGACATAGATTTGTCGAAACCGGTTTTCAATAGAGTAGAATCATCTACAAAAACGTATTCAATACCAGTTTCATACAGTAAACTAGGTAAATGTGGTTCCCATATCCTTTCAGGTAACCATAATCCACGTGGTTTAAAACCACTTATTTCTTCAAATAAAACCAAATATCTCTTAATCTGTCTAATCCTATCTTCGACGGGAATTATAGGTAAAACTGCTTCACCAATACTACCTGCTACAAACTCTATAGAACCAATATCACTTAGTTTAAACAACTCTTCTAGGAAATCAGAATGGTTTTTAATAAAATAGAGTAAAAGTGGTCCACTAATATGGACAGTAAACTTAAGGTCACTGTATTTCTTAAAAATATCTAGAAGTAAGAGATAGCTGTTTTCAAAAATTCTCTCCATAATCCATTTTAATTGACCGAATGGTTGGTGAAAATGTAGTAGGAATATGAAATTCACTCTATTCAAATCGATCACCTTTATTGTTCAAGTATTCTTTTCAAAATACTCTTCATTTTATTTATAATCTCACTGTAACTAAGTGTTTGTTTCTTCAAATCTCTTATTTCAATAACAGCGTTTTCTAGAAAGAAAACTGTACTCAACCAGTTTTCAAAATCACCTCTATTGAAATGATATATAAAACTCTCAACTGGAACTTTATCTAAAATCTCTATTAATTCACCAATAGATCTTGCTGAAAACCCTGTATATTCGCCTTCAGGTGTTTTAAAATAAAATGCTTTATCGCTCGGAACAACTAGTTTCTTAATAACATTGTTTCTATTACTTGAAACGTATTCAGCAATAGTTTTAGCTAAAATACCTATTGCTTCAACGAGTAATCCATAAGCTAGTATAGGATTCTTATATGGTGAGAAATAAGTATGTACTTCTTCTATCGATCCGAATTTCGTAGCAATATAGTAGAGGTGATCGCTTATTGTTAAAAGTTTCCATAACCTAGTTAACTCGGGTTCATTCAATGCTTTAACATATGGTCTGAGATCGACTAACATTTGGAAAACATGTGATTGCATATGGTTACCAAGCCATGCACTTAAATCTCTTTCATCAGCCCAGCTGATAGTAGACCATGGAGGGACATCGTATATATCTCTAGGAGTATGTTTTTCAACAACTTCACGTGGTGTTGAAAACTCTAAATGACCGTATTTTAAAACTTCGACAGGAAGCCATTTTAAAAACTCGTGTATACCTGTTTCAGGCCAATGGTGTTCACCGAAAGTTTCGTAATCAATTGCTATGAATATTAAATCACCTGGTGTAGCTGAAAGCCAAGCAGCATACTTGTCTGCTGTTAATGGATATTGATCCCATTTTCTATCGCTAAATCTGAAACCAATATCATCGCTTAATCTATAGTTTCTAGTTAATACACATATGTCGCAACCCCATGCTTTGTAAACGTAGTTAGGACTCCTCCATCCTAAAACCCAGTCAACGCCTTCTGTTAATATAACTCTATAACCCATTTTATGCATAAAACAAGCAATATCGTTATTATAAGAGAATTCAGTATTCTCAACAGTAACCGGTTCGTAGTTGAAATACTCTTTAATCAATTTCCTATGTTCATCTATTTGTTCAGCTAATTCTTCGAAACCGTAGTAAGGCATGAATGCAACCATACTATGATAGTATGTCTGGTTAATGAACTCTACGTTACCGGTATCACCAGCTTCTCTAAATAAATCAATAACCTCCGGTTTCCATTTCAATGCTTGTTCAATGAAAACACCTGATATACTATAGCTAACTTTAAACTCTCTACCAGTATTTTTAAATCTCTTAATATTATCGATAATAATCCTAGTAGACGGTATGTAGCATTTATCACTAACTCGTTTAATAACAAGACTATTTAGCGAATTATCTAGGATAATGTCTTCGAGATCTTTTAACTCAAATCTATTACTAAGTGTTTTTTCGATTAGTTTTCTATACATACTTCTATCTAAACGATAGGGTTGATGTACTTCAAACATCATAACAATATCGGTCATATTCTTCAACACCATTATTACTAGAGTAAAACCATAAACTAATTGATATATAAGACTTGATACAATCCAGTTAATGGGATTGAAATCCAATTAGGTCTATATAGAGATTCATAGTATATTTCATAAAGAGCTCTCTCGATCAACCATGGTTTAACATATATCCAATAATTACTCCTGATCTCTTCCATAGAATTAGAAATTATTTTTAAATCAAGTATATTAGACAAGTATTCTTCAATCAATATTTTACTAATAAACTTCCTCCATTCAACGCTCGGATCGTTTTTCAATAATCGAATAGATGTTTCATGAATACTTAAATTCAATACATTAGATAAAGCAGAATGTGTTAAATACTGAAAACCCCTAATCATTGAAGCAAGATCTCTTAACAAAGGTTCTTTCAACAATCTCTCATCATCGTTTCTACCAGGTTCGCCTTCGAAATCGGTTATTACGAAATCAAATCTATCTTCAATATATCTCATTTGAGCCAAATGAAGATCTTGGTGAATTCTACCTTTTAATAACTTATATTGTTTTTTCATTAAATTAACAACATTATCAAATAAATCTCTACTCATTTTATCATAGAGGTTTCTCCAAAATTCGATTTGAAATCGATCCAACCCTTCTTGCTTCTCGATCAAGTTATCAATATTCGATAAACTGTTTCTATAATATCTCTCGCATCTATTAATCCATAGTTCTATATCGCTATCACTTATTTCTTCAACACCGTAGAAACTATTTTCAACACCATAGTTTAGTGCTTTATGCATTTCACTTATAATAAATCCGAGTTTAGTGCTTAATCTCTTATCAAAACTATATGTTTCTAAACCATTTAATCTATTAATAAATGATTCGTAAAACGGCTTACCACCATCACTAGTGCTCTCAATAAAGTACATTAAAATACCTGTAGTGAATTCTCTATATTTTAAGAAAGCAATGATTCTTGGAATATTCCTATAGTTCTTTTCAACAAGTTTTCTTAGTATAAGGTATTCTAGATTCACTCTGGGGATTAATCTATAGTTTTTTAAAACAATTTTACCTAAATTGGTTTCATAAATCACGGTTACATTAGTTGTTTCTAATGAAAGAGGTTCTGCAGAGTAGATTTGAAACAATTCTTTATCATAAAACTCAACGCTATGTTTACTCAACCTAGAGAAATAGTTTAAGTAATCAACACAATACTCTGCTTCGACGAAACAATTATTGTTTATACAAAAACTCCTAGATTCCAGTGTTTCAGGTATATTACTGGTTTCAAGAAGAGGTAGCTGAAAATACTTATCTTCAACTCTGAATATAATGTATTTAAAACTATCTATCTCTTCGTAATCAACAATACTTATCTCTTTCAAAACATTCTTCCAAGGCCACCATCTCGTTTTCAATAAGTATTTATTTAACGCATCTATTAATATTCTCTTATTTTTCACTAAGTAATCCTCTCTCTCATAGTATTCTCTATACTAATTAAATTCTCTAAGTAATTCTTGAGATCATCGATATTCTTGATCAATCCTCTATTCGTTAATTCTAATAAAAACTCATCGTTGAGACTATTCTTGATCCAATTAATCATGTATTGTTTAAAATGTAGTTCTAATGTATTCTTATCAACGAATTCGTTTTTAATAATACACAAGAGTTGTTTATAGTTTTTGAAAGAAAGTGGAATGGGTACACCTGTAGATAGATCTGTTATAATATACGGTGAAGATGCTTGAAAACCTGTTTTAATACTCTTAATAGTTTTCAAAAATTTTTCACCAAAAGATGTAAGGTAAAACCCATCTTCTCTTTTTTCAATAAAACCTTCTTTTACGAGCAGATTAAGGTATTTTCTAACAGTAGATGCTGAGATTTTGAGTAGTTCAGAAGCTTTGTTAATATCAATTTTTTTATCATCGCTAGAAGCTAGTAGAATTAAGTATTTAACAGGATTTTCTAAAACCATAATCAATACGCCTCATATAATTAAGAAATAGATTATAATTTATATAAAAAGATTTCTCCTATGTATTAAAAAACGATAGTGTGAAAAATCTGGTTTCACGAGAAGTTTTAAACATTCATATCAAAATTTATTAGATAAACAATATTTCATTGATACTTTAGATCTAATCTATTACCATACTTATTTAAAAAAGTTATTTCACTAAGAGATCTACGTTGTTTTAATACAGGTGTTTCATCAGGATACCCTATAGCTATCAAAGCTATTGGTACAATATTTTCAGGTAGATCGAATACTTTCTTCAACTCGTCTATATTCCTCAAAGTCTGGATCCAAACCGAACCTAAGCCTAGAGCATGTAGTGCTAGAAGTAGGTATGTAGTCGCATTAGCACAATCAACCATGTAAGATACAGGTGATTCATCGATATTACAAACCACTGCTATAGCTAGAGGAGCTGATTCAAGCGGTTTAGCACCTGGATGTAAGTATGATAGTTTATTTAATAGTTCTCTATCATCTATAATAATGAATCTCCAAGGTTGACTATTCTTAGCACTAGGAGCATATCTAGCAACATCTAATGCTTTTAAAACAAGTTCTAGTGGCGGTTTACTATCTTTAAATTTCCTAATACTCCTTCTAGATTTAAGGAATTCAACTGGATCTATCATGGTGTTAACACCATTATTGTCAATTTATTATAATATTTATTTTCAGCATGTTTTAACCCATATTATTAATTATTTCTAAGAATAGGAATATTAGAGAATTGTTTGGAAACTATTCCACATATTATACACATTGTATATGAAACGTTGAATTAATTCAATCATTTACTACTGTTAGAAACTAGTAGAGTATATAAGTGATTACTTAAATTACTCAGTGTATCAATTAGATTGTTTAATAAATAGCTAGTTTAAACTCATCTCCACCCCAGATTGTTAATCTACTATGTGTTCTAAACACTACATTGTTCTTTTCATCAATTATTTTTATGAAACCATTGAATGGTTGTTCTTCAAACTTTATCTCAATAGTACAGGTACCCTCTTGTGATACGCATTTCTTCTCCACATTGTTTTCAACAATTACAGTATGATTCAACGGTATATTCGTAAAGAAAACGTATTCACTGATATTACAGTAGAAGTGTTCTTTGGGAATAACTTGTGCCTCACCACTAGGCGTTATCCAACCCAGTACTGCTTCAGCGAAACCGTATCTATTGTAAAAATAGTATTTTAATCTATAGAATCCGCTATATAAGTACATTTCTCTACTAATGTAAGTTGTTGGAGGCTGATCTCTCCAAGCATCTATAACTAGATCGTCGTTAATCCAAATCCTAGATCCATCGTCTGTAGTTACGTAGAATCTATATTTACCGCTAGTAGTTATTTTTAGAAAACCAATCCAAGCTATAGCGTAAAACTCGCTCTTAAGTTTATCTATTGGTTTATCCCACCAAATATTGTTGATCCAGGGGGTTATAGTTTCATGAACTGGTTTATTCTTCAATAAATCATCTGGTGGTTTATCACCGCTCCAAGTGTAGTAAAATGTTTTTAAACCATTTATTAAACCATCTTTAGTTTTAATCAATAAATATTTATTATTCATTAAAATACACCAGTAAGTAAAGGATGAAAATCAGTATCATGTATTAAATATGATTCATACTTTAGTTATAAACGTATTTATCGATCAAGTGATCGATATTTTAAACAACTTATCTACTATTCAAATTAAATATATATTTCTTCACTTTTTTTACGAAAACGATTTTCATTAAAAGAGATTGTTTTAACTATAATTTACTGTTTTAATAAAATATTTGAATAGTTCACGATAATAATGGTGATTACAATATTTTTATAAATAGTTATCAATAGCATTAGTAAGGTGTTTTTAATGAAAAAAAGTATTTTGTTGAGAAAAATTTACTTAACAGCAGTAATAATTATTGTAATTTCAATAATCTACGTTGTTTTAGAGAACTATTTTACTAATAAAAGTATTGGATTTGAAGTTGATGAAAACGTTTACTATATTAAAACTCTTAATTACAGTAATGTCTTGTTGAAATGTATTGTTGATAAAAAACCTTGTTATCTAGTAGATCCTAGAGATTTGTATAGAACACATGGGTTTATTAAGAGAAGGTTTAATGAATTCCTAAATACTAGAGGTATAGATTACTATACATTAGCTAGACTTGAGACTTATTTCAACATATCTTTTGTTAACAATAAACTATATTTTATATCTATTGATCTCAGTTCAGCGTGGAGTATTGTTTTAAAAACAAGTGATGAATTAGAATTACTAGCTATTGATAGTGCTTTAAATATGTTTAGAAACAATAGATTATTATTTGAAAGATTATTGAGAGATCTTGATAGTGTAATAACTACACTGGAGAATACGAAATACAGTATCTATATTTCAAGCGAATATATTCCAGTATATACTCAGCTATCGTATGTTTCGAGAAATATGTATGAATTAATACTGGAATACTATGAGTTAATGAATATACTTGATAGTAATAGAGAAGAATTGTATAAACCAGATGGTTTGCGAAATACAACGCTGTTAATACTCAGTGAAATCGATGTTAGTAAACTAGATGTTTTATCTATAAAAATATCTAATTTTATAACACAATTAAAATCTATTTCAGAAGCAGGTATGGGTCTAACACCAGGGGATCATACTGCTATACCGTCTGCACAAGGTGTTCCTTATGATTAGTTTTTTGAATCCAGATGCATTAATATATGTTTACATCGTTTTAGCTATATATTCAATAGTGTTTATTTACTTAGCGTTTCGTAGAAAGAGGTTTATGAAATTAATAGGATTGAAAGATAGCTTATACTGGTATCTTATTCAGTTTATTAAATTAACTGCTTTAATACTAATAGTATTAGCATTATCTACACCGGTTTCAATACATTTACGTGAAAAATACTTTTTCGTAGAAGAAATAAGTTCTGAATTTAAAAGTGTTTTAGAAAATCTCACAGTTCTCCATGTATTGATAGTTGATGAATCACTGAGTATGCTGTATACTGATGGAAACAATATTTCTAGAATTAATTATGCAATAGATTTTGTCGAAAAATATCTTAAACATGTTTCATTAAATGACTTAGTTATGATTACTGGTTTTGCAGAGAATTCTGAAATCAAATGTATCGGTAGATCGAGTTATTGTTTAGAAAAACTGAGTAGTATTAGAGCCGGTAGAAACTATACAGATATAGCTGGTGCAATTGATTTTGCTAAAACGTACGCTGATGCTTCACAGTATCCAAGCGTGTTTGTTATCATAAGTGATGGTGTTCATAATAAAGGTAAAGACCCGTTTGAGAAGATAATTAGTGTTAAAGATTATTATCCTGTTTTATTCGTACGTATTGGTTTGGATCCTAGAGCTAATAATTTCGTATTTAGAATACAGGAATCAGGCGTGAGATCTGTAAGTATGAATGTTTATACTAATCAAACTGTATTACAACAATTACCGATCATTATAGATGAACTTAGATTAGAATCTTTTATTGCTAAGAAAATATTAAGAGTTAAGACAATGTATGAAGAATACGAACCTTATCCTATACTCTTCTTACTCTTAACTAGCTGTATTTTAATAATTATATCGAGAATTGAGGGGTTTTAAATGAACTATATGTATCCTCAACTGATCTATCTTATTCCATTAACTCTAGTTGTAACTTATTTCGTAATGGCTTATGGTAGGAAAGTATTTTTATCAAGAATATTCAAGTTTAGACATACTTTTACACGCTATATCGTAGAGAACTATAGGTGGAAGAGAGATCTAGAGTGGTATTTAAACTATATTATTACATCAATTATACTAATTCTCATATTAATATCTGCAACAATACCATACACAACTACTAGACAGTATATTCAACTATATCAACAAGCAGAAACACTGCTAAGTATTAATAGGAAAATACCTGTAGTCATATTACTTGATTTCTCTGGGAGTATGCTGGGGGAGAAAATACATACTGCTTTAAAAGCAGTTAGAGAGTATGTTAAAAGTGTTGGTGATTCTGTTTTAATTGGTTTAATACCATTTTGCGACCACCCAATATCACCTACTCCTCCAACTGATAATGTTGAATTACTCTATAGTAAATTGGATCAACTGGAGAAATGGACTCCATCAGGTGGAACGATCTATAGTAAAGCTTTACAACTTGCTCTCGATTGGTTAATTCCATATACTTATTTCAACTTAACACCTTTCATAATATTTGTTACAGATGGATTACCATATGAACAAGATACTCCTTACTATAGATCTGTTGTTGACAAGTATGTTGAGTATAGAATACCAGTCTATTCAATACTAATATATCTACCGGGTGAAGAAGATGAATATGCTTTAACAGTATTAAGTGAGATAGTTGAAACGACTAAAGGTAAACTATATTCTATTGAGAAACTAAGTGATTTTATAAAGTATTTTAAAGAATTAGCTGAATTAACTATTGCTGAAACGAGTAAATATAATTATGAAACGGTAATTAAGTATCCATATGAAGTCAGACTCTACTTAGTTTCAAAATATATTGTACCAGTGCTCTTAGTTTTCTTAGCATATAGTTTAACAAGAATCTTAGTTTATAAAACAACTTTATGAAATACTTCACTATACTACCGGGCATTCTATATTCATTAACAATTACTAAACTCATCCATATTAGAAACAGTAATTTATAGTCAATAATTGAATCCACTAGTGAGTATTCTACATATAGGTCTGTTACGCAGTATTCATTTAATATAGTATTTAAAACATATTTTAGAATACTCGAGTAAATAGTGTCTTCAACAGAGTATTTTAATAATTCAGAGAATGTTGTATTCAAAACTACTTCTTTAGGGTAATAGATTATTGGCGGTATGTATTTTGTAAAATCAATGTATAATGTAGAGTTAATATTAAACTTAACTATGATAATAACATATTTTGTTTTCACTAATTTCATGTATGTAGAACTCGTATTTTCTAAACCACTATATATCTGGTTTAAACCATATCTTCTATTAATCAAATTATCGTATTCTTCAAGAGTAAGCAGAGTCTTTGGTATAATTAATGGTGTTGAATTAGAGAAACCTATTTCAATAACTAATTTGTCAACACCTATTTCATCAACAATATGTTTGTTAATTAAATTATCTAATCTAACTCCTATTTTGTAAATAGATTGTTCGAAATAATTTATTCTATACGTAATATATTTCGCTAGAAATATTTTCTCACTACTATTATTATATATCATGAATACATCTTTATTCTCAACAGGTAGTTTATACCTGTATATGGTTAAATTCAGATAGATAATTAATGGAGTAAGTAATGTTATTAATAACAACAGTATAGTGTAGCCTAATAACATTGTTTTTAAAACCATATTCTACTCCACCTTATCGTAGTTATTAATAATAGTATTATAGATAACGCTACGGAGAACATTATTGGAGCGATCTCTAGATTAGGGTACATTATTATTAGAATTAAAAAGTTATTATTAGTTATCAAACCCATTGCAATAATTAAAAGTAATATAGTGATTGTCAAATACATGTTTCTAAGAAAGGTGTTTAAGAAAAATGTTATTACAGAATATAATGTATTCATAGTAGTCAATATAATTAATGTATTCAAAATTATATCAATATTATAATTAAACACGATCATAGATGTAGTGATCAATACTGTTAAGTAAATGTTTAGAAATAGAATTATCTTCAATATATTTAATAGACTATATTTAAATCTCTCTCTACTACTTGTATTGATAAATAGATTTAATGAATAACTAGATTTATTTAGAGAATATTTTGTTTTATAATGTGTTAAAAGTAGTAAATACAGTCCATGTATTAAATAAAGTATTGTACGTGAAACAGTTGGAATGTAAACATATATTGTGAATAAGAATACTAATAGACTGATTAAAACCATTAGAACATATTCAGTATGCTTTACTTTAATCAATTCTATAACCCTATTGATTCTCTATTCAAGTATCTGTAATGAAGTATTGATCTATTCTTATATAGTTCATTTATTTTTTTAAGAAAAACCCATTTAAATCTAGAATCTATAAATAGTAAGTATTTATTTTGATCTATTTTTAAATATCCATTAAAACCTTCGATATCAACTAAATGGTTTATAATATTTCTCCTACCTAAAACTTCATATACTTCTAGTCCTTCAAGTATTTTCTTTGAAACGAATTTATCTCTATCTCCTGTAACTATATTTGTTTCAGATTCAACTACTATAGCGTAATCATATATTTCAATACTTGTTTTTAAAAACTCAGAGTTATTTGTTAAAATAACTATAGTTAAATTATTTGAATTCAGTTTTCTGAATTCAATACTTAATAGTGATAGTAGTCTATGATCTAATCCTATGAAAGGCTCTATTAGTATTGATAATTTATCTGCACTGTATAGAGCGTATAGTATGAGAAATAATTTTATAACGTAATCAGGTGTTTCGGAAATTATTTTATCTACATATAGATCGTAGCCGATGCTTTTAATTATTCTAATTATTTCACCACATAGTTCTGGTTTCAATTTTTTAACAATACTAACTAGATCTAGTTCGTCTGGTAACTGCTCTGGTATGTATATTGTTGGTTTAATAGATGTTTCTCCGAATTCATGGATTACACTTCCTTTCTCTGGTTTACTTAAACCAGCTATGAGTTTAGCGATCTCTTTTTTATCAATACTACTCGGTAGTATTATGATCGTTGTTTTACCAAGAGGTATTTGGAAACTTAGAACATACTCTTTATTATCGAAACTCTTTACAGAAACTTGGTCGAATATGATCAATTTGTAATAGAACACCTCTACGTAATAGATTTAATAACGTATTTCAAACCTTCATCGATCACTCTAATTCTAGCTGCGAAATCTCCACCATACTCTATTATTAAATCAATATTAGGTATAACTCTATGATTTAACACGTGGAAAACTGCTTTTTCAACATCTACGGCTTCAACGCGCTCACTACCACGCATAGCTGCTAGAACTTTAGCAACTCTCACTAGCATAATGCCTGCGCGAGGGCTAGCTCCGAGTTCAAAGTATTTTCTAACAGATTCGAGTACTTCAGGTCTAGTTGACCTAATGATCCTTGCGACGTAATCTAGTATAATGTCCGGTACAACTATTTTCTCACTAATAGTATTCTGTGCTTCAATAACCCAATCCGGTGTAACTATTTGTTCAAGTTCGTTGACTGGTTCAGCGAGTCTGTAAGCATGTAGTTTATAGATATTTAGCTCGTCTTCTAAACTACGTGGATAATTGATGATAATCCTCATTGTAAACCTATCTAATTGAGCTTCAGGTAATGGATAAGTACCTTCTTGTTCAATAGGATTCTGAGTAGCTATTACGAAGAAGAATTTACCTTCACTTCTAATCTCCAGTTGATATGTTTTATCACCAATAGTGACTTCTCTCTCCTGCATAGCTTGTAGCATTGCTGATTGTGTACGTGGAGTTGCTCTATTTATTTCATCGGCTAAAACTATGTATGAAAATACCGGCCCTAGTCTTGGTTCAAAACTCCTTGTTACAGGATTGAATATAAGAGACCCGGTTATATCGCTAGGCATTAGATCAGGTGTAAACTGTATTCTAGAGAATCCTTTGAAAGGTATGTTTGATTTAACATATGTTTCTCTCTCGTTTAAACCAAGAACTCTCGTTAAAGCTCTAGCTATAGTTGTTTTAGCAATACCAGGTACTCCTTCAAGTAGAACATGTCCATTAGCTAGTAATGCTGCTAATATTAATTTAATTTCTTCTCTATACCCGATTATTGCTCTACTGATTTCACTAATTATATCGTTTGTTTTATCCTTTATTTCATCAATACTAATCATTCAATACACCTATTTAGTTATAATTATATCACCTGTTTTCAAAACATTATTCCAACTAATATCTCTATATTTTTCAATAATTACTTCTTCGAACTCTAAAGTATTGTTAAGTAGATTAAAAGATTCAGCTGGAGCCTTGATCTTACGCAACGTATGTATTATGTATCCGTAGTAGCTTATATCTAGTTTATCTCTATCACCTATTTCTTTAACAAGCATATTGTAGTGTTCCTGATATCCACGTGTTTTGATTAACGTTAAGAAATTACTCCAGTTTATAGATCCTCTTCTATAATGACAAGTGTTTAATCTTAAACCAATATCGTTTGGTGCAAAAACAATATCTTCTACATATCCAATTATTCCTTCATTCAAGTTGACGACTAATTTACCAATAGTTTTCTCTATTTGCTCTAGATAAGGATTACTATAGGGTAACGGATATCCTCTATAAACAGCTTCACGTGGTTTATTCAGTAGTATAATAGATAATCTCCAATCATTATCACTTGTTTTTCTATAAACAGTATCTATAATAGATACTTCGTTTAATCCAATGAAACCTTTAACAAAATCAACTCTCTTCTCAACCTCGATATACGGTATTTCTATTTTCTCATTTCTAGCTGTTAAAACGAGATCTTCTAGTGTAATGTCTTCAGGTATTTCAAAACCTTTATCGCGTAGTTCTTTCTTTAGAGAATTTATATCAGGTATTCTATCGCCAATATTGTACTCGATACATATTTTTAACTCAGGTTTATTAACTAAGTTAAATCCACATACGTAGCCGTAGTATAAGCCTTCAGAATCATATACTTTAGCATCAATTATTTCGCGGTAAGAGTAGTACATTGTTTATATACACCTCTATGAACTATAGAGATTATCTAGGTGTAATAAATTAATTGTTAAAACAAGTGTGATAGAGTTTTGAATAAAAGGATATGTGAGAAAGCAGTAGCTGTATCTAAACTAGCTCGAGCTCATTTTAGTTCATTAATGTATGGAGTAGTTCCATCTAGAGTTAAAGGACCTGGTTTCGAGTATATTGATTTAAGAGACTACTCTATTGGAGATGATTTACGTTACATTGATTGGAGAGCATCTGCTAGAATGATTAAACCAGATGGAGACTATAGATTAATGGTTAAAGAATTCCTACTTGAAAGAATGGTTAATATCGTCATAATTCTAGATTATACTAGTTCAATGAACTATGGAGATAAAATAGAGACTTCAATATATTGTTTAACAGGCTTACTCAGTATAGCACATAGTTTAGGAGATGTAGTTGATCTAGTTATTATGAAGGGTTCAAAACCATATTTAGAATACGCATTAGATCCTCTTGATGCTATTAATATTGCTTTAAACAATATTTGTTCAAGTGACCCTAGTGGTGACCATGATTTAACAAAACTAACTGGTTTACTCGATAAATTAAAGAATAGAGAATCAGTATTTTTAATAACAGATTACTGTCATTATCCCATAGAATTAGATGTTTTATTAACGAGATTGAGTGTTTTAAACACGGGTTTTGGAGCTGTATTTATAACAACAGATTTTGAATTGAAACCACCGAGTGTTGGCGGCTACTTCGTATTCATAGATGCTGAAAAACCCGGTAGAGTTATCGATATGAATATTCGAGACTACTATAGAGAAGTATCTAAACATGTTTATAGAGTTAAATCAATTCTAGATAGAAAAAGAGTTGATTATATTGAAGTCAATGGATTGAATCAAGCTAAGATTAAGAAACTACACTTACTCAGATTATATACGATAACGAGGATTAGACGTAGGAAAACATAGTTTAAATCTATTAATCTAATTATTCTCAATATGTTTTAAAAGGTGGTTTAAAGTGATTGTATTTAAAGATATACATTTAGTTGACAATACTAATGCTAATGTATACGTAGTTGATCTCTTGGATAAATTATTAATTATCGATGCCGGTTTACCCGGTATGGATTCAGCTATAGTTAAGTATCTTGAAGAGAATGGTTTAATGAATAAATCTGAATTTATTATTATAATAACGCATGCACACATTGACCATGTGGGTGGGTTGAAGAAATTAAGAGACTATTTGAATGCTAAAGTAGCTTCTCATATTGATGAATCAGTTTATATCCGTGGAGAGAAGTATATTGGAAAGTATAGATATGAACCAGTTGATGTAGATATACTTTTGAAAAACAATGACGTATTATACAATAGGTTTAAAATAATACATACACCTGGACATACTCCGGGGAGTATATGTATATACGATATGTTTACTAGATCTATTTTCCCCGGAGATCTTGTTTATGAACAGAATGGCGAGTTGTTTGAAATACCTAAGGAGTTTTCAATAGATTTTATTAAGAATCGTTTACAAATTAAGAGGATTATTGATTTAAACATCGATTTCGATAACGTAATGGTTAGTCATGGTAAACCAATTATTGGTAATGGTTTTATCAAATGGAAGCATCTTGTTGATAAACTAGAATTTATTTGAAATACTTTATTTTCATAACATATATAACATATATATAGAGTATTTGGTTGATGAATAATGTTTAACGTAGAAGAGATTAGAAGAGATTTTCCAATACTGGAGAGAAGAGTTCATGGTAAGAGACTTGTTTACTTCGATAATGCGGCTACAACTCATAAACCAATACAAGTTATCAATGCTATTAAAGAATTCTATGAGAAACATAATGCTAATATTCATCGTGGTTTACATACTCTTAGTCAAGAAGCTAGTCAAATGTATGAAGAAGCACATGAAGTAATAGCTAGATTTATAAATGCTTATTCATGGGATGAAGTAGTATTTTGCTACAATACTACTGATGCTATGAATACTATTGCTTACGCATGGGGTTTGAAGAATTTAAATGATGGAGATGAAGTATTGATTACTTTAATGGATCACCATAGTGCTATGCTTCCATGGAGAAATATAGCTTTGATAAAGAAGATTACTATTAAATACGTTGACATAACAGATCAGGGTTATTTAAACTACGATGATTTAGCTAGTAAAGTATCTAAAAGAACTAGAGTAATAGTCTTTCCAATAATGAGTAACGTACTCGGTACTATTAATGATGTTAAAAGAATTGTGAAAATAGCTCGCGAAGTAGATGCAATAACTGTAGCTGATGGTGCTCAAAGTGTTCCACACATGCCTACAAATGTTAAAGAAATGAATATTGATTTTCTAGCTTTTAGTGGTCATAAAATGCTTGGTCCAACAGGTATAGGTGTTTTATGGGGAAGGAGAGATAGATTGGAAGAAACTATTCCGTTTAAAGTAGGTGGTGATACTATTAAAGACGTTACAATAGATAACGTTGTATGGCACGACCTCCCATGGAGATTTGAAGCCGGCACCCCTAACATAGCTGGTGGTATTGGTTTAGCTGAAGCAGCTAAGTATTTGATGAAAATAGGTATGGAAAATGTGCGTAGTCATGAAGTAGATCTCGTAACATATACTCTTAAGAGATTTGAAGAGATAATGAGTGAAGTAGATTTGATTGGTCCACTAAATCCAAAGGATCGAGGAGGTATTATATCTTTTAACATACGTGAACTCCATCACCATACTGTTGGAAAAGCACTTGATTTCTTCGGAATAGCTGTTAGAACGGGAATGCATTGTGCTCATCCATTGCACTATAGATTAGGTTTAAAAGGATCTGTTCGAGCCAGCTACTATATATACAATAGTATTGATGAAATAGATTACTTCATAGATGTTTTAAAGAAAATAATTAGTGTTAGAGAAGCATTAAAACAACAACCAGTTGAAGAAGTTTGTCCAGGTACTTGATTAGATGAGGAAAAAGGAAGAAGAGAGGAGGAAAAAAATTATTTTTATTTCTTAGCTGGACCTAGTATTCTAGCAAATCTTTTACCAGTATATGGACTGGTTGCAAAAGCTATCTTTATCTTTCCTCTCTTCGTCTCTTTCTCAACTACTTCGTATTTATCAGTCTCGAAGTATTTCTTAGCTTTTAGGTCGAAGAATTTTAGTTTCTCCGGCATCTCTTCCACCTAGGTTTATAACATTTTATTCTGATAAATCTATATGTTCACGACCCTTTTAAAACTTTATGGTTTTAAAATAATCAGTTATTTATACAAAATATTTTTTAGAGATAAGAGAATAAATTCCTAAACTTATACCAATGATCATGTTCTAAAAGATTATTATTTATAATTGAAATATTTTTCAAGTATTAATAATGATATCTAAGATTTTGATTTTGTCTAAATTTTATATTAATGTATCGTAATATTATACAGTATTCTAGATCTCGTCTTCATGTTTTTCAATAATTTCTTCAATAGATTTTTCTGATAATATCTTTGACACACCCATAGGGTCTATTAATTCAATAGTAAACTCTATTTCGCCATTCAAAGCTTTTTTAATTAAATCAAGTTTTTCCAAGCAATTTGGTGAATTACTACTGCTACACATGAATTCTACCTTCTCGTATAAACTGAGAATTATTCCTTCAATAGTTGTAATGTAACCGTGTGAATCGTATCCAGGTATTATTTCAGCTCCTAGATCAGGTATTTTAATTGTACAAGTAGATGATTTTATAACAAGAGTATTTAAATCCTCGACACTGCTTACTTTGAATTTTATTTTAACAGGTCCTTTGCTTTCAGCTAATCTAACATCACTCCATTTATACTTGCATTTAGAACAAACACCGCTCGATATAATTATTTTGCCGTAAAATGGTATTTCATACAAGTAATCCGATATTTTTAAAACACTATTACATACCGGGCAATTTATATCGTATTCAAGAATTTTCTCCAATAAAACCACCTTTTCATTATTTAATCAAGTGTTGTCCATCACAACTAGGTGCTTTAAAGAATTCTCTTAAACCCTCTCTACAAGTAGCTACTGTTAATCCATATTTAACAGCATTCTCGATAACTGGTTTTAACAATTTTTTCCTCAATTCAACAGGTAGATAGAAATAGTTTCTTATTCTAACACCGTTTTCAACATATAGTTTGTATAGATAATCTTTTTTATCCGGGAAAGTATTAGTTAATCTACGTAAACTATCCCATTTAGCTTTATAACTAGATGTAACAATATGTTTAACACCTATACAAGAAAGTTCTTTTATCAACTCTTCAATACTTTTACTATCATCGTTTAAACTAGGTATAATAGGGTCTATGCGAACGCCTACAGGTATGTCTCGACTAACTAGTTTTTCAATAGTATTTAATCTCCTACTTGGTGGAGGAGCATTTGGTTCTATTTTATAGACTAATTCTTCATCTAAACTAGTTATAGTAATCATTACTGAAGACGGTGTTTTAACAAGAAGATCCGAGTCTCTTACAACAATATCTGATTTTGTAGTGATAAGTATTTTAATACCGTGTTCAACTAGTATTTCAAGAGTTCTACGTGTTAGCAACAACGTGTTCTCAATTGGTGGATATGGATCACTGCTACTACTCATTTCAACTACGAGATTTCTATCAATTCTCTTCAAATCTCTTATAAGTTTATTTAAAAAATTTTTCTTAGGCATGCTTGGTTTTAAACCAATATAAGATGTAGCGTAACAGTATTTACAGAAATGGCTACAACCAGTATATGGATGGAGACTATATTTAGATCTACATGTACATAATGGAGATTTCCATGGATCGAATAGTGTTATAACATTTAATCTAATAGTATTTCTCATATTTACGTAGATCACCGGTAGATAGTTCATTTCAATAGATTTATTTATCTAATAGATCAATTCATGGTTTCAACAATATTTAAGTTAAAAAGGTCTTATATAATATATTGTTCACGGTGTTATTTGTTTACAGGGGTTTGTTAGATTGGTTTCAGGTATTACACGTGAAGCTATGATTGAGATTATTAATTTCATCAGTAAATTAATCGATTTCATTAGTGATACTGAGAAGAATACATTCATCGATCTACTCCTTGATGCTTACGAGAGGAAAGCTCGTGTGCTAATTATAGGAGCGGGTCGTAGCGGTCTTATAGGTAAAGCTTTCGCTATGAGACTTCTCCATCTCGGTTTTCAAGTATATGTGCTTGGTGAAACAATTATACCTAGAATTAGAGAAAATGATTTAGTTATAGCTATATCTGGTAGTGGGAGAACTAAGTTAATAATTACAGCAGCTGAAGCAGCTAAAGTTGTTAAAGCTAAAGTTATTGCTATAACTAGTTATCCGGATAGTCCTTTAGCTAAAATAAGTGATTTAATAGTTACTGTACCTGGTAGAACGAAGATAGCTGAAGAAGAAGATTATTTCACAAGACAAATACTGGGTATTCACGAATCTCTAGCTCCACTAGGTACTTTGTTTGAAAACGCTGTTCTTGTTTTTCTAGATGGAGTTATAGCTGAGTTGATGAATAAACTTGGTAAAACCGAGGAAGATCTTAGGAATGAACATGCTAATATAGAGTTGTAGATTGTTTAAATTGTTCACTATCAGGCTGAGAATTGTTCACATTTTACAATAAATTGTTTTAAATAAGAACGTTTATTACATTTATTTAATAAATTCAATGTAGGCGAGTTGAATGAGTAGTGAAAAAGAAGGTAGAAAAGAAGATAGAAAAATCATTATAAGCTCTTCCGAATCAACTGATGTAGAAGAATTACGTCAAGTATTATCTGCTTTAAGCGAATTCATCGATAGGATCAAAGATTCTCTCAGAGATGTATTAACAATATTAGTTACAAGTATTGATGCTAAGAAACTAGCTCAAGATATTACTACGTTATATAATGATCTGAAGAATGCAGGTTTACCGGATGAAATTGTTGATAGGATTGTAACTGATTTCTATAAAAAGAGATTAGAAGCAATACCATCTACGAGTGAATTAGTAAAAACTATTGCTGAAGCGATTAAAACTCGTAGTGGTTTTAAAATAGAGAAGGAAGAAGTAGAGAAAGAAGGAGAGAAACAGTAGTTTAACTAATATGTTTTTCATTTCAATATTCTACTTTGGGTATTTTTCATGGTGTTTATCGATTGTCTAGTATTGACGAGAGACTTGAGCGTATTGAGAAAAGACTTATTGAATTGATTATAAGACTAGATATTATTGAGAATAGATTGAAAGTACTTGGTTTGTATTCTGATGAAATTAGTTTAGCATTTGAATTGATAAATGTTTTTTCAATACCAGTCGTATTGGCTATTGAAAGTGCTTCTCGTTTATTAACTATTTTTTCTAAAAGCGACTTAGATCCTATTAGTAGAGATATCTTGAAAACGTTATCTACGTGTGAAAAACTCGGAGTGAGCGAGATCACTCGTAGGGTTAGAATTATCCGAGGAAGCGCTTCACGTAGAATTATAAGAGAAAGATTGAGTAGATTGGAAGAGAAAGGTTTGGTTGTAAATACTGGTTCAATTAATAGACCATTATTTATGCTCAGGAATTGTGTTGAAAATAGAGGGTAGTGTTTTGTTTAAAAGTTTTATTGTTTTCATATTTTTACTTAAATTAATCATATATATGGTATTTGTATATTTGTATTTATATTCAATACTGTTGATTGCTTGTATTTGGAATAAGTTCTGTTTAAACATTTATTTACTAAGAAATAGAGTTCCCAGAAAATACTTATCTAATATAAATAAAATGTATGATGATAAAGTTATTGAACTACTCAGTATAATGAATTTTATCAGATTGTTTGAATTATTTAAATAATTATTTTAAAACAAAATTTTATTTAAAGACAGCGAGATGTTATATACATGCGATCTATTTTAGATTTATCGATGAAGATTAAGAAATGTAATCTATGTAGAGGATTATACGTTGATAAACCATGTATAATACACCGTATATACGATAAATACCTTCCTAGTAAACCACTAATATTTGTTGTCAGCGAATCTCCTCCACCTGGTTTTAAACAAGATTACCTATACAATAATTTTCAAAAAGATAATTTGAGAATAGTCTTATCTAGAATTTTCAATATCGACGAGAGAGATGTTATTGAATATTTAGTTAAAAAACATGTTTTCTGGTCAACAGCTGTTAAGTGTAGACCCCTCTATAGTGATAGAAATAAGAAAAACAAATACGTTGAGATAATGAGGAGAAATTGTAGAGAAATATTGAGTTACGAGATTAATGTTTTGAAACCAGAGATCACAGTAGCTCTCGGCAATGTAGCTTTGAAATCGTTTAGAGAAATAGGTTTAAAACCTGATTTTCAAGCGTATCATCCTCTGTACTATAGGAGAATAGGTGATCTAGATAAATTAAAGAGATTGTTTAATGAAGTATTTGAATCGATTGGTTTGATTTAATGATAGAGTGTTAGCGATTATAAATAGGTGTAGTTATGTATCCTTATCTTCTATCACTAGCTATGTGTTTGGAGGTATCTGCTTCACCCAAACCTGGTAATATTCATAGATTATTATTTAGAAATAATTATTATGAAAAGTTTCTAGCATCGTGTTGTTTATCGTTAAAATGGTTTAATCGTGGATATAGAAGAGGTTTTAGAAAATGGCGTAGTATTGTTTTTGGAGATTTAATATATTACTGTAGTAGAGATATTGTTACATATCTCGGGAGGAATGATTGTTTAGGATCACTTACTTTATTAATACCATTATCTGTTAACATAGGCTATTGTGTTAAGAGTAATAATGTTGATTTGAATTGTTTTAGAAATACTCAATACTTACTTGATTCAACAACTATTTATGATTCAATATTTTTCTATAAAGCTATTCGTTTAACAAAACCATCACATCTTAAACCTATTGAGAGTTCCGAGTTTGTTGATGTATGGAGTTGGAGATATGTTAAAGAGTTAATGGAAAGGAATCAGAGGTTAATAGATGTTTTAAAATATAGTTCTAGAATAGAGATTGTTCATGATGAACTACTTAGTAATTACTCTAGAAGTATTGATGCACTCGGTGTTTTAAAGAACTGTCTTCTCGATAAGAGAGATTGGAATGATTGTGTAGTCTATACTTATATATATTTGTTATCTAAACATATTGATACATTAATTGTTAGAAAACATGGTTTGGAAACAGCTAGATATGTTATGGAGAGAGCTAGAGATATTCTTAGAGAATTCGGTAGTGATAGATGGTTTAGTGAATTAGATTTCTTTGATAGTGAATTGAGAAATAGAGGAATTAATCCGGGTTCTATTGCTGATCTAGTTTCTTCAACTATTTCACTGTATTTAATTGAGAAGTATTTAAGTGAAGATAAACTGTTATTCTATTAATAGTGTATGTTTTAAACCTAGAGTAATGTCTATGGTGTTTAGTGTTTTGAGCGAAGATCTGCCTGATTCACTTAAGTTGAAGATTTTAAAGAAATGGATTAGCGAGAGTGGTAAGAGTTCTGCAGCTAAAGAATCTTCATCTAAAAGTACTGTTGACTTGGAGAGGATTGTTTACAGTAAAATAGTTGACGACCGTGGTTTAGAGTTGATTAAAAAAGTAAAACAACTTTATCCAGAAATATATCCTACCGTTTTAACGATTCTACACGATCTTATAAATAAAGGTGTTGTTAATGAATTAGATGGGTATACTCTGTATGTTTTATTTAATAAATATTTGAATATACCTGTTAAACCAGATATTAGAATAAGATTTGTTAAACATGGTAAAGAAGTTGATTTAAAAGAATATTTAGAGAAATAGTTTCTTTTAATCTATAACATTCTTAGAATCAAGAAGTTTACTAAAAATGCTGAAACACAAGATATTCCAAAAGTAGTCAAAACTTTTGTGCTAAACGAAGGGTTACTAAAAGTATTAGTTAACAAACATTTATGTTTACAGATAGTGCGAGCATAGCTAAAATATAGTATATGGGGATAGAAACGTGTTTACTTTAAATCAAAGAGAGGATTTCTATATTAATGCGAAAGAACTTATCGGTAAGCGTGGAACGAGTTGAAAACGATCTGAAGTATGTTTTCAGCATAGTAGGAAGGAATACAAGGTTATCGCCGAGTATATAGAATAGCTCGATGACCAAGATATTGGTGTAAATACTCTCGAGAATTAGTTGAGCTAAGCCTTGTGAAATAGAAGTAGAAAACAGAGGTGATAACTGGATTTAATAAATTAATGAACATAAATACTGATATTGCTGTAAATCTAAGGAATATTTTATGACCAGCCTTGGTAGTTTAACAAAGTGTTATGGAAGAGTTGAAACACTGAATATAACTCTAGTAGATGTATCGTCTCATTAGTTGGTAATTCGGAAAGCTGGTAATCAATCTCTTTAATAGTAGAGTAGAATAATGTTTTTATGGAATGCCATAGATATTATATTTACTAGTGAATAGTGAATGAAGATCCCACTACAGGAACTTAGATTTAACTTGAAGCAGATTGAAGAGCTAAGAGAGAAGTTGTTGAAGCATTACGGTGAGTCGCATAGGCGCTTAAAGCACATTACACTAGTTTTACCACAATATCTCGTAAGGTTTAAACACAAAGGTCCGCTTAGAATACTCGCGTTCTCAGACTACAGAGTTCACGACGTAAAATTATTGTTAAACCTGGTTAAAGACTCTTCCATCAAACCCGACATCATATTATATGCGGGAGACGACATAGATAGATTTGTATCTATTTCTAACAATTCTCATACTCATGCGTGTCAAGAATGTATAAGTCAGTATAATTATTTCGAAGAGCTGGCGCGTGAAACCAGGTATGGACTTGGAGCTGTAAGAGGAAACGATGACCTACTTGCTGAGAGGTACATTAAAGGCAAGAAGGTTTACGACTTACAATATATATGGCTTAGAGTCGGCTCTTATTTAATAATAGGGCTTGAAGACGCGCCTGCAGAGTATGGAACTGGTAGTTATATTGAAGCTGACTATAGAATAAGATTAGAGCTTGCAAAAAACATGCTTCGTAGAGGAGAGCGTCTCATAGTAGTGTCACATGCTCCGCCATACGGCATTTTAGACAGTGCAATGCGGTTTGGTGAGAGGTCAATTGGTAGCATAGCGCTGAGAGAATTTATTGAAGAGTTTGATAAAGTAGCTCTGGTCATCTGTGGACATGTTCATAGGTGTGGTGGTAAGTATGAGAAGATTCGGAACGTGACTGTAGTTAATGTTAGCTCACATGACGATTACTACAGTAGAGCAAACATTGCATGGATAGTTATAAATGGTGAATCAATAAACATCGAGTTCTGGAAACTAGCTTCACCAATAGGGCAAGTTCTCAAAGAAATGGATAGAAGTCAATGGATAAATGTTTTTATTGAACGATTCGGAATGTCAAGTACAGAGGCTCAATTATTTATCAATATGTATGAGCGCTTCGGTGATAGATTTCTCGAAGATCTTGAAGACTTAGCTAAACTGAAGTTTCGATACAGATTTACATGGGATAACGTTTTTAGATTTTATAATTATGGCGTTAAGTATCCAGAGCAGATAACAGATGAGATATATCGAAAGGTGCTTAGTGAAAGTAAGTTTCCCCATAATATCAACATAAGACTAGCATACGTAAGGCTTATAGGAGAGCGTAAAAAAGGTTTATATTTACTTAAACCTCCCCCCTTTTCCTCCGAGGATAAATTAGTGGTCTTTGATATTGAATACATTCCAGGTGGACCAACAGTACTCTATGGTTTTCTAGACTTAAGCTCCTATGAGATAAAGCAGTTTTGGTATTATGAACAAAATGAGCTGAGTAATTATTTGGAACAGTGGGAAAACACTGTGTTTATCCATTGGGGAGGAGAGGACAAGAGACGATTACATAGTATTAAAATAAATGCTAGAGTCGTTGATTTATTGTGGTTTGTTCGATTCTCACTTATAACTGAACCTTTAGCTGCATATACTCTGAAAAACGTTCATGATACATTGTGTACATGTGAAGATCACAAGTGGTGGGATAAAATGCCCTATATCTTAGATGGATTTTTCAAGCTTGCAGTATGTGAGCGCGTGCTTAGAACAGGTGACCCGGAAGACATGAGGTTACTTAGCGAAATCAATAAAATAGATCTCTTAGCACTTGCATGCGTTGTTAAGAGGATACTGAAGATTCCTGTGATAACAGATGTTAACCAATAACCCTCGCAACTCAAAGAACATAAAGAACTAGGAAATCTTTTCACATACATATCGGAAACTGTGCTTGTCTGCTACTTTCATGTATCAGTATCATAGTGTTAGAAAGCAATCATGCTGTAGTTTTCCCAAATCTCCATGTATTCAAGTAATCTCCTGCATCTACACTAGCTCGTAGAAAAGATTAACTGGATGAAAAGTTTTCTATCTGGTTTTATTAATAGTGTTAGTCTCATTCACAATGCTTCGATTACTACTTCTGCTCTTTCAAGTTTTTCATAGTATAGTTTAATGTTTCAGGTTAAATATTTGTTCTGAGAATGTAGTTATAATTATTCTTAGATCCGGGTCAGTTTTCAACTATACTCTGTTCAGCAGAACTATGTATGCAATCCCTGCTGGATTAAACTTCTTGGAATTAATAGTCACGTAGAGTGGATGTCAAACCATATACTGTCTGTTAAAGCTATTCTCTTGATTACTATTAATACATCTTTGTTTCGTAATCGAGAAAGCAGGAACATGGTGTTTGCTAGTGTATGTAATGATTGAGAATAGATGTTTCTCGCACTCCAGGTCAGTGTAGATAGAGAAGTAGTTTCTTTAAATCTGAATAGTGTTATTTATATTCTCACCAAAATCTATATTTAAATATTATTAGTGAAGAATAGGTGTTAAAGTATTGGATTCTCCAGTATTTAGCTATAAAAAACTACTGGAGAACATGCTTGGTGAAGGTGGGTTTAAATATATTGCTAGAGGTAGAGAGCTTGCTAGAAAGGGTTTTAGAGTAATTAATCTCAGTATTGGTCAACCGGATGTGCCAACTCCTGATAATGTTATTGAATCAGCTGTTAACTCTCTCGTAGTCGAGAAGTTTACTAGATATACTGAAACACAGGGTATTCCAGAGTTGAGAGAAGCTATAGCTGATTATTTGAATCAGCGATACGGTTCAGATGTTAAACCCGATGAAGTCATTGTAGGACCTGGTGCTAAGGGACCAATATTTCTAGCTATTGCTGCCTATGTTTCAAGTGGTGATGAAGTAATTGTACCTGAACCAACTTATCCAGCTTATTCTGAAGTTGCTAAATTATTTGGAGCAAGAGTTGTGTATGTTTCGCTACTATTTAGAAACACTATTGAGGGTTTTAAACTAGATATCGAATCTATTGAGAATGCTATAACTCCACGTACGAAGTTGATTGTTATCAATAATCCTCATAATCCAACTGGTGCTGTGTTTACGAGAGAAGAGCTTGATCAACTTGTTGAAATAGCTAGAAAGAAAGGTATTCTCATACTTGCTGATGAAATATATGATAATTTCGTCTACGAAGGCGAGTTTAATTCATTTCTATCCTATTCTGATTGGAGAGATTGGTTGATTTACGTAAATGGTTTTTCAAAAACATTTTCAATGACTGGTTGGAGATTGGGATACTTAGTTATTAGAAGAGAGATTGCCGAGGTTTTACGAAGACTTGCTGTTAATATTTGGGGTTGTCCAACGAGTTTTATACAAAAAGCAGGTGTTACAGCTTTGAAAGACCCTGAATCATGGATTTGGGTTAAGAAACTCGTTGATAGATATAGAGAAATGTGTGAACTAATGTATAGTGGTTTAAAAGACATTCCGTTTATCGAGACTTGGAAGAGTAGAGGAGCTTTCTACATGTTTCCGCGAGTTGTTAAGCTACTTGAGAAAATTAATATGGATGTAGAGACTTTTGTAGAGTTTTTAATAGATAGATATCAATTGATAGTTCTACCGGGTAGCGCTTTTCCAGCTCAGACTAGTAATCAATACATTAGATTCAGTTTTGCAACAAATAGAGATGAAGTTGAAGAAGGTGTTAAGAGATTTAAAGAAGCTGTTTACGATTTGACTAGTAAATAAGGTTTTAACAAAAGAGGGTTTAGATTTGAATAACGAATTATTTCTTAGTGAAAAACAATATATGATAATTGAAGTAGTTCTTAAAACTGGTGAAATCGAAGTATCGAAACTAGCGAGTGTATTAAATGAGAGTTCTGAGAGTTTAATGAGAGATCTCGTTGAATTAGAGAGTAAAGAATTGATTGTTATTGAACGTAAAGTTGCTGAAAGAATTGTTCTAACACCTGAGGGTTTAAACGTATTAGAGAAAGGTTTGCCGGAGGAGAGATTGTACAATATTATGTATAGATGTATTGATCGAAGCGTTAATGATTTCATTAATTGTTCTTCACGTGAAACCGAGATGGATCAGAAGTATGTTAACATCGGTCTCCAGATTCTAGTTAGAGAGAAGTGTTTAGATGTGATTAATGGTAAAGTAGTTGTTGGTAATGAGATTAATTGTTTTAAAGTTATCGAAAACGCTGCTTGGCTTAAATCATACTTATCTAGGCTAAGTATTGAACAATATTCATCACCGGATCTGGTTAGCGTATTGAAGAGGAGGAGAATGATCAGAATTGAGAAGAAAACGCTTATGTTTATTAAACCAACTATTAGGCTTCGTGAATTATTTGGAAAGAATCTTATTAAAAAGAAAGAATTGATAACAGTTGTTAAACCAATATATGCTAGAGAATTAGATAAATATACTATTAAGGAATTTGATTTAACAATACAATTACCTAGATTGAAAGGTTCTAAATCAAATTCTTACATGGAGTTTCTCGAATTAGTTAGAGATATTCTTGTATCAATGGGTTTTGAAGAGGTAAAGGGTCCTCACGTTGAACTAGAATTCTGGAATTTCGATGCATTATTCCAAGCACAAGATCATCCAGCTAGAGAGATACATGACACGTTCTACGTCAACACTGATTTCACCGGGCGTGTTGATGAAGAATTATTGAAGAGAGCTAGCGAAGTCCATAGTAGAGGATGGAGGTATAGTTGGGATCCATTTAAAGCACTTAAACCAGTACTTAGAACACAGACAACAGCAGTGTCTGCTCGCGAGTTATTTAAAAGAGGTTGTAGTGAGTATAGAGTATTCACGATTGATAGAGTTTTTAGACCGGAAACATTAGATGCAAAACATGCTATGGAGTTTTACCAAGTAGATGGTTTAATTGTTAGTAGAGATGTTAATTTCAAACACTTATTAGCTTTCTTCAGAGAATTCTCTGCTGCTATAGGTGTTAGAGAGATATGGTTTAAACCAGGTTATTTTCCTTTCACAGAACCTAGTGTAGAGGGTTATGTCAAACACCATAGTTTGGGTTGGATAGAAGTATTTCCAGGAGGAATGCTTAGACCCGAAGTACTTCAAATACTTGGTGTAGATGGTGTTAGAGTTGCTGCTTGGGCTATTGGTATTGATAGATTAGCTATGGTTTCTCTAGGTTTAGATGATATAAGAGATTTATTTAGCAAAGACCTCGATTTTCTGAGAAAAATACCTTTACCTAAACTACCTTATTTCAATAGAAAAACCAGTGGTTTAGAAGTAATTGTTGTTAAAACACCATTATAGGATAGGTTTAATATGGAGACAATTCTACCCCATGAACAGATAAAGTTCTTTCTAAAAATACTTTTAAACTATATTTTAAAAACACGTGTTAGCTATGATAAAGCATTTAAAACTATTGTGAATAGATACGAGTTTCCTAAATGGTTTAAACCAAGTCTCTATAAAATAGGCTACTATACTGTAAACTACTATTATTCATTGAAATGGCTTTCTTCTAAACACGGTTATGGGGTTAAAACAAGTGGTTTAATAAACTATTTCTCTAGTGTTGGTTTTAGCATTAGAAAAATACTATCTAGTATACGAAGCGAATCTCAGGGTTTATCTAGTTATAGGAGAATTAGTTTAACATATAGTTATCCCGAGTTTCTTGTTAAAGACTTGCTTAAATATGTGGAAATTAATGAAATCGAGAGAATCCTAAGTAGTCTTAATAAAAGAAAGAAATGGTTAAGAATTAATCTTTTGAAAACAAGTATCGAGAATGCATTGAAGTGTCTTGATGAAACAGGTATTGTTTATGAAAAAAGTTTTATTGAATATGTTTATAGATTGAAGAAACCTATATGGAGACCTTTGAGTAGGAATAAGTGTATTAGTAATGGATACGTTGTACTACAAGATATTTCAAGCGTATTGTCAATAGAAATTATTAAGAATTATTTATATGAAAACATATTAGATGCTTGTAGTTCACCGGGTTTGAAACTCAGTTTAATACACATGCTTTCAGGAAGTTATTTGTTTAGCACAGCTGTAGACTATTCGTGGAAGAGAATAGTGTTTGAGAAAAAACTCTTAGGTAAACTAGGTATTGATTTATCTAAAGTATTTTTCATAAATAGTGATTCAACTATAGTTAGTTTCAATAGATTATTTAAACTAGCAGTTGTTGATGCTCCATGTAGTGGTCTTGGATCAGTTTATTCAGATCCAGCCGTTAAGTTGAATACACAGAGTAGTTCTAAAATCAAGTATTATAGTGAGAGACAATATAGTATACTGAAGAATATTTTGAAATACTCGGAAAGAGTGTTGTATATAACATGTAGTATACATCCAGATGAAGGAGAAAATGTTATAGAGAGAATTGTTTACGAAAATCTAGCTGAACCTATTGAAATAAATAGTGAGTATACTCGATATTTAAGTAAAAGCTATCCTGGATTCACAATATCTAATAAAACCTATCGTATTAATCCATATCAAGTGAATGGTCAAGGTTTTTTCATAGCTTTACTTGAAAGTAGAGTTGTTGGTAAATGAATAGATTATTTGAATTAAAAACAGTTTACGGAATACATCTAAGCAGGTGTTTTGAAGCATCTCTAGGAATAGATCCTCTTCTATCTCCGAAAAAATGTTCGCTAAACTGTATTTTCTGCCCACTTGGTGAAACAATTGTTAAGACGATTAAACCGAGTATTTATGTTGATTTAGATAGAGTTATTCGAGATTTAATGAATTTTATAGATAAGAATGGTTTGATTTTTAAAACAACATTTGTATGGGGTTTGGGAGATCCTCTATTAAATTACCAAACTCCTGTTATTGTTGAGAAAATACATAGTTTATTGAAAGATATGGGATTTAATGGTAGAATCGTTGTTAGAACAAGTGGTGTTTTAATAAATAGTAATTGGATTAAACCTGTTTTCAAATATGTTGATGAAAATCTTGTTCCAATAGCTTTACCGTATAGTTATTGGAAAATATTTACAGAACCTGTCGGTGATTTTAAATTCAATAATTTAGTTAATTCGTTAAAAAATATTGTGAAAGAATATGGTGATAAACTAGCTATTGAACTAGTTGTTTTCAGATATAGAGATTTTACAAATGCTGAAGAGAGTGTATTAGATGAGTTAATTAGCGTAATACATAGTACTAGAGTTGAGAAAATATATGTTAAAACTGTTAATAGACCAGGTAGGTCTATTGATATAAAACCTGTACGAGGAGAGTTATTTAATAGAGTTGTTGAGAAAATGAATAATGAGGGTTTTAAAACAATAGTCTGTAGCGATGTTTCTGTAAATAAATTGAATATTGTTGATAAAACGAATATTTTATTGAATCATATTTTAAGAAAACCGTTAAGTACTGATGAAATAATTCAAATATATGGTCCGGAGTCTTTGAAAATTCTTGAGAAAAGCTTTGTAAGTAAGATTAATTGGGATAATAAAATATATTTTAAATTGAAAAGTATTCGTTGAGATGATAATATGAGTCTAGATGATATTCAGAAAAAGATTATTGAGATTGAAAATAGACTAAATAGTGTTGAGAATAGAGTTAAGAAACTTGAAGAACTTATTGATGAACTCTATGTTCTTCTACGTTCTCGTCTCTAGTTTTCCTATTTTTCGACAATACATATATTGTTTCAAACAATATTGCTAATAGTGATAGATAGAAACTAATTTTCATTATTTCAAAAACTATTTCAAAAACTCTATCCAGCTCCTACCCCTCTTTGAAATATATTTTACTTTACTAGGTAGTATTACAATTAATTCATCGAAATCTCCTTTAAGTGTTTCTATTTCATTCCATCCTTTACTTATTGATTGTTTAATCTCTACTCTATAGTCACCTATGACAGTCGTTATATTAGCAATACCGAGATCTATTGGAGACCATAGATAAACCGTATCGCTGAATACACGACAATATAGTAGTGGAATGTCTCTTTCAAAAGTAATCAATGCACTATACTTCTGTAATATTTTATTCCTCTTAGTCCAAGCAGTAACTATTAAATCAACTTCTTGTTCCCCTCTCTTAGCCCATGTTATATATAACGGTATAGTTACTTCACCGGGATTAACATTAGTTATTAAATTAGTTGAGCCGTAAACTGTTTTATCACGATTAGTCATAACTATATATAGTTCATCTATACTAGATTCTAAATCAATCGTTACTGGAATATATGCTCCTCTAATACTATAAGTAGGCTTATTCGGTACTATTATTTTCCTAATTATTTTTTCAATACTTTTAACATCAATATTGATATCAGCTATTAATGGTAGATAACCGGGTATATCTATGTTTAAATAAACGTTGTAAACCCCCGGTAAACCACTTGTTTCAGCAATATAAGTCTTTCCCATATGATCAACTATTTCAATATTAAGAGGTTTTTCATCTATTAATTTAACACTAGCTCTATATTTATTTAAATTTAATTCAACTGCAGTATTAACAGACATTGTGATATCGCTTAATTCAATATCTAATGTATCGCTTAGATTAACATATATTGCTTTTAGAATATTATTTGGTAGAAGATATGATACGATCATATTCCTATTGAAAACATGAATATTAACAATAGTACCCGGAAGACTGTATTTACCAATTCTTACGTATTCTTTTCCCTTACGTTCATAGATGAATAGTTTATTGTTAAAACCGATTACTAAATAGTCTTCAGTTATGTAAGCTGAAGATATGTTTGAACTATATTTTTCATTAAACAATATTCTATTATTAACAATATCCTGTACGAAAACACTACTACCCGAATAGTATACGATTTCATCTAAATACATATTCTGTACTTCAATGTTAATGTTTTTATCAAATATTTTCTGCCATAGAATTTTCTCATTATCTAAATCAATTGCTTTCAATTCTCTACCATTACTTAATATAGCGATATTGTTATTGAAACCATAATATACCATAGTGTTTTTAACGAGAAAATCGCTACCATATAGTTTCTTATCTAATACGTATTTCAATTTCTTATTATTATATAGAATTACAATGTGTTCAACATCCTTCTTGCCGATTTTTAAATAGGAATACCATTGTCCATTCCAATTTTGTGGAATCAAATTATCTTCTTCAACATACTTAAATCTGTTATCAAATCTTCTACCTGTTATTAATAAATCTCTACATATTCTATCTCCAGTTGTTTTCGCTACACCAATTATTTGTTCTCCTGAGAAACCTATTTCAATATCACTAATATAACATGTTTTCTTAGATAAGAATCCTTTCACTATAGAGTCTAGTTCGAATAATTCAAAATTTCTATGTAAAACAAGTAATCTATTTTTATCTTCTCTTTCTGATAGAACTATTATTGTCAATGGTTCTAAGTAGATTACACTATTTAAAGAACCATGTATTGGGATCAAGTAATCATTATCATGATAAAGATTTTTTATACTAGAAACAATCTTATAGTATAATCTATGTAATCCCTTCTCATCTAGATATACAAATGCTTGACCGAAATCAACCCCTATGTGATAATTCTCTTTGTTTAGAATTATATAGGTATTTCTACATCGTTTTTTACTTGAATCACCTAGATCTAGCGTATTCTGAATACTAAATGTTTTAAATATCTTTTTCTCCATACTCAATATATACACCGTACTATTAAAAATATTGATTAATATACCTTAAATTATATATTTTTAAATCAGTATTGATTAAACTTAATTCTCTAGTATGATGAATTGTTTTATTGAATCACAATTGGGGGATAATGCATAATTTGAATATTGTTCATAATTGGACTAGAGTTTTGCCTGAGAATTGTATAATACAGTATGTTAAGTTTGAAAGCGATTGGATTATAATTGGATTATACTGTAGTGATAGTATTGAAGAGATTTCTATAGATATAGTTAGCGGTAGAATACAGAGACGTAAGAGTAGTGAGCTTGAGTTAATTGGTTATGCAGAGTTTAGAAAAAACTTCTATGTAATAACTTGTTATAAAGGTTTAAATAAAAGACTTTGGAATAGGATTGAAAAATCTCTAAACAGTAAAGTTATTTGTAGACAAAACACATGTGTTACTGCTAGTTTGAAGCCTAATCGTGTTCTTGAAGTTAAGGTTATTGATGCTAGGAATGAAGAGATCGAATCTATTAATATTGAGAATACTTATGATTTTCAAATAGGTTCATCGCTTAGTCTAGTTGTTTTAACTACAACCGGTATTAGACAAGAATATAGTTCGACTTTATTAATAGATCCCTCTACTATTTCAATTATTGACCACATAAGTGGTTTCGGCGGATATGTTGTTGAATCTACCGACTACGTACTAGTCTATGGTTTTAGCAGAGGAGGATATGTTACGAAAATATATGATTATCATGGTGAAGAAGTTTTTGAAATAAATGGAGTACCGGTATTGATTCCGTTTAATCCTCTAGCATATAGAGTTCATAGGGATAAATTATTTGAATTCAAATTAATAGCTATTATTGATAGAAACGATGTGAAAGCAATTAATCCATATGATTTCTCAATAGTATTTACAAGTATTAAACCACCTTTCACACGTGGAGTGCTTAATATTGATGTTGAAACATATAGTTTAATAGTATATTCCGTTCTCTGGAATAAGCCTTTAATAATTAAATACGATTCAAATGGAACTCCGTTAGTGATTAGTCCTCAAATTAGTAGCTTAAGATACGGATTATTTACTAATAAAATAGCTGCTATTTACGTTGAGAGAGAACGGGGGGAGACGAGATTATATAGTATTAGAGATAATATAATGGTTCATGAAGAGAGTTTTGGACCAGGAGTTTTCCCACTTGTTATAAAAGGAGATACTATTATATTAACTGATTCTAGAAAAATATCTTCTTACTCAATGGAGAGAGCTTGGTAAATGTCGCATAGTTTAATACTAGATATTGCTTTTATGCTTATTTTCGCAAAGATCCTGGAGATTCCTTTTAGAAAATATTATTTAAATCCAATTATTGCTCATGTATTAGCTGGTTTTATTGTTGGTAATTTACTATATTTGGTTAAAACTAGTAGTGGATTGGAGAGTATTATAGGTTTATCAATAATCTTAATAATGCTATACACTGGTTTAACTACTGATTTCAGAGAATTAACTAGTAGTTTTAGAGAAATATTTTTAATGAGTATATCAGGTGTTTTCACGACTATATTGTTTACATATGTATTTCTACAATTCATTGGATTAAATACCTATGCTTCTATATTCATAGCTATTGTATTATCTAATACAGCTACTGAGACTATAGCAGGGATTCTATATAGAGAGAACGATGTATATTTCAAATCAATAATTATTGGAGCTAGTTTTATCGACGACATTATAGCAGTTGTTTTCGCAACAATATTTTCAACTATTAGTTTAGGTGAAACTAGTTTTATAGATTTAGCATTTGTATTAGTGAAAATCACGTTATTTCTACTAGTGAGTTTTTATTTAACAAACATTTTGTTTAACAAATTCTCAAAGATATATATCGCGATATCTAGAAACTACTATTATTTCGTATCAATAGTTATCACACTAGCTTTCACACTAGCTTTTATTTCTAAAACTATTGGTTTAAGCGAATTGATAGGAGCTTATATTGCTGGACTTATTCTAGCACGTATTAGAGAACCACATGATCCATTGTTAAGATCTAGGATTAATTTGATTAATTTTATAAGCGATTTTATAATATTTCTAGATGCATTATTCATACCATTGTTTTTCACATATATTGGATTATCGTATTCAATAACAAGTATCAATACTAATCTACTAGTGATTGTTTTACTCATAGCTTTAACCGGTAAAGTTATAGGCGTTTATCCAGTAGCAAGGTATGTTTTTAAAAACAATGCTAAAGCATTTTTAACAAGTATATTGATGACTGGACGTGGTTTAATTGAAATAGTTTTGTTGAAAATCGGTTATGAAATCGGAATTATAGACTACACGCTCTACACTACTATTCTAACAGTATCTCTATTAACAATAGTCTTAACACCATTATCTTATACATTGATAAAAATGAGAATGAAGTAGATCAGCTAGGCCCGTCAACTCATCCCCGTTTAACGAGTAGTCCCTTCCAAGCCTCATCATCGAGAATACTTATCTGGAAATAATATTTAATAAATTATTTAAACTAAGCTCAGCGATAACGACTGGATTAGTTAAACCTAGTTTATCAAGTATTCGCGGATGTATTTCTCCTACAAAACCTATTTCAACACCGTCTACGAATATAGATGCTGTTCTCTTCTCTAGAAAACCATTTATAAATGTTTGTCTAAATTCTGGTTTTAAACCAAGTTGTTCTAATATAGTTGTAACAGTTGTTAAACCATCAGTCAACGTTGCTTTATCATGTGATATAGCTAATCCAACTCTACGTTCAGTTCTAGCGCCTGTTTCATACTCCTCATCCGGTATAACGACATCTCCTATTTCGAATATTCTAATCTCTTTCTCTTTCTCAGCATTATATATTATCGTTTCCAATAATCCCGGTGTTAGCCATATTCTTAAACCAGTATATTTCTCCATTTTTGGATTTGATACTGTTATCATTTTTTTATCTAAATTAAATAATCCTAGCTGTATAGTTGGATTACTCATAATATAGTTAACTACTTCTATGAAATTATAGCTAGAAAGTATTTTTCTAAAAACTCTAGATAAGTATTCTACTGGATGCACTCTACCCGATTGCTTAGTAGATGGTAGTTCGATCGATTCAGATCCTAGTCTATCGTATCCATAAGCAATAGCGATATCTTCAGAAATATCGATCCAACTTATAATATCTAATCTATGAAGCGGAATCTTTACTTCTAAATATCTTTTTTTCTCGATAATTTCTGTAAATCCCATTTTATGTAAATAATCAACTATAGTTCTCGTATTAAGTTTTACACCAAGGATCCTATTTATTTCTCTAACACTAATCTTAATTGAACCACGACTAGATCTAGGTGCTTTCAAAACCTGGTTATCCGGCATAACTGTCTCTACATAAACAATTTTTCTATCAATAGATCTCTCTGCAATATTCAATGCCATTAACGTAACCATATCAATAACGATTTCGGGGTCAATACCCGTTGAATCAATAATAATATTCCTAGTCTTTTCAGTAACACGTGTATCTTCACTATTAATAATAGGTGCGAGTGATAATATTCTACCATCGCTATCTCTTAAAATAGGGTATTTATCGTAATCTTTAATAATCCAGCCAAACTCTCTTCCTTTATCTGTTTTCTCGATTATTTCATATAGATTCATTTCAACTGTTTCATTCAATGGTGTAAATCTCGTTTCATAAATATCTGCTAATTCGTAATAAACAGGTAGTTTAATAGTATCTAAATCGTAAACACCTATACTCGCTTTTCTACGGTTACGACCATATGTTGTAGCTAGTTTCTCCTGCAATTGCATAATTTGTTTAATAGCTTCATTATTTAATTCAACGTTTCTCACAATAGCGAAAGCTACATATGGTCTATAGTAAACGCCTTTATTAAAAGCTTTTATACCTTCATCAACAAGTTTATAACTCGTTTCACCAATACCGAGAAAGTATTTCAAACTCCTAGCTAAACCCTCAGTACTGAATAAATCAGGTCTATCATGTGTTGCTTCGTATTCAATAATATCTCCCTCTATACGTTCGATTTCACACTTCATTCTAGGAAGTAGATCGATTATCTCTTCTATCGATAAATCTCTACCAACTAGTTTTTCTAAATCACTTTTTGAAATCTCTATAACTGGCATTAGTTTTCCACCAGTTTATATTGAATCATAGATTTAAACTAGATTTAATAACATTCCATGTTTCAACAATATATTTCTCATCACTCTTCTTCCATTTGATCAACAATTCTGCTTTATAGTGTTTAACGTGTTCTTTAATACCAATTTTTTCAGCTAATGGAGCATATACCTCTAGATATGCGAAAGCATTCGAATACTCTCTACTTAGTTTAAAATACTTTTCTCTACCGAGTATTCGATAAATAATTCTGCTTGATAAAGGTGAATCCATTAGTTTATCAACTGTATGTTTACTAATTAATGGTTTTTTGATCAAATATTTATTTAAATAATTCAAACTATAATCGGTTTTCAAAACCTGTGTTAAATACCAGTTTCTAACAATTGATTCATATAGTTTACTGTATATCTCAAGCTTACTCTCGCTTTTCGTTAATAAATATCCAGAAATCAGTGAAGCAATACTTATTTGAACAATACTATTGTAATCTAATGTATGTAAGTCATCCATATCTGTATGATAGAATTTACTAGGCCATTCATTCAACATCGATGAATTAATACCCCAAGTTATGAAAACATCGTGGTCACTTCCAGTAGTGTATGGAGAAATACTGTATTTTATACTCGGTTCTGGAATGTTATTGAAACTTTTAACAGTATCATATACTTTACAAATAGAAACCCATAGTGTTGATGAAACGATATTCTCGTAAAATCTAGGCGGGTTAACAACTACGAGCGTTGAACCAGTTATGTATTGCTTAGATCCAACCATATCTAAGTTAACTACACTAATTGGTTTCCAAGGAAGTTTATCGTATAGAGCAATCGTACCAGTATATTCTGGAACCCATGCGTGACAAGAGTTGAAAACAAATTCACTACTTAATCTAGACAATGTTGACAATACTATAAAGTTTGCCGCGGATCCACTAGCATTATCGTGAGCACCTGGTTTGGGGTGACAAATATGACTTACGTATAGTGGACCCGGTGAATCGCCTCTACAAGCTATCAATACTGGTAAACCATCATTACTATATTCTACGTCGGCTTTCCAGCAGACATTTATTTTCTCTCCTTTATTGATGAGGTTTCTCAATCTAATAGCTAATCTATTCGGTATATTCATAACAACCTTGTTTCTCGGATCACTTGGTTCTAGAAATAAACTATAGTATGGTACGGCATCTATATATCTATCTTCACTATAGTTTACGATAAGATCTGCATCAGTATTTAAATACAGATCATATAAATAGCCAGTAGCTAGTATCGCTCCATTTCTACAGTTCGGTTTATCACAAATACTTAGCTCCGAACACCCCTCTCCACCAGGGCTATGCCCCGCTAGTAGAGTAGGATGATTTAGTAGATCAAGATATGCTATAAGTCTATCTCCAATTTTGAATTCAATCCACGCTTTTATAGGATTCCACGAAATAGGTGTTTCTATAAAACCTTGTTTAACACCAGGCTCTATACGTATAATTCTTGTATCAAATCCTCTATCTTCAACAATATTTTTTAATTCATAAACTACATTCCAAAGATCTCTAGACCCCTGGATTCTATTATACCTAGTTACTAGTTTCAACACATCTGCAGCTTCAATGATCGAGGTTTTCTTAGAGAATTCCTCATATAATCTATTTATCAAAATAACGCACCTTAATATGAGATATTTATTTAAATAATTAAATATTGTTTATAAATATTGTTTAAAAATACTATACTTCTAAGATTAATCTAAATAATTAGATAATAATCTCGATGAGAGGAATTATATGGTTTTCATAAGTATTACTCCAGAGATCTATCTTAATGATTTAAAGATATTTGCAGGTGGATTAGGAGTTTTAGAGAGCGATAAATTCTATGCGGCTGGAGATATGGATTTAAACTATGTTGTTCTAACACTACTCTATACAGATGGCTATATTAATATTGATTTCAATAACGATGATGTTATTGTTAAATCACAATCTATTGATAAAAGTATTTTCGATAAATTAATTAGAGAAGATGTTTTTAAAATAACAGTAGCTAATAGAGAAGTCGTTGTACAACCCTGGATCTATAGATATAAAAAGGCTAGAACTGTGTTATTCGAAGTAATCGAACCGGATGATATTAGAAGAATTGTTAGCAGACTCTATGTTGAAGATAGCGTTGAACAACAATTTATCAAATACAGCGTATTAGCTAAATCATCGCTATACTATATTCAAAACAATATAGGTATAGATAACGTTGAATTAATAGATTTACAGGAATCTCTCTCTGGTCTAATAATATTTATGTTTAAAAATATTGAAAAACTGAGACTAGTGATCCATACACCTGGTCCATGGGGTCATCCCGTTTATCCTGTTGAGTATTTAGAGAGAGAGTATAATGTAGCTATTAGTGATTCTAATAAATACGTTAATATGACAGAGTATTTACTGAGGAAACTAGGTAAAGCAAATACTGTTTCCGAGAAACAAAGAGATGTTTTATCTAAAATCTACCCAGAGTTCAGTAATAAATTCCACGCTATCACTAACGGTATTTATCTCGAGAGATGGATGAATAGAGAACTATATGAAAGATATTTAAAACAAGAATTCACATTAGATGTTCTCGAGAAGACTAGAAGTGAATGTAAGAATAAACTCAATGAACTACTATCTCTCTACAAAGATATCGATATTAGTGATAAAATAGTTATTACATGGGTTCGTAGACTTGTTAAATACAAGAGACCTTATTTCATAGCTAAATTTATTGAAGAGAAGAGAGATTTAAATAACGTGGTATTCATTGTAGGGGGTAAACCTCATCCTAAAGATATCGATGGATTGAATTATGCTAGATGGTTTAGGAAATTACATTTAAAATACGATAATGTTGTTTATATACATGATTACGATGTTGATAAAGCGAAAACGATTATACAAGCTTCCGATGTATTTCTATTCACACCTTTCTCTGGTTGGGAAGCTTGTGGAACAAGCTATATGAAAGCTCTCGTTAACGGTATTCCAGTTCTTTCTAGTCGTGATGGCGGTGTTGTGGAATTAGTTAGAGATTTCTATAATGGATGGTTATTTGGCGATGATATTCGTTCATTTATCAACATATATACTGATAAACGAGCTGAAATAATTGATGAAAACGACTATAGAGAATTCAGTAGTAAACTCTTATCCATATTTAATATCTATAATTATAATAGAAACTGCTACTGGTCTATTGCTTTAAATGCTTTTAGAGAAACACCTAGTAGAGTTGATGTTAGAAACGTTTTGAAAAAATACTATTTGGATAAAACTATCTAACGACCATTATAGTTACCGGTGAGTTTATAACTAGTGATAAAGCAGTACTTCCTATATTCAACTCACTTGTGAGTGTTAAACCACGAGCACCCATAATGACTAAATCATATCCTCCTTCTATTAATTCATTTAAAATAGAGTTAGCTACACTACTAGTATTTGAATCGTATTCAATAATTTTGAAAGCTATATCAACACCTCTTTTTTCAACTCTCTTTTTTACTTTATCAAAAAGATCTCTGGATTCTATTGAATCCTTAGGCTTAGCGTAAACAACTGTTATTCTTGAACCATAGTGTTTAGCTAGATCTATTGCTATGTCGAGAGCTTTAAGACTATTCTCGCTTCCATCAATAGGCACTAAGATCTTTCTATACATAAAACTAATTTCATACGTTGGTGCTTCACGATAACTCAATATAAACACCATTTAATCGTATTTAAAATAATTACGCTCTATATAATGTGAAGTATGTAGTTATTTAAATAAATTTCCTAAACCAAGTTTTTCATCAGTATCTCTAATAGCTTTCCATTTATCTCTCTCTAAACCAGTTATTGATTTCACAGCATCAATATTTTCTGGAATAACAATTGATTCCTGATGAATAGCTTGAACTAGAGTCAACTCTTTGTTATCTATTTTCATAGTATCTAGCCACACGATATTCTCAGGAATGTCGTATCTATATCTTCCTTTATCACGTGCGTATTCAATTAATTTAGAAGTTGAATCTAATCCCGTTTCTTTAGCATTAACTAATTGTATTCTCTTAACTTTACTGAAAATTTCAATAATTCTATCTAAACTAGTTTTCTCTTTAAGAAATATGTTTAAGTATTGAACATGCATTAAAGTAGATGGTACTGCGAAAGCTATTGTTTCAATATCTAATTTAGGTAGAACTGTTTTAACATCAATAGCGTGATGACTAGGTATTTGAGGCGGGTCTAATACTATTGAATTTATAGGTCCTCTAGTATCTTCCTTCGGATCAGCTCCTCTTCTAACAATTACTGCTTTTACTTTCTCAACACCTATTTCTTCATCTATTAAACAAATGATTCTCAATAAACCGGTTGTATTACAGCTAACAACTCTAACATATTTCTTATTAAAAGCTTCCTCATAGTTGCATATAGAGTTGAAACTTGTTTCAACAATATCATGTTTCTCTCCGCCTTGGAAAATAATTGATTTACCGTATTTACTATAGAGTGTGTGTAAATATGATCTACCTAATCCTCCTGGAGTAGTGTCTATGATTAAATCAGATTCTTCAATAAGGTCTTCAATACTCCCTTCTATTTCAATATTACTTTTCTTAAATAGATCAATGTTTTCACGAATACTGTATATTTTAAAACCTTTCGATTTAGCAATAAATGCTCCGTAATCTGGTTTAGTTTTAACTATACCTGTAACTATGAAATCTTGAAATCTAGTTAAAGCATCTGCAATTCTCTTACCTATAGTTCCGTAACCATTAATTCCTATTTTTACAACCAACTTTATTTACCCAGAAACATTTTAGCAGATAACTCTAGTGCTTTTAGAGCTGGTAGTTCTTCACCTGATAGAAATAGTAGTAAAGCGTTTCCACCTGTTGATACATGAACTCTATTACTCAACATATTCTCGCTAACCATTGAACCTAGATGTCCACCGGCTATTAATACGAATGCATTGCTATTGATAGAATTGTTGAGTAAAGATATTGTTCCATTACGGAATCTTTCGTCTTCTATCACACCAGCCGGTCCACGCATAATAATGACTTTGGCTTCTTTAATGAACTCGCTGTACATGTTTATAGTATTTTCACCAATATCCATTATTAAACCATCTATACTACCTAGAGACCTGTTCTCGACTCTGTTTTCAACAAGTATTTTGAAATCTATAGGTGTTTCTATCGGCGCTCCCTTCATCAATATATACCTAGCTCTAGGTATTAAGGGGAGTACACCTTTCTCCTCTAAGTAAGACATGTTTTTAGAACCAATGTTGATACCTTTAGCTACAAGGAATACTTGAGCGAGAAGACCTGTTGTTAAAATACGGTCAGCGAGTTTATTTACAACGAGATTTTCTATAACGCGAAGCATATCTCTAACTTTAACACCACCTAATACGAATACTCTAGGAGGATCGTATTTTTCGAAAACATTTTTCAAAGCATTAATTTCTCTCTCGAATAGTAAACCAGCTGCGCTAGGCAATACTAACGGTAAACCAACAATACTCGGTTGACTCCTATGTGCTGTTGCAAAAGCATCGTTAACATAGATATCAAATAATGATGCTAATCTACGTACAAAAATCGTATAACTCTGTTTCTCAGGAGTTGCTTCAATGACTTCTTCTGAAACCAGTCTTAAGTTATCGAGTAAGAGTACTTCACCGTTCTTCAAATCCTTAATAGATTCCCTTGCTTTAGGGCCAATAACGTCATCTATGAATTTAATATCTAAACCACTGTATTTTCTCAATAATTCTGCGTGATTCTCGAGCGTTGTGAAATCTTGTTCGCCCGGTCTACCCTGGTGTGATCCTAGAACTATTGCTGGATTATATTTATCTACAATTTCTTTAATTATCTTAGCGTGTATTCTAATCCTTCTATCGTCAACTATTTCTTTCGTATCGGGATCTAATGGTACATTAATATCTATTCTCATAAAAACTTTCTTACGAGTAATATCTATATCTCTTAGAGTCGGTATACTGGGTATTTTTAATTCCAATATATCCACCATTTGAATAATATGTGCTGTAGAGTTTTTAATTATTAATCAAATAAGCGATTCAAATAAGTATAGAAACTATTGTTTAAAAACTATTTGTTGTTTTAAACATTTATTTAAATACTTTAGAGATATCAATTGAATACTTCCGTATTATATCAATAATATATTGATTTGATTTTCAAACATAGTTATTTTCACTAAACACTCTTCTTCTAAAACTTTTTCAACAATTTAGGTGATTTAATGTATTTGAATAGAGTTTTAGAATTAATTAATAATAACAATATTGTTGAAATTCGTGGAGATTTGTTTAAACATATTCGAGAAATTGCTCGGTTAATTAAGAATCTTAGCTCTATGGGTAGTGTGCATATACTTGTATATGGTTCTAGTAAATACGTTGATACCGGCAAGTTGTATTATGAAATAGAACCTTTTATAAATGATGTAGATAATATTACAGTTTTCTGGGAATATGATATAGAATCTCTCATATATCATACACTACTTCTCGGTAAAGTAACTAAAGGTTATCTATTAATAATCTTACCATATGATCCAGAGAGAGTTTCGCAAATAGAAAATACGTATCTATATAAAATGAGGAAAACACTTTTAGAGAAAGTGCGGATTAAGGGTTGGAGAACGGTTGTTTTAAACCCCGTTAAGAGTTTTGAGAAAAAACACGCTGTGTTTAAAACAATGTTAGCAGATATTGTTTTATCTATTAAATCTATGAAGAAAAAGAGATATGAGAAAGAATATACTGGTAATGAATTAGTACGTCATATAATGGGTTTAAATAGATAACAAATTAGAGAACAGTTTTAAAAAAGAATTGAATATGGGTATTTAATAAAAATTTTTTAAATAATAATACTAACCGCATTCTGGATAATCTTCTGGAACTCTGTATCTGAAGTATTTACCTGTTTCAGGGTCTTGGAATAAACCTATTTTAACACCTTTCCTACCACTTGGACTAAGTCTCCAAACTTTTTTTGGAATAAGATCAGCGTCTTTACCAGCAGGTGTTTTTACTCTAACAGTTTTTTTACATGGTTCAGTTGCCATTATAATCACCTTTTTCATAATATATTATAGTGTATTTGGTTATTAAATTTTTACATTTATTTAAATAATAATTTCTATTCCATAGAACAATCTATTTAATTATTCAATTTATTTCTATACTAATATAAGTTTTCTTAAATCAATATAACATTTACACATATTATTAGACAATATTCTGATTTAATAAATATATAAATGGATTGGTTTCAATAAAGTGTTTTAAACTAATCTGGGAGAATAAGTGTACCGGCACTACCTTTCAAAGCATTATAAGCTTCATATAAATGTGCTATAATAGCTCTTTTACCACCATTCTCGATAAATCTTATAGCAGCAAGTACTTTAGGACCCATTGAACCCGGTGAGAAATGTCCTTCATCGTAATATTTCTTAATTTCAGATAAAGTTACTTTAACTAATGGTTTTTGATTCTCTTTACCATAATTTAAATAAACTCTATCAACATCTGTTAATATCATTAAAACATCTGCTCTAATAGCTGAAGCTAGTCTCTCACCAGCTAGGTCTTTATCAATAACAGCTTCTACACCATGTAATATTCCGTTTTCATCAACATATACCGGTATACCTCCTCCACCACTAGCTATGACAATATAGTTTTCCTCCACAAGTTTTCTAATAACATCTATTTCAACATGACCGCGCGGATCAGGTGATGGAACTACTCTTCTCCAACCTCCACGTGGATCCGGTTTCATAATCCATTTAAATTTAGTTGTTAATTCATGTAATTCTTTCTCACTATACCATGGTCCAATATATTTAGTTGGATTATTGAAAGCCGGGTCGTTTTGATCAATAATTGTCTGTGTAATAATAGTTACTACACCTTTTACAATTCTCCCAAGTAGTTTTTCTTCAACGAGTTTGTTGTAAATACTTTGTTGAAGCAAGTATCCGAGCCATCCTTGACTCATAGCACCTGCTATATCTAGAGTCATAATCGGTAGATTCCTGGTGATCATGCCGGCCATCATCCATTCATCAATAATACCTACCTGGGGTCCATTACCATGAGTGATGACAACTCTATAACCTTCTTTAACGATATGTGTGATGAATTCAGCACTTTTATAAGCATTTTTCCAATATTCTTCAGAAGTCCCCTTATCACTTTTAGTTTGAAAAGCGTTTCCACCAAGTGCAACAACTATTAATTCATTCACATCGTTCACCTTTTAAACAAGTATTTTATTAAACAAATACAAGTGGTTTAAAAACATTATATTTAAATCAACGAATTAGGTATATTATCTGGATAATATGCAATAAATGGTTTCAAATTATTTTTTCTCAATAATTCAACAACATGAGGATAGAGAATTACATACTCAATATCGATTTCACTAGCTAGAACTGGATGTATACTGCTGAGTTTTTTCAAGAATTCTCTAAAGTTATCTTCAGGTGTGAAACTTAGCATTACAGCAGGATAGAAGTCTTTACCAGGTTTCAAACCTTCGTTCAATAAATTTTCGAGAGCTTTAAACTGGTAATCAAAGAATTCTCTACGAGCACCCGTTAAATTCTCGAACTCTTCAGGCGTTGTTCCTTTGAAAGATACTCTTATAACAACATTACTGTAATTAACTATTTTCTTAGTGAGATCGATACTATACCCTAGTAATAATCCATTTGTTTCAAGTATAAAGACTAAATCTGATTCAGAGAAGATATCGAGTAGTTCTATCAAGTGTTTTTCAGCAATAGTTGGTTCACCACCACTTAATCTAATATACTTATAATTTCTCCGTTTAGCAATACTGATTAATTTCTCGAAAACACTAATTGGTTTGTAGAAAAATCCTTTATCAACAAAATAACTGTATCTCCAGCTCCAACAGAATTTACATCTGAGATTACATCCAACAACATCTCCAGTAGCTATACCACCATACCATTTACCTCCACGGAATCTATAATATCTCAATTCTTCAACGTTGTTTCTAATACGTGTAACTTTTTCTCGAACAAATTGAGTTAATTTAAAGGGATCTAGACCGGGCAAATTCAAACTCCATATTAAACTTAATCAATACTTAATCTATCAACACTAGTTAATAAATCAATAAATTCTTCAAACTCTTCTATGAAAACAATGTATTTGTCATAATTATATCCAAGTATTTTTTCTTCTAGAGGAGTGATCTTAATCCTACTATCAATTATCCTCTTTAATCTATTGTAAACATAGTTCATGGACTGTATTATCCCATTAAATTCGCCGAACTTATTGTAAACACTACTATATAAACAACTATTACTTAAACTACATTTTATACAATTCAATTCATTTTTTAAACAATGTATCTTATTCGGAATAGAATTTTTCAAACTAATTCGATTTAATAAATAAATATAGTATCTATCTATAGGTGCATATTTCGTATACCCATATGTGTGAAGTAAGTAAGCATTAATAGATTTTAAACCAAATCCTTTTAAACAAAGTAATTGTCTTATCTCATTTCCATTGAGTATATTGCTTAAACTAGTTTTACTCAATAAATAAGTTAGTTCGCGGTATTGATACGATTTTATATAATCTACACAATAAAATGGATTCGATAAACAATTTTTCTCAATTATAAACTTAATCCATTTAACAGTATTTCTATAGTAATCAGTATTGCGAGATAAAAATATTGTTATGAAAATAAATACTTTATCCAAACTACTGTAGATAAAAGAGAATTTCTCTAAATAGTTTTTTCTACGGTATTTAACTAAATTATTGATAAGTTTATAAACTAAATGTTTTTTCTCAATGCCGAGAATTCCACCATAATTAACACATTTATTTGGAATAATACATTCTAAACTAGTATCTTTTTCAATACATTTTAATCCAACACAGTATCCGTATTTTTTGATGAAAACTTTTTCTCCTCTATTCACGTATTCAATTTCAAATAATGGTAGTAGATAAGAATAGTATAGATTTAGTGAGTAATCAATATTTTTGATGAAAATATGTTTTATAAAACACCACCTTTATATGGAAAAGAGTTTTAATGCATAGTGTTATTGTTAAATATCTCTTTTTATAAAAATACTATTTGAAAAATTTTAAACTTCTAAAGGTTGTTTTATGAACTATATTATACCAACAATACTTAATATTGGAGAAAAAGGTATTGATAAAGAGATCGAGTTGATAGTTAATCTAGAGAGTAAAAGAGGTAATATTTTAAAATCAATTATTCCTATTTACTACCCAATATGTATTAAGAGTTTTAACTATAACTATTCTTTTCTAATAGATTGTTATTCATCGAAAACATATAGTTTAACATATAGAGTTCCAGATACTATTCTACTCAATAAATTAATTAAAAATATTCGTTATAATCGATCACTAGATTTTTTAGTAGAAGTATATAGTATTTTAAAGAAATATAGTGTTATCCGTAAATGGCGAGAAGATAGTATTTTACTTGATAGAATCATATACGGTAGAAGTGTTTTAGACAGATTGTGTAGATTATTAGAATACACTACTCTCAGTGATTTAAATGGTTATGTTTTTAAACCAGATTCTTTTGAATCGATCGCTAATTACAATAGTGGTTTGATTGAGAAGGTTCTTATAGATATTAATAGAGCATTAATTGATTTAGATGATTTGATGATTTTCTTAATAAGATATGGTAATGTATGTGAATATAAATCTTCTAATGTTTACGATAAACGGTCTAAAGCATGGGATAGAGTCTACGATACCGTTAGTAGAGTAATTGATAAAAATATACATGAGATAGATGTTGTTTTAAAGAATGAAATAATGGTTTTAGATAGAAAAAATAGTTTTCAAATGAGAGGATTTAGACAGAGATTAGATTGGATAGAAAAAAGGATTAAAGAATATTCTTCAAAACTGAAGACTGCTAAAGGAGATTTAAAGAAGACATATAAAGGATATATTGATAAATTAACTTCATTAAAGAAATCTATTTTGAAAGAAATGATTGATTTAGAGAAAAAATATAAAATTAGGAAAGAGATTCTTGAGAAGAAGTATAGAGTGATTAAAATTATTGAGGATCAGCGTAAAAGGTTTCTATTAAGTGAGAAGAAGATTTTGAGTAAAGAACATAATAGATTTGTTAATTTAAAGAATTTGTATTTAAATAGAATTATTGAGAAAATACATGATATGGCTTCTAAACTAGACGAATATAGAGCGAGGGTTTTAGATTTTCTTGTGAATACGTCTATTAGCGATCAATGTGTTTACATTAGATGTTATATTGTTTATGGTTCTAAAAATATTAAACTATATACACCGGGTTATTTAGCTAAGAAAATTGGATATAGGTTTGTATTTGAAAAACATATTAGAGAATTGATTAAAAACAATGTTTTTATAAATAAATTAAATAGAATTGATCCTAGTTTGTTAAATAAATACGATGTTTTAAAGAAATAGATTTAAATCAATACTAGAGATATTTAAACATAAATTGATTTTAACTATTGATTATTCTTAATTACAATAGGTGTTTTCGGTGTTACTATATGGCTTATAATTTGAAGGGTAGAGATTTTATAACGGGATTAGAGTTTAGTCGTGAAGAGTATTTGTTTATATTAAATACAGCTAGAATGTTTAAAGAAAGATACTATGCTGGTGAGAGAATAATTCCAGTTCTACCCGGTAGACATTTAGCTATGATTTTTGAAAAACCAAGTACGCGTACTCGTATTAGTTTCGAGACAGCTATGAAGGAATTAGGTGGTTTCGCTATGTATCTTAGTTCTAGTGAATTACAGCTCGGTAGAGGTGAGACTATTGAAGATACTGCTCGTGTTTTATCAAGATATGTTGATGGTATTATGGCTCGTGTATATGAACACGAGAAGCTTGAGAAATTAGCTGAATATGGTTCTGTACCGGTTATTAACGGTTTGAGCGATCTACTTCATCCGTGTCAAGCGCTTAGTGATGTATTTACTATTATGGAGAAGAAAGGAGGCGATTTAAGTAGATTGAAAATAGTCTTTATAGGTGATGGTGGTGATAACGTTTTACATAGTTTAATGCTTATTATAGGTTTATTGGGCGGTAGAATTGTGATATCGAGTCCTAAAGGATATGATCCGCATCCAAAAGTAGTTAAATGGTTTGAAGAATACGCTACACCTAATGGTGGTTTATACGAGATCGTGAGAGATCCTTATGAAGCAGTTAAAGATGCTGATATTGTATATACTGATGTATGGGTTAGTATGGGTCAGGAGAAGGAGCGTGAGAAGAGAATACGAGACTTAGAAAACTATAGAGTTACTGTTGATTTAATGAAGAGAGCTAAAGAAAATGCTTTATTCATGCATTGTCTTCCTGCTCATAGAGGTGAGGAAGTTGTTAACGAAGTTATTGATGGTAAATGGAGTATTGTATGGGATCAAGCTGAGAATCGTAAACATGTTCAAAAAGCATTATTAGCATTAATAATACCATAGATTTAAAACAGGTGGTTTGTTTGCCGAGTGTTTTCTACGGGTTTTTCAATAAATTATATGAATTGTTTGAGTTAAAACCAAATCTACATAAAGCGATTTATGTTGGATTATTGTTAGTATTGCTTGCACTAGGTGTTTATTTGAGAGCATTACCTGGTTTACACTATGGATTAGAGTTTTTTGAAGCAGATTCTTTTATAGAATATTGGCAAGCTAAGTATATTTATGAAAAAGGACCGTTAGCTTGGTATGCTTTAACGAGAGATAATCCCGATACACATATATTTTGGTATCCAAATGGAAGGGATTTCACTAGATCTAGCTATCCCGGTTTACCTATGTGGATTGGTTTAACATATCATATTGTCAAGTACTTCAATATATCTCTTAAAGAATGGGCTTGTTTAACGCCATTAGTTTTCGCGACACTATCTTATATAACTTTATATCTTGCTGTTCGCGAAATTTCTCGTAATAATAAATATGCAGTTATATCAGCTTTCACGCTATATAGTTTAATGCCTGCTGCTAGTGATAGGAGTATTGCCGGTTTTGTTGAGAAAGAAGGTGTTGCTTTAACATTTATATTTCTAACAGTATTTTTCTATTCTAAACTAGCTAGAATGATTAATGACAAAAAGTATAGTAGCAGAGAAAAGATAGTCTATACGATACTAACTAGTTTAGCGATAGCAATAGTTGGCTGGTTTTGGGGTGGATACATATATATACTTGGCACGTTTATTGGATTTATCGTGTTATATCCTATTTTCAATTCTAAAGCAATTACATTAGAGTATATTAAATATCATTTAATACTCATTATCCTAGCTATAGTTTTTGAACTAGTTTCCCCGGCTAATTTATTTGCCATCGGTTTACTACCTTTTAAACCAAAATCTATTGGTTTAATTATGTTATGTTCAATACTACTACCGTTGTTATTCAATATATTGCACGTTAATTATAAGAAAATTGGTTTAAAGAAACCAATTCTTAATTCTACGAAATATTTCTTCATAATAGTAGCTTTAGCAATTCTAGTTATAGTACTCTATGCTCAAGGTATAATACATATCGGAGATAGGTTTGCATGGGCACTCGGGTTAAGAGTGTTTAAACCGGCTCCTCCTCTTGTTGAATCGATAGAAGAACATCAGTCTCCTTTATCATCACCTACAATGTTTAATCAAATGCTTATTTCATGGGGTTCTAGTCATCCAGCTTTGATACTATTCTCTCCATTATTCATGGCTATTTTCGGAATATTTTACTTAATATATCGTGGTGGAATGGATCAAGTTTATTTAGCAATAGCTTTCGCATTAGGATTTTATTCCTATTTGAATGCAGCATACATGGAGGCTACAGCTGCTTCAACAGGTATATTAGTTGCAGCTAGCTTTATTGGATTCGTTATGTCTAAGATTATACCGAGTAGAGAAGAAATAATTCAGTGGAGGATTAAAAAACATAAGACAATGGTTTCAAATACTACTAGATTAATAGCTTTTGCATTAACTGTTTTGGTTTTCATTAATTTAGGATTAAGTGGTGTTAAATTATATGAAATCCATAGTATTATGATACCAGGTGTGATGAGTGGTTTTACACCAATTAGAGCTAAGAATGATGTTTGGTATAAAGTACTTGATTTTATAAGTAAAAATCTAACAAGAGACGCTGTGGTAATATCATGGTGGGATTACGGATATCCTTTATCAGTATCAGGCGGTGTTTCTACCATAGCTGATGGTGCAACATTAAACGGGACTCAAATAAAATTGCTTGCAAAACTACTAACTACACGTAATGAAAGCGAATTATTTGAATTAGCGAAATTACTGAAGCTTCCAGTTAATAACACGTATATATTAACGTTTGATATATTTTTATTCGAAAAACAAGGTAATAACACGTATATTGTTAGACCATATTATTCACCTTATAATATCATTGGTTTAGTTGATATACCTAAATCAATATGGATGATCAGGATTGGCGAGAGGAATATTGGAGAATACATGTTCTTATACGATCTCCGAGCTTCGAGTGGTTTATCTGAACAGAGGAGGATTTTCTATATATCACCAAGATTCGATCAACCATGGGATCTTCCGTTGATATATAAGATAATGATTGATGGTATTTTATCGCTATCAATGTTCAATGAGAATACAACTTATGTTTTTCAATGGTTTACCGGCAATGTTTACGATATTAGATATCAATCGGAGTATGTTCGTTTGAAAGATATATTAGGTATTGAAAGGATAGTATCTGTAAATATTGATCCAGTTAGTATTCAACCAAGTGTTGTTAGTTTCGAGTTTAAAGACAGACCTTTTGCTAACTCAACTTATATTAAACCATACATGATTTTTGCTGAACCGTTTCAAGGAATACAGATGATGGGGAATGCAATATTAATGGAAGTGGTTTTCATATATAAACTAAATATACCGTTTTAACAATATCCTTTTCTTTTAAATTAAATCTCTTTTGATAATTCTTATGGTGTAATCATGATATTTAAGAAAAAGAAGAATCCATTGAGAGAAGCGATCTATGCTGCTTATCATGTTAAAAACGGTATTAGTAAATTAGATATTTTATTAGATCGTATTAAAATTAGGAGGAATAGATTATTAGAAATAGCTGCTGAACTAGAAGCTCGTGGCGAGAGTTTTTTAGCTAAAAAATATGCTAGTGAAGTTTCTAAACTAGATAATATATGTAATAGATTACTAGATATCAGGCTTGTTTTAGAGAAAATATCTCTCGTTCTAGAGTATTCGATTAATAGGAGAATTTTTGAGGAAACTATGAGAGAAGTTTATAGTTTACTCACTGATTTAAAGAAGCTTCCTGAATCAACTATTCCAGAACTTGGTTTAACACTTGTTAACATTGAATATTCTATAAAGAACATACTCGATGATTATACAGAATTAGGTTTTAATATTGAATACAGTCCTCCCAGTGATGAGAATGTTAATAAAATTCTTGAAGAAGCGAAAACAATATTGAAGAATAAACTAGAAGCTGATTTAAGTCCTGAAACTAGTTCAAAAGTATGATTTAAAACAATATACTGTACTTCTTCTCTTCTTTCAAAGCAACTAGTTTAATATCTAGTTTAATCAATTCTTCTTTAACATTGTTCGGTATCTTATTTGCAATCAATTGTGGTAGTATGATAATGTGTTTATCGAGATCTCTGTTGAGTAACGATGAACCAATAACATAGGCTAGTGTTCTCAACTGTGTGTTGGGGTCTTGACTAGGATCAACTATCCATACACCTATTCTACTATCATTCTCTAATGCAATAATGTTTGGATTCCAAGGTTTCGGTGATTGCAGTATTTCAACAACTTTATAACCATGATTCTCGAGTTCACTAACTATTTGTGTTAAAAAATCTTTTCTAACATGTAGTGTTTTTATATAGATATATTCGTCTATAGAACCATGTATTTCAGGATTGTATAGCGTATATTTTCCTCTATCTAATCTGTAGAGAAATAATTTATCTGGATCTCTATATCTATCTTTACTATTGCTATTAACTGTGACTAAATCTATTTCAAAATCTAGACTAGCCTCTGATCTAGTATTATCTATTTGTCTAGCTACTCTAGTTAATTCTTTCCGTGTGAAAACTGTTTTTCCATTCTTAACTAAATGATGAGCGGCTTCTCTAAGTAATACCCAGTTTGGCATTTTCTCTTGGCTATAATCATTAGTATCCAATCTAAACACCTATTACTTATTAATTTCACTAGGTATTTAATACTTTACTTTAAATTTGATTATCTACTAATTTTGACATAAGTTTTAAAACTAGTTTCCAGATTTGAAACCTAATTCTATTTAATTAACTTAGATATTACTATAGAAGCTAGCTGTCTAATAGCTTCAGCTGCTTCTCCGTTTCTAAAGCTCGTGTAGTATGGTATGTTTCTACCTATAGCTTCTCCAATATATGGGTCGAATGGTATTTTAACTAAAAGCTCTGTGTTGTATTTTCTAGCTAATTCTTCACCAGTACTTTTACCTAGGAGATAATATGTTTTACCAGTATCGGGGCATTTGAAATAACTCATGTTTTCAACTATACCTAGGAGTTTAATATTATAGTCTATGAGAAAGTTTATTGCTTTAGAAACAACGATCTCTGATAAAATATTAGGTGCTGTAACTATTAACGCACCATCAATATCTCTAATAACTTGTACAATAGTAATTACTTCATCGCCAGTCCCCGGAGGCAAATCTATTATTAAAAAATCATTATCACTCCAATTGACTTTAGCTAATAGTTCAATGATCGCTTTTGATTTTAACGGTCCTCTCCATACTACAGGTGTATCTGGAGAAGGTAGTATTAAATTAATTGATACTATTTTTATGTTTAAAGGACCGGTGACTGGTTCAATTCCTTCACTACTCATATACATATTTGCATTCCTTAAACCGAGGAATAATGGTATTGAAGAACCATGTAGATCAGCATCTAGTAATGCAACTTTATATCCACGTTCAGCTAGTGCTAGAGCAAGCATTGATGATACAAATGATTTACCAACTCCGCCTTTCCCACTTAGAACAACTATCTTATACTTAATTTTAGACATTTTATCTTGTAATTGTTTAATAAGCTGATCGAGAGGTGTAAATGGTTTTAGAGATCTATTATTCAAATTCAACACCAAATGATTACAACATAGCTATATCCTAGATATTACTATAAACTTACTGTTTTCAATAAAGATCTGATCCCATAAACCTAGGAATATATACGGCTGTATACCACGTAGAAACTCTACGACATTAAACCTATTTCTAAACTCGTTTTCTATAATATACCTTGTATTCTTAAACAAAAGATCTGTTTCTTGACAAAAATTATAAGCATATACGAGAGGGCCTTTTAATTCATAAACAGATGTTCTACAAGCAACAGGCATTGGAACGGATGTACTGTATTGGTCAGATGCTAGTGTTATAGTAATAGAACCATCGGTCTCGATCTTTTCATCTTTGAAACTATATACTTTACCATCTCCAAGTATTTGAATAGATTTTGTTTCAACTATTTCATGTGCTTTAACAGGTACACGTGATCTAGCTATTTCTAAATACATGTTTCTAGGATCTATTGTTTCGAAAATACTAAATATACCTGGTTTTCTACGAAGTATTTCCCAAGCCATTAAACCAAGTCTTATGATTAATGATCCAAGGCTGTCTTTCTCATAATTAACCTTATCTCTTATTTTAACAACATATCTAAATCTACCTCCTTTAACCGATTCTATACTAGACTCTATTTCAACATTATCTAAATAACCAGTTGCATGGTACATTGTTAAATCTACTTCACTCGTCTTAAGCAAATCAGGTGGATCGTATAGTTTTGTCAAATCAAGAATACTCGCTAAGTAATCGAATCTATCAGGTTTTTCACGTATGGTTGTAAAATTAGCTCTAATATATTCGTAAGTAATGTTTCTAGTAATCCAAGCCAGTGTTACAGTAGTGTTTTTACCGATAGCTATATCGGCAATAGACTTCATGAATTCGATAACTAACTGTATATCTTTTAAACCAATATCTTCAGGCTCTTCTATTTCAACTTTTTCACTCAGTTTCTCTACAATGTATTTAGACAACTGAGTAATAGTATTTATATACTCTATTGACTCGTCTTTACCAATAATCGGTATTAATTCATTACAGATCTTGAATATTCTCCAAACACGTGAGCCGAAAACACTCCAGTATTCTTCTTCCCAGAATTTGTCTTCGTAAACCATCTATTCAAATACCTCTAATCTTTTTAAAATGTTTTTTAATACTTTAAATAGTGTTTGTTTGAATAAATATGTATTATGCTAACGGTGTTTTAAGTGATCTGTAGTGAAGCTCCAGGAAAGATTATATTATTTGGAGAACACTTTGTCGTTAAGAATAAACCAGCTATTGTTACAGCTGTTAATCTATACGCTAGAACTATTATTAAAGAATACAATGGTTTTAAAGTTGAATCTAAACAAATGGGTTTCACTATTGATTTAAATAAACCAGTTCCAAGAGAATATTCTCATTTCATAGAAATATTTAAACTAATATCTGTTAAAACAAGTATTAGTAAGGGTTTTTACGCTATAATTGATTCAAATATACCTGTTGCTTCCGGAATGGGTAGTAGTGCTGCTACAGCTGTTTCTCTTACTCATGCATTACTCTCATACTATGGTTTTAAACCAGAATATAGTTTGGTTAATGAAATTGCTTATAGAGCTGAAGAAATTGTACATGGGAAACCCAGTGGTGTCGATAATACTGTTTCAACATACGGTGGATTATTGTTTTATAGAAAGAATAGTTTTGAGAGAATTAGTATTAAATGGCCTGATGAAATAGTTATTCTAGTAGTCGATACTGGTATTAAGAGAAATACTGGTGAAGTAGTTAGAAAAGTTCTGGAACTATATGATAAATACGTTGACATATATAGTGGGATATATGGTGTTTACGAGAAACTAGTTTTTGAAGCATACAAGTATCTAGTACATGGAGATTTTCATAGATTAGGTGAATTGATGAATATTAATCAAAGTCTACTAGAATCGTTGAATATATCGAACAGTGTGTTAGAAAACATAGTTTATGCTATGAGAGAGAAAGGTGCATTGGGTTCAAAAATAAGTGGTGCTGGTCAAGGTGGAATAGTTATTGGATTATTCAAAACAAGTGATTTAAAAAATGATTTAATACATGAATTCAATAGTAAAGGTTTTAAAACATATATTGTTAAACCAATTAATACTGGAGTGAAGAATTGTTAATAAACAAGTGAATTATAAAATATAATACAGGGATGAAGAACGGTCGACGTATGATTTCGGTGATTAAACTCCCATGGACTGACTATTATGGCTAAATATGTTATAAAACTAAACGTTAATCAATATGAAAATATTTATAGAGAAATAAAACTACTCTTATCTAGTTTTTTAACAGAACTATACAGATATAATAATATGATTAAAAACTGGAATTATTATTTAAAACCAATCCACATTGTTGTTAAGAAGAGATCAAATGGAGAGATTGTTAAATATATTTATTATGGTAGATACTGGTATAGATTAGCTAGGAAATCAAGTGGTATTAAATGGATATATATTGGTAGAGAGAAACCTGTGAGAAACCTGCCAGATCCTCCTTCTAATCCCGTTGAAGGACTTGTTGTTAAAATAGCTGGAGATGAAGTAGTTGTTTTAACAGGTAGTAGGGAAATCTATGAATTAATTAATAGCGTTTTAATTTCTTCATGAAATCCGACATCATTTTCTCTAATTCATCAAGTAATCTATCATCTTGTATAATCTCCATCCTCTTGATCATTCTCGTTAACTTATACTCTTTACTCACTCTACTTTCAATCAATTCTCTAATTTCTGGTGAAATCTTTCTTCTAATTCTTATTTTAACACCATATCTGCTTTTCAATTCATCTGGTATATTTTTCACAAATATTGTTTCGAGTTTACTATTTAATCTATATATTTTAATTGATAGCTCTCTAAATCTCTTTTCTTTAACTAAACTCTCTATTTTATCAATAATTGTTTTCGAAATATTCAGAATATTTTCCTCAATAATCGGTACACTTGTTAGTAACTCGTTGAAAGCATCTGTGTATGTTCGTATTAAATCGGGTGATATTAAGTAAACGGCTTTATCTATATCGTAACTTAGTAATTCTATTTTAACAGTGATAATTGGTGTTAAATCTATTTTCAAAGGTATATCTCTTGGAATACTAACGGTTAATTCACTTACTTTATGTTTAAACGGTTCTTTAACATCTATATCAATTAAAGGTATTTTAACTATCAAATCATTTATATCGATCACATCCGTACTGTTCAAATAATATTCAGCCTCATAAGTGCTTTTCTGAAACAATCCATTCTACTACTAAGTAAAGGAGATAATCTAATAGTTCCATCTATGTGTTCAGCTAAACCAAGTGTTTGAAGAATATCTGCGATCGTATATGCTTCACCTATATTTAAACCTTTCGTTACAAGTTCTTGAACAGTAGTTACTTTTCTACTAGATAATTCTCTTAAAACAATTCTAGCATTATCTCCGTGAACCGGGTCTTTTAGTAGAGTATCTATTCTTATATAGATCCATTCCTCGAGCGGATCTGGTATTTCTAAATTAGATGCTTCACTAAGTCTCTTTCTAAACTCTCCATCATATAGAATATTGAATAAATCATCGTATAGTGACGCTAGATTCCATCCAATACTCATGTATTTTAATTTAACAATATTCTTCTCAACAACAACGCCTAGTTTTCTAAGTATATCTTCAGCATATTCGTCGACAATACCTCTGTATATTTGTCTATAAGTATCTATGTCGACACCTCCAGTCTCATATAGAATTCTGAGTATTTGAACTATATAGTTTCTCGAAGGCAGTAGTGAAAGTAGTGAAATAATGAATTCACGAGTAGTTTTCGAAAGTATTTTTTCTTCACTCAATACATTATACCTCTATAAGGTTATTCAAAATAATAATACTGTTAATTAACTATAACTAGGTGGTTTAATGAATATTTTGATAGAGAAAGCTAGTTATATAATCAGTCCATATAACGGTAGGCTATTGGTTGATATTAATAAAGATATTTTAATCGAAAACGGATTCATAACGTGTATTGAAGAAAAATGTGGCAAACCTAGAGATACTTATGTTATAAACGGTTACAATAAATTGATTACTCCCGGGTTTATAAATACGGGTATGGATCTAGTGGTTTACTATATACAGGATTTTTTATTAAATTTATTTTCACAAGATTTTTTTAATAAAATCGTTGAAGCTGAAAATGAATTAGTTAACGAAGAAATAGTTAAATATATGAGTAGAGTATTATGTATGAGACTACTATTATCTGGTTTTACGGGGTTTTTAGTTTCTACGAGTTATCCACATGTATTGGTTAATGAGTGTAGAGAATATGGTGTATATATAGCGACAGGTATTGTTAAAGGATTTAGAGAAAGAATTGATCTAACTAGTTTTAAAACAATTTGTAGTGAGTATGGTAGATGTATACCAGTATATACAATATACGATCCTATGTTGATTACGAACGAGGATTTTCTAGATGAAATAAATAATGTTATGAACATGGGTTTCAAGATCAGAATAGAAGCATCTAGAACTAAGTACGAAGTTTTTTCATTTAAGAAAAAAACTGGTAAATGGTTTATTGAATACTTGTATTCTAAGAATTTAATTAACAAAAATACCTTGTTAACTCATTTAAACTGGATTACTAGTGCTGAATTAGATTATTTAAAAAACACAGGTGTTTACGTTTCATTATCTCCGTCGACAACGTTATTTATTGGTGAACGAGGGTTTCCACCAGTTTTTGAATTAATGAATAGAGACATACCTTTAACGATAGGTTTTAGTGGATTGATGAACTCGGAATTATCTATGTTTGATGAATTGAAAAAACTATTTGTTATGTATCGCTATCTATATGGAGATAATAGAGTTGATCCTGTTAGGCTACTGTATAATATTCTATATTATCCATATCTATTTCTCGGCTTAGGTGATCGGTCGTTGTATAAATACAGTGTTGCAGATATTATTGTAATAAGATCTAACATTGATCACTTTAAAGACATTGTCTCTAAAATACTTTTAGATAAACTAGAAGTAGAATACGTGATCGTTGGAGGTTATATAAAGCTTTCGCCTGAGAATAGATTTTATTTTGAAAAAAATATTACAGAGAATATTAGATTAATTAGAAACAAGATTTATTTCTAATTTTTTCTACGATTTCTAAGCACTGTATGTATAATCAATAGTATCGTTATTATAAGTAGAATGAATGGCATGTAATATGGTTCGTTCATGACTGTTACGAATGGTTGGTTTATGATCGCGTAAACTGTATTAGTTTTATTCACAACTCTTGGATATATTAATTCATCGTTATTTACCGGTTCGAATACTGCTATTAAATAATAGTATCCACTTTTAACTCTACTAGCTATATTGTCTAGGAATAAGTATATAGAACCATTTACATCACTATAGTTACTACCAACGTATATCAATTCATATGTTATATTGTTCAATAAATAAAACGATACACTTCTATTCACAAGAGGTTTCCAGTTGAAACCATTATAATACTCTATTGTAGCATTAATCCAAGCTGGTTCACCTATTTCAATTAAAGTATCGTTATCGAAACTAATATGTGATAATTCAAGATTGATTATTCTAACGGAGTATTTACGAGTATGGAAGGAATCGATCCAGTGGTCTCCATTATTTTGCTCCAAATCGTTGAAAGGATTGTTGTCTATATCATAGATCTCACCTAGAATTGCATATGGTTTATCGTATACTATTTCGATTCCTATCGGACTCCATGTTGCAAAAGGTGATAGGACATCATATACATTAGAACCGGGGGGATCTAGGATTGTATTTATTGGAATATTTGGCATTAGTGATGTTTCTAAAACATATGCAAATACAAGTATTTCTAATCTAAAAACACTATAAGCTAGAGCTGGATTTACTTTATCCAATGGTAGTGTAGCTTCAATGAAATGATCCGATGCTTTAATAGTTACATTTGACACGTATTGTATTGTACCGTTATATGAATAAATAAGGTATTTTTCAACTCCATTTTCGATTTTACTGAAAATCCATATTATGTTTGTCCAGTAGGCTGATCTTGATGTAGTATTCAATGTTTTCGGAATACCTAGTTCGGTTTCTGTTAAGTTTGTATAATTTTTACCGGGAGGTAGTTGAACAGATCCAGGTGGAATATGAATCCACGAATCAACTCCATCATTGAGATTACTTGGTGTTGTATCAATAACGATTGCTATGGAAGGCGATACATTGTTAAGTGGTTTAACAAGGCCTTTAATATGAATAAACAAATACAAAGCATTATTTTCAGTATCGATCCAGATAATAGCTGTTAACAGATCAGTATCAAATGCTTCGTTTGGGATATAATCGTTTCTATAATCGTTACTGAGATCTGTGAATGCTTGTATATATCCTTTATCATCTAATATATAGTGATTATAATAAGTAGGTTCACATGCTATTGTAAAACCAATATCAATCCAGTAGTCGATAACCTGATCATATACTTCGTCATCAGTACTTTGATTAGATAGAACATCTAAAACCTGGCTACCGCTTAAATTAGTTATTGGAACTCCATAACCATTTCCGAGAAACGTCATAACATAGAATCTAATATTACTTATCTCCCATGGTTTTGTTACATTAATATCGCTCCAAGCAATACTTATCTCTATAGAATCTGTAGCTGGATTACATACGAATAAACTTTTGTTCGTTGATACGTCAATATACTCTGGATTCAATATATCAAGCGGCGATCCACCATCTCTCATATTTTTGCCATCTCCATACACAGGTTGATTCGGTTTAACAGAAGGATTAGTTAAATCGATCACTATCTGGTAATCCCAATATGCATAACTAGACACTCTTGTATATGGATCAATTGTTGTAAAATTGCCATTACTTGGATTCATGTCAATATCAATTGGTATTGAGAGTAATAATGATGGATTCTCGGGATCTCCTACAATACCCAAATCTCTAACTCTTATAAGTATATGTAGATACGTTGAATCTCCCGTGACTCTAAATTCAACAATATCTACTGATGGATAGTTTTCAAAACCTGATCTAACGTCATTAATTTTATCAAACCATATGAATTCTCCTTTATAATAAAGATAATAGTTTTCACTCTCGTTAACTACCATTATTTTATTAGAGATCAACGATAATTTATCACGTGTAATTCTATCATCTTTAAATACATAATACTCTGTATACCAGTCATTTATTAAACCATCTGTTTTCACAATAGGATGGAGTTTAATTTTATCCGAAAACTGTAGCCATTCCGTGAAATCACCATCTATGGCTGGTAGAATTAATTGATTACCGCTTTCTACAACTATTTTATTAACTAAACTAATTTGCAGAGTAGTTGAAGCAGAATACGTTGTTGAAACAATAATTAATGTCAGAAATATTGTAAATATTGTTTTTATAAAAATAAGATTATTCAAATTATTCACCTGAAGATGATTAATTAATTTTTAGTTTAATCAAATCTCTTTAAATAGTTTTATATTATTATCCTAGTTTAAAACCTAAACTCAATACTCCATTTCTCAAGAGCTTGTTTAACAACAGGTATTTGTTCACGAGCATCATCTACTATTGTTAAATCGAGTTTATATTCACAATACTTTGGTTTAAAACCAAGATCTAGTTCTTTGAATCCATAAGGATTATATACACCACTTCTACCAGTATATAATTCCCCGGTTTGATTAGCGATAACAATATACATTGTATTCTCATGACTACGGCTTCTAGCTAGAATATCTAGTAATTCTTCCTTTAAAAAACTCTTAACCCAACCTGCGTGTACAAATACACCGTAGGCTCCTCTACTAGCATATAGCCTGAATAATTCTGGAAAACGGATATCATAACATATAGCTGTGTAGAATTTCTTATTCTTAATTAAAATTGTTTGAGACAGAGACTTACCTGGATTAAAGAAATCCGATTCTCTATAATTATATGCGTCGAATAAATGCAGCTTACTATATACTTTTTCAACACTACCACTAGGTTTCACTATAATAGAAGAATTGTAGCATTTTGGTTTACTACTTGTTTTCTCAATGAAATGTGTCAATATGTTAACGCTATATTTACCGCTTAGATCACTTATTTTTGATAAATAACTACTGTTCTCTAATTCTTCAGATAAATTGTATACATCTTCTGGTTTGAGATTTTTAAGTATGTTAACCATAGAATACTCAGGGGTTAATATAATATCTGCTTCTTTTAGATTTCTCTCAATATGTGTTTTTATCTTCTCAAAATTCTCATGTGGATTTATACCGAAATCTTCTTGTATAATACCAATTATCACTTCAACCAAGCGCTAGACACCATTAATACCATGTTAGCAGTGATTAATTTAGTTGATAAATCAAATAGGTAGATTTAATAGTTTCTTTACTTCAAGCGTCGTATTCCTAGTTAATATCTCGTTTAAATCATAGATTTCTATTTTAATATCTTTTATAACAAATTTGTTTTCCTCAATATCGTAGTTTAAAATAATATTTATTATAGCATCTTTAGGAACTCCATATTTATCGACTAAAATACTATATATCTTTGCATTCATATCTCCAAGGATTTGATTAACATCTTTTGAACTAATTTTCTTCTCTTTATAGTAATCTCTAAGAGCTGCATTAACAACTCTCCTGAGTTTAAGAGCATAACCGCTTAATCTAACCGGTCCGGTTCTTGTTTCAGGCAATTTTCTACACCAATATATAACTAGGATCATATTGGATAATATTCATTACTCACGTATTTAACACTAAATACGATATTTATTAAGTAAGAAACATAGATAGTTAATCATGATTAATTCAAATATTTATTATGTAATCTCGGTGGATTGTATGGATATAGATACTTTTCGCAATTTATTTAAAGCTCTAGATTTTATCGCTAAAAAATTATTTAAAGTAACTGGATTACCTATAGAATACTCTTTACTATCTGTATTAATAATTATTCCTCTAATAATTGGTTTAATCAATTTAATAAATTATCCATTAATTTACCTATTGACTGTTTTATCTGGTTTTATCGGTTCAACAGTTATGACTATGTACTTGACTAATGCAAAATATTTATTGGATAAACATATTCAATTATCTAAATACTACTACATGAGTATTCGAGATATGTTGAATATCGTCAAGGATCGTGGTGAAATTAGAGAATTCGTTAAAGTTCTTGAAGAACTATTGATAATAAGTAGATCTAGTATTGAATATACTCCGGTATCGCTTATACCAGCTTATTCAGCTCTATTATTCATAAATGATAGAATATACTTAACTATATTTTTCCTAGCATATATGGCTATTTCGACAGCTATGTTTTACGAAACTATTAGTAAGTTTAATACACATGTATCGTATGAAAATATGATTGAAAAAGAAATTTTTAATTTAATAGATTCAAATAACCGTAAGGAGTATTCTTTTCTTAAATACAACGTTTTTTTATCAATAATTACTTTCTCACTATACATAACCTATAAGTTTATAAAAATAAATAATGAGTTACATAATCACGTTAATTTACATAGAAGTAATTATCAAGAGTTAGCTAAGTATTTTACTAAATATCTTAAACAGTGATTTCAAAACCAGTATCGGATTGTAATCTATAGTAGTCTCTATACTCGCCAAGTATTTTCTGCATAAAATCTCTATCTCTAAGATATTCTATGAATTCTTTTACAAATTTTTTATCTAAACTAGTTTTTTTAACTAAGAAATCGTATTCTTCCCATATTAATGGTATGAAATCGAGATCATATATTTTAGCTACAACACCGAGTCCAATACCAGCATCGGCTCTACCTTGTTTAATAGCTATAGCTACAGCGGAATGAGTCTTTACTTCATAATTGTAACCATTAATCCTAGAGATAAGATTGTAGAAATCAATATTTTCTTCAATAGCTATTTTTTTCAACACGTAATCCAAGTAGACTCTTGTACCAGAACCTTTGTTTCTATTAACTATGTAAACGTCTTCTCTAAGGAAATCTCTAATACTTTTAATATTCTTCGGATTATTCTTTTCAACAATGATTCCGATTAATCTAATGTAACCTCTAATTAAAACAGCTTTGTTTCTTAAATCAAACTTATCTATAAATGGTTTATTGTAGATAAGAGTCTCCTCGTCGAGCAAATGTGTTGGAGCAATATCTGCTTCACCTCTCTTAACAGCGTACCAGCCTCCAGTACTTCCTGTGAATAGAAATCTAGAGTAATTGTTTAAACCAGTTGATACTAGTATTTTTGTTAACAAGTAATCACTACTACCAATTATATTTAACTCCGGTATTTTATCTAATGAATTTGTTAAAAGCACGTCTACATAGGTGTTTTCAAGTAGTGTATCAGTGTTTTCCGGAATTATTGCTAAACCATCACTCCAAGCTATTGAGTAAATACTACTGCTTTCAATTGTTAATGGATAAGCTGTGTACTCGTTATTATTTTTCAATAAAACAACTGGAAGAAACCATGTGATACCAAGGGGTTTCCTGATTCTAAAAGATATTCTAGATTTGATAATATTGTTTTGTTTTTCTATCAAACCGATTAATCTATATATTATTGGTTTAACAATTAGATGTAGAATTGTATAACATGATAGTGGAAAACCAGGCAATCCGATCAACAATTTATTTCTCGCAATTGATATAACTGTTGGTTTACCCGGTTTTATCTTCAAACCATGTACGATTACTCCCGGTTTACCAATATCGTTGAATACTCTGTAGACAATATCGCTTAAACCCTTACTAGTTCCTCCGCTTGTTATTATTAAGTCATATCTATTCAGATCCTTTTCTATAGCATTATATAGTTCAATATAGTTGTCTTTAATAATACCTCTATAATCTGCTTCAACACCGTTGTTTCTCAACCACGTTGTTATCAACCAACCATTAGAATCATAAATCTTACCATCAACTAGTTCTAAACCAGGTTCAACGATCTCGTTACCAATCGAGTATACTGCAACTTTGGGTTTAACATATACTTTTACTTTTCTCAATCCCAAACCAGCTAATATAGATATTATCTCTGGCGTTATCTTAGTTCCACGTAGTATAACGATATCTCCACGTGATATATCACTACCTGCGAAAGATATGTTTTCACCAGGATGTGCTGGTTTATAAACATAGACTTCTCCACTTCTTTTTTCACAGTATTCAATCATTACAACTGAGTCTACACCACGAGGTATCATAGCACCTGTAGCTATTTCAACTGTTTCGTTTTTCTCAATAGTTAATTCAGGTTTGTATCCGGGTTCTAGATATCCTTTAAGACGTAGTTTAACTGGATTATACTCGTTAGCTGAAATAGTATCATTACTTCTAACTGCAAAACCATCTACATTGCTTCTATCGAATGGTGGGTAATCTATTGGTGAATAAATGTCTTCGGCTAATACTCTATTATAAGCATTCTCTAGATAAATTTCTTCAACACCTAAAGGCTCTAGTTTAAAATACTTCTCGATTAATTCAATTGCTTCACTAACACTTACTAAATTGTAGTAAACTCTTCTATCCAATTCTCCACCCCTATCAATATAAATTAATTATTAATAATTTTGATAATGGTTTAGTTGAAAAAGGTGGTTTATTTATTGAGTAGTGTTGAGATTTTATCAAAATATGGTTTACCATCCAGTTATATTAATTTACTCAAAGAAAGAGGTATTGTTTACTTAAATCCACTGCAAGTTAAAGCTATTGAATCAGGTGTTTTAGATGAAAAAAATGCTTTAATAGTAGCTCCTACAGCTAGTGGTAAAACACTTATAGGAGAAATGGCTTTAGTTAAAAACTGTTTTAATGGTTTTAAAAGCATATATCTTGTTCCATTGCGAGCACTTGCTTCGGAAATATATGATGATTTCCAGATCCTCAGTAATATTGGTTTAAAAATAGGTATAACAACGGGTGATTACGAATCTCCTGCTGAGTATTTAGGTAAATACGATTTAATAATGGCTACTTACGAGAGATTTGATAGCCTACTTCGTTTAAAACCTAGTTGGCTGAAAAATGTTAAATGTGTTGTTATAGATGAGTTTCACAATATAAACGACCCTGATCGTGGTCCTATTATTGAAATGATTATAGCTAGATTGTTGAACAATAATGTTAAAGTAATAGGTTTATCTGCTACAATTGGTAATCCACATGTTCTAGCTAAGTGGATGGATGCTGTACTAGTAGATTACGCTTGGAGACCTGTAGAATTAATAGAGGGTTATTTTGACAAAAACTCTCATTCAATAATTTATATTGATAGAAATAGAATTGAGAAAATAAACTATAGAGTAGGTTCTCCTCTACTAGATATTGTTCTTCAGAGTTATTTAGAAGATATTCAATTACTTGTTTTCGTACATAATAGGAGGAAAGCCGAGGAATATGCTGAAGAATTCGTTGAGAAACTAGGATTGTTCAAACATTTAATAAAACACAGTAATGTAGATAAACTTTTAACTATGTTAAACGAATCGCCTTCGAGAATCGAGAGAGATAGATTAAGTAGATTGATTAAATACGGTGTTGCATATCATCACGCTGGTTTAAGCAGTATTGCTCGTAAAACTATTGAAAACGGTTTTAGAGATAGATTGATTAAAGTAGTTTTTGCAACACCTACTTTAGCTGCAGGAGTCAATCTACCTGCGAGACGTGTTTTAGTTTCGATAAAGAGATATGATCCGGTTTATTCTCGTACTCGTAACATACCTGTTTTTGAATATAAACAAATGGCTGGTAGAGCTGGTAGACCTCGATACGACAGTATCGGTGAGTCAGTGATATATGATGCTTCAGATTACCGTGAAGCATTAAGTTATATTAAGGGATTAATCGAGCCAGTTACTAGTAAGCTGAGTAATTTACGTAGTTTGAGAATACATGTTCTATCACTAATAGCATCTGGAGACGCATCTGATTTTGATGAAATACTCAATGTCTTTAAGAAAACTCTTTACTATGTATTAACAAGTGATTTAGGATTTATAACTAATAGTATTGAAGATGTTATTAATCAACTTATTTTATGGAGAATGATAACTTATAGTGACGGTAAATATTTCGTTACAGAACTAGGTAGAGTGACTTCGTTTACATATCTAGATCCTTTAACTGTACACAAGTATTTAAATAACATTGTTAATAAGCCTTCTACACTATACTATTTACATAAGATAACGAATAATCCTGATTATATGAAATCTAGAGTTTACATTAGTGATAGAATTGTTTCAGAGTATGAAAATGAAGCGATTTATAGAGCTAAACGTGGTGAAATACCCAGTATACCCGATGAAGAATATGAATACTACGAGTGGCTTCTAAGCTTTGTCCACGCACTAATACTCTATGAATGGATAAATGAAGTCGATGAAGATAGTATTATTAGAAAATATAATATAGGACCAGGAGATCTGTATACTATGCGTGATACAGCAGCATGGATAGCTGGATCACTATCTAAAGTTGAGAGAATTTTTAAAACAAGTAGATCTGTTGATTTAGAGAAATTAAGTATTAGATTAGAATACGGTATAAAAGAAGATGCTATTGAATTGATCAAAATAGAAGGTATTGGTAGAGTCCGCGCTAGAATATTGATAGAACACGGTATTGATTCACTGGAAAAATTAGCTAAAACACCGAGTAGTTTTTTAGAAACACTACCTAGTTTCGGTCCTGTTGTTGTTAAAAGGATTAAAGAACAATTGAGAGAAATGGGTTACATCTAGTAACCGGAACTATAGAGCATTTCTTTCAATACTTCAATATAGTTTTTCAGTTTAACGTATTTTTGATGGAATTCTTCGTGATTTATAAAACCTTTTCTGAATCTATCAACCAATTCTTCAATCTCTTTCTCCATACTAGCTAATCTAGTTTTAATTAAACTAGTTATATCACTATAACGTATTTCACTACTAATTAGTTCCGAAGGCTTATATTCACCTATAGCTCTACCATCTTCTAATCTAATAATCCTCTGTGTTCTAATAGCCATACGTGGATCGTGTGTAGACACGATCACCGTTTTACCATAATCTGTACTCAGTCTAGTCAATAGATTAATAATATTTAAAGCATTCTCTGTATCAAGCTCAGCTGTAGGCTCATCAGCTAGGATTAAGGGAGGATCGTTTGCTAAAGCTATTGCAATAGCTACTCTCTGTTGTTGACCGCCAGATAACTCATATGGTTTATGGTGAATTCTATCAATTAAACCAACTTGTTCAAGCAACCAATTAGCTCTCTTGATACGTATATCTCTAGGAACGTTTAAAGCGATCATTGGTAATTCAACGTTTTCTATAGAAGACAGTACTGGTATTAAATTAAATGCTTGGAAAACGTATCCTACACAACATAAACGATATTTTTCAAGCATTGTTTCATCGAGTTCACTTACTTTAATATTCTCTACAATAATAGATCCGCTTGTTGGTTTATCGATTCCTCCGATGATATTAAGTAATGTTGTTTTACCACTACCGCTAGGTCCCATTATCGATACTGCTTCACCGCTTCCAATTTTAAAACTAATACCTCGTAATGCTGGAACAGATATGTTTTTCCCAATTCTATATATTTTAACCAATTCATCGGCTATAATAGAAACTCCTTTTGTATAAAATCCTGATGGTTTTATACGTGATGGGTTTATTAAATCAACAAGTATGTTCATATTTTAAAACCTCATGTAAAACCTCCTATTTGTGTAATCGCTTCTCTAACCAGTTTTCTATAAGTTTTACTTATGATTAACCACGTTACAAACAATGGTATTGTTATTGAAACGAGTAGTACAAACAATGTCTTTGGAGATATTGTTAATTGAAGAACTATTCCATAAGCAGTATCTATGAATATATCCGTAGTACCAAATACTTGAGTTGATAATGATGATAAACTATATCCAAGGAAAATTCCTATTAATAGACAAGGTATTGTACTTAAAATAGATACTGTGAATGCTTCGGCTAAACTGATCCTATATATTTCTCTCGAAGACATGCCACGACTTTTCATCAAACAATAACTATTCAAATTCTCGTATATTATCGAGTATGTTAATAAACTCGTGATAATGAGTGCTATAGCGTATAAAGCTATACCCATAGCTATGGTATAGTCTTTTGATAGAGATAAATATGTATTGATATTATCAACTTCCCATTTTAAATCAGCTAGCGATATAACTGTATATCCTTTAACTATAATACCGGTTCTATTAATTAGATTTCCTTTTACAAAAACAATACTATACCCAAAGTAAGAAGCGTTGCCATAAAATCTAATAAATTTAACGAAATCATTGATTTTATCAATAGACATTATTAAACCTCTTTGACTAGGTGCATATATTGGAATAGTGTATACACCACCTTGGCTTAAAATAGTTGAGTATATTGGAAATACTGGTAATTGTCTCAAACCACCTACTACGGGAATATTTATTGAAACAGAACTTATGTTTATATCGGTTACATAGTATGCTCCTAAGTACACCTGTGCACTACCCGTATACGGTGTCTGATCGTATTCAAATCTATATATTTTCTCAACTTTAGGATTTAGCACATATATAGTATTGTTTTTATTTTTACCAATATTTTCAAACGATTTCTTTAAATCGCCTACATATTCAATATTTTCAATAATATTAACGACATTACTATAATTTCCTGGTATAAACATTATATAACCAATTGGAATATAGATGATCTTCTCTTTGCTCATTATTTTTAAATAAATATTTCTATAAATATTATACGTAACTCCTCCGTAATAAAATGTCGTTGATTCAAAAGTTCTCTCGGGAACTTTATCGCTAATAGTACCGAGTATTACAATACTATATGTATAGGATCCATTTATATATCTAGATATGTTTTTCAAATCCATAAGCGATTCTTCTAGATCAATACTAGTTTTGATAAATATTGGTTTTACAATTAAATAATCTACATCACCGTGGATTGCTGAGCCTAATCTATTGAACATATTGTTTATAGAATCAGATGATGCTAAACCACCTATTAATAGACTTATTGAAAAACTACTTATTATAATAACGAGAGCTAAACGTGTTGGTTTTATTTCGATGAATTTAGCTACAATATTACTGTATTTGCTAACTAATAACGATGCCATTTTTGATGCTAGAACACTTAGTTTACGTGGATAGGATAATATTAACGATGATACTCCATATATTAGTAGTATTGGTCCAAACATTAGAACAATCATTTCTAGTATTAGAAGTATTAACTGCAGGATCATGGTTAAAATATCTTCTGGTCTTAAAGCATATGGATTTATAACAGTTGATCTAAGAATATAATATATACCTAGTAGTAAAGAAATTAATGATATTGTTGAAAAACCTTTCCTACTCAATTCTTCTTCAAAAAGAGCTTGTGGTTTCATAAACTCGATTGGTTGAATATTAGAAATTGTTTTAAACACACCAATTATCGAACCAGTCATTAAAAATATAGATATTGAAAAAACGACTATTAGAGATAATGGTTTGAAATAAACCGATAGAGTGTTGAAATATAGATTCGGTTCAATAAATCCTTTATAGAGAATACATGATAGTAATGGACCATTAAATAATCCTAGAACGAGTCCAGGAATTAGCCAAGTTATCATAGAGTATATGAAGTATTTTCTAATATTATTTACTGAAACACCGCGTATTCTAAGTAATGAAATATTCCTCCTACCGATAGTGAACATTACTGGAGGTATTCTTGAAGCAGTTATCCATATAATTATGAAAGATGGTATAACAGATATTGCTGTAGAAATTCTAAATAATTGTTCTGTTCCCGTTATGCTGACGAGTTTAATGTATAAAGGTGCTTTAAAAACACCATATAATTCAGGTGTTTTAACTAAGTTAGTTGCTTTTTCAATATATTCTTCTATAATTGATAGTGATGTAACTACGCTTATTGATAACGATAGTTTTTTGGGATCGAAAAATATTATCGTAAAGAGAAGTCTACCAATAACTATTTTAGTTGTTTCAGAAACTCTACCGCTCTCTAAGCTTAAATATTTTATTCGAATATTATATGGTTTAACACTCAATCTGCTACTTTCATTACTCAGTTTTTTAAATAAATCTAGTGAATCTGTTAATACAGTTATTGAACATGTTTTGTCGAATCCATTTTTTTGAATATAATCATCTATATTAGATTCAATCTCTCTTAGAACTTCAAGATATGGATTCACCTCGCCTGTTGGTAGTATTGTTGAATAACCGGTTACGAAACTATATGCTCTACTCAATTCTCTATCTATTACATGGAATTGGTATTGTGTAAATGGATAATCTAGTTTCAATACTTGATTACCGTATCTTAGAATTAATTGTGAAAAACCTTGTTTAGTAAATGACATGTTTAATCCACAGAACTGTATTCTATTTTCATCAGCTCTAAATGGTTTAATATATAGAAGGCTTCTATTCAAACCCGGTATGTAGAAATAAGTCATTAATTTATAGGGTGTTTTTAACTCATTTTCATCGATGAAAACAGTAATTTGTTCAGGTATTTCAAATGATTCAACATAGATGTTTATCTTACTAGAAACTATATCTTGTTCAAACAAATCTCTATGTTTTTCTTCAATTAGCCATGGATTATAATAGCTGGCTATATATGTAATTAAATGGTAATTCAATCCTTTCAATGAAGCTAAACTAAGATCTACTAAGTAAAGATCCGTTAATGTGAAGGAAGATGTTACTAGAGATGTTATCGCTAAACCCGTAAGAAGTATAAATATGAATTGCTTATTGTATAGAAATACTTTAAATACTGAATTCGTTTTTATCATTTAAATCACTTGGTGAAACAATATTAAGGCAATTCTACTTACTTAAATTAATAAAATCACTTTACTCATTAATAAGTGAAACCACGATTTTATTAATTTAAGTATTTTGAGAAACAACTATTCCACTATGAACGCAATAAATATATATTTTAGAAATATATATTTTAAGATATATAAGATTTTGATCATGGTGTAGATATATGAATCTGATAGTTAATATACCAGTGCAGCAAATAGCTGAACAAGAATTCATCGAGAGAATTGTGAATGCTTTTACTGATATCGTTGTTAATATTATCAACTATTTACCAAGAATTCTTGGAGCAATTATTATAGTTTTAATCGGTTATCTTCTTGGTTTAATCATTAAAAACGCTGTTTTATTTATTATCAATAAAGTATTAGAAAGACCTCTAGAGAGAACAAAGGTTGGTAAATCTCTTAAAGAATCTGGTATTGATCTAGGTGCTTTAATCAGTAGTTTAGTTATGGCTATAGTTATTATTGTTTCAATAATAGCTGCTATAGATATTCTACAGTTGACAGGTTTTACAGGTGAAGTTGTTTCAACTATAGCTAGAGCTATTTTGAATATAGTTGCTGGTATAACTATTCTAGCGATTGGTATACCTTTAGCTCTAATTGCAGCAGAGTATTTATCTACATTCCTGTTAGGTCCTTTAAAAGAAAAACATGGTTTAGGCGTTTCACTAATATACAGTATTTCAGCTCTTGTTTTATCAATATTTGTCCTAGCATTAGCTTTAAACGTGATGTTCAACTATCCTCTACTAATTAATTCGCTCGTTGAGATCGCTCCAGCATTCATAGGTGCTGGTGTAATACTACTAATAGGTTATCTACTTGGAGATGCAATAGGCGGTATTGTCAATAAGATTGTTGAATCAATTGTAGCTAAACCTCTTGAATCAACAGATATTGGTAAGAGTATTAGTGAAGCTAAAATCGATCTGCCGTCATTAATAGGTGGTTTGACGAAGGCATTTATCATTGTAGTAGCTATTGTAGCTGCGATTGAATTGCTTAAAATAGGTGGTTTAACTGGTGAATTAATGATAAGTATAGCAAACTATTTGCCTAAGTTAATAGGTGGTATAGCTATTTTAACACTTGGTTTAATACTTGTCGTTCTCTTAGCTAAATACATAGGTAGATTTATTAGAACAATGTTTAGAGAAAGATATCAACCTTTAGGAGAACTAGCTGAGAATATTATAATGCTTGGTTTAATAGCTGTTATCGTAACTATCGCATTGAATGTAATGGAGTTATATGGTTATTTCGTTTATCCATTAATACTAGGTGTTGTGATAATAATTTCTGGAATATTTATTAGTGAAATAATTGGTAGATTGCTGAGAGAATCTTATCCGGAGTACGTGAGATTAACTCCATTCGTAGAAACGATTATTATAATAATATTTGTATTAATAGGCGTTGCTGCTATATTCTCTCAATTTGAAGGTGTTTCTCAAATACTACTACCTATATCTTTTGGAATAAGTATAGCATTTGCTATAATACTATTACCAATAGTATTCTACTATGCTAGACTAGCTTGGCGTGAAGCTGCGAAAGTAAGTTCCGAAAAATCCGAGTAATTTTTTCCCTTTTCTCCTTCTTTTAATTCATATTTTTAATACATGAATTACTATTGACGATGAAAAGAATATATTCGGAAATCGTTTTTTCAAATAGGTTAAGTCTAGTAATGGATAAAATAAGGTATTATTTAAATTATAACACCTTCATTACTTAATATTGTAAAATTTCTAATAGCAAATTTTTGATTTCAATAGTAACATTCTATTGACTTCTGAAAAGTATTTGTATCTTTTAATTCTTATCTAATAATTGTCCTATAAACACTTGAGGTGATTATTTATTAGTAAACAATTTTCTACTGCTGTTTACGGATTTTCGAAGACCTCTAGTCTTTTAGTATTTGTAATTATTATTCAATCATTTGTGTTAAGCTGTATTTTTATAGATATGATTAGATTGATTGAATTCAATAATTTCAGAGATTCTATGATATTTATGAAAACTGTATTGTCTTGTACAGTATTGTTTTATTTTAAAATTTTCACATTGTTTCAAAACATCATCATCATCGACGGGTATACAGATGAACCATCCGGTTTAGGAGTCCCTCCATATATTGGTGTTTATCCTAGATTAGTTGCTGGTATTATATGGTTTATCGATAAAACGAAGAATATTAGATACTATACTATTGATACTGTTAGAGCGAATTTGAACAATATTATTAAGAATATTAATAAATCTGATCTAGTTGTCTTCATCGCCGGATCCGAGGTTCCGGGTAAATATATTGGCGGTAAACCAATAACAATCGATGAGATTGAGTATTTATCCTATCTTTTAAAAGATTGTGTAAAAATTCTTGTTGGCCCGGCTGCTAGGTTTGGTTTAGGATCCGGTGGAGGCTCTACAGCGGTTGCAACCAGTGATTTAGCGAAATTCTTCGATATTATTGTAACAGGTGATCCCGAGTTGTTTTTCTACGATTTGATAAAATATGGTTTTGAAAAAGCCGATCCAAGTGTTTTCAGAGAGAATTATGATTTAGCTAATAAAGCATTCATATATGGTTCTAAGATTGTTAAACAACATCCGAATTATGGATGGAATCTTATTGTTGAAATAGAAACCTATCGTGGATGCCCAAGGTGGATTACAGGAGGCTGTAGTTTCTGTATTGAACCTAGATATGGTAGACCGATTATGCGTAATCCAGAAGATATTGTTTCAGAAGTAGAGTCTCTGTATAAACATGGTGTTAGACATATTAGATTAGGTAAACAACCAGATATTTTAACATACATGTCTAGCGAAATTGGTTTAAAAGAATTTCCAAAACCTAACGTGAATGCTCTAGAGAAATTGTTTCACGGCATACGTTTGACAGCACCTGGATTGAGAACTATACATATTGATAACGTTAATCCAGGAACAATTGTTCATAACATTAAAGAATCTATTGAAGCAATAAAGATTATTATAAAATACCATACACCGGGTGATGTTGCTGCACTAGGTATTGAGTCTTTTGATGAAAAAGTTGTTAGATTAAATAATCTCAAAGTTTATCCCGACGAAGCTCTTGAAGCTATTAGATTGATAAATAAATACGGTTCTGTTAGAGGATGGAATGGATTACCCCATCTACTCCCTGGTATTAATTTACTACATGGATTACCGGGAGAGTCTCGTGAAACATATAGATTAAATATATTGTATTTGAATAAAATAATAGATGAGAAACTACTAGTTAGAAGAGTGAACATTAGGAAAATATCTATTCTCGAGAAAACACCTCTTTGGATTAAGAGAGATATTGTTATGAAGAATATTAGGAAATATAGTAGATTATTCAATAACTACCGTAAATATGTAATGGAGTTTTTCGATAAGAAAATGTTGAGTAGAATCACACCATCTGGTTGTGTTTTAAGATACTTGTTTGTCGAGAGACGTATTGGTGAATATGTTATTGCAAGACAACCGGCTAGCTATCCTATAGTAGTTAAGATAAGAGATCATCTTAATATAGGTGAATGTATTGACGCTAGAGTTAAAAAATCTGCTTCTAAAAGTGTTTTAGCATCAAGAGTTGTCTAAAATACGAGGTTTCAAATTATGGAGAAAATAATTGTTTTAAAACAATTGATTGGTTTTGGAAAATTATTTGAGATATTTCTTTAGAGATAGATTCAATTGTTAATACTACTGGTAGTGATCTATTTATAAGAGACGTGTTGATTCAGGTTTTGAAGAACAAAGGTATTGAATTAATCCAAGGGGAGTTATTAGATATATATGACTTATATTAAAGTTTTATTGCAGCAGAACCGCCTGGTAGAATAGAATATATTACATGTTCACCAACTATGATTTTATCAAATAGATCAATTAGTTGAGAATTAGTTTAAAACTAGTATCACTTTATTCGAAATTAGATGTAATGTTGTATTGAAATCTATAGCTGTGCTTAGTTTAATACTTATGTTAATAGTTCGATTCGAATATTATTAAATAATCATGGTTAAATCTATAGTAAATTTTATTGAACGAAGAATTATTTAGATGGAATTATTTTTATCAATATTAGAGTGGAGATACTTAGATTTTTCCCGTAATACATATTTAGTTCGGTGGGTGTTGTTAATTGAAGATTAGAGTAAAGTACTTAATGTGGTTACGCGATAAAATAGGTGTTGAATCCGAAGAATATGTTTTCGATAGAGAGATAACTCTTAGAGAATTAATAAATCTATTGAAGAATAAACATGTTAATCTAGAGAAGTTTCTAGATAGAGGCTTTAATGTAGAAGATTCGATAATAATAATTGTTAACGGTAAGAGTATTAATCAAAATCTTGATTATGTTTTAAACAATAATGATGAAGTAGTTCTCCTACCTCCAGTATCTGGTGGTTAATACAATAGGAATTTAGTGTTAAAAAATAAAACCCTTAATTAAGTAATAAACTTAGTTTAGAAAGCCGCCGTAGCTCAGCTAGGTAGAGCGCCGGCCTTGTAAGCACTTATTCACAATAGGCCCGGTCAGCCGGTGGACGCGGGTTCAAATCCCGCCGGCGGCTTAATAATAGTTTCCTAAAAGCCATTTATTCCCAACATATATGTTTTTCAATCCATTTTTTCTAGCTATTTCTAAAACTCTATTCATATGTCTATAGCTTGTTCTAGGTAGGTCGAATAGTTTATAATCAGGATGGAATGCTAGGAAAACATATGGTATTTCGGGATTAATGCTTGCTATGAATTTAGTCATATTATCTATTTCATATTCGTCAATATAGTGTGGAACAACTAATGTTGATATAACTAATAAAGGGGGTTCGGGTCTTTCATTAAATAATTCTGCTACGTAAACAATATTTTTCTTAATAATATCTATATGTTGCGGTTCAATACCGGTTAAAGCATAATATACTTCAGGACTCCATGCTTTGAAATCAATTTTTACAATACCACCCGTCTCTAAACTGTATTCAACAGCTTTTTTAAATAAATATGGATTCCATAAACCGTTTGTCTCCCAACATATTCTGAAAACACTTAGTTTTAATTCTTCAGCACGTTTCATTATTTTTCTAGAAGCTTCTAGAACAAACGTACTCCATGGACCGGGATCTCCTCCAAAGAAACATACACATGTTGTTCTATAATTAACTGATCTAACTAGATCACTTATCGTTAACAAAGGTTTTTTACGAATACTCATTTCCCTAAACTCCCAGTTCTGGCAGTAGAGACAGTTCATATTACATCCAGCCATGAATACTGCTATGTTGTAGTAACCCGATTCACCGTTTGGTGTTAAAGCATATTTTGGGTAGCCGCGACCAGTTATAGCTGGACATACCGGGAAAGCTACACAGTTTGTTGGATGAGGGTCGTAGTAATATAGTCCTATACCTGTATCTTCTCTAAACGTTGTGTAATTTATTGAATCATTATAGTTTATTCTAATACTACAGTAACCGGTCTCGCTTTTACTTATCAAACATTCTCTACCACAGCATGAGCACTTTAAACCAGAAGAATTACGAGGTGTTTCAGGTGTTAAACCGATAGATAATCTCGAATTAATATGTGTTTCTCTAACTATTTCTCTTGCTAGAATCCATTTATTTCTTAAGCAATCCACACATACATTTATAGTATTTGAGATAATACTAGATTCTCTACCACATATTTTGCAAAAACCCATGATTACACCGATTTATTTAATTCAAATAATGAGAAACTCTTAATTAATTGATTAAACGAATTTTATCACTATTTAAACATGTGGAAAGTAGTTATTTAATAATCCCTGTAAATAGATTTAATATAGAAACCTTTAAATAAACCGATTGGTAGTATAACGATGATTATTTTTCAAAATGTTTGGGCTGGTTATACAGATGAACCTGTTTTGAAAGGAATTAATCTTGTTATCGAACCCGGTAAAGTTAATGTACTTCTAGGTCCTAATGGTAGTGGAAAGACAACCACTATGAGACTCATACTAGGGATTATTAAACCAATTGTAGGCGATATTCGAGTCAATGGAATAGATCCTTCTACAGATCCTATTAAAGTTAGAAAAATGATTGGTTATGTTCCAGAAGAGGATTTAATATACTACAGTCTTAGAGTAAGAGAGTATTTGAATTTTATAGCTAAAACATATGGTATTCCAAGCAGAGAAGTCGACGAGAATATTGAGAGAGTTTTAAACGCATTTCTACTGAAAGAATATGAGAGAGAATTCATAGGCGCTCTCAGTCATGGTTTAAAGAGAAGAGTAATGTTAGCAGCAGCTTTTATACACGATCCATCTATTCTATTACTCGATGAACCTTTTATAGGTATTGATCCACGTATTGCTAGAGCTTTGAAAATTGTTTTGAGAGAAAAATCACGTGAAGGTAAAACAATACTTGTATCAACACATATTCTTGAAATAGCTGAGGTACTTGCTGATAGAATAATACTTCTTTATCAAGGTAAAGTTGTTGCAGAAGGCTCTGTTAGAGAAGTTGTTGAGAAAGCTAAAACAAGTGGTCTTGAAGAAGCTTTCATTACGTTAACAATGTCTCGTGAGAAAGTTGTTGAAATTGTAAAAGCATTGATGGGTTAGTAGAATGAAAATCATTGATCGTGAAGCTTATTCGCTATCATTAATATTTATTAGAGAAGCTATTTATCTCAGCTTGAGAAAAGCAGGTATTGAAAAAGGCTTTATAGCATACTTATCTAATCTATTTCTCCCTAATATAACTGATAATGTATTCGTCTACAATATGAAATGGTTTGTATCGGGTTTATTAAGTGGTTTATTAATGAGTTTATGGATTCCACTAATTATTGAAGCAACTAGATTGATCGGGGTTGCTCTTATAGTAATATTCATCGTAGCATATATGATCATGGTTATGTTGATATCAATTTTATTAACAACAGATTTAATACACCAAGTTTTAGCATCGATAAATGAACTAGGTTTATGGAGAAGAATTGAGTATTTACCATATAGTAGAGAAACTATTGAAAAAGCAGCGTCTTATAGTGTAATAATTGGTGGTGGTTTATCACTACTCCTAGGTATGGGTTTATCAATTGGATTAATAATATATACTTTTACAGAATATTCACTAGCTATATTCATGATCCCATTTGGTTTCGCAACATCAACTCTACTCATATATCCTATAATAATATACTTGAATTCAAAATTCGGAGGAAGACTACCGCCTTTAATATCTCTCGTAATACACGTTTTAATCGTTGCACTCATTTTAACAGCTTATTTAAACACACTTACTTTCAGTTCGATAACTGAAATCGAAGATTTCTTGAATACATATAGATTTATTTTTCCATTCTCATTTATACACATTATTGTGATGAAGAATTTAGAACCGTATTCAATATTATTTGCTTTCACGTACTTTACAGCTGGATTACTATTGTCAATTATCATACCGAGTAAGTATGGAATAAAATTACTGTCACCAACAAGTAGCTCTAGTAAAGGTTTTTACTTAAAACGAATTTTTCCTCGTTTATTAACTATTGGTTTTAAAGATGTTTTAATACTTTTAAGAGACTCTACAAGACAGAAGCAATTCTATGGTCAAACCGTAGCTTTATCTACACCATTTATTATAACAATGTTTAACTCTTTTTTCTTAGAGATAATACATGGTTTAGAATTTGTACGTTCATTATTCATAGTTTCAATCTATAGTTTTGTATCATATATATCAGCTGTTATTGTTTCACCAATATTGTTATTTATAGAAGCTGATCGTAATAGAATACTGTACTCTCTACCGATAAGTATGAGAGAAGTTGTTTTATCTAAAACAATTGCTTCAACTATTCTCTACCAGCCTATACCCATATTCATATTTATCATTAGCTCAATACTAATCTCACCAATACATGGTTTATCAATATACTATACTGCTAACGCTTACTGGATTACGGCTTGTTATCTAGCATTAAATCTGAATTTATCGTTTATATGGGGTAAACTGGGTGCTTGGTCTGAATTCAGTCTCGGTATTCTCAAGAGAATTGGAGTCATGATAGTATCGCTAATACCTCTAGGTATTTTAATATTAACAGTATTATCGTTCTACATATTTCAACCAATAACTGCTTACATAATACTTCTCGTTTTCCCCGTTCCGTTAACAATATATGTTCTAACTAGATTAATCGTCGATTAATTAAGTCAAGCGATCAAGAGTGTTGAACAAACTCTTATACTGTGAACCGGGTTTCTTCGGATAATCATATTGTTTAAGTTATTTGTTTAAAATTAAGTGAGAGAAAATATTTGCTGAATTAACCATTGATCTGTTTTAAAATATGAAACATACTCTCCTGCTGTAAAATGAATTAAACTCATTATCTGATTCAACAATATTGGAAAATGTTTACTAAATTCAATCTAGCTATATCGTTTTCAAACAACTATTTGAATAAATTAATTTCGGATCTCTTATTTTAAACAATTGTTTTAAATTTATCACTGATCAATACATTTTTTAGAGAATTAAACTTGTTTTAAGTTGTTTCGTCAAAATATTTTAAAATATCTATGTTTTCATAATATGGAGTTTTATCAATAAAGCTTTCTAATATTTTTCAGACAATCTACTGAACTACTCTTAGTTTTTATAAAACAGTATTTAACTAGCATTAGTTAAGTGCATTTAGGTATTCAAAATAGTTTTAAACATATAGGTTAAAACATGGATTTGAGAGAAGAATACTTACTAATATTAAACTCCGTTATAATCGATTAATCAGAATTAACTAGTTCAGAGAAAACATTATATATTTTAACTATGTTTTCATAACACGGTCTTCTTCTGATAACGTATATATTTCTCCGTAGGAAAGAATATTTACTTATCAATTCTCTTATAATTATTTCTAACAACTTCCTGCCTTCGCTGTTTAAAATATCTCCGTTAAAATACGTTTCTCTATTGCTTAGTAATTCGTTGAATAATCTAAGTATATATCCAGTATTTTCTCTATGATTCAATTGTTCATTCATATTAAACATCTCTACTATAAATCTTCTCTACATGGTTTTGTTTTTAAAATACTTTTTTCGACAAGTATTTTCTCAAGAAGTTTTATATTTTCATAACTAGATCCACTATTATCTATTTCTATCAATAACTTTCTCGCACGATAATATTCAATAATCGGTTTAGATTCTTTTAAATAAAGTTCATATCTATATTTAATAACATTGTGGTTATCATCAGCTCTTCTAATTAAATCACTATTATCTAGATCGCATTTTAAATCGTTTTTAGGTGGTACGTATTTTAAATTATAGATTCTACCACATACTGGACATATATATCTATAGCTTAATCTCTCTATTGCAATATTTAATGGTGCATAAATGTATATAGCAACATCTATTTTCAAAAAATTATCTAAAGCTTTTGCTTGATTCAATGTACGAGGATAACCATCTAGTATAAAGCCTTGTTTTAGATCTATGTTTTTCAATTTATTTATAACAATCTCGATGACTATATCATCGGGTACTAGTTCACCTTTCTCAATGTATTTTCTAGCAATCCTACCTATTTCACTATTTTTAGCAACTTCTTCTCTAAGAATATCGCCAATCGATAAATGTGGAATACAGTATTTTCCTTTAAAATACTGTGCATATGTTCCTTTGCCAGAGCCTGGTGGTCCGAATAAAACAGCTTTCACAAATTACACCATTAACATATGAGTGATTAGTGTGTTAAAAACTTTTGGATTTTTGATTTAATTATTTAAAACAAAACTATGGAATAAGTCTTGAACGATCTCTTACGAAAATAGTTGCTTCTCTAATATTATTTAAACCGAGGATTTGCATTAACAATCTCTCAACACCTAATCCGAAACCTCCGTGTGAAGGTATTCCATATTTGAATGCTTCTAAATAGAATTTGAAATCATTTGTATTCAATCCTTTATCTCTCATAGCTTCGATTAATTTATCGTATCTATGTTCTCTCTGACCACCGCTTGCTATTTCTAATCCCCTGTAGTCTAGATCAAATTTTCTCGTATATTGACCGTCTTCTTCACGCATATAGTAGAATCCAGTTGATTTCCACGGAAATTTTGTTATAAAATACAGTTCATAACCTTTATCTTTCATTATTTCACCTAGTTTCTTCTCGGCAGCATCACTTAAATCCTCGTTTTCAGATACTTCGAATCCTTCTGATCTCAGTATTTCAATAGCTTCTACGAATTTCAGTCTTTTAAACGGTTTACTAACTGGTTTTAATTCAACTCCTATTGTTTCTAATTCTTCTTCATAGTTTCTACGGATATAGTCTATTATATATGATACTAGTTCTTCAAGAGTATTCATAACATCTTCTTCGCTATCTATAAAGCCTTGTTCAACATCAATACCCCATGATTCATTCAAATGTCTCGTAGTATTAAACTTCTCTGCTCTAAAATAAGGTGTTATTTCGTAAACACGAGGTATGCTAGTCATGAGTATTTGTTTATACAACTGTGGGCTTTGACTTAGATAAGCTTTATACTCGAAATACTGTATTTCGAACAGTGTTGCACCTCCTTCAGCACCAGCAGCAACTATTTTAGGTGTATGTACTTCTAGAAAACCATGTTCATTCAAGTATTTACGAGCTCCTTCTATAATACCGGCTTTTATTTTGAAAATAGATTTTTCAACGGGATTTCTTATTAATAAGTATCTATACTTAATCCTAGTATCGAGTAGAGTAGGAACTTTACCAATAGTATCTACCGGTATAGGTTCGATTGGTTTTGAGTAAACAATTATTTTGTTAACAATGTATTCAACGCCACGTTCACTCTTTTGTTCAGATGCTTTAACTCCTTCGAAACAAATAGCTGAACCTATATCTAGATCTAACGCTAGTTTGAACAAATCCGGTTCACGTTCTTTCTTTAATACAATTACACATGGTTTTACACTTAATCCACTACTTGTTTCAATAATAACTACCTTACCAATAATTTTCTTTCTAATAACCCAGCCACAAAGTCTCTCCATGAAAACCAACTCGCTTTAATAAAGATGTTTTCAAATAATCAAACTAGTTAAAAGGTATTTAAAGGTCGAGATTTATTAAATATAATGACTATGGCTAAACGCCCACCCCTAAACCCCCCGAGCCTTGGGAAAAATTTTATATATTTTACAATATTTCCCAAGGTTGAACCGGGTTAGGGGTTGAAAGGGATACAGTGGGTTATCGGGGCTGTATCCCGGGCGGGCCAGTATCTATTTCTCTTTAAATAGCTTTTCTATTAATATACTGAGTAGTGTTGAGTTTATATTTTATTGCTTAAATATATTTTAATAAAAGGTGTTTTAATTAATGGTAAAACGTACAGTGAGAGGTAGGAGTAAGTCGATTTTAGATTACTTAGCTTCATCAACCGATGTTTCTAGAAAAAGTGAACAGAGTGTTGAAGTGAAGAAAACCGGTTCAACCGATTCGAGCAGTAGTAATATAGATCTACTTATTAAAGAACTGGTTTTTGAGAAAAAGAGAATTGAGTCTAATCGTGTTGAAACTAAGATCGATAATACTACTGTAGAAAAGAGTAGTGAATTGCTCAGTAAACCACAAATTCCAACCGGTGATATACTTGATGAAATTCTTGAGAAAGGGCTTGGTTTAGAAGATATTGTCTGTAACAGTGATGGTAAGTGTAGTGATGGATTAAGTGTAGGCGAGGTTTTTACAGATAAATATGGTTTCAGGAGAAAACGTGGATACGTTAATACAACAAGGTTACCGATTTTCCTAGACTGGATTCTAGAAGAGATCGTTGTTAAAGAGATAATGCCTAAAACATACGTTGTAGAAACAAATCTGGGTTCTAGAGCTATTATTCCAGAAGATTATCTATGCGAATTCCAGTATAGATACGGTTTAACTATTAAAAACTACGATAAATGTGTTGATTATAGACCAATAATAACTAGAGGAGAGATTGAGAAAAAGAGGAAGAAAATTGTTTAAAAAATTTTTAATTAAAATATATTTTAAATTAAATTTCTATCTCATACTTAATGCTCAGGCGATATGTAGTATATTCTCGGCTCCCCTATTTCGCTCATTAATCTCGGAGTTCTCTTTCGCTTTCTCTTCTTACTTCTACGTGGTTTCCACTCCATACCGGGTAAACCTAGACTACCATCCGGGTATTCAATTAATTGTTTTAAAGCTAGTAAGTGGTTTACAGCTTTTCTCAAACGATCTTCTCCAGCTATACCGCTGAATTCTTTAATTAATTCATCGAAAAACATTGGAAAACCTTTTTTCTTAATAATATCTATTACTAATCCAGGTAATTCTTCATCACGCGGAGCTAAAACAACAACTATATCGTTATCTTCATATATTTTTTTACGATTAGGCATTTTAAACCCCCGATTCTAAATATAATTGTATAGTCTCTTAAAAAGACCGTGTAGGAACTATCTAAACCTTTTATTCAATTAGAGAAAGAAATTAATTAACTGACTCTTATATAATTTACTGTGTTTAATTGATTGAGACAACTAGTGTTTTTCGAGGATTGATTGTATTGATTGAAAAACCAATACTTGCTCCTAAAAACACGAAAGTATTGCTTATGGGAAATGAAGCTATTGCTCGAGGAGCATTAGAAGCGGGAATTTGTTTCGCAGCTCAGTATCCTGGTACACCTAGTACTGAGATAATGGAGACATTAGTAGAAGTAGCTAAAGACGTCGGTATACATGTTGAATGGAGTGTTAATGAGAAAGTTGCTTTCGAAGCTGCATATGCAGCAGCTATTGCCGGTGTTAAGAGTCTTACAGCTATGAAACATGTTGGTTTAAATGTTGCATCAGATATTTTAATGAGTAGTGCTTATAGTGGTGTTAATGCTGGTTTTGTTATTGTTACGGCTGACGACCCTAATCAACATAGTAGTCAAAACGAACAGGATAATAGATGGTATGGTTTATTAGCTCATCTACCAGTCGTTGAACCCAGTAGTCCACGTGATGCATATAGATTAATTAAAGAAGCATATTCTCTAAGTGAAAAATACATGACACCAGTTATATTTAGAACAACAACTAGAATTAGTCATACAAGACAGCTTATTGAATACGACTGCGATATTCCTTTAACTAAGAAATGTAAAGGAGTTTTCGAGAGAAATATTGAGAGATGGGTTCTAGTACCAGCTCATGGTCGTAAACAGAAACAGAGAATGATGAATATATGGCATAGTATAATTGAGAACGAGGGTGTTGAACCTTTTATAAAGATTGAGAATCCGGGTATGAGAAAAGTTGTATTCGCACCCGGTATTTCTTACGTATATGTTGATGAAGTACTTGATTTAATGAATTTGAGAAATGAATATACTGTTGTTAAGATTAATTTAACAGTTCCATTACCTTATAAACCAATAGTGGATGTTTTGAAAGAAGCTGAGAGAGCTATTGTCGTCGAAGAACTAGATCCTGTTGTTGAAATGCAGATTAAAAAGATAGCATACGATAACGGGTTTAACGTTGAGATATATGGTAAAAACATTGTACCCGAGAATGGTGAGTTGAATACGGAGATAGTGTATAGTGTTATCAGTAGATTTGAAGGAAAAGTAAATAGTCCTTTATGGAGATCGATTGGTTTGCTGAAAACAGAGCCATCGATCCCTCCAAGACCTCCAGTTCTATGTGCAGGCTGTCCACATAGGAATACATTCTATATACTTAAAGTATCTGCTAATAAAGCTGGTTTAAAGAATACGGTTTACACTGGTGATATTGGTTGTTACACACTTGGTTATCAAAAACCTTTTGAAACCCAGATGACTAGTTTTGAAATGGGTGGTGGAATAGGTATTGCTTATGGATTAAGCCATGTCATAGATGAACCTGTTATCGGAGTTGTAGGTGATTCAACGTTCTTCCACGCATGTATTCCTCAATCAATCAATATTATATACAATAAGGGTAGAGCTATAGTTGTAGTATTAGACAACTACTATACGAGTATGACCGGTCACCAACCACATCCCGGTACTGGTTTATCAGCTACAGGCGAAGATGCTCCGAGAATACTTGTTGAGAAAATTCTCGATTCAATTGGTTTCAAAACTTATGTTATAAATCCAATGAATGTTAGAGAATCTATTGAAACTGTTTACAAAGCGTTTAAAGAGTATCAAGAAGGTAAACCTGTAGCGATAGTTTCTAGATTGAAATGTGCTCTACAAGCACTTAGAGATGCTCGTAGAAAGAATATTAAGCTACCGGTTTATAATATTTTGGAAGATAAATGTAGAGGATGTATGGCTTGTATTAATTTACTTGGTTGTCCAGCAATATATCTACCGCCGGAAGGCGTTAAACCAGTTATTCTCGAAGACATATGTGTTGGCTGTGGTTTATGCGCATATGTATGTCCATTTAAAGCAATAGTTGTTAAACAAGAGGGTTCACCTAATTGGATTGAAGTATGGATGTAAAGAGGGAGTAGTCTATGGTTAGATACAATGTTTTCATAGCGGGAGTTGGTGGTCAGGGATTACTCACTATAGGTAGGATACTTGGTTCAGCAGCTATAGAAGCTGGACAAGACGTTACAGTAGCTGAAGTTCATGGTTTATCACAACGTGGAGGTACGTTAAATGTTCAGGTGAGAATAGGACGTGGAGAAGCTCCTTTAATACCCAGAGGTGGGGCCGACCTATATATTGCTATGGAAGCGTTAGAAGCTGTTAGATATAGCGAATACATTGGTTTGAATACTAAAGTTGTTATCAATAAATTCATATGGCCACCTCCATTATCTAAATACCCTAGTTTAGAACACATAATGAGCAAATTTAATGAAAAAAATATTAAAGTATATCTTGTTGACGCTAATGATATATCTAAGAGAATTATTGGAACAATAATATCTGCAAATATTGCTATAATCGGATACTCATATGCTATAGACCCAGGTTTACAGAAATTAATCGATTACAGACACTTAGAGAAGAGTTTAGAACTAATCTTTAGAGGTAAAACACTTGAATTGAATAAAAAAATATTGAAAATAAGTTATGAAGAAGGCTTGAGAACAATAGGTGAACTATAGTTATATTCTCTACTTACTGTTCTTATTGAATACTATGAAGTAGTTTATATTCAGTTCTTTTAATTCACTTATTTCTTTTTCAACAACATCTCTAGAACCATAAACTATGAATATTTCATCTAGTATTTGACCACTTTTCTTCAAAATACTAACTATTGATTTAATATAACCGTTTAAATAGATCGATGATATAACCATTACTTTATTTCTCTTAGAGAAACATTCTGTTGGAACACATAATGGAGTTACTCTATTATCTGAATCAACAATTACTGTACATATGCTATTTCTAGGACTTAATTGTTTATCAGATAAACACAGTCTAATTCTATTCTTAACAGAAGTTAAAGTAGCGATAGCTGATGAATATGGATCAGGCATAGCTAGTATTAAACTTGGTTTAAGCTTTCTAACATGATCACATGCTATAAAAGTTATTAATTCTAAAACACCTGGTTTATTGAGAAGAACAAGTGGTTCATCTTGAGAATTCTTCAATTTGTCGAGTATTTCTTCTATCAATCTACTACTTCTTATTTTGGAAATGAGTTTTAAAGCAGATTCTTTCTCAGGTGTAGCTCTAAGCGTACGGTATTTCCAAAGTGTTTGAACAGGTACGTCTAATATCTTGCTTAGTTCACGAAATGTATAGAAAAGAGTTAGTATTTCAAGCAATTCGTGGAAAACATATTTAGGATTCTTATCTAAATCGTCTATTAACGAATTATCTATAGATTCCATTTACTCTACACACTCTACCCACATAGAGTTATTTTAATTTCTAGTTTAAAAATATGTTTAATGACTAAAAAATTTACAAATATGGGTTTTGAGTTCTTTTATAAAATAATTATTTTAGTAAACTTATAAGCAAGTGTTGGTAGTAATACCTTGGTATTTAATCAATCATGTATGTTTTCATAAGGTTAAAAAAATACTTTCATTCAATACTCTTGTTTATTTATATAAGTTTATATCAGTTTTTAATCTCATTTTAACATTATAGAGAATACGGTCTCATATAGTTTTGAAAATAGGGTTTAGAGGTTGGGAAGAGATATTTATTTGAAATATGAATTGAAATCGATTGAACCATCGAATAAATCATTATCCGAGTTATTAAATGCTCTACGGTATACTGCGTTCCAAGGCAGAGCTTTCGGAGATGTCTATAGGATTATTAAAGAAATGATTAACACTCCTGGTAATACTATTTTCATGGGATTAGCTGGTTCAATGAGTACTGCTGGAATGTGGAAACTGATCAAGTACTTTATTGAGAAGAGATATATAGATGTTCTCGTATCGACAGGTGCTAACATATCCGAGGATATCTATGAAGCAATGGGTTTTAAATACTATCTTGGTTCACAATATGTAGATGATGCTGAGCTTTTGAAATACAAGATTGATAGATTCTACGATGTCTACGCTGATGAAATTGAATATCGTAAAATGGAGTATTTAATTAGAGATTTTATTAAAACTTTGAAACCCGGTTCAATTTACTCGTCTATGGAGTTTCTATATTTGTTTGGAAAATACTTAGCTGAAATAGGTATTGATTGTATAGTGTCAACTGCTTATAGAAAAGGTGTGCCTGTTTTCTCACCAGCACTTACTGATAGTGCTTATGGTATAGCATCTATTTTAGCTAGAAGAGAGGGTTATAGTATTGTAATCGATATGGTTAGAGATTTCGATCAGCTCGTTGAAATAGGAAATAGGTTTGATAAACTATCAGCTATATACATAGGAGGCGGTGTGCCCAAAGACTATATTAACCTAGTTACTGTAGCTCAGACATTATTAGCTGAATCAAAAGGTATTAGAGATTACTATAAAGGTTTTGAATACGCTGTACAGATAACTACTGATTCACCTCAATGGGGTGGTTTATCAGGCGCAACACTTGAGGAAGCAGTGAGTTGGGGTAAGGTGAGTCCTAATGCTATTAAGAGAACTGTATACGTAGATGCTACTATAGCTTTACCGATAATAATTCATGGATTGATTGAAGAAAAGATTGAGAGAAGTGATCCAAGGGATTTAACATGGTTGTTTCAAAAAATAGATAGGAGGTGATCAATGTGGCGACTGAAACCCGGGTTGATAAGGTAGAAGAATATATTATTGGTAAACATGTTTACGGTAATCTCTACGGTATTCCGAGAGAATTAGCTATTGATGAAAAATATCTTATCGAAACAGTTGTTAAAGCAGCTGAACTAGCTAATATGACTCTAGTCGATGTTAAATCATATAGTTTCGGTGGTTTGAAAGGAGGAGTATCTGTTATAGCGCTCATTATGGAAAGCCATATAGCTATACACACTTGGGTTGAGTATAGATATGCAACAGTAGATGTCTACACTTGTGGAGATAAAAGCGATCCGTGGAAAGCATTCCAATATATTGTTGAAAGATTGAAGCCGAAGGATTACACTATAAATTATGCTGATAGAACACAACACATTAAATCTGCTTAATCACTCAAATTCTAAAGTAAATAAAACTTTTTGAAACTAAACAAAACGTTTCTACTAAACCATAGTTGATAGCAAATTAGTTTCTGAAACCAATAACTATGAATCAAGAATCATGTATAAAACACTGGTTTGATAAGTATAATGGAGTTTATTAAACTACTCTAAAGCCGGTATTTAATAATAGTTTAGTTAAATGTTAAAATTTGGTCTAATGTTTTAGTAAAAGGTTTTATTTTTGAGATAATAAATTATTCCTAAACACGGGTTTTGGATCGGTTATTGATATAATTTCTTTAAACAATCTATTGTCTTTGAATTACTGAGAGGAGTTTTATGGGTTTATGTAAAATATGTAGCAAAAATGGCTGGGTTAAAATACCCTGGGCTAACGCTTGGTTTTGTAGAGAACATTTTATTCAATATTTTAATCGCAGAGTTTTGAAAACTTTTGAGAAATATGTTCCACGTAGTTGTAGGAGAATATTATTCTCTATATCTGGTGGTAAAGATAGTATTTCATTAACTCACAGTCTCGTTCCTTATTTGAAAAAGAATGGTTTTGAAATAAAAGCACTATACTTGGATTTAGGTATTAATGGTTATAGTGAGAAAGCTCTAAATATTGTTGAAAAATTTACTGATAATCTTGGTATAGATCTTATTGTTTATAGATTGAGTGATGAAGAAGGTTTTACAATTGATAAAGTTTACGAGAAGATTAAAGAGAGAGTATTGTTTAAACCTATTTGCAGCATATGTGGTGTTGTTAAGAGATATTTATTTAATAAAATAGCTTTTGAAAAAAACTTCGATCTCATATTAACTGGCCATAATCTAAATGATATGTATTGTTTTGTAATGAGTAATCTCGTTAACGGATCTCTGAATGAATTAATTAAACTAAAACCATATAATCCTGCTGAATACTCATTTATAGCTAGAGCTAAACCACTATATTTCACATACGAATATGAAACGGAAATATATTGTAAAGCAATTGATCAAATAGCTATAGGTAAATGTCCATATAAACCAGTTAAAGAAAAAACACTAGTAGAGAGTTTTAAAAATCAACTACTTGTGTTGGAAGAAAAACATCCCGGTATAGGAATACTATTTTTGAAAAACATAGTTGAGAAAATAATACCTAGAATAGAGAAAACTATGGAAATGAACGGGAAAAAGCTTGTGAAATGTAGTGTATGTGGATTTCATTCATCCATAGATCCATGTAGTTTCTGTAGATTGAAACAAAAAATGATGTTAAATAAGAAATAGTATTTTATAAAAAACGACCAATATATTTAATAGGTGTTCTGATTGACAAATAGAGGTTACAGCTCTATTGTTTGGAAACTAGAGGAAGCAATTGATCTCGTTGATAAAATAATTAGTTTTATAAATAGACTTAAGCCGGATGAAAAAGTGAGTCCGGGACTAGTGTTTCAAATATATCAAAACCTCGTAATACTTAGAGAAAAAATCGTTGAAATTAGAATGGAAGCTGTAAATAAATGTAGTTAAACTCTTGTTAACTAAGTCGCTCCACAGTTTAATTTATTAAATTTCTATAACCTCAGTCTTAGATTCAAGTGAATTCAAAATGAATTTAAACATATTGATGGAAATGGTAATTTCCTGTTTTCAAACAATATAGTTTTAATAAAACATAGTTATCAGTAACGTTGTTGATATATATAGAGAAAACTATTTAAAACGTAAGTTTGAGCGGGTTTCTTTAAAAAATTATATTGTTCTCTCTTCTTTGAAATACGGTTTACCTAAATACTGTGGTGGTTTAAGCTTTTCACCAAGTGGTGTTGTTTTATAGATGATCATTGATAATATTGCTACAATATATGGAAGTGTTTCAATAAATTCACGCGGTATTCCAAATACTAGTAGACTAAATCTATACTCGTATAGTGTTGAGAATAGAAAAGTTGTTGCTAAACAGAGTAATGGGTTTCTACCACTACTTAGAGATATTGCTAAAACAATCCATCCATGACCCATACCGTGTCCTTCACGCCATAAGCGTGAATATAGTAACTCAAATAATCCAGCACTTAAACCGATTAATCCATAACCAATAGCTCCAGCTATTAATCTAATCTGTAATACGTTTACACCTAGTGCTTCAGCATGTAACGGGTTTTCACCACATGCTCTAATAGCAATACCTAGTTTAGTTTTCTCGATTATCATGTGTATTAGTATTGTTAATAATATGGTTAAGACTAATGCTATAATTGAGTATACAATATTCTGCTGTATATTAAAACCTATTTTCAAACCAGTTGAACCCTGGTGAGATCTGGCTGGAACGCCTAAAATACCTGCTAAACCATAGCATATGAACATTATTGATAAACCAATAGCTCCCTGACTCACAGGTAGTTTTGTCGATATAAATACTATGAATAATCCAATGAGTAGAGTTACTACTATTGATAATAGTATAGATGATAGAATATCATTACCACTATATACAGCTTGCATGAATGAAACAGATATTGCTAGAACAAATAAACCATCTATAGCTAGATTTAAAACACCACTTTTCTCAACTACACTATGTCCAATTGAAGCTATTTGATAAGCTATGAATAGTGGACAAGTATTTAGAATAATTGATAATATATCTATCAATCCAGATCACTTCTTAATAATTATTTTAACACTATACTCGTGGAAAACGAATAGAATAGTATATGTTAACAATATTGAACCAATCATTAGATTAACTATTGAAGCTCCACCTATACCAACTATCTGTATATTTATCCCAGCGTTGATTAGTGCGCTAACAATATATGTTGTTACAAATAGATATTTTAATTCAAGTAGCGATAGCCATGCTACTAGAATACCAGTGTATCCATAGTAAGGTGTTTGTGCGATAACTGGTGATGATATTAAATGAGTATCTCCAGCAAGATAACTTACACCTGCTAATCCAATTAATAAACCACTTATTATCAGAACATAAATTATTGTTTTAGAGACATCTACACCTATTGTTTTCAAAACATTCGGGTTTGAACCCATAGTTCGTATAAATAAACCAATATATGTATAATTAAGTATAATCCATGTTAGTAGAATTGTTACTAAAGTAATTAACAATAATTCTAGAGTAGCGTTTGTAAAAGGTATGTTGGTAAACCATGTTTCTACGGGTATAGTAGGAGTTCTAGTATATCTATAGACTTGTTCACGCCAATGATTGTTAACTAAATAATCTACAATATTGTATGCAATATAGTTCATGAGAAGTGTTACAGGTACTTCATCTAAACCAATATAACCACGTATTAATGCTGTTATTAAAATCCATATTAAAGCCGTTGTTAAACCAAGAGCTATCATTAAAAACTTGTTAATAATAGGTATTTCAGCTAATCCACTATATAATGCAAACCATGCTGCACCGATTACTGCGAAATAGAATTGACCCTCACCACCAATATTCCAGATAGCTGCTTTGAAGCTAATTAATAAACCACAACCGATTACAAGTAGCATAGCGTAGTTTTTTAAAAGTAGATTAGGTTGAGTTATTGAATTACCTATAGCTATTAATACATCCAATGGATTAATAGATCCATGTGAAACAATGTACAGTATTAATAACGATGTTAAAATACCACTTATTAAAGATAGTAAAGGTATTAACCACTTAGGTAGAGGTTTTTTCCTTTTAACAATAGCGATATTTATGCTGATCAACTACATCACCATCAATTTCTCTACCTCATCTCTATTGACATTATTAGCACTAAACTCTCCGACAACAATCCCCGAGTTCATAACGAGTATACGGCTACTAAATTCTAAAACATCATCTAGATCATCGCTTGTAAATATTACTGATAGACCATTCTTAGTTTTCTCATAGATGAGTTTTTTAACCAAGTATTTTGTATACTCATCGAGACCTCTTGTTAAATTACAAGCAATTAATATTTTAGAAGAATACTCAAGTTCTCTACTGATAAGAACTTTCATTAAATTACCCCCACTAAGTAGTTTAACAGGGTAGTAGACATCTGGTGTAGTAATGTTGTATTTATCAATATATTCTCGCGCATTTTTCTCGAATAAACTCCAATTTATTAGAAAACTATTTGTTTCCATTAAAGCATAGTTTTCAACAATATTGTTTTCAATACTCAAACCATATTTAATCGGATCATCCGGTATGAATCCAATACCCATTTTTCTAATAAAACCAGTATCTTTATTAGTAACATCAGTATTCTCGATAAATACTCTACCTTTCTCAATTTTCTTCAAACCATATATTGCTTCGAGCAATTCTATTTGACCATTACCTGTAACACCAGCTATACCGAGTACTTCACCTTTTCTTAAATAAATTGATACTCCTTTAACTCTATACTCACCTGATCCACCTTTAACCCAGATATTTTCTGTTTTGAGAACTAGTTTATTGCTCACCGGTTCAACATGTATTTTCGAATTGATATAATCTGTTTCTCCAAACATGTTTTTTCTAATATAATCTATTGAAATACCACTACATGGTGTATTTAAAACAACTCTACCTCGTCTAAGGATTGTTAAATAATCACATATTTCTAATGCATCGCTTATTTTATGTGTGATTAAAACAATTGATCTTCCAGTTTTAACTAATTCTTTGAATAAACTATACAATTTCTTCTTCTCACTACTGGGTAGGAAAGTAGTTACTTCATCGAGTAAGAGGATTTTAGCATTGAGTAGTATTGCTCTAAATATTTCTACAAATTGTTTCTCAGTGTATGATAATTTATACACTTCAGTATTAGGATCTATTTTTAAACCTATTTTATTGAAGAAATCAGTTAAAAAACTGTAAATCGTTTTACTTTTAGTTAATAAACTATATTGTTTCAAACTCATTAACATGTTTTCAACAATAGTGAATTTATCTATTAATATAGGTGTTTGGGAAACAAGAACTATACCGTTTTTAATAGCCACACTAGGTGATGTAATATAAACTCTCTTATTATCTATATAGATCTCTCCTTCATCTGGTGTATATATTCCATAGAGTATTTTAACAAGTGTTGATTTACCAGAACCGTTTTCACCAAGTAAACCATGTATTTGACCACTATATATATTGAAATCTACTTTATCAAGAGCTTTAATTGTTGAAAATGTTTTTGAAACCCCTTTAGCTACGAGGAATGGTTGTTTAGAAAAAAAGTTTGAGTTTTCAATACTCATTTTAAATCCCAGATTATTATAATGTATTGATTCATTACGTTATCTTACCAATGTAGATAACGTATTCTAGAAACCAATCCATGGTCCATAATTCGTAGTGTGTTAATCTCTTACCAGATGGTATATTGATTTTCTGTTGTGTATTACTAATATTGTATCCAGTTAATGGTCCTGTAAATGGTTCAAATAATGTTGATATATAATAATCGATTCTAGACTGAGGATCTGGTTTAGCTGGATTAATAGGTTCTATTCTTATCTTATCGATCGATTCATATTTATGTGTTATAGCATTGTACTGTAATCCTATGAGTAATGGAGCGTTTCTAAATGCTTCGTATCTACGAAACACTAGTTCATATACAGATACTTTTTCTCCAGTTAACTTATCAGTAACGATTATGTTTTTCAACAAATCTACGTATTTAGGATTGATATACATAACACTTCCATTCTCATAAATATGTGCACCTAGATCTACGGCGCCGGTATTAAGTAGATACCATAGATCAACGTTTTCTAAATTATAGGGTGTTAATACTCCAGCTTTAATCTTCGCTAATATATCAATATATATAACCTCCCATCTAACTAATTGACCAGATACTGTTGTTTCGGGTCCATAGATATACATCGGCGAATAGTGTGAGAAAACGTATAATGGTCTATCTCTCCTACCAGCTAAGTATTCTCTAGTAATTTCATCAGAGTATTCAACGATAGCTGTACTATCTTCTGTAAAAGCTATGACATCAACATTGTATTGTTCATAGAGTGTTCTAGCTGCTTGTCTAGCTTTATCGGGGTTAAACCATTCTCCAATCTCTATAACATGTATTTTTATATTCTTACCTAGTTGTTCACCCACTTCTCTAGCTCCTATAGCGAATGCATTAATGTGTCTAACAACTTCAGGTATAGTGTGTGTCGCTACGTAACCAATCTGACCTGTCTTAGTTAATGCACCAGCTATTAATCCGTTTAAATAATATACTTGATACAAGTCTGCGAAATAAGTACCAGAGTTCGGTGCTCTCTTATAACCAGAACAGTGGAAGAAAATTACATTGGGGTATTGTTTTGCTTTCTCAATAGTTTTCTCCATGAACTCGAAACTAGTTGTAAATATAACGTTATATCCTTGAGCAACTAGATTATCGATAACTTCAGCTAATCTAGCTTCACTAACACTCTCAACATAAGTTGTCTCAAGTCATTCACTAAATAGTTTAGCAACAACTCTACGACCAATATCGTGAGCATATGTCCAACCGAAATCACCGATAGGACCTACGTAGATCCAAGCTGCTTTAATCTTTTCGGGAGGTTTCCATGTTTTAACAACTTCCCTTCTCTCGCTTCCATACATCAATCCTGCATAGAATGCACTAATACTGATTACGATAAGGATTATAACGAATATAGAAACTAGAAGACTTTGTTTCAAACCCCCTCCCCCGGTGTTTGAACATGAAACAATAATGTTTAAAGGGGGTTTTAAAGTGGTTTAAATTCTATTCAATGATCTATTTACTTGTTTCTTTACATATGAATATTTACCGATCATTGTTTAATATTCAAATAATACTTGAAAAGGTTTACAATTCAATTCCTCAATCCAACAATAAGGTGTTTTAAAAACTACTTCTATACATTTCTTTAAACTAGATATACATACTCTGCGGTTAATTATAAGTCTATTAGACTCTATTTCATCCACTACAGTGTTAGTTAAATAAGCTTCACCTGTTTTAATATATTTTACAATAACGGGATGCTTAGTTCCAATAATATATGCTTTCTTACAGTAAACTCTATTCAATATAAAAGGTTTACTATGTGAAATTATTAAACAACGATTACATGCTAGAAAATTTATAAAACCACCGCCGACGATAACTAAGTTATCGCTTACGACAATTCCCTTAACACTCGTGTAACCGATTAATACTAAAGATGGACACTTTATATTACGTAAATTTATACGACCTGTTAAAATATCTTCATTAAAACACTCATAGTAGTCTTCTTCACGTATATTCAATTATTAAACACCTTTTAAATAAACTGTTTTAAAAGTTAATTAAAATATACAAATGTAATAATTTTAAATAAACTAATTCTATGAACAGATATCTATTGGTTTTATAAAAATAGGTTTTCACTGTTTTCAATGTTTTTATAATCTCTCTAATTATTATAAAAAACGGTGTGGAATAATTGGATGAAATCTATCGTGGTTCTAGAAAAAACTTAATAGATATGTTCTATTATTTTAAAAACAATGATTTAACAGTATATGGTTTAAATAAAATAAACAATGTTGTTAAATACAGTTATGTATCGTCGGTTGAAAATCTTTTAGATTACTGGAATAGTAACGTTAGTAGAATACCTGATAATTCAGTTAAAAATATTCTTTTTCCATCGAATCAGTTAATGTACATTATAGACACTAGTTTTAATATAAAACATTGTTTCAATGGTTCAGATACAGTATTATTTCCTATTAAACCATGTGATCTTAACGCAATACTTATACTCGATAAACTCCTAGATAGAGACCCTTATTACAAAGAGAGAAGGAGTAGAGTAAAATATATTGTTGTAGAAGAGTGTACGAGTAAGTTTTCTAACTGTTTCTGTGGATCAATTGGAACTGGACCGATGGTTCAATCTAACTACGATCTAGCATATGCTTTTATCGAAAACATCGTTGTTTTTAAACCGGGTAGTGTTAGAGGATATGAAATTATTAATAAGCTTGATTTAAGTAGAGCTGATAGTGAATTAATTAGTAAATACAATTATATTATTAATAGGATTCGTTGTGAAACCAATTTTTTTAATCCAATTGTTTTGAAAGAATTTTTTGACAAAGAAATGGGAAACGAGAATATTTGGATTAAGTATTCGAGTAAATGTATTGGTTGTGGAAATTGTAATGCAGTTTGTCCAACTTGTTTCTGTACTGAGATACAGGACGTTATCGTAGAGAAAGAAGTATATAGATTTAGAAAATGGATTGGTTGTTTACTATACTTATATGGTTTAACAGCTGGTTTTCACTATAGAAGAGAGCTATATATGAGATTCCGCCACTTCATACTGCATAAGTTCTTATTTAAACCATTGAAAATAGGTATTACTGGTTGTACAGGTTGTGGTAGATGTATAGCTTGGTGTCCATTGGGTGTAGATTTTCTCAATATTTATAAAGAGGTTGTAGGTAAAGATGCTGAGAGATCTGGAGCCTAAAAGAGTACGTGTAATTAGAGTTGTTAATGAAACAATCGATACTAAGACGTATTATATAGAGCTGAATAGTAATGTCAATGTTAAACCCGGGCAATTCTTCATGGTTTACGCCTGGGGTTTTGGTGAAATACCTGTTTCTGTATCCGATATAATTGTTTATAGTGATAGATTGATAATTGGTTTAACCATTAGATCTGTTGGAGCTGTATCAAATTATATATTTGAAAACATACGCGAGAACTCTTATATAGGTGTTCGCGGACCTTATGGTAGAGAATGGCCTTTAGAAAACTACTTGAATTGGGATTTACTGGTAATAGCTGGAGGTATAGGTTTAGCGCCTTTGAAGCCTTTGATTAAACACGTTATAGATAATATTGAAAAATTTAATGGTTTAAAAATACTATATGGAGCACGTTCATCTAATTTACTTCTATATAGAGAAGATTTGAAGAAATGGAGTGGAATCTCTGGGGTTGAACTATATTTAACAATAGATAATCCAGAACCCGGTTGGAGTGGATATACTGGTTTTGTAACAGATCTTATTGATAAAATAAAACTAAGTGATAAAACTGTTGCATACATATGTGGACCTGAGATAATGATGAAGAAGAGTGTTGAGAAACTAGTTAAAAAAGGTTTGAGATGTGAAAATATCTATCTATCTCTAGAAAGAAGGATGAGATGTGGTATTGGATTATGTGGTACTTGTCAGTTTGGACATTACTTAGTCTGTTTAGATGGACCTGTTTTCAAATACTGTGATATATCTAGATATTTATGGATTGATGGTTTATGAAGATAGGCTTGTATAAGCTGACATCTTGTTCGGGCTGTATACTAGAATTCATAACAGTATTCTCGCGCAATCCGGATTTATTAAATAGAGTTGAGTTATATTCACCGTTATTATCTGATGAGATTATTTGTGATAAATACGATGCAGTTTTTGTAGAAGGATCTATTTCTAATTTAGAAAACGAGAGTTTTGTACGAGAATTGAGAAATAGATCTAGGTTTTTCATAGCTATTGGTAATTGTTCTATACAAGGTGGTTTACAAAATAATACATTAGAGTATAATAAACCAGTTTCTAGTGTTGTTAAAGTAGACTATATTCTACCAGGTTGTCCCGTGAATACGGATTTATTACTGAATCTATTGTTTAAAATATTGTTGAATGGTTTAGATATTAAAATAAGTGAATCACTATGTATTGAGTGTAAGAGAAATAATATAACATGTATTTTAATAGATCGGAGAATACCGTGTATGGGTCCATTAACGAGATCTGGTTGTGGAGCATTATGTCCGAGAATTGGTAGGAATTGTATTGGATGTAATGGTTTACGTGAAGATGTAAGTATCAGAGAGATCGATTTATTTAGAGAAGTAGTTGTTAAAATGGGTTTTCCACTCAGTGTTTTCAATAAATACATTGGTAGTGGTCGAAATGTTCAGTAATATATTATCGAGAATTGAAGGCGAAGGTAGAATAGATATTGTAATCGACAAAGATAGTTTTAAAGTAAAAATCAATTTCACTGAACCACAGAGATTTTTCGAGAAAATACTATATGGTATTGATGTAGATTACGGTGTTGATATTGTTTCTAGAATATGTGGATTATGTGGTGTATCACACATATATGCTTACGTTAAATCTTTTGAAAAAAATATTGAAATACCAGAGGAGGTTGAGGATTATAGAAAAGTACTGCTGAGTATTGAGAGAATTAAGAGTCATTTAATCCACACTTGTTTCCTATATTTGCCCGATATACTGAATGTTGAATCAATAAATGATTTATTTATCAAATACAGCGATCTAGCTCGTACTTGTTCAAAACTCTATAATTTTGTCTATAAATTAGCTAATTGTTTTGAATATAGATTACACAATGTTATCAATATTAAATTAGGAGGTGTATACCATTATCCAGATAAAGAAAGAATAAGTAGATCAACGGATATCCTCAATGATTTTAAATCAAATCTCAGGGAATTAATCCGAATAATATATAAACATAGAGATTTATTTAGTGAAAAACATTATTTTAAAACACTTGTATCGTTGGATAAAGAGTATCCATTCTATTCAGATAGAGTAATCTATGGTAATGAAGTGATTTCAGTAGATAAATATGAAAGTAAGTTAATCGATATTAGTAGAGAGGATTCGAATGGTTCTAGATATTGTTTATATGATCGTGAACTATATCTAACCGGTCCATTAGCTAGATTAAATAACTATATGTATTACGTTAGAGATATTATTGACGAATATCTTAGTGAATATTGTTTAAACAATGTTTTTCAAAACATATATGCTTCAATCATCGGTAGAATTGTTGAAATAATATACTCTATTAATTATATAGAGAAATTTGTAGATCGTTTTAGAAAACCTTCGATCAACTATGTTAAAATCAGATTAGAAGATAATCTATACAATATTTTTGTTGAAGCACCTCGCGGGGTTCTATATCATAGTTACTTAGTTGAGAAGAATAGGATAATTAATTCTCGCATTATCACTCCTACACAGTTAAACGTCTATGCTATGGAGAATATGCCGATTCACTATATTCGAAAACAAAGTGATTTGAATATTAATAGAATTAAAATGATTATTAGATCACTAGATCCTTGTTTATCCTGTGCTGTTCATATAATTAAATTAAGTGATTGATTTGAAGTGTTTAGTTATAGGTAATTTCACTGTAGACGATTTAAATGGTTATTTAAATAAAGGTGGTTCTAGTTACTATAGTAGCTGGTCATTAGCTCAACTAGGTTGTAATGTACATGTATTAACATCTATATCTGAAAAATATAGAGAACTGTATAGAGAACTATATAGTGTAATCAATATATGGGAGTATAGTTGTCCATCTAACCCAGTTTTTGTGATTAAAAACGATAAAGCTATTGCTTTGAAAAAGAGAGGTTGTAGAATATCTTTAAATAAAGTTATTGAAGTGTATAGTATTGTTAAACCTGATCTATTATTATTTACCCCTGTTTTTAACGAAGTAGAATTCAACGAAGATTTTCTAAATACAGTGTTGAAAGATAGTATCGTAACCGGTCTTGAAATACATGGTTTAACACGTGATATAGTTGATTCAGAGATTGTTAATAAATGGAGTGATGATCTATTCAATATTTTCAAATATTTCAAAATAGTTCATGGCAATATCTATGAATATTGTTTTTCAAACAATTTCATCGAGGTAATCAGTGTTTTGAGAGATTACTCTACTAAACATGGTACTTGTTTTCAGATTTCAATGGATGAAGCGGGATTATATTTAATAGATAGAGGAATCGTATACTATTTTAAACCAGCTAATACTCATATTGTAAGCAAGATAGGTGCTGGTGATGTTTTACTAGCTGTTTCTTCTTTCTATATGAGTAGGAGATATAATTGTTTAGAATCTACAATTAGAGGATTTATAGCATCTAACTATAAAATGGCTTCAAGAGATAGCTCCTGGTTTAACGAGAACTGTATAGAAGAATGTGTTGATAAGATAGAATATACTATGTTTATTTAGTTGTATTGTTTTCAATATTAGTTGTTTAATTAACGCAGTATTATTGTTTTAATACATTAATGTTTCTTTATATTAGAAAAATTCCTTATACAAATTAGGGTTTAATAAATGCTAGATACTATCATTAATGATGAAATTATTAAAATTCTATATAGTATTGTTTACTCATACTATCGCTTCTATAGAAAAGTATTCATGCCACACACAATTCACATCTATACTTATAAATTGGTAAAGGAGAAATTGATTAGAGATTATTGGAGAGACTGGTTTTGGACAGGGCTCGGACCCTATTCGGTTAAACTAGGTTATCAAATTCTCTATTTCAAACGAAAAGGATTGTTACGTGAAATCTGTGTAGACAACGTATGTGGATTATTAACAATAATTGATGAATCAATTAAACCAGATAAATTCTATTTCATTACATTGTGATTGTCGATATTGTTATTATACCGATTAATTCTTCTAGTTTCTTTCTATTCTCAGAATTGTCCTTAACTTCGTTTATAAATACTTTCATCAATTCATTGATAAATCTACGTCTTTGTGGTTCTATAAGGGATCTGTCAATATATAATCTAATTATTCCAATATTTGATATATGATATTTCTCGGAAAAATCTTCGATAGTATAAACTCTTATCGAACCATCAATAGTCGTGTATACGTATGGACCCTGTATATTCCAAGCAGTACCTGGATAGATCTGTATTTGTTCAATACCTACTATGATTTGTTCATATAAATCAGGGGAATTGATTTTATCAACAATTGTTTTTCTCAATTCTTCTTCAAATTCATATATACGTGTAGATATTCTTGAATTTTCTAATAGATGTGGAGTTGCAGGTATTAATTCACTATGAATTGATTTATATAAAGGTTTTCTATAATCAAATAATGCTTTAACATGTTCTTTAACAACTTCATTTTTAATATTATTTCTCTTAACTAGATCTCTAATTTTGAGTAAAACGTGATCCGTTAAATCAAGGTATTCGTCTAGAAAAGCATTAACTATACTCGAATCTCTGGGTTTTTCAATAGCTTTTATCAATAAGTCTTTATTAAAACCGATATGATACCATACTTCATCTTCACTTAATATTTTAATAGCTGACCAATCGAAAGCTTTAATAGCTTTATGTAGGTAAACGTTTTCGTACATCAATTTACGAGCATCTAGATATCTAATGAGATCTCCTAGAGCTTTTTCATCTAAAACCATTAATATAGGTGTTGGAGGGTTTTTCCCAGTGGATGGGATTTTATCAATAACTTGATCATATGATATTGGTTTAGTATATCTCATTAATCTCAGTCTGTTTATAAAACCTAATTCAATAGTTCCCGTAAATTTACTATCACGTATTAAATAATCAAGAAGATCTGCTGGATATAAGTAATCTCTAACAATCATTCTTATAAAGTATCCGTAACCACTAGTGTTTACTTTGAATTCATCGTGATAGATCGATTTACCAGTATCACGGTCCCAACATATTGGTATCATTATTTGATCTAGCCATTCGATTAAAACATCTGTAAATCTCTTGAAGACATCTATTTTTTCTAAAATCTTTTTAATATCATCTCTCAATCTATGCCAATATATTAAGAAACTTATTACTTCATGTGAAAAACATTTTTTATCCAATACGTCTAATTTGTTTTTCAAAATATTTGGTACAATATATTCATCAAATAAATGACCTAATGGTCCATGACCAATATCGTGGAGTAAACCAGCTAATCTAGCTACAACTCTATTGAATAATCTAAAAACATTATCGCTAACAACTTCTAATTCAGCCGGTTTCTTGAGAATATCAATATTATCAGCATTATCTAAAACGTGTTCGAGAAATTCAGAAGCAATATGCATTACTCCTAGAGAGTGGTCGAAACGAGTATGTAAAGCAGTTGGATATACGAGATATGTTAATTGTAGTTGTTTAATATACCTAAGTCTCTGAATCTCCCATTTATTTATAACAGGTTCTTCTATCTCTCTATAAACAGGTATTTCATCATAAATAGAATCTCTAATATGTATTTTTTCCAAACAATCCACCGTTATAAAAGGATCTCTTAATATGAAGATATAAGATAATATGTTATAAACTTTACTAAAACTTTTTGTCGATATCTAAGTATTTTTATAAACTAGATAACCGTGATCCGGGATTATATATACTCCTGAACTTCTATATTCTAGAAAACCGTTAACATAATATTTTCCAAGAGGTAGTTCTGCATATAGTTCTCTATAGCTCTCTAAGTAGTATTCTCTGCTATTGTATTCAATAATGTATTTTGAAGGTATGACGTATTTATCAATACATTCTATTATAACAATCTCACCTTGGAGAAATTCTCTTCGATATACAGGGTCTATGCATTTGTTAAAACCTTTTTCATATTTATTAAATCTTAAGTTTACATGAATATCTCTGTAGAAGAAGTGTAGTTTAGTATTCTTCTTTATGTTAAAATATGTTTTAAAATCAATTCTATTAACATGTTTACTCATGTATTCACTGTATAAGTCTCCGTAATTCAACGGTTTCAAAATCTCTTTGTTAATCAATTTCTCAATTGTTTCTATGTATTCTCTTTTAAAACCATAGACTACTATATCTAGATCTCTATTTTCAATATATTTACTCAATAAAACACTACCAGTTATAGAGTAGTTTTCAAAACCAATCAGCTCTGATAGAGTCTTAACAATAGATTGAATACTATTATCGACAATTGGAGTGTAGTGGTATATTTTATCAATATCTAGAGTTGGGGCTTCAATTTTTAAACAATCCCAATAGTAGAGTTTTTCGTAGAAACTATTAATACTTAGTTTACTGTAGTTTAATAAACTGTATTTAGGGAAGGCTATGACTTTACCTGGAGGATGTTGATACCCTTTAGCAATCCAAATTAATCCATTATATAGATAAGTCTCTCCTTCTATTAAACGTAATTCAGACATTTAAACCACATTATTCAATACATAGTTGGAATAGTTTATCTAAAATTTTCTTCAAACATTCTATAACATATCCTTCGTCAAATGGTATTTCATCTATAACATAGTTATTGATAATAATAACTGGATTACTCTCTAAACTATCGATTGTAGAAACATTTATTTTAATACAGTATTCTCTCTCTAAAATATGGATTGTTTCTAATATCCATTGATAGATACTCCATTTCTCATAACTAGGTTTTCCTCTAATAACAATATTAACTTCCTTAGACATTTGGACCAACTCTATTGATATATAAGAGTTTAGAGTTTTAAATTGAATAGACTAGGAGCGGGGGATTGTAACCGTTCTTCTACTTTCCACTATTTCTTCGCTTTTCTCGGATTTCCAAAATACTATAATCTCAACTTCACTACCTATTCTACGAGGTAGAACGAACGATATCTCTCTTTCAGTCGATCTTGGTTCTAAATATATTGATCTGGAGACGACTTCTATTTCATTAGCGTAGATTTTCTGGATATATAGTCCTTCGTCTCCATCGTTTCTAACTGTAATGAATACGATAATATCTCTACCGCTTCTATTGATTTTTAAATCAACGATCTCTAGTATAGCTGGAGCTGGTGGTGTTAGAATAACTCCTGGTGGAAATATTAATGTTAAAGTAACTAGTGTAGTAAACATTCCAAGTAGTGTTGGTATGATTATTGTTAGTAAATAAAGCCATCTCAATTTAGTTAACCACTCATAGTTATTGAATTTATTAGTAATTTGAATTAAACTATTGATTCCTAATTTATTTTAATTCAATCAATTATATATAATTGATGATATATTTAATGTGAAAGAAGGGTATTTAAGTTGAATTCACTTATCAACAATAAACCAGTTATTAGATCTATTGCTATTTTCCTCGAGAATAAGAGTAGTGTAAGAGAATTTATTGATTACTATTACTCAACTACTGCTATATTAAATGATTTGAAAAATACTTTAGAGAAAAATGGTTACAGTGTATTTACTAAAAGAATTGTTTTCCCCCATATTAGTGTTGATATTAGGAAAAAAATTATTGAGGAAATAGATTCTAGTAGCGACATACTTGTTTCAATTGGATATAGTGGTTTTTCAGATATTGAAAGAGAACTAGTTATTGAATCTACTGTTAAAGGTTTTTATACAGCATTATATGGATTATGGATTAAACCTGTTGAATACGTTAAACAAGCATCTGAGATAATTCATAGAATTAGCAGTATTGAACCATTCTATGCTAGTAGATTAGCTATTTGTTTTCACAGAGAATTCGTTGAATCACCTTATTTCCCGGATACTGTGAGTAGTGGTGTTGAAAGCATCGGATTATCTTTCCTCCTACCCAAACATATTATAATGTATTTGAGAGAAAACAATAGTATTGATAAGTATCCTTTAGTATTCAGGAAATATCTCGATGAATTAGAATTCATTATACGAGAAACAACTGGTTTTAAAAACATATTCTTCGACTTTAGTATATCTCCTTGGATGGATAATAGTGTTGTTGATTTAGTTGAAGAAATGGGTTTTAAATTCCTAGAACCTGGTTTTAACTATGGTATTCTCATGTTAAACGAGTTGATCGGTAAACTAGTTGAATTAAGTAGAGAGTCTCGTGGTTTTAATGAAGTAATGCTTCCCTATGCAGAAGACTATAGATTAATAGAAGCTGGTGGAAGAGGTTGTCTTAAAGCTAGAGATTTAATATTGTATACTTCAACATGTGTAGCTGGTCCGGATATGATCGTTGTCCCCGAGTCTATTGAAAAACTTGCTAAATACATGCTTGATACGTATAGTATATGGGTTTTTAAGAAGAAACCAATTGCTCTCAGAGCAATACCTGTTTCAAACAAACCCGGTGATTCAGTTGATCTAGGTAAATTCGGTAAAGTATATGTTATCGATTATTAGAATATAGTTAAATATGTGAATCAAATATGTAAACATGCTCAGCTTGTTCAACAAATCCGCGACCATATATTTTCTCCAATACTTCTTTATTTAATACAGAACCCGGTTTTCCATAGTAGTAAATATGTCTATTTAATAAGAGAACATAATCAGTATACGGTAGTAGTATAGTGGGATCATGTGTAGTCACAACAACTAGTTTATTTTCTCTATACTTCGCTATTCTTTCAGCAAACTCTACTCTACCATGTGGATCTATATTTGAAAACGGTTCGTCTAATAACAATATATCAGGATTTTTAACAAGCGCTCTAGCTAGTAAACTTCTTTGAAACTCACCGCCACTTAATTCACTTATTTTCTTAAACCATTTTTCACGACCAATATTCAGTTCCATAAGAACTTCTTCAACTCTCTTCTTAACACTATTACTCGGAAGTAACCTAGGCCATTTTCTACTCAACATGTAACAGCATGTAACGAGTTCATATATTGTTATTGGATAATGAATATTTGAAATACTAGTTAACTGTGGAACGTATCCTATGAACTTACCGGCTAAACTTGGTTTACCCGTAATATCGATATTGTTTAAATAAACTCTACCATTAATTGGTTTGATTAAACCAGTTATTGTTTTCAATAACGTAGATTTACCTGAACCATTTGGTCCAAGAATTTGTATTAAACCAGGTCCTTGTAGAACTATATTCATGTTCTTTAAAATAATTTCACTACCGTAAGCTACAGTAATATTGTCAATAACTATTTTCATCAAAACTAATAAACCTCGATATTTTATCATATATGTTCAAGAGTTAAATATATATAACCGTGCACAAAGAGGAATGTTATGTATAGAGATCAATTCATTTCATTATTCTTCATATTATTAGTAACGATATTTTGTATTGAACAAATATATTCAAACAATAATGGTTTACTAATAGTAACTACTTTTCCGAATCTCGTGAATGATTTAGAAGGATTAATATGTGATAGCGATAGAGTAGTTTCAATAGTTCCATTTGGAATAGATCCTCATGATTATAGTTTAAAACCAGGTGATATAGAGTTTATCAGCAATAGTGATTTAGTGATACTGACTGGACACGTAGATTTTGAATTAAAAATAGAGAGATTTTATGAAAATAGAAAAGAAAGTAGTCAATTAATTAATTTAATAGAAATACCTGGTTTAAATATCAAATTAAACCCGGTTACTAGTGGTTTAAACTATCACATGCCTATATATGATCCAATTAACTATGTTTTATTCATTAAATACGTTGTCAATAGATTAGAGTTATTGAATCCTAGATGTAAAGATGTATATAGAGAGAAAAGTTATTTAATTATTGATAAAGTTCTAGATATTTACTTTAAAACACCTAGATTGAATAAAACAGCTTTAGTCGATTACCCTTATGTTCAGTATGCTATTGAATGGATTGGATTTAGAATAATCAATATTTTAATTAAAGAACATGGTTTAGAAATAACCCCTGATCTTAGCTACATAGAGAGAATTATTTATAGTAAAGAAGTTGATTACATTGTAGTAACTGAACCAATTGTTTCAGAATATAGTATTTGGCTTTATAGAAAAGCTGTTGAGAATAATATTCCTGTTTTAAAAGTATATTCTCCTTATTCAAACAATTCTTTCGTTGAAAAACTAATGTATTTATACAGTCAGTTAGTTGAGTTAACTAATCAGAGTGTAGTCTTGGAGAAACAGAGTTTTAGGAATATTAGTTTATCGAATAATTACAAGGATGTTTTAGAACAACTTACTTTTGTAATTGGTTTAATAGTATTTGTTTTAACAATATATATCGTCGTCAAGAGGGATGTTCTTGGTTAAATACGTTGCCGTATTCTTATTCTCAACTATTTACGCTTTGTTACTATTTTTTACATATAATCCTCTATGGGTTTTAACAATTATTTTATCATCTATGGTTTTCAGCACAATAGGTACTATTGTCTCGCTACGTAGGCTACAATTCTTAGCAGGTGAAGCACCTCATACAGCATTATTAGCTGTAACTCTCTCGATACCACTATATAGGATACTAGGAGGTTTTCCAATAATTTACTCAATACTTTTAAGTCTATGTATAATGTATCTTACATGGTTTCTGATCAATAAAGGTATTGAACAGAATATTGCTGTATCTATTATCGTAGGTTTAACAACTTCTCTATCTATTGTATCAATATATTATGTTTTAACAAACTACTCTATTGAGTATAGTTTGAGTTCAATAATAATCGGCGACCCTCTTCTCGTTGATTTATTTGAAATAAGTGTGTTAGTAATTCTAGCTGTAATCTGTCTCTTGATTACTCTATTAACTTATCACGAACAGTTGTCAATCTCTATAGATATTGTTTCAACACGTTTAAGCGGTGTTAATATAGTAGTTTATGATCTTATAGCGTATACTTTAATCGGAATAGGTGTTGTTGGTTTATTGAAAATAGTTGGTTATATACTAGAACATGTTTTAATACTCATACCTTCTAGTATAGCTACCATAGTGAGTAAGAGTGCTAGAGAAGCATTAATATTATCAATACTATTAGCATTGAATTCTTCTTTAATAGGTTTACATTTAAGTATATTACTAAATCTGCCTCCAAGTGGTTTAATTGGATTCGTATTGCTAGTGATATATTTAGCTTCAATGGTGAGTAGGAAATGAAGCGGAGATTCGGTATATCTATTCCAAACGAACTAGCTACTGAATTAGATGAGTTTATTAGAATTATAAGAAGTGACCGTTCTAGTGTTATATGTGAAGCTATTAAACAATTTGTTTACGAACACAGGCATTATGAAGTAGAACACGAATGTAGTGGTTTATTAATTTGTGTTAGAAAACATGGGAAGAAAAGTAAGAAGATAGATATCGATGAATATATGGATATTATTAAAAACTATGTGCATTTTCATTTCAACAAACTATGTATTGAAATATATTTGGTTAGTGGTTTATCAAATAAAATATCTAAACTACATTCATTGATTCGCGAGAATACACCATATGTTAGGTATTATTCACTTCACGAATATCTTTATAAATAGTATTTGATAAAGGATTCTACTCTAGAATGAAGAGTTTTGTTTAACAATAGAGCGGATCATGTGTTATGAATAAATTATTTACTATAAAACTTCTCTGAAGCTTTTTTAAATCTATTGATGAACATTCTTTAATAAATATTTGTGGATTAATGTTATTGTTAACTATATGAAAATAGAGAAAAGATTTTTAAAATAAATCTTAAAGAATTGTGAAGTAGAATATTTGAGTTGAAAATATTTCTAGCTAACTATTTTCTCCTCCGGTTTTAATCTCTGTTTTCACTTCACCGTTTATAACATAACCTATTAGAATTGCTTCAGTATTATATCTCCACGTGATATCTCCATCTCTACTAACTGCTATAAAACCTAAACTATCTTTTCCAACTGTTTTATTCACATAATCTATTACTCTGTCTGATGCTAACTCTAGATCACCTGTTGAAACATACTCAAGATCTAGTCTTAAACACGGCATTGTACGTATTATTTTCTCACCAATACCGGTTGCACTACATGCAATATTCTTCGTAGCGTAGAATCCAGCACCTGGTATTGCCGAATCTCCAACACGACCCGGTATTTTAAGCAGTAATCCACCGGTACTAACGCCTGCTACAATAAGTTCGTTATCGTCAATAGCACAAGCACCTACAGTATCGTATACGCTAATCGTTTTCTCAATTAACTCTAAGTAGATTCTATTCTTCTCTAAGAACAATTGTAGGTCTTCAATATACGATCTCGTTGGTTCTCTATTAAGTAGTTTTTTGCAAAAATTCTTATAGTTTTCAATAACGTGTAATGCAGGTGGAGGTAGTGGAGGCAATTTTTTCAATCTAGCTAGTTCATCAGCACCATCACCTACTAGCAGTATGTGTGGAGTTTCTTCAGCAACTATTCGTGCGAGTTCTATTGCATTACGTGTAGCTTTAACGTTAGCAACAGCTCCTATTAAACCACTAGACGTCATTAAACCAGCATCTAAACTCCGCTCGCCTAGTAAATTGAGTACACTACCCCATCCAGCGTTTAAAACACCTGAATCTTCCATACATTTTATAGCTTCAACAACAGATTTCAATGCATTATTTTCATCCTCAAGTATACTCCACCCTATCTTAGTACATTTTTCTATCGTTGATAATGCTTTTTCTCTACGTTCTGACGATATAATACTCCATTTTCCAGCTCCACCATGGAGTATGATTGATTTAACCATTTAAATCACCGTGTTTATTAATAAGTAACTGTAGGTTAAAAATCATACAAGGTGTTTGTAATTGGATAACGAAGTTTTTCAGGAAACAAGTTCGAAACTATACATGCTTGTTAAAAACATTGTTTTCAAAAAAGAACCTATTATACCGTACATGCTACCCGGGTTTTTCCTATCAATTAGTTTATTCTCATTAATTATAATTATAACAATGGTTTTCATAACTGTTTTCGAAGGTAAGGATTTAAACGGAATAATGAATCAAGTATTGAGTTATGGTAGATTCGCTCAGCTCTACATAGGTTATGTATTGTTATCAGCAGTTTTCTCATATAGATACTCTAGTTTAATCACAAAACATCTTATCGATAGTGGTATAACATCATATTATTGGCTTAGAGAGAGCAATGATTATGAATCGATAAAAACACTATACTTTACTGGATTATTTCGTAGAAATATTCCTTCACCAATAACAGTTCTTGTTTTAACAATAGTAACATTTGGTTTTGCATACCCATTCATTCTATATGTTCTCGAGAAGAATCTGAGAAATCACGCTAGTGGTGAAGAAAAGAAGTTTTTAAATAAATCGATAACTAATGAAATAGATGTATCTAATTTATTGTTAGATATTGTTTTAACAATAATTACTCTAGGTTTATATATGATTCTACTCAGCTCTAGACCGATTAGAGTTTACAATAGACATATAAGCATAGTACATAGTAGTCATCCTCATAGACCATTATCATTTTCAGATACCGATTATAGAGAATTAACAGTATTGCTACCCAAATCATCGATTTTTCAAATAGCAATTGTTTTTCTAACAACATCACTTATCTCTATTCTACACTTCATAAGAATATCAGTATACATTATAGCACCATTTGTTTTCGGAATATTCATATACATGGCTTCACTTATTAATTCAGAGAAGAGTTTTGCTAAACAAGTTCTATACACACTTCTAGCTACATATCTCGTTTTCACCTTATCAACTATAATCGGTTTCACCGGGTTTGATATGTACTATAACTTATTGAAATCTTTTCAGTCTCAAACAGAGAGTTTAGTCAAAGATTTTAATCAAATACTAGTTTACATCTATGTGAATAATTTAACAATATCATTACTCTCTCTAATCCCATATTTCGGTTCAATATTTATCGGAAGTGGTTTAAGCAATGCTGGTTTAATATATGGTGTATTCCTAGCTGATAGTATATTAATTAGGAATAATTATACACCATTAATATTGTTCATACTACCGCATTCGTTACTAGAGCTTTTATCATATTCGCTATTCATATCTCTCTCAACGAGATTGTTTAAAACAAGCAACGTATCAATTGTTTCGAAACTATTAATAAGTATGATACTATTATTTATCGCTGCTCTAGTTGAAACATTAACAATAGGTATTTCTAGGTAACGTATTTTGTTTACTTTATTTTAATTTTAATAGTAACGTTATATTTGTTTTCAAGCTTACGCAATCTCTTTATTTTTCTATTATAGCTTCTTATCTTCTCACGCGGTATTGTAACAATTAATGTATTGTTTTCAAAACCAATATCTACATCTGGCATTATTTTAATAATATTTTCAACAACTTCACGGAATTCTTCAGGTGCTTCAACAGAGTATTTCTTTTTAATAGGTACTACTACTGTTTGTTCGCCGAAAGTATATATTTCGTATTCGAGTTCGTTTGATAAGAAATCTCTAACTTCGATAACCGGTCTAGATAATTCTGCTTCTTTCAAACCAGTTGGTAGTTTAACAGTCATTTTTACTTCATATACTTTACTAACAAAGCCGTTTTTAATAAACAATACAGTGTCTATTAATGAAGGTATCATACCTAGTTCAACTCTACCTATGAATCTCTGTATTGCATCTATAGGAGATGTTGCGTGGACAACGCCGATCATGCCTATACCTGCTAATCTAAGATCTGCGTATAGTTTGAAGTCTTCATCACTTCTCATTTCATCGAAAACTGTGTAATCTGGTCTAGATAATAGTAATATATCATGTAATTCCCCGAGATCTGAATAGTGTTTACTATACTGAGTTATCTCTGGGGGTAAATCCATATCTCGAGGAGATTCTATTGTTTTAACAACTTTACCCATTCTCATATAGTATTCAGCTAATGCTTGTGCAAAAGTTGTTTTACCCATACCGGGTGCACCCGCTATTAAAATACCTTCAGCTCTCTCGTTAAGTCTTTCAATAAGCTTAGATGGTAGATTATAGTCTTCGAGTTTGAGTTTTCTAAGTGGACGGACAGCCGTGATCTCCCATCCATCGCTTAAAGGCGGTCTAGTTATAATTATTCTATAATTTCTTAATTGAATAATAGTTGAACCCCTACGATCTATTTCTATGAAACTATCCGGTCTAAGTCTCGCTTCTTCAATAATTTGTTTAGCTAATTCTTCTACTTCTCTACTAGTCATTGGTTTATCACCAATAGCTACATAAACCCAGTCTCCTGGTTTACCTTTCTTAGCAACGGGTATCGTGTTTTCTTTTAAATGAATACTCATAGTTGATTCGTCGAAGAATTTTTCAATAGAGACTTTCGACCCTACTTCTGGTTCAACATATATTACTGGAATACCCATTGATTCAGCTATAATTGCTTGAACTCGATCGCCTGTTATCAACGTAGCTCCTGTATTATAAGCGTATTCACGTACATACATGTTCGTATATATTTGTGGTGAAATAGAGTTATCGAATTCTTCGAAACGTATATTTCTAGGTATTTCACCACTAAGTTCTATCATTACCAAATTCTCTCTAGATAGTTCTCTCAAACGCTTAATCTCCTCTAAACCGGCATAACCAATAGCTCTATCTCTACTAACGTGGTATTCTAGTTCAAGTAGAACAACTCTATGAATAACTATTCTACCGCTAATTACACCTTCTCTAATTAACTTAGAAACAATACCTTCAACTAAAGCATTGGTATCGGGAACATATATTTTCTCGCCAGCTACTCTAACGCGTTCCAATTAAATCCCCATTTAATTAAAAAGGTTTTATACATTTTCTTAAGTTGATCAATTGTTTTATTCATTTATAAAAATATCTAAATATGATTATTTAATTGATTAAGTAAAGTTTTTATAAAACTCATTGTAATTAAATGTGGTAAAGATGTGTTTTATTAATTAATTCCTTGTTTTATAAAATAATGGAAGCTGATACCAATGGTTGAAGTTTTCGATACAACGCTTCGCGACGGTCATCAATCACTAATAGCTACTAGATTTAAACTAGAAGATATGATACCCATACTCGAGAAAATAGATAAAGTTGGATTCTATGGACTAGAAGTATGGGGTGGAGCGACTTTCGATGTTTGCCTCAGATTTCTTAAAGAAGATCCGTGGGAGAGACTACGTATTATTAGAGAAAATGTTAAGAGAACAAAGTTATTAATGCTTCTACGTGGTCAGAATCTTGTTGGTTATAGACATTACTCCGACGATGTTGTTATAAAATTTATTGAACTAGCTTATAGAAACGGTATTGATATATTTCGAGTATTCGATGCTCTCAATGATGTTAGAAATCTTGAATTAAGTATTAAAACTATTAAGAAAATAGGTGGGATTGTTCGTGGTGAGATGTGTTATACTATTAGTCCTGTTCATACTATTGATTACTATATTAAACTAGCTGAAGAACTTGTTTCTCTAGAAGTAGATATTATTTCTATTAAAGATATGGCTGGTATAATAGATCCAATTACTACTTATAATTTAATAACAGAGATTAAGAAAAACTTTAAAATCCCAGTATGTCTTCATTCACATAATACAGCTGGTCTCGCTGTAGCTAGTTATTTAAAAGCTGTTGAAGCAGGTGTTGATTATATTGATACAGCTATAACGCCATTAGCTTTTGGAACATCACAGCCGGGTATAGAGACTATTTACTACGCACTTCCAGTTGATAAAAGACCGAGAATTAATATCAATATTGTATTCGAAATATCGAGTTATTTAAATAAAGTTTTGTTTTCAAAATACCGTGATTTACTGAAGATCGAGACATTTATACCAGATGTTAATGTTTTAATACATCAAATACCCGGTGGAATGATGAGTAATTTAATTGCTCAATTAAGAGAACTAGGTGCTGAAGACAAGTTACGTGAAGTATTAGAAGAAGTTCCTCGCGTTAGAGCAGATCTAGGCTATCCACCATTAGTAACTCCTTTATCTCAAATAGTTGGTACACAATCTGTTTTCAACGTTATTGCCGGAAGATATAGAGTTGTTATTAAAGAGGTAAAAGACTATGTTAAAGGACTATATGGTAAACCACCGGCTCCTATTAGTGAAGATATTAAGAAAATAATTCTTGGAGATGAGAAAGAAATCAACACGAGACCAGCAGATCTCTTAGAATCCGAGTTGATTAAATGTGAAGAAGAGGTGAAGAAATTAGGAATTCCTAGTACACCGGAGAATATAGTTTCATATTGTTTATTCCCTAATGTAGCATTAGAGTTTTTTAGAGAAAGATATCGTTTAAATAATGTTAGTGAGAGTAAAGTAGATGATTCGGTAAAGAAACAGATCGATGAGAAGAAAGATGATATTGCTAAAAGAGATATAGAGAGTAGTGGAGATGATGAAGATATTTTATTAAACTACGCTCAATAGAGAATTATCTCATATTTCTAAATATTCAATTTCAGTTATCTATGTATTTTTGTATAGTAAGGTATAAATAATGCTATGATTGTTTTGATAATTCAAAATATTTGAATTATCTAAGGAGTTTTATTAACTATGAGATCTATTTCAGCGATTTACTTGATTCTACTAATATTGTCGATATCTATAGGAATGTTTGATAGCAGTATATATAGTTATTCCGTAAAACGCAGTCTTAAAATACTATCAATATGTAGTGATGTAGATGACTTAGTTTTTACACATAAATTAATTAAATATTTAAACGAACTTAACTATTCTATCGAATTTGAAATACTGTTTTTAAGTAAATTTTCAAGTGATGTCTATAAACACTTGAATTTGTTGAGAGATATTTGGTTTTTGAGAAAATTTGATCAAATCTGGATATTTGATTTCAATCCAAAATATAGTGTTATTAGATTAGATTATTCTGAAATAAAAGTTATTGAGAGAGCTGTGATTGAAGGCTCGGTATTGATTGTTGGCGCTAATACTATTGTAGATAATTATAGTGATTATATAAATAAGTTAACTGGTGTTGAGTATTTTAAGATCGAGAGTAATGGTGTTCGTAGAATTCTATATATGAATAAAACATACTTGTATAACTCAAGTCAATCAAAATACTTAGTATTGAAAAACACTACTGGTTCAATACTGGGTTTCTTTGAACCAAGTGGTGAACAAGCTATTGTTCTAAATAAACATGGTAATGGTATTGTAGTTGTTTTAGCGTTTAATCCTGTTGAACAAGCTGTTCGTTACAATAACTTAGATATGTATAGATTAGTTCTAAACATAGTTATTGATTCAATGAATTACACTAGTGGAGAGAAAATAATACCCTTATTCGATAAAATATACTACACTCTATTCATGTCTATTAACGTATATAATATAATTCTATACAGTGCTTTAATCTATATTGTTTTAGAAATAATCTCTTACTCAGGGTTATTACCGTATAAGCTAGTGAAACTATTTATTAAACCACTAGTTTACGCTAAGTTGATTAGGAGAAATAACTACAGCGATGTAGTTAACGTAATTTCTAATAATCCAGATATTACATTAGATGAATTAGCTAGATTATTGAAAAAACCAATTAGGGTAGTTAAAAGAGACTTAGCTGTACTGGAATGTAGAAGAATAGTTAGTTCATATAGAGATGAGAGTGGTAGAAAAACTATTTTTAGAATTAAATAGTATTATAATCAACTCTATTTCTATGAATTTTCTTTAATTTACCTTCTCTCATCAATTCCTCTATCAAACTGTTTTCACTTGGATTTGTTAAACCTAATTCATATCTATATAGACAAGATCTACATATAATATGAGATGATAGTTCACCACATATTCTACACTTCATTATCTCTCCTTTAATCAATAACTCTCTACTCTTATTTAGAATATTTATTATACTGAGCATTGATTTAAACAATTGATACTTAGTGCCAGGATATTTTTCTTCAAGCTCGTTTACGTATTTTCTCAAATATACTCTAATATTATGCTCAATATATGGACATTCGTAGAACTCTGGTTTAACGAGATTATTTAGTAGAGCATATATTATCGTCTCTTTATCAAGCATTTCAATAAATGGTTTAACTCTTTTAACAAATAACGAGTGTTCTATAACACCGGTTACAGGACCTAATCTAGCTATCTTATCCCAACTATTTCGTATAATATTTAGTAGAAAAGTCTGTACAGTATCATCTATATTATGTGCAGTAGCTAAGACTGTACCGTTCATTTCACGAGAAATCTTATTTAACAAATATCTTCTAAATACACCACAATAGCTACAGGGTTGGTACGGTAGGTTTTTCTCTCTTCCAATTTTAACTATTTCATCAAGCGTATATCCATAGTATTCTCTAAAACTAACTATTCTATATGGAATATTTAATTCATCGACAACTGTGAGAAAATCTCTTATAGTGTATTCGCGATAATTTTTAATACCTTCATCGATTAGTAAAGCAGATATTCTCCAACCAGGTATTTTCTTAGCTAGATTGTTTAAATAATGTAGTAGTGATAGAGAGTCTTTACCACCAGATGTAGCTACTATAATGTTTTCCCGTGTACTGAATAATCCATATCTTCGTATAGTTCTACGTACTTTTTTATCAAAATACTCGATAAAGTGTTTAGCACAATACTTTACTCCAGTTAACTTATTAATATATACAGCTGGTTTATTACAGTAACTACACTCTACCAATAAGACACCTTTCGAATGAATATGTAAACATTATATAAATAATGATTAATTACTCATTTTAATCTAAAATTTATAATTAAATACTAGATAAGTTATTTATTTCAACCAGTGTATTCTTATTATTAAAAATATCTTTATTTATGAGAGTGTAATCTATGTTTAAAAATTACTTTGAAAATATACAGGAGAAGAAGTACAGTTATATTGATTTAAAAGATCTATACGATTTATTAAGAACAAGTATTAGTAGAGTAGATATTGTTAAGATAAATGTTAAGGAATCGGTTGGTTACGTATTAGCTGAAGAGATTAAAGCTAAATACAATAGACCTTTATACGATATTAGTCATTTAGATGGTTTTGCAGTTAAATACGATGATCTAATCCATGCATCTAAATACAATCCTGTTAAATTGAGGATTGTTAATGGAATAGATCCTAGGAGAGCTGGTGAATATGAATTAAAGAATGGTGAAGCTGTTTTCGTAGAAACAGGCTATCCTGTTCCGGTTAATGCAGATGTTGTTATCCCAGTTGAAGATGTTACAGTAGATCAAAACTATATTATTGTTGATAAACTGTATTCAAGATATGCTAATGTTTTTAGAAAAGGAAGTGATTTTAGAGAAAACGAATCTGTTTTAAAATACGGTATTAGAATAACACCTTTAATTCAGAAAGTATTGATTGATATGGGTTATGAAACAATACGTGTTTATAGAAAACCAAGAATATCTATTATAAACGTTGGAGATGAATTAATCGATGATTTCTATAAACCTGAATCAGATAAACTACCTGTTTCAACGATGTGGATTGATAAACACGTATTCGAATACTACGGTAGCGAGATTATCGAAACAAGTATTGTACCCGACGACTCTACAGCTATTGTGAATAAAGTATTTGAATCTATTGATAAATCAGATCTAATTGTCACAATTGGTGGTGCATCGCTTGGTCCCCGCGATCTCGTTTGGACATCTCTTTATAGAGAGTTAAAACCTAGTAAATGGTGGCGTGGTGTTAAAACACTGCCGGGTAGAGTTACGAGTGGATTGATTGTTAATGGTAAACTAGTTTTAATCCAACCTGGTTTACCTCAATCTAGTATTGTTTCATTGATTTTTATAGCAACACCTGTTGTAGAGTATATGCAGGGTTTAGATTTAAAACCAGCATATAGTTGTATAGAAGTTTGTTTAGCTGAAGATATTGTTTTCTCAAAATTCATTGATTTCTATAGAGTAGTTTTCTTAAACGTTGTTGAGAATAAAGCTTATGTTGTGAAAAATTTTGGTTCCTACTATTTAAATCCAATGGTGAATAGTAATTCGTTCACAATACTTGAACCGGGGTTTGAGAGAATTAGAGAAAACAGTGTTGTAAACGCTTGTTTCTATCCTCCATTATTCCAACCAGTTAGGAATAGAGTGTTAGTTTAGTGTTAATACGTGTTTTCTGAAGTAAATTAGTTTAATTTTCAACAATGTTTATTACGTGAATATAGAATATTGTAAAACAAGTTTGTTGGAGGTTGTATGTATTGATAACTATCGATCACGTTTCTAAGAGTTTTGGTTTTATAAAAGCATTAGATAACGTTTCTTTCACTATACGTAATGGTGAAATTGTTGGTTATGTTGGTTTAAACGGTGCGGGTAAAACAACTACTATGAAAATAGCTGTAGGAGTTCTAACACCTGATTCTGGAGATGTATTTATCGATAACTATTCTATTACAAGAAATAAACGAATTGCATCTAAATATGTTGGATGGGTTCCAGAACAACCTATTTTTGAAATGGATATGAAAGCTCTCGATTACTTCACTTACCTAGCTGGTTACTATGGTTTAAGCATATCTGAAGCACGTTCTATAGGTAGGAAATTATTGGAAGAAGTTGGTTTGGGTAATGCTTTAAATAGAAAGTTGAAAGAATATTCTCTAGGTATGAAAAGAAGATTTGCTCTAGCAGTATCTATGATTAATAATCCACCTAATTTCCTATTCGATGAAGCGATGAGTGGTTTAGATCCTAAGGGTATTGCGTTCTTCAGAGAACTTGTTGTCAAATTGAAGAAGAATAATTGTGCAATACTTTTTTCATCACATATTTTAAGTGAAGTCGAGAATATAGCCGACCGTGTTGTTTTCATACATAGAGGTAGGATAGTAGCGGATATGACTATAGATGAGATCAGGAGTAGAGCTAAACCAGTTCTCAGAATTAGAATTGAACCGGTTAATGAAGAGTTGATAAATATTTTGAAGAGTTATGGAGAACCACGTGTTGAAAAAGAATATGTTTATATAAGTAGATTTACAGGAGATTCTAATGAACTGCTCAGTTATTTAATTAAGAATAATTATAGAGTTTTAGAATACGGTTTCAGTAGATTGCTTGAAGAAGTGTTTTTCGAATTAATAGGTGAAAAGAAGTGATCGGGTATTTTACGCCTATATTATACGATTTCAAGAGATCATTCATCAGGCTGTCAACGCTTCTCTTATTAATCATATTTATAGTTAGTGGTATTGGATTAGTCTACTTAGTGTATGTAAACATATCTCAGTACAGGCCATTAATTGATATAATAGCTATAGCAATTGATACAAATAATACATGTTTATTCACAGGTATGGTATTCGATATTAAAGGTGAGTTAATTGATAATGTTAATATAGTATTTAAGATTAGAAACGAAATTAAATACAGTATTGTTGTCAGCAAATACTTCGAATACTCCGATACGAAGATCTGTGAAATATTGAGAGAAGCACCTATGATTGAATTGAGGAGTAGTATTGGTGTAAACGATCGTGTTCCGGGAGTGAGTAACCCTATCTATGTAAATGGTAGTTATATTGGTATCTATTATATGGTTGGCAATGCCGGTAGAATTCCTGAATATTCGGCTATCACTATACCTATTAGACAGGGTTTTCAATCGAAAGATATTGAATCGAGTATAAGGGAAGGAGATTATGAAATACTAGTTATGTATAGAGTATTGTTTTTAGAAAGATTTAGAGCTAGAGCTATTTTCCTAGGTGTTGATTTCTCTAGAGAGGATTTTAAACCAAATATTAAACTATATTGTTTGTTTAAACAAAGTAGTTCGGCGAATGAAGGCGAGCTTTACGAGATCGGTGTTTTAAGTGATGTGAGATATTTAATTAAAGATATTGATTTAAAAAGCGGATTCAACTACATTGTTATAAGAGTTGTTAAGAATAGTATTGTATTAGAATCTCAATCAATTCCAATTAGTGTTACGTATACGCTAGAAGCTCAGTCTATCAATTTGTTAACAAGTAATATAGGTTTAGCATTATTTGAACAATTCTTCCCAATAGTTTTCATATATCTTGCTTATACATTACTGGCTAAACCACGTAGTACTGGTGCATTAGAGTTTGTACTAGCTAGACCTATTACTAAGTGGAATATTTATATAACGAGATATTTAGCAGGAGTATTGACAGCTCTTGTTTCAACAACAGTTTTTCTACTAGTTATGAATTTATCATACTTAATACTATTCGGTATAACGCTAGATCTCTATTCAAATATACTCATCTTCATTGGTTTAATAGGTACTCTAATTGTATTCTACACGTTATGTTACATGATAGCTTCAAGCCTCAGATCCGGCCAGTATTTAGCTATATCAATAACTCTATACATATTATTTGCACTACTATGGAGCGTAATCGTTGTTTTCATTACATTTACTACAGGACCACCTGATTTCGAGAGATTAATTGAGAACTCGTATAGATTATCATATTTTAACCCACTATCACCTATTGATTGGGCTCAATACTATGTTCAGAAACACTATGGAGTTGAATTAATACCATTAACTAGTGGTGTTGATATTGACAAAATACTTAATCCATATCTAGTAATAATCACTCCACTACTATGGATCTCGATTTGTTTCACAATAGGATATATTGTTTTCAAAAGAACAGTATTAACATCGTAAAAAAGTTGAGATTAAATAGGGTTTAAGGGAAAACTATGATTTTATAAATAATCTAACAATTACTCCAATTAATGCTATCAATGCTAAAGCTAGCGATACAGTACCTAATACCTGTGATCTCGCGCTTGTCTCTGATACAGAATCTACTTTATTAGTTAAATTATTCACGTTGGTACTTAATTGATCGAGTTTTACTGCTAGTAGATTAGTATCGTTTCTGAGTATTGCTATGTCTCCAATAATAGCTATTACTGTTCCGTTTAATTGATTTAATTTTGCCGCTAGTAAATCAGTTATATTTATCATAGTGATATTTAGTTGATCGAGTTTTACTGCTAGTAGATTGGTGTTGTTTTTAAGTATAGCTATGTCTCCGATAACGGCTATCAATTGTAGATTTAATTCATTTACTGTTCCATTTAATTTCTTAATCGAATTCTCTAATTCATCAAGTTTTGAAACAATATTTACAGATATATTATATAGTGTTTCTAAAGTACTATAGTCAACGAGTTTAATAGAATAATTTCCTGTATTGAATAGAGGTATATATAAGAGATCGCTGAGAGCACCGGATTCGTTTGCTCTAAGTGTTGTCAATAAATTAGAACCTAGATATATGTGAAACATTTGATAAGATTGTAAACCAGTTACTTCAATACTTATAGAACCTGGTGCAACTATCTCTGATGGTGAAACAACTAGTTTAGGTAAAACATATAGTAATGTAAAACCATAGTATTTCTCATCAACACTTACAGCTGAGATAACGTGTTCACCACCCGGTATTAATGGTATTTTGAACCTGAAAGTTGCTCTACCTCGTTCATTTAGCGTAACATTACCGATATTCACTTCATCTAAGAAAATACATATTTCAGTGAAAGGTTCGCCTTCACTAATATTCAGAACAGCGGTATCGCCGACATGTAGATACGGGTTTTCTAATTCAATTTTCAATGGTTTAGAGATAGCGTAATTGATTGAATTAATTAATATAATCCAGTAATCGTCTGTAAAAGTTCTAGGGGTGTTCCAAGATGTTATAGCAAAGCTTGATAAAAGTATCCATTTAGCACCGCTTTTTAATACCTTTACACCGATAGCGCTACCCCAGTATTGGAAATCTCCATTACTTATAGTATAAACATCTCCTAGTACAATACCTGTAAAGTTTTGGAACCATGAGAAATCAGCATACCTCCACCAGTTTATCATTATATAATCTCCAACACGGTATCCATGGAAAATTGGGTGTTTAGCATTAATTTTAATAAATACGGGTCCCCATCCATACCCATAATTTACATAAGCTGGGTCACCTATGTATTGATTTAAAACTTTAATACCATATCCAAAATCTCCCCAGCTATCCATAAATATAACTCCAATTTTAAGTGAATCAACTATTTCTAAGAATTTAATGAAATCAGAGTAGTCTGGGAATGGTACACCGTAGTCTCCACTGTATATTACAGCATCGTAGAAACCAGTGGCTAAATCTATATTTAATTCACTTAGATTATTGTATGATTTAGCGTAGTAACCAATATTGTTGATAAAGATTGTAAACGAACCCGCATAATCCCACATTACAGCTACTCTAGGTATTCTTATTAAAACAATAACACCTAGATCTACTTCCTCACTTTGACTAACAGATACAGATACAGTTGTAGAAGAGTATCCAGGTGCTGATATCACTATTTCATAACTACCTTCAGGCAACCATATTCTAAACGACCCGTACTGATCTGTTTTAACGGTAACCGGTGTTCCTAGTACAGTTATTTTAGCACCAGCTAAAACTACTCCATCACTACCCATAACAATTCCTTTAACATAACCGTGAGGTAATCTATCTAAATAAACTTCTAGATAAGTATATGCATTATTATCAGATTTAACTTCAACTTCAATAGTTTTATTGGAATAACCCCATGCTGTAAACGTTAAATTATATACACCGGGGTCTAACGGTATTTTGAAGTAACCGTATTTTCTCACACTATACCATCTATTCGTTTCTTCAATATATATCTTAGCCCACGTTACTGGTTCTCCTGATTCAGAGTCTTTTACATATCCTTCAACACCAGTTGTTTTGACAAATTCTTCTGCTTTCAAAACAGCATTGTAAGCATTTACTAAACCCCATCCATATCTAATATCCTGCCCCGGATCTCCGTAATCAATTGATGTATTGACTAGTATTTCATAGACTGTTTCAGGAGTATCTGGGTAGGAATAGTCTAGCCAATCGGTTACTTGGAGAATTAGAGCAACAATTCCAGCAACATGTGGTGTAGCCATTGATGTACCACTCCACGCTTCATACCAGCCTCCCGGAACCGAGCTGACGATACCAACGCCTGGTGCTGAGAAATCTGGTTTAATATAAACACTAGGATATGTATCGTAGAAAGGCCAATCAACAGGTGGTTCGGGCCAGTAAACTACAGCTCCACTACTAAACCAAGCAACATTATCATAAATATCCGTAGCACCTATTCCAAAAACACCCCATATATTACCGGGATTATCTGTAGTCCCGGGGCCTCCATTACCGATAGCAGCTACTGGTATGATATTCATGATTAACATGTTTTTAACAGCTGGTAACAATTCGTTTCCATAATAACTATAAGCACCCCAGCTCATAGATACTACATGAGCTGGTAGATTAGTGTAGATCTTGTTTCCAGCGTTATCTATATAGTATGGTTCAACACTCCACTCCATACCCGCAATTACTTGTGCAAAAGTACCAATACCGCCTGGAAGTACTAATCCATGCATTAGTATTGCTCCGGGTGCTACACCTATCAGTATGTTAGAAGTATCTCCACCTAATGCTATTCCACTACAATGTGTTCCATGACCGTGAGTATCGTGAGGTGTGCTTAAAACAGGGTTTCCATAACTATCGAACTCCATCCAACCACCTGGATAATACGGGTTTCCGGGTATAACGCTCAACATTTTACCAGCTAATGCTGGATGTGTTATATCAACACCAGTATCTAGTACAGCTATTCTAACTCCTTCACCCGTGTAACCTAAACTCCACGCATCAGGTGCTTGTATTCGCCGAATACCCCAGCTTTCAACAATTTGTGTATTGTTAATAACAATAGTTGATTCAATACGCGGTATCTTTATCTCAAAGTTTTCGAAAATCCAGATAACGTTGTCTAAACTAGCTATTTTCCTAATCAATTCTGGTTTAACTTTAGCTACGATAACGTTATCAATCCAGAATCTATTGAGAACAATACCTCCATTTTCAACAATAAATTTCACTACTTTAGATTGTGTTAGTTTACTCCATATTTTTAAAGTATCTTTAGCTAACTCATAGTTTCCTTTAATATTCTCCTCAATATGTTCTGGTAATGGTTTTAAACGAATAACAATATCTACAGTATCTCTATCACTCATAGTCGATAATCTACTAAGTAGATTTGGATGTATTTTACTATCTATTATTGAACCTGATCTATCTGTACTAATAGAGATATTTATTGAAGATACAGTAGAGAGTAGTAGGAATATTAGAACAAGTAGAGATAGATATCTACTCATAGAATACCCTCCATATTTGATACATATATTTAAAACCGTGAATATATATAAGTATTTCTAATCTCATTGAAACACTTAACGAGGGAATTAATTGAAAATAGTTTTGATCTACTAATTAGTAAACCAAAGAATATTTAATCAATTGTTTAAAAACTATTAGTGCTCAACCTTATAAGATTAGGAAAACATATAATATATTCTAAACTGGTGAGGTGTCTCTCCCGTGAATAGGTATTACGTAATATTACTGTTTATAATCTTATTAACAATACTACCCTCTATACCGAGACAAGTAGAGTCACTTAAAGTAGAATACAATATAATAACAACTTCGACTTGGAGAGAATACATGGCTTATAGAGTGTTGAAAAACCAATACTACGTTTATGCAACTGGAGAAACCGGGTCTCCATGGCATATATACATAGTGATCGCTAAACCCGATGAAACGTATAAAGTATTTAGAGGAACATTAATGGGTAGAACGATCACTTGGGGTGAAATATCTATTGATGGAAACGATACAATTATAGCGGCAGCTTTCACCGCATACATAGGTACTGGTAATACGGATATATACGTAGCTTTTCTAGATTACGAAGGCAACCCTGTAGGCGGTGTAATAGTCGATAGCGCATCAGGTTATCAACACACTCCCGTAATCAAATATGGTGGTGGATACTGGTTCGTATCATATATTGACCGTCCAACTGGTAGTTTGAAATTCTTGGTTTACGACAACGGGTTTACAAACATAGTTTACTCAGCCTCGATCTCCATAGGTTACGCTAATGAGAGGGATGGTGATTCAGGTATTGATTATCGTGAAAGAGCATTCTACAGTACAATTACCCGTAGATTTTACCAAGTATTTTATGATAAAACTGTAGGAGATCTTAGGTTATTAATTGTAGATCCTATTGCAAGAACGCATCGTATTCTCGATATAACTAATGATGGAACTACTGCAACAGAGTGTTATGCTTCCTACGGTAGATTGTATAGGAGATGTTATGCTCAAATATCTAGAGATGAGAAATATATTGGAGTAATCTATGGATACAATACTGGTTCAACTAACGTTAACTTTGCTATAATCGATCTAAGTAGTGAGAGTATTGTTAATAGAATCACACTACTACCAACTTATGGTAATACGAATATCTATCCTAGAGTAGTTGCTGGTTACGATGAATGGTTTATATCATGGTATGTTACTGCTTTGAGAACACCATATGTAGCTGTTGTTAAACAAGATGGTTCGTTTAAATTAGATATTGTTCCTACACCTAATGGCTATGATTACATATCAGGTTATATGAATAACGTATTCACAGGAACTGATTACGTACTACTATTCTCGGCTAGACGCGATACTGACGATGATCTATTTGCTATCAGATACACATCTGGTTTGAGAAAAAGCGAAACACCTTTAGTTATAAGTAATAGTACAAGCTTCAGTGAGAATGCAGATCAAACCCTAATTATAGGTAGTAAGATATGTACTTTATTCCGTTCAGGTACTCCTGAATCAATAGCGTTTTTCGACTACACTGAGGTTCCCGAACCAGCACTTGCTCCAACACAGTTTATTAATACTGCTGTCATCAAAGATACTGGTGTTGATACTTATCTAGAACCCGGTGATAGGTTAAATATTATTGCTCAATTAATTGATCAGGAGACGAATAGTGGAATACCTGGTAAAACTGTTTATCTAAAACTAAATAACATAATCTGGTGGGATTCGAGAATCGGTAGAGAGAGTACGTGGACTATATACACTAAGAGTTTAGTAACAAACGATACTGGTTGGATAAATATTACAATAACTATTCCAAATAATGCTATTGAAGGGACTTATCGTGTTGAATTAGAGTCTCTTAAAGATACTTATTACTCAGGAACTATTTGGAAATCACCATATTTCATAATTACCAGGTTTAAACCGAGTGTTGTAGAATGGGAAGAACCACCGATTGATATAGCTACTGGTCCAGCTATGTTTATCAAGAATGGTCAGGTTTTAATAACTGATCCATGGGATGAAGTTAGAACACACAGTAGGTTCGGTATATATATGACTGATATTCTTGGCGATGAAGTCGATGATGTTGATATAACACTATTACAGTTCGCTGTAGATGAGAACTATTTATATATTAGAGCTAGATTTGCTGGAAACGTGGAACCTGTTGGAAACATATCTCCAGTATTAAGTATTGCTATAGATTTCACACCGAATATTAGAGATGATGGTTATTACTATAGATACACTTATGCTGGAACAACTATAAGTATAGCTAGATTAGAAGTTGTTTATGGAATGGGCTTTACAGATACTTATCTTAAAGGAAACAGTACTTGGAACTGGTTAATAGTGGCTACACCTAGAGATGTTAGAGGATACATATTCAGCGATGAATATGGTAGATACTCTATATTCTCATGGATAAGCTATAAATACGATACAACATACTACTATGTTGAAATAAGTAGTGGTTTCGCAGAATTCGTTAACAATACGATAACTATATGTGCTCCATTAGAACTTATTAAACAATATTATCCAGATTTATTCACAACATCAATATGGTCTTGGAAAATATATGCAGCTGTATTTGCCGTAAACTTAATGTCTGGTAGAATAATTGGAACAAGTGGTGAAAAACCTGTTCCTGGTTCAAATTGGTTTGATATACCCGGTATTGTATCTACTTATTCTAATCCGTATAATCCGATAGATATAGGTTTTGCAGAAAGTCCATTAGACGATAGAATAGGATATGACTATGAGCTAGATACATTCTTCATATTGAATTTAAATAGAACGATTAATAAATTCTTTGGATATACTGTTTTAAAACTAGATAGTGTTGAAGCAGTATATACTAAGTTCACTAATCCAGTTCCATATCTTGGTTCACAAGTATACGTTGTTAGTGTACGGGATGCTAATAATACCCGATACGCTGTCTATGGTGAAGAAATACAGCTTATAATTGGAGACCGGAGCTTAGCAAACAGTAGTGTAATGAGATACGGCGATAAACTATGTGCTAGAATTAAAATAGTCTGGAGTAGTGAGTATTTGAATAAAAAAGTGAATATCGAATTTATTAATACTGGTAGTAGTTACTACTATCCTGCTAAACCGCTGAAATACGAGGTTGGACCGTTCAAATACTATGTAACTATTGGTTACGTTACTGTAAATGTTATACAATTAAATGAGAGACCGGGTATTGAAGCAGGTGATATAATTGAAGTCAAGATAGTTACAAGTATTTGGGGAGATGAGAGTTTTGAATCACCACCGATCGGTTTGAAACTATTTAAAGTATATTTGAGTTCAACACCATACTTCCTAGGCTATGCTACAGTTGTTGATACGAACATAGCTATATTGAACTATACTGTAACAGGTAGTGAATGGATTATTAGTGATTCCACTGATCACTACATACTAGTATATACTAATGAAGAAATTGGATACACACCGTATTATATTGAATACTCGTTACCATATACTCTTAACATGACTATATTAACTTTGAAGCCACCTCCAGTACCTGAACCTGTAATACTACCGTTGATAATACTGGTAACGTTAATAGTTATAGTAATTTTTGTAAAGAGAAAATAAATTATTCTTTTTTTCAAAAATTATTTCAACCTTTTTCAACCTTTTTATTCATGTATATTAATCGGAGTTGATGAGAAATGAATTGGAAACTAGTCTTAGTTATTTCGGTTGCTGTAGCTTTAGCTATATCTATTATGTTCGCAACATATACTCCTATTACAAAACACGGTGTAGAAGAAACCAACACGACGACAATTGATCAGACTACTATAGAGACTACTAGTACGGAGACAGTTACAGAAACAAAACCGCTTTTTAGAACAAAACCGTTAACGACTAGCATGGAGGAAGTAGTAAATGTATGCGAACTCGATGTAATTGATATTACAGTAGTTTTGAGATCAAATGTTACGAGAGGAGAATATGAAGAATTCATAGTGATATCAGGTTACGTTTCTATAAGAAGGAAAACATATGAACAAGGAGTTGAACTCTTGGTAAAGAAAATAATTATAGATAACCCGAGCGATTACTATAAGAGAGGTTTTGAAATTCTAGCGGAAGGATTGGCGAAAGTATATGAAGAACCGAGAACAGTGCCTTGGGGCTATAGTTTACGTGAATCTATTAGAATAGAAACTCCTTATTATGATGAAATATGGAATGAATTCCAACCGGGTTCTAAGCATAAAGTAACTATAGTTTATATCTACTATGGCGTAGAATGTGTAGTAGAGGCGGAATTTGAAATATTACCTGGTTGACTAAGTTTTTCACTAAAATCTCTTCTGTAATTTAATGATTTTTAAAGGTGGATTTAATGCTAAAGCTAATGCACCATATAGTACTGCATCTTCACCTAGAGATGATGGTTTAATTAATGGTTTTGATGTTACAATATGTTTATCAATATTTTTAATCAATGGTTCATATAAAACGTCAATATTGTTTAGAAAAATACTTCCGCTTAGTATAACAATATCTGGATCGTATAGATTAATAGTAGTTGCTAAACCAGCTATACATGCTTCAATAATCTCTTTAACGATTTGTTTAGCGAATAAGTCGCCATTTCTATAATAATTGAATACATCGATACTTGTAATCTCGTTTTCTAAAACTCTCTTCCATAGACTACTATTGTTTAAAACAGTATTTTCAGCTAGATGTTTCGCTAATCTAGGTATATTTAATCCACCAGCATATGCTTCCCAATGACCTCTACCACCGCATCCACATGTTAATTGAGAATCATATTTTACAACAATATGTCCTATTTCATGAGCATTACCTTGTTTACCGATTAATAGATTATTATCAACAATAACTCCACCACCAACACCAGTACTAAGAGTAACGTAGACTATGTTTTCATAGTTTCTACCAATACCGAATACTTTTTCACCATAAACACCTGCTACTGCGTCATTCAATACATATACTTGTTTATTGAAATACTCTATGAGAGGATCTAGTATTTCAAAACTACGTATAGGTAGATTAGGTGTATTAATAACTCTACCTTTTTCAACATCGAGTGGTCCAATAGTTCCAACACCAATTGCTTTAATTCGATCAAAGTATTTACTGTAAAATCTTTTACTATACTCTATTATCTTATTAACTATAGTGTATTCATCGCCGACTCTAGGGGTTTGAAAACGTATTTTATCTAATAATTTATTTTCATCACCAATACCTATTCTAGTATATGTAGCTCCAATATCGACAACGAGATATAGATCCATGGTTAACCACTAATAGTGATTAATTATTAAAGAATTATTTAATGAAATACGTTTAATCAATTTAATTACTTTGAATAAAGTTTAGAGAAATATTTCTAGTATAATATTTGTAAATATAAGTATAGCTAGTAGAAGAGTAAATATATAGATACGTGATTTCAATGCTATGTTTACTAATAATTTACCTGAAATCATTGCTGTGGAGAAGACTAGTACTGAAGCTGTAAATATTTTAGTTAAATCATATTGTAATTCAAATATATTGTATAAACCAGCGGCTATGAGAATAGGTATAGCTAATAGTATTGATGTCTCGACAGCTTTAAATGGTTTATAACCACGTATACATAGATATCCAATTGTTAACCCACTGCGTGAAAACCCGGGTATAACCGATAATCCCTGTATTAAACCAGTTACTAACCAGTCTTTAAGAGATATTTCTTCGCGATATTTTCTAGATGGTTTTATGAAAAAAACTATTGTTGTTATTATTAAACCAATACCTATTATTGTTAAAGCGATTAGACTATATCCTCTGATCAAATCTCTATATAGTAAATATATTGGAAAACCAGTAGTGATAGAAACTATAAGTGATAGTATATAACTTCTAGTATATTTACTCAATTCTAGTCTGAATACTTCAGATAATATTTTCAAAAAACTTTTTCTAAACAAATATATAGCTGCTAAACCTGTTGGTAGGTGGAGAATCATTGCTAACAGAAAGCTTTCTTCAAGATTTAAACCAAAGTATTTAGAAACAATGATCAATACACTAGTGCTACTAACAGGCCACCATTCTAGTAAACCCTGTATTAATCCTAAAATAATAGTTTCAATACTCATAATAACACCGTTAAACAATTACTTAATCAATGTTAGGTTAATAACTGGAATAACTGATAGTGCTGAAGCATGTTTATAAGATAGTGTTTCAATAAAGAAACCAAGGTTTTCTTCGATTAATAGCAATGGATCTAGATAGTATTGATAAACATATTTACTATTACACAATATTCTCCAATATCTTTTATAATCTCTTTCAACGATCTTTCTTCTCTCGTTTAGTATTTTAATTCTAATATCATTGTCTTTAATACTATTGATATAATCAATACTGAGTGAAACCATTTTATCGTAGAAATCTAGTATTGTGTAATCAGATATTCTAAAATGCAGTTTCCAATCTTTAACACCCAGTTCTCTACATATGTTTATCTTACCTATACTATATTTCTCGACAATATCAACATATTCACTAGATAATAGCATTAATGGTGATATGTAGATCGATGCCATTATAACGGGTTCTATAAATGTTTCTTCAAAACCTCTCTCGACCAATATGTTTTTCAAATAGACTATTTCATCGACAGGATAGTATAGTTTGCGGAAAATCTTATTATCAAAATAATTACTCTCTAATTTATAGTAAACAGGTGGAATACCTATATTTCTATATTTAAATCTATTGCGAAGCCAGTTTAATCTATTCAAAACATCTTCATTAATTGTCTTAATTAAAGCTATACCACGTAGATTCTTAACAATCATAGCGTAGTATGTAAACACTACATTATCCATATTAATCACTTTCAAAACTATTTAGAAACATCTTTATTTAAATAAGATAGGTTTTAATAATGGCTTATTGAATTAAAGTGTTAAACGATTAACTATAGCATTATTTGTTTAAATACGTTTAATAATGATGAGTTTTATCAACAATAACAGGAATGAGGTGTTTTAGTTAAAGATGAATAGTAGATTTGATCTAATAATAACTCATGAACCAGGTATTTACAACTATAGATATGTAATTAGTTTATTGAGAGAAATAATAGGTGATTTCATAGTAGTAGATAGTGGTTTTTCAGTAATTCTTTTGAAAACAGGCGACCCGTATAGTGTAGTTGAAAAGATAAGGAGTTTTTCTAGTTTCAAACACGGTGTTATATATAGAGTAATACCTGTTGATATTGTTTTAAACCCTTATGTTGAAGAAATTGCTGTGAATGCTAAAGAACTTGCTTCGATCAAGATACCTGTTGATAAGAGTTTCCGTGTAACTCTCAATGGTAGACTTTATTGGCGTGAAACACGTTTACCAGCTAGGACTTATGATGCAGTCCGTGTTATTGCTGAACATATTGATAGAAGAGTTGATTTAGAAAATCCAGATTACGTTGTTTACGTTAGAAGTATTAAATTCTACCATAGTAGGAGATTAGCAGCACTAACTGTTACTGAGACTAGGAATATATTATCTTTTAAATCTAGTAAACCTTAGTTTTGAATACATACTTAAATACTTGATTCAGATTTTGATTAATTTGAGGGTAAGTTGTTTGCTCAGAGAAATTTTGCCAGAGGATTTAATAAAACTACTGGAAAGATACGCTGATTATTTAAATAGAATTATCGAAAATTTTAGTAAAGGAATGAGATTGATTAACGAGATCAGGATTGGTGAAGCACGGGGGGTTTTCGCTAAAGTTATTGAACTTCAAATCGAAGCAGATAATATTCGTAAACAAATTGTATCAATACTAGAGGAGATTCGTATAGATGCTGCTTTTAAAGAAGATTTATTCCATTTAGTTAAGAGAATTGAAAGAACTCTAGATTGGATAAAAGAAGCTTCACGTGAATTAACTATTATCCCATATTTAGAGATTCCAAATAATATTAGAAACGGTATTGAAGAATTGATCAACACTATTGTTAAATCAGCTGGTAAAGTAGTTGAAGCTATTAAATCGACTTTAAACGGTGAATACGATCGTGTTAAGATACTTGTCGAGGAAATTGAGAGTTTGGAGGAGAAAGCCGATGAAATAGATTTATCTAATAGAAGTAAGTTAATTAAATACCATGATCAAATAAAACCATGCACACTTGCAATACTTATACATGATTTAAACAGAGACCTCGAGGAAGCTGCTGATAGTTGTCGAGAAGTTGCTGATTATTTGAGAGCAATTATTGTAGGCTGGATTCGTAGATGAGTTTAATTTCTCTATTTAATCAACTCTATTCCAATAAATGTAAGTAGAGCTGTTAAACCAGCTACAGCTGGGAATCCTATAAACCACATTGTTATAATTTTGAATATTGTTTTAGTATTAATACTTCTAACACCACGTGCTAATCCAACACCAGTTATAGCTCCAACTATAGCAACTGTAGTTGATACTGGTAGACCGAGTCTAGTTACTATTAGTATTGTTAGTGATCCACTGAATTGTGCTATAAAACCGGTTTCTATTGTTAAAGTAGTTATTTTTTCACCAATAGTTTCTACAACACGATAACCCCACATAATGATGCCGAGGGATATTCCAATACCAGATAATAGAATTGCTGTAAAAGGAATATCTACTAAATCACCGGGTATACGTCCTTGTTCATAGATATATATTATACCGGCTAGAGGTCCAGCTGAATTAGCTACATCGTTTGCTCCATGGCTAAAAGCCATAGCCATGCATGAAAAAAATAGTAGTGTTTTGAAAACAAATTCACGGGCATAATCTATATTTTTAGGTAATATACGGTGAATGATCACTGTAGATAGTAGAGATATTGATATAGATATTATTATTGATAATGTGAAAGCGTAGAATACGTCCGTAATTCTAGTTGTTTTAACTAATAGTAAGAAGATTGTTGTGAATAAAATACATGTTGTGAAAACATTATATACTATTATAAATCTTAAATAACTAGGTTTTGAAACAATTCTACTATGTATACGGTATAGTATTATTGATAAAACTATTGATACGAATGGAAGATAGATCCATGAAGCAATTATTTCAAATACCTTACTCCAATTTATTTGTGAAAAACCAACGGTTACTAATCCGAATCCAAGTATTGCTCCGACAATAGCTTGACTAATACTCATAGGTATTTTGAGTAAAGTAGTTATGATAAGCCATAAACCAGTTGAAAATAATGCTGTTATCATACCTATGACAACTATTAATGGATCATCTATAATACTAATGTTTACAATACCTCGTAGTAGAGTTATTGAAACAAATTTTCCGAAAAATAAAGCACCGAGTAAATCGAATAATGCTGTAAACCATAGTGCTTTACGAATACTCATCATCCCCGATCCAACTGCTGAACCAATAGCGTTAGCTGCATTATTAGCACCATTAACCCATGCAACTAGAAATGCAGCGAACCCGCCGACAATTAAAAACATGTAGTCGATTACCAAATACTTTAAACCTCAATTAAATTAAGTAAACCATAGATCACGTAACTAGTTAATAAATTTAATAACATGTTTTCTTAAAAACTATTGGAGATTTACTTAGAATAGAGATTACTTTAAAACCTTTATCGGATTTAACGAAATCTGTTTATACCCGAGAACTAATTTTGTCCGTTCACTGCTTTACATTATTTATATACTAACCATAGTTAATTAGATAATCGGGAATGCGAGTAGGAGATGAATTAATTGCCTACAATAGATGTTTTTAAAATAATAGAAGAGATTAGCAGTTGTTTGGAGAAAGGTTTTGTTGAAAGAGTTAAGATTATTGTAAAAGAAATCGACCCCGCTGTTCTCGTAGATGTTTTGAATCAAATTGATGACGAGTTGAGAGTAAAAATATTACCATATGTTGATCTACTTAGATTAGGTAGTTATATAACTAGATTGAAAGATGAAGTAATTAAAGAAATAGAATTGTATAAAGGTATTGATGAACTCGTAGAACTGGTAAACTGGCTTCCTGTTGACGAAGCCGTCGATCTTCTTCAAAAAATGAATCCTAAAACAGCTAGTAGTATTTTGAAAATGATTAGTGCTAAGAGAAAAGAAGAGCTGTTAAATCTAATGAAGTATTTACCTGAGAGTGTTGGAGGCGTGATGACTACTAGAATACCTGTATTCACCGTCGGTATGAAGGTAAACGATGTTTTAAACGAATATGTTCGTAGAAACATGATCGGTTATTACGATAGACATAATTATATATACATTGTTAATACTGAACATAAATTAATTGGTTGTATTGAAGTAAAAACATTATTGACTCTACCTAGGAATAGGAATATTGAAGAATATGTAGTTAAACCAATTGCAAAACTACATCCAAATATTGATAGAGAAGAAGCAGCTAGATTAGCAGTTAAATACGATCTTCCCGAAATACCTGTTGTAGATGAGAATGATAGATTGCTGGGCATTATAACTATGGATGATTTGCTCGATATTGCAGTATATGAGTTAACGGAAGATTTGTTGAAGATAGGTGGTTTTTTTGAAACTGTTAGAACGAGTTATATGGGTGCTAGTATTAAATCGCTTGTTGTCCGTAGAGTCCCTCCAATATTGTTTTTATATATTATGAATGCTATAACTGGTTCTATAGTTGCTTCTTTTATAGGTGTTATTGAGAGAATAGCTATATTAGCTTCTTTTCTAACAATGTTAGCTGATAATTCTGGTAATATTGGTTCACAAGCTTCTTCAATCATTATCAGGAGTTTAGCTCTAGGAGATGTTAAACCAAGAGATTTGTTCAGAGTATTGTCTAAAGAAACAGTGATAACGATATTCATGGCTTCAATACTACTGCCGATTGGTTTTACAATATCTTTCTCGATAACGTATTTTATCTACAATAGATTAGATACTTCTTTAATAGTTGGATTAGCTGTCGCATCAGCATTATTTGTTTCAATGCTTACAGCTGATTTAATTGGAGCTGTCTTGCCGATAATATTAGCTAGACTTAAACTAGATCCAGCTGCTGTATCTGCACCTTTGATAACAACTATCGGAGATATAATAACTGCTTTAATATATTTTCTCACAGCATCTTTTTTGATAAAAATATATGGTTTTTAATCCTATTCTAAATAGTATTATCAAAAATCGTATTTAATCTTCTTTTAAAAGCTTTGAATGCATTATTGATTTTATAGCAATCAATATATTACTGAGATTAATTAATAATACATAATCCGTATAGATTAAATAAATAGAGTATTAGTATTGATTGAAAATTCTTGATAAAGAGGTGTGTTTACTATTGGAGCGAAGCGAGTTTTTGAAATGGCTAAGAACTATTGAAGTTAAATGGCAGAAAAAATGGTTTGAAAACAGAGTTTTTGAAGCTAACGCTGATTTCAGTAAACCTAAGTTTTTCATAACAGTTCCATATCCGTATAGTAATGCACCGTTACATATCGGTCACGGTAGAACATACACTATTGGTGATATAATTGCTAGATACAAGCGTTTACGTGGTTTTAACGTATTGTTCCCAATGGCTTTTCACATAACTGGTACTCCTATAGCTGCTATATCTGAGAGAATAAGTAGAGGTGATCGAGATGAGATTGAAAGATATAGGTCATATATTTCAATGTATATTAGAGATCCGGTTGATGTTGAGAAATACTTAGATAAAATGAAGGATCCTCTCAATTTAGCCGTTTTCTTTGCCGATAGAATACATATTGATTTCAATTCACTAGGCTATAGTATTGACTGGAGGAGAAAGTTTCATACAGGTGAATCAATATATAGTGCTTTCATAACTTGGCAGTATCTTAGATTGATGGATAAAGGTGTTTTAAAGAGAGGAGATCATATTGTAACTTATTGTCTAATGCATCAACAACCTGAAGGAGAGGATGATATTGTTGATGCTGATACTAATCCTGTTGAAATACTAGAGTTTACAGCTATTAAATTTAAACTAGTGGATAGCGATATATACCTAGTTGCTTCAACACTTAGACCTGAGACTTTATTTGGAGCAACTAATTTATGGATTAAACCGGGTTCAAAATATGTTTTAATAGAATGGCGTGGAGAAAAACTAGTTGTTTCCAACAAAGCTTTTATTAAAATAAGTTACCAGTATCCAGGTGAAGATATAAGAATTATCGGCGAAATAGATAGTGATAAATTGATTGGTAAATATGTTGTATCGCCACTCGGTAGAGAGCTTATCATATTACCAGCTGATTTCGTTGATCTAGATAATGCAACTGGTATTGTATACAGTGAACCCAGTGATGCACCATACGATTACGTTGCTTTAATGGATTTGAAGAGAAATCCGGATAAATTAGTTAAATATGGTTTAGATAAGAGTATTGTTGATAAAATAGAGCCTTTGAAAATAATACATGTTCCAGGTGTAGAAGATCATCATGCTAAAATATTTGTTGAAAAAATGAATATAGTTGATCAAAACGATCCAAGATTAGTTGAAGCAACTAGAAGTGTTTATCGAGAACAGTACTATAGAGGTATTATGATCGTAGATGACCCGGAGTTTAATAATCTAAGTGTGAGTGAAGCAAAGGAGAAGATTAAGAAAAAGCTATTGAATAGTGGTGAAGCGTTCACTATATATGAGCTTAACCGTAAAGCATTCTGTAGAGCTGGTGGCGAGATAATTGTAGCTAAAATAGTTAATCAATGGTTTATCGATTACTCAACACCTTGGTGGAAGAGTATTGTGGAGAAATACTGTAATGAAAAATTAGTAGTTATACCTGAGAAATATAAGAATGAACTATTAGCATCGATTAACTGGGTTGAGAAAAGACCTTGTGCTAGAAAAAGAGGTATTGGAACTAAACTTCCATTTGATCCTAATTGGATCATTGAGAGTTTGAGTGATTCTACAATATACATGGCTTTCTATACAATAGCTCATATAATTAGGAGAGAAGGTATTAAAGCAGAACAGTTGAAACCATGTGTATTTGACTATGTTTTCCTAGGTATAGGAGATCCTGCTGAAGTATCTAGAGAAACAGGTATTTCAATCAATATACTTGAAGAAATGAGGAAAGAGTTTACATACTGGTATGGAGTTGACCAGAGACATACTGGTGTAGCTCATATTAGTAATCACTTAATATTCTATATTTTCCACCATATAGCTTTATTCCCGAGAGAATATTGGCCTAGATTTATAACATTGAATGATCTCGTTATAAGAGAAGGTGCTAAAATGAGTAAGAGTAAGGGTAATGTTATTCCACTACGTGATATTGCTGAGAAGTATTCCGCTGATCTATTCAGATTATATATAGCTAGTTCAGCTAATTTAGATACAGTTTTAGATTGGCGTGAGAAAGATGTTGTTAATACTATTGATTCGCTGAGAAAATTCGTATCAATAATTAGAAAAGCTGTTGAAAAGAAAAGTGAGCAGATTGTTTTAGATAAATTTATTGATAAATGGTTTTTAACTAGATTTAACAAAATCATAGTTGAAGTAACGAATAGTATTGAGAAAATGGAGATTAGGAATTATATTCAAAAAGCTTTCTACGACGTACTCTCAATGATAGATCACTATAGAGAGAGAACTAGTGATGAAGAAACAGTATTGATCGTTAGGAAAATACTGGATAAGTGGATTAGATTATTAAATCCAGTCATACCTCATTTAACCGAAGAGATAAATGAATGGCTTGGTTGTAAAGAGTTTCTATCACTGTCTAAATGGCCTGAACCCGATTACAACGAGATAGATGAAGAAGTAGATATTCTAGAAAATATGGTTATTAATCTAGTAGATGATTTAAAGAATGTGTTAAACATTGTTAAACCGAGTAAGAATGTTGTTAAAATAATTGTAGCTGATCCTTGGAAAAGAGAGGTAATAAGTCTGGTTGAGAAAGGATTTAGTAATAGAGATATTATTAAAAATATAGTTGAAAAATATGGTTTTAAAAATAGAGAGAAACATATTGTTGAAATCATTATGAAATACCGTAGAGAACCCGATAAAAACATATTACTAACTACTAGTGAGAACGAGTATAAGATTTTAAATGAAGCAGCTAAATATATTGAGAGAAAAACTGGTTTAAAAGTAGAAATCATGTGGGAGAGTGAAGCATTAAGTAAGAATATTCAGAAAGCTGATAAAGCATATCCATTGAAACCAGCATTTTATATTGAATAGTTTCAGCAAGGGTTGAGTTCTTCACATTATCTGTATTGGAGTCAGTCATCATCAATTAATAAATATTGTAAAAAATATTTTAACAATACTTATTTCCTAAACCTATTGATATATTCATGAATATCTTCTTCTTTAACAATATATGTTTTAACAGGTACTCCTACTGGAAATACATATACAGGTTTCTCACCGGGTTCTAAACCAATAACTCTACTAACTTCTTCATCAATAAATGCACCGACAGCTACAGTTCCTAAACCTAAAGCTGTGGCTTCAAGATATATGTTTTGACCAGCATGACCTGTATCAATATAAACATATCTAACTCCACGTTCACCGTAATACATAGTTGTTCTCTCGAAAACAGCTGTTAGAACAATATTAACGGGGGCGTTGAAAACCCAGCTCTGATCTAGGCATGCACGAGATAGTTCCTTAGAATAATCACCTTTCTTAACGTTTATTAAAGCATGTTTCCTCCAGTCATATTTATAAATACCTGGTTCGAGGTATTTACCATTCTCTAGTTTAACACCATTAGTTTTAACAACAACGTATACGTTTAACGGATATGTTGCTCCAGCACTTGGAGAGGTTTTCAACTCTTTACCGGGATGGCTGATTCCATAAGTAGTCCATAGTAGTTGAGATAATTGTTCAATAGTTAATGGTTCATTACGATAATTCCTAATGCTTCTTCTATAAGCAAATGCTTCTTCAACGCTTAATAAGTTTTTTCTAATACGTGGTAGTGGTAGATAAATTACATCATTCATTAATAATCACACCTTTGATAAATTGAATAGTTTTCACACATATATAAATCAATTATTTCATATAATAATGTTTGAGAATATTTAATCAATATTCTCTACCATTATATAAATAGTTCTAGATGTTTTAATCAAATTAATCTAATAGAGATTTTGGTGAATTAATTTGAATAAAGATAGTATTGAGGATAAGATTAGAGCATATGTTTTAAATCTTGAGAAAGCTATTGATAGTCTTAAGAAAATTTCATTAGAAGAAAAATATAAACGTATAGTCGATATTGCTGATAGTTATTTAAATGATGCTAAGTATTATCTAAGTAAAAACGATTACTTCACAGCATTATCCTGTATAGCCTATGCTGAAGGATTGATAGATTCGCTAAACTACATTGGTGTAATTAATATTAAATGGAATGCTTTAACCAAATTACTTAAGAGACCACGTGTAGTTATTGCAGGTTCTTTTGAAATAATACATCCCGGACATTTATATTTCATTAAGAAAGCTTGGGAACTCGGTGAAGTAATTGTAATTGTAGCTAGAGATAGTAGTATTGAGAGATTTAAGAAACGTAGATCAATAATACCTGAAGAACAGAGAAAGATTGTTGTTGAGAATATTAAATACGTTTCGAAAGCTTATTTAGGAGACCCTGTTGATTATTTTAAAACAATAGTTGATCTAAAACCAGATATTGTATTATTAGGACCTGATCAATGGATTGAACCAGATGATTTAAAAGAAGAACTGGAGAAACGTGGTTTAACCAATATTAGTGTTGTTAAACTAGATAATAGGATCGAGGGGGAATTCTATAGTGTATCCCGTATCATTGAGAGAATAAAGAAAAGTGATTCTTAGTATGAACTCGTGTATTTACCGAAAGTAGCCCATAGTTTACCTATTGAATAACCTAAATAGACGTCTATTGCTGTTAGAATAACTATTATTATATATACAGCACTTGGTCCACTAGTTACAATTAAGTATTCTGTAAATGGTCTAATGAGTACTATCATAAGTACGAGAATTACAGATATGATTGATAAAACGATTCCCTCGAAAATAGATGAGAAATAGCTCGGAGTACTCTGTGACTCGCTTGTTAAGAAAAACTTGTATGTTGAGAAAACATATGGAGGTATCCATAATAATGTAAGTATGGTAAACCATGGTCCTAGGCTCAATATTATAGTGAAGACTTTATCAATAGATACACCCATTACTGCACATAATGCTAGAAAAGAGAATATTTGTATAATAAATAGAAAGAATATTGTAATATAGTACTTATACTCTTCATCGTATTCGATAAATACCATTGCTAAAGCAAGTAATACTCCTATAACTCCATATAATGTAGCTACTGGAAAACCAGTTGTAACTGGTGAATAAGTAGCTATCGAGTAGTAGTAGACTACACCACAATTAGTAGGTGTATCGACGTATAGAACATGATTAATATCAATAATAATTGAGAGTACAATAATTACCCTAGTATATGAGCCTTCAAAAGTGGTACCCGTAGTTTCGAAAGCAAAGTAGTAGATATATAGAGGTCCTTTAATCCAATCACCATCGCTTAAACCAATAAATATAGCTAGTAATTTTGGTTTAATTCTATGTTTCAACTCCATTGGTGAAGGTATATTCAACTCTTTAATACCTATTATTCTATATGAATCATAGTATCCACTCGGTATACCGTATTTTAATCCCTGAACGTAGTTATAGAATAGTTCAACAGCTTCCTCGTATTTTATACCAATAGCATTTGTTATAAACTGTTCTATTGATTCACGTTTCAACGGATGTGTAGTATAGTCAACAATAACTTTACCGTGGACAATTATTTGTGAAAAAATACGTACAGGTATTTTAGAACCAGTTTCATTCAAGTACAATTCATTTACGATTTTAAAACTAGCAGTTGGATAACCCGGTAGTACGTTTAAATACTCGTCTATCTTCTCAGGAACGAAGAAACCAAGTTCTCTCAATCTATTATTAATTAAACTAGCTAATTCACTTCGAGTATAGTCTTTAGTCGAACTATAGCTATAACTATTCGTAACTGTTTCGATCGCTGATACAGCTAAAAGTAGCAGTAATAGTGTTATTAAATTTTTACGACACAATCCAAACCCCTATGATATAGAAATAATTATATAATCAAGTATTTAATAATAATACTCTTATTAAAAGTTATTTAAAATTATTTAATTTATATTTATTGAACAATTCGTCTCTTTCTCTCTTCTGATCACTGTATTTAACAATATTGTCTAATACGTATTTTCTAACACGATCTAGATCTACGTTTGGTTCATACCATTCTTTAACACTATTTAAAAAACGAGATGCTTTAACTACAATATAGCCTACATTATATGAATCTCTAATAGCTTGATCATCTTCTAAAACATCTCTCTCATGACTATATGCTATAGCCCATGGTGGTATGTGTAAACCCATACTATTCATAGTTATCAATAGATTAGATAACAGTTGTATACCTCCTGCATCATTACCTACAGCTATGAAACCAACAGTTTTACCTTCAACAATACTACGACCATTTATGAAAATCATGTGTTCGAAACAAGTCATTCTATCTATAAAGTTTTTCAAAACACCGCTGACATTATACCAGTATATTGGTGATACAAAGATTATAGCATGACTCTCAAGTATTTTCTCACCGATTTTGTTGAAATCATCTTTTATAATACATGGATATCTACATATAGATTCATCGTCACATAAACAACCTATACATGGTTTAATATCGTAATCGTATAGGAAAATACGATCTAATACAGTTCCTCCAGCATCAATAACTCCTTTTTCAGCAGCAAACATTAGTTTAGAGCATGAACCGTATTTTCTCGGAGAACCGTTGATAAACAATACTTTAACACTATTCAAACGATCACCGTTGTCTATTATTATTAATTCTAATTGTTAAACCAGAAGTATTAAATCAAAAACATTGAGCTATATAAAATTTACTGAATAAGATCAGTAACGCCGACCTTCTTCATTAAATCCGTCACGGGTTCGTTCATCACTGTTATTAACAATATTTCAACTAAAACAATATAATAGTTTCTCATCGATTTCTAAAAGTATTTTTATTTAAAAAAACTATTTTATTAAATAGGTGGAGTATTTGTTTAGAAAGAAGATTCAAGATCCTTTGAGTGAAGTTAAGCGAGAAGCGAGTGAATTATTGAAAATAACGAGTGTTTTCGGAAATGGTGATAGAATACCGAGTAAATATACTTGTGATGATGAAGATATTTCACCACCATTGAAGATCGAGGGAGTTAAGGAGAATACTGCTGAACTAGCGTTAATTATGTATGATCCCGATGCACCTATCGGTACATTCTATCACTGGTTGCTTTATAAAATACCTAGAGATGTAGTTGAATTACCTGAAAATATTCCGAAAGAGAAGATTACAAAATATGGAGTTCAGGGTTTAAACGATTTCAACGATATTGGATACGGTGGTCCATGTCCACCCCGTGGTCACGGTACTCATAGGTATTTCTTCCTATTGATTGCTCTAAGAGAGAGTGTTGATTTAAAACCTGGTGTTAGAGTAAATGAATTGTTTGATAAAATACGTGGTCGTGTAGCTGGATATGGTGTATTGATGGGTACTTATAGTAGATAGTTATTTTAAAACATTCTGTATTTCCCATAAATCGAGTATACATGGCTCCGGATCGATTGGTCTACAAAGCGTTCTCCATCCATAATATATTGTTTTTAAACCTATTTTCTTAGCTGGTATTATATCTCCTTCAATACTATCTCCAACATGTAGTATCCTATCTGGTTCAGTATTCAAAACATCGACTAGTTCACGATAAAATCTCTCATCATTCTTCTTAACACCAACGAGTTGTGTACTAAAAACTAGTTTGAAGTATTTTAAACAATCATATTTCTCGAGAATTTTCATTATGAAATCATGTGAAGCAATAGCTGTTGTTAAAACTAATTCATAGCCTCTACTCTTTAAATAACCTAATAATAGGTCTAATCTATACATAGGTGTGAAGTGTTTAACTCTCTCTTCAATAAAGTATTCATATAGTTGATCAAGTAGTTTAGAATCTATTTCAAAACCTAGTTTATAGAAGAATTTAAGCAATAAATACCTATGCCAAACTTCATTATTTGGAAAACATTGTTCATAATTCTTCCAAATACTTCTATATAAAATATATGGATCTATTTCACCGATTTTTTTCGTAGAGAAACCGTGTTTTTCAAGTATTTCAATCAATTTATAAAGAGTATCTCTAATATATCTAACACTATATTTATAATCACAACCAGGTTCCCAGAATAGTGTACAAGCATAGTCTAGACTCAGTATGTCGGCATCGAGTTTATTCAATTAAAACACCTATATCTAGTCAAGTATTAAAATAACTATTGTTAACTATTTAACTAGCTTGACAGGGTTTTAACAAATTAAGTGATTGATATGAAAACCGGTTTGAATTGGAGAGAAATTGAGAGGATGAGAGAAGAGTTTTGGAGTTCAAACCCTATTTATAGAACTATTTATGAACGTATGAGAAAACAGGGTTATCATTTTATCGGTAGAACGGGTAGTGTTAAGAGATGTTACTGGACTCGTGAAGCGATTGTTAATAATAGATTTTGCTACAAGTGTTTATGGTATGGTATTGAAAGCCATAGATGTATACAAATGACACCTGTTAGTATATGGTGTTGGAATCGTTGTCTCCATTGTTGGAGGATTCAGCCTGATGATATTGGTATGCACTGGGATGAGACAACTCTACCTGTTGTAGATGAACCTGAGATTATTGTTGAAGAAAGTATTCGTGTTTTTAAACAAATAATTGGTGGTTTTAAAGGTAGTTTTAAAGCTAATCAACAGATGGTTAGAGAAGCTCTTGAACCTAAACATGTTGCTATTAGTTTAACAGGAGAGCCACTGCTTTATCCTAGATTAAGTGATTTGATTAAAGAATATCATAGAAGAGGTTTTACAACATTTCTCGTTACACGAGGTGTTAGACCAGATGTTTTAACAACACTTGATGAAGAACCTTCACAGCTATATATTAGTTTAGAAGCATGGTGTAGAGAGAAATATGTTTCATATAATAAACCATTTATACCGAAAGCATGGGATTTAATATTGAAAACAATAGAGTATTTACCTAGTTTTAAATCACCAACTGTTTTCAGAATAACTATTATTAAAGGTTTTAATGATAGTGATGAAGCTATCAAGGGGTTTAAAAAACTGGTAGAGATCGGTAATCCAACATATATTGAAGTGAAAGCATATATGTATATGGGTTATAGTAAATCGAGATTGAAAATAGAGAATATGCCGAGTCATAGTGAAATCAGAGATATTGCTAGAAAACTATCTATTGAAACCGGTTATATGTATTTGAGTGAAAGCATACCTAGTAGAATAGTTCTACTAAGTCGTATTGAAAAACCAATAAGACATGGTAAAGGATGTCCAGATGGTGTAAAACATCCTGAAAAATACACACCAGTTTATACGGAGGAATATGAAGAATTAACTGAAGAAAACCAGTAGAAGAAAACCGCTTACAGTAGATAATTCAATATAAGTTTAAGATACATATGGAACAACCACAACTCCTGAAACAAGCGTATCAAATGATTAAACAAATACTTCTAATAAAACACATTAACTATTAATACTGAAAACTCCACGTCTTTAATAATAAATTCTCAACACTAATCTAGCTAATACACTGTTTCTATCTAAAAACTACGCTTAATTAATTAACGTAGAAACGTATTTCACACTATTTGAACATATGATAAGCTACTCATTAAAACACAGTATCAACACTCGCTTATAGTTACCTGTTTTATGTATTTATTTCACAATACTATTCAATAAAACTATTCCCAATACGATCTTGATATCTTAACATTTATAAATATCAATAATATATATGGACATTTAAGATTCCGAAGCAACAAAGATGATTCAGGATTAATACCTAGTTATTTTATAAGTATAAAATGGTGAGTTTATGTTTTATGAATTTTTAATTATAGGTTTATTATTAATATTAGTAGGAATAGCTATAATAGTAATTGGTAGAGTAAGTTCATTCTTTACATCAATATTTCAACACGATGGAAAAAACTTTACTAATACGAATTACATAGAAAGTATTACTAACACAGTTGGTGCTGTTTCAATTATAATGGGTGTGGTTATTATAATAGCTGTCATAGTAGTACGAGTTAAGAGCTTAATTTCCGCAAGAATGTCTATCGAAACATGAACATTATTTTTAGTTAACTTTTAGATACTGAAGTAATTTTACTTTCATCTTTTTCTTTTTATAATAAGAGCATGGTGATCTAGGACGTCAATTGAAGAGATGAAATATTATTGAGTATATTTTCAATTATTTCGGCCTATTCCTTTGCTATATTTTGCGATACGAAAGAATGATTATAATCTATATACTTCTATTTCACGAAGCATTTAAAACAGAAAGTAGAGGATTCACGAGAGTATTATCGATCGATATCATTCAAGACAACATGGTGCAATTAAAAAAGATGAGGTCTTGAGGTCGAAGAGGATAGTATGTGGTTTAACGAGAGTCAAAATAATCAGAAATGATTTGAGTAATCTGATAGTTTAATTGAAGTAATTAATGGGATTGGAAGGAAATGTGAGGAAATTGTAATTAATATGTTTTTTAATTACTTATATACATGAATTGGTTTGATTCAAAATATGCTGAATCTTATTCTGGAGATAAGGTTATTGTTGTTAATTTTGGTAGTCAGTATACTCATTTAATAGCTAGGAGAGTAAGGGATCTTAACGTATTCTCGTTAATAGTTGATTACGAAGATTTCTCTAGAGAGATTGTTGATAAGATTAATCCGTGTGCAATTATTTTATCAGGTGGACCGAGTAGTGTTTTTGATGAGAATGCTCCAAGTGTTGGAAAATGGTTGTTTGAATTAGATACTCCTGTTCTAGGTATATGTTATGGTCATCAATTAATAGCTCATCTACTCGGTGGTGTTGTTAGAGAAGGTTTTGGTGAATACGGACCTGTCGATATAAGAATTGTTAATGAAAACGATTTGTTTAAAAACTGGGGTTTACAGGGGACTGTATGGATGAGTCATAGAGATTACGTTGTCGAAGCACCTGGTATTGAAATACTAGCTGTGAGTGAAAACAATTACATAGCGTCTTTTAGAGTTAGAGATAGGAAAATATATGGTGTTCAATTCCACCCGGAAGTTAAACATACGTGGAAAGGTGATTTAATAATATCTAATTTCCTCTTCAATATAGCTAATTGTAGGAAAACATGGTTTATAGAGAATATTGTTAGCGATATTATAGACTATATTCGTAAACAGATCAATCCTGGTGAAAAAGTACTTGTAGCAACTAGTGGTGGAGTTGATTCAACAGTAACAGCTGTTTTAATACATAAAGCTATTGGTGATAACATTATACCCGTTTTCGTAAACCATGGTTTACTGAGAAAGAATGAAGTAGATGAAGTATTGAATAATCTATTGGGAATTGGTTTAAAACCATTATACATAGATGCTTCTGAGAGGTTTTTAAGTAAATTAGAAAACACTGTTGAATGTGAAGAACGTAGAAAGATAATTGGAGAAGAATTCGGTAGAATTTTTAAAGAAATAATTGATGAAAACCCAAGTATTAAATGGATAGCTCAGGGAACTATTTACCCAGATTTTATCGAAAGCGGTGGTTTAAAACATAGTAGTAGGATTAAATCACATCACAATGTAGCTGGTTTTCCACAAGAACTTGGTTTAAAAGTTATCGAACCAATTAAATGGTTTTATAAAGATGAAGTTAGAAGAATTGGTAAAATACTTGGTTTACCAAATAGTTTAATAAATAGACAACCTTTTCCAGGACCCGGTCTTGGTGTTAGAATTATCGGTAAATTCACTCGGGAGAAACTAGAGATTCTACGTGAAGCTACTGAAATAGTTGAGAATATTTTGAAGAAACATGGTTTACTAAATAATATTTGGCAAGCTTTTCCAGTCATAGGTGATGATAAATGGATTGGTATTAAAGGCGATAAGAGATTTGAAGGATATATTATAACAATCCGTATTGTTGAAAGCGAAGACGCTATGACAGCTGATTATAGTAGAATACCCTATAGTATTCTAGATGAGATAACTCGTGAAATAACGAGTAGACTCCCTGTTACAGTAGTTACATACGCTGTTACACCAAAACCTCCTTCAACTATAGAACCTTGTTAAAAAGATTATTAAAATAATCCTCTGTGATTTGAATAAAGTATTATACAACGCTTTGTGTAATATGAAAATTGATAAATATTTATTTAATAACTAGATTTGTTTTAACACCAAGTTCTCTACCAATACTCAATAAATCGTTGTAAACATTTTTATGTAAAGGTATGCCGATCTCTAATCTAGTCATCATAGTATACCATGATTTCTCACCAGGGATCCATATGTTATCACAACCATTTCTCTTTCTAGAAGATTTTAGTTCTTCAATGTATTTCTCTAATCTATCGTAGAAAACCTCTCTATCCATGAAACAATCAATATCAATACCTATGAATAAATGACCAACATTAGCCGGTCTATCTCCAACACTATATCCTACGTTTTTACCCCAATTAGCTCCAGTTAAAACACCGGAAAGTATGTCGATAATTAATGCTAATCCAGACCCCTTATGTCCACCTGTTTCTTCACTTAAACCACCTAATGGTATTAGTGAAGCATCTCCTTTAACGATCTTATTAAGTATTTCAACAGGATTTCCAGATAAATATTTGCCTTTACCGTCTACTACCCATCCCAACGGTATTTCTCTACCAATAATACTATAATACTCTATTCTACCGATCGGAACAATACTTGTAGCTGCATCGTAGAGTATTGGAGGAGGTTTTCTACGAGGTAAACCTATTGCCAATGGATTTGTACCAATATTTTTCTCAACTGTATTGATATATGCAACTAGTGGTCTAGAATTACTCATTGTTATACCGATAAAACCTTTTTCAACTATTTTCAACGAATAGTATCCAGCTGGACCAAAATGATTACTTCTACGAACACCTACTAATCCAATACCGTAATACTTTATTTTCTCGAATAAGTAATCGAGTGCTTTAATACTAATAACTTGACCTAAACCATTCATTCCATCTATTAAAGTAATAGCACCTATATCTGAAACAACAACTGGTTCATTATTGGGTTCAATACTCTTAGATCTAATTCCTTCAACATATCTACGGATACTTCTAACACCATGGCTTGAAATACCCATTAAATCAGCTGTAACGAGAACATCTGCTACAATAGAAGAGTATTCTGGTTTAACACCCGTTTTTATAAATATTTCTCTAACAAATTCTCTGAGAGAAACGTGATCTACTCGAACATAGTTCTCGGGCGGAGTAGCTATTTCTTTTTCAAAATACTTCAATCAACACACCTTTACTGAATCATTATAAGTAAAACGAAGTGTTAAATAAATAACAAACATTTACCTTATTCTAACTTTAAATAACGAAGTTTTGTTTAAATAATTACACGTAGTATAAACATTCAACGCGTAGAGGATTTAATCATATTGTTTAAAACACTAGTATAAAATATATGGTATTAGTTATTGACAACAATTAAGTTAGTATTATAGTAGAGTGGTTGATTTGAGTATACGTTTACTAACACCAGTAGATATTATTATCGATTCACGTGAAGATAGTAAAAACCCTGTTTTCAAAGAGTTTTTCAAAGCTAGTGGTTTAAAAATATCGATCCAACCGCTTCCAGCCGGCGATTTCCTACTACTAACTAATCCTGATTCAGGTAAAAAACCAGTTTTAATAGAACGCAAAACTATCTATGATTTTGCTAATAGTATTAGAGATAATCGTTTATGGGATCAAGCTCGTCTGCTCGTTGAAGCATCTATTAAAGATAACTACCAGCCTTTTATCGTAATAGAGGGTTATATAGGTAGATTGGTTAAAGAGAGGAATTGGAGTATTCAAAGCTTACTGAGAGCTATTGATACGTTAATGCTTGATTTCAACATACCTGTTTTAAACACAACAGGTAAGAAATCGACAATTGCATGGATTATAGCTAAAGCTAAGAGTTTGGGGAGAACTGAGGATAAGCGTTTACTAAGACTACGTGTTGAGAAAAAGCCTTTAACAATTAATGATAAAATACTATATGTTGCCGAGAGTTTTGCTGGACCAGTATCTGCTCGTAGATTACTTAAACATTTCAAGACGATTAGAAATATAGCTAACGCTAGTATACGTGAATTAATGCTTGTAGAAGGTATTGGTGAGAAGAGAGCTACAGAGATTTACCAAATATTCAATACTGAATGGAGAGAAGTAGAAGAGGATGTTAAGTAATGTATTTTCAGGAATTAATATATCTACTGATTTCTATTTTATTCACATTATTCGTCACCGATCACTATGTTAAATGGTGGATCACTAGAGCACATTATATTGGATTAGTAGGTAGAGATATGAATAAGAAAGATAACGTTTTAGTAGCTGAAGCCGGTGGTGTATGGGTTATATTTGGATCAGCTCTCGGTTTACTAGTATTAACAGCACTATATACTTACTTATCTAAAACAGATAAATTCCTTAAAGATTACTTAGCTTTAACACTATTATTATTCATGACTAGTTTTCTAGGTTTTCTAGACGATATACTTGGTTGGAAAAAGGGTGTTAGAATACTATACCGTGTAATACTCATGATACCGTTATCAATACCACTAGTAGTTATAAAAGCAGGTGTATCTAAAATAGCTGTACCGTTTATTGGTACACTTGATCTTGGTTTAATATATCCAATATTATTAGTACCCATAGGTATTATGGGTGCTTCAAATGCTTTCAACATGATCGCTGGCTATAATGGTTTAGAGACAGTACAGGGTTTAATATTACTGGGTTACACTGCTTTGTTCAGCCTAATACGTAATATACCGATTGTATTTAATGCTTCTTTAATAATGATCTCAGCACTAATAGTTTTCTTAAAATACAACTGGTATCCAGCTAAAGTATTTCCAGGTAATAGTTTAACGTACGGAGTTGGAGCATACTATGCTTCACTAGTTATAATAGGTAATTTCGAGAAATTCGGTCTACTATTATTCACACTGTATTTCCTCGAATTCATTTTATTCATACGTGGTTTGAAGAATAGAGTTTATAAAGAGAATTTCGGTAAAATACGTGAAGACGGCTATCTGGATCTACCATACGATAAAATATATAGTCTAACACATTTCGCTATAAAACTACAGTTAATTATTAATGGAAGAGCATCCGAGAAGGGAGTTGTATATACTATAGCGTTATTACAATTAATTATCGGTTTAATAGCATTAATATTGATTAAATATATTTAAAAGGTGTTTGTATTGTATAAAAAACCAATACTATTGATCTTATTAATTATACTCAATATACAATATCTATTTCCTTTCAACACATCTGTTTCACTTACTAATTACGATTTAACACCTGGTAGATTAGTTAAAATATGGGAAACAACTAGTAGTAGTCGTGTTAAAAACTATTTCTTATCAACATGTAGTAGTAGATTTGTAATAGCTTATACAACAGGATTAAATACACACGTGTATTTAGACGATAAGTACTTCAATACAATAACGCTTGGAGATACATATTACTACGTTATTGATAATAACTTGTTATTAATCAGTATTTATAGAAGTAAGAGAATAGATTATATTCTAATAGATTGTTCAATAAGAAATATTATTCTAAATAAAACAATAGAGTATTCAACACCAATCATTTTATTTAATAAACCGTTAAGCATATACTATGAGAAGAACACAAAAATAGACATATATATAGGTGGAGAATCATACACTGGTGAGAAATATACCGCAATACTTAGACACGATTTATTGAGGAATGAATTAGACATATTGAGTATTATTAATAGAACAATCTATTATGGAAACATAGTTCCATACATTGATCGCGTTATCAAAACACCAGTATACACCGTATTATCAAACCCGATTCTAATCGAGAATGTTTATGGTTTAATAAATATAGTTATTGGAAATGATCAGTATGTAACAGATGGATTACTTTTACAAGATAATCCGGTTAAACTAGTAGATAACACTATTATAGTTGAATTGAATACGTCTACGTACTATAAACTAGTATTGTTTAAAAACAGTGTTTTTAAAGAATTACGTATTCAAAATAATTACGATACATATTCATTAAGTAGAATTCATTATTCCTACAATTCAATATTAACAATATACTCTAGTAATATTAATCGATTAATTAAATACATCGATCTAGATAATAATACTGAAGAATTAATAATATACACTGTTTCAAATAAACTACCATTTAATACATATATTGATTTCGATTCAGATGATCACGTAGATATCATTACTTATTTAAACAATAGTTTCTACTTGTATTTAACAAATAGTAATTGGATTAGGATCTACTGGGATTATCTATACGATTACTTAGAAACAAGTAGTTTATTTAACATTCTACTATTCAACAATACTATTTACATAATAATGTGTTTCTACAGAAACCAGGATTACGTGATTCAATTAGTCAAATACGTTACAGGTATTGAACTAGATAATACACCACCATATATAGAGGTAAGAAATCCTGTTGATAACGGAGTATATTTAGAGAAAGTTTTACTCGACATTATTTGTTATGATAATGAATCGGGAATATATTTGACAAAAATATTGCTGATGAGAGGAGATAATATCGTTTTCTCAGAAAACAATACCAGCGAACACTACTATAGAGAGATATCACTAGATCAAGGTCAGTATTTATTGAAAATAGAGAGTTGGAATAATGATGGTGTTTACAATAGTAGAGAAGTATTGTTTACTATATTGAATTACGATATATTTATTTTAAAACCTCAGAACTATTCATATGTATCACATAAGTTAGAACTAGAGATAGTCTCTTGTTATAATTTCACTCTATTGATAATAATAGATAGTGTTTTAAACAATTCATTCAATATATCAACTGGTTTTAACAACATTGTTATCGATATTTCGAATATAGTTGATAAAACGATTAAAGTAGATGTAATTGTTGTTGAAACAAATAATGTCTATGAAATAATTGTGTTTAAAGACACTACACCTCCCGAATTAATAGTTAATGGTTTAGAAAACTATACAGTAGTATTCTATTCAATTAATTTCACGTTAACAGTAATTGAAACTAATCCAAATATTACTTCAATATATTTAAACAATACTCTACTATATACATTTGAAACTAATGGAACTTTTACATGTATATTATCATCTATAGATTTAAAACCCGGTCACTATTTTCTAACCATAGTATCTATAGATAGAGCGGGTAATTCTAAAACAATAATCTATATAGTTTACATTGGTGAAGTAGGAGACCCGGTTATAGTTATCAAACCGGAACCATTTAACAATACATTTGTATCCGGAATCTTGTTTTTCACAATAGAGTGTTTTAATACATCCAGGTTAGAAGTATATGTAAACAATACTCTATACTATAGTATTGATATCAATAAAACAGTTTATAGTGTAAATATTTCTTTCAATACAGTTGATTGGATTGATGGAGTATATATTATTGTCTTTAAAGCAATTGGTTATAATGATAAAATACTAACAGTTGAATACACGTGGTATGTAGATAATAAATATCCTTATTTAAATATCATAGTGCCTTTAATAGGATTAGAGTGGAGAAACAATAGTTTCATCCCTGTTAGAGATCCGTTTTTAAACATAACATATATCTATAGTATTAATGGATATTATTGTTTAAAACTATATTTAAATATAAGCGATAGATGGTTATCGCAAGCTAGATTATATTTAAACAATACGATTGCTCAAATATACGACCCGTATTCAAATACTATTAGAGAAGCTGTTTTCTATGAATCAAAAGGTTATTTCACATACGTAGTAATACCTGGTGAAGGATATTATATTTTAAAACTAGAAGCTTTCGACAAGGGGGGTCATTTTTCAGAATACATAATTGGTTTTAGAATTGATCTATACCCACCGCAAGTTTTAATACATGAGCCTTTAAACAATACGATCACTAATAATAGATTATTAAATCTAACAATATCAATATATGATTCAACTAGTCGTTTAGCTGAAATAGCTATAGCTGTGATATCCGGTGAATATAGATCAATTCCTTTAAATGAATACAGTCTTCTAGCTTTAATTAGAGTTAATAATACGTATACTTTTAAACTACCTGAGATTAGAAGTGTTGATGGAAAATATTGTTTATCAATACTTGTATTAGATCAGGGTTTCAACTACGTTATTTCGAATATATATGTAGTTATAGATACTAAGCCTCCATTCATAAAATACAATTATAGTATTGTAGATAGTGTTTTAAATATTGAAGTAGAATTCATAGATGAATTAACAGGATTCTCTCATGCTTACTTAACAATAGTTAATAAAACAATGATCCAGATAAATAGTTCTAAAACTTTTCATACTTTCGAGTTAGATATTGGAAACTATACTGTAGTTATAGAAGCATGGGATATTGCTGGAAATATGAATAAAACAGTTTTCACAATAGATATAAAACCTTCTAAAATAGAAAACAGATCATCAGCTACGATAACCGGGGAGACGAATGAATTAAATAATAGATTGTTGATTGGATTAGTAACGCTAATAGCTTTATCAGTAGTTATACTTAGTGTTCTAATAATTAAGAAGAGAAAGAATTCTTTTAAGAAATGATTCAATCACTAAACTAATCTCTAATAATACTAATTAAATCGTTTTCACTAATTCTAACAATACATTTCAAGAAATTTCTAGATAACGAGTATATGAATGTATTCGTTTTACAAATTAGTTCTTCGAGAAGTTTCTCGGCAATCTCTAGTTTAACTATTTTCCTTAAATGTTTTAAACCATTACCATAGTATTTATCAATAACGTTTTTATTCAATAATTTATTGAAATCCATTCCAACAAGTATTACTCTACGTGGTTTAAAGTAATCAACTAAGTAGAGAGCACGGTCTCCATCAGTAAATCCACCGTAATTGAATACATTCCAAAGACTCTCAACCTGCGTAGTACCATGTATTTTAAACCCTTTCTCTAGTAGATATGGTACAATTAATTCTATCCTATCAACATTATCTCCATGACTATGTATTATGAAAATAGTTTCACTACTTATTCTATCTAGATAATACATGTCGAAATCAAGATCTGTTATGAAGATATCTATTTTAAAACCATATTCTAATACTCTACCAATAGCTTTATCAACAACTACGATAACTGATTTATCTAATAAATGTTTTAATCTATACAGGTAATCTAATTCAGTATCTAGATCAACTCCGAAACCAATAATTATCACAATATTATCTTCAATAATATTCTTTAACTCACTTTGTTTAACGAATTCACTGCCTAGAATAATTGATAATCTACGTGAAGACAACTGGTCTTTATCAATATCAATATCTAGTTTACTAGCTATCCATCTATATTTCTTCATCCATTCAATTATATTCATATTTAACCATCAATGTTATTTAGATAAGAAATGTGTTTTAAAAAGGTGTTTTAAATGAATAATCTCGGTATTTTGAAGAAAATAGGGTTTTCATCAACTGGTATAACTGAGACTATTATTACTATTGAATGCGGGAATATGTTATATTCTACACCAATTGGTTTTAAACTATGTAGAGATAAACTAGTTGCTAAAGTTTATAAAAACACTCTATTACATGAACTATTGTCGAGAAAAGATTGTAAACTATGTCTATGTATAACATCTAGTTCAATGTTATTCTACAGATCAGTTCTAGAGAGAGATTATTTAAAATATATTTATTTAAAAGATGTTGATAGAAAATGTATTCAAAACTGTGATTCATACATAAACCTAGATCTAATTGATATAATCGATAGAAAACAATATAGTTTACATTATTTTAAACCATTTAAAATAATTATTGCTAATACTTATCCAAAAGGTTTCCATAGATATGATTACGCTATTGTAGAATCTCTCGTATATTTAACTAAGATGACTTACGTTGATGAAAACACTAGATTATCTTATTACGAGAGAATACTGTGGTGTAGAGATATTGTATATAGAACTTGTTCTAATAGATTTATTAGAGTTTTAATCAACAATATTGTTGAAAAAGCATCTAAATACTTAGAGAAATGAAACATCATCTTTCACTACATCGAGTAATAATGCTGGATAGATCTTTCTAACTCCAGGTAAACTCTCTATTTCACGATGTATTCTCATTAATTCATCGCTATCTCTAGCCCATATTATCGTTATTAATTCATGGTCACCACTAGTTATAGCAATGTATTTAACATAATCTTTATTCTTTAGATTTTCTATTACATTAAGTAAAGCATCTGGGTCAACGTTTATTCCAGTAATAGATACTTTACTATAACCAAGTTTAACGGGGTCTATTACACAACTATATTTCTTAATTACTCCAATATTCTCTAGCTTCTTAATCCTTTTAATTACAGCAACATCGCTTAGATTAACTTCTCTAGCTATATCGACATAAGTTGATCTAGAGTTTTTTAATAGTATTCTAAGTATTTTATAATCTATTTCATCGATCAAGTGTGTTCACCTTTATGTATTAATCGAAAAACACCTATTCTACTATTATCGCTTTCTTCAATAACATTTATTAATTCATTCTCAATACCGAGGTCGAGCAGTATGTATTTTAAATCTTCAATCCAATCTCTAACTCCACATGTATAGCAGAAACTACCGGTAAATCTAATAATCACTTCACTATTATTAATATCAATTAATTCTGCTTCAGCTTCACGCATCCTGTATTTATTATAAATATTGATTGCTTCAATTATTTTAGAGTAAGTGTCTTTATTCAAAATTAAACACCTGTTTTAATAATTAGTTTTTCAATATTATATATTTATTTATCTAACAAAATTGTTTGTTTAGCAAAGCATTTGTTTAGATAAGCTCATTTAATAGTTCTTGTAAACTCTCTTTGGTAAGACTAATACTTGTTCTCTCACTAAATCTATTCCACATTCTATCATATAGATTTAAAATATCTCTCAAAGAATCGGTGCTGAAACCATAATCACTTAGTGTTTCTCTAAAACCGATTGAATCAAGGAATTCATTATAAGATTTAGATGCTTCAATAGAGTAATCTGGATATGGTTTTAAACCGGGATTAAGTGGTTTAAGTAATTTACACGTAGTAACAGGGTTTTCACGGTATATTAACTCAACTAGTTTTCTGTAAAGTATTGCCAATCCAGCACCATGAGGTAGTTTTGGATTATAACCTGAAAGCAAGTGTTCTATGAAATGACCTATATGTGCTGAACCATGATCTATACCTATACCGCCAAGCATTGAAGCATATAGTAACCAGTATCTATACTCAACGTTTCCCAGTTCTCTCACTAGTTTCGGTAAATACTCTATAATCAATCTAGTTGTTTCTAATGCTAATAATTCTGTATATGGACTAGAGTAGATCGATGTTGCTGATTCAACAGCATGTGCGAAAGCATCCATAGTAACGTATATTGATTGATTCAATGGGAGAGTTATAGTGTATTTAGGGTCATCGATCGATACCGTTGGATATCCAGCGTTAAAACCTATTTTCTCCATCGTTTCTTCGATAGTTATAACAGAATATCTATCTATTTCAGAACCAGTACCGTGTGTTAGATTAACAGCTAGCATGAAATACTGATTATCAACTGGTTTTCTAAATCCATATAGATAATCACGTATATCTCCACCACTCGATACAACAACCCTACATGCTTTAACAAGATCAATGACACTACCACCACCAATAGCTATAAAACCATCGAAAACACTGTTTCTCCAAGTTTCTACTAAATCATAAACTAATCTATCACTAGGATTAGGCTCAGCTCTATTCCAAACAACGTATTCGACACCATTCTTATCTAAAATATTAATAATATCGTTTAAAGCACCAGATCTCTCTGCAGAAGACCTACCAGTAACGATCAACATCTTCTTTTTACCAATAAGAAATTTTTCAACACTACTAATAGTATTTAAACCAAAAAATAATTTAACACCACCATTATAGACCACAAAATTCTTCATAAAATCTTTCACCAATAATCAAAACATATAGAGCTTGCAAACAAAATATATTATTCAAAATCAAATCTGATTAACAAATACATATTAAATATAAAACAAAATTAAAAACTTCTATGAAAAGCTGAGATTTAATAGAATCATAGTAAAGCATTCTTATACATTAAATCCAGGTTACATCAGATTATATTATTTAATAACTAATCTCGTGATTAATACTCACGATAAATATATTCTTATAAAACATTTAATATACAGTTCATAAAACTTTAGAATAAAATACATCAATATACGTTTAGATTAAAATTATCTATTCTACGTTAAAATAATTGAAAACATTATGTAATAAATCGGATAGATATACGACTTAATTTAACATAATTATAGACGGAATATTGCAGAGTTTCTACAGTGTAATTTATAGTTTGAAATCATCAAAATTAAAATTATGAATTAGTAGAACAATTTATTTATTGAAACTATGAAATAGAAGTTGAATTCGTTTACTTTCTTATAAACAATATTTCTTTCAAAATAGTTGGTTTTTAAACTCTATGATACAAATTCCTTTCTTTACCAATAACTGTATTGACGAATAGAAATCAACGTTATCTAAAATATTGTGTTTTGAATAAACGAATTCGTGTATTTTAACAAAGGTTTCATATATCTTTTTCACTAGAATATTAATCTTTAGATATCGTTTAGTGCTTTCTCATATAATCTTCTATAATTTTAAATATATTGTTGTCTATTGTTTTAAATAGATTTATTTTATTTAAAATACCTAGTATTTTATACATATTTAGAATTCCGTTGGGATAAATTTGTTTAGGAGTGGTTTTAATTGAATATTGTTGAGAAATTGCTCGGTGGTCGTGGTAGAATTGTTTCAGAACATAATACTGTTGAATCAAGTAGTCCACACGGTATATATATTTACGACAATATGTGTGATAAATGGCTTCTTATAGATATTTATGATGATTATTTTAAACCAAGACATGATGGTGTTTATGTTATTTATTTCGATAACGCTAAATGTGGTGCTTGTAGAGTATACGATATACACTGGTTTCCATACGTGAGATTACTCGGTTCTACTATGAAGAATATTTATTTCATAGTTGTACTATGTGAATGGTTTGCTAGAAACTGTAGATCTGAGAAAGCTAGTAATACTTTTAAATTCTACGATGTTCATTCTTCTCCAACAACAGTATTGTTGAGTATTAGAAATAGTGTTGAAACATCTCGTGAGAAAATAGAAGGTATTAAAACAATGGATACGCTAGCTGTAATCGTAGAGGAGTTTGCTAAGAAAAATGGTTTCGAAATCTAACGTGTTGAATGGGGTTCATCGAATCTCCATATTTCTTCAAACAAGTGTTCTACAATGTTAAGAAGTATTCTAAGACCTGTTTCAACACTCTTCGGTGAACCTGGTAGAACGGTTACTATTCTACCATCATGTAGTATGTATAGTTCAGACCTACTTAATAATCCGTGATAACCAATTTCTTCAAATGATTTTAATCGAAAATATTCTCCAAAACCCGGTATTTTCCTCCAAGCTATTTCTTCAATAACATCGATTGTTATATCTCGTGGACTCGGACCTGTTCCTCCTATAAATATTAATACGTTTGAATCATATAGTTTACGGATTACTCTAATAATCTCTCTATAGTTATTTGGAATAATTGTTTTACCAGATACTTTATACCCGTTTTTAACTAAGATTTCTAAAGCTTTATCTCCACTAGTATCTTTTCTCTCACCACTATGTATTGAATCACTCACGACAATAATGTGGAATACGAGATTATTCAATACAATACACCTATTTCCTAAATTAAATTAAATTATGGTATAAAGTATTATTCAAACCATTTCTTCTTCAAATACCTGTATTCAATAATTGATTCAAACCATAGAGGTATGTTTAGTAATAAAAGTAATATGATTATCTCTAAACTAGGTTTAGCTAGAATTATGTATACTGTTGATAAAGTTGTAGTATAAGTTGTTAAAACAATTATCTTAGGTAAAAGCCTGCCTTTAACAAATACTTTACCAATGAGTTCTAGCGGCGGATCTCTTGCTATAACGTATTTTCCATCTTCACTTCTAGTCGCTAAGCCTAATTTAACTAGTTTACGGAGAACTCTATGTGATTTACCGGGGCTTTTAAAACCCAGTATTCTCTGAGCTTCACGTACACCTATTGGTTGTTTCTGTTCACGTAGTATGAGATAGTATTTTAACAACTCTTTATCAATCAAATCATAATCCTCACACTATACCTGTAGATTAAAGATCTAGATTATCTTATATATAAAGTAAACTAGTATTGATAATAATGATGCTATTATAAAAGCATATAGTATTGGTTGAAATTCAACCCTTCTATATTCTCTATATGAATCGCTTGAAGAAATCTCTTGAAGTACTGAATTGTTTTCCGTTATTGTCCATGTATCTGATTGTGCAATAGATTGTTCTGGATACGGCTCTCTCGATATATAGCTGTTTCTGAGTATTGATACTAATTCTTTCTCCCACGCTGGTCTCGAATATATTGTTTTATTCAAATAATTCTCTTGATAGAACCTTTCGTCTAAAACTAACGGTGTTGTTTCAACTATTTCCACGAGATCTGTTATCACGCCGATGCATATCAACAATCCTAGTTCAGAGTATATTACTTCATTTAATCTACCTGTTGGATAAGTATTGTCTAATATATGTTCAAATGCTTGCATGAATATGTATTCGTTATTGTATTCTCCTATCGTGATTATATAGTTTGGATTATACCATAATCTATATGAAGCTATTATTCTCAGATTTCTCTCGCTACCTATTCTATCCTGATCTATAGTTATTGAATTAGTGGTAACATACGTTTCTCTTACATTACTATCTCTAATAGTGTTGTTTAGAAATAGTAGTTTGATTAACCGTTCTTCATCTAATCTAGCTTTTATCAACAATGTTTTCGATTCAAATGTTTTTAAACAACATACAGTTGTGTTTATTAAGGATAGTGTTAGGAAAACTACACATATTGTTGAAAACAATATCTCTCTTAACAACAATTCTCATCAACCTATTCTAGATAATTTATTAATCAATTGTTCATTATAAACTAAACTAGTTAATCCTATTTGAACAATATTGTCATTTTAATATGGAACAATCGGTTTCCACCAAGGTGTTTTTCAATGACATCTACCGGGTTTTACTCTAGTTTAATTAATGTTGATAGAGCTATCGAACTAGCTACTAGTTTTATCAGAGAGCTTGATATTGGTGTTGAAAAGATTAATGTGTGGAGTGGTTTGAATAGAATTATTGCTGAAGACATATATGCTGAACGCGATCAACCTTGTTGTTTGAAATCATATGTAGATGGATATGCTGTTAAAGCTTCTGATATTCAAGGAGCTAGTTTTTCAAATCCTGTTAGATTGTTTGTTAAAGGATTGTTGAAACCAGGTGAAAACCCGAGTAAATATGTTTTAAAAAATGGTGAAGCTGTTGAAGTATATACTGGTTCTCCTCTACCTATCGGTTCAGATACTGTTGTAATGTACGAGGATGTTGTTAGAGATGGTGATTACATAGATGTTTTTAAAACACTATCTGTTTACAGTAATGTTGCTCAAATAGGTGAGGATTATAGAAAAGGAGATTTGCTAGTTTCCAGGAGAACTGTTTTGAAACCACAGCATTTAGCTATAATAGCTAGCAGTGGTTTGTTTGAAATAAGTGTTTACGAGAAGATTAGAATTGGATTGATATGTACTGGTAGCGAGGTATTAGATAAACCGGTTAATCATATTGATTACGGTGTGTATAATTCGACATGCATATTGGTTAAAAATATGGTTGAACAACTGGGTTTTACTGAGATAAAATATTATGGTACAATACCGGATGAAACGAGTATAATTGATAAAACTCTATCTAAAGCACTTAGTGAAAACCATGTTTTAATAACTTGTGGTGGAGCTGGTTTTAGTGAAAACGATGTATTGAGTAGAATTGTTGATAGAAAAGGGTTTTACGTATTCAGAGGAGTTGCTTTAAGACCGGGTAAACCAACTAGTTTAGCGATTTTGAATAATAAACCAGTCTTTCTTCTAAGTGGTTTTCCAGTAGCTGCTTGGTGTGGTTTAGAAGCTATCGTTATACCTGTTATTCACAAATTGATGGGTGTTGAACCTCCTTTTAAACCGTGTTTTAAAACTATTTTGAAAAGAAATGTCCCTAATGTTATTGGTTATAGGAGTTACGTTAGAGTTAAGATCTATCGTGTTAAAGATGAACTCTACTCGGAACCATATGGTTTACGCGGTAGCGGTGTTTTATCTAGCTTAGTTAAGACAAATGGTTTTATCATAATACCTGAAGATTGTGAAGGATATAGTGAGGGTTCTATTGTAGATACTTACTTATATTGATTACATACTACATATGTTTATAACAACGTTTTCTCATCAATGTTTAAAATGTGGTGTACTGCATGGCTCGTCATTGGATAGATGATTTATCTGATAGAGTTGCTGAAGAACTCATTACTAGAGGTAAGGATGTGTATGTTTTCAACGGTGGATTGAGTATTTCTGGTTTACAACATATTGGTAGATTACGTGGAGAAATTATTATTGGAGAGGTTTTGAGAAAGATACTCAGTGAGAGAGGTTTCAAGATAAAACAATATATTACTCTATACGTTATGGATGAATGGAAGGGTAAAGAAACTCAATTAAGAGTATTTAAAAACCCGGATGAAGCTGTTAAATACACTGGTTATCCATTGTTTAAAATACCAGATCCATATGATTGTCATAAGAGTTGGATTGAACATTTCTGGGAGGATTTTGGACCATTTATAAATGAATTCACTGATGGTGAAATAGAACCTGTGTATACTAGTGAACTATATAGAGGTATTATGAGAGAGTTTGTTAAGAAAACTTTTGAACTAAGATCTAAAGTTATTGAAACACTGAATAAATATCGAGGTGTTAAACTAGAGAGTGATTACATACCATTCCACCCTATTTGTGATAAATGTAGTAGGATAAATTCAACAGAATCTATTGAAATAATTGATCAAGATAAAGTTAGGTATAGATGCAAATACTGTGGTTACGAAGGTGTAACAGATATATCTAATGGTAAACTAGCTTGGAGGATTGAATGGGTTGGAGTATGGTGGTGTCTTGGAGTTGATTTTGAACCATATGGTAAAGACCACGCTACACCTGGAGGTAGTAGAGATAGTTGTGTAAGCTTAGCTTTAAACGTATATGGGTTTAAACCACCGATTGGTTTATCTTTTGAATGGATTGCTTTGAAGACTAGCGATGGTGTTAAAGATATGGGTAGTAGTGATTTCATCGGCATTACTCCACGTGAATGGCTTGAAATAGCTCATCCACATGTTTTCAGATTCATCGTATTGAAAACACATCCTATGAAGAAAATAGTTATCGACCCCGCTGAGATACCTCAGTACTATAATCAATATTTTAAAGCTGAGAGAGTGTATTATGGTATTGAGAAAATAGTTGATGAAGATGAGAGAGTTATTTTAAGCAGGAGTTATGAATTGAGCTATCCACGTGGTAAACCACCTATCGAACCACCTGAACAGGTTTCTTACATACATTTAGCTATTCTATCACAGATAATTCCTCGCGAAATATGGAGTAGTGAGGGAATTAGGAGATTGAAAATGAGTGGTAATATACCTGATAAACCTAGTGATTATGGTTTAAAGAGAATAATTGAGATGATCGAGAAAGCTAATAAATGGGTTTATAAATACGGATCTGATGATTTGAGAATAAAACTATTACCAGAACCCACTAGAGAAATTATTGAATCAATACCTCTCAATCATATAGATATTTTAAAGAAAATAGGTAATGAATTAGAGAAATTAAGTGATTGGCGTGAGGAATCTATTAAACAAGTATTGATCGATTCAACGAGTAGCTTAGATCCCGTTGAGAGGAGCGAGTTCTATAAGAGTTTCTATAAAATATTCCTTGGTAAAACAAGTGGTCCTAGAGCAGCTCCACTACTAGCTATACTTGGTAGAGAGGATTCATTAAAGTATTTTAGAAAACTATAGTTATTCAATTCTCTACAATTATCTAGTTGAGCAACTAAGATGTCTATAGACTCATCGTGTTTAAACAACCTTTCCTAGAACTTTAAGCTACTTTAGCGAATCCACATATATGGTTTACTTAATTTTTACTTAGTTTTTAAAAGAGATTGAATTATTTTCCTAAAAGTGATTCGAGACATTGTTAAATTTCGAAATAAATCAATAATTATTGATAACACAATTCTTCTCATATAATATTTCTGTTTTCCATTTATACAACTTATTGAACAATATTATTGAACAATAATCGATACTATGTTAATATCCATTGAACTCCCAAATCTCTATTGTAGTAGTTTTTAATTCAGTATTTCATTGAAGATTTCAAAGAGTTTTCTTCTTCAACATACTGTATTTTAATCTATACTTTAGTATGAATAGAAACCATTTTACAATATCTCTTAAACTCAATTTACTAGAACCTTTCTTCCTATCAACAAATCTCACCGGTTTCTCAACTATTTTCAAACCAAGTGCTTTACATATGAGTAGTGATTCAACAACCCATTCATAGCTACTCGTAGTCGAGTATTTCAATATATATTCAATTGCTCTACGCGAGTATACTCTATAATTACTAGTATGGTCTTTTAAACCAGTTCTATAGAGTATTTTAACAATATTGTTAGCAATTATGCTGATCAAACGTCGTTTAAAACTCCATCCAATTATCTCTCCATTCTCAACATACCTACTGCCAATGATTATATCAGCTTTATTTAAATCACTAAGCATTATTTTCAAATCACGTGGATCATGTGAGAAATCAGCATCCATTGTAATAATATGTGTTATACACTCTTTATCTAGAATTTTCTGTAAACCAGTTAGTATAGCTGATCCTAAACCCATTTTACCTGGTCTAACTATTACTTCAACATTATCTATTGTTTTAAAATACTCTCTTACAACATTTGCTGTACCGTCTGGACTATTATCGTCTACAACGATTACATAGTGTTTTAACCCTATATTTGATAGAGTTTCGAAAATACTTTTAATCAATGGTATTATATTGTCTTTTTCATTATACGTTGGTATTACAATCCCAATACATTTACTCAAATCAGTTCTCCGTAAAACAATGTTTTACTATTATTGAATTTATACAGTAATTATTTCGTTTAAATTTTTTAATTTATTTAACTAATACCGCCACGGATAATACATGATATGTATGAAACAGTCACCGCTACGGCTTCGATACTTCTTTACAGCTATTAAAGTGATCTTTGTTTCTCTATTGATATTGATAGAATCGATGTAAGATATTAATTCAGGTGAAATATTGTTGAATACAAATATTATTTGTTTAATAATCGTTCGAATTCTCGAGCCTTTTTTCAAATCCATTAGCCATTTCTTAAAATCAATTAAATAATTTGCTTTAGATTTCCTCAACCAATCTATGTATTCCGTAACTCGATCGGTTCCAGTGAATATTGTTGGATAAAAGGTTAGATCGCTTAAATCTATATCGAAGTAATCGTATATTAATGGATATAAAAGTATTTTTTTATTCATAAGCGTGGCAATTAATTGAATATACTTATAGTACTCCATTGCTAGTATACGATTGTACGTATATATATGACCCGGTATGAAATCTAGAATACTTGGTTTATTCATGAATAATTCTATTACTTGGTCTTTGTTTAATCTTATTTCTTCGAGTTTAATCAATTCACCACTAGAATTTGTTAAATACATATTACTTAAAGATATGCTCAACGATCTAGCACCTTTTCAGAATAAGGGATTTTATCAAAATATATTTCTCAAAAACATATACTTAAATATTTCTAGCTAATATGTGAAACATTGTTTACTATTCAAACTGTATTGTTTATTAAGATTTTTTAAATAATATTATACATGTTGATGGATTTATTTAAAAATGGTGTATTGTTTGAAACCTGTTTTTCTAGGTATTGTAGCTTATAAAGGAGGTGTTGGTAAAACAACACTGTCTACACTATTAGGTGTTGGATTATCTTTCTTTATGAATAAGAAAGTATTGTTAATAGACCTAGATCCTCAGGCTAATTTAACAGAAGTGTTTCTAACTAGATTGGTTTTCAATAATATAGTTATTGAAGCTGAGAGAAAGAATAAAGTTTTCTCACTCGATTTCTTCCTAAGACCTGATCGTGAACCAGTTATAGTTAGTGTTCGTGAAACACGTAATAATCTATACATACTTCCATCTCACTATAAATTTATGAGAACACTTGAATTGCTCAATATACCTGTTGATATAGCAATTACAGCTAGAGCTAGATTGGGTGAATTAGCTGAAAGATATGGTTTCGAACACATAATACTAGACTTACCTCCTCAAATGTACTATTTAGTTACACCTATTGCTTCAATAAGTACTGATTATATTCTATCACCAGCTAGTAAAGGTGCTTTCAACGATATCGCTATATACTATATGCTTCAGACTTTCTACGAAGCAACGAAGACTTTGAGAAGAAGTAGGAGTTTGAATAAATATCTTGGAGTTGTTTTAACAAAATTCTTTGTTAATGAAAGGAGGAATATTGAAATAATTACTGAGAGGATTAATAAATTGGTTAATAAATTCATTAATGATGAAAAACTAGTTGATCCAGATAAAACGATCTATCCTGAAACTGTTTTCAAAACAGTTGTATTCTATAATCCTGTTTTAAATAAACTTAGAGGAGTTATTGTTGGTAAAACACCTTATATTATCAGAGTTTTTAATAAATACTATAAAGGTTTTAAACATAGACCCTATTATGATAGATTAATTGAAAATACTAGAGAATTGATTAACGAATTGAATGAGAGGATTGACTACTTTGCCGGAATTGAGAGTAAATATTCCGGATAAACTCTATAAAAGTTTAGAGAAAATTGCTTTAATAACTGGTATGAGTATTGAATCTACAGTTGTGGATATTTTGAGAAGTACTATTTACTACTTATCTCAAATAGATTCATACTATAGTTTCAGAATAACTGGTGTTGATAAAGCTGTCAATATTATTACAAAAGGTATTGATGAGGGTATTGTTAAACTGAGATCTAAGCATAGAGAGAATATTTTAAAATACGTTAAATCTCTAGGTAAATTATTAGCGATTATTGAAGAAGTATATGGTAAAATACCTAATAGAGTTGTTTTGAACGATCTGCTTAGAAACAATGATATTGAGAATATTGTTAAGAAACACATTGGTGGTGGAGTGAAAAATGTTGATAAAACACTAATTAATTTAGTTAATAGGATTAAACCAATAGCAGGTGTTTTTAAAATAAAAATAATTTCGAGTAATGATGAAAGTATTGAGTTATTATTTGAAAACCCCGCGTATTTAGAGAATTTTGTAGGTATTGGTTCTAGAGTTCTAAGACGTAGAGTTAGGAGATGAGTATTGGAGGTTATACGGATTGATGTAATTGATGAATACGTTAGAATAACTGTTAGACTTAATTCTAGAGATTCAACCGTATTATCTAGTTTAATTGGTTCAGATATTTGTAATGCTCAGAGTAGATTCATAGATATTAGTCTTATTGAGAAAAACTTAACTCCAAACAATATATTTAGATCTAGAGTAGTTAATAGTAGTGAATGTATAGCTGTATTAAACATACCGAGTGTTTACCTAGAAATACTTATTAAGAATAGTAGTGGTTTGCCTAAATTAGAGATTTTGAAAAACTACATATCTTTTCTAACAAATTATTTAGATAAGATTTATGAAATACTAGTATCTAAAGGAATTTAAGATAAGAGGAGTATTAGTGAGAACATAGCTAACACTACGCCGATCAAGAATTCTACAGCTGCTCCATTCTCTTTAAACCATTGTGCCAACCTCTTCTCTTTACCCATGTAGTATACTAGTATCAGTATTACTAGCAGTGGAAGTATGAATAGAATATTATACAACAGAAATATAGGTATTGTTGTTAACAATGTTTCAGTATCTAACGTATCCACGTAATTTCTCAATAAACCAATATATCCACTTAATGGACCGGATGTACATGGTAGTAGAACTATTACTGATAATAACCCTAGTATTGTTACAAAAACATATTTATTACCCATAAATCTATTGATGAAACTTATTTTCTCACACCATTTACATTTAAAACTAGGTGTTTTCTCACGACCAGCTCTTATGATAGTGTATATACCCATTATAAAAGCTAATCCGATCAATATTTTACCCGGTATTAGTGTTGCTAAAAACAATAATCCGAGAGCGTAGAGTAAGTAACCCGTATAGATTATAGCTATGAATAATACAGCTGGTTTAATACTCTCTCTTCGAGATACAGCACTAGCTACTAGTGTGAAATACATTATTAAAACACATGGATTTATTGAATCAAGTAAACCATAAATGATTAGAGCGGGAAGCGTTGCTAGAAGTATATTTGTAAAACTGATTTCAGGTGGTTTTAGTTCAAAATCAACGTATACGTTTTCTCTATCTAAATTACCTAAATATTTATCCCAGTAAAGGTATTTTAATATAAAACTCTGGTGTGAAGTCTTGATAACCATGTATCTATATAGAATAACTCCATTAGCTGTTAGAGTATATACAGGTACTTTATTATCGTAATTCGTTTTTAAAAAACTATTGAGAAAACCCCTATCCTTATACTCGCCGATAATAACAGCTGAAACAGTATAGTTGTATATAATGAAAACAGTAGGGATAGCGTTTATAAATCCTTTTTCAACCAATTCAATGAAACGTGTTCTGTTTTCACCTTCACTATCTATTGAACAGAAATATACGTGTTGTTCACCATAGTTTTCTACTAGAAAATCTTTCATAGATCTACAGTGTGGACAACCATATGAACCGTATATGTAAAAGTAGAATACGGGAGATTCTTCAGTCTGATTTAAACCTGAACTTGTTTGAATACATGTAATTGTAGCAATTATTAACAAAGTGATTAGAAAGTATTTTGATAAAGAACTATACATTTCTATATCACACTTAAATACTCGATCCATGGATGTTTTCTCTGTTTACTAACTAAATTTAATAAATATCAATGATAATAATTTTTCAGTTAATTTCTAAATTAGTTTTTCAGTGAATTTCTCGTAAAAATCTTCATAACCACATTTAGGGCATTTAACGTATTTACAATTTCCAAAAGTAGCGCTAGGACATCCTCCACAGACTATTGCTCGTGAGTAAGATATGTTGAATTTAAAACCACAATTAGGGCATTTAAGCATTTATTAACACCTTTTTTTAAATTTTTGATTCATTAGAAATTCATTATCTTTGGACTTTTATAATATTATTTTTCATGAAGAATTGTGTTTTATTAGTATATCCATGTATTTGATCAAATTTAGTTGATTGAAGAATATGAATTTAACACTTTATATTCATTTAATATAGTAGTTCTAGAACTATCTATTTAAATACGTAGACAATATGGTGCTAGAAGTGTTTAAGAATACTATTGTGTATAGAATAATGCCTGATAGTATTGATAACTCCTTGATCGAGGAAATATGTGGTATTTTAAGAAATAATGGATTAATTGCTTTCCCTACCGAAACTGTTTATGGTCTCGGTGCTTTAATATCAAAAGTAGATGCTATTAAGAAGATTTTTATTGTTAAAGGAAGACCAATTGATAACCCTCTTATAGTTCATGTATCAAGTATTGATATGTTTATTGAACTTGTAGAAAATATTCCAGATCGGATTATTAGATTAGTTGAGAAACTATGGCCGGGTCCATTTACGATTATATGGTGGAAGAAGAGTATTGTTCCAGATGAGGTAACAGCTGGTTTACCGAAAGTAGCTATACGTATGCCAGCTCACCCTGTTGCACTCGAGTTGATCAGGGTTTGTGGTGAAGCTATTGCTGCACCTAGTGCTAACCGTAGTGGTAAACCATCTCCAACAAATGCTGAGCACGTTATATCTGATCTATTTGGTTTAATAGATGCCGTGATCGATTCTGGTGAAACGATCTATGGTGTTGAATCAACAATAATTGATTTCACAACAAATCCACCTCGTTTACTAAGACCGGGTGCATTACCTGTTGAAGATATAATTAGTTTAATAGGTGAGAGTATTGAAATACCTTTATTTGCACGAGGCTATTGTGAAGCTGAGTATGCTGAGGCTCCGGGTATGAGGTATAGACACTATGCTCCTAATTCATTTCTCACAGTTGTTGAGACAGATGAATATTCTTCTGGATTAAGAAATGTTGTAAAGAAGATTAGAGAGATCGTTGAATTGAATAAGAATAGGTTTAGTAGATTAGCGATTATATGTAGTAGTGAAACTTGTAGCGAATACGTTGATCTCGGTGTTAGAATATACGATATAGGTAGTCGGAGTAATTTATTCATTGTTGCTCGTAATTTATTCAAAACTCTTAGACAACTAGATTCAGATAATATTGAATTCGCTGTAGCTGAAGGATTTGAAGAAAAAGGACTTGGTTTAACTATAATGAATAGATTGCGTAAAGCATCTGGTTTTAATATTGTTAAAACATAGTTTTCAACGATATTTGAATATTTATAACATTGTTAAAATATTGATATGAAAACGGGGTATTTCTCAATGTTTGATAAAATAATGCTTGTTCACGGTTCCGGTGGTTTAGAAACACTTAGTATTATTGAAGAAATTATTGTTAAGAAAATGCCTATTAAACTATGGAATACTATGAATGGTGTTGGTTTAGATGCTTTAGACGATGGTTGTTATATTAAAATAAGCGATCAATACTTAGTTTTCACAAGCGATTCTTTTACTGTTAATCCAATATTCTTCCCCGGTGGAGATATTGGACATTTAGCTGCGTCAGGTGTATTGAACGATCTCGTTGTTATGGGTGCTAGACCTATTGCTTTTCTAGATAATATTGTTGTTGAAGAAGGATTTTCAATAAGTGATCTCAATAAGATAATGGAATCTATTACTAGAATATTGGTTGAAAACAATGTTGCTTTAATAGGTGGTGATTTTAAAGTAATGCCTCGTGGTAGTATAGATAAGATAGTTATTAGTGGATTTGGAATAGGTATAGCTAGTTATAAACCAATTATTGATAAAATAGCGAAGGGAGATAAATTAATTGTTACTAACAATATTGCCGAACACGGTGCAGCGATTTTAGCATCAAATTTAGGTATGGTTGATAACTATACTAGTATTAAGAGTGATTGTAAACCACTTGTTAAAACAGTACTACCTGTTATAGAAAAATATCGTGAATACATAGATGCAGCCAGAGACCCAACGCGCGGTGGTTTAGCAACTGTTCTCAATGAATGGGTTTTGAAAACTAAATACAGTATTGTGATAGATAGACAACAGATACCTATTAGAGATGATGTTCGTTTATTCCTAGAAGCTCTCGGTGTTGATCCACTTAACGTAGCTTGTGAAGGTGTTGCTTTACTAGCTGTTAAACCAACTGTTGCTGATGAAATAGTTGATGAATTGAAGAAGAATGGTGAAGTAAACGCTAGTATTATAGGAGAAGTCGTTGAACCCGAAGAGGATTATTTAAGAGGTAGAGTCATTGCTTTAACTGAAGTAGGTGGTAGAGTTGTTGTTAAACCTAATCCTCTTAATCTACCCCGTATATGTTGAGAGTGTTGAAGATGTGTCTAGGTATTCCGGGAGAAGTAATTAGTATTCACGATGAAAGAGGCGTTAAGATCGGTGTTGTCAGAATCGGAGGTGTTTTGAGAGAAGTCATAATAGCTGTTGAGAATGTAAAACCCGGCGATTACGTTATAGTTCATGCTGGTGTTGCTATTGAGAAAATAGATGAGAAAGAATTGAAAGAATTAACGGAATTATTAAGTGAAGCTGGTTTTATATAAAGGTGTATTTATTGATCATTAAAGCATATAGATTAATAGTCACAGGTCTTGTTCAGGGAGTTGGTTTTAGACCTTTTATTCACAGACTAGCTGTTAAAAACAATGTGAATGGTTTTGTCAGAAATATTGGTGGATCGGAGGTTGAAATATGGATTGAAGGATTTGTTGATAATATTGAGAGATTCGTTGAATCTATTAAAAACGATAAACCAATTGTTGCTTACATCGATGAAGTAATTATTGAAGAAAAAGAGCCTCAAGGCTATACTTCTTTTCAAATACTACCGAGTTCTAGTGATAGAATAACTAGATCCAATATACCGCCCGATTTCGCTATTTGCAGAGATTGTTTGAATGAAATACTAGATCCTAGTAATCGTAGATATCGTTACCCATTCAATTCATGTGCTTACTGTGGTCCCCGGTTTTCATATATTTACAAAGTACCATATGATCGCGAGAATACCGCTATGAATAAGTATAGATTATGTAAAGAATGTTTGATTGAATACAACGATTTAGAGAATATTAGGAGATATCATGCTGAAGGAATAAGTTGTCCTAACGATGGTCCTAGACTTTATTTAATAAATGCTAAAACATGGGAATCTATTGAAACAAAAGACCCTGTCACTGAGACTGCGAAACTAATTGATGAAGGACATATTGTCGCTATTAAAGGTATTGGTGGTTTTCATATAGCTTGTCTAGCTTCATGTGATGAAACAGTATTGAAACTTAGATATAGGAAGAGGAGATTAACTAAACCATTTGCAGTAATGGGTTTAAATACGAGTGTTTTAGAGAAACTAGTTTATATAGATGAGAGTGATCGTTTTCTACTAGAATCTCCACAATCTCCAATACTGTTACTTCCTAAAAAACCAGATACACCTGTTTCTAAATATGTTTCACCAGGGTTGAGTCATGAAGGTGTTTTCATAGCATATACTCCACTCCATTACCTACTTCTTATGGAGACTAGAGACAAGTTTCTAGTAATGACTAGTGGTAATATTCATGGTGAACCGATGTGTATCGATGAAGATTGTGTTAGAAATAGATTGAAAAATATCGTTGACTATGTTTTAACACACGATCGTGTTATTGTTAATCGAGTTGATGATAGTGTTTTAAGGAAAACTCTTGGTAATTATGTTTTTCTAAGACGTAGTCGAGGCTATGCTCCTCAATGGATTAGGTTGAAAAAAGATCTTTCGGGTGTATTCATAGGCTTCGGTTCAGATCTCAATAATGTTTTCAGCATTGGTTTTGAGAATAAAATAGTTATGAGTCAATATATCGGTGATCTAGATAGTTTTGAAGCTCAAAGAGATTTGCTCAAATACTTGGATTTCCTCGTACATAATTATCATATTGATCCTTCTAAAGCAATCGTTGTTGTAGATAAACATCCTCAATACGTTTCGCGTAGTATTGGTTATGAATATGCTTCGCGATATAATACTATGGTTGTCGATATTCAACATCATTACGCTCACGCTATAGGAGCATTATATGAAGCTGGTTTAGAAGGATCTTACATTAGTTTAGTTATTGATGGATTAGGATGGGGTGATGACAATACTATATGGGGTGGAGAGTTACTTGTTATTAATGATCTTGAACCCGTTTACTCGAGGATAGGTTCTATTAATCAACTACCTCTGACTAGCGACCGGGATACGTTTTATCCTATGAGACTTCTCGTTGGATTAATGACTATTATGGGATATGATTGGAATGATATTGAGAGATTATTGAGTAGATTAGGTGTTTATGATAAGTCATTGTTTGAATACACTATTGTTTACAAACTAGTTCAGAGCAATAAATATACTCCTGCTTCTAGTACTGGTAGATTAATAGATCTTGTTTCAGCTCTATTGAATGTCTGTAGCTATAGAAGCTACGATGGTGAACCTGCTATTAAATTAGAAGCTTTAGCCGATAGAGCTGATAGAATAGTTGATATACCTGGTTTTAGAATCGTTAACCGAGATGGTTTGAATAAATTAGATTACTACAGTGCTATAGAATGGTTGATTGAGAATAGAGATTTACTTAGTCCAGAGGTTTTAGCTCGTAGTTTTCTATATAATCTCGGATACTGGTTTGGCGAATTGTTAACAAATAGTATTAAAGGTTTGAGAGTTGAGAATACTGTTTTGATAAGCGGTGGTGCTGCTGTTAACAACTACATCGGTATGGGGTTTAAACAACGTCTTGATGAAGACGATCTGAAACTATATATTCCGTTGAAAATACCTTTGAACGATGAAGGAGTGTGTTTTGGTCAAGTAGTTGCTGCTTCTCTCTATAGGAATAAGTTGTATTAGTTGTTTTGAATAAAATAAATTGATTAATAAAGGTTTTAAATTCACAAAATAATTTATTTTAAAAGAATAAATGGTGGACTATAACATGGTTATTGATAGAAAGCAATTAGATAAACCAGTTTTAACGAAAGCTGCTAGAATTATTAGATATTCTCCTTGGCTTGTTCATTTCAATACAGGTGCTTGTAATGGATGTGATATTGAAGTATTAGCTGCTTTAACACCACTTTACGATCCCGAACGTTTTGGTGTTAAACTAGCTCCAAGTATTCGACATGGAGATATATTAGTAGTTACGGGGGCTGTTACTAAAAAAGCAGGTGAGAGATTGAAGAGACTTTATGAACAAATGCCTGCTCCTAAATTCGTTGTAGCTGTTGGTGCTTGTGCTATAGATGGAGGGGTTTTCCATAATGCATATAATGTTATAGCTGGTGTTGATAAAGTAATACCGGTTGATGTCTATGTTCCAGGATGTCCTCCTCGCCCCGAATCTATTTTAGATAGTATTGTTTTCCTCGTTGAAAAATTAAGTGGATTGAAGTAATAAATGGTGTTTTAAATGAGTTCTATAAGTAGATTAAGTAAGTTAAGGAAGTTTTTTGTTGGAGAAGGTGTTATTAAACCTAATCGAAAATACTTCGTTTTCTCATCTGATAATATTCGTTTATTATTCAGTGAATTGATCAACACTATTGGTTATGAAAACTTCTATGTATCGACAATTGTTGGTACTGATTTAATTAGTGAGAATAAAATTAGACTAGACTATTACGTCGTCATATTGCCAGAGGAGGAAACTGTTGTTTTCAGAACATATTTACCTAGAGACAATCCTGTAATAGATAGTATTGTCGACATAGTTCCGGGAGTTTTGAGTTCTGAGTGTGAAACACATGATTTACTCGGCGTGGTTTTCCAAGGTAATCAGTTTTTAAAAAGAGGCTTTTTTGTTTCAAAAGATATTGTTGATAAGAAACAGTATCCTTTGAGAAAAGATGTTAAGGTGTAGTGTATATGGGTGTGAGTAAGGTTATTGAAATACCATATGTTGTTGAACTACCTGTTGGTCCACAACATCCTGCTTTACATGAACCATTGTTATTGAAAGCATATGCTGATGGAGAAGAGATTGTTAAAGTAGAGGTTAATACTGGTTATAATCATAGAGGTATTGAGAAACTAGCTGAGAGTAATAGTTTCTATAGGAATATTTTCATATGTGGTAGAGTTTGTGGAATATGTAATACTGTTCACGCTAACTGCTATACTAGAGCTCTTGAGTATCTACTTGGTTTAGAACCAAGTAGTAGAGCTAAGTATTTGAGAGTAGTTGCCATGGAGTTTGAACGTATACATAGCCATATGCTTATTAACGCAATAATAGCTGAACTACTAGGTTTTGAAGCATTATTCATGAATATTATGCTGGATCGTGAGAAGATTATGAAAGCTAAGGAGATTTTAACAGGTAATAGAGTTGTAGGCGACTATATGATGGTTGGAGGAGTTCGTAGAGATATTGATGGTGTTAAAAGAGATCAATTGATAAATATTTTGAAGAAAATACGAGAAAGAGTCATATACTATAGGAAACTATGGATGGAGGATGATACTATTCTTAAGAGATTAGTAGATGTAGGTGTATTAACAAGAGTTAATGCTACGAAATATAGTTTTGTAGGTCCGGTGGCGAGAGGGTCTGGTGTTAGAATAGATTCTAGAGCATCTGATAAATACGATGCTTACGGTGAAATACCTTGGAGAATCGTTGTATACGATGAAGGAGATTCTTGGGCTAGAATGATGGTTAGATGGGATGAAACTATTGAATCAATTGATATGTCTATATATGCACTAGAGCATTTACCTAGTGGTGAAACTGCAACACCCGATGAACGCAAACTACCTCGTAAATTCCCTGAAGGAGAATCGTATGCTCGTGTAGAGGCTCAGCGCGGTGAACTAACTTATTACGTTATGAGTACTGGAGGTGTTAATCCATATAGAGTTAAGATTAGAACACCTAGTTTCTTAAATATAATACACTCAACTATATTATACCCTGGTTATACAGTAGCTGATTTACCCGTCATATTTGGTTCACTCGATCCATGTGTATCTTGTATGGAGAGAGTATATGTTGTTGATTTAAATAAAGGTGTTAGATTTAGAATCAGATTGAAAGATCTAGCGTTGAAAAAGGTGGTGTGATGAAGAGGAAGAAGAGTGGTAAACCTGGTTTAATAAATATAATTTTAAGAAATTTTATCAGTAAACCAGCTACTATTCAATATCCATTTCAACAAACAGTTATTGAGAAAGATTATCGTGGTAGACACTATCCTGATTTAAATAAATGTACTGGTTGTTCGCTCTGTAAAATAGAGTGTCCCGCTGATGCTATTGAAATGGTTAGTATTCCCGGAGAATACATTGTTCCACGTATAAATCCGCGTAGAATATATCCAGTAATTAATTATTTTAGATGTGTTTACTGCTATAGATGTGTAACTATTTGTCCTGTTGATGCATATATTACAACTAACGATCACCGTCTTGTATCCGAGAAAATGATAAATTCAAGTGAGTATAGTTTATCAACTATAAGTAAGGGTGGTGGTAGTGAGTAGTGTTGAATCAATAGTTGTTAACACGATAACGATAATTATACCAGTATTTATAGTAGCTTTCATTCTCTACTTAATACGTGCTTTTAAAGGACCCTCTATATCCGATCAAGTGTTAGCTATAGATGCTTTAACATATGATATAGCTGCTTTCTTAGTAATATTATCTATTTATTTAAAAATACCTATTTTAACAAGTACAGCTATTGTTCTAGCACTCTGGATCTATGCTTTCGATATTTACATAGCTAAGTATTTGGAGAAGAAAGAAATGGGTGATTAAAATGGAGGCGTTAATATACATAGGTTTAATAATGATTAGTGTTGGAGCTGTAAGTGATTTGATAGCGGCTATTGGAATGAATAGATTTAGAAACTTCTACTTGAGACTACATGCTGCAACAGTAGGAACCATATGGGGGGCTTTCATCCCTATAGTGGGTTCAGCAATACTAGCGATTGGTTATGAACCATTAGGTGAGTTAAGATGGTTTGTAGCAGGTAGTGCTTTTGTAACAGCTTTTTTAATACTAATACTTGCTCCAGCGGGTTCGCATGCTTTAGCTAGAGCTACTCATAGAGCGAGATTAGTTAAAGTTGAACCTTGTATAGATGATCAGCTTGATCCAAATCTATGTGTTAAGAAGTGATCAAAATGATTGATCCCCAGTTACTTGTTTTAGGTTTAGCTGCTTTATCATCACTATTTTCCGTCATAGCAGTATACTTAGCTATCATTGAAAAAGATCTTGTGAAAGCAGTTGTTTTCTCAGCTATACAGAGTGGTTTATACGCACTACTCTACTATATTCTCATGGCTCCAGATATTGTTCTCGTATATATTCCAGTTGCTATTGGATTATATCCAGCTATAATTCTTATTTTAATTAGTAAAACAGAAAAGGTGGAGAAGGATTGAGACGAGAATTTGCATTATTATCAATAATATTATTCGTTGTCTCAGTATCATTATTAGTCTCTATTATAGCTCACTACATTTACATTCCAGGTACAAATATTAGACCGTTGGCACATATATATTTGAACACTACTTACAATCTCGTTAACCGTAATTTCACAGCTAATTCGCCTGAAGCAGTAACAGCTATTGTATGGGATTACCGTGGATTAGATACAGTTTTTGAAACAACTGTTTTCTACCTAGCTATTATAGGTTCGATAGCGTTAGGTAGAGGATTGTTTAAATTCAGTAAATCAAGTGGAGAAACTGGTTTATCGATAATTGTTAAATCAGTTAGTAGAATAACAACACCAATGATAGTAACTGTTGCTGTTTCAATAGCTCTACATGGTCATTTAACTCCTGGAGGTGGTTTTCAAGGAGGTTCAACTGCAGCTGTTGCACCATTAATAATAATCATAGCTTTCTCTCAATATTTCCTAATAGAGAGAGGTATTTCAAAAGACTTAATGCTAGTAATCCGTAGTTTAGGATTATTAATGATAGGTATTGTAGCTATAACTGCTTATTTCATAGGTGTTTTTACGAAAACACCTGCTTTTGTACTACAGAATCAAGCTAAGACTGTTTCACCAGTATCTCTACCAGCATATCTGGGAGGACAGTTGATTAGTGGAACGCTTTGGTTTTTCAATTTAGCTGAGTTTTTCGCTGTTTTAGCTGGTTTCACAATAGTTATTCTACTTCTTGTAATACCTGAGAGAGCTTTTAAGAGTGATGTGAAATGATCAATCCTGTAACCTACTTCCTATCTTTAATACTGACTGCTCTGATAGTTAATCTAGGTTTATCGCTATATGGTGTATTCTTTAGACCGAGTTTGATTAAGAAAATAATAGCTTTAACAATATTTAGTGATACAGCTAATACTTTCGCAATATTAATTGGTTTTAGAAGATGGGTTGATAATCAACCAAGTATACCGCCTGTTATAGTAGGTGATTACACTAGTGAGATTATTCAAAAAGAATTTATTAAGAGATCTGTTGATCCACTTCCACAAGCATTAGTATTAACAGCTATAGTTATAGGATTAGCAGTTACATTATTTCTCGTATTTCTCACTCTACAGATCTATAGAACATATGGAACACTTGATATTAGAGAAATAAGGAGATTAAGGGGTTGAGAATTGATTAAAGCTCTAAACTGTCTAGTCGTATTCATACTCGTATTCACAATATACATAGTTTTCAGTGGGAGTATTTCTATATACGACGTATTGACGGGCATAGTTGTAGGAATAGTTATTGGTTCATTGTTTTCAACATTCACTGTTAAAAATCCCGGAAAAGTATTTAATCCAGTTAGATGGTTCTGGTTGATAAAATACGCTATATATTACTTCTTCATAGCAGAGGTTAAAGCACATTTAGACGTTATGTATAGAATACTTCATCCTAAAACTCCTGTTAAACCAGCTGTTGTTAAAGTACCGTATGATCTAGCGACAGATTATGCTATAACAGCTGTAGCTAATTCGATAACTAATACTCCTGGAACGGTTGTCATAGATATAGATACTGATAATAAAGTATACTATGTTCACTGGATTTACGCTAAAACACTAAAACCTGTTGAAGCTCAAAGAGAAATATCTCTTGTTTTCGAAAAACATGTTCGTAAAATATTTGATTGAGAGGTGAAAGAGTGTGTTAAGACAACTCGCATTCGATTTCACTGGTTTAACAGTACCATTAATTGCTACTTTTGCATTCATACTACCTCTTTTGTCAAAAATAGCTAGAAATAGATTGTTTCCAGCAATATATGCTTTAATAATATCTGTTTTCATTGTAGTAGCAACCACTACTATATACGTTGAAGTATCGAGTTCTGGTAAACCAATAGTATACGCTTTCGGCGGATGGCCTCCACCAATAGGTATAGCATACGAGATCGATGGATTTAACGCTATACTGGGTTTTTACGCTGGATGGATAATTTTATTAATTACATTATTTAGTATATGGTATAATAATGAGCTAGATGAACCGGAATGGTATTATACACTACTACTAGGTTTTAACGCTGGTTTACTCGGTTGCTTCTACACAGGAGACGTGTTTAATCTATTCGTAATGTTAGAAGTATTGTCAATATCTATTTACGGTCTAGTATCATATCATAAAAACAATCCAGTTTCGCTTGAAGCTGCTTTTAAATACGCAATTATAGGCGCTACTGCGACAACAATCTATTTCATCGGACTCATCATCATATATGGTTGGTATAGTTCTCTAAATATGGCTCATATTCTTGAAATAAATATTGAAATATATGAAAAACACTTAGTTAAGGGAGAAACTGGTTGGGAATCAGTTATAATGGCGTCAACACTAGCTGTTTCACTAGCACTCTGGGTTTTCACGTTTAAATCTGGTTTATTCCCCAATCACTTCTGGATACCTGACGTATATTGTGAAGCACCGACACCTGTTTCAGCATTATTGCCTAGTTTATCTGAAATAATGGGCGTTTACATTGTTGTTAGATTCCTATATACTATATTTCCAGCTGCTTCACCGATAGGTTTTATGTATAGAAAACTAGTATTATCAATACTCCTCATTCTAGGATTTATAGGTGGCGTTATTGGAGCACTTATGATGTTTATTCAGAGAGATGTTAAGAGAATACTTGGATACAGCTCTATAAGCCATATTGGTTTAATGTTTATGATATTATCAATAGGTGCTTTCTCTAACGATGATAATGTATTGAGAATTGCTTTCACAGCATTGTTAACACATATTATAGCTCATGGTTTGAGTAAAGTTCTCTTATTCTCATCAATAGAGGTTTTTATAAAATCTAGTGGTTCTAAAATAATGGATGATATGAGAGGTGTTGGTAGAAAATATCCATTAGTAAGCTTAGCTTTAATAATAGGTTTTCTAAATCTAGCTGGCGTTATACCATTAATAGGTTTCTTCTCAAAACTACTAATGTATCAGGCTTATATGTCTATTGGACAAGTACTGCCTGCATTAGGTATAATCATTATATCAGCATTAAGCATACCTGGTTATGCTAAACCGATCTACTCGATAGTGTTTTCAACACCAGTTAGTGAATTCAGATATTTAAATATTAAATGGTTTAAATACTACTTGCTAATATTAACTATAAGCTTGTTTATTCTAGGAGTTGTTTTTATCTCAATATACAGTATTTTAGATAACATAGTGTATGATTCGTTAACTACACATGGTTTAATGAAATATCTACATGCTTTTGAAGAAACTGTGTATAAACTTAGAGGTGGATTGTAGTGATTAATGAGATTAGATTAGATAATCCTATTCAAGCTGTTTTTTACATAGTGTTAAATTTCGCTATATTGCTGGTCGTTCTAGGAGCTTTTTACATATTATTAAAACCAGGTAGTCGTAGAAAAACTTCAATATATTTATCAGGTGAAGGAGAAGAAGTTATATCATTTAAATCAATTACTCCAAGCACTCTTAACCTATACTGGTTTTTCATAAAAAGATTTGCTAAGAAAATATATGAACATTTAGTTAACACGATCCATACGGGTAATTTAATGGATTGGGTTGAATTCATGGTTTCATGGTATGGTTTATTAATAATAGCATCTATTTTGACAACAATTATCTACATGTTTATGTATAAAGGGTGATTTGATTGATACAATTGATTCTAACATGGTTGTTTTCAATAATAGTTTTCCCCGGATTTTTCTTTACAATCGCTTTAGCTCTCTTCACACAGTATCTTATTCGTAAATGGAGCGGTAGATTTCAGAAACGTATGGGTCCAACGTATGTAGGACCATTCGGTGTTCTACAGCCTTTATATGATCTAATAAAATTAGTTCACGTTAAAGAAGAAGTTATTCATAAATACTGTATGCCTGGTTTAGCTAAATTATTTGGTTTAATAGGTATTGCTGCAGCTATATCCGTTATAGTGTTTTATCCATTGAGTCCGTTCCGAGTTATCTGTGATTTCGATTACTTTATATTCATATACATGGTTAGTATATGGATACCATTAGCAACTATATTAATGTCTCTATCTATGCCGGGTCCTTATACTAGCATTGGTGTTTCACGTTTTCTAACATTAATAACTCTAGTTGAACCCGCTTATTTCGCATCATTAATAGTTCCAATGATTATCATAAGTGAGAACAATAAACCTGTTTACAGTATTTACACAACATCTATTAATGTTATTAATCTATGGATTAATCCTATGACAATTATACCAATGGTTTTAGCATTAATATCTTCTATAGTTGTTCTACAAGCTAAGAGTCTATATAATCCATTCAATATACCAGAAGCTGAACAAGAAGTAATAGCAGGTTATGAAACAGAGTTCTCAGGCCCAGTTCTAGGTATTGCTAGACTACTTCACGATATAGATGTAACTATTACGGCTCTATCTATAGTATATATATTATTGGGTGGGCCTTATCCATTCTCTCACTTATCTATTCCTGGATTAGTTATTCTAGTATTGAAGTATCTTGCAGTGATATACGTATCAACTCTGATCAAGAATTTATTTGGTAGATATAGGTTAGAGCAAGCACTTTATACTATATTTAAATATGCATTAATACCATCAATACTAGCAGCAGTGTTTTCAACAATATATGTTGTAGCTATTACTTGAATATCTCTATACTAATCCACTTTAATTCAAAACACTTTTCTATCGTAATGCTTCCTGTCGGTAAACATCTCTCTACCCATGTTTATGAATATTGAAATTCAATTGCAGATAGATTTATACATAATTAAAAACACTACATAAGATCAAAAGTCTTAATATTCAATCTCTTTGTTTCAACAATCTCTGTATTCATCCATAATAAGTGCTTTTATTTATAAAATTCGTTTAAATTAATTAAAACAATTTGAGTATTTAATGGTTGAGATTAGATCGAAATATTTTAAGAATCTAAATAATTATATGTCTTCAATACAGATATTTAACTACTTCTAGATAGTGATTTTAAATAAAACATATTTTCTATTTCCAGAAAGGTTCCCTTGATAAACATTTCAGTAATTATCTTTATATTCACCATTCCTAATATAATTCATTATTCGGGTGTTTTAGATGAGTGAATTGAGAGAAGAGGTTTACATTCTGCTTAAGAAATTGTGTGAAGCAATTGGTCCTAGTGGTTATGAAGATGACGTGAGATCTATTGTTATAGAAGAATTTAAGAAAACAGCTGATGAGTTGAGACTAGATGCTCTTGGAAATGTAATTGCTATTAAAAAAGGATCTGGTGAAGCTAGATTAATGCTAGCTGCTCATATGGATGAGATCGGATTTTTCGTATCACATATTGATGATAATGGGTTTATTAGATTCGTCCCTATCGGTGGAATTGTAGAAAGAGCTAGTATTTTCCAGAGGGTTTTGATTAAAACACGTGATGGTAGATTAATACGTGGAGTTATCGGTATGAAGCCTCCACATGTTGCTAAGAAAGAAGAGCTTGAAAAAATTCCTGAATTTAAAGATTTATATATTGATATAGGTGTTTCGAGTAAAGATGAAGCTGAGAAAATGGGTGTTAGAATAGGAGATATTATTGTTTACGAAAGAGATTTGGTTAGATATGGTAATGATAATATTACTGGGAAGGCTTTAGACGATAGATCTGGTTTAGCTGTTTTGATCAAAGCATTTGAACTCATTGAGAAACCGAGTGTAGATGTTTACGCAGTTGCTACTGTTCAGGAAGAAGTTGGTCTTAAAGGTGCTCGTACAGCTGCTTATTCAATAACACCTGATGCAGCTATTGCTCTAGATGTTACTATTGCTAGTGATGTACCAGATACGCCTAAATACATGTGGTTTACACAACTGGGTAAAGGTCCAGCTATTAAAATTGTTGATGGAAGAGCTGCTAGTGGTTTGATAGCTAGTCGTAAACTAAACGATAAATTAATAGAGATAGCTGAAGCTGAGAAAATCCCGTATCAAATAGAGGTTGCAGCTGGTGGAACTACAGATGCTTCGATAATTAATTTGAATAAAGAAGGAGTTCCTGCTACAACTATATCAATACCATCTAGATACATACATAGTCCTGTTGAAGTTGTTAATCTAAACGATATGATTAACGCTATTAAATTAACTAAAGCGTTTTGTGAAAGAGTAGATCCTGATTGGTTGAAGAGTTTGAAAGGACAAGTATTGAAATAAAGAGAAAACAAATAATACGTTAAAAACTATTTAATACAATATGAATGATTAGAGTAGCCTGCTCTGATAAGTGATGAAGTCCTCGATCAATGATTTTTTCAATATATTCAATTGATCTCTCTGTTCATTCACTATAAAAGTAATTTTTATTAATTGTGTATTTCATTGAAAGAGCGCGTTATCTATGAGTGATTTAAAAATCGTTTACGTATCTTGGAGTAAAGCTATACAAATGTGCTATAGATTAGCTGAATTAATACTCGATTACGATGTAGATTTCGATTCTATAGTAACTATTTCACGAGGCGGGTTAATACCCGGTAGGATTGTTAGCGATGTTCTCAATATCGATACTTTCTATACTATTAGAGCTAGACACTGGAGTAGTTACGGTAAATTATTTGAGAAACCGGTTATCAACGTGTATGAACAATTAGATGTACGTGGTAAAAATGTTTTAGTTATAGATGAAGTTGTAGATACTGGTTTAACAATGAATAGTGTTGTGAATTTACTGAATAATCTAGGTGCAAAACTCGTTAAAACAGGTGTACTTCATTATAAATTAACTAGTATTCATAAACCAGATTTTTACGTTGAAGAAGTTAAAGAATGGGTTTGGATATTCTATCCATGGTCGCTTTCCGAGACACTATATGGTTTATTAGTTAAAACAGGCGATTTATCTAGTGAATCTATTGATAGATTAATTGAGAAAATAGGTGTTGAGAAAAACTATATTGATCATGATCATTTGATTAAATCAATCAATAGATATAGAGTGAGGTAAGTCTATGTTGAGAAGCGATCGTGGATGGATTTGTCCACTAGAATATAGATATGGTTCTCTCGAAATGAAGAAGATTTTTAGTCGAGAAAATTTGATTGAGAAAGAAGTATTTGTTGAGAAAACTCTTTTGAAAACACTCGTTGAAATAGGTTTTGTGCCTAGAAAATGCTTAGATTATATAGATAAGTGTTTTGAAAACATTAGAATTGATGAAATAGATGATTTAGAGAAGAAAACTGGTCATGATACAGCATCTTTAGCTATCGTTATTGCAGAGAAATGTGGTGATTGCGGTAAATACGTTCATCTCGGTGCTACTAGTAATGATATTATTGATACTGCTTGGGCGCTTGTATTGCGTGATGCATTGATTGTTTTGAAGAATAAATTGAAGAAAGTAATTGAATTACTAATAGATTATTCTATGAAATATAGAGATGTGTTGATGATCGGTAGAACACATGGACAACATGCTTTACCAATCACTCTAGGATTTAAACTAGCTAACTATGTTTACGAGTTTACACGTAGTTATGATAGAATATGTTCTATGGAGTCTAGAGTTATAAGAGGTAAGATGAGCGGGGGTGTGGGTTCAATGGCTGGATGGATGGGTAGAGGTTTGGATATTGAGAGAGTATTTATGAATGAAATAGGTTTGAAACCACATTTGATTACAACACAAGTATCTCCTAGAGATAGTTTTGCTGAAATAATTGTTAACTTAGCGATACTTGCTAGTCAATTAGATAGGTTTGCTCTCGAGATAAGAGAACTTTCTAGACCAGAGATCGGTGAAGTAATTGTTAAAACGAGTGCTGGGAGTATTGGTAGTAGTACTATGCCTCATAAGAGAAACCCAGTTTTAGCTGAAAGAATATGTGGTTTAGCTCGTTTAATCCGTGGATTCACAGTACCAGCTTTGGAAAACATTGTGTTAATGCATGAGAGAGATTTATGTAATAGTAGTGTTGAGAGAGTGATGATACCACACGTTTTCCTAATACTTGATCAAATGCTTGAAGATACGTTGATGATTTTGAGAAACATTGAGTTTAACACTGAGAGGATGAGAGAGAATATTAGTTTAACTCGCAACATTATTGCTTCAGAGTGTATTATGATTAAACTAGTTGTTAAATCAAATATAGCTAGACATGTTGCTCATAGATTATTATCGGAACTAGTGGATAAAGCATTAAGTGAGAATAGAGATTTTAGAGAAGTTGTTTCTGAAAGTAATATCAGTGAATTACTTAGTCAGAGCGATATTAACGATTGTTTCGATTACAATAAATATCTTGGGAATATAAACGAATTAATTGAGAGAGCGATCGAGTATAGTCGTGAAATACTTAAGGTGTGTTGATTTGTTATCAATAGTTGTAGGCGGTTTCTTCGGCGATGAAGGTAAGGGTAAGATAACTGGTTATCTAGGTATTGTCGATAACATTGATATAGCTATTAGATGTGGTTCAATAAATGCTGGTCATACAGTAGTGTTCAATGGTAAAACATGGAGATTGAGAATAATTCCCTCTGCTTTTATCAATAAGAAAACTAAGTTGATGATACCTGCTGGTGCTTTAATTAAAATCGATGTTTTGTTTAAAGAAATGTTTGAAACTGAAACTCAAGGTAGATTGTTTATCGATAGAAATACTGGTGTTATTGAAGATAAACATGTTGAATATGAATTGAAAGATGATTATTTATCTAAAAATATTGGTTCAACACTACAAGGTGTTGGAGCAGCAATGTCTGATCGTGTTTTGAGAAAACTTAGATTAGCTAGAGATTTCAGAGAATTAGAGAGTATGCTTACAGATGTTGCATTAGAAGTCAACGAAGCGATTGATAGAGGATTGAATGTTTTAATAGAAGGTGTTCAGGGGGCTTTTCTAAGTCTATATCACGGTACGTATCCATATGTAACTAGTAGAGATACTACTGCTTCTAGTTTTCTAGGAGAAGTAGGTATAGGTCCACGTAAAGTTGATGAAGTAATAGTAGTGTTTAAATCATATGTGACTAGAGTAGGTGCTGGTGAATTAGTTAACGAGTTGAGTATAGATGAAGCTGTGAAACTCGGTTGGATCGAGAGGGGTAGCGTTACAGGTAGATTGAGAAGAGTTGCTCCATTTAATATCGAGTATGCTAGAAGAGCTTTAATGTTAAATTCGGCTACACAGATTGCGATTACTAAAATAGATGCTTTGTTTCCCGAAACACGTGGTGTTAGAGAATGGTGTAAACTGAGTAATAGAGCTAGGAATTGGATTGATGAAATAGAGAATGCTTTGAAGAAACCCGTTTCTATAATTAGTACTGGTGAAGATGTATTTGATACTATTGATCGCAGGAGAGAGCTTGGTTTGAACAGGTGATTTTATGAGAGAAGTAGATGTAGCTATAATAGGTGCTGGACCAGCTGGATTATTCTCAGCATACGAGTTAATCAGTAGAAATAGTGGTTTAAAAATAATCGTGTTCGATAAAGGTGTTAGACCTGGTGAACGTAAATGTCCATTAATTCAAGCTCAACGATCGAGTGAGTGGAAGAATACTGATTGTTTTAAATGTAGTGTCTGCCACGTTATGGAGGGTGTTGGTGGAGCAGGTTTCTTCAGTAGTGGTATTATTAATTTAAGACCCGATGTAGGAGGTGATCTAGATAAATTAATCGGTAGCTGGAGTGTAGCTGAAGATTTAATTAAATATATTGATAGTATACTGGTTAAATTCGGTGCTCCAGATAACGTATACAGTATTGGTGAGGAGCAATCAAAGAGATTGGAGAGATTGAGTGCTAGAGCTGGAGCTAAATTTATACCAACTCTTCAGAGACATATTGGTTCTGAAAATACTGTTTATGTTATCGAGAATCTAGTTAATTATCTTGAAAATAAAGGAGTTTACTTCTCGACGAGTAATTACGTTGAAGATATTGTAAGAGAAGATAATTTGTTTAAAATAAAGAGTGTTAGAGGTGTTTTCTATTCTAAATTCGTAATACTAGCACCGGGTAGAAGTGGTGCTGAATGGTTTAGAGATATTGCTTTGAAAATGGGTATTGAGATTGAACCGGGTCCTTTAGATATTGGTGTTAGAGTTGAGATTCCATCATATATAGCTGAACCCATAACTAGAATAGTTAGAGACCCTAAGTTTATATTATATACTAGAGTATATGATGATAAAGTTAGAACATTCTGTTTTAATCCAAATGGTTTCGTTATTCAGGAAACATATAGTGATGGAACTGTTGGTGTTAATGGTGAATCATATGTTAAAATGAGATCTAGGAATAGTAATTTCGCTCTACTAGTTACAGTTAAGTTAACGGATCCTCTCGAAGACACTATTGCTTACGGTAAGAAAATAGCTTGTTTATCGACGAAACTAGGTGGTGGTAAACCTATTATACAGAGATTAGGCGATCTACTTGCTGGTAGAAGATCTACGTGGGATAGAATAGCTCGTAGTTCTATAGAACCAACACTTAGAAATGTGACACCAGGCGATATTAGTATGGCGTTGCCATACCGTATTGTAGCGAATATTATTGAAGCACTTGAGAGACTAGATACGATAATACCTGGTCTATACTCTCAGCAAACTCTACTCTACACACCTGAGATAAAATACTATAGTGTAAAAGCTCGTGTAAACAAGGATCTAGAAACTAATATAGATAACCTTTTCGTTGCAGGCGATGGTGCTGGTTTATCACGTGGTATAAATATTGCAGCAGCTACAGGAGTTATAGCAGCTCGTGGTGTTTTAAATAAACTCTAGTAGGAGTTATAGAAGACAATATGGTTTATCATTAAATATTGTTAGAGAAATCGAAAAGGAACATTAAATCCAATACAAAAACTACATCTAAAAACACTACTGCTCTTCCAAACACGGCAACGATAAAAATGTCTACAAAACAAAATCAACAAAAAGCTCAAAATAAAATGTAATAGTTTTTACGACCAAAACCTTCGTATTTTAGGGGGGAGGAATCAGGTAGTTATTTGTCTGAAATCCTTGTCTTCTAGTAGTATGGATGAAATTGTTTTTCTAACTTTTATGGGAAATTGTGTAAGATGTGGAGAGGGGGAAAAAATAATATATTTTATGGTGTTCTCATTGTAGTTACTATTGCTGGATAATATGTTTCGACTATTGTTAATCCACTTGGTGTGTAGTAGTATACACCGCTAGAATGCCACATAATGTTATTTAACACTAGTACTGTTTCGATTATACCTGTGTAAATTGTTGTATAAGTTACTAATACATAGTTTCTACTAGTCGAACTCCCTATGTATAATCCATATACTGTATTTAATACAGATACAGATCCATCGGAGTATCTTCTATATCCAAATTCTAATGGCGTTAAATTAATATCTCCGAGTGATTCACTCGTTAAACTATATATTTTTGCGTTGAGGAATACCGATATAATTGGTGATGTTATAAATACTGCAGTCACTCTATAGAGACCCGGTTCTATTTCTTCAACCAACTGATCTGATTTAACAATACATATCGTTAACCTTACCGTATCGAATAGTTTTGAACCACTATAACTACCGTAACTTACTGCTAATCTGTATAAACCATAGTATTCAGGTATTTTAATATAATTAATAGCCCCTATTGTTTCCGAAATTGTTGTATCAGTTATTGATACCGATCTATGGTAATAAACCGGTACATTACTAAATATCTGAGACCATCTAATTGGAGTATATATCGTTAATCTAGCATTCTGCTGATCTGTTAAAACAGGATTATATACATAACCATGTCTCGCAGTGAGTTTATATGAAGCATAATTATTGATACTACCAGCTGTATCGATTACACCACCCGGAGGTATAACGACTACTTCTAGCGAAGTTGAAGACCCGCTAGTCCACGATAATCGTATTATCAATCCGGTTACAGCATAGTCTTCTATAAGTATTGGTATTATCCTCCAATCTAATGCTTCAGTTCTAGCTAAGTGTCCACCAGACCATGGATCAACCACACCCATAGGTGTATATGAATCGTAGCTGAAAGGTAGTTTAACTGGGTAGATGATCGTGTGTAGAGGTGTATTAGATTCTATCACTAAAGGTACTAGTATCGTAACGGGTATTATAATCCTTTTACTCGGTGTGAAAACTCTAATTTTAGCTTCATATAAACCGGGTCTAGCAGTTCTAGGAACAGTTATAGTAACCGGTATTTCACCGTATCCATCAATATATCTAGGTAAACCTGAGAATGTAATCCACGAGAATCTGGTAGCTTTATACAGTACGGCAACTACTTCTGCTTGAACATTCCCCGGTGGAATATATGCTGGTCTTAATCTAACGATAATATCTCCTTTAACTCTATCACCCAGATCACCTATAGTTAAAACAGCAACTGTTGAACTCCTAGCTTCACTATTTAATCTATACATATTGCCCATATAGTAGTCGAAAGCATCTATTCTAATCATATATCTATAATCTATCGGCGTTATATTATAGTATGGATGAGAATAGCTAATGTTTTTATAAATAACATATATTTCTAAGTAATCTGAATCTCTCCACACATTTCTAGGTAGTGTGAACAATCTCTCTGTAAAATCATATACACCGTTGAATAACGTTATTCTCTTGTTAACAGTATACACTATTGCATCAGCATATACGGTTCCAGACCCTAATTCTAAGTAGAGTGTGAATGTTTCCGACTCACCGCGTTTCAATACAGTATAGTGAGCTGTATCTATAAACCATTGTTCGAACAATACGTCTCCGTAAACATTATAGTAGTTTTCAAAAACAGCTCTCGTTAAACCACTATCAATATATGCTACGAAATCTCCTTCAACAATTGTTTTAACAAATTTATAAGCATTAACACGACCACTACCCTGTATTAAAACAGGATACTCGAGGTCGTCTGCACTACTCTTCAACAATACTTTCATAACCATTGGAATATGGTAGACTTCATAGCCGTAGTTATACAATGCTTCTAATCCAAGAGCTATAATACCGCTGACGAATGGAGTTGCTTCACTAGTTCCACCAAATAGCGTTAAACCCGGACCCACTCCTAATTCCCAGTAATTCACTATACCCCGTCCACGTCCTTCTATCACTCTCACACCAGCCCATTCATATGAACCAACAGCTACTACATCTGGTTTAGGATAACCGAGAGCATTGGGTCCACGGCTACTAAACATAGCTATGTCATCGGCATAACCGGGTTGATAACCATATAGTTGATAATACTCCCAATTTGTAGAAGCTCCAACAGTTATGATAAACAAACCAGCTGATGGAGCTGCTACACTACCATAAGCTGAACCACAATTACCTGCAGCGAATACTATTACTGTTTGATACGGGTTAAACAATACTAGTTCATCGAATATTAGTGATGCTATGTCAATACCTGGTGATTGATGTAGCCATTTAACTAAATCAACGTAAGACCAGCTATTACTGATAACATCGCTTCTCTTATTCGCTGGAACGAACCAATATATACTTGGATCATAGTTGTAGCCGGCTAGCCAGTATTCAGCAGCAATCATGTCTCCAAACCAGAAACCTGTTGCACCAGCTATTTTAGCACCATAAGCTACCCCTATGTATTTATAAGTTCTCCCACCGTAACCAGTGTAGTTGAATCTACCTCTAGCACCTATTATTGAAGCAACAGATGTCCCGTGTCCATGCCAATCCGTTAATACAACAAAATACTTACCATTACTATCTAATCCACTCCTCTGACCCGGCTGACCTAGGAGAAACCGTCTACTTACTTCATCATACGTATAGTTGGTAATACCCCACGTATCGATAACCGTACCAGCTAAGGATCCCAGTGAGAAATCATAAACACTATCGCCATCGAAATCTCTAGCTATAACAGGATTATCTATTGTAAAAACTGGTTCGTCTGCAAAACTATAGTCTAGCCAAACTGGATCAGGCGATCTCCAAGTTGTATCTCCGAGAATAACTTGCATATTGTAACATAGTACGTAGAATGCCGTCGATAAATCGAATACCACTGTATCGTAAACACCTGGAGTATTAGCGTCAACGAATACTACTGGTATACGTAGAATTATAGAATAACCTGTAACGTAGTCTGCAAAGAACCATTCATATAAACCAAATCTATAAATACCGCTCTTACTGACAATACTGGGAGCTGTATAGTAAGTCGTAATTCTAACTATAACTATACGTGGAGTTCCATAGATACGAGAATAATATGTTGAATAAACCGGTACATATCTATTATACGTGTTTAAAAGATTACCACCAATAATATTAACTGGAATAGCTGTTAAAACAATTTGTTCATCAACTGTCGCTGTTAGAGGAATATTATTGATATCTCTAGCTATAGCTTCTACATCGAGTTCTTGATAACCGAAATCAATTCCAGTATCAGCAACACCTACAACTACACCACTACCCGATACACCGTAATTATTCCATGCTTTTCTAATACTCATTACATCCCATGAACTGAATAATCCGTATTCAGAACTTGTTTGTTGAGAAAACTGTACTGGAGCAATATTTTCTCTATCAATACTTCTAATAGTGATCATGTCTTCAATTGTAGGTGAAGGTGCAATATTCGTAATCCAGGGTTTATTTATAAGTTCTATTAACTGATCTCTATTAATCATAGCAAATACTATTACGTTTTCTCTAAACCTATAAACATACTTTATTTTATAAACAATGTTTTCTAAAGCATTTAAATAACGCTCTCTAGTCACTATAATGAACTCTCTGTAAATTTCATTAACTTCATTTTCAGAATCCTCTTCTTCAATCCCCGGAATATCCACAACAATAGCTCTAGATTGTTCTTTATTAAATACATTTAGTAGTTCAATAATCCTCTGATCCACACTCCTATTAACACTTGACGCTGAACTTACTGTAAATGGAATATAATTCAATACTAACATTATTACTAGTAAGAACACTAGTCTATTATACATAAACCACCACCAAGGAGATAGTAGTGATAGTTATATATATGTTTTTCAATTAAATAAGTTTTACGAAAAATTGATATTTTTGTAAATAATGTTAATTAAAAATAATTGATTTAATAGAAGCATATCTCTAAAACCACTATGATCACAATAAGAGTATTAAGTAAGAAATTTTCACATTTCAGTATAAAATGATTCCTCTCTTCTTAACATCTTCTATAATCTCAACATCTTCTTCAATTGGAATTTTCCTATTGACGATCTCTCTCAATCTATTTAAATACTTCTCTCCCTGAACTAGAACTTCATTAATTATATTAACAAGAGTTTCTAGTTCACTAGTGTCTGTAATATATTTATCAGGCGTTTTCAATAAATGAGATAGTTTAACACCACTCATTAATTCAATTATAAAACCTTTATACTTATTGATCGAAATTAAACCACTATGTTTTAATCCAGCTTCATGAGCTATATTAAGTAATAGTTTAACGTAACTAGGTTTACTAACTGATAGATGAATTATAGGTCCACTAACGTTAACCCATAGTCTGCGGATAATTTTTTTACCAATAATGTTGAGAATATCGTTTAAATCAATAAAACCATGTTTTTTAAAAACAATACTTGTTTCTTCTCTACTCCATGGATATGTTGAATCACTAAATACTACTCTACCGCTACAACTACTCATAGTATATATGTTAAGATCCATGTTTAGACGTATAAGCAATTGCAATAGTTGTTTATCTAAATAACCTATCTCTAGATCTTCCCACAATCTATTCCAATACTTTGTTTTAAAAAATCTCCAGTACCTTTGATCAATTTTCACGATAAAACACCTTTATTATTAAAAATACTAATGTATTCTATAACAAAAACTATTATAATAAATCAATTTTATGAAAATTGAAAATAGTATGGGGAGGGTTTAAATGTATGGATTAGTTTACTCCGTTAAAGATCCCGCTGGAGTAGGTATTGCAAGTTTTCTACGTGAATACTATGGTTTAGATAAATGTAGTTTTGAAATAGACTCTATTGATTGTTTCATACATGATGATTTCATATTAGTTGGTTTCATAGAAGATGTTATATATTTTAGTTTTCTAGATGAGAAATTACCCAGTAGTGTTTCTGAATACATTGTTTTATCAAGACATAGTAGTGAACAAGGTATTAAAAGCTATACTGTGCATCATACAGGTAATTTCGGTTCAGCTGATTATGGAGGTAGACCCGGTGAACTAGGTATTGCTAATCCAGTAGTATCTCACAAACTGTTACTTAATGTTAAAGAACTGTGTGAAGAAAAAAATCTGATTGGAGTATATGAAGTATCTTATGAAGCAACACATCATGGTCCAACAGAGAATAGTAAACCAATATTATTTATCGAAATCGGTTACTCTATTGAGGAATGGAGAGATAGGAGAAATCACGAGTTAATAGGTCTAGCTATTGTAGATTTTATTGATAAACCAGTACATTTCTGTAAACCAGTTATTGGAATAGGTGGTGGACACTATCCTAGAAAACACACAGAGCTCGCTTTCGAGGAAAACTATTGCTATGGACACATAATGGCTAAACACTCTCTTAATTATTTAACGAATAGAACTCTTTCAAAAATGATCGAGAGATCTTCTGTTAAACCGAGTTTTATCATCGTTGAGAAGAAGAGTACGAGAGTTGAGCATAGAGAGATTATTCAAGAATTTAGTAGAGAAAGTGGAATAGAGTATATTTACATCTAGAGAATAGATTAATCTATTATAACATTCTTCTTCTCTTCAGTAAACCACATTCTAGCTAGTTTCCTCCATATAATTCTAAAAACTAAATTATGTTGCCCGGGTGGTTGATTAATAACTAGTTCTTCAACTATTTCACCACCAGGTTCGACTGGTTGTATGCTTTTACTTGAAATGATCTCTCCCTTATTGAATACAACAAGTAATATCTTATCTGGTTTAGATGAACCTTTATTAACAATCTTAATTCTGGCTTTAAAACTGCTTTTAGCTCTACTAGGTACATCTAGTTCTTCAATAAACAAATCTGGTTTTGAATAAGTAGAGCTTAGTACTATTAAGTTCGATAAACATATTTCACGAGGTAGATATTTTTCACTAGATTCAACGTATTTTAATTTAATATTGTTTATCTCAAAGAGATCGCTGGCTTGAATTGTTTCATCGATCATGCCGTGAGCATTGTTTATTCTATATGTTTTCTTATCATCTATGTTGACGAGTAGTTCAGCTAATTTATTAGGTATGAAACAAGTTAGTCTCAGTAAAGAATCTTTTTGTTTAAAACCAATATCTAAACTAGTTTCATCACCCGGCTCTAATGTTAGACAACCAGTATAGTATTTTACAGTAGAAAATGCTTCTATTGTTTTAACAAGTGCTATGATACTTATTTGTTCAATAATAATAGGTTGTCCTCCTTCTCGTTTAAACGTTACGTTAACTCTACTCCTCTTCATAGATTCCGGTGTTTTCAAAACACTAGTTATATCGAATAAATGTTTTGTAAATAGATAATTACCTATTTTAGAATAAACTATTGGTTTAAACTCTCGTGTAACGTTTATACCATTAACTTTAACTCGCCAGTTAACATTAGTATTTGTAGATAAAACACTTAACTCCAAGTAAGCAAGATCTAGTTCAACATGTTCTTTTATAACTGGAAAATCCAGTGGTATTGTTTCACGTTCAAACACTAAACCATTAATTTGTTTTGAAGGAAATACGTATGTGTATACAACGTCTCCATTAAACGATTTATCAATATACTTATACATCAATCCATTAACCATGAATACACACCATTGTTAAAACACTTTGTATAATTTAATTAAGGCTTTGTTTGATAAAACATTTTTGATGAAGAAGCCCTGCCGCAAACGAGCTAATGCATATGCAATGAGTTAATAGAACCCCCAACTGATTTCATTAAACCGATTTGTTTTGAAACAATTCTCTCATACTTCCTCGCTTTCTCAACGAGTTTCAATGCTTTAACGTAATCAATAGGATTACTCGTTAATCCATTTTCCTTAATACTAGTACCAACTATTACACCATCTGCTAAACCAACGTATTTACCAATATTATTTATTGAAACACCGCTACCAACCCATATTTCTCTATCTCTACAAATATTCTTAGCAATAAATACTTTGTGAACAGGTGTTTCAAAACCAGTAGCTATTCCAGTAATTATAGCGCCATGGACTCTACCTCTTAAACAAGTATTATACAATGCTTCAATGAAATCAAATATCTTCCTGCTATGTTTTACGTTAACATCAGCGTATATTTTTACACAACAATTTCTCTCGCGTATTTTATTCCAAACTAACCTAGCTACTGGTTTCAAATAGCCTTCTGGTGTGAAAAGAGGCTCATAGTATGCGTTGATACGTATGAAGTCAATACCTGTTCTACAGGCTATTTCAACTGATTCAATAGAGCTATTACGTAAAACGTTAACGCCAACTATTAGATCGCTGTATTCTTCTTTAACGCTATATACTACTTTTTCTAAAACGTTTAGAGCTTCAATATTTGTTAATCTAACACTATAGGGGTAATCCATGTAGTTTTCAATAATAACTCCATTTAAACCAGCTTTCAATACTTTCTCAGTTTCGTTTAAAACATAGTTAACATAATCGCTCGTTTTTAAACCATTATAACCTGGTGAACCAGGTAATGGAGGTAAATGAATTACTCCTATGATTTTCATAAAGACACCAATATTTTGAAAACAGGATTAGTAAAATATATATTGACAAATACAGTAGATATAGATTTTGAAAATAATGGTTGTTGAAAATTGAGACTAACTATATTCGTATTCTTTTTCATATTATTAATTTTAATTAATTCTAATATAACTCACTCTATTTATAAGAGAAATGAATACGACTACCCAAGATCGATCATTTATCCATATAAAGATTTACTCAGAGATCTGCAGAGATTACGTGAATTAAAAGATCCCGAGATTGATAGATATTTATTTGAAATTGAGAACGCGATTAATCAAGGAGATTACGATAGATTACTTGAACTACTTAGACAGCTAAGAAATTACTTATATAAAAAAGGATACGATACTGGTGAATATGATTATGTATCCATTCTCATGAAACTACTTGAAGCAACGAAAAATGCAGGAGTTTATGGATTAGAGATCGATTTCGAGAAACTAGATCCTTACTTGAGAAACTTGATTGAAAACAGTGATTTAAGAAACATATTGATTTCAATTGATTTAGATAAACTACTTTCTCTAATCAATGAATATGGCTCAATATTACATAATTTGAGGAGTGATTTAAGTAGTAAATCAAATTGGGATCTTGTTGAGAAAATGTCTTCGGCATTTAGTAAGAGTACGGGTTCGATGAATACACCTATTGGTATAGGTTTTCCACAAATACCATTTAATACAATATTATTCACTCCAAGTAATATTATCATTCTATCAATAATCGTTGTTTCAATAATTTTAACAATATTTCTTTTGAAATTTAGAAACAGGAGTTTCGTTAAGAAAATCTCAGATGCTTACTATGAACTATTTAATTCGATTAAAAACGTAATCTCCACTTTCAGGAGCCCTATCTTAGATCCCGTAGTTAATCTATATAATAAATGGTATTCTTTAGTTAAACACAGAGGTTATAGAAGAAATTCATATGAAACTCTTCGTGAATTTCTAAGTACGATCAAAGATGATGAGTTAAGTAATATAGGTGTTAAGGTAACTGGTTTGTATGAAGATAGAGTATATGGTGGTAAAGAGATTGAAAGAGAGATTGTAGAGAGAATTAGCAATATGATTGATAAAGTAGAGTATGGTGGAAATGATTAGATTCAAAATATTCTTGTTATTATTGACAATTATTGCTATAGTAGCGACTTTTTACGTTCCACCAGCAATTTTAAACATATTGGTACGTAGTTACAAAGATACTGCTAGTCCTTACAATATTGGATGGAATGGTACAGCAAGTTTATTATTCATTCTAGATGCTTATCCAGGTATTGATATTATAATTGTGAATAATGATGATGAACTTATTAGAGAACTTGAAAAAAACGGCTTACTATTATTGGTTTCACCGGATTATAGTTTTAACGAAGATATATGTGATAGAATAGAGAAACTATATAGAAGCGGTTTCATAAATATAGCTGTTTTTGATGAAAACATTACTTTAAACAACTTATTATCTAGATTTGGTTTAAGAATTGTTGGTAAAGCTGTTCTAGAGACTGTTGTTAAAAGTGAACCCTACTATCCATACGCAACGATCATCGATTTAAACAATACGATACATGTATTTAGATTAAATATAGGAAGCCCTGTTCAATACAGTGTTTCTATTGAGAATATAAAAATATTGTCAACAAGCTATGGATTACTGGATGAAAACAATAACGGTAGACAGGATGATAATGTTATCGGTAACTTTACTATAGGTGTTTTATTAAATGAAGATAAAGGATATATTCTAGTTTTTGGAGACAGCTATCCTTTAACAAATAGTGGTTTGAGTCTGAATCTAACTGTATCAAGAGTTTTGATTGAATACATCGTTCACTTGGCGTATTTGAAGAATAATAGAATAATTATACCAAATTATCTCTATAGACAAACTACAATAGGTTTTAGAGATGCAGTAGTACATCCAAGTTTATTTTTTATTGCTCTAGCTAATGGTTTGAGGAATTTTGATATCTACTTAACAAGTGTTTTAAGTAAATTTCCTCTAACAATATTATTGTTTTTAATAACGATTATTTCAATAATCTTCTTCAATAGATTCTTTAGATACATTATGGGTATTGGTGAGATTCAAGAATATAGATTAACTAGAGTTAAGAGATATCATTATGTAGTGGGTTCCATTATTACGAGAGATCTGTGGAGTAAAGAAATTATTGGTGGTTTAGAGAAAGAACTTGTTTTAAAATACTGGTCGACTCTAGTAGCTACCTATAAAACTATTAAAAATATTGATCTAAACGATGTTCTCGTGTTGAAAAACAACGATTTGTTAATCCGTATTGGTTTCAATAAAGAACAGATTAAGAAACTATATTGGATGAAGAGAATTGTAGATAAAATTACTGATAGAAAGAGATTTCCAATAATAATTAATTGGAAAAGTGTGGTTAAAGATTTCATAATATATTTAGAGGATTTCTTAAATATATTAGGATATACGATTATGAATAAGAGTGGATTTAGAAATGTCTCAAGTATCATTAAGTAAAGTAGATCCTGTTTTTGTAAGTAGAGTGAGCGATAGTATTATTAAAAACGTTTCAAATATAGTTGTTGGTAAAACTGATGTTATCAAATACATTCTCATAGCGCTATATACTGGTGGACATGTTTTACTTGAAGGTGTACCTGGTGTTGCTAAAACACTTATTGCTAAGACTATTGCGAAGAGCTTGAATCTAGATTACTCTAGGATACAAGCTACACCGGATCTCCTTCCAAGCGATATTATAGGTACTATGGTTTATAATCCTAAGATAAATGATTTTGAACCACGTAAGGGACCAATATTTGCAAACATTGTTTTATTTGATGAAATAAATAGAGCTAGTCCTCGAACACAATCAGCTCTACTAGAAGCTATGCAGGAGAAACAAGTTACTATAGAGGGTGTTACGTATAAACTACCAGATCCTTTCATTGTAATAGCTACTCAAAACCCTATTGAAATGGAAGGTACTTTTCCATTACCAGAGGCTCAGATCGACAGATTCTTTATGAAAGTTATAGTTGATTATCCTTCACGTGAAGAAACTAAGGAGATTATGAAGAAAATACATGTTATAGAAGAGTTCAATATAACTCCAGTTGCTGATAGAGATAGTGTTTTGAAAATTAAATCTATGATACCGTATGTTAGAGTTAGTGAAGAGATTATGGATTACATTGTAAATATAGTTGAAGAAACGAGGAAACATTCACTTGTAAAACTAGGTGGATCGCCTCGTGCAGCTATAAGTATGTTATTATCAGCTAAAGCATTTGCTTTAATAAATGGTAGAGATTATGTTCTACCAGATGATGTTAAATATGTCGTTAAACCAGTTTTAAGACATAGATTGATCCTTAAACCGGAAGCGGAGTTTGAAGGCATTACTCCCGATAAGATTATTGACGATATTTTAAAGAAAATACCTGTTCCGACACCCGGTGTGATTTCTTGAATATAGAATACTATGGTATTAAGCCGTCTCAGAGACTCTATATTCTTATATTAGGATTATCTACAATATTAGCTATTGATATAGTTGTTGATAACAAACTATCTCAGAGTACTATATTGCTAACACTTATATTCATCGGTTTATTAATCGGATCTAGGTCGATAGTATCGTTTTCAAAACCTTTTATCGAGAGACTTATTGTTAAAAGAGAATTCCTAGATCCATTGGTTGAAAACAGAGATCTTAGAGTTAGATTAACTATAGTTAACAACACTAGATTTTTCTTCCCAAGGATAGAGATTATGGATAAATATCCAGGTGTGTTTAAACTAGTTAGAGGTTCACATGTTTTAAAAACAATACTACTTCCACGATCAAGTTTATCATATATCTACGTTGTTAGAACAATAATAGGATACCATGTTTTCGGACCATTAGAGATTATTGTAAGCGATCCTTTTAAATTATTTAATTACAAAGTTGAAGTTAACACAGGTGAATCAACAGTATGTATTAAACCAAATCCTAAACCAATATCATCTAGATTGATAAGACTATGGACGCAGAGCGGTCTAGGTCTCGGTAAAACTCGTATTAAAGGGATTGGACAGGAATTCTTCTATCTAAGAGAATACGTTGCCGGCGATGAGTATAGATTTATAGATTGGAAAAGCTATGCTAGAACAGGTAAGCTATACATTAAATTATTCGAGAGAGAAGCTAATCTAAGTATAGTTTTCGTAATAGATGCTACTAAGAACTCTCTAAGAAGTATTATTGGCGAAACTCCCTACGAATACATGGCTAGAGTTGTTGCCGGATTATCTAGAGTTCTTTTGAATAGAGGAGATTGGATTAACGTAATTGTTAGGTCTACAACAAACCTTAGATCTGGTTATGGTAGAGGTAGGAGACATTACTATAGAATCTTAGATACTTTATCTAAAGTAGCTTGGAATCCTCAGGAATCCAATATAAGTATCGGCGATTTATTATTAATTGAAGCATGTAGAATACCTAGAAGAACTAAGACAATGTTTTTGGTTTTAATAACTAGTATTGATGACTATGAATTGAAGAAATTAATTGATGCCTATAATAAACTGAAGAGTATCGGTCACATTGTTTACATTATTCAACTACTACCTGAATTATTTGAAATGAAGATTTTAAGAGGATTAGATGCTGGATTATACTATGGTTTAATAAGTAACGAGATCGATAAAAGTAGATTGATTAGAAAAGAGTTGTTGAAACATGGTTTAAACAGTATAACTACCGGTCCACATGATTTACTAGAATCAATATATTTACTCATCGAGAAACATAGATTGGTGAGTTCATGACTACCAATATTTTCTATGAAGAAACAGGTTATAGACCGGAGACTATTTGGATTAAGAAATCAATATATACAGTTTTAACCATAATCCCTTTTTCAACGTCGTTAATGCCAATATTCTTTAGCGATAATATGATTGCAATTCTTCTCGTTTTAATAAGTATTTTTCTATACATAACTGGCTGTTATAAACTAAACACTCTTCTAACTTATATTTCAATACTATTCGCTTTCATTGTTCAGAAAATATTCCTAAATATCTTTAATTTGAATTTTTTCATATTAAATACTATATGGATTTTTCTATCAGAATACTTCGTTGAACTAATCTTAAGAGAAAAAACGTTTATCAAGATAAACGTTAGGAAAGTTTCATTAATCTATACATTACAGGTTATTGCTATACTTATAGCATACATAATACTAGCTATATTTGTTGCACACGTTATTAACTATACTTATGATCAGATCTTGAATTCAACACCAATGCTACTCCAATTGTTTTATAGAATATTTATTGAAACTAGAATTGGAGCAATAATTTTCATAGTTCTAATAGTATATCTAACGTATCTATTTATGAATGAATATATTTATGGATTGATAAACGATCTATTGTTTACTACTAAAAAATATGTTTTAGACTACGCTAGAGATTTTGTATATAAAGAATATGAAATCATTGTCAACAACGACGATTCATTTAATAAAATTTATAGAATGATCCTATATTCAATAGTATACATGTTTCTATTTCCGTTTTTCTACATACTCGTAGAGATCTTTAATCTCGGTATTCAACACTTTATATTGTTAATTTTAATCAATCTCGGTATATCGTACGTAATATATTACATTATCAATCAATTTATAAAGAGATTTATGAATATAGAGCCTACTATTAGTAAACCCACCAATGGTTCTCTATTATTTAAAATTTCATTAGTATTCCTTATAGTATACTTATTCCTCATATTCTACTATTCACCTCAGAGCAGTCTTGACATATTGTTTACAGCTATAGGTTTAAACAAACCGAATTCAACAAGAACTAGTGTTTTCTCCAATTTAGTAACTAATGCTTATATTGAATTATCGCGATTTTTTTATGATATCATGGAGAAATATGTATTGTATTTAACTAGAACGTATAATGAATTACTATATTTACTCGAGATCATAATAAGATTTATATGGGGTTGATTTTGGCAAAAGACTATGTATCGCCCGTAATTGGTCTACTCTTAGTGTGTTTTAGTATATACATATTTCTACAAGCAATTCAATTAATGATAAGTAGAGATATACCTAGCAGTCTGCTGTCAACACTTATAGGATTTGTAGCTTTAACCGGTGGATTAACTTTGATCAGGACATGGATTTTAGCTAGAGTTGTTGATAAATCTAGAGAGAGCCAAACTAATGAGAAAGGTAAAGAGAGTGAGAGTAAGCAATAGTGTTTGAGAAACATAGTTTTAATAGTTTATTTTTGAGCAAATTGATTTACCCGAGTGTTTTCACTACATGTTTTATCTAAAATCTCTTCAATAGCATTAACCGGTTCATATCCTTTATTAAAAACGTAATCATAGATTAAACTATATTGTAACTTTAATTCATCGTAGTATTTCTCTAATATCTCCCACGGTGGTTCTATTTCAAATCCTTCTCCAATTCCTAAACAGTATTTATCGTATGATAACTTATTTTTATCACCTGGAGATACTGGTAGGAATGGATATAGTCTACAACGCATAGGTCTAACTGGGTATATACTACATTCAGGTAAAACATCGTTGAAAACGAGGAAAACACATTTATCTCCAAGACCTCGAATCACCGGTATCGGTATTACATCTGCTACATATAGGTAAACGTATTTCCCCCGAAGATCTCTCCATTCCATATTGAGGTATTTAGCAATACGGCAAATATCGAATATTGTTAAAGCAACGTTTGGACCGGTAGAGCAGCATCTTCCGCATCTAATACACGTGAATCTAATTCTATCACCACGTTTCAAAAACAAATCGAACCCTCTATCTCGTATTTTATCATATACGTTGATTTAAAGTAAGTAGTTACATTATTTTAATAACTATTTTCAGTAAATTAATTATTTAAGAAAGTAAATAGTTGTTGATAATTATTTTAACCACGCAGTTACTTACTACGCAGTTTCTTTAATAAACTACATAATCTATTTAATAAACAATTAGAACAGTTTCTACGAATAGCTATATTTATTAAAACTAATCTATCATTTTCTTTAACATTGTTTGTCTCATGCATTCTCTTGCACTCCTTTTTCTAGATAAGTCTCTATATGTATATCAAGGGGTTTAAGCAATAGCTGTGGAATTACTCTAATAATCTCCATTGGCGATACTTTTTCATTCTTCTTAAGTAAGTAGTCGCCGGCTAATCCATTGATATAAGCTGCAATACAAGCTGCTGTAAACGGATCTTTTATCTGTGCTAGAAATGTAGCTGTTAAACCAGTTAATACATCGCCTGTCCCACCAATAGTCATGTAGGGATTACCAGTTTTATTCAATCTCGTTTTAAAACCATTACTAATAATATCGATAGGTGCTTTTAATAAAACAACTGCTTTCAAATCACGAGCAGTTTTTTCAATAATTGAAGCATTCTCCCATATATTGTTTTTAAGCTCGATTCCAGTTATTTTCTTAAATTCACCTCTATGTGGTGTTAAAACAACTTTGTAATTAAAACTATCTTTACCGTATTCAATAGCTTTCAACGCATCAGCATCTAATACTATGAAAATATTCTTCTCTAACAGTATTTTCAACAATTTTTTAACAGCTTCAATAGTTTCACTTCTATCACCTAATCCCGGACCTATCGCTACAACATGTGGATTGTATTTCTCAATATATTTTACCACGATATCTACAGAATCAATACTGAGATATGAACCGGGATAAGGGAGTGTTATTAACTCAGGTGAATAAGATGCTTCAATAACTCTTATCTCTTCTGGTATTATTAAATACGACAGATCAGCTCCACTGATTAAAGCTGAATATGCTGTTAGAAAAGGTGCTCCAGTATATACATCGCTACCACCTATTACAGCAATTTTACCAGCCATTCCTTTATGTGCATCACGAGGTCTCTTAGGTAATCTGTGTAAAACATCGCCGGGTCCTACGTAGATTTCTGCTTCACGAGGTATACCTATATTAGCTACAACGATCTTACCAGTATATTCCTCTTTATTAATTAAACCGGGTTTAATATCGTGAAAAGTAATCGTTACATCTGCTTTAAAAGCAATGCCATGTACCTCTCCTGTATCAGGGTTTAAACCAGTAGGTGTATCAACTGCTATTTTTAAACCAGCTTTAACACTATTAGCTTTCTCAACAATAGATCTAATCGGGTCTTTTAATTCACCTTTAACACCGGTTCCAAGCAACGCGTCTATGATCACATCCGTATCTCTGATCCTACTTAAATCACCGGGTTCATGTATTACTATTGAATCTATTTTTGAAACAATTCTATAGTTAAATAACGTATCTGGATGTTCTATTTCATGAAAACTATAAGCTGGTAGTATTTCAACTCTATATCCGTATCTAGATAAATATCTTGCAGCAACTAATCCATCTCCACCATTCCCTCCTTTACCAACAAGTACTAGAATAGAAATAGTTTTATCTAATGAAATATTTTGAACAATATAATCAGCTACACTTTTACCAGCTGCTTCCATTAATAGCTTCAAAGGTATGCCCATCGCTACGGAATTTGTCTCGAGAACTCTCATTTCAAGAGTTGTTATAGGCATATCAATTACCTCGAGCCTATTAGATGAATCTTTCCGTTAATTTTAACAAACATTTTCTCATCTTTAACCATATTTTAATAGAAATAGTTTTTGAATACGTAACTATAACATATTTATACAACATACGATTATTAATAAGTAATGGTGTTAGTAATGTCTAGTATCCGTGTATCAAAAGAATTACTAGATTTAATGAACGATGCTATTGCTAGAGAAATACAAGTATCTATACAGTATATGTGGCAACATATTATGTGGAAAGGTGTGAAAGGATTTGTGATAAAGGATGAGTTGAAGAAAATAGCTATAACTGAGATGAAACATGCTGAAGCTATTGCTGAGAGATTATTCTATCTAGGTGGAATACCTACGACACAACCTGCTCCTATAAATGTTGGTAAAACACTTAGAGAAATGATTGAACAAGATATTAAAGATGAGGAGAAAGCTATAGAACTCTATAGAAAAATAATTAACATTGCTGAGAGAGATGGTGATATAACAACAGCCGAGTTGTTTAGAAAAATATTAATGGATGAAGAAGAACACCACGATTTCTTCACATCTATACTTGAAGAATTATAGTTTTTTAAACAATACTGTAAACTATTTTTCATATTTAATAACATATCTCATAGGACTATTATCGGGGACAACTCTATGGAATTCAACTGTATTTATAATTTTTGTTGTTATGATTAGTTCACCCATTAGTGTTTTTAAAAAACACTTGTTTTCCTCGACTGAACCGATATCTCTACATATGCTAAACATTGTTTCTTCAAAACCAGTTCTCAGACTAGAACCGAATACTATCCAGTCTTCTAAACTAGCATTTGTTTGTTTATTTCCATCAACATGTCTGTAATAGAATTTATATTTATCAGTATTGATCAACTCTATTGTTAAGGGAATTGCTTCATTACCGGTTTTTAAATAAACGATGTATCCGCCGTAAAACATAGTTTTATAAACAACATTCTCTAGGAAATCAGTAGATACATAGTTTTGAGAACAAAGTATGTTTTTACACACTTTTTCAACGATTTCACCTAGAAAACTATTGGGTATTCTTGAGATTACCTCTAGTTTACCATTTCTAACACCTATATTAACACGTGGGTAGACAAGTGGTAATAGTACGTATCCATATGTATCTCTATACTTGAATTCACCTAGAATTACTATAGATGGACAACTAATTAAACTACTGTATCTCCATTTTTTAATCAATTAAAACACCTTTTTGAACGGTTTCAACAGTATCTAGCTTGAAACGAAACGGTTTCAATACATTATACCACAATGGTTCTTATATAAATCAATAACTATATTTTTAAATCAAGGTTTAAATGGTATGAGTTGATAGGTATGATTCGTGTTAAGGAAACCGGGTTAATAGCACTAGCTCTACTATTAATGTCGATAATTGTTATACCAATACCATCACTAACGTTAAGTATTAACGATATTATTAGAGATGATAATGAGAACGTTGTTGTCGATGAGAGAACTGGTTTAGTGGTATTTCTAAACATTAGTTTAAGCGATATGCTTAGATTAGCTTATATTGTTAGAAACGTATCAATGCCATTACTCGAATGGTCACGTGGATATAATGTATCACTAGCTAATGTAATTATAAGACTTGGCGACGAGTTTCTAGAAAGAGCTATTAATGAGAGTAGTGTTAATGAAACAAGAGCTAAGATATATGCATTCGTATCAGCTGTCATATATGCTCATGCTCCAGCTACAGCTCATCCAGTACTCGCTCGAACTATTAGAGAAAACGTTGGTGAGAACTTTAATATAACGAATAGAACAGTATTAGCTATCTATAATAGAACTCTAGAATTAAGTAGTCTACTAGAGAATGCTAAGAATATTGTTGTTAACTATAATTTAACAATATCTGATAGAGTTAGAGAATTAGAGATAATTGCAAGTGGTTTAGTTAATATTAGTTTAACTCTGTTGAATGAAGGATTTACTGGAAGAGCGTTTGGAATGATGATTAGAGCATACAATACGTATACTAGAGCATACAGTTTCTTAATTAAATCAATATTTGCACAAATTCTGGGTATTAGATTAGATCCACGTGAAAGACTTACAAATAGATTTACTCATAGAATAGTAGTTAGAGAAATATTAGAGAGAGTAATCGATAATCTTCCAAAAGTCTTTAGAGAGAGGATACGTGAAAAAGTTAGGAATGGAGAGATAAAGAATTGGGAGGATTTAAGGAGAGAAGTTAGAAGAGAGATCGAAGAATATAGACGCTATATTATCGAGAAGAATATCGATATAGTTACATCTGTTCTTGTTCAAATTATAAGATTACTTTATTATAGAGGAGATATGTTAAACAAAACGCTTAAAGACGCTGTTGAACAGTGGCTTTCAGAAGAAGGAATGTTGGTGGAGAGATTGGGATTTGGTAGAAAACCTATAGATGAGAACAAATTGAGAGAGTATTTAAAGGATCTTGTGAGAAAAACTTATAGTGAAACAGGCTATATTGGATTAGAATTGTTAAAAGAATGTATCAATAGATTAGAATCTATAATAAGAGATAAAACTAGTATATCAGTAGACTTAGATATAGTGCTATACTACATATCCCAGCTAAGACATGGATAAAGATTAGTAATAGAATTCGTTAAATAAAACCTTTTTTTCCTTTTCATTCATTTACTTATTTCTACAGTAATTGTATAATTGGTGATCGTATGAAAACATATATCGTGTTAATATATTTGATGTTTATACAACTACTATTGGTATTCAACAATGTTTATTCGCAACAATATATTACTAGAATAGATGGTTTAATTACGTATAATGTTATTGAAGACTATGGTATTGTTTCACTAAATATTACATTTGACAGAGTAGTCTACGATACTTTTGTAAATATTACATTACTTGGTGAAGTAGACGATATTATAGAAGTAATTAGATCTGATGGAGAACCATTGATGTATAGATTATTAGAAAACAACATCTTGAATATATACGTTAACGAAACAAATACAGTATCTATATCGTATATTGCTATAAATATGTTTGATGAAGTAGCGATCGAGAGTTTTGCTGGATTTATTGATCTATCTACTTATAGAAATATTCAAGTAAACGTATTACTATACATAACCGGTCTTTACAATGTTTATTCATCACCAGATGCTATAGTGAGTTATGAAAATGGATTAACAAGAATACAGCTTAATAAACCAGAACTATATTTCATAAACTTAAATCGTCTAACAGAGTTTTCGGAAATAATCTATGAAACGACAAGTACGCCTGTTATGGAAACAACTATGACAACTACTGAAACTACAGTACCCTCAACTAGAGAGGGAGAACGAGAAGAAGCGGGCAACGTGTTTTCACTAATAATATTGGCTGTAATTGTATTAGTAATCATAGTTTTATTATTATTAGCGATAAGGCTATTTAGGAAAAAATAATAGTTTTACCAATAACTCTTTCTTTCATCAATATTTTCTTAAATAGATTTGATTAATTACTTACTAATTAATATAATAAATTTTAATTATTAAATTATTATAATCACTTAAAGCATTTATAGGTATGAAAATGGTGTAGTTGTTGAGAAAAATCGCATTGTTAACAATGTTTGTTCTAATACTATTTATGTTTCAAACAATAGTTAAAACTATTGATAATAAAACAATTATTTATGTTGATATCGATTCTACATATGATTTAAATAGTGGTATTGCATCGGTTAATCAAAAAGTGAGTTTATCAGGCTATATTCCAAATGTATTAAATATTCCACTGATAACCATTCCCGAAAATAATAGTGTTGAAATAATATCAATTACAGATCAGGATGGTAATACGCTCATATATTCGTTTCATCGAGAGAATAGTACTGTTTCAATATATTTAAATCAAACTATTACTAGTAACTTGTTTTCAATTAATATAGAGTATTTGGTTAACGAATTATTTGATGAAATAGGACCCGGATTATTTATATATACTCTTGATCTAAGTGTATTCAATAGGTTAAATTATGTTTTAAACGGGATTAACGTTAGAATGACGATCTATAGTCCTAGGAATTTAACTCTAGTTTACGTAGAGCCATCTGATGGAGTTAAACTGAGTAAGAGAGGTGATATCGTATTCATAACTATCTCTAAACCATTACTGTACTTTATCATATTATCTCATTCTCTACCATTAGAGACTAAAACAGTTAGTACAGGTGTTTTTAATAATGTATTGTTACTAGCCTTAATTAGTGTTATTGGAATAAGCATTGGATTGACTTCATACTACTTTTTGTTTAGAAAAAGATTTAAAATAGAGATTGAAACACTACCTTCCGATATATTGCAAGACGATACTACTAGAAGAATTATTGAAATAATAGGTGATTCAGGTGAAGAGGGTGTTAAACAGAGTGAGCTCGTTGAATTAACTAAGAGACCTAAGTCTTCGATTAGTAGGAGAGTTAAGAGATTAAATGCTGAGGGGTATATTGAAATAATTAGAAAGGGTAAGTATAATATAGTTAAACTGAGTGATAAAGGTTTCGAAGCATATAAGAATATCAAGAGAAAGGAGAGATAGTTGATTTGAATACTGAGCCGATACCTACTTATGCTTACGGCTATTTCTTCGTTCATAGGAGTGGTTTAGTTGATCAAATAATTGTTTTCGAATACCACGATCCTAGTAGAGTATATGAGAGTATAATAAATGATAGAGTGAAATATGTTCGTGAAATTGATAGATTGATGAAGAATATGCAGTATTACCTAGATCAAGAGAGAGTTGTGATAAACGGTTATAGAGTAACACCTATTGTTAAAAACGTTGAAATTGATTTTAAAAATAAACCTGATTTAATTCATATTATATTTACCATAGAATTTAGAGGAGATTTTAAAATCGGTTTGAATACGTATGAAAACGAGTATGAAGAAGAGATTGTTGAATACGAATACGTAGTTTACTGGTTTTTCCCGGAGAAAACGCGTATAGTTAGAGCTGAAATAGGTGTTCCATACAGCATTAGCTCTGATAGTAGAATTCTCTACTTCAAAGTAAAACCGGGTGTTAGAATTGGAGGTAGAGAAGCTATTTTCTTTAAGATAGAGGAGTAAGAGTATTAAATTTGATTAGATTAATATATAACTAGTGATGAACGTTTTCTTAAAGACTTCCTACTGATAGATGATGTTGGGCCAAAGCGCTGAACACTTTTTAAAAGTTTTTATTAAAATAGAGTAGTTAGTGATGATTACGCCATCGCTTGACGGGTGATGTAACCCGATTCCTCTGAATAAAATTTATTAAAGGGTATTGAATTGTATAAAGCAATTGATCTAGTTAAATATCCTTTTTTAACTCAATTGAATGAATTACTTAATTTGAAATATCCAAATTTAAAGATTGAAGATATTTTAAACAATACGGAGTTGTATCCTTTTAATAGAGCTCTCGAAATATTAGAATCTATCGTAACTAAGAATACTATATTTAAAACCCGTATCAATAGTGAAGACGAGATTATTGCTTTCTATAGTTTATTAATAGGAGCAATAACTATAGGTGATAGAGCATTATTACATAGGATAGCTGTTGCATACTCTAAACAAACAAGTAGTTTTCTAAATCACGAGACGATCGATAACATAGTTTTAATAGCGAGAAAGATTGGTTTAGATGTTGAATTGACCAGAGATCCTCCTAAAATATTGATCGATGTGAAGAGAGATGGTAGTGTATTATATATTGCTAAACCAGTATCTATTGATTTAAAACAATATTTAGAGATAATATCTAAGAAACTAGCACACGATCCTAAGTATATGCTTGTTAATCAAATAGTTGAAAATAGTAGAGTCTTTATAGATAAAGAGGTTCTTATAAGATTAATTGAGGAACTAGTTTATAGAAGGATAATAGAGTATGCAAATTTAATTAATTTTAATCCAGATAAAATCACATTATTCATTTCTAAATATAGAGAAATCCTTGAGAAAAACAATTGGTTTAAGAGAAAACCTGTTATAGAATCCGGTAATGATACAACTGGGGTTAAGAATATACTTGTTGTAGATAAACTACCTCCATGTATGAAAAACATTTTATCTAAAATAGAAAGCAGTGAAAACCCTAGTCATCACGAGAGATTTGCATTAGCATCTTTTCTAGTAAATATTGGTTTAGAAATTGATTCAATACTAGAAATATTTAGAAAAACACCGGATTTCAACGAAAGAATAGCGAGATACCAGGTTGAACACATATCTGGTTTAAGAGGTTCTAGGAGGAAGTATTTACCGTATAATTGCGATAATATGAAGAGCTTAGGTATATGCCCGATCAACGATTACTGTTCCGGTGGTAAAAATCCATTAACAATATATAGACGTAATATACGTAGCGGTAAATATGTGGATAAAGAATAATATAGTGTGTTTTAAAGTTATTTGAATTAAATATTTAGGTAAGCGATTTGTTAAAAACACTGTTTACGGTATTATTCACGATATTAACGGTTTTAAATAATTCAAATACTTTAACATATCGTATAATATATCCTGACGGAACATATGAATCAATGGTTATTGATTTAAACAAAACAAGTTTTTTAAAAATAGGTGAATACGTGATATGTTTAAAGTACGATATTTTATTGAATAATTATAGTAGCAGTATTGTCGATGAATCTATTAAAACAATAGCATTAGAACAAACAGTAGATAGCTCTGTTATACAACTCGTTGATTACGTTGTTAAATATGTATTAATTGATTTAAACAATACTGTATATGAACTATACTACGATGCTAATAGCAATATACTTGTTTACGGTATTATTTTAGTTAACGGTAGATTTGATTACGAAATTATTCTCAGAACTAAATTAAATTACTTAGATAAAACAGTATCTGTTGTAGAAAGTGGAGTTAATAAAACAGATAATTTTTTGAATACAACTAGTTTTTCAAACTTTGAATCCAGTGATATTTTAATAAACACTTTCATATTTTTCTTTATCTGTTTATGTTTAACATTTTTCTCAATAATCTTTTTCATCAAGAGAAAACGTAAATGATAGTATTTATTTCAAAGCTTCAATCACTATTTTTGAAATATATTTACAAAACCTGTATAGTAGATATAAAGCAATACCGTTTATAAATAATGTGAATAATACAATATTCGTTGAAGAATATTGTTTCTCCTGAACAGTAATATCATATGAGACTAGTGGATTGCTTCGAGAAATACTGAATTTTGATATATTGTTATTAAAAACGATATTTATTAAATTATCATATAATAATACAGGTGTATATTGAATAATAAATGGTTTTAAATAAACATTAAATAGTTCAACACTATGTTGTTCTATTTCAATACCATTACTGTTAATCATTATCAATCTATATGGTGTGTGTTTCTTTACTTCAATAATTAGACTATTATTATTATGTATTAGTTCAATATCTGTATCTCCATATGAGATTAAACCAATTCTACTTGTTAAACCATTTTGGAAATGAATATAATACGTTTTTGTACGAGATATACGTGATAGATCTCTACTAATATCTATTTCTATTAATTCGAGAATTATTCTTAAATAATTTGTTTCATTAACTGTATCAAAGTATGTATCGTATCTATATATGTAGAATGGAGTATAGCTTATTGTTTCGTAGATTGCTCTATTTACATATCTATATATAGTTGCTTCATTTATTTCTTCCCTATACATTACATGTTCAAAGCATACGCTATCGCCATATATAGATATACCGTTTATTTGACGCTGTTCCCCTAGTCGATGAAAATATATTGTATAATTGTCTTCAATTGAAATATTAAGTAATATACTTGGATCAACTATTTTACTGTATTGTATAATTGTTTTATTTAATTGGTTTCTTAAAGTATTGTTTATATTATTAACAATATTGAAAGGTATGTTTAAGTAATCAATACTGTAGTTGTATAAGTAGTAAATGTATAGAAAATAGTATTCATAATTGTTAAAGATAATATTTAGATTGAAATATATGTTGTAGTTTATTTTCAAATAACCACTTTTATAATCACTGTAATTACGTGTAAATATTGTTTTATATATACCAGATATTTCTAATTTATAAGTCCCCTGATATTCGCCTTCAATTCTATATATGTTTAAATTAGTATTCAATGAATTAACTATGTTTAATGAAAACTGTATTGTTATTAAAATTAAAAATAATGCTATTTTAACGAGTTTATTCCACAAAAATTTTACACCACGGTTTAGCTTAAACGAATTATTTGAATAAAATTTACTTATCAATAATTACTTAAATCGAGTTAATAAATAGTAATTTTCGAATAAATCTTTTATTATCGCTTATAGTGTTGTTTATAATCTCTATTTAAGATTATAAACATTAGTATTGATTCAAATTATGGTGGTTTGTGGATGGATTACGATATTAAACATACTTCAACCGTTATATACGCGGTTATGCCTGATAATTCTAAAGCATATATTAAGTACTCTGTTAAAGATAGTGTTATGGAACTTTTAGAAACATATACACCTCCAAATTGGAGAGGTATTGGTGTTGCTAGAAAACTCGTTGAATACGCTATAGATCTGGCTCGGAGAAATAATTGGTTAATCAAACCAGTATGTAGTTATACTATTAGTTATTTCATTAGGAATCCTGATAAGAGATATATACTTATACCTGAGTATAGAGATAAATCTAACGAAGAATTAGAGAAGATACTGGAGGAGAGATTGAGAGAAGAAGCTAGTAAAAATAAATGAATGGTGGATCTGTTTGTCTAATAGTATTAGTTTCAATGATTTTATGAAAATTGATTTAAGAATAGGTGTTGTTAAGAGTGTTGAAAGAATACCTGGAAGCGATAAGTTGTATAAAATAATAGCTGATCTTGGTGAACTAGGTGATAGACAACTAGTTGCTGGTATTGCTGAATACTATAAACCAGAGGATTTGATTGGTAAAAACATTGTTGTAGTAGCTAATCTTGAGTCTAAGAAGATATTTGGAGTTGTTAGCGAGGGAATGCTACTAGCTGCTGATGATAATGGTGTTCCCGTTTTAATTACTACTGTTAAACCGGTTAAACCAGGTACTAGAGTTAGGTGAGGAAGGTGTTCATGTATGAAAGCATATGTATCTTTAGATATTGAGGGATTACCTGGTTTAGCATCTATTACAATGCTTACACCGGGTTCTTCGCAATTCAACATAGGTTCTAGGTTGATAACTATTTTTGCTAAGAAAACAGCTGAGTATTTGTTTGAAAACGGTTTCGATAAAGTCGTTATAGCTGATAGTCATGGTTATATGACTAATATTGATTACATGGAGATGCCTCGTAACGTATCTTTAATACAGGGCTATCCGAGACCTTTCTCAATGGTTTATGGTGTTGATAAATCGTTTGATGTAGTTGTTTTTATCGGTTATCATTCCGGTGCTGGAACTGTTCATGGTTTTCTAGATCATACTTATAGTGGTAGAGTTTTTCACGAAATCATTGTTAATGATTTGCGAATGAGTGAGTATTTGCTGAATTCACTCTATGTTGGTGAAATTGGTTTACCAGTTATACTCTTAGCTGGCGATGAGCATTTGCGTAACGAGGTTATAGAATATACACCGTGGACCGTGTTTATTGATTTTAAAAAAGGTATTACTAGATACTCGGCTGAATACGATAGTTTAGAAGATGTTCTCGATAGGTTTAAACGTGGTTTACAAATAGCTGTTAGTAGATTTAAACGTGGTGAAACGAAGCCGTTTACAATAGAGAAACCATATAGAGTTTCTGTTGTTCTACGTGATACATTACTAGCTGATATTGCTGAGAATATTGAAGGATTTAGTAGAAAGAATGCTTATACTATATTTTTCGAAACCAATAGTGTTAAAACAATACTCAGTAGATTAATGGAGTTGTCTTATATTGGAATGGGTATTGAATATTTGAGAGAACACGTTAAATAGATTATAAACGATCTAATCTGAATGGTGAAATATAGTCTCCGAATCTATCTCTATAACTCTTTAATCTATTTCTCTGTTCTCTCAATACGTTAAAAAGTTCAACCGGTGTATCTGGTATTTCACTATATATTTTCCATATGCGTTCAATTTTATCTAAATGCTGAGGTATTCTGATCATGAATTGTTTTTCATAATCTATTTCACTAAATTCTTTACCTAAGTATTTGTTAAATAAATCCGTTAAATCTATATACAATGGTATGTAACCAGTTGGGGTTTCAACAGCATCAACATCACCGTGGACTCTGAGTTCCATCCATTTAAGCCAAACTAGTTTATCAACTTTATCGTTCAAATACCTACCTTTCTCGTCTTTCAGAAAATAGTTTACACCAAAAATCTTAGGCTCTTTTTTAATCAAATTTCTGAATCTCAAGTGTAGTTCAATAAATTTTCCTATACTTATAGATAGAAAATCTAGTATAGCAAATGGATTAAACTCTCGAACACCTGTTGTTCCAAGTACAGCAGCCGTTCTCTCAGATTCTAAAGCAGCTCCTTTCGTAATAACTCCGTGAACCCAGTCGAATGCTTCCTCTACTGGGACATGTGTATCCGAATCACGTCCTCCAAATATCATACCTTCTATTAAAACACCATTTGGATTATCAATATTTGGATCTAGTCTACTGAAATACTTTAGATAAGTTGTAAACCTAGCGTTAGGATGTGAAGGAGGCTCCGGTTTACCATCAATACTTGTTTTACCCGGCCACCATTCTATATTCCAATTCAACCCACTACACGGTTCTTCGGGTCTTCCATTCCACCATGGTTCTCCGTCTCTACATAGAAGTATGTTAGAGAATATGACTTCAGTACCTGGATCTAGTAGAATACTATATATTTCTGGATCATCTTTTGGATTAACACCATCTATTATACCGAAACTTCCTATTTCAGTATTTACAGCACGTGGTTCACTATTAATAGCTTTTATAATAGCAATATCATCTCCAATTATTGTATCAGCAATCATAGCAGTAGATGTTTTACCACAGCCAGCTGGATATGCTCCTGTGAAATAAGTTATTCTATCACCGGGTCCTTTAACACCTATGATAAACATGTGTTCACATAACCAGTTTTCTAAATAACCTCTGTAGATACATAGTCTTAATGCTAGTTTTTTCGGACCAACAGTATTTCCAGCATATTCTGTATTAATACTATAAACTGTTTGATCTACTAGATCAATATATATTCTTCTATTAGAAATATTCTTACACCAGACTCTCTCGTCTAACTCGCCTACCGAGTGTAGAAACTTTATATAGTTCTTTGCATATCCTTGTTTAAACTCTTCGTAGCAAATACGATAAAGTATCAACTCACTGTGAGCTACATAAGCTGAATCGGTAACTTGTATAGCATATATGGTAAATACTGATCGAGGTGGACCTAGACATAGTGGTATAACGTACATTATCTTTCCATTCATAGAGTTCTTGTATAAACCGGTTATTTCATCTAAACCATTTTCTCTATCTAGTGTATTAATATACGGTATACTCCCTCCATTTGGAATCAATATTCTAGTATTACCTCTATCACGAGCTAAATCCATGGGTCCGTCGAAGTGAACAGTTTTATATCTATACTTAGTCTGTATTTCTTCACCATTTTCAATACTCTTCTTTTTAACGAAAACGAAATCCTCAGGATCCCCTTTAATAACATATACTTTACTTGGATTAGTGATTTGAACTATATTAGCAATCCATCTATGCAATTCCGGGTCTGGTATTGCTTTAAGCCTTATGTAGTGTTCTTCATCAAGATATTTTCTGAGGACACTATCTACATCAGTTGATTCAAAATTAGCTCTATCGATCCTCATTCCTAATCCCATAGAATATACCATACCTTAAATACAATTTTCATAGTTATATAACGTTAATTCTCCTAATCTTTCTTTCAACATATTTCTTAACTATACTTATAACTTCATCAATATTTTTAACATAATATACGTCAGAAGTCTTTCTAACATCGAAATGATGTGGATAAGCTTGACCTAATTTATCGGTTTCATAACCAGATTCAATAATTACAACCGGTTTACCGAAACCATAAGCACTCAAAGTTTCAATCATTGAACCAATTCTACCTCCGAAAACGATCAATATATCACATGTTCTAGCCAATATAATACTTCTAGTCTGTGAACCTAGATCTGTTTGAATAATAATCGTATTATCTCTATTCGGAGGAGTCTCGGGAAAATCTGATGGTAGAATAAATACTACTTCATAATTACTTTCAATAGCTTTATCGGCAAAATATTTCATAAAACCCCAATAACCACCGAGAACGAATGTTAATTTAACACGAATCTCACGGATCTTGCTTAAAAATTCATTAACATACTTAACTAACGTATCTGAGGGTTGTTCACTAACACCTGATATACCGATATAAAATTTCTCCAATTAAGTCACCGCCGTGTTCTATTTATATACTTATTCTGATAATATAGGATTAATAGGATTACTAGAAGAATTATTTAAATAAAAACGGTGGAAACATGACTTTACAACCACACACTTCTTTCTCGAATATCAGAGGGAGATTTGTTTATGAATACAACATATATCCTAATAATATGATTGAAATAGTCTACCATAATAAGAGAACTCATTATAAAAAAATATATCAAATATACTTCGATCCAGATAGAGGAGTATTGATTAGCACTAAGATGATTGAAGATGCTATTAAACTATCTGATTCAATGTTTTCAATAATAAATGCTAGTGTTGTTAAACCAAATATTCCACTATATGCTTTAATAAGTGTTCTAAATAGAAATGTACCGGGTTTTAGCTATAAGTGTAAAATTAAGAAAGAACTATGTCCTATTAAAATATTCAAATATGAAGATGGTTTTAAAACTGTTGTACAATCTAGTAGTGTTTTAGAACAAATGTATCGTGTTTTCAAAAAATACTCTATACAACCACCTAGTTAATACTTTTCACAATCTTCTATAGATAAATATGTAGAAAACCACTATCGAAACGATCGCTACAATGTATTTCCACGTATTTAATATGATCCATATAATTGTACTATAGATTAATTCTAGTAGATTGCTTTGTTTCTTCTCGATAACAATATTTATCAATATGTATGGTTTCTTGTTTAAATTAATAGTTATTATACAATCGAGTTTATTCAATAAACCTTTATCTCTATCATAAACTAAATCTATAGAATAGTAGAAATTAACAACTTTATCATCAACTATTCTTGTTGAAGCAATTGTTGATTCATATTTCCTAATTATACTCGCATACTTAGACGGTATATAGATATATACATTAAATATCCATGGAATCGGTATGTCATTGTATTCAATTAATTGAAACGATGGTTTCTTAAATTCATAATCCCATGGAAAATACTGTATGTCTCTGAAATATATTTCACTAGAGTTTAAACTATAATCAAAGCTTTGATCTATTATTTTCAAATAATCACATACTATTTTAGAACTAGACATATTCCTGGATCTCAATACTTTCTTTTCGATAGCGAAACCGTGATTACTTATGGAGATTACTATATATTTCGCTTCTTCTAAACACTCTCCTCTCAGAATTCTCGAATACTCTGTTTCCTCTGAGATCCCTGAGTATTTTGTTACATGAACTCTTTTCAAATATTCTATTTGTTCACCTATTTTCAAAGTTTTCAAATAAACATTATTACTAGATTCAGCGATATTTGTTGAAAAAATATTTAAAATTATTAACGCGAGAATTATTATCAAATACGTTTTAATAGAATACACTACATCTTAACCCTGTTTATAGCTATAACTGGTGCTGTTGTTCCACGTAGATTCTTCACAGTTAATCTAATAGTATCTCTTGATCCTATTATTGAAACTGGTACGAGTATTGATGCTACATATAGCAACATACTTATAGCTATGCTTACGTAGAATCTACCATATATGTTATTGACTTCTAGAGCATTATCGCTATGACCAATGTATATACATATGACTTTACCTCTACATATGTTTAAAGTTTGCCATGCTGTAAAAGCCTTGTGATCAGCTGTAACAAGTAATATTTTAGATTCAGGTAATGTAGATGCTTCAACAGCTACAGATACTTCACATGGCTGTGCAACAGCGTTCAATATTTCAGCACCGTAATAGTATTTAGATTCGAGAAGTGCTCTATTAGCTAGTAGAGCCATTATATACGATAGTCTTGAAACACCCTGTGAGTCAGCGTTAATCTCAGCTACTTTGCCATTAATTTCTGTTTCAGCGCATTTAGGTATATATATGTTTAAACCTCTAATACTACTCCACGGTGAACCAGTTTTAATACTTGTTTTTAAAAGAGTCATGTGTATTCCTTGATAAAATAGATTAGTATCGGATACTAAAGCTATTGGTTGTTTATCACTAGATAATTTATATAAAACTCTATGTAGTTTCTCGTTAACTAAGTGTTCATAATTATTGTTATTACAAGATATTTGTTTAATAACGAGATCTGCTGCACCAACGTATCTCTGTATCTGCATAATAATCCTATCAATAACTTGTCTATCCTCGCTACTATAATCTAAATAAAGTGTATCAGATAATGCTTTCCATGAATTATAGAGCATTCTACTAGTTTCTTCATCTGGACCTGTTGATTCTTTAATAACTATCAGTTTTTGTTTATTATCAATAGAGTTGTTTGAATGAATATATATTTCGACTACGTTATTGTTTTCAGAAAATACTCTCCTCTCGCCAGAGTATGATTCATAATAACCCGTAGATGTTAAAGCATTGATTATTTTAGAAAAAGCTATGTAAATACCTCTAGAACCTCTCCATTCAACTACTTTAGGATAATTTATTGAAACCTCGTTCAATTTGTTGAAATCCTTTTTTTCGCCGTAGATAAATAGTTTGTGAAGCCAACGTGGACTACCTGGATAAGCAGGTATACCATATAACGGTATGTTTTCAACAATAGTGAAATAAGTTCTATCAGTTAGTATTCTAGAAGCAGAATACATTGCTGCACTTGATGCTAAACTATCGCTACCCGTTAGATCGATAATTATTTCTTTAACATTGTTTTCAAGAATTTGTTTAAATAATTTATTTAATCTAAAAATAGTATCAATTAAATTATCTTGTATAAACGATGATCCATATTCATAATCGGAAATAATAGTGACGTTAAAATCTTTTATATGTTGTAAACTCTCTCTAACATACTCTATATTATATGGATCCGTTAGTATCAGGAATAATTTAATACCAAATTCTTCATTAACTCTACCGATAATAGATGGTAAAACCCAGGGGTATTTATTTACAACAATAATACATATTTTATCAAAATCTCTTATTTTATCGCTTAAAATATTAAATAAAGCATTCAAAACAAAACCAACTCCTCTTTAAACATATTCAATCGTTTTAAAACAAACCTGTAGGTAAATTCGACATGTTTTAGTTAATAAATTATTAACTAATTTAATAACTAATTTAATATTTAGAAATATAAGGTATTAATGTTTTTGAAAGAGGATGTGTTTTGAAGAAGAAAAAATTAGAAGAATTAAAAAGAGCTAGAAAGAGATTTTTCACAATATCTATGAGCATAGCTATGGTTTTTCTAACTATTCTCGTAGTGTATATGATTGTTAATCTACCAACTGGTTACTATAGAGGTAGATATAGTAGTATATTGAAAAACGTGTTTGAGAAAATTCAGAGTGATGAAAATTGGGATAACGAGACAATATATAATGTTTATCTAAGAGAGATTTTTTACGAATACTATGTAAATCTATACAATACTAGTATCATATTTAATCAATCATTTCTACTAACACCAGATAATTCAATAGCAATATATAGAGTATTTCTAGGTGCTAATGAAACATTATTTATTGAAACTTATGGAAACGATACGTATTATCTAACACTTTCATTAGATGTTCAAGGTAGAATGAATCTACTTGGGTATGCAATACCGGGTAATACTTCTCGAAATATAGAGGTAAGCGATGTTATTTATTTGAAAATAGAAAACTATAATTTAACAAAAAGAGTGATCTTGTATAATGAAACATATTTAATCATATATACCAACATATCTAAACCTGTTTCAGGATATGTTTTCGTAAACAAAACTCCTCCATTAAATCTAACGAGTATTTTAAGAATAATACCTGTCGAATACACGATATGGTTGTTTCAAAACTGGATTAGAGACAGGTATTATATAAAAACAATTGATAAAAATAATATAGAAAATGTTTTAAGGAATACTAGACCGCCGTGGGAAATACTGGATAAGAGTATTAAAGAGATAACGGTATTAGAAGCATGTATACTACTCTATAGACTCTATAGTTTAATGAATATTGAATCAAAAGTTATTGCAATAGATCTAGATGGCGATAACGAACTAGATCATTTCGCAATAGCAGTTAAGTATACTAGAACTGTTAACGATTATGTTAGGATAATGATTGACTACATATTAAACGATGCTAACATATATATTGAAGAAACAGATGTTAATGTTAAACACGCTGTTGTTGATAATACTTATTGGTTAATACTAGACCCTGTGTATGAATTAAAATACGTTCCGTCTTTCATTAAATTGAAATATTACATTAATTTAGGGATTGTTCAATGAATCTCTATCTCAATTGTTTTACCTAAAATATTTTCATTAAAAACCATATATGGTTTCTCAAAATCATAACTAATACCTAGTTCATCAACTATAATTTTCTTAACTAAATCAACATAGTATAGTAAAGCTCTCTCAATACTATTCTTATCTTTAATAGACATTAACTCAGCTTCTAGGATAATAGTCTCTTCAAGATAGTCAACATATTTCTTATCCCAGTTTTTCATAATCTCGAGAAATCTGTTGATAATTTTATCAAAATTATTATTCAAAACAAAAACACCAATATATAAATCTCATAGACTTTTTTAAAATCAACAAGATTCCATATTTACCAAGTAATATTCGGATACTTTTAAATAAATTGAATAGATAATACTATTCAATAATTAGCTTGTAGATTAAAAATAATAGCAAGAAATAGGTTTTCGGTGAGAAACAAATATTTTTGAAAAATAATTCAATAAAGTGTTAATCGAATCTTCCCATAGGTTAGTAGATTAGTTGAACAGTTAATTGAAACCCATTATTATATTCTTAAGGATTCGTTTAAACACAACGTAATTAATCGCGATGGCTTTTAAGCTTCTACGAGTTTTCCATGATTTGGATAATCAGTTGTTTTGTTTTAAATCAATTCATTTAATCTAATTGATAGTATCCAAAGTATTATGCTTATTACAAACAATATTATCCATAAATGTGGTTTCCAATTTATCACTTTACTTCCATCTAACGGTGGTATTGGAATTAGATTGAAAAACGCTATCCAAGAGTTTAATCTTACTGCCAATATTAGAAAAACTATTATAATGAAATGTATGTTATTAATATATTTGATTAATGTTAACAATACTATTGATACTATTGAGATTAATATATTTGTTAATGGACCAAAGTATGAAACTATTCCATTAATTCTCTTAGAGTAAACAGGGTCAAATGTTGTTGAGAAAACTAAAACATACCCCGGCATTATTATTTTAAAAGGTATGTATGGTATAGCCGTTATCAATGTTAGAACAAGACCGAATGGGTCTAAAACATATCTACTATAGCAATTCATCTTCCTAGCAACCCATCTGTGTGCTAGTTCATGTGGGATTACTGCTATTGATGAAACAATTGTTGTCAATGTAAAATTTATTAAATCAATTGTTATCAAGTATCTAGATCCGAATACTAAGCTTAGAACGATTATTGTTATCAATATAGATATTTTTTCATCGAGTTCTACTATTCTATACAATTAATACACCATTCTATACTATTTTTTATTTAAATATTTATTGTAATATACAAATATAGAGATTTTCGGTGTATGTTTTGATTAATAGTAATAGATGTCTAGTTATTGCTAGATTTCAGCCACTCCATCATGGTCATTTAAATGTATTAAAATACTGCAGTAGTATATGTAGTGAAACAGTTGTAGTAATAGGTATGGCTAGTCGTAGCCATACACCTGATAATCCATTTACAGCTGGTGAGAGAGTGTTGATGATCAGGGAGAGTTTGAAATGGGCTAAACTTCCTCTTGAAAACTATATTACAGTTACATTACCGACTATTGAAGTGAGTAGAATTGCTGTACACTATGTTAAACTATATAGTCCTCCGTTTGAATACGTTATTGCTTTGAATCCATTTGTTCAGAGAATTTTCAGTGAAGAGGGTTATAAAGTAATATCACCACCTGAATTTAATAGAAATATTTATAGAGGGAGTGTTATAAGGAGTATGATAGCAAGAGGCGATGATAAATGGAAAGAACTTGTACCACCTCCCGTTGTAGATATTATTGAGAAAGTTGACGGTATTAATAGAATTAAAATGCTATATAGAGGTGAATTTCCTAGTTCAATAGATCTATAGATAATAGAGGTGGTTTATTGAATATTGTTTTTAAATGCAAAATGTGTGGTCATTGTTGTAAAAAATCTCCAGTTTCACTACTTCCACATGAAGATATTTTATTGAGAAGACTCGCCGAGTTTTTTAATCTAGAGTATCGTTCAACACCTGGTTATAAATTCTACGATGCTCTCAGTAGATCATATATTGCTGTTAGTTATGTAATGGAGCTTGTTGATAATAAATGCGTGTTTCTTAGAGATAACAAGTGTTTAATACATGATATATATAAGCCTTTTATATGTAGATGTTTTCCATACGTACCGCGTAGTGTTAAGTACAATATCGTTTGGAGTTCGAAAGTGATATACCATACGGTAGAGTATGGAATTAGCTCGGAGTGTACTTTTATGAAAGAATATGGGAGTTTTTTGAGAAATATATTGGAACACGATAGCTCATATATATATAGATTTCTAGGTAGAGAAATTAACGTAGCTAGAGAAATGGAGGAAAAGAGATTGATTCTTTTAAATATGCTTTCAAATGCTTGGAGAAATGGTCGTGTAGAATTAGCTGAGGGTTCTTGTTCAACAAATAGAGTTGTTAATTTATACGAATTTTTGAGAACGATTTACCCAGATCTTCCATATTTCCTCGGTTTTAATAGGTTAGCAATTGAGGTGTGATATATTGTTTATCGATAGAAATATTCTAGCGGTAAAAACACTTGAGATTCTGAAGAATACTATTGAAATACCTATTCAGAATCTTGCAGGTTACACAGGTGTATCTATTGATGAATTAAATAGTGTTTTGAAAGAACTGGCTAAGTATTATTTCATAGAGTTTTCAAATAATAAAGTTAGCTGGAGTAGAGCTGATAATCCATCGTTAATTAAACCATGGGGTTGGAATATTGTTCACGAGATTATCTTAGGTTCTACTCAAGAGTATATACGTGGATGTAGTTTATGGACTGTTGTAGTAGCTGAGCTACAGATTTATGGTAGAGGTAGACATGGTAAGAAATGGTATAGTAATTTAGGTGGATTGTGGTGTAGTTTTAGACTCACGATTAGATCCGATAATATAAACTATCTTCCTCTAGCTGTACCTTTGATAATTGTTAATATTCTGAACCGATACTACGGTATCAATGCTTTAATCAAATGGCCTAATGATATAATATATGGAAATAAGAAGTTAGCTGGTTTAATAATTGAAGCTGAAGCATTACATAATATGTTCATAGCTAATATTGGAATAGGTTTGAATGTTAACAATAACCCCCCTATACCTGGTAGTATTAGTTTAAGAAATATTGTTGGATATAAAATACCGCGTAATGGATTATTATCACAATTAATTGGATGGATTGGTAGATTAGAGAAACTATTGATTGAACCGAGAAAACTTGTAGATGAATATTTAGCTAAATTATCTACACTCAATAGAATGGTTCAAGTAAAAACTTCTTCAGGTACTATAATAGGTAGAGCTGTTAATGTAAATGAATACGGTGAACTAGTGATGAGAGTGAATGGTGAAGAAAAAATATTTACTGCTGATGAAGTAATAGAGCTTAGACATATCGATTGATCAACCGATTCTACCGTTACTGAAGAATATTGCCGGTACATGCATTATTCCATATACATTGATTACTTCACGACCAATACCCTGTATGTTTCTACCGAGCCATTCATAGATATTTCCAACTAAAACGTTTCCTTTAACAGCTTTCTTAACTTCACCGTGTTCAACTAGTAAACCATGTGATATAGTTGCTTGAGTAGATCCGTTAACTGGATTTGACATCCAGTATCCAATTAAACCATGTACGATAATACCTTTCTTCAACTCGCTGATCATTTCGTCGAAATTCATTAATAATCCTCTACCTTTTAGAACAAAGTTTGTGAAACCAGGTGTTGTTATAGATGATGGTGTTTGTCTAATACCATTACCTGTAGATTCTCTATTCTCTCTCTTAGCTGTATAGTAGTTATATAGATATGTTTTTAAAACACCTTTTTCAACAATATTCTTCTTCATAGTAGCTATACCTTCATCGTCGAAAGATCTACTACCTATACTCCAATCTATAGCTGGATCATCTACGATATCGATGTTTTCCGATAATATTTGTGTTTCAATCTTATTCTTAAGAGGACTTCTATTTTCTTGAACAGATAGTGCTGAAAAAGCTGGTGATAGAGCTGATGAGATAAAAGCAGCCGTCATATATGGATCTAGGATTACAGAGTATTCGCCGGATTCAATATTAGATGCTTTAATAAACTTAATTGAATACTCTCCTCCACGATTAGCTTCACGTAATATATCGTTAATACTCAATCTCCTAGATTGGTAAATAGCCCAATAACTAGATTCTTCACCGTCTTTACGAGACTTTATTTCTAAAAACATATTATTCAACGTTCCTTCACGATACTGTTCTTCACCATCAATATTTGAAATATAGACACCGCCTACGCTTAATTCGAATGAACCCTCTGTTACAAATGTTTCATCAGCACCGTGTTTTCTAGCTGATTCAATCGAGGTTTCTATAGCGTTATTGATTATGTCAAGGGCTTCACTATGATCTATTTCAACAATTTTCTTATCAAAAATACTTGATTCAACTCCTCTTCCATATTTCTTAGCGAAGCCGGCGAATTTTTCATCTTCACGTGAAGCTTTGATAATGCTAATTAACCTATCTAGTATTCTGTCAACATCTATATCGAGGTCTCTTAATCCAATACTACCTATTTTCTTACCAATAGCTCCTATTATACCATAGTTAATACTCGTTTTATCAACAACTGATTTAACTCTACTCCTAGATATTTCAATATGTATTTCTCTACTCCATACACCGTAAAACTCTAGGTCGCTCAAACCCTTCTCAATAGCTCTACTTCTGAATTTACTAGATAGATTAAACAATATCTCCTTCACGTATACCCTCCTCCACCGAGGATTATTTCACGTACACGAACATGGGGTCCGCCATCGCCTACTCTAGCTCTTTGATAAGCTTTACCGCATCCACCGAATACACTCGTTGTTACAACGAGGTCTCTTCCAACCGCATCGACGTTTTTCAACGTATCAAGTATGTTACCGGAAAGCATGACTCCGCGAACTAGTTGAGCTAATTCACCGTTTTTAACCAAATAACTTGGTCCAGCTGTAAACGTAAAAGTTCCCATAGATGTATCCACTTGACCGCCCATAGCTCCTCTACCTCTGACATAAATACCTTCACGAGTATCTCTAATAATCTCCTCTGGTTTCCAATCTCCTGGAGCCATATATGTATTTGTTTGTCTAATAAGTATGGGATGCTCATAGTACATTACTCGAGCATTACCAGTTGGTTCACCACCAAGTCTAATAGCTGTCTCTAAGCTATGTAAATATGTTTTTAAAACACCTTTCTCAACAGTTATGGTTTTCGTTTTCGGAGTTCCTTCATCATCATATGGTAGATAGTATCCTCCTTCAACTCTACCATCATCTATTACAGTTACTAGTTCGCTAGCTATTTTCTCACCAATTCTTCTCTCTAAAACACTACCACCAGATTCTACTATATCTGCTTCAGTAGCGTGTCCAAAAGCTTCGTGAAGCATTAAACCAACCATTTCATTATCGAGAACGACCGTGTATTTACCTGGTTTAACTACAGGAGCTTTAGTAGCTTCAACAACTAATTCAGCGTTTTCACGTCCAAATTTGACATAATCCATTCCTTTAATAAACTCCCATCCAGCTACACTAGATTTTTGATCATGCAGTCTCTCCATAACATTCTCTACACGAGCTACTAGAAATGTACTTAAACCAATTAAACTAATTGTTTGTTCAATAAAATCACCATTACTAGATACGTATACTCTATAGTCTCTTTCAAAACCATATCTTACGACACTACTTACAATACCATTAACTTCTTTCGTCGATCTATATGTATCCATTAATACTTCTAGTTTATTAGATGGATCTACTTCCAAAGGATCTATTGAATAGTGACTAACAATCCTATCTCTAAATGTTCTACGTTTAAGTATCTCAACTAGTGCTGAATATTTTCTAGCAGATCTAGCTATCTTAATAGCTTTATCGATAGAGTCTTTAACAGATTCAAAATCTAATCTATTGGTAGCTGAATAACCAATAGTTTTATCAACAAGAACTCTGACACCGAGACCTTTAACAATACTCGTATCATATGATCTCACTACACCATTATCTATAACAATAAGTTCATATAGAACTTCCTGATACCTAATATCAATGAATTCAGCACCACGTTCTCTACCATAGTTAATAGCTTTTTCGAGAATATCTAACGACATTACAGCAATCACCTTCAATAAAATATTACATTACCAGTAAATATAACAATTATTTACAAAACTTTATTTGATTAGAAATACTCAATTCTTCGATTAGAAATGGATTACATCCAACGCTTTATATTATTAGATTTGTTTGTTAAATACATGGATTGTCAATACATATCGTGTTTTCTATTAAGATAATACATAGAGGTAATGAATTGATCATATATTGGAGAGTCGATCAATACCTAGTATTTGCTTTTAACTATTGAGAGAAACGTTAACTATAGTATTCTGTTTTGAATCACTTCATGTTGGTTAAATACAAGGTATTGAAAATTAACGCTAATATAGATAGTTAAAATAATAAAATAAAGTGGTATTAATATAGATTGAAATTAGATTTAGTTTTCTTTAAAAATTGGTTATTATTCTAGGTGTTTTAATGATAACAAAAGATCCTTTTGTTTTGAATATAATGGATCGTTTGCGCGAAATATTGAATACTGAACTCGTTTACCCCGTTCACATTCATGTAGAAGAATATGGAGAACCTGAGAAAGGTCCATGTGTTGAAGATACCGATTTACCCGATGAATTAAAGAAAATTTTGATCAACAATGGTATTAGGTATTTATACAGTTTTCAATGGGAAGCTTATAGAAAAATTATTAGCGGTAGGAACGTTGTCATAGTTGCTGGAACAGGTACTGGTAAGACGGAAGCTTTTCTTCTACCAATTTTCAAATATATTTATTCGAGGAAAAAGAGTAATCCCGAAGCAATACTCGTATATCCAACTAAGGCTTTATCGAGAGATCAGTTGAAGAGGATTCACAATTATTTAGGTTATGGTTTATTTAATGCAAGTGTATATGATGGAGATACATCTCGTAAAATACGTGAGAGAATTGTAAATAATCCACCAGATATTATCATAACTAATCCGGATATGATTAATCTTGGTTTAGTTTTTAGCCAGCATATTAGAAACTTTATTAATAAAAGTAGATTTTTCGTATTCGACGAACTCCATGTTTATGAAGGTGTTTTAGGTTCACACGTCAAATATGTTATTGAGAGGATTAAGAGGTTTAAGAAAAACAATGATTACGTCTTCATAGGTTCTTCGGCAACAATTGGTAATCCAAAAGAATTTGCCGAAACACTTTTTGGAACCGAAGTAGATGTCGTTAAAGGTCCGTATAGAAGGCGTGGTAAAGCAGTTCACGTAGCGATAACTACTGGTGGTTTAAGTAGATGGTCTGTTTCAGCAGCACTAGCTAAAACCTTAGCTGAACAAGGTTTTAAATTCATTATTTTCGCTGATAGTCAGCAAATGGCTGAAGTTGCTGCTAGAATTATTAGTAAAAACTATGGTTTAGAAGTTTACGTCCATAGAGCTGGTTTACCGGCTGAAACTAGGAGAATGGTGGAGATGAAACTACGTGATGGGTTAATAAACGGTGTAGTTGCTACACCAACACTAGAGTTGGGTATAGATATTGGATACCTGGATTCAGTTATTCTTGTTTCACCTCCACCTACTTATGCTAAATACTTGCAAAGATCTGGTAGAGCCGGTAGAAGAGGTAGAGTTGGATATATATTTATGATCTTAGGAGATGATCCTATTGACGCTTACTATGAGAGGAATCCTAGTAGATTTTATGAACAAGAGATCCCTCCATCATATATAGAACCGTTGAATGAAGAAGTTTTAAAAATTCATTTAATAGCGCTTCTTCTCCAGGAATCTAGGATTCACGTTAGAGATATTCAACCTTATTGGAAAAGAGTTCTTAATAGTTTGCAGTATCAGAGGTTGATTGTTCAAACAGGTTCATATATTTATCCAAATTACAGACTAGCTAGAATTTATTTTAAAGAATACGGTAGAATACGTGGAACAGGTCCATTAATAGATATACTTGATGAAACTACTGGTGAGATTATTGGTAATAGAGAATTACCTCAAGCTCTCCTCGATCTACATCCCGGTGCTGTATATTACTCGTTTGGTAAACCATATTTATCAACACGTATTGATTTAGATGAGATGAAAGCATATGTTAAACCATTACCAGATACTGTATCATACTACACTAGGCCATTATATACTGTTGAATTAGTAGACTTGTATGAAATACGTGAAAGAATCAGCGATCGGGGAATACCATTAACATACGCTCACGTTAAACTAGATTTCATTGTTGAAGGATATGTCGTTAAACAATACGGGGAGAGTGAAGATAAAGGTCAGAGAAAACTATTAAATAATCCAATAACCTATCGGTTTGAAACAAAAGCTGTTATTGTAAAATATCCTTTATTATTCGATAACTGGGGTTTAATCGAATATGCTGAAGCTTTCCACGCTATAGAGCACTCTATAATATCGGCTACTAGACCAGTTTGTGGAGCAAGTATATGGGATATGGGAGGTATTAGTTATCCGAACGGTCGCATAGTTTACTACGATGGAGTCGTTGGTGGTTCTGGTTTATCACTACTACTTTTCAATAGATATGAGAAAGCTGAGGATATTGCTTATGAAATATTATCGAAATGTGATTGTGAAGATGGTTGCCCAAGATGTATATATTCTCCATTCTGTGGAAATAATAATCAAATACTATCACGTTTGAAAGCATTTAAAATACTGTATAGTGTTTTAAAAGGAGAAGCTAAATACGTTGAAAAACAAGTAGAGATCACTTATAGTAAGCCAATAGTCTAAAAAGATACTAAATGTAAATTATTAATATGGATGACCGGGGCCTCACCTAGACGACTCTCATTATGGAGGATGAAGAATTCACGGACCGGGGGATTTTCGTTTAATTATAAATATCGTTGATATAATTATCGCTGCAGAAACTATTATTATTAAAACAATTATTAGAGAATAGAGAGGAAATGTATAAACATTTTCCATAGTTTCTGTTTGAAGCGTTTGTGATGGTATTGATACAAGTCTAGCTCCAGTTACCGGTTTAACACCTAGTTCTTTCTCAATATCTATAGCATTTACATTTATCTCTTCTATTGATTTATTTAGAACAAATATATTAAAATAATTAATAAATAACTCGGGGTAATCGAATGCTCTACCCTGTATGTTAAAAGATGTTAGGTAGAAGTATTCAATACGTGGGAGGAAATCTAGTTCAAACACTCTACTAATATTGTTGAAAATATATATTGCTTTAGAAGTATTATAGTCTATGAATAATCTAAACGTAATAGTAGATTCGTTTAGATAACCTATTTCAAACCACTGGCTTTGATTACCAGCCATGAGATATACTCTAGCCTTATCTTCATCTGGATCCTTCATTACAATGAATCCATAACTATATCCTCCAATTGGTTTCAAATAAAAGCCGAAAACACCGTAATCATTTATAGATCTAACTGTAATATTCATATCTAATACATAGAGATTACCTTTCACGGGAATAAACAATTCTTCACGATAAGCAGTTTTTAACAAAGGTAGTTGAATTAAAACAATCATTATTAGTAGAAAAAAATATGCAGTATTCTTAAACAAATAAGTCACCTCAATTACCAATATTACTATAATCTCTTTTGTGTAATAAATACTGTTATCTTAGATTCTTTATCCAACGCTCTAGCTCTAAACAATAGTATTGAATACACGTTTTTATCGATAATAAATAAATCTCTTTCACCCGGTTTAACTCGGTTACCATGGAGTTTGTTGAAAAAACTCATAAATTCATCGGGATAAACATGTGGAGTCAAACTACACATTATTTCATATTCAATGATACTTTCTCCATTATTATTAACTTGTATAGCTATTAAATCCCATTCACCGATTTCAACTAATGGTTCAAATAAAATCCAATCTTTACTAACAGGATAATCCCATGCAAGTAGCCAGTATAAAGCTGTCTTAGTTGGTAAACCTAGTATTTCAACAACTTGAGAAGAATATTTACCACGCCAATCGATAGCACCAATATTTCCATTTAATAATGGGAAAACATGTGTTGTTTCGTAGAAGCCGTGATAAATTGGTCTATATAGTTCTCTATATTCACCACGTAGTAGATTAGTATGTGGTTTCATAAAACCCCATCTAGGTCTGCAATCACGATCTACAGCAATTATTCCACCACCACCTTCTAAACCTATGATCGTTAGATTACCGTTAGCTTCAGCTAATCCTGTTCTAAAAGCACTATGGGGGTGGTAAAGCCATGTAGCGTTCATACATGGTGGATTACTTGGACAACTCCACAATAATTCACCTTCATCACTTATTTCATAAACACCATAAGGATTAGAATTACTAACTACTATATAGTTTCCACCAAAACTCTCTATGTGACTAGATGCTTTAGCATATACTGTTGATATCTTAGAAGCTTGTTTTAATGGAAAACTCCATTTAACAACTCCGTTGAAATCTATTTTTCTAACCCATCCCCTGCTATAATCGTCTATTATCAAACCATCTCCGTTAACAGAAGGTATGATATCGTGAAGCCATTCAGAACCATTTATTTTCAATACGTGTTTAACATTTTTCCTTTCTCTATCAATAACTATCAAATTATTATCTCCATCAGCACACACTATGTCACCAAGACTAGCATTTATCTTATTAGCAACGAGACTCCAGTATGGACCTGTTATAGGATTTTGATCTGTGATCATATGTGCGATATGTGGATTAGGAACTCTACTACCAGGTACTCTAAACTCCCATTCAATCTCTTTCTTTACAGGATCGTAGATGTATACGCTGTGTCTTATGTGTGGATCGGCCATAACTAGTTTTGGTTTTCCATCTAAGGGGTCTATGACGTGTTCTGCATAGTGTGGTGCATAACCCCATTTACTAAACAATACTCGGAATTTCAAACCACCAAAATCATAAACAGAATCTTCACTCAAAATCAAACCTCTAAATATTCTTGTGTTTTCTGAAAATTTAAACTAAACTTTATATTCAATGTAATCAAGTAGTTCGGATATCATAACTTTTGCTGTTCTCCAAGCTGGACCAGCTGGACCCTGTATTACTATTTTGTCGTTTTCAAGTATGAATTCTACAACATTATGTAGTGGTGAAGCGTTTGTTAAAGGATCGTTTTTATCAATTTTAACAGGGCGTACTATGAATTTTCTCTCAATATAATCTGCTTCAGCAATGTATCTGTATCTCTGATTGTTTTCTAAAACCTCTCTAATCTCGTTTTCAGAAACACTTTCTAAAGGTATTTTTTCAATCTCGTATAATGAAACACTATATCCTAGAGTAGATGAGATAATAGCTAGTTTAGCACTAGAATCCCAACCATGAGTATTTATCCAAGGTTCTGGTTCAGCGAATTTATCTTTAACTGCTCGTTCAACAGCTTGTTTATAACTATATCCTTTTTCAACAAGTGTAATTATGTAATTCGTAGTAGTGTTTAATACACCTTTAACTTTCTCTACATTTCTTCTACGCAAAGCACGAGCGAGCTCTATAGTAGGCGTACCTGCTGTAACAGTTGCTCTATATCCAATAAATAGATTTCTTCTACGGATTTCTTTCATCAACTTATCGAACTCTATTGACAATACTGTTTTATCACATGTTATAATAGATATGTTGTTTTCTAATACTCTATAGTAATTCGATCTATTTGGTTCACCATTTAGATAACTAGGTGGTAGAGTTATGAATGCTATTTCGACATCTTTTTCAACAAATACTTCAACACTATTCTTCGATTCAATAAACTTTCTATGATTAAATAGTTTTAAACCAACATTAGCGAGATCAACTAATTCACGGAGAGTATTCTTTTCATCAATAATAACGTAACCCGTCGATGATAAAACAATTTTTAAATCAACATTGTTTAAACCAGCTAACTCTAATACAAGTGATCTGCCTACGTTTCCGAAACCAATAACACCTACGTTAATCATAACAATCCCATTATATAGTATTTAGCAATAGTTTCAAAAACCTCTCTTTTTAAAACAAAATATTCTTCCAGGTGATTTGATGAAACATTTTGAGAAAAACGTGAATAATCCTCTACATAGAAGTTATATAGCACTAGTTTTGTTAGCAGTATTCTTTGTTTTAACAATTATTTTACCGAGAATAATAACGATAGGTATTGGTAGAAACTTGTTGACAACTATTGGTTCAATAAACATAGAGTATAAGTGGATGTGTAATAAATCACTATCGTTAATAATTAAAAACAATTATAGCGTAGAAGTAAAACTAGAAGTATTTAAATGTGGATTCAACGAGTATTTTCTAAACAATACTATTGTTAAACCAGGAGAAGTAATCGTAATTGATTTAAAAATGGATTTGAACAAAACATGTTTAGCTACATTAACTTATTCTATCAATGGATATAAATACGGTAAGTTAATAGTTATAGAACCATTTAAAAACTCATGCTAGATCAAAGTATTGTTTATGAGAGTAAATATTTGTTTAATCAATATAGTTGAATTCCATTAAAAACAATCTTATTCACATTTTGAAAATGTTTTAAAAATATTTTAAAAATTTAATCAACAATTCTAAAATTTCTTAAAACGTTCTTCGTATTCAACTCTACCTCTAGGATGATAACCTAGTGCTTCCCAGTAACCATCTCTATACTCGCTTAAAAACAGTAATCGATTAACCCATTTAGCACTTTTCCAACCATATAATTGTGATATTACTAATCTAGCTGGATAACCATGTTCTATTTCAAGAGGTTTACCGTTCATCTCTATAGCTATTACTGCATCATCGTTTAAAGCTTCATCAATAGGTATTATTGTCGAGTAGTTATCTAAACACTCAACATATATCCATTTCACACTCTCTCTTGGTTTAGCTCTCTCAATAATGTTTCTAAGCAATGGACCCGTAAACTCTACTTCATCAATACTCCAACCTGTAACACAGTGGAAACTCGTTTTAATAGTTTTTAAACCAAGTGTATACAGATCCGCTAAATTCAATTCAAATTCGTTCTCAACTTCCCCCTTAATCTCGATCCTCCAATTGGATAGATCTTTTCCTTTCAGACTACCTAGTATTGAATATACTATAAGATTTGGTATATAGTATTGTCCAGGGGGTATTTTACCAGACCTTACTCTATAATTTGTTTTTACAATATCTTTTGAAGCATCGTATTTTTCGAAACTAACCTGTGGTATTAGTGATCGATCTGGTATTGTAAACAATATTCTTATAACACTATTATACTGTGAAACAACTCTAATACCGATATACTTGTCTTCTAAACAAATTCTATACTTGTATAGCATATGTGTTGTACCAATGTTTTCATTGGAATGGAATTCTAGTTCACCATTATAATTCATTTTTCTAATAAATTGTTTAATAAGCCACGTTAGATCACTTATCGATTTAAAAATATAGTTGTTTACCGGACAGTCTACTACATATTCCACTCCCTTATCGCTTAAACCATTATTGCTTGTTAAATAACATTTAATAACCATCTATCGATCACTTACGTTTTTATTCTAACTATTTTAATACCCTCACTATCAATAGTATACATAGTCCAGGATATTCGATGAGGCGTATTCTTCATTTTCTTAACAAGAACTTGTCTAAGAGGTATCGGTAACTCCCCCATTAAAGGATGTTGAACAATAACTTCTGTTGTTAATATACCATCTACTAAATGCTCTATACTATTCAGAAACTCAGCATAATAGTTCGTGCTAGTATGTAATGTTGCAATAGTTACAACGCTTCTCAGTTTAGATACGTTAGCTCTAAGTATTTTAACTAATTCCAGTACACGGGATGGATCATGGTAGTTTAAAAATTCATTTAATGAATCAATTATAACAACTCCTTTCTTAACAATATTCTTCTCATCTAATATTTTCAAAATAGTATATATTGTATTATCAATATCCTTCGGATCCACTTCAGCTACAACGGATTCATGTAGTCTTCGACGTTCTTTTTTAAATAAATAAGTATATCCATCTATTATGTAGAATAAATTGTTTTTAACATATTTATCAATATCTACATTAAACGATTTAAATTGCTCAATTGTCGTTAAAGGATCGTCGTCGAAATCAACATATACAACTGGTTCGTTGACAGCTAGAATACTAGAAGCTATACTGTTAACTAAAACTGTTTTACCTGAACCACCTGCACCCGATATTATCATAAATGTATTTCGCGGAACTCCTTTAGGCAATATGTATTTTATTAAATCGTTTTCAATAATGAGGTAGTCTATCAAAACCCTGCACCTAAGTATATTTTCTGTATCCATAATTAAATAATCTATGGTTTATCTAAGTACTATTGATTAAAACAAGGTGAGTGTATTGAATAAACCACTTGAAGGATTACGTGTTCTCGATTTCTCACATACATTAGCCGGACCTTTCGCTACAATGATTCTATCGGATCTCGGGGCTGATGTTATTAAAATAGAGTCTTTAACTGGAGATGAAACTAGAGAATGGGCTCCATTCATAAACGGTATTAGCGTGTACTATTTATCTATAAATAGAGGTAAGAGGAGTTTAGCTATTGATCTGAAGACTGAGGAAGGACGTGAAATTATTTACAGACTTGTTGAGAAAAGTCATATTGTTTTCGAAAACTATAGACCAGGTGTTAGAGAAAAACTAGGTGTTGACCCCGATAAACTATTTAGTATTAATAAAAACCTTGTATACATTAGTATTAAAGGATTTAAACCAAACTCTATCTACGAAGAACTACCAGCTTACGATATCGTTATACAGGGTTTGAGTGGTTTAATGCTTTCAACTGGTTTCGAAAACCAGCCTCCTATTCGAATACCTTTTGCATTATTCGATGTATTTACAGGTATGATGGCTGTTATATATGCTTTAACAGGTTTATACAGTAGTGTTAAACCATACTATGCTGAAGTTTATTTATTCGACACAGCTGTTTTCTCAATGTGCTACCTACCGTTAATCTACTTGTTAACAAATAGGAAACCCTTGAGAATGGGACATGCTCATCCATCAATCGTACCCTACCAGGCTTTCAAAGATAGTGATAATAAATGGTTTATAGTAGCTGCAGCTAACGATAGATTTTATCAAAAACTATGTGAAGCTATTGGTAGAAGAGATTTAGCGGAAGACTCTAGATTTAAAACTAATCCAGATAGAGTTAGGAATAGAGATATTCTTGTAAAAATACTTGAAGAAATATTTATTGAAAAACCTAGAGAATACTGGTTAGATATTCTTAGGAAGAACCAGGTCCCCTCGGCTCCTGTTTATGAATTAGATGAAGTATTTAGAGATCCATATGTCTTAGGAGAAATTGTTTTTGAATTAAAACACCCTAGACTCGGTTCTATTAAACAACTAGCTCAACCAGGTATGATTAACAATAATAGAATGTATTCTACAAGACATCCTCCTGAATTAGGTGAAAATACTGTTGAAATTCTTAGAGAACTAGGTTATTCAGATAGTGAAATAGAGAGTTTAATCAATAGAAATATTGTTAAAACAGTTTAAACCAGTGTTTTCACATATTTCAATATATATTAATTGACGGGTGGTTTGTTATGAGATTTAAAACCATTATGTTCACTATAGTTATAGTATTATCGGCGTTAATCAGTTTATTAGCTTATTTCACTCTAACTCAACGTAGAGATATCGCAACTACTACTTATATTGGAGGAGAAATCATCTATCTACCATTACCACGTATTAGAAGCGGAGATCACGTATTAAGTGTTGAAGAAGCTATAGCTTATAGAAGAAGTATTAGAGAATATCTTGATCAACCCATAACTATTCAACAATTATCTCAAATACTATGGGCTACCTATGGTGTAACAGATCCTTTGCGTGAATTTAAAACTGTACCGAGTGCTGGAGCAACTTATCCACTTGAAATATACGTTGTTGTTAAAACAAATGGTGTTATTTTAGAGAATAATGAATACCTAGAACCAGGTGTGTATAAATACGATTGGAGGAGGCATGCTCTAATACTTGTTAAAAAAGGAGATTTCTCAAGAGATTTAATGAGAGAAGCTTTAAATCAAGAATGGGTTGGTAATGCTAGAGTTAATATTGTTATAGCAGCTGTATTTGAGAGAACTACGAGGAGATACGGTGATAGAGGCGTTAGATATGTTTATATGGAGGTTGGTCATGCTGGTCAAAACGTCTACTTAATATCAACGAGTCTGGGACTCGGTTGTGTAGTTATAGGTGCTTTCAACGATGACGGTGTTAGTAGAGTTGTCGGTTTAAGTAGTGATGAAAAACCTCTATATATAATATCAATTGGAGTACCTAAAACACCGTATAGAGTATCTGAACAGAGTATTCACAACTATATTTTGAATAATAGAAAAACCCCATAGATCGCTAAATCGATGCTATACTAGATTCAATACCAGTAGTTGCTATTCTTAATTTAACTAGTTCGCCGTATAGCTTCCAGTACTTATAACCAGTCAGTATGTATGTGATTAGAGTGATGAAGAAGTTTATAACACCAGTTATCGTTAACGGCAATAAGACTATTAGTAGTTCTGTATAAGCATTCTTCAAATCTACTAAACTTTCAGCTCTATCAACTGTTTTAATAACGTTATCTAATCCCGGAGCAGTTAAAGGATGTAATGCAAATAATATGAAATGTATAATACCCAGAGCTATAAATAATATTGTTAAATATATTGGTATGAATCTACGAGTATCCCTGTAGAGTTGTCGAATACCGAGAGATTCCAGTATCAAACCTAAACCAATAGCTAGCTCAGTTATGTAAACTCCAGGGTTTTCCATTTCATTCTTAGTTATAATTGTTGTATTTCGTAATAGTTCTTTATATTGATCGAAAGTAATCTCACCGGGTGGTAGTATTTCAAAAGTACTCATGGCAATAGTTGTCGATACAAATAGAGAATACGCGATCGATATTAATAGTATTACTGCTCCTATCAATGCTATTTTATAGAATTTATTGGCTAATCGAATGCTCAGTTTTAACCAGCTGATAAATGTTAATACGAATCCAACTATATTTATGAAAGGAAATATTCTCAGAATATATCCTATAGTGAAGAATACTCTTGTAGCCCTAACATCTTCTTCAGAAATCCTCAACTCTGTAGCCATTTTAAAACACCTATCGTTTAATATATTTCTCCAATATATTAATAATTTCTCTAGTTCTCTCTCTTTCAAAGTGTTTTATACACTGCGTTATCATTAATAATCTGTTTTTCTTATAATTTTCCTCGCTGATCTTTCTCTCTGCATATAGTCTTTGTATACGAGATTGACATTCTTGTTCAAACTCTAGTCTCCAAGGTAGTACTATGTATATCTCTCTATAACGTGGATCAGCTAAACCTATATAAACCAGTCTCGTTAAACCAATTTCATCTAAAAGACTCTTAACATTATTGTATTCGTTTCTCTCAAATACAAAACACTCGAATTGTTTGAAAGCATTCAGTATTCTCTTAGCTAACTCTATTTTCTCATCTGTATTCATTTCGCTTCATCACCTAGTTTAGTCTCTTTTACAGGTATTTTGAAATAATCAGTAAATAAACGAACTAACCAAGCATTAACAGGGTTTCCAATACTTTTTCTCAAAAAACCGTTTACATACTTAGCTCTGTAAATTAATTCACCTTTATAATTATAAACTTCTATATAACCCTTAACAATATTGAGAAAATTTCTAGTGAAATAACTATATACAATATAGTCTCCTTTATCAACTCTAAGCTTAATTCTGCGAGCACTACCTTTACAGTAAACAGGTTTAGCAATATTTTCTTCAATAATGTATTCTTTTAAATTCCTTTGATCAACAATACCTTTATCTTTACTATATATCATTACTAGAGATACTCTACGGTGTCTACCGGTTCTACTTCTACTATTTTCTAAAACGTATTCACCAACAATATAGCTCAAATTAATTCAACTCAAACCATTTATATATAGTAAGCTATTCTCTTTTAAATTAATATTGAAACGAAAAGCTTCAGCTATTAAAACGAAAGGTTTGTTTTTCAAATGTTTTGAAACAAGTACTCTACAATTATCTATTACGATTTGTTTAACTCTACTGAATTCTTTAGATTCAACTAGTTTCCCCTCTTCATTGTATAGACTTATTGATACATCGAATTCTTCTGGTTTATATTCTAAAACTATAAATAATCTATTCAATTAAATCCACCATTGAGTATGTTATATCTAGATACTTTAATAATACAGAGATTGTTAAATAAACTATAAGTATTTTTGACTAAAATTTATATCAAAACATTTTTACACAAGTCTAATCGATTAATTCGATATAAGTATGTTGTTCGTAAACACCGATCAATAGTCTATAAGTATCTTTTAAAGGATTATATTGTAGTAAACTACGTGTGATACATTTACCTCCTTCATAGAATAATGGAGTGAATAGTGTTTCAAATGATAATACATATTCTAGATCAGATCTTGGTTTAAAACCCTTTCTATAAACCCATTTATTTATGAAACCTTTTGATGGATAATTCAAAGCATCTAAACTACTCTCAAACTCGATAAATCCCTCGAAAACTCCTATAGAAACCCATTTTTCACCATTATCAATATATTCGAAAACACCTTTATTGAATATAAATGAATACTCTATATCATTGAATAACCCTCTTCTCCAAACTCTATATAGTTTATAAATAGTTTTTGGATCAATGTTAGTAACTTTAAAAACTCTCTTACACCAGTTTTTTAATCTATCTCCATTTAAGCTCTTGAATAACGATGGATTTTCTACTATAAATTCAATAGTATCTCTCGAATCTTTTAAATCATATATAACTAGATCTATATCACTATATTTTGGATTATGAATACCTATTAGCAATGTACCCGTTAAACCAATACTATCTAATCTAATATTCCTACATAGTTCAAACAATATTTCTAAACAATTCTTTTCTAGAATGTCTCTTGGTTTTTCAATAATCTCTTTAACCCTGTATCTAGGATCATATATTTTACTAATCATGCTTATTGGAATAATAGGTGTTTCTGAACCATAATTTGGTATAAATGTTTTCCACGGAGTACCATTGTAAACTTCTCTTTTATCATAGTATTTAACTAATCGTTCGTAGCAATCGTATTTACTACACCATATTGTCTCCCTACTCGATCCGCAATACTTTACATAACCTATGATAAAGCTATTTGAATGAGTATTGCCGACAACAACAGCGTAACAATTGTTTTTCAAATAGAGATAATAATGGTCTAATACTTTATACAAGTTATTCTCTCCTTACTCTTTCCTCTCCGATAATCCAGTATTCACCGTCTTCTCTCTTCTCAAGTTTGAAGATAGGAGGTTCTTTCTTAATTCTCTCTACAATCTCTTCTAGTGCTTTGAAAACTTTTTCTCTACTAATACCTGAGATTATAACGTATAATGTTGGTTCACCTGGTTTTAAACAACCGATTCTATGTATTATGAAAACACTATCTAAACTATACTTATCTCTCTCTTCATTTGCAATATTTTCTAATATGCGGGTAGCATAGGGTTCGTAAACACTATATTCTAGTTCATAAACTTTCCTATCATCTACAATTCCTTTAACGAATCCGATAAAACAAGCTAAAGCTCCACAACCTCTAACACTACTCTCTTTCATTATTTCCTCGATTAACTTAGAAATATCTATTTCATCACGTGTAATAATTGCTTTAGTAACCATTATCAACCACCTGAGACTGGTGGTATTAAAGCTACTTCTTCATTATCTTTAACTACATATTTACTATCAACTCTAATACCGTTAACTAGAATAATCGGTTTAATACTGTCGATGATTTTAGATAAAGCAGGGTATTTGTCCACTAGTATTTTTAACAACTCTTCTACAGTAATTGGTTTCTGAAACTCTAATATATCGTTACTAGCGTAATCACTGTATATTGAGAAGAATTTTATTTTAATTCTAATCAAAACTATCCCCTAATCCTTTACTTAATATCATTTTTTAGATTAATATATGAATTGAACTATGTGTTAAAATAATATGATTTAGATTCAGTATTTGATTCCACGTATAGTATTGATAGTGTTTAGTCTCTTCTCATTACAAAATGATTCCGGCAATATTTTAGAGTATTCTTAACTCAATACTTTTTCAACGAATACTTTATATTCTCTATGAATTATTGTTTTTAAACGGCATAAGTATGAATAATTATTCCGTAGATACGGGGGATTGATGGTTTTTGAATAAAACTGGTACTAGTGATTTAAAGTATTTGTTTAATCCACGTAGTATTGCTGTGATAGGAGCTAGTAGAACTCCTGGAAAGATCGGGCACGATCTGTTGAAGAATATTGTAGAATATGGTTTTAAAGGCGAGATATATCCCATCAATCCAGTTGCTGACGAGATTCTCGGCTATAAAGCATATCCATCTATTAAACATGTACCGGGTGAAGTAGATGTAGCTATTATTGTCGTACCTGTTGATAAAGTAACTAGTGTTGCTAGAGAATGTGGTGAGAAAGGTGTTAAATTTCTCGTTGTAATAACGAGTGGTTTCGGAGAAGTAGGTAATGTTGAAGCTGAAGAAGAATTGTTGAGAATTGCTAGAGAATATAATATGAGAATTCTTGGTCCAAATATTTTTGGATACACGTATACGCCTGTAAGATTGAATGCAACATTTGGACCGCGTGATGTTCTTGAAGGACCTATTGCTTTTATTAGTCAAAGCGGTGCTCTCGGTATTGCTCTCATGGGTTGGACGATTATGGAAGAGATTGGTTTATCAGCTATAGTTAGTGTTGGAAATATGATTGACCTCGATGTTGTCGATATATCGAAATACTTAGCCGAAGACCCTAATACTAGAGTTATAACTATTTATTTAGAAGGTTTGAAACCGAATACTGGATTCAAGTTTATTGAAGAGATGAAGAAGGTTACTAAGAAGAAACCAGTTATTGTAATAAAAGCAGGTAGAACAATGAAAGGTATGGTTGCTGTTGCATCTCATACAGGTAGTTTAGCGGGAACCGATCACCTCTATAATGCTGCTTTCAAACAAGCTGGTATTATAAGAGCATACACTATTGAAGAAATGTTTGACTACGCTCGTTTATTTGCAACACAGAGCATACCGAGAGGTGATAGAACATTAATTATAACTAATGGAGGAGGTGTTGGAGTAATAGCTACCGATGTTGCTGAGGAAACAAATGTACCATTACTATCGCCTAGCTCTGATCTAATAAGTAAATTACGTGAAACAATGCCTTGGTTCGGTAGTCCTAAGAATCCAGTTGATCTCACTGGTCAAGCAGGTGTTGATAACTATGTTAAAGCTCTTAAAATAGCTTTTGAATCCAAGGAAGTTGATAACATTGTTCTACTATACTGTAGGACAGCGATCCTGGATCCAAGGGATTTAGCTAAAGCTGTTGCAGAATTATATAATGATTATCGAGATACTGGTAAACCAATTGTAGCTGGATTTGTAGGTGGATTAGATGTTCGTGAAGCAATAAGTATACTCAATAGATCCGGTATACCAGCATATCCGAGTCCTGAGAGAGCTGTATCCAGTTTATCTAAACTACTTGAGTACAGATCTTATTTACTAAAAAATAAGTAGTTGATATCTCTAGTTCTTTTAATTAATTGTTTAAATTAATTATTAATATATTTTATTAACATAATATGTAATTAGTTAAATAACAATTTTAAATTCATATCGTTTTGGCAAAATTACCGGGGAGTTAATTGTGTATATTATAGTTGATTTAGTAAAGTATACACATAAGTTTGGTTCATTTTGTTCGATAAAAACGATATTTGTCGATGGTGAAAATTATTTATTAAAAACATATTTGTTTCCTGAAAAGAGTTTTGTTAAAAAGTATTTATCAATGTATTTGAAAATATTTTTTGTTAAAAAACTAGTTGCTAAGATTCTCGGTGCTAAAAGTTTTTCGAGTAAATACGTTAATTATTTGTATTTACGGTAAAAGTCTTGAGGATTGATTTAATTGAATTTGCTAAAACCTGTTGAAGAAAATGCTTTGTTTGTTTTCTTAATATATCGTAGTTTACCTAATAGTAATACGATCAACGATATATTTAGAAGAATTAACAGTATATTAATTAAAACAGGTCTTCGTAGAATCGTATTCTATGTTTACTCGAATGACGGTAATCCATATTATTTAAGTATTCTACGTGATATTTTACAAAACAATATATTATACAGTATAGTTACTAGATACTATGAGCTTTCATTAGATGAGATAATTAAAACAGTTGATAAAGCATATTCTAGCGGTGGTAAAATAATCGTATTTATTGATAAGAATTTAAATAACATTGTTGATCAACTTATTGAAAAAGAACTAAATATTGTTTTAATATAGGTGGTTTAATGGGTTTTTACGAAATAGTTATATCAACAGATAGGACTATGATGAGTAATCATCATGGTAAGGAATTCCTAGGTTTTCTAGCTACAGGTCCTCCTTTTAAAATACCTGAAAAAATATGGATGTGGATCGCCGCACCTAAGGTTAAAGTAGATGAGCATGGTAGACCTGTTGAAGCTCCATATGGTTTGAGAAAGATTGAAGCCAAACTCATAGACGCTGGTTTTAAAGCATCTATCATAGACCCCGATCACATTGGTAAACACTTGGATACTATGAAACTACTGTTAATCGGTCATCACGATTACTTCTCCTACGGCCCTCCTAGTAGTGAATGGTGGAGTATTACTGGTAGAGAGCCTGTAAATAGAGTGAGTTTTAGAAGATTTATGGAAAACCCTGTTGTTAGAAAAGCTAAAGAGAAAGGTGTTAAAATAATCGCTGGCGGTCCAGCTGCTTGGCAGTGGTTATGGGAGCTTGATTACTGGAAGAAATGGGGTGTTGATACTGTTGTTGAAGGTGAAGCTGAGAGGATTATAGTTGATCTTGTCGATAAAGCTTTGAATAATGAACCTCTTCCTCAATACATCTATATTGGTCCACATGATACGCCTAGTATTGAAGAAATACCTGTTATTAAAGCAGCTAGTGTTAATGGTTTAGTAGAGATAATGCGTGGATGTCCTCGTGGATGTAGATTTTGTAGTGTTACATATAGACCTTTGAGATTCATACCTATTGATAAAATTATTGAGGAAATACGTGTTAATCTAAAATATGGTGTTAAAGGAGTTATTCTTCATAGTGAAGACGTTTTACTATATGGAGCGGATGGTGTTCGCGTTAAACCAGAACCTGTTATTAAACTACATGAAGCTGTTATGAAAGAGATTGGTGAAACAGGTGGTTTTGCATGGAGTCATGCTAGTTTAACATGTATTAAATACGCTGAAAACGAGTATAAATTGGTTTCAAAACTAATGAACGATTACATTAAGAGTTCTCATAGAAAATACTTAGGTGTTGAAGTAGGTATTGAAACAGGTAGTCCCAGATTAGCTCGTAAAATAATGTATGCTAAATCAGCACCATATCCTCCAGAGCAATGGCCATCTATTGTTGAAGAAGCCTTCAGTATTATGCATGAAAACAATATTGTACCAGCTGCTACTCTAATACTAGGTTTTCCAGATGAAACAATTGATGATGTTGTTAAAACAGCTGAGTTGATCGATAGGCTTAAACCCTATAGAAGTATTATTGTACCTATGTTTTTCGTCCCAATGGGTGTTTTAAAGAATAACAAATGGTTTCTAAGAGAACGATTATCTCTAGAGCATATAGATGTTTTAATAAAATGTTTCAGACACACAGTTTACTGGGCGGAGGATATTATGAACAAGTTTTATCTCCACGAGTGGTATTTATTTCCCGTAAGATTCTTTTTAAGAATATTCATATGGTTAGCTAAGAGAGAGGGTGAGAAAACTATTAGGAAACTCGAGTATAGTATGAAGAAGTAGTAGCTATGTTTATAAGCTCATAATTACTTGGTTTAAATAAAGTAGTTTCAATAGAGAGTAAAGGTGTTTAACGAAGTTGTCTATATACATTACAACACCAATATATTATCCCAATGCTCCACCTCATATTGGTCATGCTTATACAACGATATTTGCCGACGTATTGGCTAGATTCAGTAGATTGACAGGTCATAAAATATTCTTTCTCACAGGTAATGATGAGCATGGTTTGAAACTACAACGTATTTTCGAAGAAGAGAGAATAGAACCGATGAAATACTTAGATGAAATGGCGGATGTTTATAAGAGATATTGGTCTCTACTAGATATAAGTTACGATTACTTTATAAGAACAACCGATAGCTATCACGAAGAAGTTGTGAAACATTGTGCTAACGAGTTGTATAAGAAAGGTTATATATATAGAGCAAAATATAGTGGATGGTATTGTGTTAGCTGTGAGAAATTCTATAGTGAAAGAGAGTATGTTTTGAAAAACGGTAAACCATTTTGTCCAATACATGATAAACCTATAGATTGGATTGATGAAGAAACATATTATTTTAAATTAAGTGATTTCAGAGAATATCTTGAAGATGTTTTAAATAATAGAGATATAGTCTATCCTCGTTCATATGCTTTAGAAGTATTGAATAAAATTAGAGAAGAGGGTTTGAAAGATGTATCGATAGCTAGACCTCGTAATAGAGTATGGTGGGGTATTCCATTACCTTTTGATACAAACTATACTGTATACGTATGGTTTGATGCATTGCTTAACTATATTAGTGGTATTGGTTATTTAAGAGATATGGCTAGATTTAAAGAATATTGGAGTAACGTACATCACGTTATTGGTAAAGACATATTATGGTTTCACACAGCTGTATGGTTTTCAATACTGAAAGCTTTAGATATAGAACCTCCTAAAAAACTGATTGTACATGCTTTTCTAATCAATCGTGGTTTGAAAATTGGTAAGAGTAGTGGGAATATTATAACTATAGAGGATTTAATGGAGAAGTATATGAGTAGTGATAGTGTGAGATATGTATTGATGAGAGTTTTCAATTTAGATAAAGATGTAGAAGTATCTACCGAATTATTTGATTCAATCTATAATTCCGAGTTAGCTAATAATTACGGTAATTTAGTTAGAAGAGTCGGTGTTCTAGCTATTAAGAAGAGTAAGGGTATTATATATAAGAGAAGGATTGATCAAGAGATTGCCGATAAGATCGAGAGCTGTGTTAATAAATACATGGATTATATGGAGAAATACGATATTGCTCAAGCATTGAACACTGCTATGGAGTTATCTCGTGAAGCAAATACTTATATAAACGACGTTAAACCTTGGGAAAAAGCTCATCCAGATAAAGAACTATATACATTGCTTGAATTAACTAGAGTTATATCAATACTACTGCATCCTGTTATACCTAGAGCTACGGCTAAATTATCTGAACTATATGGTTTTAAAATAACTAATCCACGTGTTTTAGAAATAGGTAGTGTTGAGAGATTTAATGTAATTGATTCACCCATTTTATTTAGTAAAATTAAGTAAAATATTTAAACAAGTGTTTAAACATTGTTTTTGAATAAAATAAGTGAGAACTAAAGGTTTTTAAATGACTGAGTAAAGTTATTATAGGAGTTAATTAGAATAACTATAATTGAGAAACCGGATTCTTAATGGTGGATGTGATGGAAAGTAGTGATAAATATAGAGTAATATTTATAGATACTAGTGATGAGAAATCATGGATTAAAGAATATAGTTTCAATGATGTTATTGGACCGATTGAACTGGGTGTTAAATTACATTTATTTGAATATGAAACTTGGAAGAAATCGGCATACGATCCGTTGAATGCATTGGTGATCGGTACTGGATTATTCACTAATTCTAAGCTATATGGTTTTCATAGATTTACATTTGTATTTAAAAGTCCTATTACACGTGGATTGCATGTAGCATCTATGGGGGGAGCTGCTTATCAATTTAGAGTAAATGCTCATGCAATTGTTTTAATAGGTAGATCGGATTCTCCAGTTATTTTAAAAATATTTGATGAAGGTGATGGTAAACCTGTTGTGGAGTTTAATAAGATAGATGAGAGAGATTTACTTAGTATTTGGAGAGAATATGGTGGTTTAAAAGGAATCTACGCTCTTCAGAAGTATTTATTGAATACATATGGTAAATTCTATTACGAATATAATGCGAGATCTCTACTTGTTGGACCCGCATCTAAGTTTACAAGTATAGGTGCAATTGCTTCGTTAAACATAGTTAATGGAGAGATCGATTGGGGTAGTGAAGATTTTGCAGCTAGAGGTGGACCGGGTAGTGTTATGTATAAAGCTCATAGTGTTGTAGCAATTATTTACGGTGGTAGATTTGATAAAGGAGTTTATCAACCAGAAATATTTAAAGATACTAGATTATTGAACGAGTTTTTCCAACAAGTTGTAGGAAAACCTTATATTAATAGAGTTATAGAAGCTGGAACAAAGTATAGATTCGACCCCAAGATAGGTTCCGGCGGTACACTGGGAGGAAATTATCCTGTTTTAAAAATATATACACCTATGTTTAACTGGAATCAAATATATCTACCGATTGAACTTAGAGAAAAACTTCATTCTCTAATAATGGATCATATTTGGAAAGTATTCAATGAAGAAGCTATTGAGACTAAATCTTGGAAAACATGTGGTGAACCATGTCCGCTCGCTTGTAAGAAAGTTAGATTAGGTAAGTTCAAATCAGATTATGAACCATATAATGGATTGGGTCCAATGATAGGTGTATTCGATATACATGAGATTCAGAGAGTTGTGGAACTCGTAGATAGTTATGGATTAGATGCTATTGAAACCGGTAATTTAATAGCATTTCTAATGGACGCGCTTGAGAAAGGTTTGTTGAAACCGGAGGAAATCGGTGTATCTCATAAACCATTTTTCGATCCATTTAACTATAGAATCGAGTATAGTAAACATAATGCTGACATAGCTGTACAAATTGTAGAGAATATTTCATGGGGCCGGAACCCTATTTTAAAACTAATAGGTGAACGAGGTATTAGAGCTAGTGCTAAGATACTAGATACTCTGTACGAGGATAGAGTTAGACTTACTGGTTATAGATTCGTAGATCTACTAGTATATGCTTCATTTGGTGAAGAAGGAAGTATAACTCCTAATTTCTACTGGACACCTGGTATGGTTGCTCCACTACCTGTTCTAGGAAGATATTGGACACTGTATAAAGGTGTTTTCACAGAACCGGAGGATTTTGCTAAAAATAGTTTTGAAAGAGCTATTAGAGAAATGTGGATCGATAACTCGGGAATGTGTAGATTTCACAGAGAATGGGCTGAGGCTATTTATGAGAAACTGTATGAGTTAAGAGGAGTTAAAGACGCTGAGAAAAGACATGTAGAGATCTATAGATTGATTGTTAAATACCAGGATTTAGCCGGAGCTACTCCATCATACTGGGATTCACGTAAAATTATTGATTTCTTAGAGAAAGCTGCTAACGATTACGGTAATGAACAATGGGCTTCTAAATTTACTTTGAATAGAGATAAAGCTGCTCGTGAATGGTGGACTAGATTCTATAATAAATTAAATGAATTGCTTTCGCAAAAGTAGTTTGTTTAAACATATTTTATATCGTTAAATCTGTTTTTTAAATTAGAGTGATTTAATTGACTCTAATAGATAAGTATGGTAGACCAGTAAATGGATTGAGAGTGAGTATTACAAATTTGTGTAATTATAATTGTATCTTCTGTCATAGAGAAGGTGTTTTCAACGAAGATGAATATGAATTAAATAGGAGTGATTGGAGATTTTTGTTCGAAACAGCTGTTGAACTAGGTATACGTAGTTTTAAAATAACTGGTGGAGAGCCTTTTCTTAGAAAAGATATTGTTGATATAATTAGAGATATTGTTGAACTAGGTGGTTTAGTTTCAATAGTTACTAATGGTTCGTTACTGGATAATTACGTAGATAAACTAGTTGATATAGGTATCGATCACATTAATATAAGTCTACACAGTCTCAATCCTAAAACTTATCGTGAACTAACTGGTGGTGATTTAGATAGAATATTGTTAAATATAGATAGATTAATTGAAAATAATATACGTGTTAAAATAAATTATGTTGTTTTAAAACAGAATATTGGGGAATACATGGATTTAATAAAATACGCTGTAATTAGAGAAATTGATCTAAATATTATCGAGTTAATACCACTTGGAATCGACTATAGTTTATGGAGTTCAATACATGTTCCAATAAATCCTATTATAGATTACTTAGAGAGAGTAAGTAGCGGTAAATATATTAGAGATTTTCAATCAAGACCTGTATATAGAGTAGGTAATATTGAGATAACTGTTATCAAAGGTTTTTGTAATAAAGAACTTTGTAGTAAATGTACTAGATTGAGAATGACTCCATCAGGTTATTTAAAAACATGTTTATTTACCCAAGCTACTATTGATTCACGTAAATATATTTTGAATAGAGATAAGAATGGTTTAATGAATGCTTTCAAAGAAGCTGTTGAAAAGAGAGAACCGTTTTTCAAATAAAGATAATTATTTAATTACAATTAGTTATAACTGGGTGTTTATATGTCGATGATAGATATATCGGGTAAAGATAATGTCTATAGAGAAGCTGTTGCAGAAGGGGTTATTAGATTAAAACCAGAAACTATTGAGAAGATTAAGAGGGGTGAAGTAGAGAAAGGAGATGTATTAACAATATCTAGAATTGTCGCTATAAATGGTGTTAAGAAAACACCTGAATTACTACCTTTATGTCATAATATTCTATTAACACATATTGATGTTCAATACGAGTTTTTAGAAAACGATAAATTGAAAGTGATTGTAACCGTTAAATCTATTGGCAAAACTGGTGTTGAAATGGAGGCTTTAACAGGTGTTTCACTAGCTTTACTAAACATATGGGATATGGTTAAGAAATATGAGAAAAACGATGAAGGCCAGTATCCTAACACGTGGATTGAATACATTAGAGTTAAATATAAGATTAAAAAGAATATTTAGAGGTTTGAAACAGCTTATTAATATTATCATAGTATGTTTTAAACAGATTCTAAATCACGGTGTAATATATTGAAAAACATTAATCTACTCGATTGTTTCAGAGAATTTATTACACAAGCTTTATCTCAGATATTTGGTTTAAATACTGATAGATTAAACGAATACTGGAGTGAGAATAAACTCGTTTTCACCAAAACTCCTAGTTCTGAGTTAGGAGACTATGGTTTAGCACTACATTCTCTATTCCATTCATTGAATATAGATAGGAGTCAATGGAGTGAATATGGTAGTAGATTGATAGATTTTCTTGAGAAAAATAATTTCTACGAAAAATGTTTTGTTAATAAAGCTCTGTATGTTAACGGCTATATTAATTTATTTATTGACTACGCTAGATTATTTATCAACATTGCTGAGAGTATTATAAACGGTTCATTCTATTGTATTAAAGAATATGGTCGTGGACAATACGTAGTTGTTGAACATACTAGTGCTAATCCAGTCCATCCGTTACATATAGGGAGTGGTAGAAATAGCGTTATCGGAGATACTTATGCTAGATTACTCGAATACCTCGGTTTTAAAGTGAATAAGAGGTTTTATGTAAACGATATGGGTAGACAAGTAGCTACACTTGTTTATGGATATAGTAAATTGATTAAACACGGTGTTAAACCAGATCCTTTGTTTAAAATAGATCACTGGTATGGTATTGTATATGCATTAACCAATATATTGATAGAGAAGAATAGATTATTGTTTAATTTAAACAAAAAATTAATTGAATTGAAAGATTTGTTGAATAATTTGAATAAAGATTTAGAAAAGATGTTGATAGATACTCGTTTATATAAATTAATTGATTTACTAATCAGTGTTGAGAGAGTATATTATAGTTTAGAATACGTATCCGATATAGTTTGTAATCTGAATAAATTACTAAATGAACTTAGAGATATAGTTGATTCAACAACAGATATTGGTTTAAAAGAGTCGATTAATAAACAATATGTTTTAATATTGAGAAATCATAGAGAGATCGTTGATTTATTAAATGAATTAAATGATTATCTTAGAGCTGAATCTCGTTTAGCTTATCTGAATCCAAACGTTTATAGTATATTATCTAGTGAGATAGTTGATTACGAGACTGCTGAGAGAGAGATCAATGAATTAATGTATAAATATGAATATGGAGATAGCAATACATCTATTCTATTTAAAAAAGCTATATTTGATGTACTACAAGGTTTTGATAAAACGCTTAGAGAACTGGGTATCACTATAGATAACTATGATTTCGAGAGCGGAGAGCCTGGATGCAAGTATTTGAATTCTGTAATTGAAGGTTTATTGAAAACCAATTACGTTGAAACAGATGGTTCTAGTATTACAGTTGATCTTGATAAAGCTTCATTAGATTATGTTTTCATAAAGGAATTGTTTGGACAAGATCAGCCCGGTAAAGTTGTCGTTAGAAGAAGTGATGGAACTACACTATATGTTACTAGAGATATTGCGTATTCTATTTATAAAACAAGAGATCTTGGTGCGAGTAGAGTATATAATGTTATAGCATCTGAACAATTACGTGAACAGAAACAAGTTAAGTCAATACTATATATATTAGGATACAGTGATGTTATTGATAAAATTATTCATTTCTCATATGAAATGGTTAGTTTAAAAGATACTAGAATGAGTGGTAGGAGAGGTGAGTATCTTACTCTAGATGAACTCGTTAAAGCATACATGGATATTATCATAACCAAATATGTTGAAAACCAGTTGAAACTGGGAATTGATTATTTCAGCGAGGATTATTCATATTATAGAGATATTGTTTACAAACTGAGTATTGCGTGCACTAGAGCATTGTTATTATCAGTCGATCCATCTAAACCATTAGTTTTCGATTACAGGAGACTTGAAGATTACGATATAGGTGCTTGGATAATATATACTTTTGTTAGATTACAGAGTATTCTACGTAGAGCTTTCAATATTGAACCACTAGATAATCCCGAATACTATTTAAACTTATTGAGAGAGTTGATAAGTAATATTCGTGGATATTCTTTTGAAATAATTGATATTGAGAAAAACATTATCGAGAAAATAACATTGTTTCAACAGATGTTAATAGATGCTTATATGTATTTGAAACCAAATAAGATATTAGAATATACTAGAGATTTATGTAGTTATTTGAATAAATTATATGAATCACTACCTATTTTAAATGAGAGAGATTTTGTTAAAAAGAGTTTTAGAATAGGTTTAGTCATTGTATCACTACTTGTTCTCAGAGATTTAATGAAGATTATGGGTTTACCTGAAATTAAGAAGATATAAATGTGATTCTTTTGAACAGAAGATTGTTAATACTATACTTCATGATCGTGTGGTTATCTATATCATCAGCTTCTATTTTAGTTAGATTATCTAATGCACCTGGTTCAATATGTGCTTTCTGGAGACTGTTTTTTACAGTATTAATCATACTACCTTTCTGGTTTAAGAGAGGATGTAAATTAGACTCCTTTTCTACAATATCCGGTTTATTTCTTGGATTACATTTTATATTCTGGATGGAGAGTCTATTTTTAATACCAGTTCTCGTCAGTACAGTTTTAGTGGTTACTTATCCATTTTATAATCTAATATTTGATCGACTGCTTTTCCACGAGAAAATATTTTTAAGACAAATAATCTGTCTAATAACGGGGTTTGTATGCGTATTAATGTATTTCAATCCATTCTTTAACAAAGATCTAAACCCTATAGGATTAATACTAGCTCTATTAGGTGGTTTCTTCGCATCAGTATATTTCACTATAGGTAGATTTGCGAGAAAAATAATGGGAGTTGATTTAATAATATATGCTTTCTCATCGTATACATCTGGTTTAATAGTTGCGTTAATATATAATCTAGTATATAGAGTTGATCTTTTCAACTATACTTTATCAACTTATTTATATTTAGTATTAATGGCTATAATACCAATGCTTGGAGGACATACATTAATGAATTATTTATTGAAATATGTAAAAACTAGTTCTGTTACAGCTATAGCACTGGGAGAACCAGTTGGAGCTGGATTACTAGCATACTTTATACTTAGTGAAACAGTAGATTTGTATAAAATAATACTATCATCGATAATAATATTTACGCTCATAATGATCGCTTACGATGAAATCAGAGGAAATCTTTAATATGAATCATTTATAAAACTCTTCTCATTAACCATTATTATTGCTTAATTCTATTTAGAATTAGGATTCTTTAATCAACAAATGTTGTGAAATATGTATTTAAATTAATTACTTCAATAGATCTCTAAAACGCTTTTAATAACTAGCATTGTATATTTGAATCTATTTTGAATTTTAAACAAATCTTTTAAACACAATTCCTGCATAAAAATTGTTGAGAAATAATTGTTGAGAGTCTGATTGTTTTGATTAAATTATACTCGGTATTTGTGATTATTTTATCAATATTTTATTTATCAAATCCTATTTTATCTATCGAACATGTTTTATTCCATGATCTATCCAGTAGTTACTGGTTTATTAGATTTAATCCAAACGATGTAATATATCTATCTATAGCTGATGATTACATTGTTTTTAGAATATGGATTTCTAGTCAACTTAATGTAAAAGAAGTTTATGTTATTGTAAATGAAACGTTTATTTCAATGAAGAAACAGTTTTCGTTAATTGACTGGATTGTATGGTACGGTGTTTTCACTTATACTGGTAAGCCATTGTATTATCGTTTCAAAATAGTTTTAGTAAATGGAACATCTATGAATATATATAGAGATGGATTCAATGATTTCTACTTTGATGGTGTAGATAGGTTTCCACAGGTTAAATGGGTTAAAAATGGCGTTGTATACCAGATTTTTCCAGATAGATTCTATAATGGAGATACTAGTAATGATCAATATGCTTTAGAATCAGATATGTGGAGTATTGTTGAGAAATATGAAGGTAGTGCTCAATATAAACCCGTGTTGAGTAAATGGAGTGATCCAATAACTAATCTACATTGTTGTCATCAATATTACGGCGGTGATCTGAGGGGTATTATTGAAAAACTAGATTATTTATACGATCTAGGTGTTAGATTGATTTATCTAAATCCAATATTCTTATCTGGTAGTGCTCATGGATATGATCCTTACGATTATTATAAGGTAGATCCTAAATTCGGTACACTAGAGGATTTAAGAGAGTTGATTGATAAAGCTCACGAGAAGGGTATTAGAATTATATTCGACTATGTTCCGGATCACGTTGGCATAGGATTTTGGGCTTTTCTAGATGTTAGAGAAAAAGGTAGAGAGAGCGATTATTGGAATTGGTTTACGATATATAAATGGCCTTTTAAACTATTGGAAAACGGTGCTTACGATTGCTGGTGGGGTTTTCCAAGTCTTCCTCGGTTGAGAACAGATAATCCTGAAGTTAGAGAGTATTTATATAATGTTGCAATGTATTGGCTTGAGTTTGGTTTCGATGGTTTTCGTGTAGATACTCCTCTAGATGTTAGAGATAGTGTTAATTTCTTCAAAGAACTTAGGTTGAGAGTTAAATCTAAGTATCCTGATGCATATATTGTTGGTGAAATATGGGATTATAATCCATTCTGGGTTAATGGTTCGGCTTTCGATTCATTGATGAACTATGCTCTTGGAATAGGTATAGTACTAGAGTATGCTCAAGGTAAACTAGTTGGTTCAGGCAGAGATCACGTTTCATATAGATTAGCTTATTATTACGCAAACTATGGTGTTAACGTAGCTGGTATGGGTTTCAATATTATTTCATCACACGATACTGATAGATTGCTTACAATGGTTGGTGGAGGTGGTTTAAGAGACACGCCGAGTCGTGAAGCAATAGATAGGTTGAAACTAGCTTCAACAATACAGTTTACGCTACCGGGTGCACCGGTTATTTTCCAAGGAGATGAGAGAGGTATTGGCGGTAGGAAAAACTACTACGATGAACAAAGGTATCCTATTCAATGGGATAGATTGAATAATGAAATATATGAACATTATAGGAAACTTGGTTTATTGAAAACAACGCTTAAACCATTACAGACTAGTATTATAAGAGTTTTTGAAACAACGGGTTCGCTACTAGTATATACGAGAGGATATGATGATGAAATAATAGTTGTAGCTAATAATGGTAGAGTTTCTAGAACATATCAATTACCTGAAGGTAATTGGATTATACTATACACTACCAGGGAAAACACTGTGTTAAACAATAATGTTTTAACAATACCACCTTTAACAGCTGTAATCTTACTTAAAGAAAGACCCGTTGAAGAAACTGTATCTGAAACGACTATTGAATCAACTATTGAAACCTCTATCTCTACTCCTACTGAAGGTTTATCGAATACGACTATAGAGACGTTGACTAACAGTAAGGAGATAAGTGAGTTACAAGGTGATGATTTGTCTAAATTAATTGTTTTAACTATACTTCTAATAATATTCGTAATTATATTTATCATTACACGAAGGGTTTTCTATAGAAAACCCGGTTAAACCTCATTACTATCTCTTATTTAAATAATACAGAGTTGTTATAGAAGCAGTCTCAACTACTGTTACGTAAATTATTGTTGATACAATAGATATGTTAATTAAATATGTTAATATGAATCCACCTATAGCCCAGAAAACGCCGTATATTAATCCATATAATCCATACGCTAATGCTCTTACGGATGGTTCAACGAGATCTGCTACAGCTACTCTCATGTTTACTTCATATATAGCCATTACAATACCCCATAGAGAAGCCATTAAATATGGTATGATTCTACTACTCGATGAGATTGAGAGTAATAATGGTATGAATAGTGCTGTTAATGGAGCTAAGTATAGAGATTTTAATCTAAATCTATCGTATAGATATCCTACTGGTAATGCTAGTGCTGCATCTATACCCATGGCTATCGTATATGCTAATGCTATTTCATGATCTAATAGTATACTCCATTTTCTTAAGAAATATGATATTATAAACCAGTGTATATATCCTAGAGATAGAAATATCATTGATAACGTGTATAACCAGTATTTTCTACTCATTTTCTCTAAATTAAGTCTTCTCCTAGTGATCTCTATACTCTTAATACTTGGATAAAGATTTCTCGCAGTAATTACTAAACTTATTGCTATCAACGCTGGTATGAATAATACAGTGTATGCTAATCTATATCCACTAATTGTTATACATAGGGCAACAATTACTGGACCTGTTAAAGCACCTATTTGATCAAATAATTCATGTATACCAAATGCTCTACCTCTTTTAACACCTTCTGTTACATCAGCTAATATAGTGTCTCGTGCAGGTGTTCTCATTCCTTTACCAATTCTTTCCACTAAATAGAGTGTTACAACTATTTTCCAATTATTTGTAAAAGCTAGAATAGGTAACGAAAGAATTGCTAAATAACCTGTTATTGTGAATAACCAAAGTAGATTAGATGAACTATATAAACTAGCTATTAAACCAGTGATAAACCTCGTTGCATAACCTATGAAATCTCCGAAACTAGCTATTGCAGCCGATTCCGGTGGAGCATTTATAGATTCTAGATAGGAGCCTCCAATAGATCTTGATCCTTCGTATACGATATCTGCTGTTAAAGAAACAAGACTAAGTAGTATGAAAACTAATAGTAATTTACTTGTTTTAAACACTTTGAATCAAACCATTTAGTTTTAACTTAAAACTATTCAATTCAATTATTAATAAAATTTTTTTACAACAATCCATTTATTTAGTAAACATGGTGATAAATTATTGAAACCGGTAATTAACGTTGAACCGGGTTCAACGGGTTCTAAATCTAGGTTGATCATTGAAGAACACCATAGATATATTGCTACAAGTACTCATGATCCGGAGAATATACCGTTAGTTATTGAACGCGGTGAAGGAGTTTGGCTATATGATGTTGATGGAAACAAGTATCTAGATTTTTCAAGTGCTATATCTGTTAATAACTTAGGTTACCCGACTCATCCTGAGATCTTGAATACTGCAATAGATCAGTTGAATAAACTAGCACATTGTGCTGGAACGGATTTCTATAATCCTTATCAAGTAATGCTTGCTAAGAAACTTGTTAGTATAACACCAGGTAGTTTTGAGAAAAAAGTTTTTTTCTCAAACAGCGGGACTGAAGCTAATGAAGCAGCTCTTAAACTAGTAAAGCAAGCAACGAGTAGGAAGTTTTTTATAGCGTTTTACGGAGCTTTTCACGGTAGAACAATGGGTAGTTTAGCGTTAACAGCTAGTAAGAGTGTTCAGAAAGAGATGTTTTATCCATGGATGCCCGGTGTAATTCATGTTCCATATCCTAATCCATATCGTAATCCATGGCATATAGATGGTTATGAAAATCCTTCGGAATTAGTCAATAGAGTTATTGAATTTATTGAAGAATACGTTTTCGATAAAATAGTTCCCGGAGAAGAAGTTGCAGCTGTTTTTACGGAACCGATACAGGGTGAAGGGGGATACGTCATACCTCCTAAAGAATTCTTCGTAGAATTGAGGAAACTTCTAGATAAATATGGTATAGTTCTAGTTGATGATGAGGTTCAAATGGCTCTAGGTAGAACTGGTAAAATGTTTGCTATAGAGCATTTCAACGTAGTTCCTGAAGTAATAACTATGGCTAAAGCACTTGGCGGTGGTGTGATACCGATTGGTGCAACGATATTCAAGAAAGATCTTGATTTTAAGAAACCGGGTAGACATAGTAATACTTTTGGAGGTCATGCTTTAGCATGTATGGTTGCTTTGAAAACAATTGAGGTAACTGAGAAAATCCTACCTAATGTTCAGAAACTAGAACCATTATTTAAAGAATATCTCTATTCATGGAGAGATAAATATGGATTCATAGGAGATACTCGTGGATTGGGATTAGCATGGGCTATTGAAATAGTTAAGAATAAGAAATCTAAAGAACCAGATGTTGATAAAAGGAATAAGATAATAAATAATGCTATTAAAAAAGGACTAGTACTACTACCTTGTGGTAAGAATTCTATAAGAATAATACCTCCAATAGTGATAACATATGAAGAAGCTGAAACTGGTTTGAGAATACTCGAAGAAGCTATTAAATCAACAATATGAGATCAACCATAACAATATTATGAATCGACATGTTTCGATAATCAAATCTAATACATATCAACGAACTTGAGTTTCAAATAGATTTCACTCATCAATCTCCTTTTCTTCAACTTTGTGTTTAAATAACTTTGATTATATTTTTCAATAAATTAATTTGTGATAATTTAATAAATTAGTTAAAATATATGTTTAAAAGATTAAGTTCATTGAAGCTAAATAGATCTGTTTAAAGAATAATTACCCGATCCGTAGAAAAGGCGTGGTTTTAAATGATTATAGGTATTGATCAAGGTAGATTGGAGAAGTTCGTTAACGTTATTAGAAAGAATATTGAATCCATTGTATCTGTAAAACTAGATTTATTTGATAATAAATTCTATCCCGGGAAAAATGTTGATCAAGAGCTTGTCTATAGGTATTTTATAGTAATGGTTGCAATCGATCACAGATTGAGTAGACCCGGTAAACCATATGAAGCATGTATTGATAACGAGTGTTTTCACGGCTCCGATCTACTGTATAGATTGGGTAAATTGATGTTTGAACAAAATCCTGAATTCTATGATCCAGTTAATTTAGCTGAAATATCTCGAGAAACTGTTGAGAAATGGTTGAGTATAGGGGAGATTAAACCACCTGATCTAGATATTAGAGTCTATCTTCTCAGAGACCTTGGATTGAAATTGATTAAAATATATGGAGGTAGAGTGTTGGAAATATTTGAGAAAACTATGGGTAGATTACGTGGAGATATTGTTAATCCAGGTTTAACTGATTTATTAAGAGTTTTCAGAGCTTACGAAGATCCTGTTGAGAAGAAATCTATGCTTTTAACTAAATTTCTAACATATAGAGGTTTGTTTAAACCAATTGATACTCCGGATCTTCCTATTGATAATCATTTAACTAGAATAGCACTTAGACTCGGTATTTTAATGGTTTCAGGAGATTTGTGGAATAAGATTAGAAATGGTATAGAAGTAACTGGTGAAGAAGATTTGTTGATTAGATTTTTCGTTCGTAGAGCTTTTAGAATTGTTTGCGAGAGAGCCGGTATTGATCCTTTTACACTAGATGATTATCTATGGAATCATGGTAGAAGAATATGTGTACGCGATAAACCATTTTGTAACAAATGTTTGTTTAAAAATATTTGTCTAGGATATAGTAATGAGAAATTCATGGTTAACGAACATTTTTACTACAATACATGGTTTTACTGAAGGGGTTGAATAGAATTGAGTAAACCTGATTTCAAAGAAATTCTGAAACTCAGTAAGTTAGAGAGATTGATTATGGAGTATTTTGTTAAACATATTAGTGTGGGCGAGATAATAGCTGTTCTAGAGCTTCGAGATGAAGTTAAGAGACGGAGAGATCCCGAGCTAGTCCCCGAACTAGATGACGTAGTCATAGAGTTTGAAATAAATAGAGCATTAGCGAGATTGGTTGAAAAAGGTTTTCTCGAACATACAACTGGTTGTTATAATTTAGCGGAACATTTACGTAAAAAAATTATTGAGAAAATTGGTGAACTACGACCTGGTATATCTAAGGATCTTGAGAAACTGATTGATTAAATCGATCTCTATTTAAATATTCATCGATACTACGTGTTTTCCTAATAATTGATAATAAGTCTCTGAGACGTAGTGATTTCTTCAACTTATCGATAGTTATCTTGTAATTTCCACTACTAGTCTCCTCTAATTCCTCGATCGGTACTATTTTCCAAACCCCGGTTCCAATTATTTTAATACCGATAAATCCTCTACCACCAGATCTCTTTAAAAACTCTCTCATTTTCAAAATCTGAATACGTGGTATGTAAATAGTTTTCTCTCTACTACATGTTTTCAATTCAAAAACAAAAACTTCTTTATTCATAATAGCAACTATGTCTGGATAAATAGTTTTCTTAACTTTCGAACCACTAGCAGGTGCTCTAATGACTGCAAAACCTAGACTCCATAGTCTGCGAGCAAAATCTCTCTCGTGAGCGAAACCTTTTCTTCTGTAAAACTCTAATCTCCTCCATGTGTTTAACGAATAAATATCGTTATGTTTAGAACAATCACATCATGTTTAAAACTATTTCGAATCTATTACAGAGATGATTTTATATGAAATGAATTAAATTATTTAAAAAAGAATAGAGAGGGGAGTAAATATTCATTAACGAATCTATGTTGGTTTAGGGCTTGGACCCGGTTTTCTCAGTAAATATATTAAAACTACAATTATCACAATAATCACTATTATTATCAAAGCTATTAAACTTGAAGGAACTTCAGCTGCAGGCGTAGTTTCAGGACTCGTTGCTGGCGTTGGTGAAGGGCTCGGAGTAGGCGTTGGAGTTGGCGTTGTCTCTATTGGTGTTGTTTCTTCAGTTATTGTCGGGGTTGTTTCTGTTGGTGTAGGTGTTGGAGATGGTGTAGGACTAGGTGTTGGTGTTGTTTCTGTTGGTGTTGGAGTTGGAGTGGGGGTAGGTGTTATAATTGGTGGAAGTAATAGTTCTCCAGTAGATACCACTATACTGCCGACAAGAGGTTTCAAACCAAGTTCTATATTCCAATTAGTTAACATAAGATACTGGTCTTCGGGAGTTGGAGCTAGTAGATCTATAACTAGAGGGTGAACACCGGATAGAATTGCATTTGGATCGGCTCCTCCAAATACCCATTCACCGGGGTCTCCTGATTGTACTCCTCTAACTCTCATGTAGCCAAAACCATCGTAGCTTGCTACAGCTACTAATATTTTCCAGTTATCGATATTTTCAACATCTAATAGTAGTGTTTTATTTACTCTAGCAACTATTGTATTAGGTTGAGTCTCATCTACATATACATCGTATAATTCACCTTCTACAGCTACAAGTGTTTCATTCCCATCATATATTGCAGGCGACTGACCTTCGGGAAGCGGTGTATCATCCCAACCCCCGATGACTAGTATAGCGTAATGCCATCCATAGTGTATATTAATATTTAATCCAAACGTAGTATTGCTTTTAGGTAGTGTTTCATTTGTTGTCAAAACATATATTTGAATATACTGTAAACTAAATCCATTCCTACCATTCCATGGGTTTTCACCTAGATCTCTCATCGTAGCTTTGAAATAAACATTGTATTCATCAACAATTATGGTGAAATTAACTAGATCAAAAGCTCCTTCTACGAAAACCGGATTTGTCGGATAAATAAGTGAACCTATACCGTTATCATCTCCCTCCGGATCCGTTAGTATAAATTCTTGATACTGCGTACCGTTTTCTTGTTGATTAGAATTCTGAGTTTCAACTATATAGCCGATATTGATAAATACAAGTACTACCAGTAGTATTATTGCTAATTTACTTTCATAATTTTTAATCATATTCTCATCACCGAGAACACATTATAACCATACTTACTTTAATATATATTATTATTGATTTATAAACAACATGTTTTATTAATATGGTTTAAACAATTTTCTAAACAAAGTAGTTATTTAAGAATAGTTTAATAGATCTTAATAAATAGAGATTATTGTTAAATATACATAGAGATGAGTACTGGTTTTCCACAATACTCTAATTTAATTATTCTTGTATTAAATACTTCTTCTAATAATTCTTTTTTCTCTATCAATCCATTTCTATCTCCATTATAAATTGTTTTACCATTATTTAATACGATAAAGTATTCTCCAGTAATTGTTGCAAACAATATATCATGTGTTGTCAAAACTATTGTTTTACTAATACTCCATTTTCTCAAAAGTTCGATTAACTTCTTTTTAAAACCAATATCAACATGTAGATCTATTTCATCAAATAAAAGATATTCAGGGTTTTTAACTAAACCTATAGCTAAAGCAACTCTCTGAAGCTCGCCTGAACTGAGTTCACTAAGTTTTCTATAAGCATAGTTAGCTAAATCTAGTTGATCCATTACTTCAAATGCTTTATTAAAACAATCTTTTTTCTCAAAGAAACCTTTAGATACAGGGTATTGTGCTGTAATTAAAGCATCTATTACAGTCATATTTAGAAATTCAGTTGTTTTAATAGATTCTACGTAAGATAATAATCTAGCTATTGTTTTCAAAGGTGTTTTAGATACTTCAAATCCATCAATGTAGATTGAACCATGGTATTTAATTAACTTAGCTATTGCTCTCAATAAAGTAGTCTTACCAGCACCGTTTGGACCAAGTATACAAGTTATTGTTCTCGGTTTTATAAGTAAATCAATATTTTCTAAAACTCTCTTATCTCTATATTCAACGGTTAAGCTAATTGTTTTAATCAATTCTACCAGCTCTAAATCTAGATATTAATAATGATATGAAAAAAGGTGCTCCAATAATTGAAGCAATTGCTCCAGCAGGTATTTCACCTACGTATTTGGTAAAAAATATTCTTGAAAGACTATCTGTTGCTAAGAGTATTGTTGATGAAACAACACCAGATAATGGTGTTGTAAACCTGTGATCCGATGTTTTGAGTAATAATCTAGATATATGTGGAGACATTAATCCTACAAAACCTATTAAACCATGTATTGAAACAACTATTGATGTAGATATTCCAGCGACTGCAACGGATATTAATCTAAATATACGTGGATTATAGCCTAATTGTTTAGTATAGATGTCTCCTAGTAGTAGTGTATTCAATGGTTTAGATAGAAAAGGATATGTTAATACAATTAATGATAATGCTGTGATTAAATAAGGTATGTTTCTAACACTAGAGTTTATGAAACTACCTGTTAACATTAGTATTGGAGGTATTGATAACCTACTGATGATCATATATGAAATTAGTATTGATAAACCTGAAAATACAGAGTTTACACCAATACCTACAAGAACATAAGCTGTATCGCTACCACCTAGATATTCAGCAAGTGTTATTGTTAGAAAAAGTGTTATTAAACCACCTATTACGGCATTTAAACTAGTTAAGTATAGAGCTGTGTTTGCCGTAAACAATAGTGTTAGATATGTTGCAAACAATGCACCACTACCTATTCCTACAATATAATGGTCTACAAGCGGGTTTCTCAAACAACCTTGTAGATATGATGCTGCGAAACCAATAACAATACCTGTTAATACTACTGAAACTGTTCTAATCAATCTATATCTATATATTAATGGATTCGTTGATCCATAATTTATAGACACTATGGTTAATAGAAGTAGAATAATTGTTAAAAACAATATTGTAGAGAATCTTATTAGATAAATACTACGTAGAGATCTATGGTTCATTACTTTTTAATCCTCTTATATACAAATATACTCAATGTAATTACTAATACAATGATTGGTAAATAACTATATTCACTAACAGGTGGTGGTTTTCTCAAATTCCAGTAATCTAGTAAACTATAGATTAATCTAGGAACGTTTACAATTAATGGACCCGGTCTGAGGAAGAAATCTGTTTCAACAGGTTTTAAAACATATACTCTCTTTGTTATCGAATATAGTTCGTATTCTTCAACTAGTTTAATAGTGTTAGAGATATCGAACATTGATGCAACAATAATTGCATCTGGCTGTATTTTATACAGATCTTCAATACTTAGAAGAAGCCAGCCTTCTCTATCTACAGCATTTATTAAACCCAGTTTTGTTAAAACATCGTCTATAAAAGTTGATTTACCGGCAACCCATATTCCACCATCCAACCCTATTATAAACAATACTTTAACACTATAGAATTGATTAGTAATAATATCTCTATACTTCAAGAATTCAGATTGAATACTTTCAACTAATTTAACAGCTCTATCACGGTCGTTGAAAATAATGCCTACTCTAATAATATCGCTAAATACTTCTTCTAAGTTTCTAGCTGAACCACCGTATAGGTAGAAAGCTCTAACTCCATATTCATTGAAGATATCTAAAAGTGGTTTATGAGCACCCGAATCAGCTATAACTAGATCTGGATTTAGAGATATGATTGTTTGAATATCTACAAGACTCCACCAATATCCTCCAACATTAACTATTCCTTTTTCTCTAACATAACTACTTATATTATAGTGTTGATCATCGTAAGATATTGCGTCAACACCGATTATCGAATATTGTTTACCTAATGCAAACAATATTTCAGTAATGGAAGGTGCTAGAGAAACAACTCTAAGCGGCGTTTCGTTGAAAACAAAAACTCTTCCTAAAACATCGACAACTTCCCAACTATCATTACCTGATTCAATGAAAATACTTAAATCTGAGGAAAACAATGGTATTGTTGGAAAAAGAATCATCAATGTAAAAGACACGTAGAAAACGAGCTTGGACAAATTGTCCAAGGGAATCACCTCTTTATCTAACAAATAGAAATATAGTTAATAAATTTTACTATTAGATACTTTCAATTCATTCCACACTAT
>JAWAVV010000003.1:0-188130 GCA_038897715.1 Desulfurococcaceae archaeon
ACACAAAGAATTGAAAGGCGATTCTTGGATTATCAACGTGGATGGTTAGTCTTATCGAATACAACACAAAGAATTGAAAGTGCTTCTAAACAATTGATCTGCTTCATCAATAAATACCACGGAATACAACACAAAGAATTGAAAGGGAGTTTAAGGAACTATTACCGGCTATTGAGGAATCAATTGGAATACAACACAAAGAATTGAAAGAACAAGTTGTGTTTCCTCAAATCCCGGGGTTTTTCAATAAAATCTCGGAGAGAATATAACACAAGGAATTGAAAGATTTAGAAATAATACTTAATATTCAGATCTTTCTAGATATATATTTTGTTAACGGTGATTATAATGCCTCGTATTAAAGTAAAACTAGTTTCATGGAGTGATATACTAGAGTGGAGTTATGGTTTAGCTAGAGTTATTAAAAAAGATAATTATAAACCAGATGTCATCATAGCATTAGCTAGAGGAGGTTACGTACCAGCTAGATTACTATGCGATTTCCTAGATGTTGAAAATCTTCTAAGTATTCAAAGCCAACACTGGACTGAAGCAGCTAAAGTAGAGGAGAAAGCTATTATCAAATACGCATATACAGTTGATCTAAGTGGTCAGAAAGCACTTATTGTTGACGATATAGTAGATACCGGTGATTCACTTAAACTAGCTAGAGACTATATTGTTGAAAAATGGAAACCGAGCGTTGTTAAAACAGCTGCATTACAATGGATCAGTAGTGTAGCTAAATTTAAACCAGATTACTACTATATTGAAGTAACTGATTGGACTTGGTTTCAATACCCATGGACTAGGCTTGAAGATACTTATCAATTTATTAAAAGAATGGTTACAGAAGCATATAAAGAGATCGGTAAGATAGAGTGGAGTTATAGTGAAATAATAAATAGTTTCAGAGAATGGTATGATATAGATGTTGGAGAAATGTATTATAGAGAAGCTCTTGAAATACTTGTGAATAAAGGTGTTTTAAAATACGATAGAAATAGAGATAAGTATATTTTTATCGAAACTAGTTTAACATAATAGACAACGATCTAAAGTAGTTTAGAATAATAAGGTTCGATAAAAGATTATTATATTAAATCTAACAATAGTGTGGTAGTATTGATTTTCAATAGATTTATAGAAGTATTCACACTTAGACCCGATGCTATAACTGTATGGGAATACGATGAAGTAAGAGAGTATTTATCATGGTATCATAGCGTTATGATTAATGAAAAATCAGCAAAATACCTTATTGTTAAGAGAATTGAATCACCTGTTAACCCTTATACTGATGAAGTGAGTATTGATGAATTATGGAGAATTCACGATAAACTATCACAAGAGTTTAGAAACATTTGGTTGAAAATTAGAGATGATTCGTTAAAACTAGATGAATTACCTAAACCGAAATATAGTCTTCTAGATGTTAAAATAACATTAGCATACGATCTGATGAAAGAATGTAAAATATGTGAGAGAAAATGTAATGCGAAGAGATCTGAGGGTAAACCGGGAGTATGTCTTGTTTCAAACAAATGTATTATACATAGTTATTTCCACCATATGGGTGAAGAAGCACCATTAGTTCCAAGCGGCACTATATTCTACGGTGGATGTAATTTCAAATGCTGTTTCTGCCAGAACTACGATATTAGTCAAATAAATGCATGGAGCGGTGAGATTGTTTCACCTAAACAATTAGCTAGTATTCAAGAGTATTTGAGGAAAACAGGTGCTAGAAATATCAATCACGTTGGAGGAGACCCTACTCCTCATTTACCATTTATATTAGAGAGTTTAAAGTATCTTGATTTAAACGTACCACAGCTTTGGAATAGCAACATGTATTTAACAATCGAAGCAATGAAAATATTAGTTGACGTTATCGACATATGGCTTCCAGATTTCAAATACGGTAATAACGATTGTGCTTGGAGACTATCTCGTGTTAGAAACTATTGGGAAATAGTTACTAGAAACCACTTGATCGCTTATAATCATGGAGATATGATTATCAGACACCTTGTTCTACCGAATCACATACAGTGTTGTACAAGACCTGTTTTAGAATGGATTTCTAAAAATACTCCACGTGTTATAGTTAATGTAATGGATCAGTATAGACCAGAACATCTCGTTAGAAAATATCCGGATAAGTATCCAGATATTAACCGTAGATTAAGAAGTGATGAAATTAAAGAAGCTTACCGTATTGCTGATGAACTAGGTATTGTTTATAAACCGGTTTCTTAGAGGTTTCTATATGGAAAAACCTAGTAATGTATCTGAATACTGGTTTAATAATTACTATAGAGTGATCGTAGTTAAATTAAGTAATGATAAGAAATTTGTTTCAGTCGATGTTTATAGAGATAAATGGTTGTTTAAAGACTATGAAGAAATATGTATCTCTAATAATGAATATTGTCTACTATACAGTGAAGTAGATCCTTTGAAATACAATCATCTATTTGATAACATATTAATCGATAAAATAATAGTTACTGGAGTTAAATCAAACAAAGTATTTGAAACAATAAGTATCCGCTGGTTTATCACCGGAGAGATAGATTATAATAGTATTTTAAAAATATTCCAATACTCATGGGAGATAATAGGATGTAAACCACCATTAGATGATCCATGGGTACATGTATGTATAGATTAAATATTTAACATATTTATTGATTCAATTTGTTTAAAATATTGATTAGAAAACTAGATAATGGTGTTGTAATAATGGAGTTCAAAACATTGATTGAAGAAAAAAGATGGGATCATAGGAGAGAGAAAGAACTCTATAGAAAATGGGAGGAGAGTGGTTTACATGAATTCGTCTTCAACGTAAACGATAATAGAGAGATTATAACTATAGATACTCCTCCACCCTACGCTAGTGGTAAATGGCATGTAGGTGGAGCAGCTCATTATGCTCAAATAGACATGATCGCTAGGTATTTTAGAATGAAGGGTTATAATGTTTTAGTACCTTTCTACGCTGATCGTAATGGTTTACCGGTGGAAGTGCAGATTGAAAAGACTTATGGTATAAATGCACATAAATTTACTGAAACACCTGAGGGTCGGGAAAAATTCCTAGAATTGTGTAAAGAATTTCTAGATAGAATTGAAGCTGAACTAGTTAATATATGGAAGAAACTTGGTTGTAGTTTCAACTACTGGACTAATGGTACCGATAGTGTAACATATCGTGTTTTAACACAAACTACATTCATAGAATTATTTAGAAAAGGATTGATCTATGAAGATGAAAGACCCGTTAACTGGTGTCCAAGATGTATGACTACATTAGCTGACGCAGAACTAGAGTATAAGAGTGAGAAGAGTTTTCTATACTACATTGAATTCCATGTGAAAGAAACAGGTGAAAAAATAGTTGTAGCAACAACTAGACCAGAATTGCTCAGATCTTGTAAAGCAATAGTATACAATCCCGGAGACAATAGGTATGGTAGACTAGAGGGTAAACACGCTATCAATCCACTATATGGTCATGAAATGATAATAACTAAACACAGTAGCGTAGACCCTGATTTCGGTACTGGTCTGGTTATGGTCTGTAGTTACGGTGATCAAACCGATGTAAGAATATTTAGAGAACTAAAACTAGAACCAGAGATTATAGTTAATAAAGATGGAAGTATATGTGATGGAAAATATCTAACTAATTGTTTAGACATACCTAGTGCACGTATGAAAATAGTTGAGATTCTTGAAAAAATGAATTTAATTATTAAGAAAGAAGAGATAGTTCATGAAATACCTGTTTGCTGGCGTTGTAAAACACCGATACAGATAATACATTCTCGTGAATGGTTTTTAAAACAAGTAGAGTTCAAGGATAAATTACTTGAATTAGTTGATAAAATGATTTTTAAACCAGAGTTTCATAAAAAGAAGCTTATAGACTGGATTAATAACGTATCAACTGATTGGCCCATATCTAGAGATAGATTCTATGCGACAGAAGTACCTGTTTGGAAATGTAGTGTTTGTGGTTCAATACTAGTACCTGAACCGGGTAAATACTATAGACCATGGAAAGACCCCGCTCCATGGAATAATTGTCCATACTGTAATGCTCCACGCGATAAACTAATTGGTGAGAAGAAAGTATTTGATACATGGTTTGACAGCAGTATAACAATTCTCTACGTAACAGGTTATTTGAGAAACTCTGATTTATTTGAAAGAGCTTTTAAAAACACTATTAGACCGCAGGGACAGGATATTATAAGAACATGGCTATATTACTCAATACTAAGAGTTTATCTACTAACAGGTAAACCAGCTTTTAAATGGATTAGAATAACGGGTATGGGTTTAGATGAGAAAGGAGAAGCAATGCATAAATCGAAAGGAAACGTTATCGACCCAGAGCCTTTTATAGAAAAATACGGTGCTGATGCTTTTAGATTCTGGTCGGCTTATGCATCTAAACTCGGATATGATTACAGGTTTTCGGAACATACTATTAAAACAGGTTATTTGTTTGCAACAAAGCTTTGGAATATTGCTAGATTCATATCTATGTTTCCGAAAGTAGATAGTGTTGAACAGCTTAGACCGATCGATGAAGCTACAATTATTTATCTAAACAATATTCTTAGAGAAGTGGATAAAGCGTACAGTGATCTAGATGTTTATACACCTATAGATGCTATATACAAGTTTACTTGGAACTATTTTGCTTCACACTATATTGAATTGATCAAGAGTAGAGCGTATAATATGAATAAGAAATACAGTATTGTTGAACAGAAATCAGCTTGGTATACACTACACTATGTTTTAAACAGAGTACTCAGAGCATTAGCTCCAATAATGCCTTTCATAACAGACGCTATATATGAAAAACTATATGATGAAACAGTTCATAAAACAAAATTCCCTGAACCGGAAAACGAGTGGCTTGGAAAAGACTATAGTTTAGTTAATAACATTATTGAATTAAACTCAACAATATGGAGTTTCAAGAAGAAGAATAATATTAGATTCTCTGAACCATTGAGAGAAGAAATTTATTTACCAATACTTGTAAAACCGGTTATTGATGAAATAGTTGATCTACATCATTTAGAAAACGTTAGATTATATGTAGATAAACCTCCTGAGAAAGCCGTTAATATTGGTTGGAAGATATATATTGTTAAATAGATTCAAATCCGTAGTTTCGTAATTCTACGTATTAAACTCCATTTAATGTTTTTTAGAAAAAAATTGAAGGAAGGATATCCATAATGTGGTTTAACACGTTTGTTTCTAATAGATTTAAATAAATTCTCTATATTTAATTCATCCATTTCTATCAAAGTATACGCTACACCTATGTATTCAACAATATGTGCATCGCTATTAGCTAAACCGGGTAAACCAAGTTCATTAGCTAATCTAATTGCCTTCTTATTAGCATTCTTATTAGCTGAAGCATTCCATACTTCAATACCATCCCATCCATTATAGTATCTAATAGCATCGCCAATACCGTATCTAAATAGATCAAATGGATGAGCAGGTATTACGATACAATTATTTTCATGAGCGTAATCAATTAGTAAACTTATTTCTCTAGGAGTATCTATTGGTTCATAACAATATAGTAGAATATCTCCTCTATCGCTTCTCAGTTCAATACCTGTAACAACTAGTATTTCATTGGATAACGCTTTAGCTTCTGTTCTTGCTACAATGCTTCCCTGAAAAGTATCGTGATCTGTTATAGATATTATTTTCAAATCTCTATATAGAGCATAATTTATTATCTCACGCGGACTATTTCTACCATCACTATGTATTGAATGAATATGCATATCTGCTTTAAACCACATTAAATATACACCATTAAATTAGAGGAGTTGTTGATTTTGGTTAAATTACTTATTGATATGAGTAAATGTAATTTGTGTAATTTATGTGTTAACTATTGTCCAACATACGTATTCACAAGAGTTAACAATAGAATAGAGATCGATAGTAGTAAGTGTATAGAATGTTATGCTTGTATACCTCTATGTCCTAATAAAGCAATAACTATTCAGAGCGATAATTAGATGAAATATGGTTTAAGTTCGTTCTTACAATACGGGCATTTGAAATGAAGATTTCTAGCATGAGCTGTACAGAAGAATGCTTCAATATCCTTACTCTTACATGTTGGGCAATAATATAGATTCTTCTCGTCAACAGCTTTGAAAACATCTATTTTAGTATTACATATAGCACAGTATACTGTAGTCCAACCTTTATGACCAGCTTTACTAGTTCCTTTGAATAATCCAATAGTCAAAATCTAACACCTTTCGCTAAACTAATAATATGAGATTAAGAAGCTATACTTAATAAATTTAACCATGAATATTAGAATATTAGATGAAAACTCTCTACTCGTAACGGTGTTTTTATTGATTAAAATAATAGCTACATCCGATATACACAGTCCTAGATACTTGGATCTATTTATTAAAAGTATGGATCAATTAATAGTTGAACCAGATTTAATAATACTAGCTGGAGATCTAGTTGAGAAAAACAATATACATGCTTTTAAACAAGTATATGATTATTTAATGAACAAATACAGTAAAGTACCGGTAATAGCTGTTTTCGGTAACGAAGAATACAGAGGTTATGAAAACAAATACCGGGAGCAATATGGAGGTATAAAATGGCTTAACGATGAATACGTTATAATAGATCTACGTAATTTTAGAATAGGTTTAATCGGTACACGCGGAGCACTCGATAAACCAACACCATGGCAGTTTAAAAACATCCCGGGTATTGTAGAGTATTATAATAATCTACCAATTAAAGTATCGAATATGGTTGATGATTTAATTAAACAAAGAGTTGATTTAACAATACTTGTATCACACTATGGTGTAACGTATAAGAATCTAGAAGGAGAACCTAGAAGCATATGGTTTCACCTAGCATCACGTAGATTTGAAGAAGTCATTATTAATAAAAAAATTGATCTAGTTATACACGGTCATATTCATAATGGTTTAAAAGACATAGTATATGTTGATTCAACACCTATCTACAATGTATCGTTACCAGCACGTGGAGGAGTACAATATATAGAGATCGGTGAAACCCGTAGAGAGAAGGTTAAAGGTTTGGAGAAATGGTTTATGAAAAATAATGAATCAAATCAGCATCAAGGTCTTAAACCATCAAATACTCCCAGCGCTATTACCAATGCTAGTAAATGAACGTATTCATCGTATATAATGTTTTCTCTACGCATTCTATTATCTAATTCAAACAATATTTTAGCACCTTCACGTGTTGTCATTAATTTATATTTTAAACTCTGATCTATGTATTCACGAACCCAATTGGGTGATTTATCTCTTATAAAATCTAAGTATAGTGCTATTATTGAACTAGTAGTATCTTTATAAGTTCTATAATAGTCTATTAGTTTCTTAACATAAACCGGTATATTGTATTCAACAATATCTAGTGTTGAAAAACCGATCCACCTACTACTCAGTACTCTAAATAATTCACTTAAACTAACAGAACTACCTATATTCGCTAATCGAGTTATACCTGTTGCTTCAAGATGCTCGTACATATCTCTACGACCGGAACTATTCAGAACGTTAATTATTTCACGGATCTCGCTCCATCTATTAATACTCAATATTGCTTTAAGAGATTCACGTACTTTACCAGATCCTTCTAGAAAACTATCAACATTACTATGACTGAGAGCTATTGAGTATATTAACTGCGGTATAATTAATTGTGGATAAACTCTACCACTATTCCATCTATATGATTCACGCAATGCTTTAGCAATCAACTTCCCTATTTCAATACTCGTTAAAGCAATATCTCCTCTTCTAATCTTCTCGCCGTAATTAATAGCTTCAATAATGTAATCTATAACAGAGAGAGTGTTTGAAACAATAACTTGAGCTTCACTATCAAGTCTCAATCTATGAATAGACCCGGGTTTGATAGAAGAATATACAGCTAGATGAACTCCTTCAATAATTGATTTTAAAATAATATTTTCCAAAACAAACACCGGTTTAATCAATGATTAATATTGTTTATCAAAAATATTACTATATGTTTAACCAACAGCTTGTTTAACAACAATATCTAGTATTCTATCAATCTCTCTCTTAACGCTAATAGGTAAACCAGGCACATCTATATTCATAAAACCTCTGACTATAAGTGATTTAGCTTCACTTTCGTCAAAACCCTTACTCATTAAATACTCTACTTCTCTATCAGCTATATAACCAATAGCTGCTTCATGAGTCAATAAAGCTCCAGGTTCTCGTGATGATATAATCGGTATTGATGATATAAACGCACTACTCGACATTAACAATCCGAGACATTCGATATGTCCACGTGTATCCCTACTATATGCTTCAATATCTGCGCGAGCATATATTTTAGAACTATCTCTAGCTATAACTCTAGATACTATTTCAGAAGAAGAATTCTTCTCACTCAATATAGTCTTCACACCATGGTCGTAAACACCATCTCCAGTCCCCGAAACTATTGTAGCAGAATATACACGACTATTTTCTTTAAGCACTATTTTAGGATAGCTTTGAACACTAGCTACGGGACTATAGACAGCATAGTAGTTTACAAACTCACTATTTTTCTCAACATATACGCTAGTTCTCGGTCTAACGTGTAAACCACTAGCCCAAGCATGGATCATTGCATATGTTAAACGAGCATTTTCACCAACGTAGAATTCGGATATACCTATGTGTAAACCTTTAGAAACCCCGTGAGGTACAGCACAACCAGTTACCACGTGTAGTTCAGATCCTTTATCAACATATATTATATTATGAACAAGTTGAATCTTCTTATCACTAGTTATGATTAAACAATTGTAGACTGGTATAGGTACTTTAGTATCTGGTGGAACATATATGAAGAAACCTAGTTCACCACCATATAGATAAGTATATGCCGTATACTTGTCTCTATCCGGTTCAATAATCCTCCATGCTAGTTCTCGAGCAAAACTATATTCTTCTAAAGCTTTATTCAAAGGCATTATTTTAACTCCATATTTAGACAACTGTTTCTCCATAATCCTATATAGTGCTTGTTCATTGACTTGTATGTAACTAATATTATCAACGTTAAAACTAATTCTATCGGTTGCTTTCAAAACATCTTGACTCAACTTATCTACAGTTAAGTCATCGACAACTGGTTTATCTATATCGTATTCTGATAGATCGATATCGGGACCATACTCGGCTGGTTTATCAAGTGCTTTCAAAACACTATTTTTAATACTATTCATTAAACAACACCTTTCTTTAATAAATCAAGTCCCTTCTTATAACCAAACTTCATGATAACAGGAAGGACTTCATCAGGATAACCACTGTACTTGATCTCACCGTCGATCAATATATGTACACGACTTATATTACTTAATTTACTAGTAATAACACCACTATGAGTAACCAGTATGACTGAAGTACCCCTTCTCCTCATAAACTCTATAGCTCTAGCAATACTTTCAATACTCTCGATATCAACACCGCTATCTGGTTCATCAAGTAACGCTATTCTAGGTCCTTGTAATAGAACGAGATATAGCTCGGATCTCTTCTTCTCACCGCCACTAAAACCTAGAAATAAATCACGGTCAAATAATTTCTCAACATCAAGTATTTTAGATAATGGTATACAATCGCTACAACCATATTTCTTCAAAATATAACTAGCTATATCTCTAAATTTAACACCTCGAATCTCCGGTGGATTCTGATGAGCTAGTGCAATACCCATTCTAGCTCTCTCGTAAACCGGTTTATCTGTAATATCAATATTTTTAAACAATACTCTACCACTAGTTATTTTAAAACGCGGAAGACCCATAATAGCTGATAATAATGTAGATTTACCACTACCATTAGGACCCATAATAACGTGTAGTTCGGATTCATTTATCGCTAAATTTACGTTTTTAACAATAACTCTATCATTAACTGCTACGCTGAGATCAACTATTTCAAGTAAATTCATTTAAAACACCTTTTATTCACAAAAATACCTATATGCAACCAGTATTATTCACGCTCAGTCCGAGAGCTCTTCTTCACATATCTGTTGGTTTACTAATCATCATCTCTTTATTTTATCTATGAGATACTGAACTATATGTTTAGCTACATCAACTCCAGTAGCTGTTCTCAAACCAATCCATTGTGGAAAAGCATTTACTTCGAGAACATAGTATTTATTCGTATTATTATCATAAGCAATATCAACACCTGCATAATCTAGATCTAGTATTCTAGTAGCTTTAATAGCTATATCACAAACTTCAGAATATTCACTACAATTTATACCAATTCCTCTCGCACCTTGAGCAATATTTGTTTTCCAACCACTAGCGATTACTCTCTTCATAGCACCGATAACATCATTACCGACAACAAATACTCTGAAATCATAACCTGGTTTATTCAGAAAAACTTGGTAATAACTAGGCAATCCTATATTCAATAAACTACGTGTGAGATGATAAGCAATATCGGGATCGTTTACAAGAGTAGAACCCAATCCTAGAGAGCCTATTAATGGTTTATAAACACTAACACTTTGTTTCTCACAGAATCTCATAGCTGAGAAAGGATTCTCTGTTAACAATGTATCAGGTACTGATATACCGTTTCTAACTAGTTTAAGTAAACTCCTCCATTTATCTCTAGTATATACGATTGCTTCAGGTTTATTAATAATAGTTGAGAAAGTACTGAGTGCTTCTAAAACACCGATTCTCTTCATAAAAGAATCTATTGTTAGATACAAACCTAAACTACGGATAATACCTCCATCAATATCGATGTCTTCATTAAATCTCTTAACACGTATTAAACCATTATCTATATATGAATCCAATTCATGTATTTTAATATAAATAGATCTATGTCCTAGTTTCTCAATAGCTTCTATCAACTCTCTAGTAGTCTCACTTAATCTAGTACGATAATGTATAACACCTATTTTCATTAAACCACCAATAGAAAACCTTTTTAATCAAATCCTATATAGTTTACTGAAAATAAGCAATAATAGGATCAACGATAAAGTCAATACAATCGAATATATTAATAAAGCAGGATTATTAAAACCACTCACATAACCATTTATAACAACACCAGTTAATACACTAATGATAATCGTTAAAACTATGAAGAAAAATAATCCGAAAACTTCTCTCTTACTAACATGTTTATGAGCATATATTAGGAAGAAAATTAGAGTCAAAACAGCAATCAATGTTCCATACATTAATCCTTCTATAGTGAAATTCAAAGTAATATATATTATTGAAATAAACAGTATAAACAACATTAACGCCGCAAATCTCTTAGAATACATTATTCTCTCAAAAACCACTATATCTCACCGCGATCTCGTTTAAAACTATATAGTATGTAATAAAACAATATAGCTAAATAAATTTGTGCTTCAAGAGGATCAGTGTTTAAAACTATGTCTTCAACATTGTTTCTCATTAAACCATACTTATACTTATATTCTCTAACAACATGTTCTTCAACACTAGTTGATATGATTAAAACATTATCACCGCTCATAACGTGATCAAGTATTTTATAAGATGAAGATAAACCTATTCTATTTAAAACCTCTGTTGCGAAATAAGAAACTGGTTCTAGTATTTTCGTTGATGTTAAAACCCATGTTTTCGTTTGAACTATCTTCTCGATTTTATCAATATATTTATTTATCAATTCCTCGACAATAGGATATAGTCCTTCAACAACATGACTATATATTCTGGAACCTCTACTACCCAGTTTATCTCTATATACATTAGCCATAGTATAGTATGTTAAAATACTCATAGTTAGACAAGATTCTAAATCATCTTTTCTATCGATATAAAATACTCTAAATCTAGATAATAGATTTAAAACTCTATTATCAAATGGTTTCATAGAAACTACTATGTATTGATTATTCAACAAACTAGTTGTTTGTAGAAAACGAATAGTTGAAGCTGAATAAGGATTTGTCGTAAACAATATTGTATAGCTATTCTCAGTATATGATAAAATATAGTGCGTTACAACATCTACTTCATTTAATAAAATAATTTTACCATTATCCATTGTTACGATAAACCAGTACATTACTGATGCTGGTAGATAGCCGTATCCAGAGTATGCAATAATGATTCTATCAAAACTAGTTTTCAAACATTGTTGAAAAAAATCTATTAAACTACGAATATATTCTTCCAACTCACGAATATAGTTAACATATTTCTCTACATTAACGCTGTCTCTAAGCTTTTGCAACAACTACAATACTCCTCCATCGGAGAATCGGGTAGTAAATCTATTATCTCAACTAAAAGTCTCTTAGCTTTCTCAACATTAGCTTTCATAGTTTTAACAACTTCCTCCGCTGTAACCGGTTTCTCAGCCCATACATCGTAATCAGTAATCATAGCTACAGTAGCATAACACATCTCTGCTTCACAAGCAAGATTAACTTCTGGAACAAGAGTCATGCCAATAATATCGGCTTTAAAAACATCTCTCCAAACACGACTCTCAGCTCTTGTAGAAAAACGAGGACCTTCGATACAAATATATGTTCCTCTAGTATGTAACCTTAGATCACTCAATCTCTTACTAGCATCTATTATAATCCTTCTCAAATGTTCACAAAATGGATCAGCCATACTAACATGAGCAACAATTCCTGAATCGAAGAAAGAGTATTCTCTCTTACCTTTCGTCATATCTATGAATTGATCTGGTACTACGAAATCTCCAGGTCTATACTCTTCTCTCAAACTACCTACAGCTGAGAAACTTATAAGCCATTTAACACCAATAGTTTTCAAAGCCCATATGTTAGCTCTATAGTTTACACGATGGGGAGCATATTTATGTCCCCTACCATGTCTTGGTAGAAAAGCAACAAGCTTGTTCTTAAGTTCTCCGACAATAATGTTATCACTGGGTTTACCGTAAGGCGTATATATCTTGTATTCTCTAACATTAGTTAAACCGGGTAATTCGTAGATTCCACTACCACCGATAACACCAATAGAAACACTAATCGGTGGTTTAACTAACATAATTAAAACACCACAGTGTAAATTAACGATATTAGAGTCGTTAAATATTTTTCCAGAAATAAAATAGTTGTGAAACGAATAAGAAATCTATTAATTGATACTAATAGAGATTTTACTCGGATTGAAACAATAGTGTTAATCATAATGGATTCAAAAGTTATTGTGAATAAAACAATCTATTATATAACTAGGTAACATGTATTTTGATAAACACGTTGATATTTAAATATGATTTCTTAATCGGTGATTTGATTGATAATAGATCTTGGAAAAAATATTTCAATAGATAAAGATTGTAGACTTAGAACTGTTATACTCCCTCTAGGTAGTCTAGAGTATCATGGTAATGTAATGCCTTTCAATACAGATACTTTAATAGCAACTAGTGTTTTAAACTACTGTTTAATAGATAAAAACGATGATCCAGAGAAGTGTATTTACATAACTCCACCTATACCCTTCGGTTATTCACATGAATGGCTTGATTACGCTGGAACTATTAGTATTGAACCAATTGTATACGTTGAATTCATAGAATCAATTATCAAATCACTAGAGTATAATCTAAAACCACTTGGATATGTTTTCTTAAATAGTCATGGCGGTAATACGAATATACTGCAATCTATCTGTAAGAAACTGTATAGTGTTTATAAAAAACCATTCATTCTAGTTGATCTATGGAGAATAGCTAGTAATCTTGGTTTAAAATACTGTCATGCTTGTTTATTTGAATCAAAACTACTAAATTACTTAACAAACTCTAATTACACTAGTGTTAACGAGAAATACTGTAGAGAAGAATATTTAACAGGTCAATACGTAGACTATAAACCTGGTTATTGCGGTGAACTAAACATCGATATAGAGTTTTATTTAAAAACAGTATGTAAGTCTATAGATAAAGCATTTGAACTCATAATGAATCCATCTAAATAACTATAATTGTTTAAATTGACTAATTATTTATTAACAAGTATTGTTAAATACATTGAGAAATCTATTATTTAATAGAGGTTATTGTTTTGAACAACTATAATGTATTCATATGTATCGACGATAACGATAATATCGCTAATTTAAGTGATTGTTCTAAAATAATTGTATATGATTTAGTTGAAAATAAAACCATTGACTCTATTGAGTTTAGAAATAGATTTGATATCGATTTAATAGAGATCTATATTGATAAATACGATCCAAAGTTATTTTTTACTTGTATGGAATCTAGAAGTGATTTAATTGATTCAATAGAAGAATATGGAATACATGTTTATTTAGTTAATTGTCCTGTAAAATATCTCGATCTACTGAACAATATATAATAGTGGTTTACATATGACTATTCATCATTATTTAATAGAAATAGCGGTATCGGATAAGAAATATTTCTTTGAATTAAGAGAACATTTGTTAAAAACAGGCTGTAGTGAGAAATTTAGTGGTGAATTAACAGTATTCTACGCGAATCTACTTAACTGTAGAGATGCCGTCGTATTGATTAGTTTATCGAAAAACATATACATAGATATATTAAGTAGTAGCGAAACAATAGATCAATACTTAGATATAATAACAAATATTATACCGAAAAACAAGATAATGCTACACTATGTAATACGCAAAGTATGAACAAAGCGATGAAACCATACTAATTGAATTCAAATAATCTGGAATTCATTAATTAAAATAGTTTTGAATTTCCGGATCAATGTTTTAATCAATAATAATATAATATCAGAGATCAGATTCAACTTGCAATATAGTCTTCTATAAAACATTACTTAATGCAAAACATTGTTTTAAACTAACATTATGAGAAAATTTATTAAAACAATAGAATAAATTATTTCTACGATAAAGTTTATAGAAGATTTAATATTCTCAAACATATAGATGTTTAAATATAAATGGTTTTATTGAAAACAATCCGGTTTTCAATACGTAACATAGAGTAGAGATTTAAAACTATTGTTTTAAAATACTATGGATTAAATAATATACTCTAATACTCTATTCATAATACTTTGTTTCAACATATTGTTACTCCAATTTTAGCCATAAAATTCATAATCATAATCGATACTATCTTCTTGTTTTTAATTCTAAGAACCGTGTCTTCACCACTTAGTATTTCTTCATCAGCTTCTTCTACATCGTAGCCGAAGTTTATATAAAGTATATCGTTTTGCCGATCGTATTCAAACCATATTTTATCTAAATCATCTATACTATACTTTCCACTACTGTTTTCCAATATTGAACACCGTTAAAATATTGTTATAACGAGATCTGCGAAATTAACTGGTAATGGTTTTCCTTTAGCTTTATATTCCTCATATTTATTTTCAATAAATTGCTTAAATACTACACAAATATCGAATTTACCATCGCGATCACATTTACTACCTAGCTTCAGGAAACACATTTGTGTTTTCTTATCGAAATACGGACATATTTTATGGTGATGTTTAGCACTCTTAATCATTTTCTGAACCCATTTCTGTTTCTCATCAAGACTCTTCTCTTCACCTGTTAGTTGCTCCTCAATATCCTTATTATATATCTTTTTAGACAAATTACTTCACCTTAAGCTGTATTTAATTTCCTAAACTATTATTTTAATACATAAAAACTATTTAATACTTAACTTAAAGTTTGAATACGTGGTTTCAATGAATATTAGTGTTGAACTATATCGTGCGATCCATAGAGTATACGGTAGTTCAACAGATAGGTTGATCAGTGAATTACAAAAACCACCCTGTAGAATATATGTTCGTGTAAACACTTTATATATTCAACCAGGAGAATTGATCGATAATTTTCGTGAAAAAGGTTTAGATGTTGAACAGGATCCTTATATTGAAGAAGCTATTTATTTTAAACTAAAGGGTCCTTTCAATATCGAGATTTTAGATAAGAAAATATTTGTTAATAGACAATGTGCTGAATCAATGATCTACGGTGCTAATCTCTACGCTCCCGGTATTGTAGGCTATGATCAATTTAAAAGTGGTGATGAATTAACAGTAATTGCTCCTAGTGGTAAACCAATTGCTATCGTTGAAGCAGTTGTTTCATCGGATGAGTTGAAATACATGAGAAAAGGATTAGTAGGTGTTAACGTCAAATCTGTTTATAAAGCACCTGCTATTAGAGAATTACCCGAATATATTAATGGTTTAATATATCCACAGAGCTATCCTTCAATCATTACGATTAGAGCTCTAGATCCAAAGCCAAATGAATTGATTGTTGATATGAATTCAGCACCTGGTGGTAAAACTAGTCATGTTATACAGTATACGCATGGTCGTGCTAGATTAATTGCTTTTGATAGAAATCTCGTTAAAGCTAAACAAATTTATGATACACTTAATAGAATGAGATTGTTTAAAAACACGATAATCATACCTATGGATTCTAGATACATAGATATCGATTTAAACTTAATCAATAGAGTTGATCGAGTTATAGTAGACCCTCCCTGCTCAAATCTAGGTATTAGACCTAAACTATTTTTTAACAAAACGATTAAAGATATTGTAAACGCTAGTAATTATCAAATACAGTTTTTAAAAACTGCTTCTAAAATCGTTAAGAAAAATGGATTCGTTATCTACAGTACTTGTACTCTTACATTTGAAGAAAACGAATATGTTTCACTAAAAGCTATGAGAGAATATGGTTTCGAATCAATCGATCTAGATTGGTTACCATACAGTTCTAAAGTTGAATTAGAAGATTTAATCGCTTATAGATACTCGCCTTTAGATTACGATATGCCGGGATACTATATCGTTTTATTTAAGAAAACAAGAGATTAAATGAATTATTTATTTCGATTAATACCGATTGTTCTAAGTGGTTTAAAAACAATATTTAACTTACTTAACAAATACTGTAATGCATAATCATCTGTAAAAACAACTACATTGTATTCTCTACTCAAATCATATGCTATACTAGCTACTTCAATATCTGTTCTAGATAATTTATTCTCTAAACCAATTTTTCTAGCAAATAGTATTATTTTATCAACAATTTCTCTCTTAGGTTCAATTAATTTAACTCTATTAATATCTAAACCAAGATCTAGTGCTTCCCTGTTCTCAATATCTTTAACTTCATCTATAACTGTTTTAGTGGTATAGATGTCGTAATCATATATACTCAAATGTATTTTAGCGAGAAAACCCGTTGTATCCAGAACGATAACTTTTTTCTTCAATCAAATACAAGCCTCCTCTTACTAAAAACTTTCTTCAATAAATCTCTGTTAAACAATCTAATTACTCTTAGATTGAATATTGAAGGCTCTATTACTGAAACAGTATTTGGTTTTAGAAAAACAGTCTCTTCACCATCAACATATAGTTCTGTATAACCTCTAGACGATACCATAATTTTGGAGAAATAAGGAACTATTACCGGTAGAATATTTAATTCAACTGGATTCAAAGGTGTTATGAATACAGCATCTATACTACTATCTATTAGAGAACCTCTTGTTGATAAATTATAAGCAGCTGAACCAATTGATGGACCTATTATCACACCATCACCTTCAAATCTAACTACTGAAGTATAGTTGATTGTTTTAACTGTTATTTCAAAACCAGTTACTCTACCTCTATCGCTCGATATCAAGAGTACTTCGTTTAAAAACATGTAGTTATTGCTATCTACAGTTATTTTTAATCTCTTCAAAAGTTCAATAGTATACAATCCATTAACAACTCTATTAACAACATTACTATACTCATTTGGTTCAATATCTTCATATAATACTGTTCTCCTACCACAGGGTATTGGTAGTATTAATGGAGTGTAGTGTTGATACACTCTAGATATTCTCAGTAAAGTACCATCACCGCCAATACTTACAACAAGATCGGCCTCTCGGTCTTTTTCAGTAAACACGTCGTCAACACTATGTGTTTTAACATCAAATCCATAGTTTCTAAACAACATTGTCAACTCTCTACATATATTTAAACATTTTTCATCAGGTTTATACACAATAGTAATTCTATTCAATCTCTAGCACACTCTTATTGAAAAACTCTCTATCTAATTCATTGATATTAAGTAAGTATATTTTAATAAATAAATCGGAATTCCTATCTCTAAGGATATTTATTAATCTTCTATCTAGATCTCGTGCCGATTTATTAGCTCTTATACACAATGTTGCTCCATCTACATAAGAACTTTTTCTAATAATAATCCTATTACTATCATTTAAAATCAGATCTGGGGATCCGTGAGCTAAAACGATATCTTTCAAACCACGGGATTCAAATACAATAATTACTACAGTATCATCTTTCTTCAAGTATTGTTTAAACAATGGATCGAAATCTTTAACAGATTTATCCGCACTAACTCCGATAATACAGTCTCCACGTTTTGTCAAATAGTTTTCTCTAGTAATCTCAATAGTTGATCTATGAAACGCCGTTATGTTTTCATGACCTTTCGCTCTAACTATTTCTCTAATGATCAATACAAAACACCGTTTATTCAAGATATATAACTGATTAAGTATGAATAAATTATTTAGAACTATTTACTCAAGTGGTGTTTATTGAGTAAAAATACTGAAAAAATACGTGAAGAAATAGTTGAATACCTTGTTGCTCTCGGTTACGTTAATGATAAATACGTTATAGAAGCTTTGAAGAAAGTACCGCGTGAAGAGTTTGTTCCAGAAAATATGCGTAAATACGCTTACATAGATCAACCTCTACCAATCGGTTATGGTCAAACTATTAGTGCTATACACATGGTTGCAATAATGACTAACGAGTTGAAACCGAGACCTGGTCATAAAGTACTTGAAATAGGAACTGGTTCTGGTTATCAAGCAGCTATATTAGCTGAAATTGTTGCTAAAACAGAGAGTAGTAAACAAGGTTTTGTATATTCAATCGAGAGAATACCAGAGTTAGCTGAGTTTGCACGTAGAAATCTCGAGAAAACTGGTTATATAAAATACGTTAAAGTAATTGTTGGAGACGGTACATTAGGATATGCTGAAGCAGCACCATTTGATCGAATCATTGTAACAGCAGCTGCTCCCAGTATCCCTCCTCCTTTAATTCAACAGCTTAGCGATAACGGTATATTAGTAATACCTGTTGGAAATAGATTTGTACAACAATTAGTTATTGTTGAGAAACAAGGTAACGAGATCCGTAAAAGATATGGTATTGAATGTATATTTGTTCCTCTTATCGGTAAATATGGTTTTCAAAACTAGTTCTTTTTAAACCATGTTTCTAAACCCATTTGCTTACTTTTGAAAAACTCTCTATATGCTTTAACTAGTCTTTCACAAGCATTACTAACTCTCTCACTATTAAAATCATGTTCTTCAACAAGTATTCTCTTTATCTCATTTACATCTGGTTCTCTCCAATCAATTCTATAATTAACAGTTATAGGCGGTGTCAAGAAATATTGTCTGATTTTAATTAACTCATCAATTGATTCGCCAGCTAAATACGTCTTAGGTATTTTCTCCAGAGATTTGTATTGTTTTATTAACTGATAAGCTGTTTTAACACCAATATTAGGTATACCATCTGGATTGTAATCAGTACCTATTAAAATAGCTAAATCTATCAACTGTTCTCTAGTAATACCTAGTTTATTCAACAATAAATTTAATTCAATAATCTCTGGTTTAACTTCTTCATATTCTTCACGACCAGGCAATTTCCTTCTACCAGATATAGTTAAGTTTCTAATCAACCTCGTTGAACCAAATAATAAACTATCGTAATCTTGTGAAGCAGATGCATATGCATCTCCTTTTCTAACAATATAAGCCGCTTGAGCCTCTCCTTCAGCCGGTGCTTGAACGTAAGGTAAGCCCATTGCTTCAAGCAATTTCTTAGCATCATTAACCATTTCATCGGTTAATTTAGCAGACATCATTGCATATCTTCTCGCAGATTCTAAATCACCTTTCTTAATGGATTCTTCGTATTTTCTAGAAGCATCTTCTCTAATCTTCTTCCTTCTAGCTATCTCTTCTGCTTTAATCTCAGGTGGTTTACCGTCGAAAACATATAATGGTTTAATACCGTTTTCCATCAGATTTATCGTTCTATAGAATAATCCACTTAAATGACTAGTAATCCTACCACTAGTATCCATTAGAGGAGTTCCATCCGGTTGTCTAATAGCTGTTAGAAATTGATATAAAGCATTATATCCATCAATAGCGATCACTTGTCCACGTAGTTGTCTCAAATCATCTATTTGTCTTCTCACATCATCACTTATTAATTCTCTAATATTAACTCCCACTTAATATCCACCATTTAATAATTAAAAATAACTTCTTATTTAATATTGCTGATCTACTTTAATTTCGCATTATTTAATCTAACGAATAACGATGAACCACTATGCTCTACTTTAACAAATCCATTAATCTCCAGTTTGATCAAAGCTTGTGCTAGCTCTCTCTTAGAGATAGAAATACCATGTTCTTTCTTAATCATATTAATCAATTCTCTATCAGAAACACCGTTTGGTTTATTCAACAATAACTCTAATATTAGACGATATACCGGTATATCATGCCATATGCCGAAAACCTCTCTCCTACTCATAGCGAACACCTTCTGAAAAACAACATTCTACAGATATACTTGTGGACGAATATCTTCTCTCCTCACTAATCTCTGTCTAGCTTTACTAAACCAGTTTAAATAATAATTAATCATATCTTGTGTAATAGATGGTTTAATATATTCAAATGCTTTATTAAAATGCTTAATATCTACAATAGATGTATTGATATCTTCACGTAAAGCGATCATAACGGCCTCTCTAACTAAAGCCTCTAAATCAGCTCCACTATAACCTTCTGTTCTAGAAGCTAATTCGTAGAGATCAACGTTCTCAGATAAAGGTAGTGTTCGAGTATGTATTTTCAAAATCTCTAATCTAGCGTTTTGATCAGGTGGGGGTATATATATTAATTTATCGAAACGACCGGGTCTCAGTAAAGCGGGATCAACGATATCCGGTCTATTAGTAGCAGCTATGACAACTACGTTTTCCAATCTCTGAATTCCATCCATTTCAGTAAGCAGTTGACTAACAACTCTCTCAGATACACCTGAATCGTATCCAAAACCACGTATTGAAGCAATACTATCTATTTCATCAAAGAATACAACACATGGTGCATACTGTCTAGCTTTTCTAAAAACTTCTCTAATAGCTTTCTCGGATTCACCAACCCATTTACTAAGTATTTCGGGTCCACGTATAGTTATGAAATTAGCACCACTCTCAGTAGCAACAGCTTTAGCAAGCAATGTTTTACCACAACCAGGTGGACCGAACAATAATATACCACTGGGTGGTTTAATACCCATTTTCTTAAATACTTCAGGATATTTTAAAGGCCATTCAACTACTTGTCTAAGTTCTTGTTTAACATCTTCTAAACCACCTATATCAATCCATTTAATCTCAGGTACTTCAATATGTATTTCTCTCAAACCACTTGGTACTATTTCTCTAAAAGCTTTAATGAAATCATCCATTCTAACCTCTATTTTCTCCAATACTTCTAACGGTATTTCACCAGTATCTAGATCTATTTCAGGTAAATATCTCTCTAAAGCTTTCAAAGCAGCTTCTTTAACTAATGCAGCTAGATCTGCTCCAGTATATCCATGCGTCATCTCAGCTAATTTGTTTAAATCAACATCTTCAGATAAAGGAACGTTTCGTGTATGTATCTGCAATATTTCCAATCTACCGTTTTTATCGGGTAAAGGTATTTCTATCTCTCTATCGAAACGACCAGGTCTCCTAAGAGCAGGATCTAAAGCATTAGGTCTATTAGTTGCAGCAATAACTATTATATCACCTCTATTCTCTAATCCATCCATTAAAGCTAGTAGTTGAGCTACAACGCGTTTCTCAACTTCACCCGTAACTTCTTCTCTCTTAGGAGCAATAGAATCTATTTCATCGATAAAGATAATAGCTGGAGCATTTTTCTTAGCTTGTTCAAAAATCTCTCTAAGTCTTTGCTCAGATTCACCATAGTATTTACTCATAATCTCGGGTCCATTAATAGCTATAAAGTAAGCATCAGCTTCGTTTGCTACAGCTTTAGCAAGCAGTGTTTTACCACAACCAGGTGGTCCATATAAAAGTATTCCTCTAGGTGGTTCAATACCTAGTTTTCTAAATAAACTAGGATATCTCAACGGCAATTCTACTAATTCTTTAATTTTATGAATAACGTGTTTCAAACCACCAATATCTTCATAAGTAACTCTAGATATGTTTTGAACACTAACTGGTTTCTCTAAAACAATGAGATTAGTTGTTTTATCAATAACAACCGGGCCTTTTGGTTTAGTATAGACTACTTTAAAAGGTATTGATTGATTAGCTATTAGAACATCGACAATATCTTCTTCCATAACTGGTCTATTAATCAATCTATTTTTAACATAAACAGGTAAACCAGGATCAGGGTAAGCATAGTATTTCGTAGGAGCTATTTTAACAACACTAGCTTTCCTAGCTTCAGTTTTCTCAACAAATACTTTATCACCAATTTTAACACCAGCATTCTGTCGTAAAACACTATCTAGTCTAATAATACCAAGTCCTCTATCTTGAATCCTACTCTGAGCTATACGTGCAACAGTCTTTCTCTTACCCTCTATGATAACTATATCACCATTCTCTAAACTATACTTCTCCATAACATCTACATCAATACGAGCAGTACCTTTACCAGCATCCCTCGGATCTGCTTCAAGAACTCTCAAAACAATACGATAGTGTGTAGATTTATTTAAATCACCCAATTCTGTAGAAACCCCTATGATTTTATCTCTATAATCTTAAACAAATCCATATATAATATTTTACATATATAGTGGTTAATATAGAACAACAAATATTTGTTAAGTGAGAAATTGATTATTTAACTAATCTGGAACTCTATGAACAGTTTCTACTTCTAGTTGACTAACTCCTTCAACGCTTTGAATAATATTTTCCAAAGACTCAGTACCGCCTTCAATATCCTCAGGCATTAGAATAAATAATCTAAGTGCTTTTAAACCGAAAGCTATTGGTTCGATTTCATAAGTTTTAAAATCATATATATTCGGTAAACTACTTTTTATTTTTGAAACCAATTGTTCTAGATCAATATCTATATCTGTTGGTAGAATCTTAATAACAACTAATACTTTAGCCATATGAATCAACTCTACGGTCCTTTGAATCCACAATTAGGGCAAGTATATGGTATTGACAAACTCCTACATCTCTTACATCTCTTAATACTAACTTTACCACAATTAGGGCATTGAAACACTACTCCATGTTCATGTGGAATCATTAATCTACGACAACTACTACAAACCATAGCTAAAGCTGTTTCAACAACACTAGATTGACCAGTACTCAAAACACTATCACCAATCTAAACTAGAATATATAACCATGTATTAGTGGTTTAAAAAAATATAGGTTGAACACTAAGAGTTATCTCAACAACTACTATAGAAGTGAGTTGTTTGGATGAATATAAACAAGTAATTGTTGTTAGAACTGATTTAGAAATGAGTAGGGGGAAATTAGCTGTACAAGTAGCTCATGCATCAGTACTAGCAGCTTTCAAAACATACAATGAGAAACCAGAATGGTTTAAAAAATGGTGGGAGAGTGGTATGAAAAAAATTGTTTTGAAAGTAAATAATGAGAGAGAATTACTAGAAATATACAGTAATGCTATGGTTAAAAACCTGCCAGTAGTTTTAATTAGAGACGCTGGTTTAACAGAACTAGAACCAGGTACTTTAACAGCTGTTGGAATAGGTCCAGCACCATCTAATATAATTGATACTATAACTGGTGGTTTGAAAACACTATGATTAGGAATTATTTTAACAAACTAGATTACGCTATAGGTGCTGAATACTATTTAACGAATGAGAAAGTTAACCGAGAGTTTACGATGAACTCTAATAATTTCTACGTAGACGAGATCGTTAATCTATCCGATCTAGGTTTCAATCAACGTAGTGGAAACTATATTGTATTCAAATTATTGAAGAAAAACATAGATACATATACAGCGTTAATAGATATTTCAGGGAGAATTAAAATTCCTTTCGAGAATATTTTATTTCTCGGTTTAAAAGATAAATACGCTACAACAACTCAATACATATTTATTAAGAAAGAACTAGTTGACCCCAGCGAATTGATCAATATAGAACACAGTAGTTATAAACTATTGTTTCAAGGATATGTTAATAGAAAACCACGTAAAACTGATTTAATTGGTAATAAATTCAAAGTGATTATCGAAAATCTCGATGATAGAAATACATGTGTTTTAAAAAATATTTTGATGAAAATAGATCAATATGGTTTACCATCCTATTACGGATACCAGAGATTCGGTGTTAAAAGATTTAATTCACATATTTTGGGTAAATATCTTATATTAAATAGAATAGATCTGTTTCTACACGAATTGCTTTACAGCATATATCCATGTGAAGATACTGAGAGTATTTTGAAGAGAATTGAAAATGAATTTGATTCATTCATTATTGAGAGAATTGTTTACAGAACAAGTAGTTTATCTAAAGCAGTTGAAAAAGTAAATAAACAGTTACGTAATCTATTAATTGACGCTTACGGTTCATATCTATACAATTTATTGTTAAATAATATAATTGATAAACATGGTTGGAGTAGTTTAGACAAAGATTATCCAACTATTGGTTGTATTGATTATTTTGAAGAATATTATAGAAATATAGTATTGGTAGAATCAATACCAGAGAATAGTATTTACTTATTCAAATGCTGGTTTAGACATGGTTTATTCAAACCTAGAGAAATATTTTTAAGTAGAATAAACAACAATAGTGTTTTAATCGAGTTTAAACTTGAACGTGGTTTTTACGCTTCTATTGTTTTAAGAGAATTGTTTAAAGACAATCTAATATTTTGTTAACTATTACTATTCGAATCTTATACGAGTTGTCTTACCCAGTATTTTCATTAATAACTTCTCCCATTCACTAACGTTTTCTAGTTTCCTACGATCTCTTTTATGTATTGTTATTGAAAACTGTTCAGTACCATCTGGTAGCCATACTATGTTCACACCAATAACACGTACAGGTGATAGTACTTGTTCAATCAACGATCTATAGTCGTTAGTTAATTGAACTATTTTAACTCTTTTACCTAATCTACTGCTGATCGACCGTGTTAATTTATTTATATCACCGTAATCCCAGCCGTTTCTTAGAAATATTATAACATTATTGTCTACAGTGTATGATTTAACATATTCACCTTTTCTAAATTCTTGATGAACCTCTTCAAGATCAATAAGTGTTCTTATAATATCAATTTCTTCTCTACCGACTTCGCCTGAATCCAGTTTACGCTGACATATTGAACAAAATATACCACTTTTAACACATATTCTATCAAGCGGATACTTCACTAACTGATCCACCAGCTGTTAAATATTCCAAATATGATTTAATCATAGTATAGAAGTAAATAAATTATTCTCAAGAACTGTATCGAGAATTAAATAAGCAAATTTTAAAAGAAAGTATTCAAATCTACGAAATAGATTATAAATCATTAAACAATACTATTATCCACAGAAATCTCGATTAAACAAAACTATTTCAATAAAATTCTTTAAAATACACAGAATAAATGGGCCCGCGGGGATTTGAACCCCGGACCTCCGCCTCGTCAGGGCGGCGTCCTAGCCAGACTAGACGACGGGCCCTTATAATGTTTCAAACTATTATAGTTATTTTAAGATATTTGGGATTTATATGGATTTACTTATTAAAGAGAATAGTTTACTTATTTAGTGGGCCCGGGGGGATTTGAACCCCCGACCTACGGGTCACTCCCTCCAGATCTATTTCATCCTCTCTAAACGAGAGTCATATGACCCATAGTCGATCTGGAGCCCGCCGCTCTGCCTGGCTGAGCTACGGGCCCACTACATATCATCTCAAATATTATCTTTGTATTAATCGTGTTTTAAGTTTTACAGTAATTGTTATAAACCCTTAATGCTGGATACGAGAATTTAACATTATCTAAAAACTGTGTTAACAATGTCTTGTCTTAATAGTTCTACTCAGGTGGTTTCCATAACTCGCTCATTCTCCTTCTTCTCAATAAGTATGTTTCTCTCTCAACATACTTGTAGACAGTACTGTGTCTACGTCCTTCTATCAACAATTCTATTGCTTTTTTAGCGATATTTGCTGATTCATAATCTCCAATTATAGCAATATACGTATCGTATACAGATATATACGTATTCGTCATTTCTTCGAGAACTCTTCGAGCTCTACCTTCTTCACCAATTATTCTTCCAATAATTCTCTGTAAATGATTCGGTTTATCACCAATATATTGTTTTAAATCAATTACCAAAAGTACTTGTTCTTCATCTAACAATCTAAAAGCTCTATCAGGACTAAAGCCGTATCCAATAGCTTTAACAATATCTCTAGCTTTCATCAACTCAAGTGCAGTTGTCGAAAGAGATGCTGGTTCAATAATAACCGTTCCTGTTGTTGAATCAATAGTTATATTAGTACGTGTTTTATCCATAATCTCGTTTTTAACTCTACCGTTATGACCAATCAAAACACCTATTCGTTCAAGAGGTATTTTCTCATAAAGCTTAGTCACGCCTAGTATAAATCTACCTTTTTCACCGTTAGACATGGTTTAATCCTCTCATATACTTCTTCATCGGTTAAAACACTATCTAGTTTAATTTCATTCCTAAAAAACCTATTAATATTACGAATATCTCTATTTAAGAAATCCAATGCATTGGGATGACTTAGATCAACAGATTGACCAACATCTATTACAACGATATCTAGATCTGGTTTAACCATGATATTAAACGCTGAGTAATCACCGTGAACTAGTTGAGCTTTACAGATAATTTTAACATATTCATCTATAACCTTATCGTATATTTTAGCTAAATCACATACATCGAGTTCACTATATGCTTCAATTAATAAAGGATATCTCCTACCATTCTCTCCTATAAATTCCATAACGAGAATATTGTTTTGAAAAGCTATTGGTTTAGGTACTTTAACACCAACACTATGCATTCTCTTGAGATTACGGTATTCTTTTCTAGTCCACATATATATTAGTCTACGAGTATCGCTCGGTTTAAAACCGATGAAACGAGGATCTCCGGTAATATATTTCATAATTCCTTTACGGAAAACAGCAGTACTAGTCAAGTATATTTTAACAGCATATTGTTCATTATTATAACCATATGCTAAATATACTCTCGATTCTTTACCAGCAGATACTACACCGTTCATTCTATATATAATTTTCTTATTAATCAAATCATGTATTGTTAAAAGAGTACGTGTATCAAAAACTTCTTCAACAGTCTCAATCAAATCCTTATCTTTAACTCTCTTCAAATCTCTTTTATCAATATAGAAAAAATCATCGCTAATCATATTAATTCACTCAAAGCATCTAGAAAATCTTTAGAAACAACATTATTTTCTAAAAGCTTCGACGTCTCTTGTTTAGAATACTTGTAAAGAACCTCACCTCTCTCCGGTGAGAAATCCCATATACCAACTAATATTAAATCACCTTCACTTATCCAAATCTTCCTCCTCATTCTACCCGGAATCCTAACTTTACGGTCAACACCATCAGTACATTTAGCGATCAAATAATCACCACCGAGAAGTTTAACAACACCACATATTACAGTACCCGGACCTGGCAGTGGTATATCTGATCCAACTGTAGATTCGCTTCTATCCTTCTCTTTTTTCTTAGACATATATATTACCATTCATAATTCTTTTTTAACCAAATACTCTCTATTCTTATACATAACTATATAAACAGTATCACCGTTATTAATATCTCTAACTATATTATTACGTGTAAACTCTCTGAATTCACCGTCATCACTAATTAAATAAATACTTGTTTTATCAAAACCGATAACAGTGTATTTTTTATAATAATATAATTCACTTGTTTTCTTAAGCAACCCATTCCAATAACTATTGTAATCAACAGTGATTTGATAACCATTTTTCAAATACTCAATAACTATTCCATACGGTTCTATATCTCTAACGATAACCGGTTCACCTTTATATTCAGCTAAATCACCTTTTTTAATAGACGGTGTGCGTAGAGATATCGTTAAAACACCTTTCCATCTACCACTTCTACTATCGTATTTAACTGGTTCAAATGATTCAATTATCTTAGCACCAGTGTTTTTCACAAAATCGTTCACAAATTTTCTAGCAATATTTATAGAGTAGAATTTTATATCAAAACCATATCTATTCTCAACAAACTCGATAATATCGTTTAAAACAACTGGTTCATTAAGTATTTTCTCAAGAATAGTTTTTACATTACTATCAAAAACACCGTTCTCACTCCTTATCTGTACGTAAACGCTGTGTTTCTTACCACTAATTGCTAAACACTTTGGACAAGTTTTTCTTACCAATACACATTCTAAACTACTATCAACTACTCTATTCGAAATCCTACCTATAAGCACCGAAATACTGATATCTACTCTATATCTATTTCTACGGATTTTAACTGGTTGATTATCAACAACAACGTCTAGAACATAAACAGCTCTATCAATATATTTAACCCAGTTATTCAGAAAAACTCTACGAACAGCTTCGTTAAAAGATGTTTCAATCCAATCACCATCTATTCTCCATCTACCACATTTAGAACAATTAACAAGTTCTAGAATAGGTTTTGTTTTAAAAATACCTCTGTATTTTATAAAACAATCAATACATAAACCATATTCATTAACATATTCATCAATACTAATCTCTCTACCGCATTTAACACAAAATCTCAATACTAATCTACACCCATATTTACTAACTGAACATGAGGTATACCAGCTATTTCAACAACAGTTTCTTTTAAAACCAATCCGAGTTTAACAACAGCTTCAACAATATTTCTACCAATCAAATTAACTATAGTAGCTTGACTTAGTAGTTTCAACGCTTCATCTATCGTCAATAAATCTCCCTGGTAAAAAAACGGATCTACGTATATTGATATATTCTTCTCATTATCAACTATCTTCATTCCAATTAACTCGTAATCACAAATAGCAATTATAACATCACTACCGGATACATGTTTCTTAACATAAACTAGTTTATCACTATTCATTTCCTATCAATACACCGTTAAATTAATTGTTAAAACACTCTATTAAATAGTAATGTAATTCAAAACCTATATAGATTAAGCAAGAATTGTTTTAATCAAAAAGATCCAAGCGTTGTTTCAGCACCACAAGCCATACATTTTAGTAAAAACACTTTACCTTTCTTAACTAACTTAGTATCTTTACTACTACACGTAGGGCATATAACGTACCGGTCGATAAATATTTTTAAGAGCTTTGTTAAAACCTGTACGTTAAATCTACCTTGTAGAACTAATTGACCCGATTCATTTAAAGTAGCTGGTGAACCTAGTTCTTTACTAAAATACTTCTGTAGAATACCTGCTTCTCTATTAATAGCTTCTACAATTTGTCTAAAATTCATTATAATAGTTTTGTCACCAACGAATATCAAATCTATTTTAGGCATTATAAAACCACTAGTAGAGGTTGGTTTAGTACTTAATTTAGAGTAAGCTCGATCCAGTAATTCCTCGTAACTATAGTCTCTAATACTTCTACTCATATTCAACACCGTTTCTCAGTAGAATTATTATTAACAGGGTTTATAAAATAGTATTACTATTAATGAAGAGAAGTGTTTTAGAATCATCGGGGCATTTGAATGGAGAAAGTATATATTGAAACATATGGTTGTGCTCTAAACCGTGGAGACGAATATATTATGAAAACAGTATTAAACAATAGAGGACACGTTATTGTCGATAATATTGAAGAAGCATCAGTTATTATTCTAAACACGTGTACTGTTAGATACGACACTGAGGTTAAAATGGTTAAGAGAATAATCGAGTTGAGAAATATTTGTTTAAAAAATGGTAAAAAACTAATTATCGCGGGATGTATGGCTGGTGCTCAATCATTTAAAGTACATTATCTAGCACCGGAGTCTAGCATTGTTTCTCCACAAAATAGTTCACGTATTCACTTAGCGGTAGAATCTAATAAACCGGTTTATCTACTTCAAGGAGATAGAGATAACTGTCTCTTAGGAACATTTGTTGATAAAAAGATATCTTACGTACCTATACAAGAAGGTTGTTTAGGTAATTGTAGTTTCTGTATAACTAAAAACGTTAGAGCTAAGCTTACAAGCTATCCTATAGAGTTAATAAAGAAAACTATAAGAGATCTGGTGTTGAAAAACGTTGTTGAAATAGAATTAACTGGTCAAGATACTGCTACATATGGCTTAGATCTATACGGTGAGCAGAAGTTACCTGATTTACTAAGTGAAATAGATAGTATTCCAGGTAATTTCATGATTAGAATCGGTATGATGAATCCCGATACTCTAATCAACATATTGGATGAATTAAAAGAAGTATTGAAGTACAGTGAGAAAATATACTGGTTTCTACACATACCGCTTCAAAGCGGTAGTGATTATGTGTTAAAAATCATGAAGAGGAAGTATAGTGTCGATGATTATAGATATATTGTTAAGGAATTGAAAAAAGAGATTCCAAATATAAGCATAGCTACTGATGTAATAGTTGGACATCCTGGTGAAACAGAATACGATTTCGAAGAAACGATTAAAGTTATTAAAGAACTTTGTTTTGAAAGAGTACATGTAGCGACATATAGTATTAGACCAAATACTTACTCAGCTTCATTACCACAATTACCAACAAAGATCAAGAAGAATAGAATGCTGAATTTACTGAAAATTATTGAAGAAGAATGCTATAAAATACACAGTAAATATATTGGTAAAATAGTCGATGTTTTTGTAAACGAATATACAAATACATGGATTGGAAGAATTAGAAACTACATACCTGTTGTTATTACGAAAAAATACTATGATTTAAATTATGGTTCACATACTAAAGTATTAGTAAAAAACGCTACATTCTTTGATCTCAGGGGTGAACAGATCTTACAATTTACATAGATTCAACTATTTCAATAACCGGATTATATTTCATAAATGTATTGGTCAATTGCTTGATTAATTCCATTAAATCACTTGTTCTAATAGGTGTAACGATTGGGGTGGCAACTATTTTAAAAACACATTTATCACTACTTATTTCTTCAATACTAATCTTTCTCTCTTCTATTCTAAATACATTTACTTTAACTTCCTTAATTTGTTTAATTATTTCTTCGAAACAAGTTGGAAAGTTTAAATCTGAGCCTCTTAATGTAATTTTAAGAACTATTGAGTAAACATAGTCTTTAAAAATAGAGTTTACCAGCAAGTAGTTGGAAATATGTATCCTCCTACCGTACAAGTCTTCGACAACTGTTTCCAACGGGTTTACAGTAACTATCTTACCACATACTGGTTTATTTTGATTAGGTAAATGTATTTCAAATAATCTACCGGAAACTCTTCTCATTAACTGTAAATTAACGTAGGCAATGAATTCCCTCAACTCGTAGTAGAAAAGTATTGTTAAAACAATAACGATTACGAATAGAGCAATAAATAACTGATATGGTGCGAAAAATGTATGTAAAACGATTGAAATAGAAGTAAGCAGTAATACTAGATCAATTATTCTCATAAAAACTGTTTTAGTTACATAAGTTATTTTACCACGTTCAACTAGTGAAGATATAATATAGTTAATAATAAATCTAATAAATATTATAAATACTATAGCAATAAATAATGGCTGGAGATTTCTTATATATTCTTCAACACTAATGTTTTGATCTGTTTGATTCGATTCAATCACCCTTTAATGATTCCATCAATATTATCTAGAGATGATAGTATTATTAATTGATAACCCGTTTTTATCTCATCATCAGGCATGGGTGCTCTAAAAGATTCACCATCGAAAACTATAAGTATTTTTAGCAGATTTGGTTCAGCTCTCTTCTCAATATCAGTAATTTTCTGACCATTAGCTTGATCGTTTTCAGTAATCGTGACATAATATAAATGATATTCATCCTCGCCTATTTTAAATCTCATTAACTCTATTGAATTCTTCATTGTAAATAAGTAATTCATGATAACTGATGCAACTAGCGAAGACTGTATAACAGGTATACCTATTCCAAGATATCTGATCAAATCAGCTATCCTACGATCTGAGACTAATGCTATACGATAAGGTATTTCATGCATTTTAGCTATTGATAGCGATAATACGTTTACTTCATCGCTCTCAGTTAGAGCGATAACAACATCCTGTTCAGGCATTTTAACTTCACTATATAACGAGAAATCTGAAGCATCTTTACCTATAACAGTTACATCGAATTTACTAAGAATTTCCTCTCTAAGTTCAGGATTTTTCTCAACTACGGTAACTTCTTCTCTCCTTAAATCAAGATTTTTCAATAATTCTTCAGTTGATTTACCACCACCGATTATTAGTATTTTCATTATAAACACCTTATTAACTATATTTCAATTAAATTATCACAGTATTTTATTATTTATCAATTTATTTATTTAAGAACTCTTACAAGTCTAAAACCTGAAATGTATCCTATTATTAGAAACAGTTGAATAAACTCTAATCTACCTAGAAGCATTAGTATAATTATAATAATTTTCACCGGTATAGGTGCTGAAGCAGAGATCACGCCTGTACTTAAACCAACACAACTAGTTGCCGATACTGATTCAAATAATGAATCGATAAAATCGTATCCATAGATAGATATTAATAGAGTACCGAAAATCACTACAAAGATATGAATTATTGGGTAAATAAGTGTAAAAGATACTTCTGATTCGTCGAGAATAGTAGTATCTATTTTAATAATTTTCTCGAACCTAGTTGTGATTACAACTGATATTGCTGTTATACGGATTTTCTTCAGTAATATTAGAAATCTATATACTTTAATACCTCCAGCTGTTGAGAAAGTCATGCCACCTATAAACATACCTATTATTATCAAAAACTTCGTTACTGGTTTTAAAGAATTTATTGAACCTAAACTAAAACCTGTAGTTGTTAAACCAGATAACTGGTTGAATACTCCATACAATAGACTATTGTATAAATCAATGCCTTCTACTAACCAGTAGGATAATATGGTTAGTGTTGACAAAATAATTGAAGTGATCAAGTATAATTTAAATTCTTCACTTCTCCATATTGATCTAAATTCGCCTCGTATGAAGCGATCTAGTAGTATGAAATTCATAGCACCGATAAACATGAATATTACCATGGGTATGTAAGTATAAGGTGATCTATTGAATATAACTTGATAACCATTATCATACGTAGACATACCTCCAGTAGAAATAGTGGTAAACATGTGGTTTACAGCTTCATATATATTCATACCAGCATATATGAGAGATATTATTCCCATAAACGTTAAAATAGAGTATGTTATCAACAATCTACGAGCAGTTTTATAGAAAGATGCTTCGATTTTAAAAGGTCTTTCAATACCATATACGCGAGCACCTAATTTATAGAAATACGGGAAAAGTATCATAGCGAATACAACTACACCTAGTTCACCAACCCATTGCATCATGCTTCTCCATGTAACTATCGACGGCTTCATATTATCTAAACCATTTAATACTGTAAACCCTGTTCCAGTGAATCCACTAACTGATTCAAACCAAGCATCTATGAAACTAATGTTTAAACTAATCATTAATGGAATAGCAGATACTATTGATAACAATATCCATAGTATTGAAACTAAGATAATACTCTCTATTAAACCAAGAGGTTCTGTTTTAAATCTAGATAGAATTAAACCAATAGTTATCAGAATTAATGAAGTAGATAGATAAGAAAATGTTAGAGACTGGCCTGTTAATATATCAATAACTGGTACAAACAACATCATGAACCCTAATAGCATCAATATATAGCTCGCCGTTATGAATATACCAGGCCAGTTCATTACAAACCACTTGATCGGTTTCATTTTCAACAAATATAAAATTAAAACAAATACGTGTATTTAATAAAACTTTCTTCAAGAACGATAACTATCATAGAACTCTACTCATCAAGTAATTGACAATTGTTTTAACAAAGTTTCTAAACCATTTAGATAAAATAAATTCAAACAAAAAATATGTTGCTAAAACAATTATTGCAGAGAAGAACACTTTGGGAACATCAATCCAAACATTGCGTATAACAATATTTGTTAGATTAAAGAAACTAGTTATGGTAAATGTTATAATACACGATACAACAACATATAATACTTCAATCCAAGGTATATTGAATTCAATTTTCTTCAATGCTGTTTTATAACCATATATTGTTAGAAAAAATGTTGAAACAAGCCATGATATTGAAAAAGGTAATCCGAGTATAACCGGGTCTTTAAAACCAATATTTTGAAGCATAAATACCGTGATCGATGAAATTAAAACTACGGTTAAACCCGTTGTAAACATATAGAATCTTAGTTTAAACAATGCCGTATCTACTAACTCTAATCCAAATTTATCTAAATCCTCTCTCTCGATAGATGAAGCTATTGATACGAATATTGTTAGAAAAACATATATGAATGACTCTAGAGAGAAGATTATGAATAAAACATTCGCTTCAATATATTCTTCTCTAAATAAACTCAACAACGGCTTACTCAGCATTATCAATAATAGTAATAGACCTGTATTTATTATCAAACTTATTCGTAGAATGTAATCAATATCTTCTCTAATCGGTTTTCTCAGTAAACGAGCTGATAAACTAGCTGTAAAAGCAGAACTACTCTGAAGTATAACGCTACGAGGTACATACGATACACCTATGTATGCTGATGCAAGAGTTGAATTAGTTAATGCTGTTAGTAAAGGTCTATCTAACTGTCTTAAAAAATCGTGTAGTGTTGATACTAGTGATATGTAGCTATTCTTAATCAATAGTAAAACGTTTTTACTGTTAAAACCCGGTTTCGGTAATTCAACTCTATATTTTTTTAAAAACAAGTAGTATATTGGTAAACTAGATGTTATAGTCAATATAACAGTTAATAATGCTCCAAGTAGTTTCAATGAGAAAACAACTACTAGTATATATGCCATTATAATCCTAACGCTATGTTCAATAATTGATACTTTACCTTCAATAAATGGTTTTGTACTAAGTGATATGGATCTAAAATATGTAAATAATAAATTAATTAATACGAGAATCCCACTGATAATGAAGTATATGTGTTGTGTTTTAAGCATACTAACATAGTATATTGATAAAACAAGGATCAGGGTGAAAGCTATTGGTGCATAAACTGTGTTTATAAAGAAACAACTAGAGACTAATTCATATCTTTTTCTAGCATTATATCTGATTATCCAGAAATTCCAGATATCATATATTGATGTAAACAATGTTGCTAGAGCAATTAATGTTGTGAATAAACCATATTCTTCAACACTGAGTTTTCTAGTAGTGATTATTGCGAATAATACAGCTACACCTAGTCTATAAATATGGCTAACGTAGTTAACAATAGTAGAATATCTCACTCTAACTCCTCGCAATTCCTCTATCTCATTATCATCATTATTCATTTACACATACTCACCCAGGTCTCAGAAATTCTACGTAAACTATAGACAATTGTTTAATTAATAGCTTACTTATAAACTATACTATAGAATTATATAATTCAGGTTTTTGAATAAAATAGTGAAAGGGTAAACAATGACTATATACATTGTTTCAAGCGGTGGAGGACATACGGGATACGCGATCGCAGTTGCTGAAGCATTATTTGAATTAAACGAATACATGGATATTAAATTTATTGTAGACCCGTTTGATAAATGGAGTATTATGAGAATTAGAAAGAGAATAGTGAATCCAAAATACGTATATGTTAGTAAACCTCGTAATCCACTAGAGAGTTTCTCTAAACTACTAGCTAGAATACCTGTTTCATTAATTGAAAGTCTTATCAATATTGAAGAACCTGAAGCAATTATTGCTACCGGTTCTAACCACTCGATCACTCCCATATTAGCTGGTTTAGTTAAAAAAGCTAAACTATTGATTAGTATAGAAGCAGTAGACCGTATACATACCTATTCAATAGCTAATAAGAAACTCCATGATTACGTGAAGATACCGATTGCACTCCATTGGATTGAACAATTAAAAAACTACAGTAGAGGATTTGTCACTGGACCTATTTATGAAAAACCTCTATATAAAACCGAAGACCACGGTTTTATTCTCGTTTTAACAGGCTCCATGGGTCATTTTAAGCTAATCAAATTGCTCTTAGAAACAGATCTAGATGATGTTGTTATACAATCAGGTAAAGTAGAACCATCCTTTATCACATCGAAAAAACCTCATTGGAGAGTTTTTAGATTTGACCCGGATATTGATTACTGGATTTCAAAAGCATCTGTCGTTCTCGGACATCAAGGTTTATCGATAGTTGAAGCAGCATTATCTTATAGAAAACCAGTTATTTTAGTCTACAATCCCGATTTACCGCAAACTAGTGGTTTAATAGATTCTATTCTACTAGCTGAGAAACTTAATGGATTATTCATTAACCCCGACGAGGTTAAACCATCTGAGTTAGTTGAAGCTATTGAGAAAGTGAAGAAAGAGAAACCATTTGAGTATGGTAATGGTTCATTAAAACTAGCTAAAATAGTGATCGATTCTATTAGTTAAACACCTAGTTTTTGTTTAAAATACTCTATTGTCTTAACTAATCCATCTTCAAGACTAGTTTTTGGTCTCCAACCTATTTCATTAACTGCTCTATTTATATTAGCTATACTGTGTTCAATATCTCCAGTTCTACTAGGTTTATAAACAGGTTCTACGTTCAAACCCAGTATTGACCTTATTTTATTGAATAATTGATTAATAGATATTCCTTGACCAGAACCGATGTTGTAAACATTATTTCTAGGATAATTGATTACACAATGAATAGCTTCAGAAACATCGTCTACATATATGAAATCTCTTGTTTGTCTACCATCACCATATATGACAATTTCTTTACTCAATAACATGTTTCTAATAAAGTGATAAATAACACCATCCTTCATACCCGGTCCATATACGTTGAATAATCTAAGTATAGTATATTTTAATCCATAGTTTCTATAATAGTTTAAAACCAGTAGCTCACTACTATATTTCGAAACACCGTATATACTCAGTGGATTACACGGATGTTCTTCGTCAATAGGAATATAGATAGGATTTCCATAAACAGATGCGCTTGAAGCATATATAAATCTATCTATATCGTGTTTTCTACATAGTTCTAGTAGATAGAGAGTTCCAAGCGTGTTTACTTGAAAAACTCTAACGGGATTCCTAATAGATTCTTCAACACTAGGTATAGCTGCTAAATGTATTACAATATCCGTTTTCTTAAAATAATCTTCAATTCTATCTATGTTTAAAACATTTTCATTAACGAAAACAATTCTATCGAAAACATTCTTTAAACTATCTAAAGTACTCGATGATAAATCGTCTATGATAATTAAATCATGTTTATCCTTAATAAGACGTTTTACTACACAACTCCCTATAAAACCGGCTCCTCCTGTTATTATTATTTTCAATAAAATCTCCATTTAAATTCAATACATTTAAGATATGATAAAGAAATCTATTGATTAAAAACAATTGTTTAAAACTAAAAAAATTAATTCCATTTATTTTTCTTAACATGTGTCTCGAGTTCAGCCATAATTTTCTGAATAGTTAATTTAGCGAAATCTCTTTCTTCAGTAAATATTTTAACACACCCTGGATCAAGATTATCACTTATACCTTCTTCAGCTATATCTATTAATCTTTTTAATAGTTTAACCGCCTCCATATGTAGATAATTCGATTTCCTAGATCTTCTGATTAACTCAGCTTCTTCACTACTCAGTTCTCTAAACTGTTCTCGCGGAGCTCCACATTTAGGGCATTTCTCGGGAGGTTCAGTAACTTCTAATACTAATCCACATACTTGACATTTCCACGTATTCATTTTATCACCATTTAACAATATTAAAAAATCAATATATAAAGTTGTTTTTCAAAAAAATTAGTTCGAAAAACTAACTCTATTCATACACTATTATTTATCAACAACTACTTGTATTATCTTGATAAACGAGTAATTACCGTTCAAAATACTTTCAACTAATTTTCTAGTTGATCTCGTAATATCATTTCTATTAACAACATCTTTAATATTCATCCATCTAACATCTAAAACTTCCTCTCCAGGTTTCAGCGAACCCGTGATACTAGTTGGATCGAATAATACTTCAACTATAACATATCTATATTTAACTCTACAACCTTCTCTAAACAATACGTCTGCTAACGCTATTACACCTAATGGTTCAGCTTTCAAACCAGTTTCTTCTTCTAATTCACGTCTAGCAGCTTCATAAATTAATTCACTTGACTCGATCACACCGCCTGGAATAGCCCAGTATCCTTCAGCAGGAGGGTATTTTCTTTTAACTAACAGGATTTCATCGTTTCTAATTAAAACACATCCAACTGCTGATATAGCATGTACAGGGTACGTTTTACTCATTTACTCCAACCATAGACCAGTATTTTTAAGAAATATATTTATGAAACGAATAAATTAGTTTTAGTAATATTTTAAGAAACCGTTTATCAATAAACTCGGTGTTTAAATAATTTTTACTAGTAAATCATAGTATTATTTCATAATTTAAAACTCTATTAATCAACACTATTCACCGATTTATCTCAATTAATTAAATAGAAACACATAGTTTAATGTATTCGAAAATACTATTTGTTGAAAATAATTACCAAAATATTATAGATCTCTAGTGGAGAATAACAATAAATTCGTTGAATAAACTACTATTAAAGCTATATTTAGAAACCCACAGAATCTTCTACGTTTAATTCTTGTTTCAACGATAACAATTCTTCAGCTATAGCAGTTAGATTCATATAGTTTTAAACAAGGATCCGTGGAAAATATTTGAAGTCTAGTTAAATAACTCTACGTGCTAACTTATAAAAGTATTTTTCAAAAACAACATATATTATCAATCCACGTACGTATAAGTCAATAAACATACCTATCCATGCTCCAATCACTCCGATCGAGTTTACAAGAGAAAAGGCTACTAATAGCCTGATTACATAGAAACTGAAAACATTTATCAATAAAGGTATTCTAGTATTACCACTACCTCTAATAACTCCGCTAGTACTCATAGAAAGCGCTAATCCCGTTTCACTTAAACCAGCTAGGATCAAGTAGGTAGAAGCAAGCATTCGAACATCTTCATTCGGTGAAAAAGGTTCTACTACATATCGAGAAACTATAGCAATAATAATACCTAGAATTGTCATAAATAACGTAGATGTTTTAACAACTTCTCTCCCAATCTTCTTAGCGTATGCATAATCACTATTACCAATAGCTTGACCCACGAGTACTGAAGCGGCTATTGAGAAAGCAAATCCAGGCATATATATTAAACTTTCAATTCTTAGACCAATGTTGTGTGCAGCTAACGCTATACTCCCGCATCTAGCTATAATCGCTACATATAAATTATTACCAATACTGAATACTGCTCTTTCAACAGCAATTGGTATTCCTAAATTCAGTATTCTATTTAAGATACTGGTTTCAATAACGAATTCAGGTTTTAAACCAGATTTCAATAAATAATATGTATTTATAAAACCAGTAGCTATATTAGAAAAAATAGTTGCTAAAGCAGCTCCTTCAACACCCATTCTGGGAAAACCGTAATATCCATATATCATTATCGGATCTAGAATTATATTGAGTAAAACACCGATTACATTCGCTTTCATAGATTTAATAGTCCAACCAATAGCTATTAGTGTTGAATCAATCGAACCAACGATAAAAACGATCGGTAAACTAATTACTCTCCATTTAAAATAATCATAAGCATTATAGACAACAGTGTTTAGTTCACCATTCAATAAAATAAGTATTTTGAAACCAATCCAGTATCCTATTAAACCAATAAATAAACTAAACAATGAACCATATAAAAGAACTTCACTCAAACTCTTCTTAGCTTTAATATTCTCACCAGCTCCATACGCTTGAGAAACATATATAGTTAAACCACTGTTAAACATAGTTATGAAAACCATGAATATCCAGAATAAATAACTCGCTAAACCAACACCAGCTAAAGCATCGGCGCCTAGACCTTTAACAAAAAAAGTATCTGTCAAAGAATAAATACTATGAGCTAGCTCAGTGATAATCATTGGAAAAGTTAATTTGAAAACTTTCTTAACAAGTTTTTTATTGAAAAACATATTTAAAACCATTATGCTATAATTATAGCTTACCACGATATCTTAATCAACTCATATTTTAAAACACAATGTATTAAAATTTTAATTAAAATTAGAAAAAAGTTTAAAAACACACTATAATTCAATACAATAATTTCAATTCAATAATCAGTAGAATACAATATAGTCAATAGCCTAAACATTTATATATAATCGAGATCATATAGATCTATAGAGGTGTGTACAATGGCTTTAACCGAGCCATCAAAACCTCCGAGCGAATACCCCGAAACTAAGCCTATCACTAAGATTAATATTAGCGAAGCTAAAAATATGGGTCTTATAGGTGCTATTCTTGGTTTGATAGGAATGATATTATCGTTTGGTTTAATAGGTTTGATCATATTAATCATCGGTGTTATACTGATATATATAGGTGTAGCACATTTATCGGATAAAATTAATAATCCCACTCCCAGAAGATGTTATCTAAACTACTTGATCTTTAATATAATAGCTGTTGTAATAGGGATTGCGGGAATTGTAGTAGCTTTGGGAGGATTCATAGGTTTAGCAGGATTAAGTTCTTTAAATATAGCTGGATTATTCTCAACACTCTTTGCTGCAATCGGTATTTTAATTATCGTATTGATAATAGTATACATATTAGCAATTATTGCAGCCATTTATTTAAGAAGATCCTATGATATTATAAAAACAATAACTAAAGTCGATTTATTTGGAACAGTTGGTTTCCTATACTTTCTAGGAGCTATATTACTCATAATACTAGTTGGTGGAATTATAATATTTATCGCTAAAATACTAGAGATCGCTGCATGGGGTTCATTACCAGAATCAATAGAACTACCAGCTACCGTTAAAACATAATACTATTCAATACGATCTAATAATTTATCTTTGAATTATATTAAATCTAAATTAAATAAAAATATTTGAAATACGGTATTCTTAGTTTTTAATATTATTCGTTTTAACTAATTCTTTTCTTATTATTTCGAAACCAGATTTACCGCTCTTGAAATATGTTAATAATCCATACCATGCTGCTATGGCTTCTAATGAACCAGCTATTGGTATTAGTGTTAGATACATAATTATATGTATTTTACTATTTCTATTGATTATTGAAAGATTTAGTTTAGCACCTAGATAATATAGATATAGTAAAATACACATTTCGAAACCGAATATTGGAGTAAACAATATGTTTGGCGCAGGTGTTGGTTTAATAAAGTTTACATAAGCTATAATTATTGAAGGTAGTGATGTAAGCCAAACCACTAGGTTGAGAACTAGTATTAATTTATCTAATAATCCTATACTGTTGTTTTTAAGAATAATATCTAGAATACCCCATAACCATCTTCTTCTCTGTTTTAGAAAATCTCTTATCGAGAAAGGACTTTGTTCATATAGTTTACCTTTAAGCCATCCCAATACATCTCCATAATGTTTAACAACTAGTAGTCCGAAAACCATGTCTTCAGCTCTAATTTCACCATAATCCCATCCAATTCTATCCTCCAGATCAGATCTGTAGAGTAAGTGTGAACCATGTGTCCCCCAGAGCACTCTGCCTGAAAATATATGGAAACCACTCTTGCTTATATCATCGCCTGTTCTTAGAAAATCCTCAACACTAATTATCTTATTCACACCCCAGTAGTTTGAATAAACTATAATACCTTGACCAACTAATTTACCATCATTACTAGAATTCTCAATAAAATCAATTATACCAACAATAGTATCCTCTCCTACAATACTCTCTTCATCCATTAAATAAATCCATATCTTATCAGAGATAAAACCAAGTTTCCTCCTAACTTCGAGAGCGTAATTTAATGCTCTAGCTTTATACTTAGTATTATTCTTCGTCCTATACTCGCGTGGAACATATATTATTTTTATCAAATCACAATACTCGCCGTTAATATTTCTAAGGTTTTCGAAAAAATCTTTATCAACATCGTCTTCAGTTACAATCCATATTTCAAAGTCTTTCAAATACTTCGTAGCCCAGTAGAGTACGCTTTTAACAGATTTTAAAATAGATTCTTTATTAAAACCACGAGTTGTTATTTGAAAAATAACTTTATAGTCACGGCTCTGAGTTCTCCTCTCTAAATAAATATTCTTATAATAATTGTTCTTCAATAAACCAATTGTAGCATATGTAGCTAATGGAGTATACGCTAACCAAAGATACTTAGTGTTTATGAGAAAGTAATCTAGTTTCCAAGAATTAAAGCGTCGAGCGAAAAACGAGTTAAATAATAGAGATATGAAAGCACTTATTATAATAAATACGATGAAATCGATTCTAGAGTATTTGAATTCATTGTGTTTTTCAATAGTATAGTTTCTCCAGAATTCATCGTTAATAATCGAATTACTATGACTATTAGTCAACTCCACTACCACCGATTCTGTTTAAACTATTAGTAACAATTATCTCTATCAATAATTAGTAAAACAACTTTATTTTATCGAATTAACTATCTAAATCACATAGTATATTATCATGAAATTATTTAAATACATATTATTTGTTTAAAATTACCTAGATAAATAGGATTCACGAAATAGTATTTTTATTTCAATAATATAACATACTATTAAATCTCGAATAACAGATCCTATATTAACATTTTGATCTCTATAAATTAATTTAAAACCAAGTAAATGAAATGATGCGGGCCCGCGGGGATTCGAACCCCGGGCCTCCGGCTTAGAAGGCCGGCGCCCTATCCAGGCTAGGCCACGGGCCCTTTTACTCTACTATCTTTCTTTATTCTTTTTGACAAATAATTTTTTCTATTGATTCTATAATGTCTTTTAATTTATCTCGGGGTTTAATTATTTTTATACTAATGTGATCTCTTTTACCACCACCTTTTACATCTCTATATTTCTCTTTCAGAAAATTAATAGTGTTTTTCAAATCAATATCTCTAAGTTTAGCTAATTCCGGATTTACAGCTATTTCTACTAAATCTTCATCATACATTACTGTTAAATAGTTGTTTCTAAGCGATAATTCTTCAACAATATTTTTATAAAACTGTTGATCACTTATTTTCTTATCAACAACTATTAATTGAACACCACATATATCAATAGCTTTACTAATAAGCTCTCTAATCAAGTATTCTTTTAAAATACTCCTATAGTTTTTAACAAGCTCCTGTAAACGCTTATAATCGCTAACAATGTTTTCAATATTTTTAACAATACTATCTGTTTTCAAACCAATTATTTTAACCAATTCCTCTCTCTCGGATATTAGATTAGAAATATATTCAGATAATCTAGAGCCAGCTATATATTCGAATCTAATAACACCATCCTGTATCCTATCAACGTTAATTATTTTAAAACCACCAACTTCACTAGTATTTGAAACATGTGTTCCAAAACAAGCTTCAACATCAACACCGGGTATTTCAACTATTCTAACAACGGGTGAATAAACTGCACCACCTTGATATATTTTAACACCATATTCTTTCTCAGCACTAAATTTATCCATAAATTTAAAACTAATATCAATCCTCTGATCAATTATCTTATTAACCTCTCTCTCTATAAGCTCTATCTCTTCTCGACTAGGTAGTTTATAATGAGTTACGTCGAGTCTTGCTTTCTCAATAGTCTTTTCAACACCCGCTTGCCAAACGTGATCACCATAGATTTTTCTCAAAACTCCCAGCAATATGTGAGTAGCCGTATGGTGTTTCATTAAACGATATCTTCTAAACCAATCAATATGTTGTTCAACATATTTATCTGAACCAATTTCAAGTCTTCTATCAAGCTCGTGAACTATAACATCACCTATTTTAAAAACATTGATAACACTATACTTCTCATTATTATATACGATATAACCTATATCACTATCTTGACCCCCTGATCTAGGATAGAATATTGTAGAATCAAACACTACATATTTATTATATACATCGATAATTCTAGACCTATGACTAGTTTTATACGGTTCTCTGTGGAAAACGATTTCAGTACTATTCTGTTTCAAAGCCCATTCAACGATCTCGTGTGGTAATTCTTCAACTTTATTTCTACTAAACTCCATAGAGGCTCCGTGTAATCTAGCTATTCTAGAGTAGAAATCACTCGGCAAACTAATGTTTATTCCAATTGATTTAGCTCTATCTATAACTATTTCCGGAGGTATACCGTGAGAATCATATATTTTAATTAAATCATCTAGTGTTATATTCTTCTTATTAATCAACTTATCTACTACAACTATATTCCTAGTGATATTATCTATGAATTTCCTAGTCTCTATTGAGATCACTTCGTAAATATACTCAGCTTTATCTCTAAATCTATATACGTATCTATCACTCCAGTATTCAATTTGTTTATTAACAAGCTCGTTCAAAACATAGACTAGTCTAGATATTTCAACACCTGTTTTTAAAAGTGTTTTCAATAATCTACGTAAAACCAATCTAACGAGATAACCTTCACCAGTATTTGAAGGCACAACACCGTTTGATAACAACAGAAGAATTGTTTTAACGTGATCTAGTGTTGTGAATAAAGCTATTGTATTCAACAATTTCTTCCAATACTCATCGAGTTTGTTTTCAACAATAAAACTCTCTAATTCGTTAATACTATTGATATCTTTATCGCTAGTTGAATAAACAATATAGTATAATAGATCATCTGTTAAAACATCTATGTTTAAAATCTCTTTATATTTATTAATCAATTGATCGAATACAGCATGGTATGCTGTAGGCGTTTTCCTAGTAAACCAAGCAATTCTCTCCATACCATAACCAGTATCAACAACATAAACCGGGCTCGGTTTATATTCTCCATTAACTAACTTATATTTCATGAAAACAAGTGTAGCTAGTTCCAAACCATCAACAATTACTTCTAAAGCTGGGCCAGCATTACCACCACCCTCCCACCAGGATTCTTTAAAAACAATACTCTCAATCGGGATACCAATGTATTTGTTAAAGAATTCTAGTGAATACTCGATTGTTTCACGTATCCAGTATACATGTTTATCTTTCTTATTGAAAGCATGATGTCCTCCCATTTCAAACGATGTCATGTGTCTACCGAATGTTAAACCAACATTATCTATGTCTTCAAGCCTCACACAGGGCTGAACTATTACTAGTGGATTGAATGGTGGTTCAACTACTCCATCAGTAACCAGTGGTTGAAAAACTATTATTGAAGCAATCGTTAAATATAGATCATCTCTCCACTTAGCTACTACAGGATATGGATCTACGTAACCGTGATTTTTCTCCATAAAGTATTTTATAAATAAATCTCTTGATTCATCAATACCGAGATTTCTAACACTACTGTATTTCTTGAATAGAAAATCATATTTACTACAAGGTCTATCTGGACAATATTCTCTATAAACACTACTCCAGAAACTAGATCCACATTTTCTACAAGTATATTTATCGAAACCTAAGTCTTTTAATGAAAAGTCTCTAAATTCTCGATCAATGTTTAACACTTGTATTCACCATATCTTTACTTGAGAAAAGTATTGTAAAAACTAATTATTAAATATAGATTAACCGATGATAGTGAATTTACTGCTTTCACTAAAAATAATCAAGTAGATAGCTAACCGAATATAGCTCCAAGTCCTTCAGCTAACTCTTCTTCACTAACAGTCTTCTCCTTCTCCTCTTCCTCCCTCTCCTCCTCTTTCTTAGATTCAGTTGTTTCAGCTGGAGCTGATGGTGTAGGTACAGCTACAGGTGCTGCAATAAATTGAGTACTTGTTGCTTGTTCAATTACTTTAGCTATATCTATGTTTTTCAAAGCAGCAACTAGTGATTTAACTTTAATCTCATCTACTGCTATACCAGCTGCTTCAAGTATTTTCTTAACATTCTCTTCACTTATCTCTTTACCAGCTTTATACAATAGTAGTGATGCATATATGTATTCTATACTACACCACCCTTCTAAACACTACTCTTATCCGTTATTATCAAATACGGGTTTTTAAAAATAACTCTTTAACCGAATATAGCTCCAAGTCCTTCAGCTAACTCTTCTTCACTAACAGTCTTCTCCTTCTCCTCTTCCTCCCTCTCCTCCTTCTTTACCACCTTCTCTTCTCTCTTCTCCTCGATAATAGGTTTCTCTATCTTAATACCTATATCAACTCCCCTTTTACTAAGCTCAATTGCAAGCATATATGCTTTGAAATGAGCAGATCTAATTATTTCATCAATAGTTTCACTAGTTATAAACGATGATTCAACCACTATTGCTCTAGCTTCTCTATATGCTTTAATAATCGCTCTCTCTAATATCTCTCTCTCAGGCCAAACTATTTCAACACCGAGATTTATTGCTTGAATTTGTGCTTTCAAAATACTATCTACGTATTCATTAATATCTATCTTCAATCTATCTCCAGGTATAACTACCCCTCTATCGTAAACATACTTTATTTTCAACAACACTTCTTTTAAAGGGAGATCTAGTTTTTGAAGAAGACTAGCTAAATCTTCAGATATTTTATCACCGGGTTTAGCGACAACAGTATCTTTAGCGACAACAATAGTATTAGCTTGAACACGTGTAGGTATTTTTAACTTACCGAAAACGCTGAGCATTGGACCAGGCGGTATACCCGTATCTCCTTCTGGAATAACTATTTCCTTATCAGCGATCTCTCCTGGTTTATAATAAGTTTTAGATTTATGTTTCTCGATCTCTCCGTATAGTTCGAAAGCATTCATTTTAGTAAATAACAATAGATTCGAGCCACTAAGTATTTTCTCAAATAAACTCGTATCAATACCAGCTCTCTTCATAGCTATAAGAACTAGTTTATTTCTAGATACTCTAAAAACAACTCTACCACTAAGCTTTTTTCTAAGGATCTGTAGGTGTTTAGTTGGAAAACCAGTTATATCAGCTATTGCGAAAACAGGGTATTCTCTAAACAATTTCGTTAAATACTCAACTTCCTCAATCTTCCACTGAGGAATTTTTCTAACAGATTCAGCTAGAGTCATTTTAATCACCATTTAACAGGTATTGGAGGACCCATTGTCGTCTTAACGAATACTTTAACTATACTATTTAAACCATTAGGTAATTTAGATTCGAGAACATGTATAACTGTTTTAGCGTTTTCAACAAGATCCTGTACAGACATATCTTCAGTACCGATAGGAGCCATTATATAAAGCTGATCCTTATTCCTCACTAGAATAGCTGATTTATATCTATTTATAAAACTAGCTATATCGCTACCAATCGGTATTGGAACAGGTGTTTTACCACGAGGACCTAGCGCTGGACCCAGAACTCTACCAACCAATGGCATTAAATCAGTTCTAGCTAGAACCCAATCACATTCCTCTGCTATTTTCCTAGCTTCTTTCTTACCGATACCACGTAGTTCATCACTAGTTATAACTCTCTTAACACCCAGTTCCCGTGCTTTCACAGCCATATCTCCATCAGCTATTACACATATATTCAAATCCTTACCACGGCCTCTCGGCAATACTACTATTTCTCTTATCCTACCTTCAGGACTCTTCGGGTCAACGTCTTTGAAAACAACTATTAATTCAACAGATTGTTTAAAATTCCTACGTTTACTATACTCTTTTGCTTTTAAAATACACTGTTCTAGTTCTTTAAACAATTTCTCAGACATTTACCTAAACCCCCCATTCACTCTCGTATTTAGATAATAGTTCATCGTGTAAACCATTATCTATCTCATTTTGAACAACTTTAGGATCTTTACCATTTACTGTTAAACCAATACTTCTCGCACTACCGAGAATTGTTTTAACAGCTGATTTAAGTGTTTTAGCATTCAAACTCTCTTTCTTAATTATAGCTATTTTAACAATCTTCTCTAAAGATATGTCACCAATTTTCTTATGCATAGGGTCTCCACTTGGTTGATTAACACCAGCTTCTTTGAGTAATAGAGCTGTTGTCGTTGGAATACCTACTCTTATCTGATACTTTTTAGAACTAGTATCAATAACGATCTCAACGGGAACTGTTAAACCACTATATTCTTTAGTAGCCTCATTTATAGCTTTAACAACTTCAGCTACATTTAGTTTCAATTGAGATAATGTTGGACCCAGCGGTGGACCCGGTGTAGCTTTACCACCTTCAACCATTATCCTAATCACTTTCTCCTTACCCAAAACTATTCACCTTTCTTAATAGGTTTCACGTATTCAGATGGAACTTCGATTGGAACAGCAAATGCTGCTTCAAGAACATTTAGAGTTATAGTATTCTTACTCTTATTTATACTTGTAACCTGAGCTTTCATACCTCTAAATGGTCCTCTAACAATCTCCACCATATCACCTATATTAACTAGTTCAATAACTGGTTTGGGTTTAACAAGTCTTTCAATATCTTCATACGATACGATCATTGGTTGAGATGTTTTAACGTACTTAATATCGCTAATTGCTTGGAAAACACTTGTTAAACTATTCGATTCTAGGAAAACATATCCACGAATATTAGGAGGGAGTATTATTGCTGAAACACTAGTCTCTAAACCTTTAGACACCTGATCCCTTAATCTATTCTCTATAATCAAAGCTACATCTAGCTCTCTACCCATCGTTGTCCTAACACTATAGTATCTAATACTACTATACAATTGCTAATACACCATTTAGGAAAATGGTGGAAATACGTATGTATATATTAAAAATCTAATAATGAAAGCGATAACACCTACGAGAAACAAACCAAGTAAACTCATTTTTAAATTAATCATATACTCCTCTCGATCAGGTTTTGAAGCTAGTTTCAAAATCCTCCTCCAGGCATCAATTATTTCTCTAAAACCCATATCTAAACCCCATTAAAGACTTTCCAATAAATATCCACATGTTAAGATTAAGATATAATTTTATCTATGAATTCATTAACATTAAAGTATTTTAAATCTTTATATCCCTGACCCGTACCTATCATCACTACTGGTTTACCAATAGAGTAAACTATACTTAAAGGCACACCTCCTTTATCGTAAGCATCTACTTTAGTCACTATAACACAGTCAACACCAATTGATTCATGGAAGAATCTAGCTTGTTCAATAGCATCATTACCAGTTAAAGCATCTACTACGAGAACTCTACGATGTGGTTTAACAACTCTAATTATCTTCTTCAACTCATCTATTAAATCGACATCAGTATGCATTCTACCAGCAGTATCTATTAAAATAACACTAAAACCTCTCTTACTAGCATAGTTTATCGCATCAAAAGCAACAGAAGCGGGATCTGCACCATATCTACCTGTGAAAACAGGTATACCAGTTCTCTCACTATGTATTATCAACTGTTCTTGAGCACCAGCTCTAAAAGTATCGGCTGCAACCATTAACGGTTTAAAACCATTCTCTCTGTATAAACAAGCTATTTTAGCAATAGTAGTCGTTTTACCAACACCATTGATTCCTAGAAAGACTATTTTATATAGATCGTATTCTCTAGCTTCATTAATTAAATCAATTTGAATTGTTTTATCAAAATAAGATTTTATAACACCACGTAGTGTTTTAACTAAATCCTCTCTACTACGTATATTCTTTCTATCAAATTCATTCAATATCTCATTAACAATACTCTCAGCTACTTCGAAAGCAACATCATTAGAAATTAACTCAATTTTAAAATCCTCGAGTAGTTTAATTAATCTATCACGTGTAAAAACATGGTATTGGAATTGTTCAATAAATTTACTGAAAACTTCACGTATTTTCTTAAACAAAACTAGACACCGTTGTTTCAACCAGCAGTACTTGTATCTACACTGGTTTCTTTCTTCTCCTCCATAATTTTAGCATATACTGCAGACAATACTCTTTGAATAGCATTATATTCATTTAAAACAATCTGATATCTTTTAACTAATTCATCCAGAACCCTCTTAACACTATCTAATCTCTTATTGATCAATTCAACTGCTTTATCTCTATTTGTTTTAATATAATAACTCCCACCAATGTTTACGATAACATGATTTAACCAATTCTCATTAATATTGATCGGTATGAAAACAGTATTAAATCTATCTAAAACCATTAAATTACTAGAAGAAGTCTCTGGTAGCGAATTCAACGTATTTATAACCAATTGTAATTCAGATGCTTGTAACGTTAAACTTTCTATCTGAGAATTAAGTAGATTCAAATATTCTCTAAGCTGAGTTGCTCTAGCAATTAATTCCTCAACAGTAACTACTCTTCTCTCTTCACCAGATTCTTTACTCATTTAACAAACCCCTTAATTCTAGATAACTCTACAATATTACGATTCCTAGCTTTCTCAACCGGTATTTCACTAATACTGGTTATTCTAATATGCCTCCTCTTAACTTTATGATTACTGCCGAGTACTGAGTACACGTATTCTAACGCATCTTTCTCATTAATAGCTCTAACTTCTTTAACAAACTTTTGCCAAACAGGTACTTTATCGTGATTAATAAGCATAAACCCCTCTATTCTATATACTTTAACTTCAGACATTCAAACCACCCGTCAACCGGTAAAACCTTTTTGAATACGAAGTATCTCGGGACCGGTAGTGTTTTCTCCAACAAGTACTCCTTTATTATTAGCTATCAAACCACTCTTAATAAAAGGTATACCTGAATTAACAGTAGCTCTCTCAATGTATATATTAAATATTTTCTTAAGATCCTCGAGATCTTCGTCTGAAACATCAGGGTGAACAACACCCCCATTATCTGTAATAACGGCTAAACTACCCGGTATACTTAGATTCAATATATTTCTCTGAAAAACTTCTACTCCAAGAGTATCCGTTATATTAATTATCTCATCTTTCTCGAAATCTAGACTGATGATACAAGCTTTATTATTAACTAACAATACGTTTCCTAAAGCAGTATTCTTAGATCTAGATACGTAAACATTAATACCATATTTTGAAAGCTTTTTCCTAATATATTCTATTTCGGATTCACGAGTATTTCTAGGTAATACAACACCATGATCATTACCTGCTATTAAAACACCATTTAAAACTAGATCAGCTATTTTAGTTTCAATAAGGTCAACATTTAAACTATTTGAAATAATCTCTTTAACACTATTCTCTAAACCAGGTGGTATAATAGCAACCATATTGTTTACGAAAACGTAAACACCTATATGTGGAGAACCAAAAATTCTAATCTTATTAACCTCAACCATGTAAACACCTTTATGTAAAATCACCCAGATTCATGTTTCTTTAAAATACTCTTCCTCACAAGTAGAACACGAGCTGTCTTCTCCTCTTTATTAACTCTTATTTCAACAGTAATTCTACGAGGCGGCTTCTCTCTACTCCTACTCCAAATATATTCATTAACAGCATTATCAATCAATATTTTCTCAACATCTTTAAAATGTCTAGCAACATATCGACGAATCAATCTAATAGCTCTATCAGCTCTATTCTTCCTCCTACCAAAATATACTTTCTTAAGAGGAATAACGTGAATCGATTTAACAATACCTGCTTCACTCATTTAAACCACCTATAGTTTTAACTTAGTTCTCCTCCAATTTCTCAATCTAAAACCCCTTCTAATACGTCTATTAGTCTTAATAGTAACCCATATCGGTATCGGCTTATTAGATTTAAGAGCTGAAGCAAGTCTTAGTTTACGAGCTAAATGAATATATCGAGCCATAAAACTACACCTTATTTTCTAAGAAAACGTATACGCGTCTCCCTATGAGTTTGTTCATATATTTCCGATAGAAGTTTCTTTAGAAAATCATCAGTTATAGGTAGTTGAACACGACCTGATCTCGCTAACGTGATCAATTGTTGTTCAACAATATCAACAAGCTCAGGTTTAACGAGTCTTAAATTAGCTAATCTATTACGAGCTTCAGGTGTGAGTATTTGTTTAAGAATAGCTTCTATCTGCTCTCTCCTCTTTTTCTCTTCTTCAATCTTCTTTTGAAGCTCTATTAGTTTACGTCTTCTAATCGCTTCAAGTTCATCATCATATATAAACTCCTGTTCCAATAAACTTCACCTATCACTACTTTTCAAAATCTTAGATCTAACACTAGAAGGTAGATACTTAACTAATTCCAATCTATCTCGAGCAAGATCGACCATTATCTCATAAGCTATTCTATCAAGCAATGCTCTACCCTGTGGAGTGAGAACTCTACCCTTACCTTTAATAGTTTTAACCAATTGTTCTCTCTCTAATTGCTGTAGTATTTTCCTAACAATACTACCACTTCCTTTAACAAAATGCTCTGGAGCTGAACCGTAGTTTTTCCTACCACCATACATTCTCCTAAAGTTTTCTAAACCAATTGGTTTACCGTATTTATATAGTTTTCTCAAAATACTAGCAGCTCTATAATACCACCAATCAGGATTATCAGGTATTTTCTCTTTATGAACACCTGTTTTGACGAAATAAGCCCAATTAGGTGGCTTAACTCCCGGAACATGTTCTTTCAAATAAATAGCTAATCTTTTAATCAATTCATCGGCAGGTACTTCTAGAGCTGTTACCATTATAATTAAACCTCAAAGCATTACTCACTAACTCGTGATTAAATGTAATACCTCTTTAATATTTATTTCTCACTATTTCTCTTAATTTTATCTCTCTTCTTAACCAATATAAATGTATATCCACGTATATCGATTAAATCAGCATCAACACTATTAGCAATATTTCTAGCAATAGATCTTCTATCCATATCGCTTGTTTTAATAAATGATTTCAAAATCCTTATTTTAACAACTCCTTGTTTCTCTAATCTACTCTTAACTTCCTTTAAGAAAGAATTCGTAATACCTCTCTTTCCTAACTGTAAATCAACTCTACCTTTCAATCTCTCTCTTATTTTAAAACCCGTTTCTTTATCATGAATCTTCTCATCCAACCACATAGTAGACAAGTCACCACAACTCTAGATCCCTTGCCTTCGCTCTGAATACGTATACGTGATGTTAAACCCGGTATTAAAGGAATCTTACACCTCCTACAATAACCCCTTCTAATATATCTAGGTGGTTTAACACGAGCTTTATGACTGTATTTTATAATCAACTCAATATATCTACGAGCATACTCGTATTTCCCACATCTAGTATATTCAACCGCTAATCTATATAAATACTTCATTCTCTGAAAACCTAGATCTCTCAAAATACTTTTTCTACTCAACACTATATACCTCTAAATCTAAACAAAACCATTCCTAGTAATACTTCAAACACAATATAGTGATAAATATACAATTAGTTAATTAAACAAAATTATGATATTAAAACAAGTATTGAAACTAATTATAAAGAATATGAATCTATAAACAAATGTTCAGGGATAAACGAATGCATAATTTATTAACAATAAGAAAATGGAGAGATTTAATTGGTTTTTCAGATAATAGTTTGAAAATAATTCTCCTTGAATCGAGTTTAGAACTAGTACCGAGAGAAATAGCCAATCATCCATCTGTAGTAAATAATGCTAGAAAACGAGGTAAGAAACCGTTTGAAACACTACTAGATGTATCACTACACTACCATGCTATGCTAAAACTACGTGAAAGAGAGAAAAGAGGTAGACCAGATATAGTACATGTTTCACTACTATTCGCTCTAGAATCTCCTTTAAATAAGAAGAAGAAATTAGAACTATATATTCATACTTATCCAGGAGATATTATTTTCATCAATCCAGAAACCAGGATACCTAGAAACTATAATAGATTTGTCGGGTTAATAGAACAACTGTTGATTAATGGAAAAATACCTCCTAATTCGGATAATCCATTAATGTTCGTTAAAACAATGGATCTAGATTACTTGTTTAAAGAAATAGGTATTAATGGATTAATACTGTTGAGCGAGAAAGGTGTTTATAAAAAACCATTTGACATAGTTAAGGAATCTATTGAAAACAATTATTTAATAGGTATTGGTGGTTTCCCACATAGTGATTTCAGTAAATATATTGTTGATAAAAGTATAGCACAATACTCAATATATAGTGAACCATTAATGACATGGATTGTATTGTCAAGAATATTGATTGAAGCCGAGAGATATTTCAACCTATTCTAGTATCTACACGAGTTGTTAATAGTTATTAATAATGTAATAATTCTGTAATTATTTAATCTGTTTTCTCCAATAGATTGTAATAATACTATTCTCAATTGTTTAAAACATTTTTGCGTTGATAAATAGATTGGTAAAAGTTTTGAATGTGATTTTTAAGCACACGTTATTCCCTTAAAAATAAGTCTATAAACTATCAAGAGTTGATTAAATTTGACTATTGAAGAATACAGTGTAAAAGATCCTATTGAAAAATATTGTCAATGGAATAGTATCGATGTAAATGAAAATGCTAATAAATACCTTGGACCAAGTGGTTATTTCAGTTTCCTCCTGGAGGATTATATGAAAGAACTCGTTAATCTACTGCCTAAATCTGTTTTAAAAATGCATTTAAATGGATATATTTATGTTCATAAACTACCTTATAGTCTATACATACCCTACTGTACGGGACATTCTATTTCAAGATTATTGAAACTTGGTTTGAAGACTCCAACTATTTCTTCAAAACCCGCTAGACATTTCGATACATTCGTTGATCACCTTGCTAACTATTTGATAACACTACAGCATTACTTTACTGGAGCACAAGCTGTTTCAACTGTAGAATGGTATGCAGGACCATTTATTAAAAGAGATGGTTTAACAATACGTGAAATTAAACAAAACGTACAGAGACTATTGTTCAATCTCAATTATCCTACGAGAATAGGTATGCAGTGTTTAAGTCAGGATACTAGAATTCTTACTCCAACCGGGTGGAAAAGCTACAAGGATTTAAAAATAGGTGATCTAATCTATACTTTTAACATAAAGAGTAAGAAGATAGAGATTAAACCAGTGAAACAGATAGCAATCTATCACTATAAAGGTAAAATGTATAATTTGAAGAGTAAAAACCAAGATCAATTGATATCTCCAAATCATAGAGTTGTATGGCTATCTATAGACAATTATGAAGTAGTTAGATTTAATCCAATTGAAGAATTATTGAAAATAAATTCTCCAATACCAATACCTACACCGGCCTATGCCGATAACTCGACTGAAAACTATTCTATATTCGATGATGTTGTAAAACTAGTAGCATGGTTTCTCTCACAAGGCAGTATAGAACGAGTTAAACAAGAGAACACTGAATACGAGAGAATAGTTTTAATGCAACCCAGCGATCATCAATTAAATGATCCTAGTGAAATAATAGAACTACTTAGTAAACTCGGTTTTAAATATAGTATTGACGATAATCCCGGTTTAAGAAATGTTAGAAAACTAAGACTTGATCAAGAGTCTTCGAATAAATTTTTTGAATTAATCAAAACTAAAGAAGGAGAACTACCGGTTTGGTTGTATAGACTTAGTAGAAGACAAGCTAGATTATTTATAGATACATATATTAAAGGAAATGGATTGATCGAGTTCAGAAGAGGCCGTGTACGTAGGCGTAGATTGTTTACTACAAAACCAGAGATTAAAGATATTCTTACAGCTATAGGTATTCTGGCGGGCTTCAATGTATTGATTAGAGAAATAGTAATGGATCCGTCTTCGAAGAAAAAACTTTATATAATTACTTTAACTGAGAATAAATACGAGTATATACAAGAGATCAGTGAAGTAGATTATGAAGGAATTATATGGTCTGTTAATACAGATAATGAAACAGTAATAGCTGAGAGAAGAGGCTGTGTTTTCATAACAGGCAATACTCCTTTTACGAATTTCACTATTGTAATGAATGCTCCGAGGAAAACTATTGAAGCTAATAGAGCAATCTATAGTGGTGAAGAAGTTGAAACACTAGTCTCGTATGAGAATGAAGCGAAAATGTTTCTTAAAGCTCTCTCAGAGCTTTATTTCGAAGGAGATTCTATTGGTCAACCATTTACTTTCCCAATACCTACGATAATGACGACGTCTAGTTGGATATGGGATGACCCTGAAATACACGATATTATCTTTAAAACAACTGCTGTAAAAGGATCGTTTTACTGGTTGAACACTAGAATAGTTGATCCAGATAGTTCTTTCGCAATGTGTTGTAGATTAGCTATTAATAGAAACGACCTCGTTTATACTAGTAACAATGTTTATACTCTGAGAAAAGATTTGAATGAAGCTAGAGAAGAGTTTACTAAAATAATTGAGAGACAGAGATTTGGTGGATTATGGGCTGTACCCGATGTTACGGGATCTGTGAATGTTACTACAATAAATCTACCTAGATTAGTTCTTGAAGCAAGAGGTTGTGATGACAAGTTCTGGGAATTATACGATAATGTTTTGGAAATAGTGAGAATTAGTGAAGAATGGTTTAGAGAGAGGTATTTAATGTTGATGAGTAGGTATCCTGGAATGTATAGTATGATCAAGTGGTATTTAAGTGAGTTTCCAAACACTCATTTCAACACTATTGGTTTAATTGGTTTACCGGAGGCTGCAGCTATTTATCTTCAAAACCCTGTTTTGTGGAAAGAAGGTTCACGTAGAGATTGGATGAGAGCAGTGTCTATTATGGATAAGATGATTGAATACGCTGTTTGGAAAGCTAGAGAGTGGATGGTTGAAACAGGAATACCGTGGAATGTAGAAGAAGTTCCAGGTGAATCGGCGGCTGCTAAACTAGCTATTATTGATTCTAAAATATTTCCTGAATTACTTAGTTATTTCGATAATCCAGATAATCCTATTTATAGTTCAAGTATTGCACCATACTATGGTTCTCTTGACCTGAGCGATAGAATTGAAATAGAATCTATGCTTCAGAAGAAGTTTACGGGAGGTGTTATGATGCATATTTTCCTAGATCAAGAGCCGGATCCCGAAGCGTTAGCTAAATTAACGAAGAAACTAGTTGAAACAGATCTGGTTTACTGGAGCTATACACCAGCGATAACACATTGTAATACTTGTGGGAAAACATTTACGGGATTATATACTGAATGTCCTGTTTGTAAAAGTAATAATGTTGATGTTTGGAGTAGGATAGTTGGATATTATAGACCGGTACGTAACTGGAATCCATACAGGAGGAGAGAGTTTTGGAGTAGGAAACACTATAAGTCGATATAATCTCTTGATCAGTTACGCCGAAAACTAGTTTTCTTTTTAAAACAACGATTATTCAATACTAGATTAGATGGTGTTTTAAACATTGAGTAATGAAATGTATTCTTTAGTTAAACCATTTGTTAAAATAATTACTTATTTAAATAATTCATCTACTTTAATAGCATCAGCCGGTAAATCAACAATTACACCTAAATTAGTTGATAGTATAATTAGTGAAATGAATTTAGAAGATGTTAATAAATGGCTCAAGGAATTGATTAGAAAAGGCCATAGTTCTCCTTTCGAACACAGTTTATATGTTTTCGAAGTAACTTGTAGTAGAGTAGCTAGCCACCAGATTGTTAGACATAGAATAGCTAGTTATACACAGTTGAGTCAGAGATATAGTGATAAGTATTTGAGAAAACTTGTTTATAAAATAAGTGATGTAATGAATATTGATTTGAAAAATAGAGGCGATAAGAATAATTATGAAGAATATGTTAGAATACTTAGTAAATTCATGAATGAAGAACTTTCTTTCAACAAACTACTATATGTTGTGAGTGAAGCATTTATCATACCACCATTGATTATTTCAACAAAAGATATTGTATTTCTTAAAAACTTGTTGAATAGTGTTTACAACTATTATCTCCTCCTATCTCGTGGTTTAAGCTACGAAGACGCTAGATACATGCTACCACAATGTGTTAAAACAAGATTATTGATAACTATGAATGCGAGAGAACTATATGAAAACTTCCTACCGTTGAGAATGTGTAGTAGAGCTCAATGGGAGATCAGATATATTGCATGGATTATTTGGAGACATTTAGTAAATATACAGCCAGAATTATTCTCATACACGGGTCCGCGTTGTATAAACATTGATTTGAAAGTAAGTAATAAAACATGTTGTTTAAACGAATATTTAAATAGAGATTGTAAATTTACTATAGAGAGATGTCCTGAATCAATAGTTAACGAAAATATCGTTAACTGTATTAAGAATGCTAGTAGAGATCCTTGGAGCGGCGAATACTTATATATAATATCTCGTGTTTCCTTTTAAAAAACAATTTTTTCCATAATAGAGTGGTGTGCAATATGATTCTAAGTGATTGGGATATTAGAGTTTATATTGAGAAGAAAATGCTTATTATAAATCCATTGTTTCAAGACACTATTCGTGAAAACGGTGTTGATTTGAGATTCGGATACCAGTTTTGTAGATTTAAACAATTAAACAACATAATTGTAGATACGAGTAATACTGAGTTAACGGATATTCTAGAATGTGTAGAAGTAGACGATAGTGAAGGATTCACTATTAAACCAGGCGAACATGTTTTAAGTACAACACTCGAGTACGTTGAATTACCAGTAGACCTCGTTGGATTCGTAAATCTTAGAAGCACTTTCGCAAGATACGGACTCTACATACCGCCAACTATTGTCGACGCTGGTTTTAAAGGAGAGTTAACGATTGAAATAATAGGTAGTAATGTTCCGGTTAAAGTATATCCGAAACAAAGATTTCTACACGTAATATTTGCTAAAACAACAAGCCCGGTCTATAAACCATATGGTGGTAAATACCAGGGACAGAAAGGAGTTACACCTCCAAAACCAGATAGAATTGTTTAATACACTCAATATTTCTCTAAACACTATATTACTTCAGAGTAGGAATTGTTGAATCAATGTTATTCCAATATTTAAACTATTTTTAGAAAATAATCGGTATCGAATACATATTTCAAACAACGTAGAACAGTTTGAAAATTTCTCTACAAACTCTAAATAAACATCTAACTATTGTATTTTATTTAATACATTACTAAGCGATATAAAACTATTTTCTTCTAAATCAATTATAAGAATCCCGAGCAATAAGTAGAAAACAGAGTTAATTCTAAATGCCGCCGCCGGGATTTGAACCCGGGTTTCCCGCGCCTATGTGAAGCTAGGCGTCACGGGCTCGAGAGGCCCGCATACTTGACCGGGCTATACTACGGCGGCTTTTCAAAATACCTTTTTATCACCGAGGGTTTTTTAATATTTTCATAAATTGTTTTAAACAATACTTCTTTACCACTATTTATTCGTTTATATTAAATACTGTTGATCAATACCTTTCTTATATTGATATTTTTAATTTAGTTTCAAACAATTAATATTTGTTTAATTAGAGATTTACTTCAAGATCTGGGTTTTCGAGAACAATTCCTTTATTAAATGGATCGTAATATATGCTTACTGCTTTTAAATAAACACCTTTATTATACGCTTCTTTCAATAACTCAGCTATTATAGGATCTGCTTTACTATATGGTTTAAATCCATAAACTCTAGGTAAACCTACTATAAAGACAATGTATGCTAATCCATTATTCTCAACATATTTGATCAAATCCATTATCTGCTTTCTACCTCTAATCGATGGACAATCCGGATAACTCCCATAGTATTCATCGATACGTAAAACAGCACTCTTTACTTCAACTAATACTAATCTATCTTTACATTTAAAAACAAAATCTATTACTGAATTGTTCAATCTATAGTTTCTTCTATAGAGATAACAGTTCTTAAACCATGGTATGTAGTTTCCATGAACAGCTTGAATAAAAGCTCTCTCTTGTAGTAACGTATCTATTAAAGCAGCGTATCCACTATCACTTACAGCAATTAAACGGTATTTTAGTTTAAAACCATTTATTTCAACACAGTATCCAGTCTTATCTTTAACAATGAATTCTTTTAAACGACCAGTATTAGTAATATGCACTTTCTCAACGTAATTGTCGATTACTACTTTAACAGTAAATCTACTAATTCTCTCAACTATAGTACATTCAACTACTCTATCTTCTATCTTCATAAGTAGAACCGGTTGATTCAACACTCTTATTCCTCTTTAACACATTTTTCTTAATAAAACCCCAGATCTCTCTCCTCCATAGAATTATGATTAAGATCAATATTAATTGACCGAAATCAATACTAAATACAGAACCGTATCTAGTGCTTTCAATCAGTATGAAAGGTAACAGTACTACTTCTACATGTTGTGAAACAAGTATTAAAACATAGTAGTGTAATCCTAACGTAACTATTGATAAAACAGTTACTATTGTTTTAACAATAAGTTTTAGATCGAATAAAGCTAGTATAAATAAGATAATTAGTATTAAAATACACAATATCTCCTGAATACCGTATACTTCTGATATAATAGTATAGTCTACAATGATTTCTAAAATCCCCGATACAATGCTAATAAACATCGTTATCAGTAAATCATACATGTAGTAAACCCCTTAAACAATTATTATTGGTGTATATATTTATGAAAGCTATGGTTTTATATAAACAAATGCCTATTGAAAACAATCCATTGAAATACGAAGAAATAGATACACCTATTGTTAAAAACGATAACGATGTATTAATTGAAGTAAAATACTGCGGCGTCTGTAGAACAGATCTCCATATAGTTGAAGGTGAATTAGAAGCATTAAAACTACCGTTAATACCCGGTCATCAAATAATAGGTGTTATTAAAGAAACCGGTAGAGAAGTTGATAATGTGTCTAAAGGAGAGAGAGTTGGTTTACCATGGCTCTACTGGGCTTGCGGTACGTGTAAATTCTGTAAACGAGATTTAGAAAATCTATGTGATAGAATAGTTTTCACAGGATATAGCGTTGACGGTGGTTACGCAGAATACATTGTAGCTAATAAAGATTTCGTACATAAAATACCGAAGAATTTCAACGATCACGAGGCAGCTCCATTGATGTGTGCTGGAGCTATCGGTTACAGAGCACTTCGTTTAACAGGTTTAGTTGAAAAAAGAAATGGTATTCTAGGTATATTTGGCTTCGGATCAGCTGGTCAGCTTGTTCTCAAAACCGCTAAAGCAATTGGTTTGAAAACATACGTTTTCACACATAGTTCTTGGAAAAAAGAACTTGCCTATAAAATGGGAGCCGATTGGGCTGGTGAAACAAGTGTTGAAATAGATACTAAACTAGATGCTGCTATCGTTTTCGCACCAGTCTCATGGGTTCTCGTAGAAGCCTTGAAGAAAACTGAACGAGGCGGTAGAATTGTTATTGGTGAAATATATATGAATCCTATTGAGAAATTAGATTATAAACTAATATGGCTTGAAAAAGAAATTAAAACTGTAGCTAACGTTACTCGTAGAGATGTACGAGAATTCCTAGAAATTGCTTCTAAATACAATATTATTCCAGACGTCGAGATCTATAGATTAGAAGATGCTAATAAAGCATTAACTGATCTCAAGCATAATAAAATACGTGGTCAAGCTGTTTTGAAAATAAAGTAATTTATCGCGATCCAACTTAATCTTGATTAACACTAATTTGGATCTAGGGAGTAATGGTGTTTTCATCAAATTAAAAATACTATGGTTAAATCAATATATTATATAAACTTATTGTTTTAAGTATACTTCAACTCACCGTTATCGTTAACAGCACATTTTGATAACACGTGTTTAATCACTTTACCGTAATCTATAATGTGAATTACTGTAAAATTCTTCACAACTAGATAATCTGAAAGAATTTTTCTATGACATCTATACGGTATCTTCTCGCAACACAGTATAGCACTAGTTTTCTCACAAGAAGCTTCAACTAGTTTGTTTAAAAACACTTTAACACTATTTTTCACAGTAATATACGTAGCATACGCTCTAAAACCCTCTGATTCAAAACAAGAACCTATACCTATATCATCAACATCTACACCGAATCTACGGTATCCACCTAGTTCTGGAATCCACATGTAGTCAATACCGTTTTCTTCAAGAAATCTCTTCAACGAGTAACTTGAGTAAACAGGATTCCTCCTACTACTACTCCATTTTCTAACATCAATAATTCTCTCAATATCGTAGAATTTTATCAAATCTATGAATTCCTCTATTCTCCTACCACCATAACCTATAGTATAAATTAGTTTCACTAAATCAAACACCTATATTTATCTAATATTTCATTTAGAAAAACTATTTTATACAAATTCCCTTAGAAACTGTATTTAACAGATTAAACACGTAACGAAACGACAACTACTAGAATACTTAAGAACATTTAACACTATTAACATGTATTTAAAATAGATCAATGTTGAAATATAAATCTAGACTATTTAACTAGTGTTTTAAAATAACTTACTAAGAATTCTAAGTGAATCAGATACATCAATAATTTATTGAATAAAGATTCGCTGTAACTATCATTTAAAGAAATATGGAGTAGATTCTTCTAGTAAATCAAATGTTTAAATCAATATTTGAATCTTGAAACTGATTAAACTATATTCTATGTTTTATAAATATAGTTTAACTTAAAGAGATGATAATATTAGATAACTATAGTAGTTTTTCAATGCTTGTGAAACAACATATTTCTCAATTATCTCCCTCTCATTCTCTTTGATTCTACCTCTTCTACTTATTCTATTCAAGACTTCTCTAACTCGAGCTGGATTAACCGTTTCTATACTAATACCAAGTTGATTAATCAATTCATCTATCGATATTGTTTCAAAACTTTTACTCCTAGCTAGATTAGTTAGATCAACTACTTTATCACTATAGTTTTCGATCAGTAAAACTAGTTGTTTAGTGTTAGCTATTTTTAATTGATTTAAAACAGACTCTCTATTATCAATAATTAATTGATAATTTTCATAAATAATTCTATCTAAAATCTCTCTCTCTAATTCAATTATATCAATAGGTGGTTTAACATATGGTATTGGAGGATAAAGCGTTGTTCTAACTTTATAATCATCTCCATTAAATACAGCAAGTGATACGAGTAGTTGTGGAAAATCTGTTTCTTCACCTATAAATTCAGATATTATTGATAACGATATTTTCTTTAAACCAGGATTTGGTTTAGGAATAACAAGTTCTCGACCAGCAAGTATTAATCTAATACTATCTTTAGCTAAGATGTAATCCACTATTCTAATCATCTGTTGTTTAACTAAATCCCAGTTGAAATCATATGATATTAGAATTGAATAAGCTATATCGTCGATCTCGGATAGGAGAATTAAATCTAGATCGTCGAATTCATATTTTTCAATATTCTTTCTCAAATCTATCCAATTTATTTTATCAATAATACCTGCAGACTCTGGTTCATATAGACTGAAATACTTATACTCACCTATTTTTATAACATCGTACATTATTGTTTCAAAAGCTATTCCATAGAGTCTTCTCAGCAGGATCATAATCATTGCTAAAGCTAATCTCATTAAATCACTTTTCTCGATCGATTCAACACTATATCTATAACCATAAGTATAGTCACGATATTCTCCAGCAACAGGTTTAGGAACATATATGTCTCTTTCATCAAAATAAACAATAACTTCGTTATCTACAACTCTTATCCTAGGTTTCTCAGATCTTAATATCCAAATACATCTATCAGGTATTTTCCTATACTCTCCGAAACCATTCCATGGAACATATACAACACATAATTCTTCCGAAGATAGTTTACCCGATAAAATATCTTTAATAATACCGGGTTTCTCGCCCCAATCAATCTTAATTGATCTATATTCTTCGTAAGCAATAGCTAGAGCATCATCATTATAAAAGTCTATTTCTCTAATAGGTTTTTCATAAACAGCTTTAACGTATCTAGTTGATCTACCAGTATCTATTTCAGTAACGATCGCTTCCTCAGAATAATCAATATTACCTGGTTGAAACTTTTCAACGAGATCACAGTGACCAATAGATTCTAGTGGAATCAATTCATTTTCTTTAACAAGATATCTCTTAATACCATAAGGTGGAGCGTATTCGTAGAAATTCATTTTATCAAATACTAATTTCAATAGTTTCTCATTAAAACCGTTTTTAGTTAAAACACCTATTTTCTCAAGAACCTCTTGTTCTCTAGTTTCGAGTTTTTGTCTAAACCAAGGTGAACGTAATTTAATTACGCCTGTGAATAAGTGTAAGTATAGATTATCGGGATTGATAACTACTTTCTCACACCCCATTTTAAGCCATTTTTCAAATAATTCTAAACCACGAGATAGTAGCTCTCGATCCCATCTCGAATAAGGTATTATCACTGTTTCTGAGAAAACAATTTCCCTCCTCCTCCCTTTCCTACCTTCTCTCTGATAGAATAATCTAACATCATCGGGTAATCCTAAATGTACAATACGAGCAACAGTACCTATATCAATACCTTGAGATAACGTACGTGGAGATACTATTAGTTTCAATAATCCATTTCTAGCTTTCTCTTCGATCTCTTCTCTCTTTTTCTTAGGAACTAGATGGTGATGTGAAGCTACTGGTTTATCATCACCATATCTGTATTTAATACTCCTAACTATTTCTTCAGCACTCGATATACTGTTTGTAAAAACTATCGTTACATAATCGTCATTCATATAGTTACTAATTATTTCAACAGGGTCTGTTGATAACTGTGGTAATTCGTAGTTGAATGCAGATAAGATTGATAGTAATCTATAGAGGTTTTTAGTAAAGTAATCAAATGATTCAATTGACTTAATTACCTCTTCTTTCACAGCTTCATTATTCAATATAGATAGTATTTTATCTCTATCTAATCTTAATTTATTCCAAATTTCTCTAATATTCTTACCGAGAACAATATATACATGGTTTTCAACGCTAAACGGTTTACCAGTAATAACTCTATACTCTCTACCAGTAATTTCTCTAAGAAAAACACCCATATCATCGGGATTAGCTAGCGTAGCTGTTAAAACAACTACTTGTAGTCTATTATCAGTAATACTAGATAATAATTTAATAATACCGAGTAGTAACGCTAGACTCCTTGGACCATAAAAATCTATTTCATCAATAACAAGTAAGTTGAGTCTCTCGTAAATATTGCGAAGTAAAACATTACTTGTTTTTAAAAAATATTTCTTAAGATCATGTAGTATGAAAGCTGGATTTGAAATAATAATGTTTGAACTATTAATTAGTTCTCTTAACCTACTACGACCTATCGTTGACACATATTCTTCTTTCTTAACACTATCTATTTGTAGTGGATTAATACCTATTAATGAGAAATATTTATTTATCCTCTTAATCTGATCATTCGCTAAAGCTAGAGTCGGGTATAGAGCTAGAATAGTGTATCGCTTATTATTCTTCACCTCATTAATACCGTGTAGAACCCATACTTCTGTTTTACCACTACCAGTTCCGGATTTCAATATAACATTAAATCCATTTCTTAAAGCAATATAACCATCATATTGATGTTTATAGAGTTTACACTCACCTATATCTGTTGATGAAAACTCTGGTACAATATCTGAAAAACGAGTATCTACATATTCCGGCTCAACGCCTTCTTCTCGTTTATATATATAGTTGTAGCCAAGCTTATCTAGTATTTCGCGAGATATTATTCTCAACATAAACCCCTTGTTAAAATAGAGGATCAGTTAAGGCCGAATAATTCATCCTCTTAATCTATATAGAGTCTCTTCCGCCCGGGTTCATCACATACCATTATGAATCTATCTAGATATAAAGCTTTAAAGATTAAACTAATAAAGATTCTCTATCAATTCCCAGCAATATATTTACATTCTAAACACCTTCAACTAGTGATAGAAGTATTCAAATACTTTATTTAAATCTAGCTATTTCGATTAAATTATTAGGCCATGGTGCTAACGTGTATTTCTCAAGCCACTCATCACTAATCTCTATATTTTTTACAACACTAATTATTTTCTCAACAAATTCCCGCGGCACTCTATTCTCTCTAACTCTAGGACACTCTAAATCTAGATACACTACTTTCTCTCTTGTTTTAAAATCAATATATATTAAAACAGGCCATATTCTACAATCAAACGGTCTCTTATCATATACTGTACAGAATCCTTTTTCGTTAAGATAAGGACATGGTTTCCCATTAAATGAACCAATACATTTAACAATACCTCGATCAGTTTTTATATCAAAAGACACATTGCTGAATTCACTTTCTTCCTCAGGTAGTAGGATAGCATAGAATTTCCTACAACAGTTCTCTTTACAACCCTCACATATTTCTTTGAAGTTAATGAAGTCTAGTTTACAGGCAATTCTACCCATAAACGATCCTCGTACATATCCAAAACCATATTATAATGATAAAGATTTAAAAACAATACCTGGAAATACCGTAGTAGGTTCATTAACTACAACTAGTTTAATGAGAGAAATCTTTCCACATGTTAAACAAAGTTATATTTCAATACATCGTTAACACTCGGTAATTCTCTTCTAGCTTTTTCTAAAAGCTCTATATACTTGTTTATATCTATGACTCCACTATATTCCTCATACGGAGTCAATTTATCGCCTACATATATTAATCTAAACGGAGGCTTAGTTCTATAAACATAGAGATATGGTTTACGATAACTATTTCTAACACTACTTTCTCTACATATGATTAATTCGTTTAAACTATACTCTCCTTTAACTATTTTTTCAACATATTGATCTACTACTCTATGAGCTTCAACTAGTTTACTATAGAACTCTCTCGGAGACCGTGCTTCAAACAATTTCTTCAATGCTTCTAACTGAGCTTTTTTAATAAATAATGGTGTATCTCTTCGAATACACATAAGACCCTTTATTTTAAATTGATTGTTTGAAAACAAACCATAATACTTGTTCGCAACACCTTTATTATCATTGAAACTACGAGGTATATATAGCCAAATATAGTGTGCTTCAACTTTAGCATCAAACCCTGTTTCTTCAACAATCCTATTCCTGATGAAATCGCATTCACATTTACTAAATACTCCTTCAATAAATAAACTATCAATAATAATATGTATAACTCTATAACCAAGTTTTTCAACAATTAATCTAGCTTTCCTCATCAACTCTCTACTAGTACTTGTAACAATCTCGTGAGCCATTATTGAACCGAATAAACTATTTCGATAACCTAAGTATCCGAAGCTTGCTACAAGTATCCATTTAATTGCATTCTTCCTATACTCATATACAGATTCTTTAGTTTGATTAAATAATTCACTATAAGTATCTTTCAGAACAATTAGTTTCTCAATACTCTCAGGTACAACTCCTTTCTTGTCTAAACAAATTTTATGATTACTCCACGGAATCTCTAATTCATTAACACAATTAATTCTATCAACTGTTTCACCAGATACATTGTATTTAACAATAATACTTGGATATAGACTTTTGAAATCTATTTGACAAACATTCCAATACAACCCCGGTTTTGGTTGATAAACAACACCACCACAGTCATTAATCAACAATTCTCTCATAGTTTTCCAATTCTCTCTCCTACCATGTGTTTTATAAACTAAGTACTTCCTGTCTCTAGCATGTAGTGTCTCTATAGTCGACAATATTCTACCTATACTCATGTTATTCATTAAACTCAACGGCGTATAGCTTAATCTACTCCATTCAAAAAACTCCGATGGATGGTGAGAACCGGATAAAATCCATGTATATACAATGTTTTTCACACACGGCTCTATTTCTACTAATTTCACATATAGATACGGATCAGCGAAACCGAGCACGTATTTTCCAGAAACCAAGTAGTCGACGACATCACTTATTTTCCAAAAAATACTCTTCTCACTATTTGTTTCAACGAAATAGTAGCCGTTTTCAAAACCAACGATAACGTAGTTAATGAAAGGGTCTCTATCAAAAGGATTCCATTCAATCGTCTCTAATCTACTGTTTAAAAACCTTATTCTAACTAATGGTCTTAATCCAGCTCTATAGAGTGCTTCAACAAGTGGATGTGGGTAATTATTTACTACTTTTAAACCATTTCTCAAACTGGTTTCAACTATTTTTCGAAACAAACCATAATCTGTAGTTTTGTAAACAACTACTTTAACAGATTCATTATAGTAAGGCGGTGTACGCCATTCTTCAACCCAAGCATCCTCAACACCATCTATATTATACAGTTCTCTAGCAATTATTTCAGGTTCATTACCGAGAATATATCCGTAGAAATTTAAATTAAACATTTTCTCGTGAATAGAACCGTTAGTTTCACTATATATTGATAAAAACACTCTGTTATCTCTAATCTTAACATCTAGTAGCCAGTAGTTATTCATTGAGATAACCATTAGTTAGTAAAACATATTTATTAAACACAGAGTTTTCCAAAACTGTTTAAATAAAAAAGCGAGACATAAATCACTACATGAGAGTTAAGAAGAACATATTCATGAATATTTATTTAGATATTTAAAAAACTAGTATTCTCTACATTACCAAGTTCTATGTAAATCCTTCATTCTACGGAGTAAATGTATGAATAGTATTTCTAATGGATCATCTACACCTATATGAGAACATATTGATATAGTTGTTTCAAGATCGTTTAAATAGTTTGTAAAAATTATTCTTTCTTCTTGAGGTAGAATTTCTACTATCTTACTCAATCTATTAACATATTTGTAAACAATAGTTTTAATTGAAGGAGTGTTTCGACCCAATAAACTCACCATTAGTAAGTAAATAGTTTCTAGAAAATATTATTGTGTATATAAAATAGTTCCGGATAACTCTCTCGTTTATATCAATCTAGTATTAACATGGTGTTAACTCTGTGAAACTAACTGGTATTACTCAACTAGATGAATTAATAAATCCTCTGAGAAAAGACTGGATTGTAGAATTCTACGGAGAACCGGGTATTGTTTTACCTATTATGCACTACACGTTAGCTTACAGAAGTAGTAATGACACAGTGTATGTTGTTTTAAACATAGAGTTTGGTGGAATAGATACTCTGTATTTAGTTAAACTATGTAGAATATTCAACTGTAGATTAGATAACATATTAATCTCCAGATCTTTTAACCTAGATACCACTATTAGTATCCTAGAAGAATTGTTAAACGTGAGTAATTCACTAATTATACTAGTTTATCCATACAACTACTTGCCTAAAGATCCTGTTAAGTACAGTGAAGCAACTAGAATTACTGGAATTATAAATAAAATCTCTTTTTCTAATCAAGTATTGTTATTCAATACTATTTCTAAACACGGTTACTATAGACCTGAAGGAGGTAGTTTACACCATCATCTCGTTAAAGTAATCGTTAAATTAACAACTAGAGGAAAACTTATAGTAGCTGATTTAGTAAAACACCCTGTTAAACAACCATGTAGAAGAATGTTCTCTGAAAAAACAATAGAACATCCTGTTCCGAAACAAATACAGAAAAACATCGTAGACTGGTTGGTTTCTAAGAAACAATTATTAGTAGAAACAGTTAAACAGTAATACTTTAGAATCTACTCGTATTTTAAAGCAACCGCTGGAGGTATTTTCATAGCTCTATACGCGGGAAACAATGCACCCAGTACTCCTACAGCGTGTGTTAATAATATACTTCTAATGAATAGATCAAGTGTGAATTTAGGTTCAGCTCTTATCTCTATCACACCTATTCTGAAACCAGTGGAATTAGCTAGTATTCTAGCTCCTACTACACCTAGTGTAGAGCCTATAATGAAACCTATGAAGCTGATCAAAACACCTTCGGAAATTATTAGTAAAAGTATTTGTTTATCACGGAAACCAATAGCTTTCATAATACCTATTTCTCTCGTTCTCTCAATAACACTAGTAATCATAGATGCTGCTACACCAGCAATAGCTACTGCAAACGATGATGTCGATGCTGCAAACGTTACGAAATCAACAGCTTCTACAACATTTGAAACAGTTTCAGCAATAGCTATGAAAGAAACAACGCTTGCTTTATTAGTATAGGTATCTCTTATTTCTCTCTCAATAGTTTTAACTAGTTCTGGAGAAGAAGCTAATACTAGTATACCACTCCATTCTCTTACACCAATAGTTTTCTCAATAGTTTCTAATGGTATAATAACACCCATATCTGGATTTAGAAAAAGAGCACCACCAAATCTATCTAGTATTCCGGTTATCATTACGTTTAGTTTCTTAACTTCAACTCTACCTCCTTTACCTACATTGTATATCGTTATTGACAATACATCGTTTAACTCATAGTGTTTTACACCATTATCGTATACAATACTGTAGCCTATGAGTGCTCTACCAAATTCTGTTTCTAACGGAACCCGTCCTTCTAATACTCTTAAACTAGTTATTGCTTTAACGATAAACTCAGGGTTTACACCATAAATATACACTGTTTTACGAACACCGTTAACAACGATACTTCCTTGAAAAGTATAGAATGGTGAAACGTCTTCAACACCGGGTATATTTCGTAGAAACTGTAAATCTTCTCTACTCAGTCTATAACCAGTTTCTGGAAATACTACTATTAAGCTCTGTCCAAGACCAGTTATTGACGAAACTATAAATTCACCAACACCTGTAACAATACTTCCTATCATCATTAGTGTTAATGGACCAATAGCTACTCCTGTAATAGTTAATACTGCTCTTATCTTTCTCTCTGTTAATACTTTAATACTCAGTCTTATAATATCAACTAGTCTCATACATCATCCTCTTACTAGTATTTTTAACATATCTATGTATTACATAGAATACTCCGCTTAGAAAACAAACTATTGCAACTATAACTAGGTATTTTAAAACATCAAGTCTATTCTCTACAGTAGTGGTTGTAACACTCTCTTCAAAAACCCTTTGTATCTCCAGTTCTTCTGTTAATAAATATTCAATACCGTACTCGTCACGGTATTTAACAACTAGAGTACACTTATCGCTAGTATATTGTGTAGTGATCTCGAGTCTAAAAGGTAGTTGTGAAGAAGGCTCAACATCTCCTATAATATACACTGTCTCTAAATTACTGTATTTTAGATAAATAACAGTACTTTTAGCAGTAGATATTCCTATATTAGCAATAATACCATTTACTGATAAAATACCTTTAGAATACTTAGCTACGATCTCAGGCAATAGAATTATTTCTATAAACGGCTTTACTAAAACAGCTAGTGTTGTATTAATACTGTGAATAACGCCAGATACATCTGTATATATCAGAGTAGTTTGAAAAACAGCTGAAGAAAACGACGCTGGTATTGAACTAACATGTATCTGTACTGGATTATACACCAATTCAAATCTCACAACAACCCTACTTCTACCCTCTAGTTTCTCAATATATTTCAAAGAATTAATTGGAATAGCGTTTCCAGATACTGGAATCAACACTACGTATACGTTAGCTACTCTCACACTATAATTGTTTTCAACAACAACATCTAGAAAAGCAGTACCATTTCTAAATACGATTAAGGGGCTTTCTGGATAAATATTCAACACAGGTGGTACTGTTAATAATTCGATCAATAAATTTAGTGAAACATAGTATTCCTCGCCCCAGTGATCTATGAATGATAAATTACACGGTATGTTGAGAACTGTATAATTTTCTTCAATATTTAGTAGAACAATGAATGTTAAGAAATCACCTTTACTAACACTACTCGTAGGTGTTGATTGAACAAATTGTGTAAGTAGTTGAAAGATATTGTTTGAAGTAATTTGATTTATAAACAATTGCTGTGGAGTTAATATAGCTAAAGGTATCAGTAATGGCTCTGAACTATTAGTTCTAGACTCTACTACACCACTGGGTAACTTCATTTTTAAAACAGGATTACTTAATGTTGGAAATCCTACATTACGTAATATAATATATAGTTGTGCTCCATAAACAGGAGGAGTTCGAGGCGGTGTTATCCAACCATATGTAACGAATTCTATAGAACCAGTACTGTTTTCAACAATTAACGAAATTTTATCTACACTAGTCTTCCTTATACCACCATTATTTGATTGTAAATAGTAGTCAAACTCTACTGTAGCGTTATAAATTCCTGGAAAACAGAGAAGATCTAGTGTGAAGTAAACCGTTGCAGTCTGCAACGACATTACCGGTCCATTAACATATATTGTCCGAGAATAACCACTATGTATTTCTACACCTCTCGGTGTTTTCAAAGAAACCCATATTGAACCAATAGTGTAGGCTTCTAAATTACTAAACGTAATTGATAAAACCACTTTTCTAGAACCGTTATAAACCGGGTTGTTATTCAACCATCTATAGTCAACTACAAGTACTTTCCCTCCAGGCATGTATTCTGGTAGATATATACTAGATTTTAGTTTTTGAACAAATACTTTGTTTAAATTATATATGTTTAAATTATATTTTACAACGATATTTATTGTTTTCAAACCACTACTGCTATTCCTCAAATCTAGATAAACAGTTGCTGAACAAACCGAGCCCGGAGATAGCTGTAAACTACATATTGCTGAATTACCTAGTGGAAACACATCACTAGGCTCAATACTCTCAATTACGATTAAAGTATTAGATACTGTTACAATACCTGTATTTTGTAATACAATCGTTAAAGGAGCTTTAGCTTCTCCAGGGTATACGTATTGCGGTGTTACTTCACCCCAGTAGGTATCAATTATAGAGAACATTGGAAGTACGGGTTCTAGATTTGAATAATCTGTTACTAGAATGAAAATTCTACGAGTAATAGTTATGTATTTAAACGAATTGTCAACACATCTCAATACTCCTGTTATTTTCAACACTCCTTCATATAATCCAGGCTGTGTTGATTCAGGAATTGCTATATCTGTATAAACTATTTCTGTTAACGAACCACTATTCAACACTATATTGTAAACAGTTAAATTATTTGGATAAATAACGTTAGAAAACGTTTCTAATTCTACAACAGCATCTATTATTGATAACTGTGTTTCATTATTGAAAATACTAATGATCAGTTCATTACTCGTAGAACCGGGGTAAGCTATACTATCTCTCCACCATATTTTCTTAACATATATCTCTATATCTCTATTGATTAAAATTATTGTAAAACTTAGATTAATAGAAACAGGGTACTCTACATTATTCCTAACCATAGTACCGTATATTGTAGTGTTTATTCTCATATAAGATGCGTTTTCATAAATGTTAATACCGTTATAAGTAATCCAAAACACATCTAAATAGTTGAGTATAATGTTGTGAACATAAATAACTGTATTAGAACCATTAACTGATTCAGCGTTTTCAAGTAAAACTCTAGAATACTTTATATTTAATAAATCATCTTCCAGTGATTGAATAAGTATTCTTAAACCAGTATTTCTTAAACCAGGTAGTTGAGTATTCGACGTCAATTCATATGTTAATACATTTATTTTAACAACATCGCTACAGCCCGTACTTAACGTAATATTATATTGTCTCTCATCACTATATACTACATTATCACTAGTTGATAACTGTGCATAAACACGTAATATTCCCGTATATCGAGTGTTCGGAGAAGCATATGGATTAATAACTACTGGTCCAATACTTAAATACACTTCTCTACCCGTTGGTATTGTTAACACATATGTGTAGTTTATTTCACTAGGTTCAACTAATTCAACAGGTAGAATTAGATTTAATCTCAATGAATTAATACTTGACTCACCATTGTTGAGAATAATTAGTATAATATCTACATTACGAGCACCGGGATAATTGTAGGGTGAGAAGTAGGAATCTATGATTTTCAAATCTAGCGGCGGATATTCCGAGACTTCTAGTTCAACACTGAATATTTCCCAATACAGATTATTATCATTGATTTTAAAATACGTGATATTAACTAGTGCTTCATATAATCCAGGTTCTATGCTTCTATCTACGTTGATTCTGAAACGGAAATAAACCGTAATTCCCGGTTTAACTATATCTGTTACGTTGTCTCCAAAGTCTCTAGCCGGTACACAGTTTGATTCAATATATTGAAATCCCTCTGGCAGATTAATACACGCTACTGGATTAATAGCATCATAGCTATCAATATATCTAGCTATAATAGTTAGCTGTGTATTTCTACTTCCTGGATAAACTGATTCCCCAGTAGATGATCTGAACGAATAGTTTTCAATAATCCAGTCAACGTAATCTACACTACTAACATTATATCTAATGGGTAACGTATTTACGAGTATAAGCAATAGTATGAATAAGAATCTTAGATTTAATTCTTTTAACACTCTACTCACCGCCTACAGTATTTTATTTAGAATACACTCGTTTTTCAAAGACTCTTTTTCTCCAATTATACTACCATCTCTTATTATAAGTATCTTGTCAGAACAATGAGCTACTTCAGGATCGTGTGTTACTAAGATAATTGTTAAACCCTGTTCATTTAGTTTAACAAACGTATCTACCACTATTTTAGCAGATAATCTATCTAGATTACCAGTTGGTTCATCGGCTAACAATATTTCAGGTCTACCAACAATCGCTCTAGCTATTGAAACACGTTGTTGTTGACCACCACTTAATTGACTAGGTTTCTTATTAAGCCAAGATTCTTCACCGCCGATCATTAACAACGCTTTTTTAACCAATTGCTTTCTCAGACTTGGAGATATACCTCGAGGAATTAAAGGTAATTCAATGTTTTCATAAACGGTCAGTCTATTTATTAAACTAAAGTGTTGAAAAACAAAACCTATTTTTCTATTACGAAAATCAGCTACTTTATGTTCAGGTATGGTTGAAGTATCGATTCCGTCAATATATATTTTACCACGCGTAGGTTTATCGAGTAAACCAATCATATTCAACAATGTTGTTTTACCGGAACCACTAGGGCCCATAATTGAAATAAACTCTCCTCTTTTAACAAATAGGTTTACACCTCGAAGAGCTGGGAAATTGACAACACCAGATCTATATATTTTCCAAACATTAATTAGTTTAACAATATCGCTCATCGAAAACACCACGATATTTATCGATAAATATGTTAAAAAGCTTGTAAGAATACTTTATGAATAAATTCATATTAATTAATCATTACAGACAATGCGGCGGCCGGGATTTGAACCCGGGATCTCCGGCTTGGGGGGCCGGCGTCCTAGTCCAGGCTAGACGACCGCCGCTCTATTTATAAATTATTTCTCGAACAAGGTGTTTTATACATTACAACATTTACGGTGTATTGAATATTTATTTAATATCCAACTATAGACTTATTAAATGTTTATCTAAAAGAATAGTTGAATTAAACATCAGTATTTTATAATTCTATTTATAGATTATTGTTAATAATCATTTTGATCAACATATTGATAAAACTTATTTAACATGATAAAGGATTTGAAAAACACTATATTTACCCTAAAATAATATTTAATTGAGAGTAAGATTTCATCAGCATTTATAATTATGATTATGTTTAAATAATTAATATATGATGATAAGAGAGTCTCTAGAGCTCGAAACTAAGAGCTATGATGATAGCCGGAAATTCTGAGTTAAGAGAATACGTTAATCTATATTGAATAGTTTAAAATGACTTTCGTTAAGAGTTTAATTAAGGAGATGTCTATATGTTTGAGAAATATATTGGTTTAATACTACTACTGCTTGGCTACATTCTAGCTATAGTTATTTCAATATTTTTTGGTTTAAAACTATATAGAAAAACTCTCTTTGAAGAAGAAAGTGGTGGAAAATGAATATAGAGATAGTATTAGTTGTATTAATTTACTTCATAATAATGTTGATCGTTGGCTGGATTTCAGCTAAGAGGATTAAAAGTATTGAAGACTACTATATTGGTGGGAGAGCGGTTGGACCATGGTTAACAGCATTATCTTTCGGAACCGTTTACTTCAGTGCAGTTATATTTACAGTCGCTGGTAGTTGGCAGTGGAATTACGGTTTAGCAATGGGTTTTAGAGATTCCTGGGGTACAGCGCTTTTAGGTACTGCTATTTGTTTCCTAGTACTTGGCCCTAGATTAAGATTTCAAAGTATGAGAGCTGGAGCTCTAACTATTCCGGATTATTTCGAGTACAGGTATGGTAGTAAATGGGTTAAACTAACTGTAGTTTTTATCGTATTCTACAGTATGTTTCTCTACGCTACTTCACTACTTGTAGGTATGGCTAAACAAACTGAAGTTATCATGGGTTTACCTTATGTATTGAGTTTAGTTATAAGTGCTTTAGTAGTGCTCTTCTACACAGTTCTAGGCGGATATATAGGTGCAGTATGGACACAAGCTATTCAAGCAATAATTATGGTTACAGTAACTTTATACATCGGTTTCTTAGGTTTAACACTGGTCGGTGGATTAGATAACTTGTTGAGTAAACTATACGATATAAATCCATCGCTAACCGGTTATCCATGGGAGAATTTCTGGATATGTTTAGTAGTATTGTTCGTTATCGGTTTCCTACCTTGGGGTAATGCAGCAGCAATTACTCGATTCTACGGTATTAAACACGAATCTGCTTTTAGATGGGCTATGTTAATAGCTGTACTATTTGCTTTCGCAATCACATTTCCCATAAACATAGCTGCTACGACAACTAGAATACTCTATCCAGATTTAAAAGATACAGATAAAGCTATACCAATACTTGTTATAGAACATTCACCACCAGTTCTCGCTGGATTATTCCTATCAGGTATATATGCTGCATCAATGTCTACAGTAACAGTAATGATATCTATTGCCGCTCAAGCTGTTGTAAAAGATGTTTTTGCGAGTTTTATAAAACAAAATATTTCGAGTAAAGATATTATGAAATGGACTAGAATAGTTACATTAATTATAGGTTTACTAACTGTGATTACTGCTACTAATCCACCAAGACTTTTAGCTGATTTATGGGGAACAGCTGCAAGCGTTGTATCTAGTTGTCTAGTTGGACCCCTAATACTTTCACTATATTGGCGTAGAACAACGAGTAAAGGAGTTATAATTGGTTCTACAGTATCCTGGCTTTCTATAATAATATACTGCAGTATGAAAGGATTCAGATGGCCTTATATTTTCGAAGCATGGTATCCGTCGATAATACTCTCTATAACATTAACAATAGTTATTAGTCTATTAACTAAACCACCTGAGAGAGAAAGATTAGTAAAACTAGGTTTTAAAATATGAAAACAAATGAAATTAAACAAACGTGTTTGACTACTCTATTCCTCAGTTTTGAAACTATTATTTCTCAATTCGTTCACTTAGAATTCTCGAAGCTTCTTCAATATCTTTAAAAGTATCTACTGATTTCCAGAAAACATCTTCATACTTTACAGCTCCCAATAATCCTCTTCTAGCCATTTCAGGGAAAACCGTTCTCTCTAAATCACCTTTTTCTGGAAAATACTTTAAAGCCTCAGATTTAAGAACATATACTCCAGCGTTTATCCAATATTCTCTAATCTGTGGTTTCTCAATAAAACCTTTTATTCTAGAATTTTCTAAATCCAATACACCGTACGGACTTGGTAATGGAACAGCGGCTATAACGCCTAGGTATTTTTCGCTCAGTTTCTCAACTAGTTTAAGTGGATTGAGATCAGTTAATATATCTCCATTTATTAATAGAAAGAAATCCACTTTACTAAGAATATGTTCAGCGTTTTTAACAGCACCTCCCGTACCTAAAGGTTCGTCTTCAATAACGTATGTTATCTTAACACCATATTTACATCCACTACCGAAATAATCAATTATTTTCTCTTTCTTATAGCCAATTAGTAAAACGATTTCGTTAAAACCATGTTTCTTCAACCAATTAATCTGCCATTCTAGAATAGGTTTCCCACAGATCTCGATCAAAGATTTAGGAATTTCATCAGTATATGGTTTAAGTCTTTTACCGAAACCTCCAGCCAATACAGCTGCGATCATAAACTACACCGACTACTAGTAGTTATAATATATGATTTTGATTAAAATTAATAAATCTCTAGTTTGAGAATAATAATATTAGATAAATGCCGCCGTAGCTCAGCTGGGAGAGCGCCCGAGAATACTGTCTCGGATAACAGGTTTTCCGAGAAGTATTCGGTGAAGCTGAAGACCGGGGGGTCCGGGGTTCAAGTCCCCGCGGCGGCATATTTATATTATTAAATAAATTATCTATTCTTTAATAATCTTCAAATAGGAGGTCGATTTGAGTATTAAAACATTCTTAGTGATAATGACGACGTATGGTATTTTAGATTATCTAGATGAAATTACTAATAGAGTTACTGATAGTTTTGAAAAAATAATACCACGTTTTGAACTATTTATTTGGCCAGATATTGTATCTCCTAGCATGAAGTGTTTTGACTGGAGTAGAAGACAATACCTGGCTTCATGTTTAATAGATCAATTGATAAACGTCATCAGTAGACATAGAGAGAACGGATTTTATACTGTTGGTATTGGTTACATAGATGGTTTTGAACATGGTTTTAATTTCGTATTCGGTGAAGCAGATCCTGTTAGAAAACTAGCTGTTGTATTCACTAGAAGACTTGACCAGAGATTCTATGGTTTAGAAATAGATCGTCAATTATATGTTGAAAGAATAAGTAAAGAGATCGTTCATGAACTGGGTCATTTAATGAATCTTAAACACTGTGATATTAGAGAATGTGTTATGAGTTTCAGCAATAATGTATCTCAAGTAGATGTTAAAACAAGATTCTTCTGTGAAAAATGCATTATTTCATTGAAGAAAAATCTGTTGATTAATTATTAAATATCTAGAACAAAATATGCTCTCCACTGTTCCTCACTTTTAACTATTCTCATTAAATAATATGTAACTGCTTTGATTTCAACACGTGGTTCATGTATCTCTGGATTAAATACTTCACCACGACACTTACCTTTAATTCTGTAAACGTAATCATTATTTAATCTAGCAATACTTATTTCATCAACGATTATTTCACTACACATTATTCTCTCACTATAGTAGATTATCAATAATTCTTCAAGCCATTTGTAAAGAAGATTTTCCATATCAAATCCTTCAGTTTCAACTCTTTTTTCAACTAATGGTTTGACTTTTCTAGTATCAGTCATTGATTCAAATAATGCTAATCCAGAATTCTCAAACAATTCTATTAAATTAGAACCGTATGCTACAATATATATGTCCGAAGTATGTTCTAAATAATCAAATCTACCCGGTAAACCGTGTTCAACTATTTTATCACTCATATCTATACCTCAAATACTTAAATCTATAATTCATCAATATGTAAAATAGTATTGTTTAAATTATTTACTTAAAGATGTTTTATAGAAAATACTTTTAACGTATAAATAAGATTGTTAAGTATAATTTATTATTTTACTTAGCTATAATATCTATAATTACTAGCTAATCCAAACATGTATTGTTAAGTGTGATAATTATGGTAAAGAGATATGAATTCGAATCATATTATGAATACCTATCTCCAGGCTATGAGCCGGATTTGAGTAACGATGTTATCGGAGTGTTTAGAATTACTCCAGCTCCCGGTTTTAAAATAGAAGAAGTAGCTAGTGGAGTGGCTGCTGAAAGCAGTACCGGTACATGGACAACTCTATATCCTTGGTACGATGTTAATAGAGTTAAATCGCTAAGTGCTAGAGTATATGAAATACTAAATCTCGGTGACGGCTCTTATATCGTAAAAATAGCTTATCCATTAGAATTGTTTGAAGAAGGAAATATTCCGAGTTTTCTAGCCAGTATTGCTGGAAATATTTTTGGTATGAAGAGAGCTATGTGGATTAGATTAGAAGATATTTATCTACCTAAGAAATTCCTAGAGTATTTTAAAGGACCGAGTAAGGGTGTTAAAGGAGTTAGAGATATTTTTAAAATACTTGAACGGCCAATTGTAGGAACTGTTCCTAAACCAAAAGAGGGATATACACCTGAAGAAGTCGAGAAACTAGCTTACGAAATCCTATCGGGTGGACTTGATTATATTAAAGATGATGAAAACTTAGCTAGTCCTAGTTTCTGCAGATTTGAAGCTAGAGCTCGTGTTATTATGAAAGTTATCGATAGAGTTGAGAAAGAGACTGGTGAGAGAAAAGTTTGGTTTGCTAATATTACAGCAGATATTAGAGAGATGGAGAAGAGATTGAAACTAGTAGCTGACTATGGTAATCCATACGTAATGTTAGATGTAGTTATAACGGGTTGGAGTTCGTTAACGTACATTAGAGATTTGTGTGAAGAATATGGTTTAGCAATACATGCTCATAGAGCAATGCATGCAGCATTTACTAGGAATAAATATCACGGTATATCAATGTATGTATTAGCGAAATTGTTGAGAATAATAGGTGTTGATCAGTTACACATAGGTACAGCTGGAGTAGGTAAACTTGAAGGAGAGAAAATAGATGTAATTAATTATGCTAGAATTCTTAGAGAAGATTATTTCAAACCAGAACCAGGTGATTTACTACATCTCGAGCAACCTATGTATCATATTAAACCAGCTTTTCCAGTATCTTCAGGCGGATTACATCCTGGAATACTGCCACCCGTGATAGAAGCTTTGGGAAGAGATATTGTAATACAAATAGGAGGAGGGGTGATAGGACATCCCGATGGACCATTTGCGGGAGCTAGAGCTGTTAGACAAGCACTTGAAGCAATAATTGAAAACATTCCGTTAGAAGAATATGCTAAAACACATAGAGAACTCGCTAAAGCACTTGAGAAATGGGGTTTTACAAAACCTATCTAGATAGATAAGTTTTTCAAAACTATTGTTTAAATCTAGAGAATTGTTTAAATCATATGAAACGCCGGGGGCGGGATTCGAACCCGCGCGGGCAGATAGCCCACTGGCTCTCCAGGCCAGCCCCTTAAACCGCTCGGGCACCCCGGCTCTATTATTTTCCTTTATATTTAGTAGTTATTTATTGTTTTCTACTATGGTTTTAAGTAGAGTATTGTATATCCTTTTTTATTTATTGATTCAACAATTCTATATTCTTGTTTCGCTCTATTAACTATGTATTCTCTACCCTGAGCTATTACGAATTGTGCAAACCCGTTTGTATCCAAATACTTCTTAGCGTTTAAAACTATGTTTTCTACAATATCTCTACCTGCTGATAAAGGTGGATTACTATATATTGCTTGAAATAACATGTTTTCAACCGGTTTATAACAATCACCTTCTAGAATAGTGACACGGTCAATTACATTATTTAACTTAGCATTATATCTAGATACTTTAACAGCTAATGGATTAATATCTACCATGTATACTTTTAGATTACTATTTAATTTAGCAATAGTTATACCTATAACACCGTATCCACAACCAACGTCTAAAACAACCCCCTTCTCCGGGATTCTAATGTATTCTAGTAGTAACCGAGTACCTAGATCAACTCTCCTACCGGAGAAAAGCGAACTATATGTTAAAAACTCGAGAGTTTGACCATGAATACTCAGTGATATGAATTGTTTATCGCTAAAACGACTCTTTCTAAAGTAATGTGTGCTCAATTACTTCTTCCTCCACGTACTTGGGTAAACTCCTCTATCTATATAAACTCTCCATGTTTTAACAACAATACCCTTATCCATACTCTTAATTTCATCAACACTCTTCAAAGCTTTACCTAGAGCAACAAGCTCACCTTTTAACGTAAGCAAAGCAACTATACGACCGGGTGAAACATCTTTCGTTAACCTAACAATACCGGGTACCGCTAGATCAGCGCCGTGAGCTATTGAATCAACAGCTGTATCTCTAATCATTATCTTGGGTAGATGAACAATAGCTGTTTCAACAGGTAGTATTATCCTCCTCAATAATGATTCATTGTTTTCAACTCTCCATAGATATAGAGCTTCACTAACATCTTGCATTTTAACAAGAGTCTCGTCTTCTCTAAAAGGTCCTGTTCTTACACGTCTCAATTCTCTCATATGAGCACCGGTTCCGATTATTAAACCGAGATCGTGAGCTATTTTCCTCATATATGTTCCCGCTTCACAGTGTACTCTAACCAAAACATATCTGTTTCTCGTTTCAATTAATTCAATAGAATACACTCTCTTCTTCCTAATACTCCTTTTAACACTTGATCTAAGCGGTGGTTTTTGATATATAACACCAATGAATTCGTTCAACGCTTCTCTAAGCTTGTCTTCATCAACATCGCCATGCAACTGTATAACCATAACATACTCCTTATCACTATGCACAACATTACCGATAACTTTAGTTGCATTAGCTAAACCTATTGGTAAAACACCTGTTACTTTAGGATCAAGTGTTCCACCATGACCAGCTTTATCAATACCAAACATTTTCTTAATCCAAGCAACAACTTCGTGACTAGTTGGACCAGGTGGTTTATCTAAATTAATAACACCGTTAACAATGTGTTTATCAATCGATCTACTGTACGGAAACACTCCATAATCGGGACTAGTGTCTTCTTCTCTTAAAACAATCCATTCATTTGAATAACCAGCATGTTTAGTTATCTTATCTATGAATTCTAAACCCTTCTCAGCTAAACCCAATACATTAAACCTCTCTTAATTAAAACTAATTCCAACCCGTTATCTATCTAACCTAATAAGAGAATAAGAATATATGCTGTAAAGAATGCTTTTCTAAACAGGTTTTAAACTCGGTTTAACTCTTTCTTTCATAAATTCAATTAAATTATTTGATTCAAGAACTTTAATTACTTCTTCATCGCTTGCTCCTCTATTAATATTGATAACTATATTCAATGGCTCAATGTGTTTAATATTAACTCTCCTTCTCTTAACACCTGTTAATTGCTTAGGTCCTGTTATTAATACGAAGTTTTCATCTATAATATCAACTATAACACATTTTCTACCAGCTTCTCTACCAGCTAGTTTGACACAAATTCTGCCTATTTCAATAGCTGGCATTTAAAACACCATTAGTTAATCTTTAAACAACTAGATTACTTGTTTAGACTTTAAGTTTTTCTCTATAAACTCTCTTACAATATTAAATGTCTCCTCTATATTAATCTTACTAACATCTAGAACGAGATTGAATATAGATAAATCTCTCGTATCAATACCATAGTATTCGATAAATCTCTTCCACTGAGTATTCTCTCTAATAATTGTTTGTCTAAAAGCTTGTTCAAAACTAATATTATCTCGCTTCGAGATTCTAGAAACTCGGATTAATAGAGGTGCTGTTAAATATATTTTAAAATCAGCAATATCTTTAACTATCCATGCTGTTAAATGACCATCTAAAACAACGTTTCCTTTCAAAGCTTCTTCATAACTACGTTTATCTATTTCCAGATCAATACTCGGATCTTTCTCAGCAATAATACTTAACTCTTCTATGGAAACACCTCTCATACTAGCTATTTCTCTAAAAACCCTTCCAGCTGAGAAATAGTTTAGCTTAAAGTATTCAGCAACTAGTTTTGCTATAGTTGTTTTACCACTACCGGGTGGACCACTAATAGCTATAACAACCAATAATTAACACCATTCAAATATAGGATAAACTATGTTAAGATACTGGTACTTGGATCGAACGAACAGATTCCTTCAATAACTTAGTTAAACATTTAGGACAGAGAACTCCTCCATATATTCTCTCAGGTCTCTTCTCCGTTCTCGACAACTTCCTTAATTCAACTGGTTTTAATCTTGGAACACCACTTAACGGTTTACGGCATATACAGCATTTAGCTACACCTGGTTTCCTCCACTCATAGTGTATAGTTGTTAAACCACCGGGTGTTCTCACATAAACTCTTCTCTTACTCCGAGATCTAAGAGCAGGTCTCGGCAATACACTACCCCTATGTAAATACTATACTATACTAGAACTAGAATAAAATAATTAATTGGATTAAAAATCTAACTATGAGAAAACTATTATTAAGATATCACTGACCAATTAGTTTCTTAAGCAATGGATATGCTTCAAGCGTTCTCTCGTAAGCTATTAAAGCATAGTATTGTTGTACAATACCTACTGCTAGTAGTAAGCCAGTGCCTGTTCCGTAAACTCCAAGTATATCTGCTGATACAGCTATTAATGCAACTATTATGCTTGATAGTATTGTCAAAGGCCAGATATATCTTGATAGAAGTTTCTCAAGTATTTTCGGATTACGGCGAATACCCGGTATCTCCATACCACTCTTAATCAATTCTTCTGCTTGAGCTGATGCACTTAAACCCGATATTTCAACCCACATTATACCGAATAACGTTGCTAAACCGAGAACGCCGATACTATATAGAACAGTATGAGTTGGATCACTCATAGCACCTAGTAATCCATTCGGTGAAGCTAAGTAGTATGCTAAACCACCAACTAATCTATTGTTTTCATCATATTTAGCGATAAAGTCAACGATAAACTCTGGAACAACTCCACGAAGATATGTTCTAAACAATGATGCGAAAACCATTATATCAGCATAGAGTATTCCAACGAATAATACTGGTATATTGGTTACATATAGGAATTTTAAAGGTATTTTCGATTTTATACTACGTAATCTAGGTGAAGTAATCGGTATCTCAACTCTCATACTATCTAAATACACTAACATAACGATAATAACGATCGTAGCTATTAAACCAATTAAATCTCTGCCTCCGGCTCTAAGCAGTATATTATTAAAACTACCACCAGTTGATAAAACATAAGCTAAATAAGGTATGAAACCAAGCGGTTCGCCTTCAATAGATATTGGACTAATAATGTTCCAAACAATAGTATTAGCTACACCAGCTAGTATGAATAAAGATACACCTGAACCCAAACCCCATCCTTTTTGTATCATTTCATCAAGCAGTATAACAAAATAAGTAGCTATGAATAATTGTAAACCCACGAATACTCTAGTTAAAACAGGAGCAGCACAGTTATATATCGGATTAGGTCCACGCAACTCCCAGTAATGACAAGCTATGACAAACATTGAAGCCTGTATACCCGCTAAGAGTAGTGCAAACGTTTTCTGAGCTGCTGTGAATTTTTTTCTATCATCAGGATTTGTTAAATCAAGATCAACTATTTTAGCTCCAACAAGGATCTGCATTATTAAACCAGCTGTAACAATTGGACCAATACCTAGTTCCATCAACGTACCTCTATTTGAAGCAAAAATTATTTGTACAAGTAGTATTTGTTGAGCACCTCTTGTTTCAATACCGTAGAGAGGCGTATTAGCCATAATAACGTATATGATGAGAGCAATGAGTGTCCACATTAATCTTTCATATAAACCAGGTCTTACTCTAGGTTTCTCAACAGTCGGTATATAATCAGCTATTTTAGCCATTATATCCAGTAAACCCAATTGTATACAACACCATTTAGATTTATTTCATAAATAAACTTATTAAAAAGTATGTAAAACACTATTTATTATTTTTTTATAAAGGTAAGAACTTATTTCAGTTAAAATTAATCTTACTCTCCACTACTTTTTTTAATAACTACTACTTCGCCACCCATTGATTCTATTTTCTCTCTAGCTTTACTCGATATTTCTTCAACAATTATCTTCAATGGATATTTAACCACTCCTCTACCTAGTAGTTTATTGAAACCTAATTCCGCTATATTGATAACTATTTTATCATCCTCGCATACAGCTTTATTCTCAGCAATGAGCTTACTAATTATTTCGTTTAATTCATCTAGATTTAAAGCATATATGCTTCTTCTAGTACTCAACGGTGGTTTAAAACCACGTTTACCATACCAATCAGGAGCGTATCTCGTTGTCCACGACCATTTGTGTTTATGCATACCTACAGCACCGAATCCACCGCGACTACCACTTTTACGATGCTGACCTACACGTCCCCAACCCATTGTCCTAGTCCTGCCACGCAATCTCCTACTCTTCCTCCTCTTACGTACAACCATATAAATCACCACTAGATCATCTTCATAATTAATTCATTAATATCTCTACCTCTATAACCTAGTTCACCACCGTCACCATAAGGTTTCTTAATACTCTTTTTAAAACCACCTTGTGGTGGATGTAGTCTAAATACTGGTTTTATATAGCTCTGTTTATGTAACTTAATTCTTCCCTCGAAAATTGCTTTCGCTAAATCCTCGATATTTGAAATACCTTGTTGAGCAAATAATTTACCTACAATATCATCTGTTAACAACTTGTTTCCAACCAATCTACCCCTTCTCTTCAATACTTCAACAAGTGTATTATAATCTATTTCACCCCATGTAACCCAGTCTTTAACTTTCAACAACATTTTCTTCAAACCAGGTAGGTCGCTTGGATAAATAACCATATGAAATTTCTTATGTAAACGCAAGAGTTTCAAAGTATATTCAACATCCGGTGGTACGTCTACTCTACCCCGTATTCTGATTATAGCATATAGTTCGCTCACGGTTAAAACACCTTTAAATTCTAGACCAGTCTCCCGGAGTTACAAATCTATACGTGTTTCTCAAAGCATTTACAACAGCTTTAGCGAAATTAATATTTGTTCTCGTTTCACCAAACGTCTCCGTCCATACATCTTTTAAACCAGCCATTCTTAAAACTGCTTTAGCAATATCTCCAGCTACTAAACCAGTACCTTTAGGTGCTGGTTTCAAAACAACAACGACACTACCTGATTTACCCTTTACTATAAACGGTAAACTATGTGGTTCGCCACATCTACACTCCCAACTACCGCATCCTCTTCTAACCGGCGTTATATTCAGTTTAGCGTTTCTAACAGCTTTATTCACAGCATCTAGATACTGAGGAGCTTTACCTGAACCAACACCTACGAATCCATCTTCATTACCTACAACTACGACAACTCTAAATCTAGTTCTTCTACCTGCATCAGTAACTCTCTGTACAAGACCTGCATCTAAACGTATATATTTTAAACCAGGTAGTAGATAGTCAACAATCTCGGGTTCTAGTAAAGGAAGGTTTTGTTCAAATAATTCTCTTAAACTAGTTATTTTCCCTTCAACAACCATTCTACCAACACGTGTACGCGGAATCCATGATTCAAGCAATTGTTTATTAACAGCAGGCATTGGTGTCATTAAAGACAATTAAATCACCTTTTCTCCAAAACACTCTTGTATTCATCTATAATCCTATTTTTAACCTCATTAAAGTGTTCAACAATATTTCTCGGATCAAATCCTTTCTTTAAATACATTGAGAAAAATCTATTATATAGAATAGGATCCTTTTCATAAAGCATTTGAGCCCAATTAGAAATATGAACACCCCTAATTCTATCATCACTAGGATACACTTCTTCACTACAAGGTATTTTCAAACCAATATCGTTCGCAGCTTTAATAGCTGCAAATACTTTAGCACCTTTAACAGGAGCATGTAAACCAATATCAGGTATAGCATATTTAACTCCCTTACTTATAGCTCTTAAAGCTGCTAATAATCCTGTTAAATAAGCAGCAGAAGTGTTTTTAGTACCACCTAGCCAACCATATTTCTTAACAAGCTCTTGTGAATGAGCAGCAGCTATCACGTGATCACCTTGTGGTTTAAACTCTATTATCTGAACCCAAATATATTTATTAGTTTTTCTAACAACAAATCTCAATTGTTTTGATAAAACCATTCTATATCTTTTATAATAATTAGTCTTACCCTCTCTCCTCCTCCTTCTCGGTACTTTATATCTCGGGCCTCGAGCCATTTAATACACCTTTACTCTTTCAAAATACCTTTCTCAACCATGTACGTTCTTAACGATGCTAAACTATGGAAAACTCCTCCTTTAGCTAACATGTATAGTCTTCTATACGTTTTTCTATCGATAACATTATTATCTCTCAAATACTTCAAATACCTCCTTATCTTCCTAATACGGTTCATCCAAACTTCTTTCTCATCAATTCTAGCTGTTTTAACACCTTTTCTCTTACCATAACCTCTTCTACGACCTTTCTTTCTCTGCAGATGTCTTATCCTCCATCTAGCACGTGAATTACTGTGAATAGGTTTAACTCTTATAACACCGTCTTTAATCAATCTCTTAATATCTTCACGCGTAATAGCTTCAACAACTTCATCTACTCTACTAGGATCTATCCATATTCTAGAAACACCAACATCCAGTATTTCAGCCGCAAGCTTTTTTTGAAGAGATAGATTAGTCATTAAAACCACCTAAACTAGCTTGTTTTAATACTAGATGCATTGGCTATTTCAAATCCTTTTTCTAAAATATTTTTGACTAACATTTCTCTCTTTTTAAGACCAACTGATGAGCTAATATATATAATGTGTTTACCTGGATCTAGTTTTTCAATATCTTTAATAGAATGAACTACAACAGGCACTTTACCAGACGGATGTAATCCACGTACTTTTCTAGGTCCTCTATAGCCTATTTCAACTAAAGGTGGATATCCTTTAAGCTTCAATCTCATTTTATTATCAATACCTTTAGGTTTCCTCCATTTAGGTTCGTTTCTAAACTTTGGTTTCTTCCAATACAAGTATCTTAGAAACTCTGGAGTCTTACTCTTCAGCTTCTTTCTTAACTCGAGGAGTTTTTCAACATCTCTACTACTCATTCAGCTACACCTCTTTCATACAAATATATTCCATCGACAAATACTCTCCTATCTCTATCTCTAATCTTAGTAGCTAATTCGATATTAGCTGCTGTTTGTCCAACATGCTCTATATCTATTCCTTCAATAATTATTTCATCACCCTCCACTCTAACTTTAACATCATCACCGATTATTTTAGCTAATCTATCCGATTTCTCGCCGACGAAGTTTTTAATCCTAACAACTCTATTAACATTATCAACGACAACAGAGATCGGGAAGTGTGAGAATATTATTTTCAACTTATATCTATATCCCTTAGTAACACCAATTATCATGTTTTTAATATGAGATGCTATTGTTCCAATTAATGCTTTCTTCTTACGATTAGTAAAATATGATTCAATAATTAATCTATTATCCATTCTTCTAATTAAAACGCCTTTAGCGTGTGAAAAATCTTTAGTTAAAATTCCTTTAGGTCCTTTAACAGTTATTTTAAACCCATCAACGTTTACATCAACATTATCTGGAATAACTATTTCTCCGTAAACATGTACTTTCTTACTACTCATTTATATAACACCTCAATAAACATATGCTAGTAGAACACCACCAGTTTTCAGATTAACAGCTTCTTTATGCGACAACACTCCCTTAGGAGTAGATATTATCAATATGCCGATATTATAAGCTGGAAGATATTTCCTCAACCAGTGAGGCATAGTTTCTAGATCTCTGTATTTAACTGGAAATCTCGGTTTGATAGCACCAACTTTATTAATCCTACCTAGTAATTGTACTCTAATCTTACCCCATCTACCGTCATCAATATACTCTATCTCGCCGATATATCCTTCTCTCTGCATAACTCTAAGTACATTGATAACTAGTTTCGAAGCAGGCCAGAGTATCGTTTCAGGTTTAGCTCTCATCTCAGCATTCTGTATTGCTGATAAAGCATTAGCCAAAGGATCTAATACAACCATACCGATCCCTTAAACCATGTTCATATACAAACACACTTATTAACTATATTTCTTAAAACCTAGAAGAGGAGCTATCTCTCGAAAACACTGTCTGCAAAGCATTAATCCATACGCTTGTATCACAGCATCTCTAGAACCACATCTTCTGCATTTACGCGACCCTTTGCCGAATTTTCTTATTTTAGGAGCTGTGTATTTACCCATTTAAATCACCTAAACAATCTCAACACCGAACTCTCTGTTAATAAAAACCATTGCTTCCTCTCTTGAAACCCTATGTCTCAAAGGTATATGTTTTTTCCTACAACGCTTTCTCCTAATTATTCTATAACCGGGTTTCTCAATAGTTACAGCTATATCCATACCGAAGATACCGATCTCCGGATCGTATTTAACACCTGGGAAAACAATGTGTTCTTTAATACCTATAGTGAAATTACCGAAATTATCGAAACAAGATGCATTCAATCTATTACCTAGAACACTGAATACTTTTTTCAGAAAATCAATAGCTTTCTGCTTACGTAGAGTAGTGATTGCCGCTATATTCTCGCCTTTTCTAATACCAAAGTCTTTAATAGTTCTCTTAGCTTTTCTAGGTACTGGTTTCTGACCAGTCAATTCTTCTAAAACTTTCATTGCACCACTCAATCTATCCGTTGCAGCACCTACAGATATGTTTACAGTAACTTTAGCTATTCTTGGTTTAGACATTGGATTCTTCTCCCATTTAGCTATATATTCATTAATCTTTTCAACAAATAGCGTCATGATTTCACCAAGCTTCTTCAGGTAGTTTTATCAATGGTTTTTCTTCACCTATTGGGAAAACGTAGTCTAGACTTGTTTGAAATCTATTACCATATTTATCTTCTAATGTAACAATACTTCTATATCTACGCATACCTTTATGAATAGATATTATTCTACCGACTCTACCAACGTTTCTACCACCGCTAATTATAGCTATAACTCCTTCTTTCAATGGAATATATTGTTCAATAACCTGATCTGGTATTGTAAGCTTCAAAGTACCTAGAGTTTCATATATGTCTTCAACTGGATTCCTAGGATCGCTGATTTTGATTAAACAATTTCTACCATCGTGTAGATTCAATTGAATATGACCATTCTTAACAGTAGTCTTGTTCTCGATTCTACAGAGTTTAAATCTAGCTTCATCTCTCGTAATAGGTATTAATCCTAAAACATTACCTGGAACTGGTATTACTCTATAGTATTCGCTAGTATCTATTATTTCAATAACATCCATTAAACCAACAGGGTATTTATAATTCCTTCTAACTCTACCGTCTACTTTAAAATGACCCTCAGCTATTAAAGCACGTGCTTCTTTACTTGTTTTAGCATAGTTTAAAATATTCCTAACTATAAGTAGTAGTGGAATACATTTATTTATCGAATGAGGACCTGGAATCGGTTTTACAACCCATTTATATTTTTTCCTCAATATTGGCCAGAAACTAGGTGCTGCAAATGTCTTTAAATGTCTACTACCACCCATTCTACCCATTACAAACCACCACTACTCTCTACTAGCTTTTCTTCAGCAACAACCCTTTTCCTTCTCTCAATAATCTTCCTTCTCCACGGATCGCTTAAATCTAATTTAATAATCATTACTTTACTAGGATGAATAGGGTAAAATACTGGTGAACCATCAGCTTTCTTCATCTGAACACCTTCAATATATAATCTAACTCTTTTAGTATCTACATCTACAACTTTACCTTCATGACCCTTCCAATTACCCCGCATAATGCGTACAACATCGCCTTTTCTAACAGGTAGTCTTTTAACACCATATTTTTCCCTCAATTCATCACTAAGAGGTGCATTGAATAGTTTCCTCAGTAAATGCAATGGTGCATTGAACAATGCTTTTCTCTGTTTACCCGGTTTAATAGATAAAGAACGTGACAACATAGAACACCGTTATACAATAATCGTTGCTAAATTAGCTATCTGAGGCCATCTTTCAGCAGCTTCTTTAGCAACAGGTCCTCTGATCTCACTACCTTTAGGCGTACCTTCAGGCGTAATTATGACAACAGCGTTATCTTCAAACGAAACCCATATTCCATCGGGTCTCTTATAGGGTCTTTTCTGTCTAATAACAATAGCTCTAAACACTTGTCTCCTCATCTCAGGAGTACCTTTTTTAACGCTAACAACAACTAAGTCTCCGACAGAAGCTGGAGGTATTCTCCTCAATCTACCTTTATAACCAGGTACACCTATGATGAGCACTTCTTTAGCACCACTATTATCAGCTACTTTAACATAGGAACCAACTTGTAAACCTGTATTCACTCTACGTCTCGAGAAAGCTGGTTTACCAGTAGCTCTCTTAACCATTATTTCTCACCACTCTTTTTCAAAACCTGTAGAACAACAAATGAAACTGTTTTAGCAAGAGGTCTCGTCTCACCTATTAAAACTTCATCACCTTCACTAACGCTTATACATGGAGGATTATGAGCATGAATATGTGAATGCCTTTTTTCATATCTTCTATATTTCTTAACATAATGTAGATAATCATGTCTAACAACAATAGTTCTCTGCATTCTAGCTTTAACAACAATACCTCTCAACAACTTACCACGTATTTTAACATAACCATGCCATGGACATTTCGGGTCATTACATGTTTTCTCAGGAGGTTTTAAACCAGCTATACCTATATTATTAACACTACTCATTCTCAACCCCGTTTAACTATTTTCTTCAATCTATCCTCAGGTCTACCCATTAATTCAAATCCTCTAACTAATACTGTTTCCCCACTAGGGATAGTTATTTTTAAAATACTATTCTCCTTAAAAACTCTAACTATCCTACCATTTGTTTCAACAACAATTGTTTTACGTGTTTCGTCAATAATTCTACCTTTCAAACCAACAAGTTTCGTATCAGGGTAATCGATCAATTCTATATCTAAACCAATTAATTCGTGAAAAAATATGTTTTTAACACTATGTTTCATAACTACTCCCTTCTAATACCTAACTCTTCTTCTCTCATAATAGTGAGTATTCTAGCAATATCTCTCTTAATATTCCTAATCCTAGCAGTATTCTTCAAAGTACCTACTCGAGACTGCATTCTCAATTTAACCAACTCAAGTCTCAGTTCATTTAATTTAATAATCCTATCTTCAGGAGACATTTTCCTAATATCATCTGGTTTCATAAACTACTCACCTTTATTCTCAACACTGGTAGACTCTATTTCACTTGGTTTAACATTAGTTAACTCGATTTGATCTGGAGTCATTATACCTGGTTTGACTATAATGACTTCAATACCGTAAATACCTGGTTTTAGAAGAACTTTAGCAACAGCTCTATCAACGATATATTCGGTTATTTCACCAGCTTTATATATCTTACCCGCACGGAATTTCTCATACCTAGCTCTCTCAGCTCTCAGTTTACCACTAATAACAATCTCTGCACCAACAGCTCCAGCATTCATTATTCTCCTAAGCATAGCCATTGCAACTCTCCTATAAGGTATCTCTTTCTCCAACGCTCTAGCTATTCTAAAAGCAACAACTCTAGCGTTTAAATCAGAATCAGATATAGGTGATGCAGAAATATTCACATTTTCTAAACCAAAATGAGTCTGCATAATAGTAGTTAATTTCTTAATAACACTCCCACCGCGACCAATTATACGACCAGGGTATTCAGCATAAATAGCTACACGATAACCAGTCGGTGTTTTATGTAATTCAACATGCGAGTAACCAGCGTCTTTAAAATAATTCGCTAAAAACTCGTCGATCATAGCTCTCTTAATACTATAATCAATAAATACTCGTTTAACACGAGAACCAGTCATCAAGTCCTCGCCTCTTCAACTACTATTTCAACATGACTAGTCCTCCTAAATTTAGGAGTAGCTCTACCGAAAGCTCTAGGCATATATCTCTTAAGAGTCAAACCCTTATGAGCAGCTATGTGTTTTATAACTAATTTCTCTTTATCCAAACCCTTGTTTTCAGCATTAGCTTCAACAGTATTGATCAACTCTAGTATATATTTAGCAGCTTTAACAGGATATCTACCAATAGGCCACTTGTACTTATCAGCTAAACCTCTTCTATGAGCTATCTTACCCTTATATCTCTTAAATGGAATAGCTTGTTTAAACTTAATAACATCTTCAAGCAGTTTCTTAGCTTCACTTGTTTTCAAACCACGAATAGCAGCTACTACTTCACGCATTATCTTAACAGAAACAGGTATATCTAAGTAAACTGCTTTAGCTATTCTACTCTCATCTCTTACTTTATATGAATAATGCCATGTCGGCATAGTAGACACCTTATTTCAACGATATATGTAAACTACTGCGTGTAGCTTTAAGACCCGGTTCACCGTGTTGAACCCTCTTAGTAGTTATACTGAATTCGCCCAAATAATGCCCGATCATCTCTGGAACGATTTTTATAGGAATAAATTCTTTACCATTATAAACAGCTATAGTTAAACCAATCATTTCAGGCAGTATAACTAAGTCTCTAACATGTGTTTTAACAACTTTATTTGAATTCTCTTGTCTAACCTTACGTAGCTTAGCTAATAGCTTAATCTGAGCTTTAGTAAACCCTCTCTTCAAACTCCTCCTCTGCCTAGCTGGAAGCAGTTCTATAAACTCATCCATAGGCATGTTTAATAATTCCTCAATACTCTTACCTCTGTATCTAAACCTCCTCCACTCCGGTGGAATATCTAGTTTAGTAGTCATTAAATCAACCACCGTTTACTAAATAATACTAGTTAACACTAAGTATCTAAGACTTATCTTGTGTGAAAAATGTATTTAGTCATATTTTAAGATTTAGTTTCTTTTTCAACAATTTAGATATACTAGAAGGATCTCTAACAACTACTACATCAACACCAATGTTCTCGAGTTTCAAACGAGTCTCATAGCTATGACGAGGAGGAGTGAAGATAATTAATCTAGAACCAGTTGATTCAAGAAAACTCTTAATCTCTAAAACCGGGTCTTTATCTGGAACAGTTTGTTCAAGATCACTGATTAATACTACAACATCTCTTCTACAAACATGTTTCCTTAATTCACGGAAAACCTTGGAAATATTTGTATATCCTTTAAACCCTTCTATAAACAAATTCTCAAGATATTTGATTAAAATTGGTTTAGTGAAAGAACGGGGTGGTTTCGAATAAACCACTTTATCTGAGAATAAATAAATAAATTTAACGAAACGTATTATTGAAGACAACGCCAATATAGTCCATAAAGAGTATTTAATCATTGAACCACTAGTATCAACAACAGAGATCAATCTAACCTCTTTATCTCTAGTCTCTCTAATTAAAGTATAGTTACTGCGTATAATATTGAATACGGTTTTTCTAACGACAAGTCTACCCCTTATACTAGAATATTTATATTTACTCGCATACCCTAAACCCTTCAATCTATATTTCAATATCTCATAGCTAATTTTTACAGCTCTCCATAATACTTCCTGGTTAACACCACGCGTATTAAATATATTCCAAACACTATTAGCTATTAATTCAACAGTATCAATACCATACATTCTACTTAAAAACTTTGAAATATATTTATAATCGCCGCTCAACAGCGATCGGTATAATGGTTTTAAACGAGGATCTAGTTGTTCAACATCTATTTTTGTTAAAATATATTTAGAATACTCTAAATAAGAAGACTCTCCGCTTATCAAGTAATTCACGTAGTTAACAATACTCTGACCGATCAATGCTTTATTCTTAATAGATACGTTATGTTTACCAAAGTTTTTAACAACAGATAATGTTATCGGGTCAAGCTTTTCGAGTAAATTATCGTATTTACTACTATTACAAATACTTGATATTAATCTCCATTTATCTCTGAGCGGTAGATTATTTAGATCACTAATCAATCTATTACACATACTTTTACTTAAACAACTGGGTTCAATCCATTTAAAACTATATGGACCAAGATATCTGTTATTAAACAAACTATTTCTAATCTTCTTCTCAATTTTCAACCAAGTATTCCAGTCAGGAATCCATCCATTTTCAAACCTACGTTCTATTTCACTTACAATATCTTGATCGATACTACTATTATAACCATATACCTTATCTAGAAGTTCAATAAAATCCCTGTTATTCAGATTCTTTAGAAAATCTTTACTTAACAAATTTTTCCAGAATCTACTTGGAATCTCGTTTAAATACTTCACCACATCTCTATAATTAATAACTCTCTTTCCATCACTTTGAACTAATCTATGTATAGATGGATTCACATATAATCCATTACTCTTCTTATTTAAATAACCTTCTTTTCTCAACCATATATAGTCTAGAATATCTGTTAAATTAATTCTATCGCTGAGTATTTGAGAAATAGTTGTATTTCTCCTACCATGTATTTTCTTCAAAATCCTCATATTACTACTATATACTATTTTATTATCATTAAATGTATCAATATTTTCTTTTTTCAAAACATTGTTTGAATAAAGCGTTTTAATCAATTCATTAATTAAATATTTTTCCAATTCATCGTTGTTTACAATACTCTTTAATGTCAAAAACATTTTAATAAATACTAGATCTCTATCAATAGTTCTCTTCTCGATCCTTGATAAGTAACTATAAATTTCTGAAAAAGAACTATCTATGTGATCCTTCATACTATTCATTAAATCAATATAGTCATAAGAGTTCATTTAAGAGATCACTATCCTCACTGTTTTTAAGTAATGTAGCTAAACCTGCTTCACGTAATTCAATTAATTCTGCTTTAGATTTATTTTTAGATTCAGCTAGAATTGCTGTTAATGTAAGCCACGATACTAGTTCAGCTGTACCTGGTTTATAAACAGCTTTCTGTCTCAATTCTCTAATAACTTTCAATGCTTTAGAAATTATCGTATTATCTAATCTCTCTATCAAATTACCTAATCTCAGTTTTATTATTTCATATTCTTCTTCGAGAGAAGGGTATGTGAAATCGATTCTAATAACTCTGCGTAGAAAAGCATCGCTTAATTCATTTTGAGCAATATCTAGTGGGTTACTAGTGAATATTATTTGAAAACCAGAACTCTTCTGTACATAGACTTTTTTAAGTTCTGGTATAATTATTCTCCTTTTATCAATAATATCTAGTAGTAGGTTTTGGAATTCTTCACTACTCCTTCTAATCTCATCTATTAACACACCCGTATCTAGTATTAAAGCAGCCAATAATGGTCTTGGTACAAAACTTTCTTCGTTAAAACCCTTAGCCATAGCTATAGCGGGATGAAAATCACCTATGACTCTGTACTCATCATAGTTTTCACTACATGGTAGTACAAATGCTGATTTACCACTCCATAGTGTTAAAATAGCTTCACCTATCTCAGTTTTACCAGTTCCCGGAGGTCCTTCGAATAAAACAGGTCTATTATTCATAAATGCAGATACCGTTAAGTAGACAATATGTGGTTTTACAATTAATTTATATTCTTCTCTGAGAGCTCGTAGCATTTCTTCCGGATTCCTAACTGGCTTTTTCTCTCTAATAACAGAACCATATATTTCATACACTTTTTTAACAATAGGATCGTTTAAATCCATTTCTAAAGACCTGTTGTCATAATAAAATAGTTTATCTAAGAATTATTTATTCCTATAAAGAGTTTTATAAAACATTATCGAGATGGAAAGAAATAGTTGAAAACTATACAGCACTACCTTTTCTTCTACCAGTCCTCCTAGCAGATATATGTCCTACTTTCCTACCCGGAGGAGTGTTTCTAGCTACAGTCGTTGGTCTACCAACGTGTCTACCACCGCCGTGTGGATGCGATACAGGATTCATTGCTAAACCTCTTACACGAGGATATTTCCTAGCTTTAACTCTCCATTTATGATAGGAGAAACCAGCTTTTAAAAGCGGTTTCTCGGGTCTACCACCGCCCGCTATTACTCCAATCATAGCTCTAGCTTCACTAGATACTTCAATTATTTTACCGCTAGGTAATTGAATTTGTGTTTTACCACCACTCTTACTTAATATTACAGCATATGTACCCGAAGCTCTAACAAATTTCCCTCCATCACCAGGTCTTTTTTCAATATTAGATATCTGTGTACCTTCAGGTATTTTACCTACAGGTAATATGTTTCCATTAGAGATCTTCGCTTCCGGACCTATTTCAATTAATTGACCAACATACATTCCTTCAACACTTGGAACAAGGAATTCAACACCATTTTCTAAAACTATTTTAGCTAATGGAACCCATCTACCTGGATCGTGTATTAGATCAACAACTCTACCTTTAAGAGTAATTTCTGAAGGTAATGGTGGATATTTAGCAACACCTTTTCTCAAATGACTGGGGCTTCTGAAAGTAGGAGAACCTCTACCCATTCTCTGTACAAGAATTCTCTTACCCATTCAAAACCACCTTTACATTATACCTAGTTGTGTAGCTATATCTATTGCTTTATACTCAGGAGCTAGTTTGACATATGCTTTTTTATAACCATCACTTGTTATAAGCGTTCTAACTTTTAACACTTTAACGTTAAATATTGATTCAACAGCTCTCTTAATATCATGTTTAGTTGCATGAAGGTCGACTATGAATACTAACGTATTCTCTCTATCGATAAGAGCTAATGCTTTCTCGCTTTGAACCGGTCTAATAAGTATTTTATAAACATCTATTGTCATAGAGTAATCACCCTGTATTTCCTAGCTATTTCTTCAAAAGCAGTTTTAGTAAATACTGTTAATCTACCTGGTTCACCACCTGGAGCTAAGTGTAAAATACTTAGATTACCGGGCGTAGCTACATCAACTCCTGGAAAGTTTCTAACAGCTTTAGCAAAAGACTTGTTGTAACTAGTTAGTATGAATAAAACACTTCTCGGTTCAACATATCTCCTACCTCTCATTTTACCCCTACCAGCTCTAATCCTTATTCTCTCATAGCTTCTCTCAATATCTTTCCAAACACCTATTTTCACCAAAAACTCTCTAGCTTCTCTCGTTTTACTAATCTTATCTTCAACATCATCAGTTATAATCACGGGTAATAATTCAGCTTCAAACAAATGTCCACGTTTACGAACAATATCTTTAACAGATGTAGCAGATAGTGCTGATAATATTGCATAAATTCTTTCTTTCTTATTAATCTCTTCATGTATCACTCGATCAGGTCTAGGAGCAAAAGCTAAATGACCTCCTCGAGCAAAAGATACAAACATCGCTCTACCAGTTCTCAATCTCGGTACACGAGCAACACCATATCCAACACCCCAAGACCTAGCCGTAGTCCTCCTACCGGCTAACGGATCTCTACCTTTAGGCTGGATCATCGCTGTAAACGCTGAGAGGAAAGCTCTTCTAATCAAATCTCTTCTAACCGGAATACTGAATATCTTGGGTAAAATAATTTCACCTATTCTCTCACCGTTAGCGTCGTAGAGATATGTTTTCTTCTCAACAAGTTCATAGGGTATGATTATTGGTGAAATCATTTTAAACACCCTGTTTACTCTCATGACTATAATATACTATTCTAGGAGGCTCGATTGTCAACTTAATAGGTGGTCTAATAGGATGTCTTAGAACAAGCAATCTCTTACGCGGACCTATAACACTACCCTCTAACATAACGTAATTACCATATATTAAACCATATCCTAGAAAACCACCTTTAGGAACAATCTCCCAGCCGTAATCACCTATCTTCAAAACTCTCTTATTATACTCAGTTCTCCTGTGGAAACCGGTTTGACCAGCTTGAGGTGTTTCACTCATTGTTCCAAAACCAGGGCTTCTAGAACCAATCTTCCTACTACCCTTTCTATGCTTATGCCATCTCGGGAGTTCTTTAACACCAAATCTCTTAATAACTCCTTGAAAACCCTTACCTTTAGTAACACCGATTACATCAACGTATTGACCATTAACTAATACATCTTTAACCGTAACATATCTTCCCAAAATACTCTCACAGTATTTGAATCTATCGCTCAAATCACCACCCCCCACTTTAATCTCAAGTATCTCCGGTTTCTTCTTACCAATACCTGATAGAATAGGTATTGTAGATACAATTGCTCTAATATCAACTATTTCCTCCGATCTCAGGTCTTCGAGTTTCTTATCCCAATTAGTATCTATAAATCTATAACCATATTCACTGTCTTCAACTGGTTTAACCATTGATGGAATAGTTTTTCTCAAACCCTTCAAGTATTTTCTAACAATATCTTTTACACTATATTTCATGAATATGTTCTCGGAATAGTTCTTCTCATATAATTCAACAAGTGATTCAACAGGAGATTTCCATATTTCACCAATAGTGTATAAACCACGTGTCTCATCATATCCATATCCACGAATACCTAGAATTAGAATCGGAGGAGAATCCAGTATAGTTACTGGTCTAAAAACTTCTCTACCACTAGTGTACGTATGAGGCCTGTTATCAATCAGTATCACATGGCTCATACCGGCTTTATAAACAGGATAAGCAAGTAAAACTGGTTTAACAACAATACCCAGTTTACTAGCTTCTTCAACACCTATTCTCTTAACAACTATTTCAAACCATGATTCACTAGGCCATTTCTTAATACGTGGAACTATTCTCGAAGCTCTTTTACGCGGTCTAACACCGAGACTGCCGTGTCTCGGCGCTTCAGTCTTTCTATGACCCATCGATAACACACCCTACTAATTAATGCTTATAAACATTTTATAAAACTTATTAAATCTATTGTTAATCTATTTTTAAACTATGATGTTTAGAATAGCTAAAGTAGATATTAACGCCTCCTCGGTTCTAACAGTTTTAACACCTTGTCTCGGTATAGTATTCCATACGTAATCGAAAACGTTTTCTAAAACAATATTCTCTCTCTCAGCAATCTCGTATAAACCATAATATGGTGAACCGAAAAACAACGTTATCTTATTGAAACCACTTAGTTTCAACAAATCACTAGTTTTCGGAACAACCCCTCTTCTACTCGTAGCTATGAGTAGATCCGATTCTCTCTTTAAAACATCAATCGCTGAACTAAACGAATTACTATACTCTAAAACAGGTCCTCTATATATATTATCGTCTATACATTTAACTAAAGGTGGATCTAAGCTAACTATTTCAACAGTTATCAATTCATCACTATAACTACAATTATTATAATCAGTAATTTTAAAACATTTATTTAAACCAATATCTACACAATCGTTTTCAACAATAACTCCAAGCCTTTTCTCACCAATAATTCCTTTCTTAGAAACACTATAAATTAGCAATCTAAGAGGCGGTAGAACACCGACATATTTCAAATCATCATCAAGTGGTACAAGCTTCTTACGTAAATAAGGCGGAGTTTTTATAAATCTATCTATTTTACTAAATAATACCACGTATTCAAAATGTTCACTGAGATTAGTAAAGGGGTCTCTATAAACAACTATTTTATAAACCCTGAATATAGAACAATATCTTATAACCTGATGTATTCTAATAGTTTTAAACAATAAATCAGGTTCAACACTTAATATACTAGAAGGAATAGCTATTGAAAAACTAGTCATTTACTCTTCTCACTCTTCTCACCACTAGTTTTAGAACCACTCTTCTCTCTACTCTTCTCACTAGTCTTCTCCATCTTCCTTTCCTTAACAAAGAATAAACTAGTTCTCTGCCTACCACCCATATAATCCACCTCTCAGCTAATCAGATACGACCGCACTCACCATTCAAGTAATCGGTTAAGCCCACCTTTCATCACATCACATCTAGGATTAAGTCTTTAGGAGTAATAAATCTTGCTAATAACGAAATAATTATTTAAAACTGAATAAAGAGAATCAATATTGTTTCCCAAGAATCTAACAAATGCTATTTATATGAGATATTTTTATCAACAATTAGATAATCGTTAATAAACAATATTTTTCAAAAATATTGAATTAGGATAAATAGTTTCTACATATATTAGAACAACCTACTTTACTATATCCAATTTATTTTAAAATAGTAGTTTAAAACAATATAGTAGTAAAGAATATATTAGATACTAGATTTAATACTGAGAGAGATCTTTTTCATAAATAAATTAATCTCTATTTAAATTAATGTTTTGAAAACCCTGCGGTGGCTTGATTCTAATTAAAACAGGATGTGGATCAAGAGCATTCAATAACACTGCTTCACCTATATTTAGATAACTTAGTTTACTAACTAAACTATGTGGTAAACCAAGTATTCTCCTAATACTCTCACGATAATCTTCGTTCGGAGAACCAAATATTATTAACAAATGTGTATTTTCAATAATCTCTCTAGGTAGATCACTCGGATTTTGTGTTGACATTACTACACCTATATTTCTACCCCTACCTTCTTTAACTAATTCTAGCAGTATTCTTAAACTACCTATACGCCAAGCTTCATCAATAACTATCAATCGATTAACATTATTGTTTTCAAAAACAATTTTCTTATACAAATATAGAAGTAATCCACAGTAAGTATTTTGAAAAGCAGAACCATGACCGCTTAGATCAAAAACTACGTTCTCATTAATAATCTTCTTCAACCCATTATAATTAGGTCTACTCGTAAGCAATTCTATTGCTGGAGATAGTATCGACAAGTCTTTATCTATTAACAAATCACTATTTTCTACACTATTGTTTTTCCTATTCACTATCTTAACTAGAATTTTAACTAAATAACTTTGATCTATTTTTAAAACATTAGATAGAATATCTGAAACAATTAAAGACCATTCAATAGACTCTATAAAATCCGGTTTATAAACAATATTTAACGGATAGTCTTGAGGAGTCGCTATCTCTACCAATCCTTTTCCAATATATTTAATCAAATCACTTTTAAAATCAATAGCCATTACTTTAATACCACTATCTACAACAATATTTTCGATAATAGATGCTAATAGTGTAGTCTTACCTCTCCCCGTTGGACCAATAACTAGAACGTGTTTATTCAAAACACTATAAGGTATCACTACAGGCCAGTTTGATTCAATATCTAAACCTATTAGTAAACCATTATCACTAATATCGGGTTTCTTACTAACAGGTATGGGGAGTAAACTCGAAACTCTATGAGTATCCAAAACTATATTCTTAACATTAATCTCTTGTTTCAAACCAATCTCGTATTTCAAAATCCTATTAATATCTCTACTACTAGCATCTCTTACTCTAAGCTTCAACTCATTCAACAATAGATTTTTCACAATACTCGATATAGTTGATACAGAACTAATAGCTTCACTAACAGTTCTACCAGAACCTCTTATCTTAATAATCATATTTAATCTCATAACACTATTTCCACGTAGAATATACTCATATATAGATTCGAGAACTCTGAGTTTAACAAGGGCTCTCTGCTTAACATGAGGTTCTTCAACAACATCGATCGTTGCTTTTAAATTAAGTATTTCATTACTCAATCTACTAATATACTTGTTTAAATCAATACTTTGTTTAATAACCTTGATCTCAGAACCCTCTGGTAGTTTCTCAACAATACTAGAATATGTTTCTACAAATCTCTTAATCTCCTCACTACTAGAAGTATTTAATCCAAAATCAGCTTCATCAACTATTAAAAATCTAATCACATTCACATTACTCTTATTCTTTATTATTAAATCAGGTGGTTTAATTTCAAAATCTACATCATGTCTATCAACTATTTTCTCTAGAATTTTCTTTAAAAAAATCATTTTTAATCAACCATATGATGATTTTTAAGAAAACAATTATACTTATGAATACAATTAATAGAACAATATTCGAACCAGTTGTTACATAGAATACTGTAATTAATACAATCATTAACCATATAATTAACTCTATGTTCACACACCACTCACCATTACTCTTATTATTCTAGGAGAAGAACCTCCAAGCAATCTAGATAATGATACTGTTGCCGATAACAGTATTCCTAAATATACAACAGGAGCTATGAATAGTTTAAATACGAGAATAGATACTGGATATGTAATAGAAACTATTTCATCAACATTCAAACCCAGAGTATCTCGAGCATAATATTTTTCTTCAAAATACGGCTTACAGAAGTAGTTACCATTTACGATAACGTATACATAGTGAACTCCTTCTGGTAGAGAATATTTATATGCTTTAAAATAACACCCACCCCATTCGTAGCTTAAAGTAGACGATGGTTGTCTAAAAGTATTATTAACATAGACGTATATGTTATCAGATAAATATCCAACAACGATGAAATACGAATTCTCACTAGATACTACTCTATAGTAAACGCTTGTATTAGTAAACGATAATACATCTAGTGAACTATAGTTAAATAATGATACAAATCTTATAGGTCTAAGTATTATTAAATTATCTGTTTTAAAACTAATGTTTAAGTAAGATAATCCTATACTAGATTGGTTCTTGGGATTAATAACTGTTCTATAGTAGTAGCCAGCTAGTTTAATGTAAACAACTTGTTCACTACTAGGTATACCTTTCTCAAAACTCGTTGCATTAACTATACCATTAGAATCCGCCGAATATCTAGCTAATAGTTCGTTACTATCTATAGAATATGTTTCAAACAAATAATATGGAATCAACATATTCCTGTGATCAAATACATATATATTTGCTAAACAATAACCATATACAATACTACTCGGTATTCGCGATGTTTCGGGAAATAGTGATATAAACTGTGGTAACAATGGAGTCCCTATACTGAAAACAATAACTAAAGCTATGAGTGATGAACCACTAGCTCTAGTTATTCTAAACGGAATAGCGTGTAGTATTAAACCTAACGCTAGTATTTTATCAGCTACCGTGATCAATATCGATATTAAAACAACCGATGTGAATAAAAATAGTAATAGATATGTCAAACTAGATACTAATGGTGAAACAATAGATTTTGCTAAAAAATCTAAACCAATAGTTGATAAACCAATACCAATAGTTTTCAAAACAAATATTAAACCAATAACTATAGTCACTTCACTATAGAACCATGAATAGAAACTATCCCAATCAACACCCAGTATACTACCTATATACGTTATCAACCATTTTATCGTACTATATGAGAAAACAAGTATTGCTGAGAAAACACCATCTACCATTAATTGAGAACTCCATTTCTTTAATCCATAGATAGGTATAGGGATCATTTTAATAAGAACACCTAGATAGTATGTTAAAATAGATAAATAGAATGCTACAATCAATAACTCCACATCGGTAAACCTCTATTAACTAAATAGTCGGTGGAGCAGGCAGCGGCTGATAGAATACAGTAGCTATATAAGCTATTATAGCGAAAACCGTAGACCCCATAGCTAACCAGAAAGCAGCCCATATAGCGTCTTCTATCATTCTCTCTCCAGTTCTCTTAATTCTCATAAATGGAATTGGAGAACCTTTAATAGCCCATCCAATAACCCATGTTAAGAAGAATAGTATCCATGCTACAATTGTTATACTTACTATTAAATTCTGTATAAACTCTACTATACTAATCAATGAAAACACCTCTATTTTAATAAAAATCCTTATAATCTACCGTGGAGAGCGAAAGTATTGTTAAATCAATATATAAAAACCATTTTCTATACGAACTAGTTTAAATACATTGTTTAAAACAAAAATCTCGTTTAACAACTCTAAAGAGTAAAATCTATTATTATCGTAGATCAATAGTATTGAATCATTATTAACTGAATAAACATATTTACCACTGAAGTTGTTTAAGAAAACTAACTCTACTTTACTCAGAATATTGTTTTCAATAAATAAACAACTATCGTTATTTAAAACAAAACTATCAATAAATCCATCAATGTATTCAATACGTATGGAGAAAATTAATCCATAAGAATTATACATACAAATTAACGGATATTGATACTCAATTTCTTCAACCACTATCAATCCATACATATTCCTAATAAAACTGTATTCACCATAGCTATTATTCCTTACTATAACGACTTTATTCTTAGCGATAAGTATGTTAACTTCAGAAATATTTCTTAGAGAAATATATTCATTATCTAGATATATCGCTGGATTAAACAATAAAGTGGCTTTTGGATAACTATTTATAATGTAAACTCCATATGTTTTCACAAAACTACTAGAGTTCAACAGATAGTATTTAGAATCATCAATACTTAAAACATCTACATGGATTGGAGTAATTAACAATGAACTCGGTTTAACCCAGTCTATTACGAAAACATTGTTTAAACCACTATAGTTTGTCGAGAAATTACTTGAAACAAATTCATCGTTAACAATATAGAAAACTCCTGTAGTGTTTTGAAAACCAGTTATATTCAATTCAACAATTGTGTTATTAAACATTGGTTTATATATTAAATTGAATTCACCGAGATCTATCGCTAGCTTATCGTAAACATAGGATTTGATATATATTCTGTCTTCAAAACCTCCGTAAAACGTTTGACTTATAGTAAAATATGTTGGTCCAATCGGGTTCTGTAGTAATTTAACTACATATTCAATGAATAGTTCAGCTCTATAACTACCGCTATCTATGAAACTACAGTTGTTTAAAACAATACTTGGTAATATATCAGTATTAAAATCTATACTACCTAAGAATATCCTGTATTTATCACTTAGCTTAAGCCAGATCTTCATAGTAATATTAGCTGAATAAGTATAACCATAAATATCTCTAATAATTACTTGATTAACTCTATTGAAAACACTAGTATTAACAAATACATCTTGATTAAAAACAATATTTTCTAAACTAAGCGTATATGTTAAATACTGTGGATTAGTTGTTATCAATCTACTGAAATAAATGTTTCTAGAACTTAAGTATCTATTCATATAGCTATATAGATTTAAAACATATTCTCTATTTTCAACTACATAACCATAATTGTTAATCAATAATTTAAACCTTTGATCAACAGTATTCGGATCAATAGTAGTTTCATTTAATAGAATCAATGGTATACTCGTTTCATTGATAACCATATCATTCTCGGTAATTGTATAGATTCTGTCTTTATCGATCAAAAAACTTCTAGTATAGGTAACTGGTTTTAATCTATAGAATTTATTTGAACCATTAATCGTTTTTAAATAATCAATACTTTTTTCATTCAGATATATTGCAATACTAGGTGGTAGATACTTATCTAACCCTACTACTATTTTATCTCGAATACTACCAGTAACCAGGTAATCTAGTATAGTTTTCCTAGAAGGATGGATCAAGAATATTTCAGCAGTATCAATAGTTAACAGTAATGGACCATAAACATCTCCTAATCTATCTAATCTCCGTATTTTCAGAGAATTGTTTTGAAACAACACTATTTGATACAAGTAATTTACTTGACTATCATTTATTTTAACATATACACCGCTATCTCTAATTACATACTCGAGTTTAACAGTATCTACATTAATGTTGTTGTTGATAATAGCATTATGTATTTTCTCGAGAACATAGATTGATAGATAACTTATCGCTAAAAGAGATACTAGTGTTAATATGAAAACAGGATAGTTAGTTAATCCTTTAAACAATAACGATCTCCTCTCTAGTTATTATTCTAATAGATTTATCACTATATGTCTTGATCAGCGAAAATTCTTCGTTAGAATAGATCTCTCCAATATCCGTATCTATATAAACCACTGATCCATTCATACATGTTCTATTGATCAATACTATTTTAACAGAATCTTGTTTAAAAATATAGATACATTCTCCATTATTACTACTACCACTAAGTGTATTCTTGATATTGGAAACACTATGGTTTATTAAATTAATAAAACTAGATGTAAGTAACATTGTTATTAATAAAACTAAAACTATAGATAAATAACTAGCTTCGAGTTTCAAAACAAACACCTTTATAAAGAAATGTGTTAAACTATGATTTTTCTATTAAATCAATATTTAAGTAAAAGTTTCAGAAAACCGAGTTTCTTAATAGAAATAGTTTATATGAAAGAAGAGTTGAAGAAAAAAGATTTAGTATTTAAACAAATTTTAAATCTATTTAACCTACCGGTCTTCTAGTGAAACTGTATCCGATCAATCCTACAATTACTACTTCTAGCAGTATTATTGCTAAACTGAATAGTGATAAATTACCCATTAAACTACCAAATCCTTCTGATTGTTTACGATCCACTGTATCTATCTTACTACCGAGTACACCGGCTGTTGCATCTAATTTATCCGAGATACTTCTCTCGAGATCACTGAGTTTGGTTATTAGTGTTGAATTAATATTTACTGCTAGGTTTGATAGATCTGAAATTGCGCTTTTAACATCACTGAATTCTTTATTAGTATTTGTACCTAAAGTCTCTATTAGGTTACGTATTGTACTGATATTTCCTACAATTGTTATAGTTAAAGTATCTTTGACTGTTAACACTAAACTACTTAGACCATTTAATGTAGTATTTAATTGACTGATCTTAATACGCATTTCTGAGGAGAATTCTTTTAACGTATTGATTAAATTATTCATAGATGTATTTAATGTGAATATACCTATTTGAATACTTGTTATAGTATCGTTGACATCGGTTAACAATACTTTTAATTCATTCAATCTATTGTGTATTGTTAAATTAGTGTTTCTAATAGATGTTAATACCGTTGTAATGTTATTATTGATAAATAGTTTCAACTCATCTATACGAGCATTAATCAATCCAGTCAAGTTTTCTCTTAACCAATTTATCTCCAGAGTTATTGTATAGATAATATCATCCACAGCTCTCTCGACTGAACCAATTATTCTCTCCGTACTCTTGTTAATAAAGTATATTATGCTAGCATTAATTTCGCCGATTCTATACAGTATGGTATTAACAGCTGAACTAATCATATTACTAATATCCTGTCTAAGTGTATTAATTAAAATACTCACAGTTCTATTAAGTTCTCTCATTTCAGCAGTTATGTTTTCAACAATATACTCACCAGTAGCATTAATTAAAACAGAGATATTTCTATATAGTTCAGCGAATTTAGGCAATAACTCATTATTAACAATGTTTAATAAATTACTTAGATTACCATCTATTCTCATTACAATTAGATAAGTGTTATTCAACGTTGTTTCTACTCTCTCTAATATATTCTTAACATCTCTACAGCACGTGAGTATTAGAGTTACATTGTTGTCAATATTTGTAACAAGTTGTATTAAGTTATCAATCTTAGTTTCTAATCTACCTAGAGTACTTCTTATTTCAATAGTATCGTTACGTATCAGTACTGTTGTGTCATTGATAGCTCTGAGTAGCTGCAATACGTCGATACTAATTAATCTAGTTAAGTTGTTCAATGTAGTATTAATATATACTAAACCGTCTTTAATATCTATAATACTACCGTAGAGTAAACCTAGAACAGTTACTAACTGATGATCTCCACCAATCATTAAACCTGATGATAATCCTCTCCGATAAACAGTTCCATTCAAATCTAAGTATATCCAACATCCTTGATCATCAACATTTACACCAGTTATCTCAGAATACGGTTCAATAACTGCTAAAAATAGTTTAACATCAACACGATAAGTTTTATCAACACCTAGTGTTAATGGTGCTTTAAGTGATACTACAAACCATATTTCACCAACACCGTCTCCATCAACGTCTTCAACAATTCTCGCTACATTATAGCCTTCAAATTCATCGATTACGTTGTTAGTTAATGGATCAACCAATCTAGCGTAAACATACCATCCCCAAACTACTTCTGTTTCTTCAAATAACTCTCTTGGTTCAATAAATAGATCGTATACCGGATAACGATGTGGAAAGATCTGGACGACGATGTCATCACCAGGAAGTACTACTTCAGGAACTGTTATAGTAAAGTAGGGTCTTGGAATATATTCTACGCTTACTAATATTACCGTTACATTATAGTTGACTGCTACGTTGAAAATTGTTTCGAAATCTATGTCAGAGTTTGGATCTATTAGTTCAACGGAGTATGTATCAGTTATATTAGTTAATTTTCCAATCCATTTATACCAGAATATCTCTGAACCAGTACCGTTTACATTTAAATATATTAGAGTATACCATGTTAGATCAATAACCATGTTAGTTGTATATATGTTTGAAATAAGTGTCGAGTAGAATCCATAACCATATTCATCCGTAGTAACTTCTATAGTAAACTCGCCTTGCCAAGGAACTATTGTATATGGCTTATCCGTACCCTTGAATAGAGTTTCGTAACTGAATGTTAAATAATATGTTGTATTAGCTGCACCGCCAACTATTGTTACATTAAATAGACCGCCTCTACACGGATCAACGTCTACATCAATACTAGTGTATACTGTGAAAACCGTTCTATCGCCAACACTGGCTAGTGGTTCTTCAACTAGAGTATAGTTTCCATAAGGTAATAACGGTATAATATAATTCTGTAGATTAACTAGACCATAACCATTTATCAATGAAATATTAAGCCAATTATACACTATATCGAAGAACTTATTGTATAGTTTAAATACAAATATATCAGTATTCCATCCAATGATTTCTACAATAGTACTTTCAGGCCAAACAGGATTAATTATTGTATCTAGAACCGGGTCAAAGTACTTAACAGTAAAGTATAGATATGGATCACCTATTTTACTGTGTTTAATATAATAACCTGTTTCGTTTCTAAACCAATCTGGGTTAAATAATACTTTCTTAAACGGTTCTCCTCTAATAGTATTGAAAGCTATTGTTGCATTATTTGGAGTACCTGGAGTACCTATAAATAGTGTTGCTCCGAAAACCTCGGGCACTGGTTCATAACTCGTTCTATTAATTAGTTTTAATAAAATCAATACTATTCCTTTATCCACTTCACTGTATTCATCTAAAATGATCAATCCAATGTTATTTAACATAGCATCAATAGGTAGGTTTAAGTCAAAACCATGTCCTTCAACAACTACATAGTCTCCTGGAGCTGCTGAATCGCCTGGTATAAATCTACCAATATAGTATCCATCAGTATCTTCAGCATAAGCTAATGTACTTGTCAACACGTATGTTAATATGTATGGTTTAATAGTTAGTACTCCATCCACTATGTATTTATCATCTGAGAACACTAGATATGTTACATAAGTTAATCCACCATATGGATACTCTGGTAGATATAGTGAGCCGATTATAACACCATCTGGGTAATATATTAATTCTTCGAATTCATCGACAGATATTGCTAATATATTTGATAGATTGAATGATTTAACGCTTTCAATATTATTTAGATGCGTAAAGGGTACGTTATGTGCAATGAAGAATATCATATCACCAGGATTAGTATAATCATTACCTACTATATTAATTGGATATACTTCGAGTGAAGCATTAATTCTCAAGAATGGAGTTGTCTTCGTAGATGCACACTCCGAGTCTACAGTTATTCTAAATGTTAAATTCGTTGTTTCATTTATAATCGAGTGTTCGAATTCTACTATAAACATATATAGTGTTGATAAATACATAATCGTGGGATCTGGAGCTAATGGTGCATAATCATTAACTATACCTGTATAGTTTAATGTAGTTGTATTGACAACATAGAAATCTACAGGTATGAATACTGGTTCACCACTATAATCTGGTTCACCGTTTAAAATACTAGCGATATAGTATTTTTCACTAGGTTCATACTTATTAACCATAGTTATGTTAATATAATCTACTTCAGCAACATTAAGCGATATATTGGTAATGTCCTCGATTTTTGAAAACATTTTTTCAAAAGAAACTATTAGTGAAACAGTATCGTTAAATACAGCAGGAGAATAATATACACTTAACTCTACATCTCCACATTCATAAATAATTCTAAACACTATTAGTTTATTATACGACATAGCGTACTGCTCTATCCTAGGATCCCATATTACTAGTCTCAACTCTCTATTATATAGAAATTCATAAACTACTCTATACTGACCAGTATTGTAATCGTAAATCACATACGGTACATTTTCTAACGATTCTATTTTATCAAATCTAAGCCATATAACAGCTATTTGATCATAGACAGTTACATTACCACATTCTTCACCGTTAATATTGTATAATGTCCTATTAGTCGATACATCTATTAATCCACCGTAAATTCCATGGAATATATTGTGAGTAGAAGCATTTATAAAAGTTCCTCTATAAAATGGTTTAACAATATCTTCCTCTAGCAGGAGCGATAATCTGATGAAAACAGTTCCGCCGGGACCTGGTGTTACTAGCCATGGAATCATTGTTTTATTGATCACAATAGTTATTGAACCATCGCTCATTATTCTAACGGTTTCATTAGTTGGTTCTAAGATTGTTAAACCATATGTTCCAGGTCTTATACTAATACCGGGGTTTATTGGTTGAGCATTTATATTTACTGGGATAGTTATTAACGGTGATAGTATAGCTAATATTAATATAACAGCTATTAATCTAGACATAATACCTCCCCACTCTATTTAAAAACTAATCAAATTTTATTTAAAAAGAATTAGATGTATATAAGTATTTCTCATACAGTCTATTTAATTGAATAAACATTTATCGCTACTATGTTCATAACTTAGACAATTGTCTATATAAAAATATAGTATCTTGAATTAAAATAAGTATAATTAAACACTATAACAGAATTATGTGAAACAAATAGTTCAGTAGACTGGATGAACCGGTGTTTGATGTGAGAAAGCTTTGGCCAAAAATCACTAAAATATACTGGGATCCTGATTACGACGTACCTGTTGTTAAACCGAAACCAGAACACATTGACTTATTCTATGTTGTTAAACTAACTGAACCCTGTGACGCTAGACCTGGTTTTGAAGCTGATCGTGAAAGATTGAAATCCTCTATTAAATACGAATTTGGTTCTGATAAATTGTATCGAGAATTATTTGATAAATTCATATTATTGAATAAAGTCCCACACTGGGATCAAATGTGGGAGATCGTTTCATCCGGAAATATATGGGGTCAATTATACTACAATCCATTTGAAAATAAATGGAGATTTAGACTAACACCTCAAGGTGCATGGTATTGTTTTAGCAACAATATAGTTGATGTAGTTAAAACAAGTAGTAAAATCTCTAAAGGAATGGTATTAGATAAGAGTAGTTCTTGTAATCAAGTTATCGTTGTCGACGATAGAGATAGAATTATTGGTTTAGCCGAGAGATCTGGGGGTAAACTAGTTGTATCCAAAGTTTTCCATAGAGTTAAACCACCGATTCAAACTAATTGGAGAAAAACTAGTATAGATGATGTTATTAAACACAATATTGAGAGTTTAAACTGGTTTACCGAACAATCTATTAAGTTCATTAAGAAAATACATAATAAATACAAATACCCAGTAATAGTTTCCTACTCCGGTGGTAAAGATAGTCTCGTAGCCCTAGATCTCGTTGTGAAAACTATCAGCAACGTTAAACTATTATTCAACGATACTGGTTTAGAACTACCTGAGACAATTGAAAATGTGAAAATAGTTTCTGAAAAATATGGATTAGAACTCGTTGAAGCACAAGCTGGAGACTTATTCTGGAAGAATCTCGATACATATGGTCCACCAGGTAAAGATTATAGATGGTGTTGTAAAATAGCAAAACTAACACCAATAGCTAGAGTAACGAGAATCAAGTGGAGTAGTGGTGCTTTAAATATCGTTGGTCAGAGAGCATTCGAATCATTCGATAGAGCTAGAAGCCCGATTGTATGGAGGAATAAGTGGATACCGCATTTAATCTCAACAACACCTATTCAATACTGGAATCAGTTAATAGAATGGCTCTACATCATATACAATAAACTACCGTGTAATCCACTGTATTTTGAAGGTTTTGAAAGACTAGGTTGTTACATGTGTCCTTCCGGTACTCTCAGTGAATTCAAAGAAGTTGAGAGAAAACATTGTGAACTATGGTCTAAATGGATTAATGAATTAGAGAAATGGAGAATCAGGTTAAACCAGCCTCGTGAATGGATTGATTATGGATTATGGAGATGGGTTACACCCGCATTAGCTAAATTTAGACTAGCTAAACGTTTAGAAAACTATAGTATTGATTGGAGAATAGAGTATATCAATAGATTGAATAATAGTAAAACTAGATTATATCCATTAAAAGTACTGGGTAATACTGATAAGTTAATTATTGAATTCAACGATAAACTATTGAACGAACAATATATTGATTCATTTAGATCAAACATATTGATGCTTAAATACAAACTATCTATCAACCGCGGAGAACTAGTTGTTGAAACAAAACATAGTAAAATAACAATTAAAAACAATATTATAGAACTAGAACCATACACTAGTAGCGAAAATTTCGAAGACTTAGTTGATGTGATTAAAATAATATATAGGGTAAGAAACTGTTCTAAATGTAGTAGTTGCATACTATGGTGTCCATTGAAAATAATTAAACTGACAGATCAGGGACCAGTAGTTACTGGTGAATCTATTGGATGTAGAGTATGTTTAGAAATATGCCCTATATCCGAAGTACTAGTCGAGAAAATCGTTTTACCTCTAATAACAGGGAATTATAAAATATGGGTTAGAAAAACTCGGAGAAGAATACCTAGTGAATACTATTTGTTAATTAATCTATCAAGTTAAAGTATTGAAAAACTTTATAGAACAATCTTATTAAAATAGATAATCCATTAAAAATTACTCAATTATTTTTCAACCTCTTTTTCTTTTCAAAAAACTTCTTAGCTTTAATTACCTTTTTCTCATACTCATATAGTATTTCATAAAGATCTCCGCCATTGCGAACTCTGCTAATTATCGTCTTTGCATCATTGTAGCTAACACCTCTACTGCCAAGTATTATCAATGCTAAATCACCGTGGTCGGATAGTAGAATTGCTTTATTCCTCAGATCTTCTAAAATCTTCTTCTCAGATTTATTTAATTTCTGATTCCTACTATGTTTTAACACAATTTCTCTTTCAACCAAGTTTTTCGATTTAACTACAGTTAATGATCTATATTTACATTTTGGGCAGTTAAAACTCATACCTAGAAAATCTCTTATCCTACCTTCTCTATAGTAACCACAATTAATACATAACAAAATTACCTTTCTATTCAATATTTTTTCACTATAATAGTTTCTATCAAAAGGTTTTATAACCTCAATATTTGGAATTTCAAAATATTGCAGAATCTCGTAGTGGTATCTATTGATAATAGGACTTATTCTTCTAACTATTTTTATTAATCCTTTTCTAACTAGTTCACCGATTTCTCTAGCACTATCTATATCGTAATCCTTATGTATAACTTCTTTAAAAGCTTCTAAACCAATAACTGTATCTACAAAACCCTGTAGAATCGATCTGGATGTTCTGCTAGACTCCGGATCTATTGCTCCAAATCTCTGAGCAACTTGGTATATTCTCCACAGTAATGGACCGTTATCAGTAGCTACTGTTTTTAAAAAATCAATATTAGCTAGATAATCGCTTATATTACGAATAGTCTTCTCAACTAGATCTACTATATTCTCAAGATCTGTTTCAGAAACTTTTTTCCGAAACTCTATCAATACAGCATAAGGTGTTGAATAAACACGTATATTTAGGAAAGGATATCGATTCATTATAATTGTTTTAATTAAATCTCTAAGTAATTTATTAACTCTACTACCTCCAAATACATTTATAAACAATGTATTATATTCACTACAGTAATCTATCACAATTGTTTCATCGTCTCCAAATAAATCACTATATTTACTCAATTCTAAAACTACATTCTCGGGTAAACCGTATTCTCTTATAGAAATATTCTTTTTCAATCTACGGATAATACTCCCAACTTCGCGCGCAATCTTATACTCAACAGGTATGTCTTCCCCCTCCCAGTGAGGTATTAGTATTTCTCTAGATAAACTGGTTTGTTCAACATATAGTTTAGCTTCATCGCTATCGTATCCAATAACTCTCCATAAAACTCCTCCAAGAACTATTGTATCACCTTCTTCAATATTCAAAACAACGTATTCTTCATTCAATACACCTATTTTCTCACCATTATATGTTTGAATAACATCGATATTCCTAGTATCCGGTATCATGTTGACTCGATATACGTATAGTCTAGTTTTCTTAGTTGGATAAATCTTATTATTATTTATTCTAACTATTCTAGCGTAGTTTAAGTAATTGAGTAAATCTAGATAAGTAGCTATATCGAGTTCTCTATACAACTCGTAGTTGATTAGATCGCTATACAATTCGTAAATATCAACACCATTGTTATTAACTAATACATATACTGCTATAGAGTATGCTAACACATCTAGTGGTGAACTATATTTTCTCTCTACCTCTAGTTGATAATTAATAGCTCTCCTCTTCAACACCGTTGATTCAAGTATTTGAAACATATTATTGCCTACAATTATACAACCTCTAGAAACATCCCCTAGTTTATGACCACTACGACCTATTCTCTGTAATAAACGAGTTACCTGTCTTGGAGAACCGTATTGAACAACATAATCAACTCTACCAATATCAATTCCCAACTCCATACTAGATGTAGCTATCAATCCTTTAAGCAAACCTGTTTTAAAATCTTTTTCAACACTAGTTCTAAGCATTCTGTTTAAACTACCGTGATGAACACCGATCTTAATATCTTTTAAACCAATAACACTAGTTAACTCTGATAATACGTATCCAAGTTTTTCAGCAAGAGATCTGGTGTTTGTAAACACTAATACACCTCTATGGTTTCTCAATATATCGATTAAGAAAGCTATCTTGGAAGCAAAATCTCTATCATGTATATATTTCTCAACTCCATATTGTTTAGAGTAATCACTATGAGGTGTAACAACTTCTATTTCTATTCTCTTAATATTCCGATCTCTTAGAACACTGACATCGTTTATTAAAACACTTGTATTTAAAATACTCTGAGCTAATAGCTCGTTCTTAAGAGTAGCTGTTAACGCTATTTTTCTAATCCTCTTCTTTAAAATACGTTTCTCCAGTAAATATATGATTGTAAATAATTGATACCCTCTTTTACTATCAATCAAATCTCTAAACTCATCTATAACAATAAATTCTAGATTACTAAGATAGTTTCTCAAATTACTATTGATAACAATATAGTTCAAAGACTCTGGTGTAGTTAACAACACGTGTGGAGGATCTTTTTCAATAGCCGTTCTCAAGCTTTGCGGTGTATCACCATGTCTTAAAGCAATTTTAATATCGAAACATTTAGCTATTTTAATCAATCTCTCCTCTAAGTCTCGATTAAGAGCTCTAAGTGGAGTAATATATATTGTCGCAATCGGTTTTATCTTCTTAGAATGTATCATATACATTATTGGAAATAAAGATGCTTCCGTCTTACCGGAACCCGTTGGTGCAACCACTATAATAGAATTCCTTGTTCCAAGGATTTTGCTAAATACTTTCTTCTGCAAATTCGTTAGCTCTACGTAGCCTAGGTTTTCTAAACACTCTCTAACCTCTCTACTCATACTCATCATTATTGTTAAACCTTGAGAAACTCTCTTAACACATATATATTGGTTTTTCCATCACATTAGTATTAGTATTTAAACAATTTATTATATATTGGGTATGGTTTTGATTAATTCAAAACTAAGTATTCTACGTTTTACTCTACAAATATTATTTAATTTCACATTCTATACTTTACTTTTAAAACATAATTTAGATTCTCTACAAGATCTTTCATATTACTTCAAACTACCTTCAATATTGATAATCATAGTTCTATTCCATATATTATCTAGTATTCTACTCAATTCCATTATACTAGGTTTTATAAACACTATTCTAATTCTAAACGTTTCTTTATCAAAACTATTGTTTATTAATAGAATGGAAGCATTTATATTACTCATCATATTAATTTTTTCAACTATAATTGTTTTCAAAATATTCTCGATCAACGATATTGTATTAAACACTATTAGAGATAAACGATTAGTAATTAAGAAAACTTTTAACTACATAACAGTGATCCGAAACTATGCAATATTCTTTGCATCACTCTCCTTGACTCTACCATTAATAACTCTACTATATACTTACATACTTCTAAATCTTTTGAATATAGACTATAGTATTGTCTACAGATCTATATTGTTTTACTTATACGTTAATATAGCTATATCATTAATCACACTGTTTTTCATAAACAACTATACTAGTGTATTTAAAACTAGCTTACTATCTACAGCTAGTATCTGGTCACTCATACCATTACTAGCGTGTTCAATAACAATTATTAATGAAATCGATTCAACGAAAAGTATTGAATTTCTAAAACCACGTAATCCCGATAAAGGTATTCTACTAGGTAGTGTTAAAGCAGTATTAAAATACGGTACACCGCGTAGATTATACAATGGCTTTGACCAAGAATGGATTAGGAATGTTAAGAGGAAAACATGGTTTTGGCTAGAACACAATGATCTATTATTAATAGATCCGGGTAAAATACCGAATAGACATATTGTTATAATGGGTTCGAGCGGTAGTGGTAAATCACTATTAGCTAAAAATATTATTTTAGAACTCTATGTTAAACATGGTGTTAAATTCATAGTTTTCGATCCACATAATGAATACTATATTATTAAAAAATACATTAATGACATCGAGATAGTGGATGCATCAACACTTAGTTTAAATCCATTAGAAATAGGTAGATCTAATCCACGTGAAAGAGCACACCAACTATCTAACGCGATAATGTCTATTTTCAAACTAGGTCATTTACAGAGACAAACTATTGAAGAATTAATACTCAAAACCTATGAGTACTTCGGTATATTTCCCGATTCACCTAGTTCATGGAGTAATAAACCTCCAACACTTAGAGATGTTTTAGAAACTTGTAGAAAAACACTATCAGAACCAGAGTTACGGGAAGTTTATAGTAGAGTATATCCATATCTTAAAGTACTAGCGGATAATGTGTTTGCAGGCACGTCTCTATCTTTCAGTAGAGTTTTCGATAAACCATCTATTATAGTACTTAGTAATTTGAAAAGTGATTACATTAAACTATTGTATGTAGATACTTTCCTCCATAGATTGATGAATATGATGTATAGAAGAGAGTTGAAAGGAGAATACATGATAGTGCTTGATGAAGCATATACATTGTTTACTAGAGACTATAGTAGACAGATAATGTCTAAACTACTCGTTGAGAGTAGGAAGTATGGAATAGGAGTAGTGTATATAACTCAGTATGCTCTAGCAACTCCACAACCAGTGATAGAGAATGCTTCTATTAAAATAGCTTTCAATATATCTGAACCTAGAAATCTAGATTACGTATCTAAAATATTCTCTGGAGTATATCATAGTGATAGATTAAATGCTATAAAAAGTGCTTTAAAGAGTATTAAAAGTTTAAATTACTTAATAAGTATTAGTGGTTTAAACGATATTCTAGTGGTTAGTGAAGAAGAATTTGCTAAATACTTGTTAGAGAATGGTCTCCGGTGATTAAATGTTGTTTAACGATGAAGAAGAGGTTGATGAAGAAATAGGTGAAGAAAATGAAGAAACTGTTGATATAAAGAGTGTGCGTATAAATTATCTAGAGAAATTTATTCAGATAACGAAAACATGGATTAATGTTTTAACCGGTGAAGCATCGATAGATGATTTAAAGAAAATACGTAGTAGTTTAAAAGAGAGATCGAGAGAGAAGAAAGCTGAAAAGAAGAGATCTAGGTCTAAGCGTTCTAAATAGTTTGTTTTTCAACAATTACATTACTATAGCTTATCTCTAGTAAGCATTTCTTCAAGTAATCAATGTTGAATCTTCTATCAAATACTATTTCAACAAATTTATCGTTGTTTTCAATAAATAGCTTTAATTTATGAACAATTGTTCTACCTAGTATACTGTCTCTATGGTTTTTAACAGGCGTTAAGTAATCTCTATATTTTCTCTTTGAATATTTGTAGAATTCATCGAAATTACTTATTATTCTCAGAGATTCTTTTAAATCAATTGTTTCACCGATTTCTCTCTCTAAACACATTAACAGTTTACTTGCTTCACTATTGTTTAAAGTTATATGCGGACTATTTGTTAAATCAATTGTTATTTTAACAGTTTTATTCATATCAAACACCTTGTTTAAAATACTCTATATTTTATCTGTACTAACCTATATATAGGTTTGATAATCTATTAACACATTGTAGGATGCTACTTTATAAATGGTGATTTACTTGTTTAAAGCATCTTATCCATCCGCTTCTAAGTTTAAATACGTAGTACAGGCTTTAGCTAAAGTTACCGACGAATCCCCCTTTTATGCTAAAATAGATGGTTTAGAATCACGTGTTCTGAGTCCCGATAAAACAACCATGATCATCGTTAAAATACCTTCTATAGCATTCGAAGAATATGAAGTAAGTGAAGAAACCGGATTCATAGTACCTGTAGCTGATTTAAACAAAATAGTTAGAAGAGCTACACGTAACGATTCATTAATTCTCGAATACAAACCTGGTGATGAAGTATTAAAAATTGTTTTTAGAAACAAGAAGACGAGTGTTGAGAGAGTTTTCTATGTAAACGCTAGAGGTATTGGTGAAGAAGCTATTCAAGAGATTAAACTTGAATTGAGCGTTACAGCTAGATTTGTAGCCGATGATTATAAACAATTAATACGTGATCTAAAGACTATTGGTGAAGAAGCTGTATTTCACTATAAAAACGGTAAGTTACTTGTATACTCACATGCTCAACATAAAGAATATGTAGGTGAATTTAGTGAAGGAAATCCATTAGCTTACTTATCGTCAACTGTTGATGAAGTTAAATCAATATATAGTGTTAGTTTATTAGAAGCAACTCTTAAACCACTACAGTCAGCTAAATACGTTACACTCTATTTCGATACCGATAAACCAGCTAAAGTAGAGTTTGAAATAGGTGAGGGTGGTTACATAGTCTACTGGATTGTTCCACGTTTAGAAGCATAGCTTCTACTAACTTGTTTTACGAATTTTAGATAACAGGTCTTCCATAAGCTTCTTCTTATCTTCTAAACTCATTTTCTTAATCTGTGTAACTGGTTTTTCCAATCCTATTAACCATACTGGTTTGGGGCAACGATCTCTTTCTAAACAAGATGTACAACAATAGATACATATGTTTACATCGGAATGTAAAGTACAGTTTCTGACAACAATATATCTACTACATAGATTACATCTCTCCCAATAGATTGTCAAACTAAAAACCTCCAATCCAGTATTTACTCAGTATAGTAGATAAATGTTTTTAACCTATCTAAATAAATCCCACAGGATTTACACTAGAGTTTCTATAGCTATATCCTTATAATCTATTTGATACATATTTTTAAAAGGTTTAATCGTGGTGTAAATCTTGTTCTATGAGATAATATTTTATGGAAGAGGTGGACAAGGCGGTGTTACTGCTGCAAACATACTGGTGTTAGCTGCTATGTATCAGGGTTTACATGCACAGGGTTTTCCATTTTTTGGAGCTGAACGTAGAGGTGCTCCAGTAATGTCTTTTGCTAGATTGAGTGATAAACCGATTTTAAAACACGGTATGTTTAATGAAGCAGACGTATTGATTGTTCTAGACCATAGATTAGCTGAAATGGGTGTTTTAAACAAAGTACGTGTTAGAGATAATGGATATGTTGTTTTAAACGCACCCGATAACTATGAGATAGATTTAAGTAAATATAGTCTCGGTAGGAATGTTGAAATATATCAAGTAGATGCTACGAAGATCGCTATTGAAAACAAACTAGTTGTTGCAGGCTGGCCTGTTGTAAACACTAGTATGCTCGGTGCTTTCTCTAAAGCAATTAATTTAATAAGTATAGATAATATTGCTAAAGCTGTAAAAAACTATTTCGGTGGTAGAATAGGTGAGATAAATGCTCATGCTTCTATACAAGCTTTTGAAAAAACAAAACTAGTTCACAAGGTGTAGTTTCATGAGAGATAAATTAGTTATAGAGAAACCGGTTCACGATAAGCTACCAATAGCTAGACCTAGAATAGGTGTTGCTGGTAAAACAGGTACTTGGAGAGTTGAGAAACCAGTTGTTGATAACAATAAGTGTAAAAGATGCTATCAATGTGAAATATACTGTCCCGTGAACTCTATTCGCGTAGAGCCTGAAACAGGTGTTATAATAGATTACGAGTATTGTAAAGGATGTGGAATATGTGCAGATGTTTGTTTATTCAATGCTATTCAATTAATTCCAGAATAAAGAGGTTTATCCTAGATGAGTAAAACACTCGTATTAACAGGTAATTACGCAGTAGCTTATGCTACTAAACTAGCTAGAGTAGACGTAGTAGCTGCTTATCCAATAACGCCTCAAACAACCATTGTTGAGAAAATAGCTGAATTAATAGAATCGGGTGAAATGAATGCATTGATGATAAACGTTGAATCCGAACACTCCGCTCTCGCTGCTTGCTATGGTGCAGCATTAGCCGGTGCTAGAGTATTTACAGCAACTAGTAGTCACGGATTACTATACATGCATGAATGGCTTCACTGGTTTAGTAGAGCTAGACTCCCTTCTGTAATGGCTATAGTTACTAGAACTATTGGAACACCTTGGAATATATGGAGCGATCACTTCGATTTCTACGATCAGAGAGATACTGGTTGGCTACTAAATTTCGCTATGGATAATCAAGAAGTACTTGATTTAACAATACAGTCTTTTAAAATAAGCGAAGATCCTAGAGTCTACTTACCAGTACTGGTTGCTATAGATGCTTTTATACTGAGCCATACAGCTACACCCGTTGAACTACCGGATGAAGATGCTGTAGCTGAATGGCTTGGTCCACGTAGACAGGGATATGTTGTTGATGGTAGTGATACAATAGCTGTTGGAAACCTAGCTTTACCTGAAGATACTGAGGAATTGTTTATGGATATACAGAAAGCTATGGAAGAATCGTTTACTGTTATAAAAGAGGTTGATCAAGAATACGGTAAATTATTCGGTAGAAGCTACGGTGGTTTAATACAGTGTATTAACTGTGAAGACGCTAAATACTATACTGTAGCTATGGGTTCTTGGACTGGTGATTTAATAGAAGCTGTTAATAAACTACGTGGAGAAGGATATCCTATTGGTGTTGTTAGAATCCGCTTCTATAGACCATTTCCACATAGAGATCTATGGGATAGATTAAATAACGCTAAAGGGATATTAGTCTATGATAGAGGATTGAGTTTCGGTGCATGGGGTCCACTATATACTGATCTAGTTACAGGAATGTATAATTATACGAGGAAACTGCCGATTATTTCAAACATTGTTGCAGGTATTGGAGGTGTTAATATCACACACAGTGATTTCTATGAATTGACTAAACAATTCGTAGATGAAATAGAGAAAGGAAATGAACCTATACGTTTCAAATGGTATCATAAGAGGTGATTGAATGAGTAGTTCTAAACCACCATTACCTTACAATATGCGTGAAGTAGTATTACCAGGAGACGCTGCATGCCCCGGATGTCCGATTCCAATAGCTTGGAAAGTATTATCAGCAGTATTTGGAGACAAGATGATCCTCGTTATACCAGCTTGTTGTTCAGCTGTTGTTGTAGGAATATACCCCGGTAGTAGTTTGAAAACAAGTCTAGTTCACGTAGCTTTCGCATCAGCAGCAGCTGTTGCATCTGGTTTAGCTGAAGGACTTAAACTTAGAGGTATTAAAGATGTAGCTGTTATAGCATGGGCTGGTGATGGTGGAACAGCTGATATTGGTTTAGCTAGTTTAAGCGGTGCTGCTGAGAGAAACCATGATTTCATATATATAATGTATGATAATGAAGCATACATGAATACTGGTATTCAGAGAAGTGGTACTACACCATACGGTGCTTGGACTACTACAACACCTATAGTCGGTAAACGAGAACATAAGAAAGATGTTGCGAGAATAATGATTTCTCACAATATACCATATGTTGCTACAGCTAGTATTGGCTATCCCCATGATTTCTACTCTAAACTACAGAAAGCCAGGAATATACGTGGATTTAAATTCATACATCTTCACGCACCATGTCCTGTTGGATGGAGATTTGAACCAAGATACACTGTTAGAATAGCTAAACTAGCTGTAGAAACAGGTATGTGGATTCTATACGAATACTATGATGGTAAACTACAGTTATCGCCACCGAGTAGACCATACATAGATCCATCTAAGAGAAAACCTGTTGAAGAATACATTAAACTACAGGGTAGATTTAGGAAAATAACGCCTGAATTGATAGAAGAAATGAAGAAATATATTGAATTAAACTGGGAATGGGTTAAGAAACTAATGTAACGTATTTTCAAATAAATCTATTAACTATATATCTTACTCAATACTATGATGACAATCGTAAATACTAACATGAGTATGATTAACGTATATGGTTTTATCTTAACACCCACATCTGCTTCTTCATAGAATCTAACAAGACCAGCTGCAGTAAGTGGACCCGGTGTTCTTTTCCTACTACTGCTTTTACTAGATTTCTTACTCTTATTTTTCTTACTCATTTAAACCACCATTACCCTATAATACTATCTGTAAAACTAGTTATAAACCATTTTCTAGATATAAAAATACGTTATTAAATAGATGAGGTTTTAAAACTTGAATATATCCGAAGCACAGGAGATTATTAAAAAGAAGTATTTTGATAGAGATAGTGCTCGAGGATTATATGCAACTTTTACTTGGTTTATAGAAGAAGTAGGCGAACTAGCTGATTCTATCATTAAAATGAATCGAAACAATATTGAAGAAGAGTTAGCAGACGTTTTCGCCTGGCTTCTCAGTATAGCTAATTTACTAAACATCGATCTAAGCGAGGTTTTCAAAAAGAAGTATGTTTCTTAACAACACTTATTATATCTTTCAATCTACCTGGTTCATGCTCTACAATAGTTCCTGTAACGATGATATCGGCTCCACTACTAATTATTTTCTCAGCGAGCTCTCTATTCTTAATACCACCGCCTACGATAACTATTAATTTAGTATTTTTCTTAACAATATTTACCATCTGTGGTGGAACAATATCTCTAGCACCACTCCCTGCTTCTAAGTAAACATATTTCATACCAAGCATTTCAGCTGCTAAACCATATGCTAGAACTATCTCGGGTTTATTAACGGGTATAGGATAAATTCTACCAATATGTGCAACACTAGTATCACCATATATAACGATATAAGCTGTAGGTAGTGTTTCTAAACCATATTTCTTAACAATAGGTGCTGCTGAAACCTGAGCTTCTATTAAGTAATAGGTATTAATACTATTCATTAAAATCATGTATAGAATAGCGTCAGCATACCTAGTTATACAGTTTATATTACCTGGAAAAACAATTACAGGTAAACCGGTTTTCTTCAAAACTCTAGCTGTTTCATCAGCTTCATCTGGTGTAACAGCTATACTACCACCAATTAGAAAAGCATCTGAACCATAGTGTTTTACTTCATCAGCTAGTTTTTCTAATTCATCGTAATCACTCACTTTATCAGGATCAATTAGTGTAAAATGTAGTTTCTCACCATTCTCTATTTTATCAACAATATATTTATGAACACTATTCACTTAATACACCATGTTAACTAGATTCAGTTTTTTTAAACTCGACAACTATGCTTCCATTAATAAAGTAATCGATAAATCTAGCGTAAACATCGACTTCTTCATATAGAGACGGCACTTCCATAGTAGAGTATAATCCACAACTACCACAAGTAATCACTGCTTTCTTAACGTTTATATCGTTGGTTTTGTCGAATCTAATAGTTAATGTCCGGTTACTGCAATGTGGACACTGAAATATATCCGGTATTTTAGGGAGTCTTCTGATAATTTTCTTATACTTCTTCCTCCTCCTACCCATAGATTCAATCTCCTCTTCTAAATAATAATCTCCTCAATGTTGGACTAATATTGATATCTATTATCTCATTAATAATTCTAGTCAATTCTTCAACACTATTTATCTCGACTTCTCTATAATTATTCGTTTTCTCACTGATATACTGTATTAACAAGTGTTTACAAAACAATCTAGTCTTCCTACTCATGACATTAACTATAAAATCCATACAACTACAGTATGTTTTCGGAATAATAACGTGATCTTTTACACCAATATAGAACCATACAGGTGTATATTCACCACTCATATACAGTAATTTCGGTTTAACAATTCTCCTTAAAAGAATACTAGATGAAATCTTCTTATTCTCAGTTAACTTTTCAACACTCGTTTTCTCGAAAAACTCTACTAGTTTAAATACATTCAATATTCATCATCTTCTAGCATATAGTTTAAACAGGTTCTCACCGGGACCAGCTATTAGAACATAGTCAACTAGTTGATTGGGGAAAATACCTGTTTCAACAACTCCTTTAATGTTTTTAAACCAATTATCAGTTTCTACTGGTTTAACTACTTTATATGAGTAAACATCTATTATATAATTACCACTATCAGTTACTACTGGACCTTCTCTAGACTTGTTCATTCTGATCTTTGCTTTAATATTTCGACTAATAAGCGTATCAAGAACTCTGTATAAATACTCTTTCTCAACTTCTATCGGTATTGGTTTCATATAGAGATATTCTCTACCATTCCATTTAGTATAGTCGCCAATATATATTCTCAAACTAGATCTACTAGCTAATAATTTCTCCCAATAGAATGCTCCACCCCTACCCTTTATTAAATCTAGATTCGTAGAAGCTTCGTCGAAACCGTCAATATATATGTCAACGTTATCGTTTAGATCTAGAACTGTTTTCGTTAAAACACCGTGTTTCATCAATATGTATTGTTGAGTATCAATACTTGAAACAACGATTTCTCTACCAACATGTAGTTTAGAACTAAACAATAGATCTATGAAGTATTTAATAGTAGAACCAGTTCCTAAACCTATAACACGTGAATCTACAATATTGTCTCTAAATAATTTAAAACAGATTTCACAAACTCTTTTTTTAAGAAATTCTAGCAAACAATACACCATTATAGTGAATGGGCCCGCGGGGATTTGAACCCCGGATCACGGGGATTCCCGGACTACGTGAAAGGCCCCGAACCCCGCATCCTAGCCAAGCTAGACCACGGGCCCTCTAAGATACTAGTGTTTTTCATAAGGGTTTAAAGCTGTTTTTCATCTCGATTTCACAACACCGTAGTTTATTCAATACTGTTAGAATTATATGTGTAAACGTTTTATTAAAATACCTTTAAGTAAATATGTTGAAATGATTTAGTAGAAAAACAAGGTTTTTCAAATAACTAGTTAATCCTCTCATCTACGATTTTAACCAAGTTTTCACTAAACGGTGGTTTTACAATACCTCTATCGGTTATTATCGCTGTAACGAGATCTGGGTCTGTAATGTCGAAAGCATAGTTTAGTGCTGGAATATCGTCTAATGTAATACTATATCCACTTATTTTCTTAACCTCATCCTCTACCCTCTCTTCTATAACAATATCGTTTATTGTTGAATTAATATCGATTGTTGTAATCGGTGCAGCTACGTAGAATGGTATATTGTTTCTCTTAGCACATAGAGCTATCATATACGTACCTATTTTATTAACAACATATCCATCTCTAGTTATTCTATCAGCACCTACTACTACTAGATCTACGAGTCTCTTCCTCATAATATATCCAACCATATTATCGGTGATGAGTTTAACTGGAATACCTTCAATCCATAGCTCCCATGTAGTTAACCTAGCGCCTTGTAAAACAGGTCTAGTTTCAGTAGCTACAACACTTATATTCTTACCTAAATAATGAGCTATTCTTATAATACTAAGAGCTGTTCCAAAACCTGCTGTAGCGAGCGCACCTGCATTACAATGTGTAAGTATTGTCGCATTACTTGGAACCAGTTCTTGACCATACTCACCTATTCTAATATTAGCTTGAATATCTTCATTCAATATATTCAACGCTTCTCTCTCTATCAGTTCAACTACTTCCTCCTGAGTTAATCCATTATTTTTAGCTTTAACAATAATATTTCTCAATCTACTGAGAGCCCAGAATAAATTATATGCAGTCGGTCTAGTTCTCCATAGTTTTGAAATAGCTTTTTCGATTTCATCGTAGAAACACTCTATATTTAAACTAGATATTCTATGAGCATGAGCTGCAACAGCTAGAGCTGCAGCTACACCGATAGCTGGAGCACCACGTATCTCCATGTTGACGATAGCTTTAACAATTCTATCAATATCATTACTACAAACAGTTTCCACGGTGAAAGGTAGTTTAAGTGTATTAATCCAACAAAGTTCTTTCTTATCACTATTCCACCAAACAGCTCTCACTTTCAAAGGATACTTGTAGCTATTCATCAATAAACACCTTGTTTGATTAAATAACATTATATTAACATATATTTTGATTTAATACATAGAAATAATAATCATTAACACCTTGTTAATAGAAATAGAAACTAGTGGTGTAGAAGTATTGTACAGTATTTATTTCGATTATAAAAACTGTAAAGGCGTAGTCTATGATGAGAAAGAAGTAAACGAACTTGAAAACAAATGGTTTGGTAATAGAGAAGGCAATGTTTTAACACTAGATATTGTTGAAATAGCCTATCTACTATTAAATAATAAAATAAAAGTATTGGGTAACAATAATACTGCTATAACAGATCTCGATTCTTTTCTAAGCACGTACTATAAGTGTGTAGAAAACTTTTTCTGGCCAAAGTTGATCGTCTATAGAGATTTAAGAAACCGTGGTAGGAAAGTTAAAGTCTTTGGTGAAAACAAGTTTTTAATGAAAGATAAACACGGTGATCTAAAGCTAGTCGTTGTCTTAGAAGAAGGGATGAGACACAGTGTAGTTGATATTTATAGAAACATAGATTCATCTCGTAGTAATAACTTGAAACTTGTCTACGCTATTGTAAGTCTACAGGGTGATTTAACATACTATGAGTTGAATAAAATAGAACCCGTGAGGGACTAGATCGTTGAGTAAAGAATTCCTAAACCCACCTCGCGGTATTAGAGATATAGTTGGATTAGACGCTGAATTATACGAGTATTTAATGAATGAATTTAGAAAAACAGCTAGATTCCATGGTTTTAAACCAGTAATACCTCCTACAATAGAGTATAGTAGATTATTTGAAGCAAAGAGTGGTGAAGAAATTAAGAAATCAATGTACGTATTCAAAGATAAAGCAGGTAGAACACTAGCTCTTAGACCAGAAGTAACAGCTAGTATTATCAGAATATATTTGAGTAAATACAAGGGAGAAGTTAAACCAATACGTCTATACTATATAGCACAATGTTTTAGATACGAAGAACCACAACTAGGTAGATATCGAGAATTCTGGCAAGGTGGTTTAGAGATAATTGGAGATAGAGATATAAATAGTGATATATCCGTTTCACTAACAGCTAGCGATTATCTAGATAGGATTAATTGTAAACACTACTACGTAGTTGGTAATGTTGCTTTCCATAGAACAATACTTTCTCGAGCAAACATATCTATTGATAAACAAGACTATATCTTACATCTAATAGATAAGAATATTATTGATAAAGCAATCGAATTCGTTAAAGAAAACACTAGTGAAGAATACGTTGATTTATTCAGAGAAGTTATTAGTAAACCAATTGATAAACTACGAGATTTGATCAACGATTATAAGAAGATATTGGGAGATAGTATTGAAATACTCTCAAGTGAAATAGAGAGAACTGTAACATTCATAGATGTTTTGAAACAACTAGGTTACAATACTGTTTATGAACCAAAACTAGTTAGAGGTTTAGCCTACTATACTGGTTTAATATACGAGTATAGAGCTGAGAGTAGTGTTTTAAAAACAAGTATAGGTGGTGGAGGTAGATACGATAATTTAACAACAGTTTACGGAGGTTCATCCGAGTATTCAACCGGTCTAGCACTTGGTTTAGATAGAATAGCTTTAGTACTAACTAGTGAATCGAATACTATAGAGAAGATTTTAACGAAACAAAATAGAGAAATATTGATAATCTCGCTTGAAAACACTCCTCTAGATTATTCATATAGAGTATTGAAAACACTTGTCAAAAACAATATTGAGTCATGGATTTATAGAACAAATAATATTAGTAAAGGATTGAGTATAGCTAATAGAAAGAAGATAGGATTAGTTATTATAATAGGTGAGAGAGAGTTTAGAGAAAACAAAGTAACTATTAAAAACATGGAGAGCGGGGAACAATCAACTATAGATACTGTTAATCTAATTACCATGACAGAAAAGTTTTTGACAAATAGATTTAATTAATTAAACAAATAAATAACTTTATTTTAAACTATCAAACACTCATTTTTATTAACCTATATCGAATATAGTAGTAGAGAGATAATCTTCTACAGGTTGTTAAAAATGACTCACTATACTCTACAGAAAATAAGTGAATATGAATGGCGTATAGCTAAAGGTGCTAAACCATGTATGAATACTGATGTAATAATATATGCTGATGAGAATCTATTAACTAAAATGAGAGAGGATTTAACAATAGAACAAGCTATTAACGTAGCCTGTTTACCTGGAATAAGACTTTATTCATACGTTATGCCAGACGGTCATCAAGGATATGGTTTTCCAATAGGTGGTGTTGCAGGTTTTGATATAGATGAAGGTGTTATAAGCCCGGGTGGCGTTGGCTACGATATCAATTGCGGTGTACGTGTTCTTAGAACTAATCTTGATGAAAATGATGTAAGACCTAGATTAAAGGAATTGGTTTCAGTATTGTTTAAAAACGTGCCGAGTGGTGTAGGCTCAACAGGTGCACTTAAATTAAGTATAGAAGAGTTAGACGATGTTTTAAATAGAGGTGTTGAATGGGCTGTTGAAAAAGGATATGGATGGGAGAGTGATCTAGATTTTATAGAAGAGAGAGGGAGTTGGAAAGAAGCTGATGCTTCAAAAGTAAGTAGAACTGCTAAACAGAGAGGTAGAGAACAATTAGGTACGCTTGGAGCTGGAAATCATTTCCTAGAAGTACAAGTTGTTGATAGAATATATGATGCTGAAATAGCTAAAGTCATGGGTATTACACATGAAGGACAGGTAACGATAATGATCCACACAGGTTCTAGAGGATTAGGTCATCAAGTAGCTAGCGATTACTTAATAATTATGGAGAGAGCTATGAGAAGATATGGAATACGCCCGCCTGACCGTGAACTAGCTAGTTTACCATTTAACTCTCCTGAAGCACAGGATTACTTTAAAGCAATGGCTGCTGCAGCTAATTTCGCTTGGACTAATAGACATATTATAATGCACTGGGTTAGAGAGAGTTTTAAAGAAGTGTTTCATAAGAATCCCGAAGACCTAGGTATTGAGTTAATATACGATGTAGCACATAATATAGCTAAAGTCGAAAGACACGTTATAGATAATAATGTTTATAGAGTAATCGTTCACCGTAAAGGAGCTACAAGAGCTTTTCCACCAGGATACTATGGTATACCTAGTAAATACAATAGTATTGGACAACCAGTTTTAATACCGGGTTCAATGGGGACGGCAAGCTACATACTAGTAGGTACACATGAAGGAGCTAAAACATTCTACTCAGCTCCACATGGTGCAGGTAGATTATCGTCTAGAGCTGATGCAACTAGATCATATAGTCCAGAGAGAATTATCGATGAACTAGCTCGTAAAGGCATTATGGTTAAAGCAGCTACTAGAAGAGTTATAAGTGAAGAAGCACCACAAGCATATAAAGACGTTGATCGAGTTGCATTAGTTGCTCATAAAGTAGGTATTGGTAAACTAGTTGTTAGAATGAGACCGATAGGTGTTGTTAAAGGTTAGACTAAACTAGAATCAGTATGATTAATAAACAGATTGTTAGCAAAATATAGAATATTTTACTTCTAAACCAGTATCCACTACCTATAGTTGAAGCAATTATACATGATTCAAAGATAGAGGAATAGATTAAGCTTTTAACTAAGTAATTATTATTGTTAACAAAACTAGTATTATTCATTAACTTTAACATAGCTATTGATACAGATAGTAGTATAAACACATACATGTAGTATACTCTAACGCGTTCTGATAAAATCCTCCTCAAACTCTTAATACTATCAGTGATATTTAGAACATAACCTAGATAATTTGGAAAACTATGACTATACTCGATCGGAGCTAGAATTAGATTAAAAATTCTTTGAGCGAAAACAGGTATTTTTAAAACACTAATTATATTCTTTGCTTTAAATCCGATTTTTATTAAATTAGATATTAACTCGACTGGAAAACCGTATTTACAACTAATTCTAACAATACTACTATCTATTGAGAAACCCTGTCTAACACTAGAGTATAGATCTTCTAACATAAGTAGAATATTGTTTTCAATACTTAGAAAACTATTAGTTAAGAATAGTAACATAATACCTAGGAAAACTACCGATAAGTGGAAGAATAAAATAATGTTAAACATACTAGTAATTAACGGACACAATGCAACTAGTGAAATAAGTGTATAATATGTAAAACCATTGTAGTGAAACATTGCTAAACTATTTAATTTACATACAATTAGTAAAGCAGTAGTTGATAAAATAGATAATACTATGGAGAAGAAGATTGGATCGATATGGATAATAGGCATAATAGAGTAGATTATAAAACCAAGTATTATTATTAAAAAGGATTCGTAAACAGTATCGAGTATTGATATATAGTTCTCTATTCTAGACTCAATACTTTTCAATTCCTCTTTAAGAAAAGATTCAACATAGTGTAAAGTATCATTACTAGAAATAAGTACTTCACTATATCCTCGGAAAAAACTTGAAACTCTATTACTCGGTATTTCACGGGATAATACTCTAATACAATTATATGGATCTGGGTTTAAACGAGATATAATACCATATTTCTTAGCAATGTTCATAAAACTACTTGGAAGAATCAATTTATTATTCAAAGCCTCTTCTAAAACATTATCTAGTCTTAAACCAGTAGCTTCTAATGTTAATAGTATTGAGAGAAAATCGAGAAACTCTGATTCAAGCCTTAATCTATACAAGTATTTATTAATAAATGGTTTAAAAACGAGAAATAATATAATAGAAAATACAGCGATCAGAGAATAGTTTATTAAATTAACCATATTGATCATTATGTTTTAAAACCTCTATCAGCGATCTCGAAATAATATCTACTCAATTCCTCGCTGAGAGAACCTATGTCGAAAACACCATTTGAAACAAGTTTATTTATAAAAACTGTTCTAGATACTAACTCGTTGATAAGAACCTCTTGGTCAAGTATTTTAGTTAATCTAATAGTATTTTTAACAAGACTTTCCGGATCCATTGGTTCAAACTTATCGCTATCGATCATTTTAAAAACACTATGTAGTTTAACTCTATTATCAACCTCCTGTATTTCTCTAATTCTCCTAATACCCTGAGTATTCTCCATAATTACAATACACCATATGTTTGATAAAAGATTCTTAGGAATAGATATTGGTGGTGAAACAAGTCTCTCGATAACATATTCGGGTGATTCAGCATGTATTGTTGTTAACACACCGTGACCTAGTCTAGATGCTTGTATAAGTAACCTAGCTTCAACACCTCTAACTTCACCTACAACTAGGTAATCAGCTCTTCTACGCAAACTAAACTTGAGTAATGAATACATATCTATGTTAGAACCCTCGCCTACGCTAATAATCCTCTCGACAAGCGGATCCCAGTAACCCGTTGAAGTAGTTATCTCTGGAGTATCCTCTATAGTAACTACTCTCCGAGTAGGTGGTATTAGTGTTAATAATGCTTGAAGAAGTGTTGTTTTACCACTACTAACACCTCCAGCTATCACTATGAATCCTCTATACTCCATTACTAGCCATAGATAGGCGGCAATAAATGCTGGTAATGTACCGTTATCAACTAGTTTAGTTATAGTGAAAGATATTTGTGGTTTCTTACGTATAACGAAACTACTTCCTTTACGAGATACTTCTCTTCCATATGTAGCACTTATTCTCAAACCATTGTTTGTTAAACCTTCTACCACTGGGTGTGCTATTGAAATATGTCTACCGATTGATCGAGCTAGGCTTAAAACAATTCTATCCACAGCTTCACTATTGACAACTATATTTGTATTCATCCAACCATACCAACCGTGTTTTCGGTGAATAACGCTTACATATCTATCATCCGAACTACAAGATATTTCCTCAATATATGGATCTTGTACTAGAGGATATAGTAAACCATAACCGCTCGCTATTTTATTGTAATAGTATTGTATTGTTAAAGGTTGTTGTATAAAGATTTCTCTCAACCACTTATCTCTAGTATCAACTACTGTTTTCTCAATACATAATATGTCTCTACAATTAGGGTTTTTCAAATATATTATAGATAAAGCGTATACTATGTTGTCATCATAACTCGGTTCACTAACTACATATTCTAATCGACCGTTTCTATCATTTATATATATATTCACTACGTTATCAACAATATATTGTTCTATAACATTTGTTAATTTAACCGATTCTAATCTAGATTCTTCAATAATTAGTTTCAATAACTTTCTAAATTCTTCTACATCGATGTGAGTAATGTGTTTATTTAAAAAACCCCTTAGTTTGTTAACAAACTTGTTTTTCAAAAAAACAATCAATAGAAATCCCTGTTTAATCGATTCTAAAAATTTCAAATCACTTGATCAACGAAACTGGATATGGTTCTGTTTCCCCTTGATCGTAAACTATTATTACATAGTATTTACTACTAGGATTAAACACTTGATCGAAAACTATGTTAATACTCTTAGTAACACCCGGTTCTACTTCAATATTAATATTTCTAGATAGATTAACCGGGAGGATAGTTATTTTCTCGACAATAGCCGTTTTAGTGCCAATATTCGATACTCTAATATTAACGATCGTAGAGTTTTCTAAAACAAGCATTTTAGAAGAAACAATATTTAGTGAAGCAAAATGTTCAGCACTAGATAATGAATTAATGACGTAGTTGTATATCAATACTCCGCCAGCAATTGTTACAACCAGTAGTATAGCTGTAGCAACGAGAGGTGAAATTCCTTTCATACAAACCACCTCAATTTTGAATTCTACTGGATAAAACGTGTTTATTTTTGAAAAACTTATATATCTCTATAAACTGAGAGAGTGTGGTGAAAATAATATTCAACCGTGTTTTGATTAAAATACATTTTGTAAAACAAATATACTCATAGAGTGGTTTAGAAATGAATAGTGAAATAGAGTCTTTTAGCGAGAAATATAGAGCACTTAGTCCAGCAGAGTTTTTCATGAAGTATAAGGAAATAGCTGGTTTCAATAATCCAACTAGAGCTATGTATCAAACTATTAGAGAATTAGTTGAGAATGCTCTAGATGCTACAGATTCCTATGGAATACTTCCTATTATTAAAATAATCATACAGAATCTAAGTGAAGAAAGAAAATTCTATAAAATAACCGTAGAAGACAATGGTATTGGTTTAGCACCACATGTTGTACCAGATGCTTTCGGTAAACTACTTTTTAGTTCAAAATACGTACTTAGACAGACTAGAGGTATGTATGGTTTAGGTGTTAAAGTAGCTGTACTTTACGCACAAATGACTACCGGTAGACCGGTTGAAGTAACTACTAGTAAACCTGGTTTGAAATTCATTTATCATTTTAAACTAAGAATAAATGTTAACAAGAATGAACCGGAAGTGATAGAGAGGAGTACTATTAGGAAAAATGTTGATTGGAATGGTACAATAGTATCTTTGACAATACATGGTGATTGGAGTAGAGCTAAGAGTAAGATATTAGAATATATTGAGAAAACAGCTGTTGTAACACCTTACGCTAGTATAACATTAGTTACACCTGAGAATAAGATAATACTATACGAGAGGATTATCGATAAACTACCTAAACCACCTAGAGAAGTAAAACCACATCCTTATGGAGTAGATTTAGAATCTCTTAAACAAATCATAAGTACATCAAAGTATTCGACAATACAAGATGTATTGAAACATAGTTTTCAGAGTATAGGTGATTTAACATCAAGGAAACTACTGGATTTAGCTGGGATAAAATACAATACTGATCCCAGGAAGCTGAGTGAAGAAGATTTATTGAAACTCGTAGAAGTTATGAAGAAATATGATAAATACAAACCACCTAAACCAGATGCTCTATCACCCTTTGGCTCTGAAATAATAATCGCTGGTTTGAATAGAATGTATAGTCCTGAATTCGTACATGCTGTTACGCGTAAACCACGTGCTTACCAAGGACATCCGTTCATAGTAGAAGCTGGTATAGCTTATGGAGGACGTGTTCCAATTAGTGCTCAAGATAAACCAGTTGTATTAAGATATGCTAATAAAATACCATTACTGTACGATGAAGGTGATGATGTAATAACGGCGGTTGTTAAAGATGATATTAAATGGTCTAATTACTTAGTAAACCTGCCTACAAACATACTAGTACTCGTTCACGTATGTAGCACTAAAGTACCGTTTAGCGGAGTTGGTAAAGAGACTATTGCCGACGTACCGGAGATTAGGAGAGAGATTAGATTAGCGATTATGGAGAATGCACGTAGACTTAAAAAATACATAGCTAGAAAAAAGAAAGAAGAAGAGATGAAGAAAAAAGTTATTAACATAGCTAAATACATACCCGAGATTGCTCGCTCACTTGCAGTAATTACTCATAGTGATGGTTTAGATAAGGACATTATTACCAATAAACTAGTTGAAATACTTGTTGCTAAAACTGGTTTACCATTAGTTGAAGTTAAGAATGCTATTGAAAGCGTTGAAATAGGTGTATAGAAATGAGTATTTCATCTGAAATAGATAAACTAACTAGAGAAGAGTGTATTAAAATACTTAGAGATAGATTTGGTGAATTAGTTAATAACTTGATTAAGGGGAAAGACCCCGTTTTAGTAATGCCTAAGAGAATATTAAGCAACACTATTTATGATGAGAAAAACAAACTATTACTACTAGGTCCTGAAATGTTGAAAAGAAGTTTTCTAGACGTTAATGAAACCAAGAAGTTTATGCAAACACTATTGATGGCTTCAATAATATATGAAGCTCTCGTTAACAACGAGTATCCAACTATACGTGATCTATACTATCGTGGTAAACATAGTATCAACTATAGAGATTTGTCGGGTAAAATATATTATGAAAATACATGGGATGAACAGAGAGAATCCGATTCAGTTATTAGAGATCTAGAGGTTTATCTAGGTGTTTTACGTGAAAAACTATTGATTTTAAGTAAAGAGAAAGGTAAAGTTGTCGGCAACTTGGTTATAAAAAGTGGTGATGATGTTATTGATTTGAGTAAAATGGGGCATGGAGCATACAGTATTGAACCAACTCCTGATTTAATAGAATTCAGAGATGTAAATGCTGAATACGTACTGGTTGTTGAGAAAGATGCTGTTTTCCAGCAATTGCATAGATATGGTTTCTGGAAGAAGAATAGAGCAATCTTAGTTACTAGTGCGGGGCAACCAGATAGAGCTACTCGTAGATTTGTTAGAAGATTAAATGAAGAACTTAAACTACCGGTATATATATTAACAGATGCCGACCCGTATGGATTCTACATATATAGTGTTTTCAAAGTAGGTTCAATAACTCTATCTTATGAAAGCGAGAGATTAGCTACACCTAATGCTAAATTCATAGGAGTTAGTTTAACAGATATATTTGGAACAAGTATTCTAAATAAAATATTAAAAGATGAGAAGAAAGTGGGGAATATACCTGTTAAAGAGATATTAAAATTACCTTCTAAGAAACCATATCTATCAGAAAATGAGAGGAGAAACTATATTATTAAAGCTAAGATGAGGGATATAGAAAGAGCTGTTGAACTAGTTGGATACGATGTAATGGAAGTATGTCTGGAGAATAAAGAAGTTAAAAATAGTATTAAGAAGAAAGAGGGTTTAATTGGATATCCTTGGTTGAAGACACCGGAGTGGGTTAGAGAAATATGTATATTTTTCAACACATTATCTAAATTAGAAATAGAAGCTATGGCTAGTAAGGGTTTAAAGTTTCTAGCAGATGAATATATTCCTTTGAAAATAGAAACACATGATTTTATTGATTAAAACGATAGGTTGTTTTCTCGAGCAGTGAGAGTATTTCGTATGTATAAATAGTTGATTTATTTACTCCTCTTTCTAATACTCTACAACGGAGGTTGAGGAGTGTTTAAGAATGCCTAGCGAACTAGTTCTCATAATTATCGGCTATATTGCTTCACTATATATTGCTTGGAATATTGGTGCTAATGATGCTGCTAATCCAACTGATACTGCAGTAGGATCTGGTGCGCTAAGTATTAGAAAAGCCTTGATACTGTTCAGCGTATTCACATGTATTGGTGCTTTAGCACAAGGATGGATGGTTATGAAAACTTTCGATAGAGGTATTGTTAAAGATATTGATATTGTAGCTGCAGTATCAGCAGTTATAGCTACCGGTTTATGGATAACTATTGCTACATTGAAAGGTATGCCTATATCAACTAGTCAGAGCGCTACAGGCGCTGTACTTGGTATAGGTTTAGCATATGTTTACATGGGTAGAATAACTATTAATGATGTTAAATGGAGTGTTGTATACACTATACTAACTAGTTGGGTTTTAACACCTTTCTTAACAATAATGCTAGCTATTGCTCTATACTTTGTTATTGATAAATTAATATATTGGTTGGAGAAAATAAGAGGAAGAGATAATAGTATTGAAAAGATCCTGAAGTATTTGATAATATTCTCACTAGCTTTCTCAGCATACTCGTTTGGAGCAAACGATATAGCTAATGCTACAGGTGTTTACTTAACAATAACATCTAGATACTTCGGTATTCCAGATGATTTAACGAAAATATTTCTAGCCATACTCGGTGGTTTAGGTGTTGTATTAGGTGGATTCACGCTAGGTAAGAGAGTATTGACAACAGTTGCTTTTAAAATAACTAGATTAGATTTAAAAACTGGTTTAGCAGCTGAACTATCAAATGCATTAGTAGTATGGTTGTTTACAACAATACCGTACTTATTATTCGGATACGGTTTACCAATATCGACAACACATGCTACAGTATCATCAATAATAGGTGTGGGGATAGCTAAACATAAAAATCTAAAAAATGTCAACTGGAGAATAGTATTGTTAATAACACTATCTTGGTTACTAACTCTTCCAGTAACTATAACACTATCATTTACTTTCAGAACGATCGCATATATGTTAACTGGTAGTTAGTTTGAAAACACTCATCAGCTGAGACAGGTTTAATCATCCTCTCATAGAGTCTTGTTAAGGGGATTCATCATTCTTCAACATATTTCACTATATTATGAAAAGTATTTCTTCTACAAAATGGACAGTAGTGATATATTTTACTAAACTCTCTATCTAATGGGAAACTCACATATAGTCTCCATTCATTATTACAACTACTGCATTTGAGAATCCAGTAAGTCATTTCTAACACTCTTTCTTAAAATACCTTTACTAACTAGTTTATCCAATGCTTTCATCAATACTTTTCTAACAATATATCTCTTATCAATATTTTTAAATAATTTATAAGCAGTTGCTCTAATACTCTCAGATCTCGTTAATTCAATCAATATTTTCCTATCCTCATCGCTCAATTCATTACTTAAATATCTTAAAGCTATTCGCGCAATATCAACTGGTTTCAAACCCAAATATTTATCATCTCTATTGATCTCATCTATTCTCTGTATTAGCTTGAATTCAATAATAGTTATCCAATCATCATTAGTTATCCCGGGATATGTTTCTTTCAACTCTCTAATCAATTCTTCTCTAGATTTAAAACCATCATTTAAAGCATCACTATCTGTTAACTCACATACTTTTTTATGAAAAACTTTCTCAATCAATACTTTAGCAACAGGTCTACCTCCACCATGTAGTATTACTTCACGATACTTTGGTTTAACAATACCTCTCCTAATAGTAGACTTCTTCCTACCTAGGATAATGTCTTCAACATATTTACCTTTGATCATAATATGTCTGCCTAAATATTTGACACGAGTCATTGCATCAACCTTTAAGTTTGGTAACTGAGTATCGGTCTTTGACTCAAATACATAGGTAAAGTTAGAGTTGTTTTAGGGTAATTTCTAGTTTCATTCTCGAATATTTCAATAAATTCGTCGATCGATAGAATTTTCTGTTCATTAGTTCTCCTTATACGTACGTTCAAAGTATTACTCTTAACTTCACGCTCACCTATAACAATAATATATGGAATCCACTCACGTGCAGCGTCACGGATTTTCTTACCTAAACTCTCATCTCGATCATCCAGATCTACTCTATATCCTCTCTTCATTATCTCCATAGCTACTTTATTAGCGTAATCTAAATACTCTTTGCTCAACGGTATTATTCTAACTTGTATCGGTGCTAACCATGTCGGTATATAAGGTGTTTTACCATTCTTCTCCATTAAAGCAGCTGTATCTAAAACAGCATATATGTATCTCTCAACACCGCCGATGATAGCAGTATGTATTATCACCAGATTCTTCTTCTCATTGTTTTCATCAACGTATTTTATATTAAATCTCTCGCTATTACCAATATCTATTTGAAAAGTAGCTATCTCGCGGGGTCTATTTAAATTATCTATAATATGGTATTCTACGTTTAAAACCCAGTAGTATATACTAGGTGATATAACGTTAAGTAAAACCGGATAATTCTCGTTTTTAACAAATTCAACTATTCTATCGAAATGATTATTAAAGAAATCCTCGGTGACATTGTATAATGCTACATATTTCCTACCAAGCTTAGATATTTCATCAAGTATTTTCTTCTGAATCTTCATTGAAACAACTACTGCTTCAGTTAAATCTCTAGTTAAAACATGTAGATCAGGCATGTAGAATTTACGTAGTCTAAAACAAATACTCACTTCTCCTCTCTGCTCTAATCTATAGCTATCAGCTAGTTCGAATACACCGAAGGGAATGTTCTTATAACTTATAATCCAGTCTTTAAGCATAGCAAACTGTTGATGACAAGCAGCATATCTCAATACATATCTCTCGTTATCAACTTGTATTTCATAAAGTCTATCGCCGAAAAGCATTGCATGTTCATATACTGGTTTCTCAGATAGATTAAACATATTAGTACCCATTACTCTGAAAACAGGAAATCCGAGTTCACGAACTATTTGCCAAGCATATTGCATAACAAGATCCATTATTATAACAGCATGCGGACCATACCTCATATGACCGTGATCGCTCATAGACTCCCATTCAAAACCGAATTTACGGCAGTAATCATTTACTCTATTATAACCACCAGTCATTTCTTTACCATAAACTTCTTTATCAACTAGAATCTTTAGATCAGGGTAATTACTATAATCGAATTCACCGGGATCATATAGTTTACCCTCAGGAGTTAAAATATAGTATTTCTTCTTAATCTCAACTCTTCTAGTAACTCGTTCACTAACTATAGTTCTAGATAATTCACTAAGAGGATGACCATAACAATCTAGTTGGAATTCTTTATACCAACCGAAAGGAGCTCTATCTACTAAAATACCATCTTCTACTCTATTCTTCAATCTTTCTTCAAGCAATTTAAGTATTTTGAGAGCAATATGTGGAGAAGCTAGATCTTGAGATAAATGAGCATAGGGGTATATGAGAATACCTTTAGCACCCACTTTATAAAATACATCTAGTATTTCATTAACAGTATTATCAACTACTTCATCGCTATCTCTAGACTCTACTGTTGTGAAAACTACGATAACATTATTATACTCTCCGCTACTTTTACCACCAATATCTTCAGGTTCACTAATAGCTGGTTCAACAACTTTATACTTAAAACTCCTAGCATGTATCAATAATATTTTCAAACAATAAACACCTGAAAAACTATGAATTAAACAAATATTGTTTAAGATTAGATAACAGTTTCTTGTTTAAAGTCTTTCTTCACTTCTCTACTCATATCTATTAACTGAGGTAGACTAGGTATTGGAGGTGGTAGACCGAGTGCTCTACTTAAAAGTATTGATTCTGCAATACTATTTATGAAAACAGCTTGTACAACAGGTACTGGTATCCTCCTAGCTTCAATATCTTCACTCAATTTCTTAAACTCACTATCACTATCACTTGTTACCATAACATTACCTTTCAAAACAATCTGAACTATAGGTGGATTAGATGATATTGAGAAAGTAAATGGTATTATAAACTGCTTACTCTTCTTAATAGGCTCACTTGACGGTAGTGTCAAGTTGACACTAAAGTTTAACTGTGGAGGTATTGCTTGAGACAATTTCTCAGCATTAATACTTATTAATTGAATAGCAATATTGAGCAATTCGATTAATCACCAAAATACAGTCAGTTTAAACTATGGTAAAACTACTATATAACCCACTCTTTTTTAAATAATATTATTTTAAATGAAGATATTAAGGGTATTAAGAAAATAATGTACAACTAGAGGTGGGTGTAGAATTGAATGAAAAGAAGAGTACTAAAACAATAACTATACGCGATATACCAGGCGTTACCCCAACACTAGCTGATAAACTAGAAGCAGCTGGTTTAACAACACCATGGGCTATAGTAGTTATTAGAGCTGAAGAATTAGCTGAGAAAACGGGTATTCCACAAGCAACAGCTGAGAGAATAATACAGAGTGCTAGGAAGCTACTAGGTATAACTTTTAAAACAGCTAGAGAGGTTAAAATGGAGAGAATGAATATTCAGAAGATAACAACTGGTAGTAAGAGTCTCGACGAACTATTAGGTGGTGGTATAGAAACTAAGACTATAACCGAGTTTTACGGCGAATACGGTACTGGTAAAACACAGATCTGTCATCAATTGAGTGTTAACGTACAGTTATCTCCAGATAGAGGTGGTTTAAACGGTAAAGCAGTATATGTTGATACAGAAGGTACTTTTAGATGGGAGAGAATAGAATCTATGGCTAGAGGACTTGGTTTAAATCCAGATGAAGTAATGGATAACATATACTACCAGAGAGCTTATAATAGCGATCACCAGATATCGATTGTCGAGGAATTATTCAAATTCGTACCAGAGAACAATATTAAACTAGTTGTAATAGACTCTGTGACAAGTCATTTTAGAGCAGAATACCCCGGTAGAGAACACTTAGCTCTGAGACAACAGAAGCTGAATGCTCATCTACATCAATTAGTTAAACTAGCTGAAATATATAATATAGCTGTAGTAGTAACTAATCAAGTTATGGCTAGACCAGATGTATTCTACGGAGACCCTACTCAACCAATAGGTGGACATGTTCTAGCACATACTCCCGGTGTTAGAGTACAGTTGAGGAGAGCTAAGGGTAATAAGAGAATAGCTAGAGTAGTTGATGCACCACATCTTAGAGAAGGAGAAGCTGTTTTCGCAATAACAGATGATGGTATTAGAGACTCGGAAGAATAGTGTAAATTAAACCATATTTATCTATTCAAATTCAACACAAAGAATTCACTCTAGTATCAAACACAAAATAGTCTCAATCGGGTTAAACAATTGTTTTAAATATTTTCAAACTATTTACCGAACAATTCTAGTAGAGGATAGTCTCCAATAGACATGAATAGCATGAAACCGAAGAGTAATGGTACTAGAAAAGGTACACCGTAAGTAACCCATATTATTTCATCATCACTAACATATCCTGATTTAATTAATTCTCTATACTTATCTTGATACACACTATAATCTTCTTCTTCAACATTGAATACAAATCTATATTTTTTCTCAACTACGTTGTCGCGTATTTCTAGAATAGTTAATGGATAGTAATGTTTCATCTCTAGAAAATCTCTTATTCTCACAGGTCTACCTATTATAGCTAAAAGAATTTTCCTACATAAACTCAATTCCTTAGGCAATAGTTTCCTATATTTAACTGAAATAAATAGTGTTTTAAAAGATCCTATAACTAATGATAATAGAGTAGAGTAGAGTATTATAGGTATTATTGGAGGTAGGTTGAGAAAAATATTTGACTTATAGAACACTACATCATATACATCTATAAATGGGAAAAGCAGAGCTATTTCTGAAACAATGAATACATCTGCTTTACCGATCAATCCGTAGAAATACATTATAGTGAATAAACCAGTACTCAACAGTAGAGATAAAACTATGTATCCAATAACAAGGATCTCAACGTATTTATTAAAATAGTAGAATACTGATAAAGCAAATAACACGATAGATATAGACAACGATATCCAGACATATTTATCTGGAATATCTCTATATTTAATATCATAATATGAGAAAATACTTAGAATAAACAATATGTATGCTATTTTAAACAACAATATGGAAGCATAAATGTCATTAAACAATTGCAAACACCATTTGAATACAAGTGATTCAACAAATAAATATATCTTGGAAAATTAATAAATTATTAAAAAGGAATCGTTAAATCTACTAACTTATTCTCATCATTAAATAGATCATATCAGAGATAATGATTTAAAACAATGTAGTAGAATTTAATTCTTAGGACAGAGGTTTTTGAAAATGAGTAATTTAAAAATACTATGGAATCCATGGAGATATGAATACGTTAAATCCACTACTAAATCAGATTCTAATTGTATTTTCTGCAAACTACCTAATAAGAGTGATGAAGAATCATATATAGTTTACCGTGGAAAATACTCGTATATAGCATTAAACGCCTATCCATACAATAGCGGTCATCTAATGATCATACCGTATAAACATGTTGCATGTTTCGATAACTTAAATAATAATGAATTGTTTGAATTAATTGTTTTAACAAAAGCATCAACTATATTACTACGTGAAACTTTCAATCCAGATGGTTTCAATATTGGTTTAAATATCGGTAGAGCGGCTGGTGCTGGAGTTGCTGATCACATACATATACATGTTGTTCCAAGATGGATTGGTGATACTAATTTCATGGCTATAATTGCTTCAACTAAAACACTACCAGTAGCATTAAGTGAAACATATAGTTTACTCAAAAATAATGTGGATAAATTAATCAATGTTATTAATAAAACACTATTAGAGAGTGATTCGTTTGATCAATAAATCTTATTTTAGAATAATTGAAAAATACTTATTCTTGGGGGAAACAAGATATAGAGTACAGATAACTGGTACTAACATCGTGTTCAACATTAGAGCAGATAGTGATGAAGAAGCTATTGATAAAGCGGTTAAACTAGCTGAGAAAATCGGTTTAAACAATGAAAACATTGAAGCATTACGCGATAAGTATAAAGAAGTTGGGAAATAGATTATTAGAAAGGGATGAAGAAACTTGCCCCCCATAGATTAATGAGATGAAGAAATTACCGCATACGGACTATATTTTCTTAACTCTCTTTTTCTCAAATACTTCTAGTCTTTTAACAAACTCTTCATATGTTTCTTTAACACACCTACCTATTTCTTCGAAAGAAGAGTTTTCAATCAATCTACGTAGAAACTTTGACGCACATCTACTACTATGGAATTCTAGCGATAAATTCCCTGTTTTAACAACTATCCCCTGACCATGAGGAAACACTCTACCACATACGATACACTTGTATCTATTTTTCTTCATAGTAATACACCGTTAGAAATCTATGACATTGAACAATCCTTTAAACCAATATCTCTAAATCTATCTCTCAATTCAGATACAGCATCAGTATATAGTCTTATAACTGCTGATTGTCTACTTCTATTCTTTATCTCAACAAATCTCCTCTCACTATTGTATTCATAACAATAATCATGAGTTAAACCTATGTAAAATCTATCGTTGAGAACAATACCATTCCTGTAGAGTATGAAGCTTTGAGGAAGCATTAAATTAAATAAACCTGATCTAGATAAAGTCAGAGATCTGAGTAGAGACATTAATCCAAAAATAATTTCATACATTACTAGAAACGATAGAAACAATACAATAATAGGGTTATCGAAAATAATACTGAATAACATGGATGTTAGTGGAAAAACAATTCCTCTATACAATGGGAGTATGACCAATACCAATAGAGTAGTTATCATTAAAACCATTGAAGCTCTAGCTTGTTTCTTCAACTCGTCGATGAGTATTTTATCAAACATAGCTATTTTAAACGCACTGCTTTCTCTAAACAATGGTGAACCAAGATCTCTCTGTGAAGGCGGTTTACTCCAAACTCTAGTTTTTCTAAACATTATAAACATTAACACTATGAAATAAATTAAGAAAACGAAAAACGAGTATTGTGGTATAAAAGTAGATACTAGTGATATAATTAGAATACTCAATTGACTAATCAATATATTAGTTCTACGAGATCCTTTCTCAATCATTATACTCAAACACCACTAGCTCGGAAATCCCTAATTATACTAAAAACACTATATAGTCCTTAAAGTATATTATGTAATGAACCAATATTATATAATTTATGAAATGATGACCAACTGCCGACGGATAAATGAAGAAGGCCTGTGTTTCTGAAAACTCTCGGCTATGATGTGGGGAGTATTGTTTGAATAATATGAAAAAGTTATCCCCGTCTGAGCCGTTTGTTAAAATAGATTTCACCTTAGAGTCTCTTGGAAACTATCCTATTACGAAACTAGATAAAATCATTAGGTTGAAACATGGTTTTAAAACAAGAATAGTATCTAGTAATATGGTTAAAACTAGTTTAATCATTAGTTTGAAAAACTATATTGATTCGATAAATAAGATAATTGATTTAATCGATGATTTGAAGAGAGATTGCTTGGATTTATTGATTTGTATTGATTACAAAGTAATCGTTACCAATACTGATTGCTACCGTATTGGAGATTTAATCAACTATTCAGCTAGTAGAGATAGAGTATATTCTATACAGCGTTTAAACGATAAATACATATATGTATACTGTAATAAAAATAAGAAATATATGAGTATCAAGTATTTTAGACAAAAAATATATTCAAAAATAGATCCATATCAATTAACGCCATCGCTATTCAAATACTGCACCAGTATAGTTGAAATACGTGATTATTTAATCAATGAAGTAAAATATAATTTAGAGAAAGTAAATGAGTATTTAAAGATGATGAACGCCCTATCCATAGATAAACATAGAGATGATTACTAGAACCCATACTGATTAATAGATAATATAACTAGTTTTTTCAACTAAGTATTTTCTAAAACTCAAAGCATCTTGATACATGTATATATTATTGAACAATACGTATGCTTCGCGGAAATCAAATTCACTTAAAATACTCGAGAGTTTCTCGAAATCGCTAACACTATACTTATACTTATAGTTTACTTCACCGGGGCCAATACCGTGTAATCTAGTATAAATCAATCCATCTAGAATATACAACGGCTTCCTACGGAATAAATCAGTTACATGTAGTATACCATACTCTCTAAGTATTTTCTCTAAAACACTCTCTCTCCTACTCCATTCTCCTCGAGGCTCCCAGCCAACAACTATTCTCTTCTGAGTAATACTCTCGATCTCTTTGAAGAATTCTGAAACCCATTTAACGGATTCATCACTATAGATCATGCTCTCCGGTGTTTGTAGAATAATAAATCTAGATTTGAATACATGAGCTAACTCGAGAACTTGGTTAAAAGCATCTATGTTTTCACGTGTTGGTTTTAAATAACCATAGTTCTCTAAACTACCTTTAGGTTTAACACGCATCCTCCTCCAAGTAGGACTAGTAGATGGATGTGTAATAACTTGCCATGCTTTAATAGTAAATTCAAAATCAACCGGTGCTTCACTTCTAAGTTTCTTACACCATTCAATAGTAGGTAATTCATAGAAAGTATTTTGAAGCTCAACAATATGGAAATCACTATAATATTTAAACCTACTACGGGGAAATCCACAACAACCTATTTTAACAATACTCAAATCAATCTATCCCTTTAACTCATTAATCTTTATTTCTTTTATAAAATCGAGTTTCAATAGAATATTCTCGAGATCTCTTGGTTCAACTATTGTTGATTTAGATAGATCAACTATGAACAAACACTCGCCAAGCTCACCTCTCTTAATAACTACACATTTCAGAGCAATAATATCTACACCATATTCAGCTAGTAAACTAGATATACCAGCTATAACACCCGGTTTATCGACAACTCTAGTTTCTAACTCGATTAAATGTGCTTTATCAGGTATTGGTGATAGAAATATCTTCTTCTCATCCAGATCTGCTACAACTAGTATATTCATACCTTCATGAATATTCATAGCTTCACGTATAGGCAGTGGTATAGTTATTCTACCTTTAGAATCTACTCTAATTATTTCTCTAAATCTCATGTATTAGAACCCTCAATATATTTCTAAAAACCAGTATTCTACTCTTTACTATGTAATAAACAATTGGAATAATATTTGTTTTAAAATGGTGGAGGTAGATGAGTTAATACTTTGATATCGTAGTTTTTCAACCTATTTCTCCACTCATCGCCTAAACCTAGAATAACGAATATATCAACTATTCTAGCTTTAGTTTTCTCCAGTATATCGAGTATTGTTTTAAGAGTTCTACCAGTGTAAACTACGTCTGAGATAATGAGTAAACTATCTTTTCTACTAATAAGGTCTTTATCAATATATAGTATTTCAGTATCTTTAGGTGAACGTGGAACAATCACTGTATAGTAGTGTATACCGGGATAAGCTTTCTTCTTAATTAAAACAACCGGTGCATTCAACTCAATACTAAGCAGTGTAGCTAGAGGTGTAACTGCTTCAGCTGTAGCAACTATTTTAGACACATCTTTACCAATAGTTTTTAAACAAATAATTATCGAGAGTAATCTAATAATATAGGGGTCTTTAAGTACACGAGACAAGTCAATAATATTACTCTTCTCTTCTTCTACTAGTTCTTTAAGTAAATAATCAATATCTATAGATAACGATATTTTAGCTAGAATATTAACAGCTTGTTCGAAACTAGGAATAATATTTCCACGAACATATCTACATAAAACCGATTCTGGAATATTTGTTAAATCACTGAGGATTTTATATGGAAGATACGGTTTCAACAACTTGAGTACTTCATTAGCTAAAACTCTTATCTTGAGTTTCATGAATTTATTGAAACCATATGCTTTAACAATATGTTCAGCAATCTCTCTAATCTCTCCTTCACTCGGTGTTCTTATAGCAATTGATCTAATAACAGTATTCCTAACCATTCCATAACACCGTTTACTCACTTAGTAAATAACTTTTAAATAAATAATATAAAAAAGTTATGGTTAAAAAAATGTATTTATTAAGTATTTTAAAACAATGATTTAATAGGGATGAAGAAGGTTTTAAGTACAGAGATGTGAAGAGAAACCCACGCGCCGACCCCTCGTGGTTTTAAAATGAAAAATTATCTATAGACATATAGTGTGTATAGAATGTATAGAATAGCTAGTGTTGACTCTATTTTGAAGAAAATAGGTTTAGATAACGGAGTTATAGAGAGTATTGTAGATGAAAGTGTTTTCAGTGGATTAACATATATTGAACTATGTAGAGAATGTGGAGAATACAGAGTGTGTTTATTAACTAAAGTAATGCCTGTAGATGTAGACGAATATAGTGTTGTAGCTTCTGGTTTAACAATAATAGTTGATAGAGATAAAGTATTTGATGAAACAATAGAGAAAATAATGTGTAGATCAACTGTTATCAAATACCAAGGTAATAGAGTTTTCTTCTACATACCATTGGAATACATGTTATATATATACAATAAAATATGTAGTAGTATTGAAAATAAGAGATATGAAATAAGAAGTATTAGCGACGAGGATTTATTGAATCAAATAGGCGAAGAAAATGATAGTTTTTAAAACAACAAGATGGCTTGATGATAGAGAATTCAGAGAACTACTTAAAATAGCTGATTACAAAGGATATGAATCTAATCAAGCTGTTTTCATATTCAATATGGATAAAGCTTTGAGGAATAATTACAGCTACGAAGACGTTATTCTAATGATACAAGATCTCAATATTGAAATAGATGATTCAAGTCTAGAAGAGTTGAGAAAACTGTTTAATAACATGTCTATAAGTATAAACTGGAATAATTCTAACGGATATGTTAAAATAAGTATACCGTGGAGTATCTATAGTAGAGTTAGAGAGTTATTGAGAAAACACCAAGCTAGATACATAGGTAAGAATAGTAAAGAAATAGACTATATTCTAACACCAGATAAACTACATTCTTTCGTCGATGAAGCAACTAGTTCTGGTTTAAACATAATTGACCGAGATAAATTATTAGAAGAAAAGAATCTACCTGTTAAACCAAATCTTAGAAACGTTAGTTTAAGATACTATCAGAGAGAAGCTGTTGATAAATGGATTCAAAACAATTACAGAGGAATAATAGCTCTACCAACAGGTTCCGGTAAAACAATTGTAGGAATAGCGGCTGTAGTTGAGAAACCGGTTAGAACACTTATTGTAACATATACTCGTGAACAAATGTTTCAATGGAGAGATATGTTTATAAAATACACAGATATAGATCCTAAATTCATAGGTTTAATGTATAGTGAGGAGAAGAGATTAGCACCAATAACTATAACTACATATCAGAGTGGTTTTAGATCAATCAATGAGATATCGCCGTTTTTCAACCTACTGGTGATAGATGAAGTACATCATCTACCAGCTGATAAGTTTAGATACATAGCTAGACATAGTATAGCGAAATATAAAATGGGATTATCGGCAACACCTATACGTGAAGACGGTAAACATGAAGAATTATTCCCACTACTAGGTGGGATAATTTATTATAAAACACCCGATGAATTGGTTGAACAAGGATATTTATCTAGATACAGAATAATCACTGTTAAAGTAAGCTTAACACCTGAAGAGAGAAAGATTTTCGAAGAATTAAGGAAGAAGTATAGAGCATTAGTTGGTGAAACCAGTTTTCAAGAAGTACTTGAAACTGCTAGAAAAGGAGATAGTAAAGCTGTTGAAGCACTTAGAATACATAGTAAGATGAAAATGCTACTGGCTAAATCTTATTCTAAGATAAATAAAGCTGTTGAAATAGCTAGAAACGAGTATGAGAATGGTAATAAAGTAATTGTTTTCACACAGTATATTGAACAAGCTAATGAAATCAGTAAGAGATTAAACGCATTGTTACTAACAGGCGAAATACCTGTTGATACTAGAAAGAATATTCTAACTAGATTCAAAGAATCGGAGAGAGGAATACTTGTTGTAACAACGGTTGGTGATGAAGGACTCGATATACCTGATGCTAATATCGGTATAATAGTATCAGGCACTGGTTCACGTAGACAATTCATACAAAGACTCGGTAGACTACTTAGACCTAAGAAAAACAGTGTTGAAGCAAAACTATATGAAATAGTATTAGAGAAAACTCCCGAAGAATATTTAGCTAGAAAGAGGAAGAGACTAGAACTAGAGTAGAATCTATTTCTTCAACAATATATCGATTAAACTCCATAGAATATATTTCTCAATACTCTTACAGTTCTTTGAAATAAAATATTCAATCTTTGTTTTAAATAAACTTGTTTTATAAACAAGTAGTGGTATATACCTATCACTACATTTAACATAGCTTAAAACATGTTCAACAGGCTTTCTACTAACTACCTCGTTTATTAAATCTTTTTCAAAAAACAAGATACTGTTTTCAACAATCCAGTTTAAAGGAGCATTAACGTAATCAACAACGATTATATCAGAACAATCCTCATCTACACATTTTACTTCAATGACGTAATCCTCTCTTTCGAAAACACCTGTACTACATTGATTCAACACGTTGAATACTTGTTCAAGTATTTCAATAAAATCAACTAGATCTACTTTTCTAGAATCAATCCAAGCATCTTTTTCAACAACATATATTTCTTTAACAATACTGGTTATTTCTTCTAAAACATTAATTGGATTAACGATTACTATAGAAAACGGAGCCGCTATATACTGGTGAATACTGTTTAAATCAATTCTCCTACCAATATAGTAGTTTGGATAAATAACAATATCGATAAATCTATAGTTCAAACGTAGCAATTGTTTAAATAAAAAATATGTTTCGTTAAAACCTAGATTATAGGGTTCTATAATAAGTGAACCTCGAGGTATTCTCATTTATAATCACTGTTAAAGATAATGATTGATTAGAATACTTTATAGTTTAAACTAATAGGTTGAATACGTTGAGTAATACGGAATGTGGTAAATGGAATCGCCTATTGAGTAAAAGAGATTTACTAGCATACTACTTGCTTTGTAGAGAAGACGGTAGAGTTTGGAATACAGGAGATATTATTGATAAATTAGAGAAAGAACTCTATGTTAGTAGGAGAATAGCTTTCTCAATAACACGTAGACTATATAGAATGAATCTACTACAACGAGTAGACTACTATGTTTACAAATGTACTGGTTTCAATAAGTATATTGAAGAATTGTATAAAAACTATGTTTGCAAAAAGAAAAGTCGTTTAATGAAACAATAGTTTAGAAAAAGCAATATTACTATTATTTATACTTCTAGTGTTTTAATGTACTTTCAACTTAATCTCTATAATACTGACACGAGTCTCTCTACCAGCTGGATTAGTTACTGTTTGACTACCGATCTTTATATCACTAATATCTATTTTACCAGGTAGGAATCTGTTTCTAACAATCTCTACTGTATCAACAGCTTTGCTAATAGCACGTCCACGTGCTTTAATAACAACATCTTTAACGCCTTGATGTATTAGAGTTAATACTGCTATAACATAGTTCATAACAGGTTTCTTACCAATTAATACATGGTTTGCGGCTTGTGCTTCCGGTCCAGACATTCAAACCACCTCTTTTGTCTAAACATGGTATTACTTGTTGTTTAACTAAAGTATTTTAAAACGCTGTAAGTGTTTAAAAAGTTTTTCTATCAATAATCAGGGTCGATAACACTCCTGTGTTATCTAGTCTCTTGTTTTAAACATATTGTAAACACTCATTCCATTAAACAGGGATTATTGTTGTTAAATAGCGTTAATCCAGTGTATAGAAAACTCTGTCCAACCTGTGGTCGAAGTATTGAATCAAATGATTTGATCAATAACAATACTTGTTCAAAATGTTTAGTAAACAATAGGAGTTGTTTGAATATAAATGAGTTGAATAATGTTCTAAGAGATGAACTACGTGAATTCGAGAAATTCTTTGAAGAAGTAACTGGTTCGAAACTATGGGGTTTACAGAAAACTTGGATTAAGAGAATACTTAGAGGAGAGAATACTGTTATAACAGCACCGACTGGTATGGGTAAAACAACTCTATTAACAATATATACACTATACATGACTAAGTATGGTAAGAAATCGCTAATACTAGTACCAACTAGAACGTTAGCTAAACAAGTATACGATAAATTGTTGAAATACAGTACTAGATGTAGAAGAGAATTGAGAATAATATACTATGATTCAACAATCAATAAAAGGAAGAGAGAAGAAATAATTGAGAAAATAATTAATAACGAATACGATATACTGATTCTAACACATAGCTTCTTCATCAAGAGAGAAAACGTTATTGATAGAGAGAGAATAAATATAGTGATAGTCGACGACGTAGATTCTTTTCTAAAAAACAATAGGAATATTAATAGATTAATCAAGCTAATGGGTTTTAAAGAAGAAATAATTGAGAAAATAAATGAAAAATATAGAATAATGTGGAGAATAAAGCTATGTAGAGATAATGGTAGAGATGATTGTTTAAAAGAACAGATCAATAGATTAATAGAGTGTGAAGAATACATTAATAGAGAAAAAGCTAAACACAGTTCAAAACAAATAATAATATCGTCTGCAACAGGTAGAGTTAGATCGAGTTGTTCAAGAATAATCAGTGAAATACTATCAACGAGTATAACTGGTTTAACAATATACGGTAGGAATATACAAGATGTTTATTTACTAATAGATAGAAAAGATACTGTTTTAATAACTAATTTAATTGAAAAACTAGGATCTGGTGGATTAATACTAATTAGTCCACATCATCCTTATAAAGAAGAAATACTTAGATTAATCGATGAAATCACTAGTATTTTGAGAGAAAAGAATTTTAAAATAGAATACTCAAACCCGAGATCTATTGAGAAAATAATTAATAGAGAAATAGATCTGTTGATCGGTAGTTCAAGCTACTATGGTTTAAGCATACGAGGTATAGATGCACCCGAGTCTATAAAATACGTTGTTTTCATCGGAACACCTGTGTATTCGTTAAAACTAAATACATTACTGAGTTCACCACAGTATATTGTCAGAACACTACTCTATATCTACGAGTATAAAGGTAATAGTGATTACAGAGTTTTAGCTAATAGTATTAGAAATAAATTATTGAAACTAAGTAGAAACGAATTGAAACTAATCACACAACTATTACTCGGTAAATTATGTGAAACAAGTATTGAGAGTAGTAGGATTAAACAATTATACAACGAGTTGAAAACTATTAGAGAAAAACTAGTTTCAGAAATAGAGAACATCCTGATCGATAGAAATGTGTTAGAAATAGATACAATCACTGTTGTTAAAACAAATAATAAAATACTTGGTGTAATACCAGATATATATACTTATATACAGGGGAGTGGTAGAACAAGTAGATTACGTGTAGGAGGTTTAACGAGAGGATTATCTTTAATAGTAGAGTTTAGAGAATTAGCTAATATAGTTAAATCTCTCGATAAGAAATTAAGCTATATTATAGGTAGAGATTTTCTGAAACAAATTAGTGAAATAGATCTTGATGCTGAGAAAGAAATTATTGAATCAACGAGAAGAACTATAGATAAAAATAAACTTTGTTTTAAAAACATATTACTCGTTGTAGAATCACCTACTAAAGCTAGGACAATAGCTAGTTTCTTTGGAAAACCAGTTAAGAGGAGATTAGGTTCTATTACCGTATATGAAATACCTTTTGTAAACAATAATGAAGTAGTTTATTTAAACATAGTGGCTACACGTGGACATTTATTTGATTTAACAACAGATTCCTCTATACCTAATTACGGAGTTTTCATCGAAAACAATTGTGTTAAACCAGTATACGATACTATTAAGAAATGTAGAATATGTGGATACCAGTTTACACATGGAGATGTTTGTTTAAGATGCGGTAGTAGAAGCATAGTTGATTCAATCGAAATAGTTAATGTTTTGAGAAAACTAGCTTACGAAGTCGATGAAGTATATTTAGCAACGGATCCCGATATAGAAGGTGAGAAAATAGCTTACGATACATATCTCGTTATCAAACCGGTTAATAACAATATATGGAGGATAGAATTACATGAAATAACTATGAGAGAACTAGTTAAAGCACTAGGTAATAGAAGAAATATTAATTTTAATCTCGTAGAAGCAGAGATCTATAGGAGAATAGTTGATCGATTAATAGGTTTCAGTCTAAGCCAGGATTTATGGAGAATATTTGGTTGGAAAACACTAGGTGCTGGTAGAGTACAAACACCTGTACTCGGATGGATTATTGAGAGATATAATGAGTATAGATCGAGTAAATGCTGGAGAATAATATATAGATTAATAGATTATCCAGACATTTACCTACAAGTCTACGTACCTATTAATGAGAGAGAACTGTATAGTAAACTAGTTAATGTAGATAAAGTAGTTTTAAATAGTAGAAAGAGTTTTACTGAAACAATCTATCCTAATCCACCATATACAACAGATCAGCTTATAAACGATGCTGTGAAAATAGGTTTAACAACAGAACGAGTTATGAAAATAGCACAAGAGTTGTTTGAATCAGGTTTAATAACTTATCATAGAACTGATTCAACATACGTATCGAATACAGGTATAGGTATTGCTAAGAAATATCTTGAGAATAGGAATCTACTAGATTATTTTAATCCAAATCACTGGGGTAAACCGGGTTCACATGAAGCTATTAGACCAGTATATCCACTAGATAGATTTGATTTAGAAAAAGCTGTTTTAGAAGGATTAATCTCTACTAGTATTGTTTTAACAAATAATCATTATAGAGTATATGATTTAATCTATAGAAGATTCATAGCTAGTCAGATGAAACCATACCGTGTTGTTAAAAAAGAATTCACAGTAGATCTAGGTGGTTTATATAAATACGATACAGTATACACCGTAGATATTGTTGAAAACGGTTTCAACCATGTTGTTAAACCAATCGTATTCAGTTGTTTGAAAACAGTTGATAACATTGAATCTAGAGTAGAGATTGTTTCTAAACAAGTTTATTCAACAAAACCACTCTATAGTGAAGGAGATATTGTTTTACGTATGAAGAGAGAAGGATTGGGTAGACCCAGTACTTACAGTAAGATAATAACTAGTATTTTAAACCACAAGTATGTTATTAGATCTAAGTATAGAGGTTTCCTAATACCTACTAAAACCGGTTTTGAAACATATAGTTATTTAACGAACAAGTATCCAGAACTCGTTTCTACAGATACTACTAGAATGGTTGAGAAACAGATAGATGCTATAGTAAATGGTTTTACAGATTGTAGAACAGCTCTCAATCATTTAATAGAATTGTTCGAGAAATATGTTTTAAACATAGAGATAACTGAGAATAGATTTGAAGAAATTAGTATTTCCTCTTAATACTTATAGCAATATATGATTTCAACCTACCACTCTTCTTCTCACTACCTATTTCAATATTAATCAATTCAATGCTTTCACCGAGTCTACTGTAGAGCTCATTGTATACATCAACAGCTTTACTAATATACTCACCATAACCTTTAATAATAACAGTATCAATACCTTCTTGAAAAGAAACTATAATATCGAAAACATAGTCATCAATACTCTTCTTACCAATATCAATGATTTTACTCATATTCCCATCCACATAGATAGTATTTTCCAAAATGATAGAATATAGACCTATATTTATAAAACTATTGTAAAAGACAAGAAAAATAAAATACAAACTCTTCAATCAACTTGATAGATTATAGGAAAATATTCGTGACCGGGGTTTGAGAGGAGTTCGAGTTGCTCATGAGGGGTGAAACCCCCCGGTTACACCCTCTAATTATTCAAAACAATAAACTCAAACCCCCGGCTCAAAACATTGAGAATTGTAATATAATTGATCAAAATAGAATTTAATTAAATATATTAAAAATATTTAAAAGATTAATTAATCGATCTAATCCTATCATATTACTTTATTTAAAATATAAAAACAATATCATTATACAAACTATTTAATGAAAACTATTCATCGATAAAAATAATCCATTTGAAGTAAAGGGGTGTGGGTTTAGTAGAATTATTTCTACAGCATTTTTAGAGTGGAAATATAGGAGTGTAACCGGGGGGTTTCACAAACTCTATTGGAAAACCAGTTCACTCAAAACCCCGGAAATATCCGGGGTTTATATGTTTTGGAGTTGAAACATAGGGGTGTAACTCCCCGGTTTATTTTATCTTTATTAAGGACGTTTAGTAAATAAAGAATTGAGACTAAAGGGAGCGAGAGATAGATAGCTCGTCAACGCTCCGAGTTGGAGAAACTCGGAGTGAGGAAACACCGCACACTCCGCAGACACCGCGGCTCCGAAAGGAGCACGGGTAGGACCCGTGGCTACGGTACAGAAATGACACGGCCACTACTTAGATGGCAATGATGCGGCGTGGAATCCCCGGTAACGGGGGTTCGGTAACCCGTTGAGGACGGTAGTGGATGCGTTGAAACAACCGTCCCGCGGAGTGAAAGGCTTAATCCCGGTGATGAGGGTCTGCGCGAAACCGGGGGGTTGCCGCATAGTCGGATACGAGCTTGAAACTGAATGCGGGTTATTATCTATCTCTCGCTCCCGGTTAGTTCAACAAGGTGTTTCTTCACTCCAGTATTGTTTTATAATTTTCTCTAATTCCTCTTGATTGTTTACTCTACTGTATTGTTCTAGTAGTTCTTTGTTTAAATCATCGAATGTTTTCATCCATTTATATAGTTTTATCAACTCATAGTATGTTTCGAAATAATGTGTTATATATAGTGATGAAGCTACTGCTTCTATACTAGATAGTATACATGGTTTACCGTAGTTTACCGGGTTTCCCGGTATTAATGGTGGTAGTTTTAAATGTATTCCTTTTATATTAATGAATTTATCTATCGATAGTTTTCTCCAACTAGCGTCTACAACTATTAAACCATATTTATCTACGTATTCTCTATGTTTAGGTATTAAATAGTTGTTACTGAATGGATTCAATACAATGGGTTTTCCTTTAATATTAAATGGTTTTATAAGAGTAGCGAATCCTTTTCTAATCAATTTAAGTGAAGTATTTTTACCCGGATCGTCTTCTCTATAGTAAACTACTAGTATCCGGGGTTTATTCAAACAATATACCTTATATAAAGTTTTCAGCAATAAATATATTTAGTTAACGAACTAAATATATCCATAGGTGGTTTTGATTGGCTAGTGCTATTGTTTTGATACAAACAGAGATTGGTAGTGAATCTAGAGTTATGAATGAATTGATTAAAATACCTGAGATTAAGGAAGTGTATATTGTTTACGGTACTTACGATGTTGTTGCTAAGATTGAAGCAGATACTCTCGAGAAGATACGTGAAGTTATTACTGATAAGATTAGGAGATTGAGTGATATTAGAACAACTGTTACAATGATTGTTGTTGAAGAGAAGAAGAAATAATAGTTTTTTCTTTTAAACTATGTTTCTCCAACACTCTTATCTCTACTCAAGTATTTATCAACTATTTGATTTATTTTATCAATATCTATTTGAGTAACTGGTTGTATTGTTTTCAATTCTTCTATTAATGATAGTAGAACATACTCTATTCTCCTAATCTCTCGACGTTCTATTCTAGAACGTGATTTTAGAATAGCTATTTCTTCTAATAATGTATTCTGAACTCTGATTATTTTATCTATTTTTTCCTCTAGTTCTCTAATCTTATCTACTTGTTTATGATTATTATTCCACAAATAGTATACACCCTGTTTAAATTTTCTTGTTTAAACACGTTATTTTTAAATAAACAATTGATTTTAGTAATAGAAACTATTTTAAACAAGTTTATAAGCTTTGCTAATCAATTAAATTATTTAACCAAATTATTCGTTTATTGAAAACATTGATTAGAGAAACTAGTTTAAATCTACATGTAGAGTAAGAGTGTTTTAATGGACCGGCCGGGATTTGAACCCGGGACCTCCGCCTCTCTCGACTTCGGTAGGAGAGTGTAGCGTGCAAGGGCGGCGCTCTTCCGAGCTGAGCTACCGGCCCTTTTTCTCTATCAAATTTTGATTAACTACTGGGTTTATATTCTTTCTACACTATTCTAACTCTATTCACTTTCTTATTCTGCCATTTGTATCTTCTAATACGACTGGTTCTACCGTATCCACATGCTGCACAATATTTTTTCGATACGTTGAACGAGTGTCTACCGCATCTTCTACATCTTATATGTGTTTTGCTTCTACCGTGTTTACCCATACTTGTTGTTCCTTTAACCATGGTAATTCACCTTTAATTCACTCTTTCTGCGAAGAGATCAATATTACTGTGTCTCCACGTATTATTATCGTACCTAGTTTTCTGAAACCATTAGTTTTCAATTCCTCAGCATCTTCTAGAACTATGTTTAAATGCTGGTCGAAGCTTCTTAATTTACCTCTAATCTCTATGTCTCCACGTATTCTAATTAAAACTCTTGACCCGAGATTTTCTCTAAGCATTTTATAAGATGTTTCTTCCAATACAGTAACCTCCTGTTTCAAGCAATAATACTCTCTTTTCTCAATGAATTTAATACTCTATATTTATTTATTACGGTGTATTTATGAATATCTTTTTCTATACAATTTATTTAATAGTAGATTGAAGGGTTTTAAACAATGCGTAGATATGTTTTATCTAAAAGAGATAGACGTGTTTTATTAAATGATTTGATTAAAACATATCCCTATTTAATGATCGATAGAGATGATGTTGTAGAGATTTATGAGAATAGAGATATTGGTGAAATACTTATTGTCAACTCTAAACCGTTTTTAATAAAAATAGAGGATAGATGGATTCCTCATTTAAAATATCTATATGAGAATACTAGTTTCCTAGATTCAATACCGGTTGTTGTCGTCGATAAAGGTGCTGTTAAACCATTACTAAACGGGGCTGATGTCATGATCCCCGGTATTCGCAGTATTAGAAAGAGTTTTAAAATAAACGACCCCGTTGTAGTAGTTGATGAAGATTATTTGAAACCAATTGTATCTGGTTTAGCTCTCGTCGATAGTGATTTAATAGTATCGGGTGTTGTTAAGAAAGGGAGAGCTATTTCTAATCTCCATAGAGTTGGAGATAAGTATTGGAAACTTGTTGTTTAATCTATTACCTCCCTTGTTTTCATCGATATATAGACCTGTACATCCTAGTATTATTATTAGACATATTAATCCGATCAAATAGTATTTAGTACTTGTGTTAACTAGTTTTCTATATTCTTCTTCACATGTATTATTCATTAAACGTATTAATACTCCTTCTCTCGTTTCATAGTATTTTATCTTATAGATAATACTCTGGTTTAGAAAAATTATTGTTAATAAAATAACTGTTGTTGAAACTATTGTTGCTAAAATTTTCTTCTTATTCATGTGATTACCAAATATTTTTAATACCTAGTTAACTATTTTTTCATGTTCTAGAATAAAAACTTAGTTTAACAACATATAATGGTGTATTATATGGGTTTTGTAGATAACGATTTCTTACTAATAGAGTATAGTATTCGTGTTAAAGAAACTGGTAATTTAATAGATACTAGTGATGAAGAATTAGCTAAGAGAGAGAATATTTATGATTCCGAGAAAATATATGGACCGGGTTTAATCGTTATAGGTAGGAAGTGGATTAACGAGATTGTTGAAGAAGAGATTAGGAAATCTAATGTAGGTAGTGAGATAGTTGTAGAGATTCCTCCTGAGAAAGCTTTCGGTACTAGAGACCCTGGTAAAGTGAGAGTGTATCGTTTAAGTGATTTCAAGAGAAGAGGTATTGATGTACGTGTTGGTGAAGTTGTTGAGATTAACGGTGTTCAGGGTATTGTGAAGAATATTAGTGGTGGTAGAGTTGTTGTTGATTTCAACCACCCTCTTGCCGGTAAAACTCTTGTCTATAGAGTTAAAATTGTTGCTAAAATAGATGATCTTGTTGATAAAGTTAAAGCACTAGCTACTAGGTATCTTGGTGTTAAAAGTAATGAACTCGAGATTAAGTATTCTAGTGAAGATAGATCTGTTTCTATTACTATTCCAGTTAAATACATGAGTAAGAGGAATATACAGTATGGTAAAATATCTCTAGCTACAGATATACTCGAGTTTCTAAAAGATAGTGTTGATAAAGTTGTTTTCACAGAAATTATTGCTAGAAAGAGAGAGAGCGGAGAATCTGTTGAGAAAACTAGTGGTGAGAGTCAATCTAATTGATTTTAATCAATAATACCGGTTTCTCTCAGTATTCTCCAAGCAGCTTCTTTGGATAAACCAGTTTCACCTAGTACTGTGTATCTATCCGGTCTAATCTTATGTGCTATAGTTAGTGCTTCAACTATTACATCTGGTTCTATACCTATTTCTCTAGCTGTTGTTGGTAAACCTATTTTCTTCATAATTCTTCTAACTCTCCTCCATAATGGTGAACCGTATATGTATAGCATTATTATAGTACCTAGAGCTACTTTTTCACCATGTAGTGCTCTACCCGGTTTTAATATTTCTAATGCATGGCTGAACAAGTGTTCTGAACCAGATGCTGGTCTCGATGAACCGGCTATACACATTGCTACACCACTGCTTATCAATCCCTCAACTACTACTCTAACTCCTTCAATACTATTCGATGCTATTAACTCGGAGTATTTTATAACGTGTTTAGCGCTGAGTAACGCTAGTTTCGCAGCGTATTCTCCATAATATTCTCCTCTCAATCTATGTGCTAGTCTCCAGTCTCTAACAGCTACTAGTTTACCCAGCAGATCTCCTACACCAGCTTTTAGTAATCTAGAAGGTGCTTTAGATATGATATCTATATCTGCTATTATTGCTCTAGGTGTTTTAGTTAATATACTCATAGGTTTATCTAATCCAGTTAAGCTAGCGAAAGGTGATGCTATACCATCATGACTAGCTGCTGTAGGTATATTTACAACATCTCTATCTATCTTATATGCAACGTATTTAGCAATATCTATTGCTTTACCACCGCCAACTCCGATCATTAGTTTTACCTCACTATTCTTAGCTTCACTAACTATTTCTTCAGCTGTGTTTATCGTAGATGATTCAACTATCCATGTTTTAACACTAATGTTTTTATCAGTTAATTCTCCTTCTATTCTAGCACCAGCTATTTCATACGTTTTTCTACCAGTTACCATACCTATTTTAGTTATTTTATTTAAACCAATTGATTCAATGATCTCGTTTATATTGTCTAAAACATTTGATCCAATGATTATTTTTAAAGGCAGGTTTATTACATGAATATGGCTCAAAATACTACACCGTTTTACTAAATACTCTATGTCTTCATTAATTATAAATATTTAGAATAGTTATATAACTAGTATTTGATTTATTTAAATCAAGAGGTGTTTGTTTAATGAATCGTCTGAGTAACGAGAATGGTAGAAATATTAGTAAGACAACAACTGTTGGTTTGATTGCGGGTGATTACGTTATTCTAGCTGCTGATAAGAGAGCTACTGGTGGTTTTGAAATATACCATAAGAGTGTTAGGAAAATACTCAGAGTTGACGACTACATAGCTATGACTATATCTGGATTAGTTGCTGATGCTCAAATAATTTATGAGAATGCTAAGTATATTGCTAAGAGATATGAATTGAATACTGGTAGGAAGATAACTATTCATAGTTTATCCAGTTATCTCGGTTTAATACTCAATGTATATCTTAGATTTATTCCATATATTGTTCAACTATTGATTGGAGGATATGATTCAAATGGTCCTCAGATATATTATCTAGATTTATTTGGTACTGTTAGTAGAGAGAAGTATATGGCTACTGGAAGTGGTTCTCCAATAGCTCTCGGAGTGTTAGAGGAGAATTACAGGAGTAATATGGATTTAGAAGAAGCTGTTGAATTAGCATATAATTCTGTTTACTCAGCTATAACTAGAGATGGCTATAGTGGTGAGGGAATTGATATTGTTATCATAGGACCGGGTGTTTATAGAGAAGAGACTAGATTGTTTAAACATGAAATCATTTCTCAGAGTTGAAGCTATTGTTTATGAAATAATTCTTCTCGATTATTTACAATAAATTTATAATGGTTTATCCTTATTAATTAATAACAGTTTCTATATTCTTGTCGATACAATTGATTCTACTGTTTTTAACCGTGTTTATAGGTGTTAGTATTGTATAATAATAAAGTTATTGATCGCGAGAGATTAGAGTTATTGAAAAAAATTATATCGGAGATACCTCCCGAGCTTGAATTATCTAGTTTAGAATTCGAAGGACCGACTATAGTTATCTACGTTAAGAATAGATTAGCTATATTGAAGTATCTTGATCTAGTTAAAAACATTGCTAAGAAAGTTCATAAGAGAATTATAATGAGAGTTGATAAGGAGCATAGACTACCTCCTAGTGAAGCTAAGAAGAAGATATTAGAGATTGCTCCTAAAGATGCTGGAGTAGATCCTGATGGTATTGAGTTTGACTATGTGTTTGGTGAAGTATGGATTAGAGCTGAGAAACCCGGTTTGATCGTTGGTAAGGGTAATTATATTAGACACTATATTCTAGCATCTACTGGTTGGAGACCTGTACCTATTAGATTATCGACTATGGAGTCTCGTATACTCAATATTGTTTACTCGAAACTATTGAGAGAAAGTAGTTACCGTATGCAGTTTCTCAAATATCTCGGCGATAGGATACATAGAGATGTTATTTTTAAAAACAATTATGTTAGAATAACAGCTCTCGGAGGTTTTATGGAAGTAGGTAGATCTGCTATTCTACTAGAGACTCGTGAGAGTAGAGTATTGCTTGATTTCGGTATTAATATAGGTGCTTCAACACCTGATAGAGCTTACCCTATGATCGATATTGATGAATTTAATTTAGCTGATCTAGATGCTGTGGTTATTACACATGCTCATCTAGATCACATGGGTTTAGTTCCAATGCTTTACAAATACGGTTACCGTGGACCGGTTTATGTTACCAGGCCTACTAGAGAATTGATGATCATTATGCTCAAGGATCTGCTTGATGTTAGTATGAGAGAGAATAGTTACGTTCCTTTTTCTGAAAAAGATGTTGTTAAAATGCTTGTACACACTATTCCACTAGAGTATGATGAGGTAACAGATGTTGCTCCTGATGTTAAGATAACGTTGTATAATGCTGGCCACATACTTGGTTCTGCACTAGTACATATACATGTTGGTACTGGTTTACACAATATTGTATATACTGGTGATATAAAGTATGCTAACACTAAGCTACTTGATAAAGCCCATAGTGAATTCCATAGAGTTGAGACTCTTATTATTGAATCAACATATGGTTCAACTAGACAACCTGAAAGAGCTGTTGCTGAAAAAGAGTTGATCGATATTGTTAATAGAGTTGTTGAGAGGAAAGGTATTGTACTAATACCTGTTTTCGCAGTGGGACGTGGTCAGGAGATTATGCTTATTTTAAAAGAAGCTATTGATAACAAATTGATTCCAGAAATAAGTATCTATGTAGATGGTTTAGTTAATGAAGTTACAGCACTACATGCTTCATACCCCGAGTATTTGAGTAAGACTTTGAGAGATTCTATTTTCAAAGGTGAGAATCCTTTTGAATCAGATTATTTCCATAGAATATCTGTTTCAGAAGCTAAACCGGATATTTTAGAAGATAAGCCATCGGTTATACTAGCTACTAGCGGTATGTTGACTGGAGGACCTGCTTTAGAGTATTTGAGATTAATGGCTAGTGATCCCAATAATGCTCTGATCTTTGTCAGCTATCAGGCTGAAGGAACTCTTGGTAGGAAGATTAAAGATGGTTTAAGAGATCTACAGGTAGTTGTAGATGGTAAGGTTGAAGTTGTTAAAATGAATATGGATGTTTATAGTATTGAAGGATTTAGTGGTCATAGTGATCAAATAGAACTTATTAGATACATTATGAGTATTAAACCTAAACCTAGGAATATTGTTTTAAACCATGGTGAATCTAATGCTACTCTAGAACTAGCTAAGTTGATTAGAGATATGTTTAAACAAAGTATTAGAGTTTTTACTCCGAATATTCTCGATTCGATTAATTTAACAGCTATTAGATAATGGTGTATTGTTTGAAGAGAATAATGTTTCCAGGTAGGTTTCAGCCTTTTCATCTTGGTCATCTATATGTATTCGAGAAGATTATTAGAGAATACGATGAAGTGGTTTTCATAATAGGTTCTGCTCAAGATGGTTTTACATGTAGTAATCCGTTTACAGCTGGTGAGAGAATAGAGATGATTAATGAAACTTTAAAATACTATGGTTATAGTAGGGATCAATACTGGTTAATACCCGTTCCCGATATTAATAAACCACTTGCTTGGACAGCATATGTTTTAGCAATGACTCCTCGTGTAGATGCTGTTGTTTCTGGTAATCCACATGTTCAGTATATTTATGAATGGTTTGGTTTAAAAGTTGTTAAAATAGATTTAATCAACCCAGATCTATATAATGGAACTTATATTCGCAAACTGATACTTAATGATAGTGATTGGGAGAAATTAGTTCCTAAACCAGTTGTTGATTATATTAAGAGTATTAACGGTGTTGAGAGAATTAAGAGAGTGTGTAGACATGGATTTGGTTGAAATAAATGGTTCTATGGGTGAAGGTGGAGGACAGATTCTCAGATACAGTCTTAGTTTATCTGCATTAACTCTTAAACCAGTTCGTGTATTTAATATTAGAGCTAAGAGAGATAATCCTGGTTTAAGACCGCAGCATTTAACAGCTGTTAAAGCATTAGCTATGTTAACTAATGCTAGTGTTAGAGGTGATTATGTTGGTAGTATGGAGATTGTTTTCGAACCTAAAGAGAGATTATCTGGATGTTTCAAACTAGATATAGGTACTGCTGGTAGTATATCATTAGTTATACAAGCTATTCTACCCGAACTAGTTTTTAGTGATAGAGATTCTCGTTTAGAAATAACTGGTGGAACTGATGTAGCTTGGAGTCCTCCAATAGATTACATGAGGTTTGTTTTCAAACACAATCTCTCGTTAATAGGTATAGATATAGATATCGATCTGCGTAGAAGAGGGCATTATCCACGTGGTGGTGGAGTAGTTGTAGTTTACGTTAAACCGGTTAAAGACTATATTAATAGTATTAATATAGTTGAGAGTAAAGGTGTTTTGAATATTAAGGGTTTGAGTCATGCTGTTAAACTACCTAGACATGTTGCTGAAAGACAAGCATCTAGTGCTTTGAAATATATTGAGGAGAAACTTGGTTTAAAACCTGTTATTGATATTGAATCCTATCCTCTCGATAAAGATCCTCATCTAGGACCCGGTAGTGGTATTGTACTATATTCTGATACGAAATCAGGTACTCGTTTAGGTAGTGATAGTTTAGGTGAAAGAGGTAAGAGAGCTGAAGATGTTGGTTTGGAAGCTGCTGAGAAACTTGTTTCAACAATTAATACTGGTATGGCTTTCGATAAACATATGGGTGATATGTTTATTCCATACTTGTTTCTAGCGCGTGGTGAGAGCTGTATTGGTGTTTCAGAGATAACTCTGCATACTCTCACAGCTATAAGTGTTGCTAGAAAATTCATGCCGGATGTCGAAGTCAATGTTGTAGGTGAAGAGGGGAGTCCCGGTAAGATATGTATTAAAAGTACTGGTTTTAAACCATAGTTTGAACAATCTAGTATTGTTGAAACATTAACTAGATCCAGTGATTTTATCGAAGATTTCTCTAATAATACTCTTATGCTGCCCCGCTTGGTAATCAAATGTTTTAACATTAAAACCGTTTTTAACGAAAATATCCGATAGTTCTCTACTAACTCTATAACCCCATCCATATGCTCCTAGAACTACTATGTTTTTATTACGCGGTATTTTCTTAACAATTAATTCAGCTACTAGTTTAGCTATTGGGAAAACACTTGAATCATAGGATGATGTAGCTAATACTATTGTTTCACAATCTATTAACTCACCTATTATATCGCTTATACTGCTTCTATACGTATCGTTGAATCCAAATACTATTGGTTTAAAACCATTTTCTCCTAGAATACTCGCTAGATCATTGACGGTTTCTTCAACAAATCTATACATTGAAGTATATATTATCACTATTTTCTTATCAATAACTTCTCCTCTACTCCATTTCAAATAATATTCTTTAATTAAATCAATAGAATCTCCTCTATATGCTAAACCATGTGCTGGTAGTGCGATTTCAGGTTTTAAACCAATACTACTTGTTTTCTCTATGTTTTTCAAAACCCATTCTCTATAGTATCCAATAATGTTTGCAAAATACTTTCTAGCTCTTATCAAGTATTCTCTCTGTTTCTCAACAGATAGTTCATCGAAGTATATTTCATTAAAATACACACCGTACGAGCCGAAGATATCGCATGTGAGTAAAACGTTTTTCTCAACAATGTGTGAAACTATTGTTTCAGGCCAGTGTAGCCAGGGTAGATAGTGGAATACTAGAGTATATTCACCTATTTTCAAAGATTCACCGTCGTTAACTGGTTTAAATCTCGTTAAATTATAGAAACTACTTAGTTCTCTACCTAGTATGGGATGACCTATTACTACAGCATTTGTTTCATCAGATAATTCCTTAACACAACCACTGTGATCTGGTTCGCCATGGTGTGATACAATGTATTTAACATTTTTGAGATTAATGTTTTTATCGAGAAATTCAATGTATTCACTACAATAGTTCTTCTTAACAGTATCGAAAACTATAGAACCATTACTAGTGTTTAATACGTATGAATTATAAACAACTCCCTCGGGAATCTCCCATATTGATTCAAAATACTTTGTATCTAGATCAATTTGTCTAATAAGATATAGATCATCTAGTATTTTATTGAAAACAAATCTATTTTTCAACAATATACACCGTAATATTTTATAACAATGTTAATTAATAAACATGTTTTAAATAGAAAACGAATCTGCTGAGAATAGATTAGTATAATAGACCCGACCCCGGCTTAGAGCGGCTGCGAGGCCTCTCGGACCTCACAGCCAGCTCTAACGCAGCCGGCTTAACTTCCGGGTTCGATATGAGACCGGGTGTTGCCCGGCTGCTATGGCCGGGTCGGGTCTTTATATACTTATGTTTAATAGGTTTTTAAGGTTTTCTACTATTGTTTAACAATTGTTTCTCTAAGTATTTTTCAATTAATTTCTTCTTCAATATATCTATATTATACCCTGTTTCAGCAGATATTGGTATTACTTCATAACTATATTTGTTTCTAATCATATTGATGATTTTATTCAATTCTTCTACTGGTGTTATATCTACTTTATTAACTAGTATTAATATGTCTCTATCTCCAGTGAATTTAACGATACTATCTAAGACATTTATTTGTTCATCCAAACTATAGTATGATAATGGACTGGGGTCGAATAAATAAAGTATTGTTTCAGCTAAGTGTTTTAAAGCAATTATAGCTTTTAACTCGATTGGATTCTTATAATCAATCGGTCTATCTAGTAAACCCGGTGTATCTATAAGTGTTATTTTAACATCGTTTTCTCCAACTATGTGTCCTACGATAACTGTTTTAGTTGTAAACGGGAATGGGGATATTTCTGGTTTCGCTCTAGTTAATCTACTCAATAGTGTTGATTTACCCACTTGAGGCATTCCAGCTATTATAACAATATAGTCTCCTGCAATATCGGGTAGTTTACTCAATTCTACTAAACTATTTTTAATAGAATCTATAATTCTCCTCTTTCTCTTATATATAGATATTAATCTAGCTAAACCTTTTTTAAAATAAATACTTGTTTCTCCACTATTACTGTTTTTAATTAAAACTCTGTATTCTGAGTAAATCTTCTTAGCACTATTCTTTAGTTTTTTAAATACTTTAATAAGATTCTCCGGTTCACACCCGGTTTCTATTTTGAATAACTCGCGGTAGAAAACATGCATTCCACTTATTGTTCTCAATACTTCAATAATTCTATCTAATTCGTTATTCAACATATTGTAAGCTGTATTTAATTTAGTTAACAATATTGTTTTGAAAACACTACTATGTTTTGAACGAGGTATTGATATACTATGGAGTCTATTGTTTAAAATACTGTAGAATTCACTATAGTTTTTAATATAGTATTTTCTAAGTAAATCTGGTTTCATAATCTATCAATAATGAAGATAACGAAATAGTATTTTAAATAATTATGGATTATTTCGTTACAACTGTGTTTTTAACGGTGAGTATTTCTCTAGCTATTTTCAATAATCTTCTATAACTAGTTTCACTTATATTGAATAATTCAACAACGTTTTTCATAGATGGGTATTCTTTCTTATCCAAATAATATGCTACAATATAGGATAGAGCATATCGTCCTCTACCACTTCTAGATAATACTGCGGGATTTATTTCACGAATATGTTTTAAACCACTCTCTATGTAATTCCATAGATTTAGTTTCGTTATCTTCTTCTCAGCATCTATTGTTGCACGATGTTTAATAGTATTCACTAATCTACCTGTTTCTAGAACTTTATCGTAATCAACTTCAAGCCATGGTTTGTTTCTAACATATGATTCCGCTAATCGATACAATCTATTATGATACTTGTATCTAAAGTATAATCTATCTACACGTGGATTTCTCCTAGTTTTAATAATTCTCTTAATCTCTTCGTCTTCGCTTTCTCGAACAGGTCCATCGTAGATTATTTTATCAACAACTAATCCACATGTACTGCAGACGATCTCTCCTTTTTCGTAAACCCATATCAATGAATTACCGCAATCGGGGCATTTATCGTTCATTTTCCATCATTTCCTTTTATTTCTGATTAAACTCTATTGTCTAATCGAGGTATTTGAGAAACACATTGTAGTTTACTAGAGAGAGGGGGTTTGGCGAAACTATTGCTAATTATTTTGAACAATTTGTTTTACAAATAGGTATTTATTTAAATACCTCGTGTTTATAGTATAACACAGTAATGTAATCATGGTGTATAGTGTTTTGAGCATTATACCCGGTACTATTATTGGTATTAAAGCGAGTGATGGAGTAGTTATTGGTGGTGAGAAGAGGCTTACTTATAATGGTTTTGTTCTCAGTAAGAGTGTTCGTAAAGTATATTCTATAACTAACTATACTGGTGTTGGTTTTGCTGGTTTAATGGGTGATGTAGAGTTTTTAGTTAGATTACTGAGACTTGAAGCTAAGAACTATGAGTTGAATCATAATCGTTTAATATCTCCACGTAGTTTAGCTAAAATACTTTCAATAATACTCTATTCTTATAAACTATTTCCTCTCATTACTGAAACAGTTGTTGGCGGTATTGATAGAGATAGGAAACCATCAATATACGTTCTAGATCCTGTTGGTAGTTTGATTGAAGAGAAATATATTGCGCTAGGTAGTGGTGGTAGAGTAGCTTTAGGATATATTGAATCTAGTTATAGAGATGGTATTAGTGTATCGGATGCTGAGAAAATTGTTTTAGATGCTGTTAAAATAGCTATTGAGAGAGATGTTTTATCTGGTGATGGTGTAGATATTCTCGTTATAACTGAGAAAGGTTGTGAGTTTAAAGAATTCTTGTTTAAGAAAACATCTGTTTAAATAGTTTAAATATAGTGTTTGATTTTGAATCAAAGATGTTTAATACTTGGTTTAACATATTAGTGGTTTGAAATTAGATGTTTTGATTTAAGGGTTTTAAATGATTGATTTTGATTACGAACGTGCTGTTAAGCTTCAATCAATACTATCTCGTAGAGTTTTAGAAGAGTATGAGAGTTTTCCAAGTATTGATCTGGGTAGTGTTAAATATGTTTTAGGTGTTGATGCTTCTTATCGTGATAATGAAATTATTGGTGTAGCTGTTCTAGTTGATTACAATACTGGTTTTGTGCTTAGAAATACTGTTGTTTATGGAAAACCAGCTATACCCTATATACCTGGTTTACTTGCTTTCCGTGAAGCACCTGTTTATTTCAAAGCGATTGAGAAAATAGGTTTTAAACCAGATATTGTATTCGTTAATGGTCATGGATTATCTCATCCAAGAGCTTTTGGTATAGCTACTCATATTGGTTTAGTTCTCGGTAAACCAAGTATTGGTGTTGCTAAGAAGAAATTGTTTGGTGAAGAAATAGTTATTGATAACAATGTATATGTTAAAGCACATGGTCGTATAGTCGGTAGAGTTATAGAACACTCTGGTTTAAAACTATACGTAAGCGTAGGCTATGGGATTAATCTTGAAAAAGCTGTTGAAGCAACTAATAGATTGTTGAAACCGGGTTATAAACTACCAGTACCGTTAGAGATTGCTGATAAGATATCTAAGAGAGAAGCTAGGAAAATAAAATAAAACCAAGCTATATGAATAATATAAAGTAAAGGGCCCGTAGCCTAGCCAGGAAAAGGGCGCCGGCCTGCGGAGCCGGAGGACCCGGGTTCAAATCCCGGCGGGCCCGCGTTTACCTATTAGTTGTTTAAAAAGTGTCGATAACTCTTGTCCGTGAAAGTATATTAAAATATGTTGTAATTAACTATACAGTATTTTTAATAAATTGAATCATATTGTTAAACATAGTTTAATACAGGTGTTCTGGACGAGATTTATTACTACTCTCTTCGAGAGATCTATTTATCGTAAACATTAGTATTGTTGAAATAGTTTTGAAATTCTTAACACTGTTTTATCTATGAATATGTATGGTTAATGTTTGAAACAAGAGATCAGTTTTCAATCTAATCGAAGAATTAACATATACTAGTTGTCAATAGTATTGAATTTAATTAATCTATTGATTGAATTGTGATAAATATTTTATAACTAAATTGTTTTACTGTAATTGTATTGTTTTATTCAAATTATGTTAAATCTATAGTAGTTGAATGTTAAGTTGGAATTCTAGAGATGTGTTAGAAATTATTCGTTGATCTCTTGTAGTGAATTGTTTTCACTGGAGATGGCTTGATTTCTTCTATCTAATGTGGTTTTTATTGGTTTTAGATTAACGTGTCCGAATCCCGATGCTCTACCTGTTCCTACACCTAATGCTATTGTGTATGAGAATATTTCTCCAAGCCATTCTACAATATTTAATCTATTGTTTAAGAATTTTAGATAGTCTTCGTTTATACGGTAGTTTACGTAACCTATTAGTACTGGTTCTGGTTTTTCACCGTATTGTATGAATTTTATCTTTACACCTCCTAGAACACTATATGTTTCATTAAATAACTTGTGTAGTTTTGATAATTCTGTTAATAATCTGCGTTTAGTGTATAATCCTTTATTAATCAACATTATGTAAACAGGTGTTGCAAATACGTTGAACGGTGTTGGTATGAATGATTTATATTTATTAACAGATCTCAATGGGTCTCTTAGAATCGTTGGTGATGAGAAAACTATTTTTAAACCCTTATCATCCAGTATTTTCTCAGCTACTTCTACTCCTAGTTTATATGCATCGATTATTTCAATACTCTCTATTTCAACACATAGTTTTTGAGACATGAATTCGAAGCAATCGTTTCCATACTGGATTGCTTTATTTAAAAAATCTTCTGGTTTAACAATACTCGTGTGAAATCCGAAGAAGAAATAATATCTTCCATCTAGTTGAACTATTTGTGGATAGCCTTCACATTTAACAATATTTCTAGATCTACATTTAATATAACTATATAGACAAACTGTTCTACCACTATCTGTTTTAAAATAGAATGGTGTGATATGAATTAACTTTGGTTTAGATCCTTTTATAGGTTTGAAAAACTCTCTAAGTCTCCTATCTATTTTAATAACAATAGTTTTACTAATTTTAGCAGTATATACGTATCCAGAGAAACGGGAAACATTAACAGTAATTTTCGATAAAAACAATTTCTCTAAACTCATCAACACTCTCCCATGAGAATTACTGAGACACTAGTGAATCACTTTTAATGCCTTTAAAACACTCACTCAGCTCACTATTACTTGATAAAACATTATTTTTCAATTTATTAATAAGTTCTTTAACCCAATATTCGACATAAACAGGTGTAGATTCATCATCAGATACTCTTTTTTCACAATATGATGCGACTAAATTATCAGCTATTATTAAAAACCCTGTTATAGCTGAAACTATTTTATATATATCAAACACTTGTTTATCGCTAATCCCAGTTAAGTTAAATAAACATATATCACGTAAATGAGCACTAGCGTAGTTTTCAATCTGTTTGTCGCTGAGTATTTTCAATAATTCGTCTTTAACACTATCTATAACTTCTTTACAAGATGGTCCTATGCATTTATTTTTTAACTCTATTAATAGATCATGTATTTTAGAGTCTTCTCTACACAATCCTTTCAAAACATTTATATCAATCTTTCTTGAACTTATCTCGTAAGGATGTCTATTCTTTTGAGCAGTATGATGTCTCGCTATTATTTTAGCTATTAAGCTAAGTGTATTGCGTTTTCTCAACCAATCACTATCTTCTTCCTCAGTTACTCTATACGCTGCATTTAATAGAATTACTGATACTACATATTCATGTAAACTAAACGAAACTTTACTTCTCATTTCTCTACGGAACTTGTCTAAATATGTAACAGAAGCTTTTCCTAAATCATGTAGTAATGCTGCTGTATAAGCTATTTCACTTATAGATGTAAAGTATTCTCTCATGTTTTCATAGAGTTTATCGAGAAACAATAGTTTATTTTTAAAAAGAATATTGATCAATTCAGCTGTTTTAACAAGATGATCGCTAAGTTTAATACATACACCTGGAACTTCAGCGTAAGCTACGGGCCAATTACTTACAACATCATCAACCGATCTGCATTCAATATTTAATCCCATATTTTCAACCCTCTTCCTCTTTCATAACAATCAGGTTTAGCTAATAAGTAGACTTCAGCAATACTTGTTTTACGAACTCTCCCGGATCTACTGTAGTTGTTTTCATATTGAGGAGTTAGGAATTTATCTATGTAATCAATTAAATTAATAATCTTATTAGATTTCAACATATGTAGTAGTTTAATCAATTTATTTCTATCTAATCTAGATCCTTTTTTCTCAACTTCACCAGTAGGGTATTTTACCAAGAGCTGTGGTTTATTATCTACGTATTCTAAACAAGTATTGTTTTTATCTATTTTCTTCACTTCATGAGATAGTAATCTATACAAGTCGACAGACACTAGTTCAATGTCTTTAAATTCCTTGATCTCTCCACTACTCTGTGGAACAGCTATTGTGATTAAATAACCTCTATCTATAAGTCTGAGATTATAGTATTTCATTAATTCAATTAATACATTTGGAGTAGCATCGCTATTTAAATAAGAATTAAGTATGTTTCTCCTACTATAGTTACTATCTTTCACTCCAAGGGATTGATCTGTTTTTATTTCTTCGAGTAATTTAGTGAAACTTATATAGTTGTTTCTGTTTTCAAACAGTCTCCAATCTATTTCTTTACCAGTACTTAGTTTTTCTCCCAACTGTGTTAATACTGTATTTACAATGTTTTCAGAATACGGTTCTATAACTCCATTTTTAATTATATAGATACTCGCACCTTCTTCTCTACATAGCTTACTGTATTTATAGGTTTCACGACATAGTCTACCGGATCTTTGAGCAAGATTCTCAACTGGAGCAGGATCTGATACTAGAATAGAACCACCTATTTCTACTCCAGCTTCAACAACCTGTGTTGTAATTATTAAACCCCGTCTCTTATCTTTAATAATTTCTCTTGCTTTACTTACTGCTTCAGATCTATCTCTATTTGATAAAAGACCATGTATTAATACAGTTTCTTCACACGAGTTTTTCAAAACATCGTATGTTTCAATAGCTTTCCTAACAGTATTTCTAATGATTAAAATAGGGTTTGAACTACAGTATTCTCTAACTATTTCAAAAACTCTATTCTCTTCTTCTAGTTTTGTAAACCATTTAAACGACTGTTCTCCTACGAAATCATCGTCTTTAATAAATTCAATACTATTTTCATCAAACTTGTTAATTAATTGATCTCTTTGCGAAGAACCAACATATAGTATTTTTACTCTACGATCTTCTGATTCAATTGATTTGGCAATTTTAGCTATTAAATCACTCTTCATTGTAGCTGTTTCTACTACTACTGGTATTTTAATTGTTGACAAGTACTCTAGAGCTGCATACAGAGCTTGTATAGATTCATTAACATCCGTACCGGTGTCGTTTAGATAAATATGTGCTTCGTCGAAAACAATTGTTGAAGTAAATATTGATGCTAAAACAGGATAGTAGTGGCCTTGAGAACTGCCAGCAATTATTTTCCTCATCTCGGCTACAGGAATTCTATATAGATTGTAGACGAAACTGTCTAAAGTTGTTACAACTAAGTCTCTGAGAAAATACGGTGATTTATCTACGTAATGATCTATTTCACCATGCATTTGCCAACCTGTGTCACGATAATGTGGTTTAAACTTTTCTTCATAGATTTCTCGAACAAGAGCTCTATATGGTGCTATGTGTATTAAACTAGATGATATATTGTTTTCTGAAGCTATTTCTAATAATTTTATCGATAAAACTGTTTTACCATAACTTGTTGGAGCTACTAGTATAATATTATAGTTTTGTTCAAAGTATTCTAATGCTTCGTATAATCCCGGTCTTTTGTTAATAATTGATTCAATAATGCTGTAATCCATAATCATACCATTAACTATTTGATTTATGGTCTTAATCTACTTATTTGTCTAATTAATTGATTAATATCATTTATTGAGTTACATGCGTTTTCATAACCTTCACTACATTTTTTCTCAAGTGTTTCATTTAATCTTATAAGACCTCCAGTACAATGTACTAGCGGATCTATTGAATCAGTTTCTATACTAGCATATAAATCGTTTATACAAGTCGATAAGCAGTCGGGGAATTTCTTCACAACGTTTTTCGTCGACAACGCGTGTCTAATTGAATAATTTATTGAAATTAATAAATCAAGAGCATTGGCTTTATCGAGTTTTTTCAATATATGTGTTAAAGTAAGCGGCCGCTCCCATACTACTAGTGGTCTATCCATTGGTTTTAAACAAACTAATTTAAATTTCTCAAACAGATCATAGTAATTTGCTAGAGATGGGATTTGTTGAACAAATTTAGCAACATGATATACATAAATAGTTATTGAGAATATTGATGATAGTTCTAGACTTAAACCTTCTAAATCCATTATATTTTGAATGAGATTTGCGAGATTTATTCTAGACCCTGGTTGGTTTATTAAGCTATATAGCTTGTAACCATTAATAAGTGCTTCAATAGAAGCATCAGAATTCACATAGAGTTCGAAAACTTCATCTCTTTTTCTAACTCTACTAATTAACGATATTTGTGCCCCGATCAAAGCGAGATAGAGTGATGCTACGTTTGTGTCTTCAATTTTTTCCATATCTCTTCTGAATGAAAAAACGTATGCTCTTAGATACATAGGTATTTTTACATTATCACTATATTTTTGATTATACAAACCAGTGTTATAGAAATTAACTAGTTCGCTACATTTCAGTCTTCTATCGGTTTTTAAACCTATACTATTGAGTATTTCTACATCACTTCTTCCAGATCGGTAGAGTGATAAACCAAACGTGTCTTTAATTTGGCAAACGTTTGATGACAGGTATTTAATAAGAATATCGATCAACTGATTATGGTCATTTGATGAGAGTATCAACTCTTCTTTCTCAATAGAGTCTTCTATTGCTTTTCTTAAACTAGCAGTTCCTTGACTATAAGCGATTGAGAGAGCTGTTAATTGAAAATACCTTCCTATAGAGTGTTCACTAAGTAAAGGTATTCTTACAACACTCATCTCCCTACACCTATTACGTTATTCGATAGTTTATATGCTTTACACGATTCAAGTAGAGTATAATGTGGTTCGTAACCGGCGGGTTGCGGGACAATTAAAGTATTTGAAGCTATTCGTGCTGATATGTAGTAAACTACCGGTTCGCCGTTCAATCCAGGTAATGTTATTTCACTTACAAGATGTCTATCGATTGGATCAACACATCTTTTTTCAACATAGAATCTTGTTTTAAATCTCTCACCAGGTTTTAAAACTACTACGTTTTTATCATACAGTGTTTTCTCGTAATCAACTGCAACTAAACTCTCTTTACTCCCTACTCTAATTACTCCATGAACTGTTTTTTCAGCGATTTTATCGAATTCACCCGGTTCTATTTTTAATTTATTACAAATATTCTCTGCGTCGAAAACCCATATTAACTCTATTAACGCTCCCGGTCCATAAGTAACTCCAATACCTTGTACAGCTATTGCTTGAGTTATACCTTTTCTATAAAACTCTTCTGAGAATAGAATGGTTTTTCTAGCACTCTCCCAACCTCCTCCACTTCTGTAAGGTGCTGTTACTAGTCTTCCGAATTCTTGATGTGTAGTTAAACCAGTGTTTTTTAACGAATCCTCTCTACTAGTTAATGATGCTGAAGCTACTTTAGTTTCTTCTAAAAAGTACTTTATAATAGGAGTTATCAATCTATGTTTTCCGTAATAATCTTCTCTTCCTTCAAAAATTCTAATACCTAGTTGATCCATGGCTCGGAGAAGTGGGTAGAGAAAAGCTCCTACTACGGTTGTTGATGGAGGCAGTATGTATGCTGGTTGAGCAGCACTAGTACCTTTATGTCTGATGCTAAAACCCCATGTGAGTGTTAAACGAGTGTAAAATGAGCGAAGAATGGGCATGTGTGAAAAAACACCTGTATTTATTCATTTAGAGCATTTCAGTAACTCCAGTATTTTCTCTTTAGCTTTTAATAATGCTTCTGTATGTGAGTTTGTTTCCTCATATGTAACGTTTTTAACATCTGTTTTCAGCTCAGGTTTTTCTATTTCTTCACTACAATACGTGTAGATATTGATTACTTCTTCGTCAGGTAGAGCTTTAGTTAAAGCTACTGCTCTCTCATATGTTTCTTTAATAAAACTCTTAGTTAACCCGGGTGATGCGATGAACTCTACTGGACCATTACTAACTGTTACTACAATACTTCTAATATTCCATAGAGGCATGTATCTGGATCTCTTCGCTCCGAATAGAATGCCGTCTATTAGAGATATTAAAGCATCTATTGCTGCTTTTACTCTATCGCATTTCTGCTTATCTAGATCTGGATCACTTTGTTTAGAGTAGAATAGTTTTCCAATATCAGATGCTACTAGTTCAGCGGTAAACGTGTAGAGTGCACTACCGCTTTCAACGTAGATTATTGCTTGCTCTTCTTTCTGTATTTCTGGTGGAGCGTATCTAACGTGTAATTGTGGTGTGATAGCTGCACCACCACCTGTTAAAGCATCTAGTGTTGGCACCATGTAACTGAATCTTATTGCCGACGTTCTCTTCAATAGTTTCTCGGCTAGTAAGAATCCGCCGATATCGGCTACAATACTTGCTTTTAAAAACGCTTTCTCAATATCTTCTAATCTACTATTATTAACCCATTTAGAAATGTCTTTTTGTCCAATAATACTCGCTAATTCTGGATACCAGTTATTTAGTATATCAGTACTTGAAAACTTTAGGAAATACCCCTGTTGATCAAGCATTGTTACGGGAAGATTCCTACTTTTACCTATTTGTGCAAGTAGTTGTTGATAACCATGTGCTAGTGCTTCACCACTTACAGCTGGAGCGTATATGACTGAGTATTCTCCACCAGAGTAGAGTACTATAGGTGCTTTCCTATGTCTCGTATAGTTTCCAACAGATTCAGCCATATTTAATGCTTCAGCATTAACAAGTACTCTAATAGATGTAGATAGAGTTGTGTACATTCATATCACCTTTCTATTATTTACTCGGTGTACACTTTTGTTGAATTCTTATTACTGGAATAGCTGCGTATGCTCTCAAAGCTAAGTCTCTTGAAAACTTCAACATCTCTATCTTACTCTTCTTCATCTCAGCTATAGCTATCTCTACGAGTCGTTTAAGTTCTTCCGGGTTTAAACCCAAACACTTAACACCTTCACCCTCACTTATTTCAATACATTTCTCAACGTCTTCACCACAGTGAGTTATGTATGCTCTAATAGCATCTCTCAAAGCTTCACTTATTGTTAATTCATCGATTGCATTACCAACTCTATCTATATAGCCATAATTCTTTAATGCTCCTAAGAAACCAAGTAGATTAACTAACTCACGCATATAACACACCTAATATACTATTTATTGAATAGGGGGTAATAAATCTAGGGTTTGAGAATAATTTCATGACATGGAACTCGGAAAATATTATAATAATCTCATGTGATGAAACAATAAAATTCGTAATCTGTAAAATGTTTATGATCCGCATGTGATGTTGAATAATTCTTCAGCAATGTATTTATCTTCTTCTTTTACTACAAGTTTTTTCTTAATTAAATCTTCTAGTCTTCTGTATAGAGTTGATCTTGGTATACCAGTATTTTCCTCGAGACTGCTTAGTTGAAGTGGTCCACGAGTTTGTAGTTCAAAAACTATAGTGAGATCTCTATTATCTAGTTTCAGTAATTCTTGGTATTTACTTAGATTAATCTCTAATGTACAGGGAAAACCTTCGCCTTCAATAATTATTCTCACTCTATCAGCTAAGTGTTTTGGAAGCATTAGTAGTGATAAAATAATTACTGATACGAGTATTCGAGGACCTCCTGTTAAAAATACTTCAACACTTTCAGATTCTTCAACTGTTTTCTTAACAATTGTTAAAACATGTCTCAGAATCTTATCTGGATTAATTTTTTCAAGAATACAATCGATTTTCAGAGAACTACATACTATTTTCAAAGTATCATATGCTTTCTCAATTCTTCTAAAAACATCTTCACCAGTATATAATGCGAGTAGAATAACTCGATTAAAACCAGTAACAGTAGCAATTCTTTTCAAAACAAAATCGATATCAAAACCGAAACTACTAATCAAAACTCTATTCAATAAAATCACCATAATACAGATATCGTTCAATACATTATTAAACCTAATAATAACTAATTAAACACATAATTCTCTATTTGTATTAATAAAATATTCAGCAATCTATTATTGATTAAACAAGATCGCTTTTCAAACCCATCTATTATATTCATGACAACTTATAATACGCCCACATATCTAAACACTCATCATTACTTTCAATTCTTTGTGTTGTATTCAAGATGTTGAAGTTGAGGACATAACATATCCACTAGCTGGTTGCTTTCAATTCTTTGTGTTGTATTCTCGTCTTTTGAGATCGGAATAAAGTTAATTGATGATAAATTCTTTCAATTCTTTGTGTTGTATTCGTTGATGATCTTATTAAAACCAAGATCCTTAGAATTGATACTTTCAATTCTTTGTGTTGTATTCAGATATCTCGCCAACGCTTTCAGTCTCTCAATGCTAAAGATCCCCTTTCAATTCTTTGTGTTGTATTCTTGTTTAACATATTTTTTTAAGAATCTATTCTTATTTTAATTTTTCTTTCAATTCTTTGTGTTGTATTCCAAAAGCCACAGCTACACTAGTATCTAGTAAACCGTATTATCCTTTCAATTCTTTGTGTTGTATTCTTCGATGATAAGTATTTACCTGAATATTCAGAACCGTGTCCCTTTCAATTCTTTGTGTTGTATTCCCGGTTTCTTCTCAACTAGTTTCTCGTAAGCTTTTAGTAGTTCCTTTCAATTCTTTGTGTTGTATTCGATAGTGTTATTATTACGTGAAATATAGACATATATTTTATTCTTTCAATTCTTTGTGTTGTATTCGGTGTTAACCGAAAAACACTATTCTTTTTTAATAAGTAAAAACTTTCAATTCTTTGTGTTGTATTCCGGTGAAATAAGCGGTATAGCGATAAACCCTAGAGTGCTGACTTTCAATTCTTTGTGTTGTATTCTCTCCAAATCCAAATTCTGATGAGAGCGGAGGGAAACCCCCCTTTCAATTCTTTGTGTTGTATTCTCAATTTCATCTTCAGTCAACAGCAGTTCATCAAAACCACTTTCAATTCTTTGTGTTGTATTCTTTATGAGTGAAAAGAGAGATAGAAAAGATATAATTCTCTTTCAATTCTTTGTGTTGTATTCTTGGATCATTAGTGTTATCCCTGAGCGAAACCTAACCATTCTTTCAATTCTTTGTGTTGTATTCCTTGTGACTGAAACAATCTGTGAAGAATGCCGGGTCTTCAGGCTTTCAATTCTTTGTGTTGTATTCGTAGAATAATTCATGAAAACGTTAAAGTAACTGTTTTAAGCTTTCAATTCTTTGTGTTGTATTCTCTGTTTGTGTATCAACTTCGTACCCAAGTACTGTGATCGTACTTTCAATTCTTTGTGTTGTATTCATTTCCTAGAAAACAATATAGCCTCTCTAACCGCGTAATTACTTTCAATTCTTTGTGTTGTATTCACTCTAACGATTACTGTGAATAATATTACATGTTCTTACCTTTCAATTCTTTGTGTTGTATTCGTAGATGTTGTAAATAAATAGTCCCGGCTATACATAAGTATCTCCTTTCAATTCTTTGTGTTGTATTCATTTTATTAATTAAGGGTTATATGGGGGGTTCGGGGGTCAGGCTTTCAATTCTTTGTGTTGTATTCAGTAGATTAACAATAGTTAGAGTTGATCCGCCAGAAATAGCTTTCAATTCTTTGTGTTGTATTCAATTACTAGGAAGTTTTCTACCTGAAGCTATAGTAGACATACTTTCAATTCTTTGTGTTGTATTCATTAATGTAGCCACAAATCCTCCTACAAAGGCTAATACCTTTCAATTCTTTGTGTTGTATTCGTTAATTCACTCTTTTTATCAGCTATTCTACCAATACCAAACTTTCAATTCTTTGTGTTGTATTCTGTAAAGAAATAAAAGAATTCTGCGAACTAATACCATCTCAAGCTTTCAATTCTTTGTGTTGTATTCAAGATATAGTAAACATATTAAAATCGGTTATGGTGTTGAAACCTTTCAATTCTTTGTGTTGTATTCCTTAGTGTTCGGGTGATATATGTGGCGGAATTTGATCTAAGTTTAACTTTCAATTCTTTGTGTTGTATTCAATAGGTTATACATTGTATCCACATGAATATCCTTTCCATACTTTCAATTCTTTGTGTTGTATTCCTCATAAACGGTTTTGGTTCAACAAAAATACCTGACAACTCCTTTCAATTCTTTGTGTTGTATTCAGTTTTTCTATGTTTTCTACTGGGGTCTGTGGAAAATCAACCTTTCAATTCTTTGTGTTGTATTCAACAGGAGCTGGTGCGTATCTTCTGTATAAGGCGGGTCAGACTTTCAATTCTTTGTGTTGTATTCAAGAATGCTGGCGAGAAAACCACAGCTCATTGAGAAAGCTCTTTCAATTCTTTGTGTTGTATTCATCTTTATATTCTATAACAACCCCTTAACCCCTAAAAAACTTTCAATTCTTTGTGTTGTATTCTAGGTTGACGAAACCAGAGGAAGTGGTGATCATTGATGCTACCTTTCAATTCTTTGTGTTGTATTCTATTCCAGGTTTTACAGGTGTTATAAATAATGAAGAGTTAACTTTCAATTCTTTGTGTTGTATTCTTATTAATGAATTGATTAAGAACGCTGACAAAATAGTTTACTTTCAATTCTTTGTGTTGTATTCTATTCTTTGTTTTTCAATCGTCTGCTATAGTTTTCTATGTTGAGTCTGGTTTTTATGTTTAACCCTGATCGTTCTACGTAGAAAATTCATGGATTTGATGAAGATCTGATCAAATGTTTCAATATCGTTGTTGGGTTTGTTTTCCTTTGTTTTTAAGTGTTTTTTCTTTGTTTTTATTGGTTTTGTTATTTTGTATTTAAATGTGTATATGTGATCGTTTCTTTTTCTCTCATTGAAGGTGTTCTATGGTGGTTTTCTACATCCCCAATTAATCCAGGATTTTCGATAATATTTAATACAGTGATGATTGTATTTTATTAATTGATTGTTTCTATTTTGGTGTTTCTCTATGTCTAGAATTTTTATTGCACCTCTTGGTTTTCATGAAGATATTATTCTAAGGTCATTGATTGCTTTAAGAGCTAGTTGTAACGATATTGTTTATGTTATTACATGTGAACCGGTTTCCGGTGCTGTTAAGAGAGCTTTTGATAGTTTAATTGCTTTAACTAGTAGACAGGGTTTTCCACAACCATTACTTATTGAACTAGATTGTAATAGTTTCTACGCTTCCGTAAAGAAAGTTAGAGATGTTTTGAAAAAACATGAATCTGATGAAATAATATTATGTACTGGTGGAGGTTTACGTGCTCTCACATTAATAACATTACTCTCATTAATTTCTCTTAAGAGAGTTTTCACACTACATTATGAACCGGAAACAGGTGTTGAGAAATTCACTATTAGACAAGAGTTTTTCCTTAATATTTTTAAAGATTTAAGTAAAGCTGAACGTAAAGCACTTGAACTAGTGATTAAACAACCGGGTATTAGTGTTAAAGAATTATCTACAATTTTAAATATTAAAGAGAAAACTGTGAGAAATCTTATAACTAGACTTAAGAAGAGAGGACTTGTTGTTAAGAAGGGTAGGAGAGAGGGTGTTGAACCGAGTGAAATATCTTTAGCTCTATTTACATAAATTTATTTATTTTAAAAATCCTCTGCTAACTAGGGAAAACGGGATCTAATTGTTTTTATGTAATATCTAGAACTTTAACGATACTTATTTATCGTATTAATTGAATGGTGGTATTGTTTGATAAGTAGGAGATTAATGTTAAGAATTATTAGAAGAATTTATTCATGGTCTAGAGCAGATCCTGTTGATGAAGAATTACGTGGATGGAATTGGGACAAACCACCGTTAAAACCTAGAGCATACCTCGATCTCGGAGTTTCAGAGATTGCTTCAATGTATTGTGAAACGAGAAGAGATGTTTGGCTTAGAAGAGTTATGGGGGTTAAACCAATATTAACTGATCTCGTTTTGAAAGGTAAGTATTTACATGAAGCTGTTTCTCAAGCTGTCAGAGAAGTATCTAAACTAGTTATACAAAGTATAGAGCCTTGGGATATTTATGAAACTGTTAGAAACAAATGGAGATATATTGTAAAAGATGTTGAAAACACGGAGATCTGTAGATTAGTTGAGAAAACATATAAATATACTTTAATCACACTCGTTGGTGAAATAGCTCATGAAGACTTGATCTACGGTTCTAGAAAGTCTTTGATAACGTTTTCAGAATACAAAGTTGATGGTTCAAATCTAGGTTTATCAACAAATCTATCTATTGATTTAATAACAGAAGGTGGAGTTATTGTTGATTTCAAATATGGTATTCCACGTGATTTCCACAAATTATCTATTACTGGTTACGCATTAGCTCTTGAATCAGAATATGAAATTCCACATGATTATGGATTACTAATATACGTTTACTTACAGAACGGTAGGTTTAAAACAATTATTAAACCTGTTTACATCAATAGTCATTTAAGAAAATGGTTTATTACAGAAAGAGATTCTATCATAGACATGTTGCTCGAGAAGAGAGAGCCTCCCAAAGATACCCATTGTAACACTTCTTGTCCATATTTCAAGGTGTGTTGGAGTTGAAAACTATTCTAATATCTGGTTATGGTGTTAGATTAAGGTATCGGAAAGGATTGTTGATAATCGAATCTAGTAGAAATGAAGTAAGAGAAATTCCACTACATGATATTGAACAAGTAGTTATAACAACTAGTGGAGTATGGTTTTCTAGTAAACTCTTAAGAGTATTTATGGAACAAGGTGTTGACTTCATTGTATTAGATTCACGTGGATACCCTATTGGTAGACTATATCCACCGTTTATAAATAGAACTGTTGATACCAGACGTGCTCAATACTCAGCTTACGGTAGTGATAAATGTATTTATTTGATTAGAGAAATTGTTTACTCAAAACTCGTTAATCAAGCTGGTCTTTTGAAAAAATACTATTACTACACTAGGATTGATGATTTAAAAAAGAGTTTTACTAAGATTGCTGAATTAGCGGTTAAAGCTAGATATATGGAATTGGAGTTTAACGAACTTAAAGAAAGACTTAGAGTTATTGAAGCAGAGAGTGCTAGAATATTCTGGTCTAACTATGCTATGCTTATACCTCGTGATCTCGGTTTTGAGAGTAGAGATCAGGATTCACCTGATCCCGTTAATTTAAGTTTGAATTATTCGTATGGAATACTGTATAGTGAGTGTTGGAAAGCACTTGTTCTAGCTGGTTTAGACCCATATGCTGGTTTCTTACATGAAGATAGGAGTGGTAAACCAGTTCTTGTTTTCGATTTCATAGAAATGTTCAGATTCATAGCAGATGTTACATTATTAAATTTGTTTAGACGTAATTGGAAACCTATTGTTATCAATAATTTACTCGACTATAATTCTAGGAGGAAGATTATTGAAGCTATGAATAAGTTTATGGAAGAGACAAAGAGTTGTTATATTGATGAAAACCCTGTTAACTTGAAGCAGATTATTAAAAAAGTTGCTTTGAAACTTGCTTCACATCTACGGGGTGAAAGTGTTTTTGAAGGATATGTTCACAGGTGGTAGTTTTGTTAATACTAGTTGTATATGATATATCGAGTAATGAAGTTAGATTGGATTTAGCAAACTATCTTAAAACAAAAGGTTTTGTTAGAGTTCAGAAAAGTTTTTTCGTTGGTAGACCATTACCGAGTGTTTTAAAAGATATTGAGAGAACTCTGAATAGATTCATAAGATCTGAAAACGATGTTATTCACATCATACCAGTACCTGAAATATATGTTAAACAAATCAAAGTTTACGGTAAACCACTTACAGATATCTCGGTTATTGAAGAATTATTGGTGATAACTTGATTTCAATAAAACCAATTGATAAATTAAATCCAACACTTGTTAAACAATACGCTTACTGTCCTGTTATAGTGTGGATTAAATCAATGTTTCTAATTGAAGAACCGGTAACAGATAGTATGTTTTCCGGTGGAGAGAATGTGAAAACACCTAATGGAGTTGGCCAGTATTTTATTAAAACTAAGAATGGTTCAACAATTATTGATGAATTATTGAGAGAAAAAGATGGTTCACTAACTATTATTGAGAGGAAAGCGTATAGAAGCTATAATTATTCAAGATACGTTGAACAAGCTGTTTCATCATACATTATTGCTAGAGAAACAATTCCAAAAATACGTAGAGTTAAACTAGAGATACAGAATAAAATGAGTGTTATTGAATTAAACGATGATTTAATTAAAGAGGTTGAGAAAATATTTGAGAAAACAAAAGAGATCATAGGTAGTGAAAAAACACCACCTAAACCAAATGATATGAAAAAATGCATAAGCTGTTGGTATAGAAGATTCTGTCCATACTGGTAAATCCCAGACAAACCAAGGAGAAATAATTATTCAATAGTTGTTTCAATAAAATTGTTTTTTGATCTAATTTTCCAATAAGATTATATCTGTTTAATAGAATTATACATTTAATATGGAAAATCCTTTGTTAGAAAGAGAATCAATATTTTACAACGATATTGAACCTTTCGATCAGATCCTCATGAAAACCATGAATTTTCTACGTAGAACGATCAGGGTAA
>JAWAVV010000004.1:0-74531 GCA_038897715.1 Desulfurococcaceae archaeon
CACATGAACGACTGGAGTGTTTACCTGATGATACGTGGACGTCTCCATGGACCTGTGAGTACTAGTGAACTACTCTCCTCGAAAATATCCCAGGATGCTGTATCTGATGCAGTACTAGAGATCAAGCTGGGTGAGAAAGCAGTGTACTTGAGTAGATCTAGTGGTATTCCACTATCAAACCTGGATTCTCTCGATAAACTCTACGAGGTGTTAACATGGTAGCATGGAAACTGTACAGGATTATCGTGAAAAACATTCTATCAAACTACTACTTCTGGTTATTCTCGATATTCTTTGTTGTTTTCTGGTCCTTCATGGGAGCCTACGCTTTCTCCAGGAACATAACTATTGAGAACACGCGGAGAGCCTTAATAAACGCTGGAACACCACCCGAAGTAGTTGACATGGTGTTAGATGAAGTGTGGAGTAGAGTTGTGAGAAGTTATACAGGTGGATGGTATGCCGCTGTGATCGTGGTCTCGTTTGCCGGAACAGCAATTGGTCTCATCGAGGTTGTATACTACTCTACGATACCCTTGAGGTACTTATCCAAGTTCTCTAGGATTAGCAGTAGGCGGATACTACTGGAACTCGTTGTGGGTTCCCTCGTAGTTCTACTAGTTAGCTTTGTTATGTTACTAGCTGTAACAACGCTGATGTTTAGTCACAGGTTCAATCAACTAGTACTACCCGAAAACCCGGCTGGACTACTAGCGGCGGGTTTAGCCTATGGATTATTCATCTACGTATTCTCAATGGTACTTGGCTTACTGGTTGTAGTTCTCAGAAAACCCGGTTTACTGTCTAAGATAACGTTTATACCACTCGTATTAGCAATAGCTCTCTCAATGATCTCAGTTCATATTGGAGGCGAAGCATACCACTACTCTCCATTCATATCCTCCATGAACCTAATATTCTACTATTACACAGCGGTTAAACCACCACTAGATCAACCCCTTGCATTTGCAACCGCAGACTACACTCCAGTAGAACCACTACATGCATGGATTACACAGATATCATGGACACTAGCCTTCACACTGATCTCACTACTACTACTAGAAAAGCAGAAAGGAGTCCCAGCAGAGGAGATCATCAAACTCTAGAACTCCGATACTCCACAGGTGTTCCAGAGACTAAAGAATATCTTGATCAAGCCAGTGTAAGCTTGTAAGTACATCTATCACGCTGAGTAACAGTTAGCAAAGCTCACACCCCCTGGTGACCGAGACCCTCATGAACTCTATCCTAGCGAATGGAACTAGCCCCCATCACGCATGGAGTTACATTTTCATCAAGTCTCTCCACACGGCTTTCTTACCCCGAAGGTGTATTCATACTGTGATAGTAACCATTTTCTCTTCCACTCGGGAGCTAGAGCATTGAACAAGATGTTCTACCTACACCTTGGCGATAACTACGTTGATCTCGTAGAGGTCATCGTGGTTGTTTATAAGGAGTGGAGTAGCGCCGGGGGCGGGATTTGAACCCGCGCGGGGTGTCCCCCACCGGCTTAGCAGGCCGGCCCCTTAACCAGGCTCGGGTACCCCGGCTCTATATATTTTGTTTTAATTATTGTTGTTTAAATACTTTAGTGTAATTATTCTGTATTTTAAGATAATTTATTGTTAATACTAGTGTTATTATTATTAATGTTATGTTTCTCGATTGAGTAATCCATTGTACTGGTGATTCTATTGATAATGGATTGTTTTGAATAGATATTCCTAGAAAAGATAGTGTTCTTCTGAGTTCAATATCTCTAAACCAAGTTATTATCACTAGTGAATTCAATATATCTAATACATAGTGTGATATAATTGGTTTAAAACTATTGTATATAGAATATAGTGGAGGTAGTAGAGATAGTATTAGTAATAATGTTTGTGGCGTAAAAACTAGGTTAAAGGAAATAATTATTGATATGAATAAAACAATATAAGCATATCTATATAGAGTATTTGAATTAACAGGTTTTAAAACAAGATAGATTGTAAATACTATTGTGAAAAACACTACTGCTAATCCACGCGTTACTTGACTAAAAGGATTATTAGTAAACAATAAGTATAGACAATTATTACAGTAATCAATCATAAACCATGTGAATTGTTTGTAAACAGATATTGGAGATAATATTGTTTGTAAATACAATGGTGTTAAACCAATTATTAAATACGAGATCCTCTTATCTAAAACAAATAGATCACTATGTAAACCATTATATATAGTGAAAAATATTAGAGTAAAACCTATTGGATTGAAACAAGTGAATAAACCTAGGAATAAGTAGAAGTAACTATATTTATCCAATAGGTAGTAGTATATTGTCAATACAAGTATTGTAAAATGAATAAATTCCCAACTATAGATCATGTATATGAATAAACTACTTAATAGTATAGAAGATGTTTTCAAAACAATATTTTCAACACCTAGTACTCTATAGATTTTATTTAAATAAATGTAAAACACTATTGTAGAGAAAAATATTACAATAGAGTACAATGTGTAGAAAATAGTATAACTAACTTCACTCGAATAAACAGGTTTATAACCAGTATCTGGTGTTAATAAACGAGTTGTTTGAATAATAACATACCATAGTAAACCATTTAAAAATCCATATTTATAATCATAATCTCTATAAGGTATTAGTAGATAGTATTCACCTCTACAATACTGATCTAGAAGTGTTTTATTAAACCATTTTCTAGATTCAACTCCCCTACATGGATTAACGAGTATTGAATTATAATCATCGTAAACAATGTCGATATAAACCGGTTCAATAAGTATTTTGTTGAAAACTGTTTTCTGAACAGTGATTGGCATGTGGATTATAAAAGATACTATGAATAATACTATGAGTATTATTAAACCTATTCTAATAACAATAATTCTCTCTTCAAGAGTATTCATTATATCACGTAGTATTATTAAATAGACTATAATCTATTAATAATTAGAGTAAATATAAGAAAATTTTTAATTAAAATTAGAGGCTAACAGTTTGCGAATAATTATAGATAAATTATTGTTCACAATAGTGTTTGTCGTTATTTTAGTATTTATAGCTTATCAATACTATTCATTGGCTGAAGAACTTTATTCATCTGAATTGAATAGAAGTGGTAAAGGATATGTTTCAGATGAAGTATGGTATGTTAATTCAGCTAGAAATATTTTATTAAAAGTATTTAATGTAAAACCGAGGATTTACGATAATTTATACGGTGTTTCAATAGTATATAATAATACTTTAATCAATGCTAGCTATATTGATAGTGTGATTGTTGAAAATAAATTGAATATAAGTATTGTTGATAAACGTTACAGTAAGATTAATGCTATTTATTTAGAATCGAGTAATCTAGATGAATTAGTAAAGCTCATCAATATTTTGAAAAATACTAGTGGTGTTTTAGATACTGTATGGGGTTGGAGAATAGGTGATGCTAGAAAAATTAATGAGTATTTCAATCTAGAACATCCTCCGTTATTCAAGTACTTGATCTGTCTATCTATGTATCTAGTTAGCGATAATCCATTTAACTGGAGAATACCTAGTATTGTTGCTGGTTTATTAACAGTATTTTTCATATTTCTAGCTAGTTTTAAATTAACTGGTAATAAATGGTTATCACTAGTTGTTACATTATTCACTGGTTTAGACCCTATTATGAGAATAATGTCTAGTATTGGATTAATAGATATCTATGTAGCATTATTTACTTCAATAACAATGTATTTGGTTTTCTCGAAGAAATATAGATTAGCGTTATTGATTTCAATAATTGGTTCGTTATTTAAATTTACATCACTATTCCTACTAATACCTGTATTAATAATTATTATTAGAGAGAAGCTTAGAAAAGAACCATCTATAGCTACGTTAACAATGAATACTCTAATCTATTCACTATTATCTCTATTGATATTCATAATCATACAAATAATTGTTTCAATACCTTTAATCAATTACTTCGGTTTCAATAAATGGTTTTACTTATCTTTCATAAATGCTTTGAAATGGCATACTAGTTCTAAATGTACTGGACCCGGTTGTCCGGTTAGTTCATCTCCATGGGATTGGTTTATTGGAAACAATGTTTTCACAATATATTATTTTAGTAAAGAAAATAGTTTGAGCGCAATTGGTTTCTGGCCACTATGGTTGATATCATTAATTTACTCAATTCTATTTATACCTATATATAGATTTGATAGAAGATTTCGTTTAATTCTATTATTTTTTATAACACAGTTTTTCGGCTATATTCTACTCTATGTTATTGGTAATAGAACTCAATATAGTTTCTACTCAGTGCATTTCACACCAATTGTTTATTTAAACCTAATATATTCATTTACATACATAGTCTTTGATTTTAATAAGTTAAGAAAAGTATTTATCTACTGGAGAGAATTATTTAACAAAATATGGTCAACACTTTTATGGATTCTTATATTGAAATAGAGAGAAATATTTAAATAAAATTAATAGGTAAATCTATGTCCAGTTGTTTATAAACTTTTCTATTAGTATTCATATACAGGTGGTTTGAATGGCTAGTGTTGCTATAGCTAGAATGAAACTAGTTACTGTTAAACTTCCTGAAATATATGTTGAAGGATTAGATGAATTAGTTAAAGTAGGTAGATACAGTAGTCGTAGTGAAGTAATACGTGTAGCAATACGTGATCTATTGAAAAAAGAACTTTGGATTAGAGAAACAGATTTAAGGTAAATATAATTGTTTTTCTCCAAATACTAATTATTTCTCAAAGTTTCTTCACGTGCTTTTCTAATAATTAATTCATATAATGGTTCACTACAATCTATTTCTCTAATACCGATCGGTGGTTCGAAATCAGGTAGTATTTTCTTCAAATGTTCTAGTTTAATAGGTTTGACGTAGAGTCTTGGTTCAACAACTTCTATCGCTAACGCATACTTTGTTTTTTCGATATAAGAATAGTCTTCTGGACCTACGCCCGTGTTTTCAATACTATTCAATATGTTTTTCAAATTACTTGGTTTATCAATTATCACTCTACCTACTTTAAACTCTCCTATAATTGCTTTAACTGAACCACTAACATATACTATTATCAACGAGTTTTTCTCTGGTTTAACACCAATCCATTTTCTAAGTTCAAATCTCTTAATACCACTGAATATTCTATAAGCAAATTTCGGTTTAATACTTATAATAAATATTTTATTCCCCATAACCAGCTCCTAGTTAACTTATTAAAATAAAAAGGTTGTTTATTAATATTTAATAAATAGATGTTGATGGTTGGTATTACTGATTTCATGATGACTGACACCAGGTCTGAAGAGGATTATTCAATATGAGTGTTCTAAACGAAGGCGATCGCGTTCTAGTCTATATAGATAAGAAGAGAAGATTCTTAATAACCCTGGAGAGAAACGGTATACTCGGTACTGATAAAGGTTTTATAAAACATAGTGATATTATTGGTAAAAACTATGGAGATACTGTAGAGACTAGTTTCGGCGTTAAAGCATTTTTATATAAACCATTGTTAATCGATTACCAATACGTTATCACTAGAAAAACACAGATAATTTACCCGAAAGACGCTGCTTTCATGATATACTTATCCGGGATCAAACCTGGTTCTAGAGTACTCGAAGCAGGCGTTGGATCTGGTTTTCTAACAATTAGTTTAGCTAATTTCATTGGATCTAATGGTAAAGTATACGGTTTCGACATTGAACCAGAGTTTTTGAAAACAACTAGTTTAAACCTCGAGAAAGCTGGTTTAATAGATAGAGTTGAGTTAAAACTAGGAGATGTTAGAGAATCAGTTGATTTAAGAGATTTAGACGCTGTTTTCTACGATCTACCGGATCCATGGAATGCTCTTGAAACAGCTTATTCTGTTTTAAAACCACTGCATCCCGTATTAATCTATGTTCCAACAGTGAATCAAGTTGAGAAAACAGTTGTTGAAATGAAAGAGAAGGGTTTGTTTACAGATATTAATGTCTACGAACTACTTCTACGCGAGTATATTGTTGAGAAAAACGCTACGAGACCTAAAACGATGGCTATTGGTCATACTGGCTATATTATTTTTGCTAGAAGAGTTAAGTGAATCTATTTATGTTTACCTTTAATATATAGATAAACTGTATGTGTTAAACCATTTTCATCACGTATATCAACTACTTTATATGGTTTCCAACCAGGTATTCTAAATTCATGACTAACTATACGCGTACCGTCTCGTAATTCTCTCTCAAATTTTGGTTTCAAAGCTTCGTTTACAACAGTTAGTAGAAATAGTGTAACGACAGTTGCTTCATTAATATTGATATTGAAGAAATCATCGTTTATTAAAACAATTCTATCTACAACGTTGTTTTTAATAATATTCTCACGAGCTTCTCTAATTCTCTCTTCATCTTTCTCTATACCAACAGCTTTCTTAGCATTAAATTCTTTAACAGCAATAACTAGTATTCTACCATCACCACAGCCGAGATCGTATACAATATCATCTGGACCGGTATAAGCTAGTTTTAACATAGCTCTAACTACCGGGAGAGGTGTGGGTACATAGGGTACGTGATAAGGCATTTATTCTAAACCCCTTTTTTCCACGATCAAGGGGTTTAAATCTATTGAGTTTCAAGTTCTCTAATCTTATTCATCATTATCTCGATCGCTCTATTAGCATCAGGTTGTAGAGATTCGTTTAACGGTAATTGTGAGAGTAATACTGTTATTGAACCATCATCTAGTTCAACAAGTATTTGTGGAACCCAAGCCATACCGTATTCATCCGTATCTCCATGTTCTATTAGAAACAAATAGTCTTCGTATCTAACCTCGAGTTCTAGGTTTAAACGATGAGATAGTTCTTCAGCGAGTTTAGTCCAAAACCCGTGATACGGATGATGAGTAGCTGTAACTAAATATATTTTTCTAGCTTTAACCAAACAATTCACCTTTAATCAACAATATCTCTATTTCTTATAGATATACGAGATTATAAACTATATGGTTTAAGAAAACAATGTTGATAAATAAATCGAGTATGTTGAAAATACTATTGTTGAATTGAATATTGAAATAATGAATTTTAGAATAAGTTAAATAATCGTAATGAATAATCAGCATTGATTCAAATAAGTTTAGTTTGAGAAATAATTTAATATCGAAAGTGGATGAACTAATTTTCTCTATTCTATAATCTTAACGTATTATTATCTATTAAATAGTTTCTACTTTCGTCTTTCTCTCTTCTTCAGGTCTTACTTTAATAAGACCTAGAAATATAGCACATGATATACAGTAGCATTTCGTTACAGGGAATTTAGCTATAATCGCACCTTTTTTCTCGAGTTCTCTAGCTAGCTGTGGATTAACTGGACTATACATTCTCGTTACACAAACTGCTTTATCTTCAGGTATTAGTTTACCACATTGACTACATTGAACAGTACTTACTTTACCTTTACTACCCTTTCTTCTACCTCTACTCTCTCTTTTCTTAGGCATTTTAATCATCCTTTGAAATCACTAATTCAATGTTTTAATAAAAATAGTGGTATAAAAGAGTATTGTATTTAAGGAAATAGTGTTGTTTCTCTAAGTTTTTTAACACCAATAACGTCTTCCCAGAGTATTCCGAAAGCACCTAGTAGTTGGCTTAAAGCACTATTAATTATCTCAATATATTTATCCGGATCTACTTCATATAGTTTAGTCAACTGTATTGCTTTATAACCATCTCTACCTCTGATTTTAACATATGGTATTATATCTCCCTCCTGAACACTATATCCATGTTGTTTTAACTGATAAGCTGCTTTGAAATGAGGTGGTCTTGTTTTCTTATATTCTTCAAGTTTCTTAGTTAAACCAACTTTGAAAGCTAGTTTATCGAGTGTTATTTCCTTTCTCTTAAGATTTCTATACAAATCTTTGATCTTTCTCTCAAGCCAATCTATGAATACTTTGAAATCATCAGGATTATTTATAGATTTAATCTCTTCAACGAGTTCTTCAAATAATTCTTTCAGAAACTCTGGTGTATTCCTCTTCTTAGCTATTAATCCTTTAATCTCAATACCTCCTTCACTGTATTTACCAATATAGTTTTTCTTCAAACCAGTGAATATTACGAAATCGAATACTTTATCAACTTCTATTTCTAAACCAAGTTTTCTCGAAACCCATTTCTGTAGTTTATTCAAATGTTCTTCACTAGGATTCCATAGGAATATAGAATCAGTATCACCATACACTACTTTAACACCTATTTCACACGCTTTACGCAGTATCAAGTATAGAGATTTCCTACCGAGAGCTGTTACACTCTCGGCTACTGCTGGCGAGTATAGTGGAAAGTTTTCTGAACCGAATACACCGTAACTAGCGTTTATGAATACTTTGATAGCTTGCTGGACAACATCATACCATGCTAATTGCTCCTCGGGTAGATTTTTCGCCTTACTCTTCTTCTTATATATCTTTACTCTGAAATCTCTCAATAAACCAGTTATTTCAGATATTAAACCCGTTTTCTCTCTACATACGCTATGTATTTTCTTATTAGTTTCGTCAACTATATCGATAACCATGTCTTTACTACAATTTGTTTGTTCAACTGTTTCATAGCTTAGATTGTATTTCTTCATAATACTAGGGTATAGTGATGCAATATCGAGTACAGCTATATTGAATAAAACACCACGTGGTGGTTCAATAACTAATGCTCCAGCATATTTCTTTCCTTCAATAATTGCTTTAGTAGTACTTGATTTACCATGTCTCTTAATATCATCTGGTTCGGGTATTAGATAGTTTAGTCTTCTATGCTCCCAGTATAGTTGATTTTGAATCCATTTAGATATGCTTTTTCTACAAATATCTTCAATACTTATCTTAGATATACGAGCTAATAGTATCATTAGTTTCCAAACTAGTTCATTATTGAAAGTTATCAATTTGATAACTAGTTCAGCATCTCTATAGTTATAAGCAACTAGTCTAGGTATCGGTAGGTCACCAATATTCTCAGTATACTTTAACTTAGATATTCCTAGAAGAGCTGATGCTACAGCATCTAGATTATCTTCTTGATACTTGTTTTTAAAAGCATATACTTTAATAGATCTGTTTTTGAAAAACTTATATAGATCTATGTGAATACCGGTCTTCACTCTAACAATGTTTTCACCAATAGATAATGGTATGTATTCTCGAGGAATCCCTATTTTCCTAGATCTATTGTATAGATAAAGTAGATCGAAGTTATCGCCGTTAAAACTAACGATAACCGGGTACTTAGTAATTATTCTAAAAGCTTCTAGTATCAATGCTTGCTCAGTATCGTAGAATTCGATCACTACATCTAATGGATACTCTGTGGGAATATTACTCCATTTAGATTCTTTAGCTAAAACAAGTACTTTTTTAAAACCATTATCGTCTACAAGAGATATACTTATAACAGGATACTCGGCTTGTTTAGGACTAGGAACTCTGCCTTTAAACGGAGTGTAGACTTCAATATCTATAGCTAATTTCCTACATTTAGGAGGAGTTTCTTCAAATAAAGGTATCCATAGATTGATTATTTTATTCAAAACTTCTTCATCATATCCTTCAAATACTTTTCTCAATTCATTTATCAAATCCTGGTTAATAACTGGTTTTACAATCTCTATTCTATTTCTATTCAATTCGTTTCCAACAATATATTTCATACCTGGAATTAAATTGTTATCGAAAATATAGTTATCATGATACTTTATCCTAGCTTCCCATGCTTTAGAAACAAAATTTCTGAGTTTAGCTACATCTGTAGGTGTTTTCGTAACTATCTTACTTAATCTAACTCTATTCATAGTTAAGGGATCTATTTTATATACTTCTAAGACATCTAGAAAACCCTCATGATTCACTATTGATTTATTACTCTTAATTTCATCAACGGATTCCCTACTTAGAAAATATGGTTTATGATTAACAGGATCTGGTATTAAAACTAGTCTACTACCATTCTCGTCTAAAAACTGCATTACTGCTTTTTCAAGTTCTCCATCATAGAATACGCCTAGTAAGTAATGGGGTTTAGATAGTTTCTTCTCTACATTATTGACTATTAGTGTTTCAACATTTCCTATCAAATCTATTTTCAACAAAACCCCCGTAGTAAACTATATTTCGTTTTTTCTTATTAACAAGATTGCTTCAGCAATATCTCCATTTGTTTTAACAAGTGCTTCACGTGCTTTTTCTTTTGAAACACCTGTTTGTGAAGCAACGAATTCAACGTCTTCTTCATTAATAGTTATTGTTTCAAAACTCTCTTCTCTAATCAAACCATTAGTTATCTGGAAAACCATTTGATCTCTAGTTTTAATAACGATTATCTCGGGTTTTTCAATAGTAATCTTCTTGTTTTTCAAAAAGATCTCGACTTTAACGACATCGCTGATCTCGTTGATATCCATACCCATTTTCTTTAGTAAACGTTTTAATTCACGAGGACTCATGCCTGGAATCATTTTCTCAAACCTTTAGTGAAATAATTATATGAAGACTTTATTGATATATTTATTGTTAATGTTTCCTAAAATAAGATTTGGTGTAACATATGGTTAAAATAAGAATACTAGGCGGTGGCGGTGAAGTTGGGCGTTCAGCGTTTCAAGTAATTGATCGGGGTAAGAGTGTTTTACTAGATTATGGTATTAATTTTGATGAAGAAGATAAACCTTGTTTTCCAGAACACGTTAGACCAGTTGATTTATCTGGTTTAATTATTTCACACGCTCATCTCGATCACATTGGGGCATCTCCTCTACTATATATAACTGGTAGAATCCCGGTATACTTAACTAAACCAACACTAGATCTAGCTAGATTGCTAATTATTGATTTCTTGAAAATAAGTAGTGCTTACGTAGATTACGATATTAGTGAGTTTGAAAACATGGTTTCAAACGCTGTTTTCATAAACTATGGTGTTGAATATAGTGTTGACGACTTTACTCTTTTAGCAACTAGTGCTGGACATATTCTCGGTAGCTCGATGATATACTTGGAGACTCCATCCGGTCACAATATATTATATACTGGAGATGTTAATACGATAAATACCTGGACTCTTTCAGCAGCAGAGCTTTGGCCTAAGAAAGTAGATACTTTGATTATTGAATCAACCTATGGTGATAGAAAACATCCTTCTAGACATTTTGTTGAAAAACAATTAGTTAACATTATTGAAGAAACTGTTGATAATAATGGTGTTGTTCTAATACCAGCTTTCAGTATAGGTAGGAGTCAGGAGGTAATGTCTATTGTACAAACAGAGATACCGCATGTTGAAGTATATTTAGATGGCATGTCGTGTGAAATAACTAATATCTACCTTAAGTACAGGGAATTCTTGAGAGACCCTGCTTTATTCGAGAAAATTGTTGAAAACACTTATTTCGTAAGAGGATGGAGTGATCGCAGGAAGGTGTGGAGAAAACCGTGTGTTATAATAGCTTCAGCAGGTATGTTGAAAGGTGGACCTAGTGTTTACTATTTGAAAAAATTAAGTGATGATAGTAGAAACTCAGTGGTTCTCGTAAGCTATCAAGCACCTAATTCACCTGGATTTAAACTACTTAGCAATGGAGGTGTTGAAGAATACGGTATTATTAATTTAAAACCTAGACTATACTGGCTTGATTTATCGAGTCACGCTGGTAAAGACGGTTTACTATCGATTATTAAGAAATACCGAAGTTTTCTCAAAAACATCGTGTTGATACATGGTGAAACAGAATCCATAGTAGGTTTCAAAAAGATTATTAGAGAAAACGTTGATGAAGACGTGAAAATACACACTCCTGTTAATGGAGATGAAATAGAGCTCTTCGAGTAAACTACTTTATCTCAACAACGTTCTCGCACTTTAATTCACGAAGAAAACTATCTAATTCATTTAAAGGTATTTTAATAGTAACAAGTTTCCTCCTAGTACGTGCTTTAACTTTCGCTAAACCATTCTTCTCATCTCTATAGACTCTACACTCAATCGCTCTCTCAGCTATTTTCTTAAACAATTCTCTGTCAAAAACCTCTACAGGCATTGTTTTCAAACCTCATTTATTTAAACGCCGGGGCGGGGACTCGAACCCCGGACCACCGGGTTTCTACACCAGGCTATGATCAACTAGGTTAACAGCCCGGCGCTCTACCGCGCTGAGCTACCCCGGCTCTAACTATTTTATAGTTATTCAAAAACCTTATAATTCTTACTCATTTATTTAAATATGCATTCTTCCATACTTTCACCTTTCTCTCAGTTATATAAATACCCATAGATTGTTAATAGAGGTGTTTGTATGGTTAAACATACGATAAACGTAACTATTGATCTAAGGTTACTCGGTATGAGACTACGTGATAGAGGTAAGAAATTTATACGTGTACACGAAATTGCTTATGAACTAGGAACTAGTCCTAAAACAGCTGGTAAAATACTTGTTTCACTAGCTAAACTAGGTTATGTTATAAAATGGAGTGATGGAGTATACATGGTTCTCGATGAAAAACCTGTTAAATACACTATTGTTGAAAAAACTAGAGACCTATGAAATCCTCTGGTTTAGGCGGTTCAGGTTTCAAACCCTTTCTCTGTCTAATCTTAGCAACGAGATCTAGTAGCATTGAATCAGGTACTGGAGTCCATCTACTAAACTCTTGACCCCATATAGCTTTACCAGCAGTTGCTCCTCGTAATTGTTCAGCGAGGTCGAATGATTCGGGAATAGGTATTTCAGCTATAACTCTCGTTATAACACCTTGTTGTAGAACCTGTAGTATTTTACCTCGTTTCTTAGTTATAATTGTTGAAACACTACCAAGGTAATCCATAGGTATTTTAATATCTAGCTTCTGAATAGGTTCTAGTAGTGTTGGTTTAGCTGTAAGCATACCTGCATATATAGCGTTACGAGTAGCTGGGAATAGCTGACCGGGTCCTCTATGAGCAGGGTCTTCGTGTATAATAGCATCATGTAGTATTACTTTAACACCACGAACCGGCTCCATAGCTAACGGTCCTTCACGCATAGCTAGTCTAAAACCTTGTATAATAGTATCGCGTACTTCACGTAGATATTGAACACCTGTTGTTAAATCTACGAATACATTTATATTCTCATCAATAGCCCATATTCTACGTGCTTCATCAGTATCCCATCCAGCTTCATCTCTTAGTATTTTAGCTCTCTCCCTTGGATCCATGTCTTCGGTGATAATTCCTTCGCTTATCAATCTAATAGTTGTTTCATCTAATGGAGCTATACTTATATATAGTTTATTATGTTTATTAGGAGATTTTCCTTCAAATACCTGGCTTTTATCACGAACACTCTCTCGGTAAACTATGATCGGCGGTGATGAAATCACGTCAAGACCATAGTTTTCTTTTAATAGAGTTAAAGCTATTTCAATATGTAGTGTACCTAAACCGCTAACTAAATACTCGCCTGTTTCTTCATTTATTTTAACAATTAAACTAGGGTCTTCAATACTAATCTTGTATAGTGAATCTATTAATTTCGTCAAATCTCTAGGGTCTTTAGGTTCAACAGCGACTGTAACAACTGGTTCAGTTATCATTCTCAATCTCTCGAATGGATAACATTGGTCTCTGTAGTTAACATCAACTAGTGTTTCACCAGCTCTCGCTTTATCAACACCTAGTAGTGCAGCTATGTTTCCAGCAATTATTTCATCAGCTAGTTCGCGGTAAGGACCCATATATAGACTAACTTGTAGAATTCTCTGTTTCATCCTAGCGTTTACAAGCCATACTTCTTCACCTGGTCTAACAATACCTGAGAATACTCTACCAGTAGCTACTAACCCGGCATGAGGGTCTATTTTAATATCATTGATAAGCATTACTAATGGACCATTAGGGTCTCCGTTTATCATAGCTTTACCCAGTTCTGAATCTAGATTTCCATGCCATATTTTCTTAATTCTATACTTCTGTGCTTCAATAGGGTTAGGTATGAATTTCACAACCATATCTAATACTGCTTCGTGAACTGGGATTAATTTCTGTAGTTCAGCAACACCTTCAGAACCACGTTCATATGCAGCTACTATATCGCTGAACTTAATTCCCTTTTGTTGAGCTGTCATTATAGTAACTCCCCAGCGATCCCTAGCCGAGCCGAAAGCTACGTTTCCTTTACCCGGATCTAGTTGCCAAGCTGTTTTAAACTCTTTATCAGCATACATTGATATTAATTGATTAATTTCTCTAATGATCTGTATAAATCTCTGCTGAATCTCAGTGGGAGTTAGTTTTAATTCTTTAATTAATCTATCAACTTTATTAATAAACAATACCGGTCTAACATATTCCTCTAGAGCTGCTCTCAGATACATCTCTGTTTGAGTCATAACTCCTTCTACAGCATCTACAACTAGTATAGCACCATCTATAACTCTCATAGCACGAGTAGTTTTAGCTGAGAAATCGACATGACCAGGTGTATCGATCAAGTTTATAACATATGGTTTACCCTTATACTCGTGGTATAAACTAATATTAGCTGCTTTTACAGTAATACCTCTCTTTTGCTCAACATCTAGGTAGTCGAGAGCCAGTGCTTCACCAGCTACTTTCTCGGAGATAATACCTGCAGCTGCTAGTAAACTATCCGATAAAGTTGTTTTACCATGGTCTACATGTGCTGTTATACCTATATTTCTAACTTGATCAATGTTTCTCATAATCTTAAGTATTTCAGTTGTCTGCTTATATCTAACCATTTTTTAACCCCTTTTTTTCAATCCACAGGTAAAACTTATTATGGATTAATATAGAATCAACGGTATAATATCTTTTACTTAATTAACTAAACTAGATGATTTTAAATAAAATTTGATAAATAAAAGATCTTTGATTAATAGTAGTTCAAAACATATCTCATACTCTGTACTTCTCGATTTCTTTTTCAAAAATCCTTCTACTCAAATTAACTACGTCGTTCACAATAGATTCATAGTTAAATACTTCTTCATAACTACCTTTAATACCGATATCAATGATTAAAGTTAACTCGTGATCTTTATCAACTCTAAGAACGAGATCATAGCTTGTTTTAGGCGGAGTTTTACTCTTAATATATTTATCAATCTCAATACTAATTTTCTCAAGTATTTCTTCAATTTTATCAATACTTATTTCTTCAAATCTGAGATTTAGTGAACGCGTTTTTCTAACCAATCGATATCCCGTATTTGCTAAGTATTTCTCTCAACTTGCTTTCTAAGTCTTTCAACTGTTTCTCAAGGATACTCAATTGTCTCTTATACTTATCTCTCTTAATATTCAATAATTCTCTCCTCTCTTCTAGTTCTTTAACAACATTTTCCTTACTTTTCCTAATCAATACGTGTCCGATCATTTTATAAACCTCTACATCGTTACTCATAGTACTGAGTGTATCTAGTATTGTATTTATATCAGCTAGTTCTGCTTCAATAGCTCTTAGTTCAGCATCTATTTTCAAATAACTATCTCTAATAGCTTGGTATTGAGCTATTGTTTGTTGAACCTCTGGTGGTAGTTTCTGTTGAGCCATTCAGAGATTCACCTAGTTCAATTAATGTAGATAATATTGTGAAATAACTAAAAAACAATGTTCTTAAATTACTTATATTTCTACACATTATTTTTATAATTAACTTAGAATCAATAGTTTTTAAATCTATTGAGCAATTAATCGGTAGATCAAATGTATCTGGTTTAAGTGTTTTAATAATTGATTCGAGAAATTTTCTATCAAAATCTTTTAATTCAACTTCTAATTCACACTTCTCGATCAAGTTTTTTAACACCATTTATTTTAAACAAAGGACCACATATTTTACCTAACCTACTGTATATTTTGAAAAACACAACTCCATCTTCTTCTTCTAGATAAAGCATTATACTGTAATTTTCTTTACTAATCCTATCTCTATATATGTCTATAAATAGATCAGCTATGTGGAAACAATTATCTGTCAAACACTTATCATAGTTAATCCACATATAGTCTATTCCATAGACTCTACTGCTATGTATCTCTCTACTTAGTTTAACACTACTTATTTTAAAAATAAGTATTTGTTTCAATAAAGGATATTCAGCTTTCTTATCTAATCTATAGATTCTTATAATTGATGGATTACCCTTTCTCTCTCCTATGATGAACAAGTAGTTAGAACGGTGTCTAAAACACTCTAATCCCAGTTCTAGAAGAGTTTTCTTACCTCTATTTATTTTAAAAGCATCTGGTAAAACACTGGCTAAGTCTTTTGCAAAAGAACGTGTACGTTGATTAGGTTTACGAGAAGTTGTTATTAATAAATGAGTCATTTCGACAAATCTATTCTCTACTCACTATTTTTGGAAAATACTTGCTCAACTCTGTTCTCGGTAAATATGCTCCACCACTCCATTTAACACCGCATTTTCTACATATCCATAAACCAGTGCTTATACGGTAAACTCTACCGGTATATCCACAGAATGGACAAGTATGTGGACTATATCTCTTCTCAAGTATATCACGTACTTTCTTACGTAGCGTTGCACCGTATCTAGCGCCATATCTACCCGCAATACCTACTACTTTAGTTCTACCCATTACCTTCTCTCCCAGAAACTATCTATTGACAAGTATGGTTTAATATATTCTTGCTGGTTATTTAATATTTTCTTAACTAAATCATGTAGTTCAATCGATTTCTTAATAGCTAATTCAATTGCTTGTTCAAGTAATCTTCTACTAATACTCCTACTACCTGTTTTCTGTAAACCAACTACTCTACCCTTCTCGTCAACAGCTACTATCAGCGTAGAATCCAGTATTAATTCTTCATCTAAACTAGGATCTACTATTAAATAATCTTCGTAAATACCTATTGTTGTCGACAAAACATTTAAATTAATAGGTAGTTGCTTACTCTTATTCTCTCGATTAACGATCACACGTTCTCCTTCAATAACTACATCTGGTATTTTAGTTAAATTAAGCGCTAGAATAGATGAGAGCATACCGGCATCAATTATGTTACCATCGTGATCTAGTAGATAAAGGTCGTTGAAAACTATCCAAACTACTTTACCAGGTATTATAACTAATTCATCGAGTTTAATTGCTTCAGATTCTCTCAAACTCCTATCAATCACTCTAGCGGCTTCAATAGCGTTTTCATCCGGAGGACCCGGTTCGAACGTTGGAGAAGCTAGTGGAACGAATTCAGCATGTACTTGGAGAACTCCTTCATCTGGTGCATCGGGGTATGGAGTACCTATTTCTAATTTAACACCTGTCATGACAACCGTATTACCTATACTTACGATAGCGCTTCCTTCAGATTTAGTTATTGGGTTTAAAACAATGTTTATCTTTCTATACTCATCTAATCTCCTACCATCAATCCTCTCTCCTTTCTTCAATAGTTTTTGAATAGTTTCTTTTCTAGCTTGTGGTATTATAGGTTGTTTAAAAGGAGTAATGGACAAAACTAACACCTCTAGCTTTCAATTACCTTATAGTATTTTTTATACAATGCTTCTTTCATTAACCTATATATTTGCTCAGCTCCTTTCTTCGCTAAATTCAATGCTTCTTTAAATTCATCAACGGTTAAAACACCGTTTAATTGTAGTAATACGATTTCATCTAAACCAACAGCATATCCAATAGGCATATCTGCTTCACCGAAATTATCTTCTACTTCATCTATATCTAGAACTAGAACACCATCAACTTTGCCAACAGCAATACCTACTACAAGGTCTTTCATAGGAATACCAGCGTCGGCTAATGCTAATGAAGCAGCTGTTAAACCAGCTGTTCTAGTTCCACCATCAGCTTGTAAAACCTCTATGAATACATCTATAGCTGTTCTAGGATATAGTTCTGTGAAAACAACTGATTCCAATGCTTCTCTAATAACTTTAGATAATTCTATTTCTCTACGAGTGGGTGCAGGGCTCTTACGCTCACTCGTCGAGAAAGGAGCCATATGGTATCTACATCTAATAATAGCTCTATCAGGTAGAACACTATATTTTGGATAAGCTTCGCGTGGTCCATAAACTGCTGCTATTACCTTAGTTCCACCGTATTCAACTAATGCTGAACCATCGCTATTTTTTAAAACACCTACTTCTATTCTAATAGGTCTGAGTTCATCAGGTCTTCTACCATCGTGTCTTAAACCATTTTCTCTAATCAAAACAGGTTTCTCCATATTTAAACACTCTCTCCTTCTCCAAGTTCTTTTATTAAAAACGATTTGATTTCTTCAGTTAAACCACGGATATGTGGTTTTTCATTAATTATTTCAATAGCTTTGATCAAGGTATTTCGAATCTTATCGTTTTTACATTTAATCCATATTAAACCATTCTGTGCTACATCTATTTCACATTTAGTTAATTCAACCAGAGTATTCAACATACTGCCTTTCTTACCTATAATTCTCGGCACTCTACTTGGTTTAATACTTACAACGATTCCTTCAGTTATTTTACCCAAACCCTTACCTTTAATAGTTAAAACAGGGTCTCTAGTTCTATCGAAAACAGCTATTTTAGCTAAAATATAGTCACCTACATCTAGGTAATCTCTTAGATTATGAACTATTGGTGTGAAATTATCTATTACATCGCTTCCATTTAGTATTGCTTTATACGGTGAACGTATATCTATAATCCAGTTGGTTATACCGATACTGGAAACTATACCTATTACTTTATCGTCTTTCTTAGGTATATATGTTCCTTCAAGAGGTATTACGGATAAATCATTATCAGAAATACTAACTATTCCGAGAACATCGGAGTATACTCTATTATTTCTTATATAAATATGTTTCTCGGGAATATGTTTAAATTCTCTAATCTGTTCTTCTTCAACAACAGCTAGTTCTTCGCCTGGAGTAACTATTTTCCTATCGGCAACATTTATTCTCAGTTTCAATAAAAATCACCCAATGCTAACGATCTTAATATAAGCAGAACCGCTGGTGAACTCGTTTACTTTATCAATAAATTCTTGTTGTAAACCAGCGGGTATCTCTATTTCGATAACTAAACTACCGTCACTCATCCAGTTTTGTTTCTTAACCTCACCGTATTTTGCGAGTAGTTTAAATATCCTACTACCGTGTTCAGGAGGTATTTTAAGCGATAAAACTGCTTTAGCTAGTTTAATCGGTATATACTTAGATAGTTTTGAAACAATTTCTTCAACTTGTTGTTCAACTGGTTTAAAAGGATCAATAGAAATCTTCGCCTGCTCTAGTGCGTTCTCAATTCTAGTTGGAGGTATAGGCATTTTAGTCTTAGGATCTATAGCTGTTTTAGCTATTAGATTAATCAATTGTTTTTTCTTATCTTCAATAATCTTCTTCCTCTGCTCTGTAGTTAACTGTATTTCACCCTTCCTAACTATTTCTAAAGCAATTTGTCTAATATCTTCTGTTCCGAAAACGCTTCTCAGAGATTCGGGAGATGCTTTTAAACCCTTTTTAGCATCTTTATATACAAAATCGCTTACAACTAGTTCATCAATATTTACTTCTCTACCTTCTTTAACTCTCAACGCGAGATCGGGGTCTACTAGTATTTCGAATACATGGTTTTTAGCAACATATCTTGCTATAACGTATTTTTCAGGCATATTTCTAAACCCTTAAATTAAAGTGTTTTCACTTACGTTTTATCCTACCTTCACGGACGAGTTCATTATAGTATTCACTAATATCTCGAGATGTCATTATTTTAAACTTCTTCTCATCGACACTAATGTATCCTGCTTCAATATTCTCAGAAGTCACTTCTTCTTCAGTAACTACGTTTACAATAGTTTCTATACCTAGTTTAATAATATCGGTTAGACTTTTTTCATAACTATAGTGTTTCTCAATATAGCTTATAGCTTCATTACTTTTCTCACCAATAGATACTGCATAGTAGCTGAGATATCTACCGTTAGGATCTGTTGTAAACAATTGTGTTGTATTATCAACATCTACTCCAGCGAAAATAATTGATACACCGAATGGTCTAACACCAGCGTGTTGTGTATATGCTTGTTTAACATCACATATTTGTTTAGCTAATAGTTCTACAGGTATTGGTTCATCATAGTAGAATCTATGTAGTAAAGCTAATTGTCTAGCATACTCGATTAAAACTCTACCATCTCCAGCTAAACCAGCATAGCTAGCACCTATATGATCATCTATAATGAATATTTTTTGAACAAGCTTTTCGTCAACAAGAGGTGAAATCTTCTTCTTATGAACAACAACTACAGCACCATGCTTACTCTTAATACCAATAGTAGTCCATCCTCTTCTAACACTTTCAAAAGCATATTCAACCTGATATATTCTACCATCTGGTGCGAAAATAGTTATAGCACGGTCGTATGCAGCAGCCGGCGGTATACCAACACCCATAGATAACACCATTAAACGCTAATTAATAATCATAGTGAAAGGGTTATAAATAAGTATTATTAGAAGTGCGGGGGGTGGGATTTGAACCCACGCAGGCCTACGCCAGCGGATCTCTCACAGTTAGAGAGTCTTAAGTCCGCCCCCTTTGACCAGGCTCGGGCACCCCCGCATCTAATAATTACTAGTAACATACTTGGTTTAAATAATTTATAATCAGGTCGTCGCGAGTTCTTCACAGTTCACGCTGGAGCGGCTTCATCATCTAATACATTAATTCATTAGAGTGTTTTATAAACTTAAGTCTTAGCAACATCTCTATGTAGTTTATACAGTATTCTACGTGCTTTCTTAATAGTACCCGTTGTTTTCAAAGGTATTATTAAACACTTACTACTATTGATCTCACGTATAAGAGATAGTGTTATAACTACAGAGTTTTTATGTAAATTAGTTGTTCTAATAATACCTCTCTGTAAACTATAGTCAAAGTAGATTAACTGAGGATCTGCTTGTATTAAAGATATTTCTCCAAAGTATTTTCTATAAGAATCTCTAATAGTTTTCTCTAGTAATTGTTTATTAAAACTACTGTTACTTATTATTGAGAAAACAATATATCTCTTCCTAATCTTATTGATTTTCTCTCTACTGCTTTCTTTAATAATAATTCCTCTAACAATTCTATTCAACAAGCTTAGCTTTGAACGTAGTTTTAAATAGAGAATTAAATAAAGTATAGTTAATACTATTAGAAGAGATAGTAAAATATATGTAATAGTTTCATTCAAATACTTACACCATTATATACTAGTATTTCTCTAGGATAGATTGTTAAATAGCTTAAAGCTAATCTCTTATCAATACCTAGTATTTGTGATAAAATCAATACAGCAATCTTCGGATTCATTAATTCATACCATTCACTAGCTCTACTAGAAACTATTAAAGGCTGTTTAGTATAGTATAGATAATACTTAACTCTCCTATAGATCATTGATTTTAAACTAGAATCAATACTACTGTAAAAAGTATTTAAAGGTATTTCAATAGGCTTACTATATTGTTTCATTAAACTAAATTGCTGCTTATCCATGTAGTAAACAGTATTCTCATCGAGTATAATAGTATCAACTCTAGTATCATGAGCAGCCATACGTGATGCTTCAACACTCTTTGGTTTAACCGAAACAATATTCCTCTCTCTCTTAATATTCTTCAAACTCTTTTTCAATTCTTTTCGACTATCTGTTTCAATAACTATTTTCTTCACAATAACGATATTGCCTCTAGTAATCGGTTTATTGCAGTCTAAATTCTCCACAACTACAGCTCTATACTTCATTCTATGGAGTAGATTCAGTATTTCATCATCTATTTTCTTAATCCACATATCAATGAATATATGTAATCACCTGATGAAGCCCTTATTCCTAAGGTATTCTTTAACACTATTTAACTTAGAATAGTGGTTACTAAAAGATATAATTATTTTAATAACATCATCACTATCTTGTAGAACAACATTACCTCTATATGCTTCTTGTTTATCAAATCTCAAATATAGTTTTCTCAATCTACTATCGTATCTTAAATCAATTGTTGAAGATATAATTGCTTTATCAATATCGTTAATTCTACTAATTAAGTAATCGAATATTTTCTCAGCATTCTCAACTATCTTCAATGAAATTACTGTAATAGGATTCCCATAGTATCCATGTAGTTTCTGTTGTTTAAAAACAACTGTATCTCTCATATCTGGAGGTAGGAGTTTCTTAACAGCTTCTAATACTTTAGAACAATCTTCAGTAGCATGACAGTATACTAAATACTCTACACTACTCACTCTAATCATAAAATCTACTCTTCATTCATTTTCTCGACAATACTCCACGGTTCACGAGCTCCTCTACTAGCTTCATGTCTCTTACGAAGCTTTCTTTCTTTCTGCTTCTTCTTCCACTTGTGTTTAACAGTATATTTCAAACCACGGCTTTTCCTCAAACCACGCATTTTCTTACCAGCACTTGTTAATCCACGAAAAACTCTACCTCTATGTTGTTTCTCGCATATCCATTTAATATCGGGGTCTTTACATATACTAGGATGATGTGGATCGACGAGTATTACTTCAAACCATTTATACACACCGTCTTCTCCAACATAGTAGCTGTTTAAAACCTCGAGATTAGGATATTTTCTAGCAGCTCTCTCTTCAGCGATCAATCTAAGACTCTTAGCTGGAGCGTATCCGTAAACACCCATTCTCTTAGGTCTACGTCCACTATCAGGTCTTGGTTTTCTCAAACCACCTTTTCTCACTCGAACACGGACAACGATGAATCCTTGTTTAGCTTTATAACCAAGTGCTCTAGCTCTATTCAATCTAGTTGGTTTAGCAATACGTATAACAGCTGGTTCTTTCCTCCATTTTATCAATCTCTCTCGAAGTAATTTACCGAAATCTCCTTCATAAGGCTTCTTCCAGATCTCTGCTAAATAATGATACATACTTTTAGCCATTAGTAACCATCTCGTTTAACGAATAGCTAATCATAGCGTTAACTAAACTATGTGATTAAATAGAATCCGGGGTTTATAAAATTATTCAATTAAAACAGATTATTAATACTCATATCTCTAAACTAGTATTTAGAGAAAGGTGTTTATTAATTGCCTCCTCCCGAGAAAGTAATCGGTATTATTGGTAAAACAAATGTCGGTAAATCAACACTTTTCTCAGCATTAACGCTAGCTACTGTTAAAATAGCTAATCATCCTTTTACAACAATAGAACCGAATATTGGAGTAGGATATGTGAGAAAGAAATGTATCCACGTTGAACTAGGTTTGGAAAAATGTAATCCGAGAACCGGTTATTGTTTAAAAGGATTTAGATTCATCCCTATAAAACTACTCGACGTAGCTGGACTAGTACCTGGTGCTAGTAGAGGTAGAGGTTTAGGTAATAAATTCATGGATGATCTTCGTCAAGCAGATGCATTAATACACGTAGTAGATGCAGCTGGTTCAACGGATCTAGATGGAAATCCGGTTAAACCCGGTTCAATAGATCCTGTTGAAGAAGTTAAGAGTATTCAAAACGAAGTCGATGAATGGTTTTTCAACGTAGTGTATAGAATATGGGTTAGTAAAATATCTAAACATATTCTAACGATTCAAAACCCCATTGAGTACTTAACTCAAAATCTATCTGGTTTAAGTATAAGTAAAAACCATGTTGTAGAAGCTATTGAGAACAGTATTTTAGCAGATAAGAATCCTAGAACGTGGAGTACTGATGATATAAGATTATTTGCTATAAATCTCAGAAGAATTAGTAAACCAATAATAATTGCTGCTAATAAATCGGATATACCCATAGCTGAGGATAATATTAAGAGATTGATCGAATTCTTTGGGGAAAGAAATGTTGTCCCTGTAAGCGCGTTAGCCGAGTATATTTTGAGGAAAGCAGCTTTAAATAACTACATAGACTATCTTCCCGGCGATAGTTCTTTCAAAATAATAGATGGAAATAAATTAACAAGTGATCAAATGAAAGCATTGCAGATTATTGAAGAAAATGTTTTGAATAAATATGGTTCAACAGGTGTACAGGAATTGATTAATAGAGTTGTATTTAGTGTTTTAAAATTAATAGTTGTATACCCCGTTGAGAATCCGCGTAAATTCAGCGATCATAGTGGTAATGTTTTACCAGATGCTTATCTAGTATCTAACAATACTAAAGCTAGAGAATTAGCTTACATGATACACACAGATCTAGGCAATACTTTTCTATACGCTATCAACGTTAAAACTGGTGAAAAGCTTAGCGAGAACTACGTGTTAAGAGACGATGATGTGATTAAAATAGTTGCTACAGCTTCACATTAGTTTTCAATATCTCTACTAAGATCTTGTTTTAAAGCACGTTTCCTCCAGTATTCGTAAGCCTTCTTGTAATAATAATCATCTGTTTTTCTCGGACCAAAGTATTCTAAACCTTTCTCTCTAAGTATTTCTCTATAACTTCGTGCTTCATCACTAGTTATCTCTCCATTTTTCTCCAAGTAGTCGATTACTTCAACTGCTTCATCTACTGTTTTACATCTTCTAATGTAATCATCAACCCTAGGTATGTATCCACGCCAAGGATCATCTAATACGTATTCTTTATTCTCAAACTTAATTGTTAAACTCAATCCTTCGTTATCTAATATTTCACGTGCTAAATTAGGATACTTCTTTCTGAATTCATCAATACTCATTCTCATGTAGTAAAATACACCGTTTTAAACTATTCATCAAATATTTCATTATGTAAAGTGTCTATAAAATAATTTACCTCTGTTTTAACAAAAGATTTTGAAGGAATATCTTGTTTAACTACAGCACCCGGGCTGATCCATGAATAAGAACCTATTTTAACACCAGGCATTATTGAAACATGTATACCTGTTTTAACATATCCACCGATAATAGCTCCTAATTTCCTCCTACCACTATCTACTCTCCTCCCCTTTATATTCACTGAAACCGTTTTCTCATCGAATCTAAGATTTGCAGTAATAGTTCCTGCTCCGAAGTTAGTGTTTTCACACACTATGCTGTCTCCAACATAGCTTAGATGACTAATATGGACATTCTCCATTATAATACTCTCTTTAACTTCTACTGAGAAACCGATTCTAGAACCTCTACATATAACTGAGTATGGTCTAATTCTAGCATTAGGTCCTATTTCAACACCTCGATCTATGTAAACAGGTCCTTCTATATATGAACCGCTTCTTATAATCGATCCTTCACCTATATAAACAGGTGGTTTAATAGTAACATTTTCTTCAACAATACTTTTAATACTATTTTCACACAAGCTCTCTAATGCGATTTTATTAGCATCTATGATATTCCACGGTAAACCAATATCAATCCATTTCGTTCTATTGCTGATATCTAGAACACGTATTCTACTATGTTTAATAATATTGTTTATTACATCGGTGAACTCCTTTTCTCCACGTGAACTTGTTTCAACATCTTTATTTTCTAAAATATCTCTAATCCTCAGCTTATATATACCAGTGTTGATTATATTAGATAAAGGCTTCTCGGGTTTTTCAACAATACTCTTGAGTAAACCATTTTCTATTAATAATACACCGTAATTGCTCGGATTAGGTGAATAATAGCCTACGATAACGTTATCGTCGATAACAGCTATATCTCTCAATACACTCCAGTTGCTTAAGAAAATATCACTATATATGATCAAAACATCTTCATCGATATCTTTAATATTACTTAAACCTTTGATAACAGCATCTCCAGTACCCAGTTCAGTTCCTTGATCGACGAATTTTATTTTAAGATCAACGTTAAGACTATTAATGTGATTAATTATCTTTTCTTTCAAATAGCTAACAACTATGATTACTTCATCTACTAATCTCGTGTTTTCAATAGTTCTAATTATCCATTCAATCAATGGTTTACAAAGTATTGGAATTAACGGTTTTGGACGAGTATCCGTGATCGGTTGGAGTCTTTCACCTCTACCAGCAGCTAGTATTAAAGCTTTCATCAACCTTCATCTCTAATTAAAATATTCGTATTACAATACTACTAATACACTAGATAAAATAGTAGGAATAGTGAATTAAATTCTTTTAAAATAGAATATTTGATTAAAATTCGTTGAAACACTAGCGTGAAGTAGTTGTTTGAACAACTGTAGCAGGTTTCAAACCCTCGGGAGTTGGGATCATTAATAGTTTCGATTTATAAATTTCTACTTTTCTCAAAGGATATATTTTCCTAGCTTTCTCCGCTATCTCTTGACTCATTTTTCCAAAAACAATTTCGTTAATCAATTCATCAAATGTTAGCTGAGGTACTTTCTCCATAACGTGTTCTTTCATAATTCTCCTAATAGCTTTCTTCTGACTAGTTTTACATCTATAAGCTGTTAACGCTATTATAGTTAGTCTTAAAACATAGTTATCTTTTGTTTTAACATCAAAAATACCCTGTATTTTACTACTCTTTCTCCTTATGAGGCTTCTAATATAATCGCGAGACAACTCGTGTCCTTTGAAACGCGTTATTGCTTTATTATCCTGAACATCTATTATTTGAAAAAATAGTTTAACATGAACTTGTGTAATATCACCGGTTATGTCATAGAGAGTTGTCTCCATAACTCTACCGATTAATTTACTAGGAGTATCTGAGGGCGTTGTTCCAATAACTATACTACCGAATACTGGTGGTGCTACAACTTCGTACCATTTTTTAAGCTTCCACTTATCTCTAGCAACATATTTCTTCTTCGTAGACAATTCTATTTCCCTTTAATGTAATCAAACTATTACTTATCACATTTAACAATTAATAGGGTTATTTAAATATTGTTTTATAGATTACATGTATAGCTGTTAGTATTTCATCTAACGTACTACGTATTGTTTTAAAACTACGTCTTGCAGTATCTATTTCAATACGAATAGTGTAAACGAATACTCCATTTTTTTCTTCAACGAAATCTTCTATTATAAGACCCGGTACTGTAGCTGAATTATCTGGTTTCAAACTCTTATATAGAGATTCTATGAAATGCTTATCTCTACTAAATACTATGAGCTTCGAGGAGATTCTCATTTTCACTAACCATACATATCTGATACTCACTACACTTACTATATGCTTTCTCGAAATCTTTGTTCACTCTAATGTATTCTCTCAAACTAGTGTATAGTATTTCATTATTCTTTATAATCAATGGTCTACTATCTGGGAGAAGATCCAGGCTTTCGAAAATATCTATATATATATCTGGTCTTTTAACTAAATCATTTATTTCAACAACACTATTCTTCTTCTTCAGAGAATCCTTTATACTAATAGATATTTCAACAGATACTTCATCGATAAATCTACTATAAGTTATCAATGCCTGATGTAGAATAGTGGTATCATGACTCAATAGTATTGTGTAGACGATATTTCTAAAATCTATGTTTGAAAAAACTTCGAGCGCACCTAGACATTCATGTATATCGTAGACACGTCTTTCATCGTGAACTGTGTATACGTATCCTATAAGTTTCAATACTAATTTACTCCTATACTCTTGATCTACTAATTCAAAAGATTGTGTTAGTTTTTCAATAAAAATCCTTGTTTTATCTATTTTAGTTTCATCAAAAGAGAGTACTTGTTCACCTTTAATACTCTCTATTTCATCTATACCGAGAACGTTTTTTAGAAAACCAGTTGTTCGCTGAGGATCTCCTGAATAACCTGGTATGAAAGGAATGAGCGTTCTATACATTGCTTTAAATAAACTACTATTCTTCCAACCCCATAGTTTTAAACCAAGATCTACTCCTATATAACCCGTTTTAGTCAATTCATCTAGTATTTCTTTTTCAATATTTTTGAAACCTTCACGACCTCTATCGAGTCCTCTATAAATACCCGCTATTATCGAAAATATTTTATCCCATTTAGATACTCCGAACACTCTATCTAAATAATGTGTAATATAGCTAGCTAAACTAAATTCACCATTATATTTCAGCTCAAATAAATTTCTCCTATCTTTAGCAGGTAGGTTTATTACTAATAATGGTTCATCAACGTTGTCTAAAATAATCTTTGGATCAGTGTTTACTGGACATAGAATACCGTGTTCTTCGAGGTTTTTAGATAAAATACTAGCTGTTATTAATGAATCTAGATCAGTAGCTGGAACAATACGTAGAAAATTTTGTTCACGAGCTGTTTTTAAAACAATATCTATATTCAAATCTATATCACTCGTTTCTATAGACAATCTATTTAATAATATGAAGAAATATAGTTAAATACAGTTTGATAAAATACTGTTTAATCTAATTATTTCATTAGTATTGAAGATAAGTAGATACAATTAATTTAGCTGATTCAGGCGAATACTTCCAATCACTCGGTAATTTACCGACTCTCTTATAGTATTTTACCAATCTATGTATTTTAGATTCTATTTCTATTAAACCACGTTTAGCACTATAGTCTTTAGGATGTTCATCTAAATGTCTACGTAGATTAACAGCTTTCTTCATTAAGTAGAGGAGGTCTTCGGGGACCGGGAGTTGAACACCGTGTTTTTCAAGTATTTTACATAGTTTTCTACCAGTTACTTGTTTAACAAGCGGTATACCATACTGGTCTCTTAAAATAACCCCGATCATAGATGGAGTATATCCTTTTTTAAACAATTCAACTACGAGTAGCTCGATGTCTTCGGGACTCATATCTGGTTTAAGCCAGCGGGGTGGATTAGCTCTGAGAGGTCTTGTTGAATGTGATTGACCTTTCTCTCTACGTTTATTCATGAAACACTACCATTATTATTAGTTAACACTATCTTTTTAATCAAATACTTATGGAGTTTTTTAAATTTAATTCTCGTTATTTAAATATATTTCTGAATCAAATATTCTCCTCAGTTTTCTAAACAATTTATCAACAGTTTTAGCTCTATGTGAATACTTATTCTTTTCTTCAATACTCATTTCACCGAAAGTTCTCGTTTCACCAATTGGTATAAATATGGGGTCGAAACCGAATCCACTAGAGCCTTTTGGTTTATCCGCGATATATCCTTCAACTTCAGATACTTCTGTCAATATAAATGGTTCATATATTAAAACCCCTGCTGATACAAATTTAGCTCTTCTATCAATAGTGTTTTCAAGTAGTTTTAAAATTCCACTACATCCAATAGTTTTATACACATAACTACTATATGGTCCAGGAAAACCGTTTAATGAATATATAAATAATCCGGCGTCTTCGACTAATACGGGTTTATTTAAATCCATGTAAGCATGTATTGCAGATATCTTCGCTATTTTCATTAAATCATTTGATTGTATCTCTAATTTACCACCACTATGTTGTATTATTTTAAAACCATATTTGTCAGCAATAGGTTTTACCTCCATGTATTTATTCACATTATTCGTTACAAAATATATTTCACTCAATATACTTCTCACCAATTAGTTTTCTCTTCAATCTCTCTTCAACATATCTTCCACGTAGTTTTATCTCTTCGAGTCTCTTTAAAACTAAATCGCTTTTATCAAATACTTTCGAATAACCACGTAATAGGTTGTTGAAAAACAAATTGTATAGATCGGGGTTTATTGCTAATATGTTTCTACGCATTAGATGCAAGTCTATAGCGTATTCTTCGATATCTCTACTATAACCAGCTAGTCCGAAATCAATTACATATAGTCTCCTATCTCTAGAACAAAGAATTACATTACCTAGTGTGAAATCACCGTGGTATATTTCAAAACTATGTATTAAACCAATTTGTTCACCTAATTCTTCAGCATATTCTTCTAAATGAAGTTTATCTAGATTATTTATTATATTAATCAATTTATCTCCTTCAATATACTCCATTGCAATAATATAGTTCTTTAGATCAACGAATAGTGGAGCTGGAACTCTGATTTTATTTAAATAAAGATCTGTTAGTATTTTAGCTTCAATCTTAGTTCTATACAATCTAAACTCGTTGTCGAAAACAATGTGTCTATATGGTTTGCTTACTCTTTGTTTAACAACTATTTTTAAACCATTAACTTCTACTAAATAAACTATTGCTTCAGCTCCAATACTTAGAATTCTCTCAACCAAGGGAGTTCAACCTCATCCAGTCTCCATCTTTGTTTAATAAAAGCTCTCTCGGGTTCTACTGAAATATTGTTTTGTAAAAGAAGTAGACCTGTATAAGCTATCATAGCACCATTATCGCCACTATATTCTAAAGGCGTACCACTTACTTTTGAATTATGTTGTTTAGCCATATGTTCTATTTTATCCATCAATACTCTATTAGCAGCAACACCTCCTACAACTAGTATTTCTTCTTTATTACTCAGTATTAACGCTCTCTCTAAAACTTCGGTAACCATGTTGAAAGCTATCTCTCTCAAACTTAAACAAATATCTCCAATTTCTTCTCTACTACTCGCTTTACTCGCTTTAGATAACGCTGCTGTTAGTAAACCGGAAAAGCTTAGATCGCTTCCTTTAACAGTATATGGTAATGGTATGTATTTACCACCCCATTCAGCACATATATCTAACTGGTGTTTACCGTTAACTAGATATGGAGGTGCTAGACCGATCTCTCTTACAAACGTATCGAATAGATTACCCAATGGTATATCTAGAGTTTCTCCGAAAACTCTATACCTACCTTTCTTCTGAATAGCTATTAAAGTATTTCCACCTGATACGTAGAGTACTACGGGGTCTTTAAATCTACTTATAAATTTCCCTATTTCAATATGTGCAACAGCGTGATTAACAGGTATTAATGGTTTATCATAATATGATGCTAGAAACCTTGCTATAGATGCTCCTATTCTTAAACAAGGACCTAGACCAGGACCTAGAGCTACGGCTATACCATCTAAATCGCTTGTTTTCAAACCAGTTTCTTTTAAAGCTTTTTTAATAAGAATAGGTGCAACTCTACTATGGTGTAATGCGGCTTCACGTGGATGTATACCTCCTTTTACAGGTGTATATTGTTCATTTAGATTAACGAGTATTCTAATACTACCATCTCTCTCTTCGACTAAACCTACTCCGAATGTATGGCTCGTAGACTCTATTCCAAGAACATACATTTCTATTCATCTAACTATGATCTAACGTATTCAACATATCCGCATCTACCGCAATGCCATCTAGGTACTGGTTGTTTATGAAAAGCCATGAAGCTATCGCATTTAGGACATTTCTTATTTCTACGATTTATAACTCCTTTATTATAGTCATATTCATATAGTTTATGAATATTAGACATTTCAAACACCTTTTCAACCACTACCTGTTTCTCTCTGACTCTTCTCTAATTCATATAATTGTAGTGATTGTTCATTTCTCTTAACAATATATTCTGGTTCAAATTTCTTCAATCTATCTAAGTCATCGTATATATGGATATATACTTTAGAAACACTAATTCCATACTCTGTTTCTATTTTTTTAACAATAACTCTATTCACATCTACATTATAGTGTTTAGCAATATTTACTCTAATAGCTCCTCTAGATGGTGTTGTTTTACCAATATGTGATATCTTCAATACAATCTCTCTTCTCTTAATCAATGGATTATATTTCTCATCAACTATTTCTCCAGTAAACTCATCTATTTCAATTGTTTTAGACAATACTATCACACCTTTCTATCAAATCTACATGGTTATTATTATAGACTATTAATGTAGGTTTAAATGTTTTAATAATATTCACTATGTAAACAGGATCTGTCTTATACAATACAACACCTACTCTAGGCTGACCGTAAGCCGTAGTTACAGATCTGTCTCTACCAATACCTAGAACAACTAAATCTTCTTCACCTATAATGCATATGTTTTTAAAAAACCTTGTATTGAGAAATGTTAATGTATTTAAACTAATAGTTCCAGGTGGGTTAACGACGTGTATATCGCAGAAATCTTTTTTCTCAATCTCTCTACGTGTTCTCATAACTCTATTATCAACTACTCTATATTCACTAATCTGGTTTCTAGAAACAACATCTCCCACACTATAATCTACTTTGAAACCAGATATAGTGTTATCTGAAACATATAGTACTCCTAATGGTTTAGATAAATCTTTACGTAGATGAAATGGTAGTTGTAGTACAGGTATTATAGTCATATCTAAGCAACTTTAACAGCGTATTTACCAGGTTTTACAATACCTAATATTTTAGCAATACGCGATTTCTCAGGATCTATTATTATGATAATACCCTCCCATTCCTCGCTGAAATCTCTAGAACCACATATTGGGCATTCAGCTACTTCTCTATCAACAAGTGCTTTACAGCTACGGCATGCTTTAAATACCTTACCTCGTCCACGACTAGACATTCCACCACCCATTACTCTGTTTACTTACTACTAACTGTTTTTCTAATCCAATCTATTCTACCGAGCAATGGCTGTCTAATCGTCAACTGTATTCTGAAACCTTTTCCTTTCTGAATACTCATTCCATAAACTCTAGCTCTAACAATATTGTTTTTCTCTATAATTCTCTTAGATTGTTTCAATATGAAACCGGGTCTAGTCGGGTCGTATTCAACTTTTTCTTCAGATATTTGTGATAAATGTATGAAACCATCTTGTGCACCTAGATCGATGAATAAACCTTCAGGTATAACTGAATTTATCTCGCCTTCAACTATTTCGTGTTGAAACGGATTGAAACACAGTAGTGTAAACTCGACTTCATGATAAGTAGCTCCATCTCCGAGCAATATTTTACCAAGAGGATTTACTTTAACATCGATAACTGATACTACAATACCCATATTCGATATAATAGCTCCTTCATACCTATTTCTCAACTCTTCGAAAGCAGATTCTTCTAGTGATTTACCGAATTTACTGGGAATTATTCTAACAATACCTTTTACTCTATACAATCTATAAACCAATAAAAACACCTTTTTAAAACAAGCAGTGTTTTCAACGTCTTTTGAATAATCATCATACTTGTTTATAAGATTTATTATCAACTATATTTCTAATCCTTCTGTTTCGATCATCATCTTCTCTTCTCTTAAATATATGTTTGGTAAACCTCTCTTACGCAACTCTCTTCTGAGTTTTTTATCACAAGTAGCTACAACTACTTTGTTTTTCTCAGCATATTTTATTATCAAATCATCTATACTACTGTATTCTAAGTCAACGTCTATTATTCTACAGTATTCTTTGACAATACTTAATGCAAACCTGGCTTTCCTCGAAATACTTGGTTTTCCTGATTTAACTAGTTTTTCTAATTCTCCGATAATTGGTTTTAAAACAATATAATCTGGTTTAACACCTATTCTCTCCTCTATTTGTTCAAAAACGTTAATACTATTAGCTATGAGTAGTAACATATTAGTATCGAATAGTACTACTAGTTTCTTCACTCTACTATTTCCTCTACCAATCCCCAGCCCGTTAACCTCCATCTACCTAGTATTCTCCTACTGATAGCTATTCTAGAACCCTCCCATGAGACAACCGGTTCTCTTAAAGCAATATCCATGTAATCCTTAGTCAGGTTTTTCACAACTCCAACACGTGTAGCTGTACCAGCTGTTATGATAATAGATTCGTTTACTTGAAGAGGAGGTGTTTTAATAAACTCTTTCACACCGACTACTCTCTGGAGTAATTCATATTTAACTCTCATTTCTCTAACTAAATCCGGCATATGACCAGGTTTACCTACAACGCTTCCTACTAATGCATCTGCTTTAGCGAGAGAAGGATCTAGTCTAGTGCCGATCGCTACTAAACCACCGGGTTTTGCTTCTTCAACAGAGTATTCTCCAAATTTCAAACTAGTAATCTCTGTTAGTATTGGTTCATAAACTATTCTCCCACTAGGTAGTGTTTTCTTCAAACCAGGTTTAATCTCTATTTCATCATTTACTCTAAGAATTCCTTGAATAAGCGTTCCACCAATAACTCCTCCAACCAATCTATCTGGTTGAGTACCTGGTTTATTGACGTCAAAACTCCTTGCAACATACATTAAAGCAGGTTTATTGTATTCTCTTGGAGGTATTTGTATTTCTTCAACAAGTGCTTGAAGCAGTACGTCGATATTAACTTTATGGAGAGCACTTACAGGTATTACCGGGGCTTTTTCAGCAAAAGAGTTTTCAACGAGTTTCTTTATCTCACGATAGTTTTCTAACGCTCTGTCTTTGCTAACAACATCTATTTTATTCTGAACAATAACTATATTTTTAACATTGATAATATTCAGTGCGATAAAGTGTTCAAGAGTCTGAGGCTGTGGACATGGTTCATTAGCTGCTATAACCAATATAGCTCCATCCATTAAAGCAGCTCCGCTCAACATTGTAGCCATTAATGCTTCATGACCGGGAGCATCTACGAAACTAACTCTTCTAATTAGTTTTGAATCAGAACCATCTGGACATATTTCACTAGTTGTATAGGACTCCGGTGGTTCAACTGTATCACAGTAAGCTATGTTTCCATCAGCATAACCTAGTTTAATAGTCATACCTCTTTTCAATTCTTCACTATGTCTAGCAGTCCATATACCTGTTAATGCTTGAACAAGCGTTGTTTTACCGTGATCAACGTGTCCAACAACTCCAATATTAACCTCTGGTTGTCTAATCTCCCATGGCAATAATCATAACACCAGTTTAATTATTGATAACTATGATAACTATGAAGCATAGAGTTATTTATAAATAATCACGGTATTTATTTGAACAATATCTTCCGTAATAGTGTTTCCACGTACTATTTTCCTCCTCCTCTCGCCTCTCTTTCTAGGATGGAATCCCGGTGGATTTGATAACAATACTCTTTTCTTAACACCACCAGGTATATCAGGTCTCATTGGAAAACCACTGTTATCACTACCACCTCTAATCTCTAGTTCAACGTTTTTCAAACCAATTAATTCACCACTAATTCTATCTCCGATCTTAAGACCGATAAAGCTTCTAGCTCTATCACCACTTACTCTAATCTGCCAAGCTCTAGATCTAACAATCTCTCCTTCAACTTCATTAACACCAATAGAGTTTACTAGAAGGTCGTAGTTTACATGTACTTCATTCTCGGGGATATTATTGTCAACAATAACTCTACCGGTAATTTTAACTCTCTCATTAGTACCTGGTTTAATCATTTTAATAGTTGCTACTCCGTGTTTTAACTTAAGTTCGTTACTGAGTTTTTCATTTACTTTAATAATAGGTAATTCGTATTTCTCTTTCATCTTATCACTGTATTCTACACTAGGATCTCCGATAACTTTAACTCTAAAAACCTTCTCTATCTTAGGAGCCTCGGGATCGTTTATAACGATTTTAAAATCAGCCAAAACATACACCAGTGAACCCGGTGTATTTAAATACGATTAAAAAAGAAATCAAATAAACTGGTATTAATACTTTCCGTTCTCTACCATGATTTATCTCAATTCTTCAATAATTATTCATCTAAAGACTCCGTTATACTTATTTAAAATAGTTTTAAACAAGTTCCCCATATTTATCGGAGTAATTGTTCGTGTTGTTTACTTGTTTTTTAGTTGTTTTTGAATAACTCTGGTATTTACACTGGTTTTCCTTGACACGTATTCACTTGTTGCAAAGCTATCTGTATTTTTAGAAATATATAATACTCTTATATATTTTAGTTAGTTTTAAGGTGTAGTATTGTGTTTAACACTAGTTTAGAGAGTTGGTTGAGACAGCCTATTGTAGTTGTACTTGGACATGTTGATCACGGTAAGACAACTTTACTTGATAGAATTCGCGGTACTGCTGTTGCTTCCAAAGAACCCGGTGAGATCACTCAACATGTTGGAGCCAGTATTGTTCCAGCTAGTGTTTTGAAAAAGATATCTGAACCTCTTAAAAAATATTTTCCCAAACTAGAGATCGAGATACCTGGTTTACTATTCATAGATACTCCTGGTCACGAATTGTTCACTAATCTGAGGAAAAGAGGCGGTAGTGTTGCAGATATAGCTATTCTAGTTATCGATATTATAGAAGGTTTTCAAACACAGACAGTTGAGTGTATTAATATTCTTAGAGAGAGAAGAGTCCCCTTCATAGTTGCTGCCAACAAGATCGATAAAATACCTAATTGGCGTAGTTTTCCAGGTAAGCCGTTTATAGAATCGCTGAGTAATCAAGATAAGAAAACTATTGATAAGCTAGATGAGCTTATATATAGATTAGTTAATCAGTTTTACCAAATAGGTTTCAGTGCAGAGAGGTTTGATAGAGTAAAGGATTTCACTAGAACTGTTGCTATAGTGCCTGTTTCTGCTAAAACAGGAGAGGGTATTCCAGAACTTCTAGCTCTACTAGCTGGTTTAACACAGAAATATATGAAGAGAAGGTTAATAACGAGCAATGAACCGGGTAAAGGAGTTGTTCTAGAAGTTAAGGAGGAGCCAGGTTTAGGAGTAACTATTGATACTATAATATACGATGGTATTGTTAAGAAAGGTGATTTGATAATAACAGGAGGTAGAGATAAAGCTATAGTTACTAGAGTTAGAGCACTATTACTTCCTCAGCCACTACAGGATATGCGTATACATGAAGGTAGGTTTATACAAGTAGATAGAGTTGTAGCAGCAACTGGTGTTAAAATATCTGCTCCAAATCTCGAAGAAGCTTTAGCTGGTTCACCACTATATGTTATTCCTCGCGAAGACTTGATCAACGAGTATGAGAAGAAAGTTGTGGAGGAAATAAAATCGATCATTATTAAAACAGATAACGTAGGTGTTGTTGTTAAAGCAGATACTCTCGGTACACTAGAAGCTGTTGTTGGAGCTTTAATGAAAGAAAATATTCCAGTTAGATTAGCTGATGTCGGTCCAGTATCTAGATCTGATGTTATTGAAGCATCTATTGTTAGTAGAAGCAAACCGGAATATGGTGTTATAATAGCATTTAATGTTAAAACACTACCTGAAGCTGAAGAGTATTTAACTAAATGTAGTGTTAAAGTATTTTCTCACAACATTATATATAGATTGATTGAAGAATACGTTACATGGCTCCAGAAACTCAGAGAAGAATCTAGATTAAGAGAATTAGATTCTTTAATCAGACCGAGTAAATTGAGGATAATACCAGGATGTGTTTTTAGAAGAAGCGAACCAGCTATAGTTGGTGTTGAGGTTTTAAACGGTATTATTAAACCGGGATATCCGTTGATGAGAAGTGATGGAATGAATCTCGGTGTTATAATGCAGATTAGAGATAGAGATATTGTTTTGAAAGAAGCTAGAGTTGGTCAATCGGTTGCAATCAGTATACGTGGTAGAGTGATGATTGGTAGACATATTGATGAAGGTGATGTAATGTATACTGATATACCTAGAGAACACGTTAAACAATGGCTTACAAAATACAGAGTTGAATTGAGTAATGATGAGTTAATTGTTTTAAAAGAGATAATAGATATTAAGAGGAAAATAGATCCATTCTATGGATTAGTTTAATTCTATTCTCTAGTCTACACACCGTAGTATTTAGTCCACTTGAGTTTTCTAGGGTCTCTTTTCAAATACAAGTAGTTTTTAAAACACTTTCTACTACAGAACCATAGTATGCTACCGTCTAGTTTAACATACATTAAACCAGTACCTGGTTCTAAAGTATTTCCACAAAAACTACATTTCTCTAACTTAACCATTATTTAACACTCTCTTTAATCAATGTTTAATCAAATATTTTAGAAAGAAATATATAGGTTTCTAAAATATTTTCTTAAAACACTAGAGAAGTATTAAGGTGTAGTATTTTGAGTAATGAAGAGAAGAAAGTAGTTGAACAACCTGAAATAAATATTGTTGAGAAAATAGGTTTCCCAGCAGAAGTCATTCAGATAATAGGTAGAACGGGAGTTACCGGTGAGATTATTCAAGTTAGAGTAAGGGTTTTAGAGGGTAGAGATAAAGGTAGGATAATAACTAGGAATATTAAAGGACCCGTTAGAATTGGAGATATAGTGATATTACGTGAAACAGAGAGAGAAGCTAGGAAACTGAGTGGTAAGAGGTAAAAACTATTTACCAGTTCTTGTTCTAAGCTCTTGTGCTCTCTTAATTATTTCACTAACTAGTTCTTTAGCACCACCTGGTTCTATGATAGCAGCACTAGCAGCAGCTACTTCTATACCAGCGGCTTCACCTAGTTTCTTCTTACTAGGTACGTATACATATGGTATTTTCTTCTCCTCACATAGTAATGGAAGATGAGCAACTATCTCGGGCGGGTCAACGTCTTCAGCTATGATAACTAACTGTGCTTGTCCTCTTTCAATAGCTTTAGTTGTTTCATTAGTCCCTTTTCTAATCTTACCTCCAGTTTCACGTGCTTTCTTCAATGCTTCATATGCTTTCTCAGCCAGATCCGGTGGTGTTTCGAATTTTATGTAGAATGGTTTAGACATACTTCATCCTCCTCTATTTATCGTCGGTCTAGTTTTATTAATTAAAAGTTGTTTACCTTTATTAAACTTTTCTATTCATGACTGAATATACATGTTAATCTATTATTATCAAATCTATCTATTCTAGCGAAACCTATTCTATAGAACTGTACTATATCGTCTACTTTAGAATTCAATATATCTCTTTCTACAAGTATTCTCCTATATACTAATTCGTTACCAGTAGGCGTGATCAAATCTGCTTCAACGTAGTTGTCTCCACTAACCCATTGTATTATAGCTAAATTCTTCTCAACAGCGTCTTCTTGTGAGAAACTAGTTATTCTTGTTTTATAACCAATATTGTTATCTATAATGGTTAATCCCTCTAAAACTATGTTTGCAAAACCCATTAATCTAACCATATTGTTTCTAAACAACTCTAGATCTCTACGTGAAATATATATAGTATGTACTCCTTTAGAGAAGAAGTATTCGTATTTCTCACCTGTAGCTGGATTTCTCAGTATAGTTGCTTTAACATCGCTCTCTAATTCGATTAATAGAGATATAGGGTTTTCAACAGCCATATATCTCCTTGCTTTAGAGTCTATAAAAGACCTATTTATAGCAGCTAGGTTTACGAAACTTATACGAGCATCTATTGATTTAACACCTACTTGTCTAACGATCTCCCAGATAGTTTCTTTTACAAAACCTCTTCTCCTTAAACCACTGAGCGTTCCGAAACGAGGGTCATCGTACGGCTCTAGATTCTGCTCTAGAATCATCTTCCTCATTTTTGATTTACTTAGAATAACTCCCTCTAAACTCAATCTACCGAAATGTATTGTTTCGGGATAAGTCCATTTCATATGGTCGTACAAGTATTTCTGTTTAATAGTGTTTGAAACATGTTCTTTAGCTCTAAGTATATGCGTAACCCCCATTAAGTGATCGTCAACAGCAGCTGCATAATTATATGTTGGCCATAGATTATACTTATCGCCTACAACTGGATGTGGTGTTTTAGAAGTATCGATTATTCTCAAAGCAACCCAGTCTCTAATACTCGGATCCGGGTGTTTCATATCTGTTTTAACTCTAATAACAGCTTCACCTTCACTATAGTAGTTTTCAAGAATCTTATCTAATTCTTCTAGATTATTCTCAACACTATTGTTTCTATGTGGACATGCTTTCCCCATATTCCTATATTTCTTAAACTCCTTGTCACTACATTTATCAACATATGCTCCATTAGCTTTAATCAATTCTCTCGCAATATCGTAGTAGATCGGCAATCTCATACTCTGAATGTATTCTTCACTCCATTTAACACCAAGCCATTTAATATCTTCTTTAATCTTAACATATGCTTCTGGAAACGGAGATTTTATACGTGGATCAGTGTCTTCGAATCTAAGTATCATCTTACCTTTATATATTTCAGCATACCAGTAGCTTAGTAAAACAGGTCTAGCGTTACCTAAATGTATAGTGTAATCGGGATTGGGAGCAAATCTGGTTACAACTTTGTTTTCAACAGCATTGGGTAGAGGTGGTAGTTTCTTCTCTTCAACTCTATGTTCTTCAACAAGTAGTTCAGGCCAGTTTTTCTCAATCTCTTCTCTCTGTTTCTCAATACTCATAGAGTTTACTCTATTAACTATCTCTTGTACAATACTTATTATTTCTCTAATAAAACTCCTTATCTCGGGTATTTCAGAGACTATTTTAGAGATAACTGGTTTTAACTCAGCTCTACCGTTGTGTTTATAAGCATTTAATAAAGCATGTTTATACGCAATCTCACGTACTCTCTCTAATATTGATTCTTCTACATTCATTTTTATCAACAACCACCACTATGTATCTACAAGGTTTCTCCCATGAAACATCTATTACTAAAAGTATTAAACCTGAACAAGGTGATTTATAAACACGTATATCGTTCTTATTCGTAACGATATACGCTATCCTACTTCCTTCTAAAATCTCTTCCCCCTCTATTGCGTCGACGAATATTTCATAACCAGTAATTTCTATTATACATAGTTTCGTACCTGTTTCAATAAGGAAACCGTTTAAAAACCTATTACTCTCTCTCTTCGCAACAACTATTCCTCTTCTAGAAACTGATTCAACTAAATCAATGTACTCTAAAACGCTTTCGTAAGGTATTGAGCCGAAGTATTTTTTATAACCGTATTTATCTAGTTCACTACATTCGATCATGATATATTCATTGTTTAAAGTCTCTACAATACATTTATTCGAATAATTGTTTTCAATAAATACTTCTGGAAACACGTATAGATTCTTTGAATAAACTATTGTATCCATTTCCTAGACCTAATTCTCTCAATATATTGTTTAACATCTACACCTCTCTGTTCGAGATAAGTAGATACTGGTTCGAGTAATACAACTGGTTTTTCAGCTAAGCTTTGAACATTATTAGCACCTATTAGAAACATTATTGTTTTCATAGTCTCAACGTATTCTTCAATATATTTATCCACGGCTTCGAATCCTTCAATCAATAGTTTTTTCAAAACAGGTTTAGCTAATCCAACAATATTTGCACCTAAAACCAGGTTTTTAACAGCTTGTAAACCATTCCACACACCGCCGCTAGCTATTATGTATGAATCGGGTGCTTCTATTCTAGTTTCAATTACAGATAATGGTGTTGGAATACCCCAGTCTTTTAAATAATCCGCTACTTTCTGTTTAATTACATTCTCTCTACATCTATGTTTCTCAACCATAATCCAGTTTGTACCACAAGCACCTGCTACGTCGAAGAATCTAATACCAATACTGTATAGTTTTGAAACAGTTTCTCGTGATAAACCAGTTCCCACTTCTTTGATAATTATAGGTATATCTAGGTAATCAAGTAGTTCTTCGATGAAAACAAGTGTATTATATCCGAAATCAGTATCTCCTTCCGGTTGAATAATCTCTTGACCGGGGTTTAAGTGAATAGCTAGTGCGTCGGCTTCTATTGTTTTAATAATTGATTCAATATCTTTAACACTAAGTTTACTTAAAGTACTATACCCTATGTTTCCTATAACTGGTAGGTCTTTAACGTATTTTCTGACAACTCTATAGCTTTCAATTATCTTATCATCTCTATTGTTTATTAAAGGTCTCTGACTACCTACTCCAATTGCTAATCTATGTTTAGAAACTAGTTTAGCTAGTTGTTCATTAATTTTAATAGTATCGACGTGTCCACCCGTTATTCCAGTTATTATAATTGGCGCGTTTAAACTGTATTTTAAAAAATTTGTTGATAAATCTATCTCTTTGTAATTAATACCAGGTAGTGCTTGATGTATTAACTTTATTGATTCATATATTGTTTTACACCAACCGTTGTAATCAACGTTTTCTTTCAGAACAATATCGATATGTTCTATTTTTCTATTACTTATACTATGATCCATAAATACACCTATTTCTCGATGAAGAACTTTATAGAAGCATATCCTACGACTCCGTTTCTATAATTAGAAGTATCTCCACTATTAGCGTATTTAAGTAGCTCAGCTTTCTTCTTCTCACCACCTATTAGTTTAGTATACTCTATTAGAGTCATTATACCTCCCGGTCCACATATAGTTATATGTTTCTCTACTATTACTCTATAGAAGCCTTCTGTATCGAATTTAATAATATAATCTATTGCTTCTAAATCCTTTCTTTTAGTTACTTCATATGGTTCATAGTGGTTGAAATCACTACTAGCTATTATAACTACGTCTCTATTCGTTTCATCAATAGATTTCTTAATAGCTCTAGCTAGGTCTTGAGCTGTTTCAACAGTATGAAGCCCTATAACTATTGGTAGTATTTTAACTCTATTACCGTAAACGTATTGTATGAAAGGCAGCTGTACTTCAACAGAGTGTTCATCTAGATGAGCATCAGTATCTAGTTCAGCTAATTCACTATACTTACTAATCCTCTCTCCCAGTTCACTATCAACTACTAATTCGCCGAGTGGTGTAATCCACTTTCCTCCCGGATATATAGATACGAGTGAGCCTAAACCAGTGTGATTAGTACCTATTATTATGATTGTTTCAGGTAATCCTGTTTCAGCTAGTGAGAGATAGGCGTGTGCTGCAACAGGTCCACTATATATGTAGCCAGCGTGTGGAGAGATATAGCCAACTACTCCTCTAATCCTCTCTCTGTTAACTACAGGTTTTCTTCCAGGTCCATGTGGATTCTTAGTAAATAGTTCATCGAGAAGTCTAGTTAATTCAACAGGATTATCTGGATAGAAGTATCCGGCAACAACCGGTTCTCTAACGTATTTAGTTTGATTCAAATAAATCAACTCTATATCTTTACTTCAAAATCTTTAGGAGATTCTGGTAATTCGGCATCCGGCTGTATAATCCCCTTATTTCTCAGAATTTCTCTAGCTAGTAGCCAGTAGACTAGTGCTAGACTCTTTCTTCCTTTATTATTAACAGGTATGACTAGGTCAACGTATTCTGTTTTATTATCCGTATCAGCTAGTGCAACGATCGCTACTCCTATCTCAGAAGCTTCTTTCAAAGCTTGAGAATCAGCTCTAGGATCCGTTATTATAACTACTTCTGGTTCGAAGTAATTGTTTAAACTAGGGTTACTGAAAGAACCTGGTAGGAATCTACCTATGAATGGTTTACAGCCAACGTATTGACAGAATTTGACAACTGGTTTCTGACCATATAATCTAGCTGATACAGCAGCTATCTTGGTTGAATCATATCTTGCTAGAAATCTCGATGCAATACGTATTCTCTCATCTATCTTCTTAACATCAAGTATGTATAGTCCATCGCTTCTAATTCTATATACGAATGGTTTCATAAAAGATGTGCATATATGTGTACCTATGTGAATACCTGCTACAAGGTATTGTTCAAGAGGTACTAGTAGTTCTCCTTCAGCAATTCTCTCTCTCTGTTCATTCATATCGATATGAGACAGTTCTATCCACCTCTTCTAAGATATTTTCGGGAAATTGAGTATTTCATAGAAAATATCTATGTGTGTTAGAAACATTCTTCTACAACAATATCTCTTAACACCTAGTTCATCTAGTACTTTACTAGGGTCTTCACCTGCTTCAATTCTTCTCTTAAACTCATCCCATAAGTGACCTATTGGTGCACCGCATGTGAAGCATCTAATTGGAATCATCAATTCACATCACCTATACGATTTCTGCCATCTTCTTCTAGCACTATATCTACCCCATTTCTCGGATTCAGTTCTACGAGGATCTCCTGTTAATAAATGTCTATCGTATTCCTCCATAATTTTTTTCAACTCTTCGTTTCTACCACTATACTCTAGTAATCCACGTGCAATAGCTATTCTAACAGCTTCAGCTTGACTCATGTAACCACCTCCTTTCACATTAACTTTTATATCAACTTTCTTCCATAGATCCCCTACTATTATTAACGGCTCCATCATTTTCAAACGAGCTAGTTCGCATGGCCATATTTCAATAGGTATATTGTTAACCCATACTCTACCCTCACCGGGTTTAATAACAGCTCTAGCTATACTTGTCTTCCTCTTACCAGTAGCTATAACTATTTTCTCACTACTATTCATTCTCCAAACCTCTTTTTAAAACCTAGTTCTGAAGCTAACTCTTCTAAGTAAATATACCTATTTTTCAATCTACTCACATCTGCTTCTTGAAATCTTATTAAATTAACGTTTCTAAACATAGGTGGTAGACCAGAATATACTTTTAATCGTTTAAAAGCTTCTCTACCTTTAGGTTTATCCATCGGAAGCATTCCTCTAACAGTTCGTTTAAAAATACCATGTGGTGTCCGAGGTCTCCTTATACCAGATTTATCTGGATTATAATGTGTTTTAACTCTAAATAATAGTTTATAGCCTTCTAAAACTCTCTTTTTCTCACCGCTTATAACGCATTTATTGGCGTTTACAACGTATACTCTATAGCCTTCTAGCAGTTTCTTAGCAATAATGCTCGCTAATCTACCTAGTATTTGATTAGAAGCATCAACATATATTGTTTTCTCAGTACTCATAGTTTCACCCTATGATCTTTACATTACTTCCACTTGGATTCAACTTAACGAGATCAGTGATATAGATTGCTCTACCTCCAGCTTTATTTATCTTCTCCAATGCTTTCTTACTAAAACTAATAGCTGCTACTGTAACAGAATGTTTTAAATCACCGGAACCAAGTACTTTACCGGGTACGATAACGATATCTCCAGCACTAGTGTGTCTATTAATTCTACTAATATTGACTACACGGCGTTTTCTAGCCGGTTTCTCGAGTTCTCTAGCAATAGCTCTCCATATAGGTGCTTTATATTCTCTAGAGTATTTCACTAGTAATCTAATAGTTTTTCTTAAAACAATATTTGTTGGACCGGTTTTCTTCATTTAACCTCACTCTCAATTTTACTCAATAAATCATTGATCTTACCTTCTAGAATCTTAGTTGCTTCAATTAGAATTCTCTTAATCTTCAAAGCACCTGTTGATTCAATGAATAAGATATATTCGTTTTCACGCCATTTAACATCAATAGCTTTATTTGGACAAATCTCTTCACATAATCGACACAACGTGCATTCTAAAACCTTATCATCTCTCACAACTAGTTTATTATCTTTAAACATGAATACATTTCTAGGACAAGTATCTACGCATTTACCACACTCTAAACCAGTGCATCTACCGTAATCAATATTTATATCTGGAACATATTTGTGTGCAGCAACAGATACTGGAGACCATTTAGCATGTTCTTTACCACGACCTAGTCTAGCATATGCTTCTAGTTTAATCTCCTGAATCTCTGGTTTAGTTATCTTACTCCTTTCATCAATATCAACTATCCTACCTGTTAACGCAACAATAGGTATCTTATCATATACAGGTTTAACACTGGGATCGCTTGTTTTCAAATCACCACTATATAGTGTGATTACTTTACCCGGTTCACCAGTTCCTTCTAAAGTGAATGTTACAAAACAATCACTTGAGAAAATATTTCTCTCACCAGCTTCTACGCATTCTTCCGGAGACTTGTATTTATCTAATGCTTCATCGCTTGTTAAAGGTATTAAACCCAATCTATGTGCAATATATTCATCGTAGAAAACACTACTGTTTACTAGGAAAACAACATAGTCTATAGCCATAGTCGGTACTTCAGCTAATATAGTTCTACGTATAGAGTTTAAAACATGTAATGGTAATCCACGGATTAACAAACGTATACTTAGAGGGTTTTTCTCTAAAACCTGTATCTCCATTAAAAACACCACTATGGTTTAAACTCTCCTACCTCTCCTACCACCAGGTCTTCTAGTTGAATCATGTGGTATTGGAGTAACATCTTCAATTCTACCTATTATAAAACCAGATCTAGCTAGAGTACGTATAGCTGCTTGAGCACCTGGACCCGGTGTCTTAGATCCATGGCCACCTGGTGCACGTACTTTTATATGTAAAGCATTTATACCTTTCTCCATAGTTTCACTAGCTGCTTTACTTGAAGCAAGCATTGCAGCATAAGGTGATGGTTTCTCACGATCAGCTTTAACAACCATTCCACCACTCCATCTAGAGATTGTTTCTGAACCCGTTAGATCAGTTATATGGATTATAGTATTGTTCGAACTACTATATATATGTGCTATACCCCATTTTAATTCACGTAGTGTAAAAGACAATCAATACCACCTATGTTTCCTTAACAATATTTTTCTGTCTAAACGGACTATTGATCGAGTAATCTATTAAATCTTCTTCATCACGTGAAACAATATAACCTGGTGATGTAACTCTACGTCCACCTATAGCTATATGTCCATGAACTATTAGTTGACGAGCTTGATAAATCGTATTAGCTAATCCTTTTCTATAAACAATAGTTTGCAATCTCCTCTCAAGTAAATCCTCGACTCTTAAATCCAATACGTTTTCAAGAGTAGCGTTTTCCTTAACAAGACCCATTTTATACAATTTGTTAATAAGAGCTTTCCCCATTTTCTCTCTAATCTCTTTAGGTGCCGCTAACAGTGCTCTAGCTCTGTGTCTGATTCGTCTAACAATAGTTTTAACTCTCCACAATTCTCTCTTATTACGTAAACCATAAGTACCAATGATATTCATTTCTTCAATTAAAACTTCTCTACGCCAGGGATGGCGAGGACCCTCCCATTTCTTACGCGGTTTCTTCGGATCTCCCATTTCTAACCACCCGATTTCTTCTTACGAACACCTACAGTTGCACCAGTTCTACCAGTAGTTCTCGTTCTCTGACCTCTAACTTTCAAACCAAGAGCGTGTCTAATACCACGCCAGCTTTTAATCTTCTTCTCTCTCTCGATATCTTGTGTAACATAGTATATTAGATCTGAGCCAACTAGATGCAAATTACTACCCGTAGTGTAGTCTTTTCTTCTGTTAAACAACCATGAAGGTATATTGTATTTACTAGGATTTTTAATAACATCTTCGATTTTAGCAATTTCTTCTTCAGTTAAATAACCTATTTTCAAACCAGGATCTATGGATAAGACTTTACAAATAGATTTAGCGAAATTATAACCAATACCTTTAATCTCAGCTAAACCATATGCTGTAGATAAATTACCATCAATATCTGTAGCAGCTATTCTAACAATATATTTAAAACTCCTCTCCAAACACTTCACCTTTCAATTAATTATCAATTATTTTAATCAAAACCTACTTCACCGAATATTGGTCAATAATGTTTTAAATCAATCGTTTAATTATTTCAAAATCAATGTTAAGTATATGAAGTTAACGGGAGTTATAAATCAATCGGAACAAGAACTATTGTAATTATTACTTATATTTATAAACACAGTGAAATTCACAGTAATTCCAAAATTTAAAACTATTTACAAACCTACTTCTATTGAGCTTTTCACATAATTAACTAGTAGTAGTTATTTATAAGAAATCTTTATGAAATTAATTCACGATTAAAAATTTAATAGCTTCAAGTGTTTAGAATAGTGTTTCAAAAACACTAGTTTCACCAATAGAGCGAGTTTAATTCTCATAAATCTACTTTACATCTAGGAGTTGTGAAAAGATATGATTTAATAGTTAAACATTCTTAATCGGAAAACAATACTTGAGTTCACGCGAAAGAGCGTTAGCTTAAGCTTAGCGTTCAAAATTTTAACTGAAACACATATGTGATTATATTAAAAAATTGGGATGTTGTTTATGAAAAACTCAATATAATTATTACAGTAGTATTAACGATAACTACCGCTACATTAGTAACAATATGAATAGAGTTAAACCAGAGATAAGAACAGGATTAGAGAAATTGAATTAAATGAAGATGTTGAAAACGAGATCGTGAATAGTGAAGACGTTAAAACAAAACAATATGAAAATAATGAACTGCTAGTATAAGATATTCTATCTACACTGGCGAATCCCGGAGAAATGTGGGAATAAATTCAAATCAATAGTTGAATCAATGTCATTGTCTTTTGATCTAGTTTTTCCATATATTGATATCTGTTTAATAAAATTATACAATTCATTAGAAAATCCCAGGTGAAAAAGAGAATTAGTGTTTTACAATGATATGGAGACTTTTGATCAGATCCTCATCAAATCCATGAATTTTCCACATAGAACGATCAGGATAAAACATAAAAACCAAACAAAATATAAAAAACTATAGCGAGCAATTAAAACAACAAACACAGAATACAACACAAAGAATTGAAAGTAATCCATCCTAACAACTTAGATACAATTGTTCTATTGAAGAATACAACACAAAGAATTGAAAGTTCATGAAACCACCACACAGAGGTTTTATCTCAGAAATGAATACAACACAAAGAATTGAAAGTAAAGAATAGCAGATCTTTAATAGTTTTCTCAACCGTGTTGAATACAACACAAAGAATTGAAAGCTATTGTTTCGATAAGTATGCCGTTTTTCCTGAACTCTGAATACAACACAAAGAATTGAAAGGATCCTAAAGAAGAACTATACATTGAATATGAAACCTGAATACAACACAAAGAATTGAAAGTTACATCTTCCTTCAATTGATCTAGAGTTGACAGAGTGTATTCGAATACAACACAAAGAATTGAAAGAGTTACAAGAAGATACACGTCTGATAAAATATATGTGTATGAATACAACACAAAGAATTGAAAGACTATCTCACTTTTTTTCTCAGGCATTCTTTTCACACATTGAATACAACACAAAGAATTGAAAGGGATCTTTTTGATCTTACTCGGTTTAAAAACCCGTGAATACAACACAAAGAATTGAAAGCTATCGTATATTACCTTAACCAGTCTATTCACTCTAGGGAATACAACACAAAGAATTGAAAGCTTGTAAATGTACAGGTTGTTAGCAATAGCGTCTTGGATCGAATACAACACAAAGAATTGAAAGGTTCAAACCAGAGAAAGGATTGTTACTACACTACTGCGTGTGAATACAACACAAAGAATTGAAAGATTGATGAGGTTGATAAACTTAAGTTAAGGTCAAAAGCAGAGAATATAACACAAAGAGTTGAAAGATTAAGGGGATTGTTTGGGTTTATGGAGAGTTTAAGCGCCGGGGGCGGGATTTGAACCCGCGCGGGCGGATAGCCCACTGGCTCTCAAGGCCAGCCCCTTAGACCGCTCGGGCACCCCGGCTTATCTATTATTATTTTTTAGAAAAGAGGTTTATTTTATAATTGTTTCAATTTGATTTAATTAATCTATTTATCTAGGTCTAGGCATTGCTACCTCTAACCAAATATCTGGTGGTAGTCTTATTCTAATTATTTGTTTCATAACTCTCTCATCGGGTGCTATATATAGTACTCTTTTATGTATTCTCATTTCCCATTTCTCCCATTTCTTCTTACCCTCGCCATGCGGTAGTTTCAGTGTTCTAACAACTATTCTCTTAGTTGGTAGAGGTATTGGTCCATGCATGTTTACACCAGTTTTCTTAACAATATCGACTATTTTATTTACAAATTCGTTTAATGAATCGGTATTAGTACTCCATATTTTTATTTTAACCATTTGTCTACTAGACATTTTAATTAACCGTCTCTACGCTTAATTGTTTAAACAATAATGAATAGAGTTTGTTGAAAAACTACTTGATCTCTACTTTAACTGGTTTAATATCGGTAACAATACCTATACCAATAGTTTTACCCATATCTCTCATAGCGAAACGACCGAGTGGTGGGAACTCGCTGTATTTCTCAATAACTAATGGTTTAATTGGTTTAAACTTAACTATCGCTGCTTCACCCATTTTAAGGAATTGTGGATTCTTTTCAACCTCCTGACCAGTTCTCGGATCTATTTTAGAAACTATTTCAGTTATTCTACAAGCTACACTAGCTGTATGTACATGTATGACAGGAGTATATCCAACTGCTATAGCTGTTGGATGCCATATAACATATATACGTGCCGTAAACTCATCCGCTACAGTCGGTGGATTACCCGTATGTCCGGCAACATCTCCTCTCTTCAAATCCTTTTTCTCAACACCTCTAACGTTAAAACCAATGTTATCGCCTGGTTCAGCTTTCTCAATTCTCATATGATGGGTTTCAATACTACGGACTTCACCTATTTTACCAATAGGCATGAATACTACTTTATCACCTGTTTTCAAAACACCTGTTTCAACACGTCCAACGGGGACTGTACCTATACCGGATATTGCATAAACATCTTGTATAGGTATTCTAAGTGGTTTATCGATCGGCTTGCTTGGTGGTTCAAGAGTATCTAGTGTTTCAACGAAAACAGGTCCATCATACCAAGGCATGTTAATAGATCTCTCTATGAGATTATCTCCAGTCCACGCCGATACAGGTATGAAAGGTATTTTACTAATATCGTAGCCAAGACTCTTCAAGTATTTAGATAGAGTTTCTTTAATTTGTTCAAATCTCTCTTTACTCCACGGTGGTTCAGTAGCATCCATTTTATTAATAGCAACTATTAATTGATTAATACCCATTGTTTTAGCTAGTAAAGCGTGTTCACGAGTTTGACCCTCAGGACTCATACCTGCTTCGAACTCACCTTTCCTAGCACTAACAACTAGTACAGCTGCATCAGCTTGACTAGCACCAGTGATCATGTTTTTAACGAAATCTCTATGACCGGGTGCATCTATGATTGTAAAGAAGTATTTCTTAGTTTCGAATTTGAGATAAGATAGTGATATTGTAACACCTCTTTCTCTCTCTTCCTTCAATTTATCGAGTAGCCATGCGAATTTAAAACTCTCTTTACCCATTTTCTTAGCTTCTTCTTCAATCATCTGCATTGTTTTAGCATCTATTAATCCTAGACGATACATGATATTGCCTACTAGAGTACTCTTACCGTGATCAACGTGTCCTATGAATATTATATTCAAATGTGGTTTCTGAAGCGTAGACATTATTTAACCACCGATATTATCTAACTAGGTATTTAAACATAGTTATTTAGGGGGTTTTAATATTTATGGTTTACTAAACTATATCTAGCTAGAATTCTATCTAGAAACTGGTTTTCAGGGAAAAACCGAGATTTAACAAATACTGCGTTAAACCACTATCTACTGCTTAAAGCTATTCTCTCAATCTCTTCTTTCTTCTGAATAGCATAGCTCTTGGGATCGTTGTTTGCAGCTAGTATTATTTCATCAGCTAATGCTTCTTCTATAGGTATTGGATTGTTGAATGCTTTGTTTCGAGCACCTTCAGCTAGGAATCTTAAAGCTAGATCTACTCTTCTCTGAGGAGATACGTCGACAGCTACGTGATAAACTATACCACCATACATTATACGCGTTGTTTCTTCTCGAGGAGCAGAATTCTCTAATGCTCTTATAAATACTTGTAACGGGTTTTCACCTGTTCTTAGATATATTAGATCAAATGCTTTCTTAACAATATTGTATGCTAAATGTTTCTTACCGGTATTTCTACCGGGACTCATTAATTTATTTATAAGTCTTTCTACAATAGGTACTTCAGCTTTCCCAAAACGTCTATGTTCATGTCTACCGCCAGTATGTGGTAGATAAACTGGTTTTAAACATATGTATTTCTTCAAACTAGGATCTAGTACTACGATATCGTTGTAACTCCATTTACCAAATAATTTTATTTCACTAACTTTAACAATAACACTCTCATTACTCAATACAATACACCTTTATTTAAACATCTTACTCTACTTGAATACTATTTGACTAGTTTATAAATTTATTCAAAGAGATAAAAAGGTGTTTTCTCAAAATAAGAAATTTGATGATGATTACTGAGAGTTGATTCTAATGGATGATGATCTGCTTCTAGTTAGAGAAATCTATGGTCAAGTTATTAAGAAAAAGGTTTTTTATGGAAACAAGTCTTTTTCAATACTAGATACTAGGATAAAATGTATATTAGAAGATAATAGAAAATTCTATCTGGAGAGAGCTTCGCCGGAAATAGTGTTTTTTCTAAGAGAATTGAATGGTAAACAAACAAGAGATGATCGTGAGAGATTTGTAGATATATTGATGAGTATTCCAGGTATTATAGATTCGCTGAGTAAATATATGAGAAAAATCGTTATCGACAATTATGATGAGAAAACTGGTTTATATAGTGCTTCAGTAGAGTTTTGCGATGGATCGATTGTTATTAAGCGTAAAATGATTCCTAGTCATGCAATATTTCTAGCTAAACTAGCTAAGAAACCAGTATATGTTAAGAAGAGTTTAGTTGATCAACAGGAAGAGATGTATAATCTGCTCGTAGAACTAGAGTCTTTAAACAATGATCGAGATGAATATGAAGAAGATGAATATATTTAAATACCTTAAATTATCTTACAGGTTTCTGCTTCTTACCGAGATATAGTGCTTTGAGAGAAACTCCGTTAACCATTATAACTTTATATCTAACACCAGGTATGTCTCCGAGAGATTTACCTCTAGGTCCACCTATTCCTTCTATAATAACTTCATCGTGTTCATCGATATAGTTTATACCGCCATCCCATGGTACGAATGCTGTAACTACTTTACCGTTTTTAACCAACTGCACGCGGACGCATTTACGTATAGCTGAATTAGGCTGTCTCGATTCAATACCTACTTTCTCAAGTACTATTCCTCTAGCCATAGGTGCTCCTTCGAGAGGATCGTGTTTCTTCTTCAATTCAAGCATTCTTATTTTAAACTTTCTCTGACTCCATCTAAACTTTAACCTCTTTTTCACAAGTTTTCTAGCAGCATATAATCCATTCGGAGCTTTCTTACCCGGCATTATTATCACACTCTATATTATTTTGAAAAACGATAAACCTATATAATTATTACGTCATCTATGTTGAAGTATCTTTTAAGAACTAGTTTAGCTCTACTAACGTTTCTACCGTTTCTACCTATCGCTAATCCTTTATCTCTTGGTTCAACTATTACATATACTATTTTCCTACCACTTGGTTTATTAGCTAATTTCACTTCTTTCACTTTAGCAGGTGCTAATGCGTATTTAGCTTGTTCTTCGAGTTTCTCACTATAACCAATTATTTCAATATCTTTATTCAATAGATTACGGAGTTTCTGTACGTAAATACCTTTAGGACCAATTGCTTTAGCTATATCAGTAGGGTTAACTAAGTATATTATCCTATTGTTTTCTTCATCAACAATACAGTCTCTTACAAATACATTCGTGTATTCGTTTAACAACGCTATGTATCTAAACTCTTCTGCAGTTATCTTTATCTGTGATCTATTGTTTTCACTCAATTTTCTCAACCTCTTTAACTAAATCCAATATATTCGATTGACCGGGGTTTATAATAGCCATGGATGATACACCGAATGGTTTACCAACAATAGTGCCTAGTTCAATATTAGTACTAGGTATTTCGAGTACAGGTATTTTAGATAATTTAGCGTAGTATTTTATATCTCTCTTTATCTCAGGTGGAGCATTCGATGCTAAAACTATTAATTTAGCTTTACCATGCATTGCTAGTTTAATTGTTTTCCTAGAACCAATTACTACTTGACCGGTTCTCACACATGTTTGTAAAGCATTTATAATATCTGTTAAACTAGCCAACACTACTCCTCCTCTAATTCTTTCTTGAAAGACATATATAGTTCAACAATACCGGTACCTACTGGAACTGGTTGTCCTACGAGAACGTTTTCAGCAACACCTATCATCGGATCCTCAGCACCTTGTATAGCTGCTTCAACTAGTTTCTGAACAGTCATTTCGAAAGTAGCTCTAGCTAATATACTGTGTTTCTCACCCGCTACACCCATTCTACCAACTTGTCTTATTCTACCAGTCCACGTCATCATATCGGCTAATAACATGATGTGTCTAATATCGACATCTAAACCCTGGTCTTCTAGAATATTCTTAATCTCTCTGATAATAGCTCCTCTAGCTGCTTCAATACCTAGGATGGATTGTATTTCGAAAATATTGTTTGTATAAACTCTTCTATAGTCAACTCCCGGTATTTTCATAACTTCAGCTAGATTACTCCCTTCAGCTATCAGTACATATTCGTCTCCCTTACGTTGGATGATAACTTTTTTAATTCCTTTCACACCTTTTATCTTAGTTTCAGCTATTCTTAATCTAATTTTCTCGATTTTCGTAAAATCTAGTTTCTCGGGTTTAATACTTATTCTAATTAAATAAGGATTATCGGGGTCTACACTTATTTTCCCAATCTTTAGTTTCTCGAGTGCTTTAACTACTTTATCAACAGATATTCCTTTGTCTTCAAGCATTTCTGGATCAAGTAGAACAGATACGCCTTCATATGGATTTACATTTATCTCTTTAGAAACGTTTTCAACAGTAGTTGTCTCTATTTTACGAGCAACTTCTTTAGCCTTCTCCTCAGAGTATCTGTGTTCTTCATCTAAATAGATCTCCATAATAGGTGTTCCAGGTTGTTTACGAGCATCAACTATTTCTATTAAACGAGGCAGTCCTAGAGTAACGTTGTATTCACGTATACCGGCGTAGTGGAATGTTCTAAGAGTCATTTGTGTAGATGGTTCACCTATACTCTGAGCAGCAACCGTACCGACAGGTTCACCTGGTTCTACGAGACTCGCTAAATATCTATTGACTACTTCGTTTGCAATATTCTCGATTTCTTCAATCGTTAATCCACGTGTTTTATATTGTTCAACTATTTTCCTATATACTTCATTAAATACTGTTTGATTAACAATACTTCCAATTCTCTCTCTCAGGATTTTTTCTATTATATTTAAACCTTCTCTCTCTTCAATCTTCTCCTCTAATACAGTCTTCTCAACAGATTTCTCCTTCCTCCTACTCTTTTTCCTACTCTTCAATCTAAATCCTCCATCCAATTATTTTCTGTAAAACTCTATCGATATTCACAGCTCTACCGTGTTCGCTCTTCATAGGGTCTACTCCATCTTCACCATATATGAATTGAACTATTTCACCACTAGGTAGTCTAACAGTACCATCATACTCAACTTTTAAATCTTGTAAAGCGTTTATAAGTCTTCTCTGCATGTATCCACTCTGACTAGTACGGACAGCTGTATCGGTTAAACCCTCTCTTCCAGCAGCTGCATGGAAGAACATTTCAGTAGGAGTTAATCCATCTACGAAACCATTTGCTACGAATCCACGGGGTTCTGGCCCTAGATCTCTTTTTCTAAAATGAGGTAGAGTTCTATCAATATATCCTCTCGTAATCCTCCTACCGCTGATTGTTTGTTGACCAAGTAGTGTAGCCATTTGTGTTAAATTAACGGGATTTCCACGTGCACCAGTTCTAGCCATTACTATTATTGGATTAGATAGTGTGAAGAACGGTGTTATGAAATCAGCTACTTCATCTAGAAGTTTCTTAGATAGTGTTTCTATAATTATATCCTCTAGTGTTTCCTCAACTGTTTTACCCGGTTTTGCTTCAAGCGATCCTTCAATATATTTCGTTATATATTCATATACTTCTCTCTTCTTTTCGTTAATTAATTCAACAATCTTACTCTTATACTCGCTTGGGATTAATAGATGTGAGAAACTCATAGTGAAACCGTGTTTTTCAATATATCTAAGGAATATTTTATAAACTCTATCCATGAATAATCTAGCTAAATCTTCACCATACTCTATAATAATCCAATGTATTAAACTCTCTGGTTCTTCTCTACCAATACTAGCTTTATCCAATACTCCCTCTAGCATAATACCTTTCTTAATAATAACTAAACTATCGTGTGGACAATCCTCATCGATACATCTTAGAGCTGTAGCACTAGCTATTTTAGATGGTTTTCTATAATTCAAATCTTTCGGTAGGAATAAACTAATTATTTGTTTACCAGTCCAACGAATTTTTGGTTTAAGTATTGCTGGTTCAGGTATTTCGCCGAAATATCCAGCAGCACTCAGTAGATCTATGACATCTTCTCTACTGAGTAATGTTGACTTACTTGTTAACAAGTATGCACCGCTAATATAGTCTTGTAAACCACCTATAATAGGTCCACCATACCGTGGTGTTAAAATATGTTTTTCAACGAGCATAAGTAAACGAGCTTCAGCCCGTGCTTCCTCGCTTTGAGGCACATGTAGATTCATTTCATCTCCGTCGAAATCAGCATTGTAGGGTGGGCATACGAGAAGGTTTAATCTAAATGTCTTATAAGGCAGTACTCTAACAATATGAGCCATTACAGATATTCTATGTAACGACGGTTGTCTATTAAATAACACTACATCTCCATCTCTCAAATGTCTCTCTACGATATAGCCTGGAGCTAGTGATTCGGCAACAGCTTTTCTATCAACATATTTTAGATCTATTTTCCTACCATCTGGTTTAATAACATAGTTTGCTCCAGGCCATTTATCAGGACCGTTTAATACTAGTCTACGCATTTCATCAATATTCCAATGCGTCACTCTTTCCGGAATAGTTAATGTTTTAGCGATAACCTCCGGGACTCCTACTTCATTTATACTAAGATTCGGATCTGGGCTGATAACGGTTCTTGCTGAGAAATCAACTCTCTTACCTCTTAAATTACCTCTAAATCTACCTTCTTTTCCTTTAAGTCTCTGAGCAATACCTTTTAACTGTTTCCCACTACGGTGTTTAGCTACCGGTATACCTGGTACTTCGTTGTCGAAATAAGTAGTTATATGGTATTGTAAAAGCTCCCATTCTTCATTGATGATAGCGCTAGGAGCTCCTGACTCAACGTGGTTTCTCAATCTATCATTTATACGTATTATATCGACTAATTTATGTGTTAAATCATCTTCACTCCTAATACCTGTTTCTAGAGATATCGATGGTCTAACTGCTCTAGGTGGAACAGGTAGTACTGTTAAAACAGCCCATTCCGGTCTAGCGTAAACAGGGTCTCCTCCAAGCAGTCTCACATCTTCATCAGGTATTCTCTCGAGTCTAGCTCTTACTTCTGCAGGATTTAATCTAGTTAAACCCTCTTCTCTCTCTTCATAGAATGAATGAGGTTTATCTAACTTGATCTTATACTGTTTAGCTCCACAATGTGGACAAATGTTTGTCGACATTGCTTTCTTCTGTATAAACTCGTGGAATTTTTTCAGCAAATGATGTAGTTTAAGTGTTTTCAACTCATCTAGTAGTTTCAAATACCTAGATCTTTCTACTTCTCTTAATCTTATTCTTCCACATTCTCTACAAGTTGTTTTAAGAAACATGAGTATGTATTTAGAGAAAGAAACGTGTATAACTGGTTTAGCCAATTCTATGTGACCGAAATGTCCTGGACAACTATCTCTAGGATTACCACACGTTGGACAGGTTTCGCGAGGCTCTATAGCGCCTAGTCTACGGTCAGCTACTCCTCCATCAATTGGTGCTCCATCGTTTCCATATACTTCGCTAGTTACTAGTGCTGTTACACTCATTTTTCTGATCTCATCTGGCGATAAGAGTCCAAACTTTATACTAGTTAATTTGTTTAAAAACACTAGCTTCCACCTCCTCGTTCTCTCTCGCTTAAACTTATCAAACCACTTATTTTCAAACGAGGCATTATACACATACTCATAAGTTCCTGTAGAAGTAGTTTGAAAGCATAGCTGATCTCAACTGGTTTCAACTTACCTTTATCGCCATGTATTGGGCAAACATACGTATTACGGTATTTATCAAACCAACCGATATGTCCACAGCCTTCAATAGTACATACGTATACATATGTCTTATCACTACGGTCAACCATTGTTTCTTTCAGTAGATAAGATGTACCGTGTCCTACTAGACAATCAACCTCCATTTCACCCCATCTCAAACCACCCTGTCTCGACCTACCTTCAGTCGGCTGTCTCGTTAAAATCTGAACTGGACCAATAGCTCTAGCGTGTATTTTGTCAGCAACCATGTGATGTAGCTTCTGGTAGTAAACTATTCCTATGAAAATAGGTGTTCTAATCAACTCTCCCGTTCTACCATCATACATAACTTCTTCACCAGTTGGTAGATAACCGTATTTTTTCAACACAACCATCTGATCCTCTATTGATTCTTTAAAGAACGGTGTTGCATCAACAAATCTACCTTTAAGAGCAGCTGCTTTACCAGCAATACTCTCCATTAACTGTCCAACAGTCATTCTAGATGGAAAAGCATGTGGGTTGATAATTAAATCGGGAACAATGCCTTCCTCGGTGAAAGGCATATCGTATTGCGGTATTAATTGTCCTAGAACACCTTTCTGTCCATGTCTACTAGCAAACTTATCTCCCAGCTCGGGTATTCTGAGATCTCTAACTCTAACTTTAACTAGTTTATTACCATCACTATCACTAGTTATCATAACTGTATCTACAATACCTTTCTCACCGTGTCTAACAGTTATACTAGAATCTTGTTTAGTCAACCCTCCTCCTATAGTATACTCCTGTGCAGCTACGAATCTCGGTGGACTTATTTTACCAATAATAACTTCTCCACCAGTAACTTCTGTTTCGGGAGCCGCTATACCGTCTTCTTCTAGTTTTTCATACGCTCTCGGTCCACGATATCCTCTAACACTGCTTACTGGAATAGTTATTTGGTCTTCTTGACCACCGGGATATTTGTATTCAACAGTACTGTATAGTCTGAAGAAAGTACTTCTACCAAGTCCTCTATCAACACTACTCTTATTCATAATTAAAGCGTCTTCAATATTATATCCTGTAAAACTCATAACAGCTACAATCATGTTCTGACCAGCGGGTCTCTCGTTGTAACCGTTTATCTCCATAAATCTTGTTTTAACAATAGGTACTTGAGGATAATGTAGTAATTGTCCACGTGTATCCATTCTCAACTGGAAATTAGATGAACTTAAACCCAGACTTTGTTTAGCCATAGCTGCTTCATACATATTTCTAGGACTCTGATTGTGTTCAGCATATGGAATGATTGATGCAGTTATACCAACTATTGAAGGAGGCCATATTTCTAAATGTGTATGTTCCGGCGTTATTTTATCAGGTGTTAAAGCTATGTAAGAATCCTCTTCTTCATCCGGGTCAAGGTATTCTACAATACCTCTTTTAACAAGATCATCGAAACTCCACTCTCCTTTCTTAAGTTTTTCAACATGTTCTGGTTTTAGTTTCAACTCTCCGTTCTCGACAACGAGTAGTGGTCTCCTAATTCTACCTGCATCGCAGTTAACATAAACTTCGTTCAAATACTCGTCACGTATATATGCAACATTTATCTCACTACCATTAGCTATCTTATCCTGTCTCCTCAATCTCCTTATTTCACTAACTAATTGCTTACCATCTGGATGATACCCTATGAGTCTACCATTTAAATAAACTCTACTCCAAGATGAGTAATCTGGCAACGGGGTTTCTTCACTAATACTTCTCTTAATCTCGTCAATAATTTCTTTCATACGTTTAACGCCTAGTCTGTAGAGAAGTTGTTCAACCTTATCCTCGTTCACACCAACACTTACATACGCCATTAAAGCTAGGTTTTTAACTAAACCAATGTTTTGCCCTTCAGGTGTTTCAAATGGACATAAACGACCCCATTGAGTAGGATGAAGCTCTCTAGCAGCTAAATGAGGTTGTGTTCTAGCTAATGGTGATACAACTCTACGTAAATGAGATAGTGTTGACATGAAATTAGTTCTATCAAGTAATTGTGAAACACCAGTCCTTCCTCCAGGCCAATTACCTGTAGCCATCACATGTAGTATCTTATCGGTTAACATACCTGGTTTAAAAACTGTTTTCAAATCTATTTTCCTGAACCTACTATACGTTCTCTCAATACTTGTTTTAACTTCTTTAATAAAATACGTTGTCATAACGTATCTAAGCAGTTGTGCTAACAAATCTCCCGCTAATTTCAATCTCTTATTTCTATAATGGTCTTTATCATCAGGCTTCCTTCTATCAAGCATTAATTCAATTATTTTATTAATCATCTGTCCAATGAAGAATGCTTTCTTAAGTCTAGTCTCAGGATTAGAGTCAGTGCCGAGATGAGGTAGTAGGTATTCATCTAGTAATCTACACGCTCTTTTAATTCTCTCTTCACTTGTTTTACCAACAGCTACTCTAGCACCTATATATTGCAATGCTTCTTCAATAGTCTTCTTCCTAATCTCCTCCTCTATTTTAACCCTCTCTGCTGGTGAAATATCTGGTGGAATCTCTTGTTTAGGGAAAATAGTTTGTGCATGCATAACTGATGGTAGTAGGTAAGTATGTATTGATTCATCTAAACTAACAGCATACATTATTTCAAACTCTGATGCTAAACCGAGTGCAGCCATTAATATAACTGCAGGTATTCTATAACCACGTAGATTAGCGTAGAATATCCCATCCCTCCTCCTTTCTATAATCAACTGACTTCTTCTACCTTTAGCAACGCTAATCACTTTAGCAATATATGTTACACCGGTAGCTGTCTCTACTTTATCAACTAATATATTGTTGCTAGCTAAGTCTTCTTGAGCAATAAGTACTCTTTCACTACCGTTTATTATAAAATATCCACCAGGGTCTTTCGGATCTTCACCAAGTTTCACCAATTGCTCACTAGGTAGTTTACTCAATGGGTCTAGATTAGATTTAACCATAACTGGTAGGTCAAGTAGTTTAACCTCTATCTCTCTTTCTTTACCACTTTGTTGAACCCCGGAAACCGATATTCTAACAATCAATGGAGCAGCATATGTTAAATTCCTTAGTCTACACTCTAGTGGCGTTATTTCTTTCTCTCCTACTTCAACTAGTTTAGCTTTCGGTTTCTCTATACGTGGGTCTTTAATGTGTAGAGTAATGTTTTCACTAATCTTAACACTACTGAAATCTCTAATAACTTCATAGATCAATTCTTCAGCAAATCTATTATAACTATCTAAATGTTGTCTAACAAGACCTTTTTCTTTGAAAAAACTCTTCATTACAATCCATAAATCATCTATTGTAGGAAAACTTTTCTTAACTCTCTTACTCAGTTAAATCACCTCTTTTTAACAGATATTGGTGTATCTACAACAACATATCTATATGCAATACTCTCTCCTGCAGTAGGGCTTTTGCGAATAATTCTAACTATATCACCTGGTTTAGCACCAATAGCTCTTATAACAGGGTCGTCTATAGATATCCAGGGTATTTGAGTTGGTTTAACACCTAGTTTTCTCAAAACTTCTTCAGCCTCTTCAGGTTTTAAAACTTCGTGTCTGGGAACGAGTTCGTGTTCTAAAATATTTACTTCAATTCTTTTAGTAGTTGTTTCTTCATCAGCAACGCTAGCTTTAGTTTTCTTCTTCTCTCTCTTAGTAGTTTTTCTTCTACTGGTTTTCTTCTTTTTCAAAAAATATACCTCATACAGTGGTGTTTTTAGAAACTCAAACATTGATGCTAAAACTATGATTAGAAAATAGGGTTAATAAATATATTTATTGCAGTTGTAGCAGTAGAATATGTAATTTCGCTTAAATAGAAGTTAATGGACCGGCCGGGATTTGAACCCGGGACCTCCCGGATGCCAACCGGGTGCTCTTCCGGGCTGAGCTACCGGCCCTTTTCTTCTAAATCTATTATTAACATTACCACAATGGGTTTATTAGTTTTATCTAATTAACGAGTATTCTATTACTCCCCGTTTTATAAGTAAAAGACAGTTAATTTTCTCTGTGAAAAACCAATGTTTCCTATAGACAGGTGTGTTTTTCAATGAGTAATATTATCGATGAATTGATTAAAACAAAGTTTAGGAAAGAAAGCAGTATTTTCCTCAATAAAGATATACTACATCCCGAATACATACCGGAGACTCTACCTCATAGAGAGAACGAGATCAGGAAGCTGGCCGAGATACTACTCGTTGTTCTACGTGGAGAGAGACCTAGTAATGTGTTAATCTATGGATTAACAGGTACTGGTAAAACAGCTGTAGCTAGATATGTTGTCAAACATCTTGTTGAGAAATCGAATAGTATGAGTGTTAAACTCAATTATTCATATGTTAATACTCGTAAAGTTGATACAACTTATAGAGTATTAGCTTCAATAGCTTCATCGCTTGGTTTGAAAATACCTCCAACAGGTATAGCTATTAGTGAAGTATATAGGAGATATATTAACGCACTTGAGAATTGGAGTGGTTTACACATAGTTATCTTAGATGAAATAGATTACTATGTTAAAAGAGAAGGTGATGATTTACTCTATAAACTAGTTAGGATTAACGAGGAGTTGAATAGTTCGAAAGTAGTTTTAATAGGTATAACTAATGATATTAATTTCGTTGAATCACTCGATCCACGTATAAGGAGTAGTCTCGGAGAAGAAGAAATCGTTTTCCCACCATACAATGCTGATCAACTATTCGATATTCTAAAACAAAGAGCTGAAAAATCTTTTAGAAAAGAAGCTATTGATGATGAAGTAATAGCTTATTGTGCTGCAATAGCAGCTCGTGAACACGGTGATGCTAGGAAAGCACTTGATTTACTAAGAGTTGCCGGTGAAATAGCTGAACGAGAGAACGCGGTTAAACTAAGTAAAGAACATGTTAAGAAAGCTTTAGTTGAATTGGAAGAAGGTAGAATATACTACACTGTCTCAACTCTACCTCTCCATGCTAAACTAGTTCTCAAAGCTATTATCGACCTAGTTTTGGAGAAAGATAGTTGTACAACTGGTGAAGCATATAATAAATACGTTGAAATAGCGATAGATCACGGTTATGAACCTTTAACTCAGAGAAGGGTAAGCGAGATTATTAATCAACTAGATATGATCGGTTTGATAAACGCTGTTGTAACTAATAGAGGTAGGTATGGTAAAACAAGAGTAATTAGAGTTAGTAAAGATACTATTGATTTAATAAATAAATCGCTTGGTTTATAGAATGAATTCGTTTAGAATACAAGCATTCGACGACGGCTATTTCCCAGTACAGTATAAGGGCTGTAGAGGTAAAACTATCATAACCGGTGTGGAGACAAAGGGTTTTCAAATAAATAAAGTCTGTTGGAAACCAGTTACTGTAGATGGTAGAGAAACAAGTAGTGTTGTGATCGAATTATCTAAACTAATGGGTTCACCTGATCTATTGATACTAGATGGAATAACTTATGCTGGTTTCGATACAGCAGATCCTGATGAAATATATTTAAATACAAATACTCCGGTAGTAGTTGTTCAACAATATCCACTAGATTTAGACAATATAAGAGAAGCTTTATATAGAAACTTCAGCGATGCTGATGAAAGATATAGTGTTATAAAGAAAGTTGTCGATAAATTCCAGTATCTCGATACTCCTTGGAAAACTATACAATTTTATGCAACAGGTATTGAACTCGATAAAGCACGTATTATTTTATTGAAAACAATGATATACAGCCCTATTCCAGAACCATTGAGAATAGCACATAATATAGCATCTGTTTTATCTAGAAGACTATTTAGTGTTGTAATTGATTAACGGGCCCGCCGGGATTTGAACCCGGGACCTACGGGTTAAAAGCCCGCCGCTCTACCTAGCTGAGCTACGGGCCCATTATTCTAAAAACTATTTTACTCAACGAGGTGTTTATAAAAATAACTCACTATTAACGTAAATGATATAAAACCCTCTTTATTTAAATAGTTTCTAATAGATAGCCGGGTCGTCTAGCGGTCAAGGATGCGGGGCTTTGGATACATTCTACTGTAGAGTCGGTAGATGTAGAAGAACCCCCGTGACCGGGGTTCGAATCCCCGCCCGGCTATTAACAAGTAACTTTTATAAATCTTTCTCAAACCTTCTACTAGTATTTTTCTGTTTCAGCACAACATTATCTCCTACTAGCTATTTTAATAACGTCTTCATAAGTCATTCTATAGAGTTCTGTTGATTCAAGTTTCTTACGGTCTCTTACATATTTCTTCGTAGCTACATCTTGTGGTAGATTGTGTTTTAAACTATATTCTCTAATAGATATGTTGTTTTCTTTAAATAACTTATCTCTGTAAACATCTTCGAATACATTATATGTACAGAATGGTATCAATCTCCCATCGGGAGCTAGATAGTGTATATTACATCTCTGTGCTCTCTGTATATCATAATTATATAGATCCATGAAATGCATTGCACCTAGAAATAGCATTTTATAATGTAATTCACCTAGTGCGTCATAATTTCTCTTTATGATAATATTGAATAGTATTCTATACAGATTAACTCCTGGAGGCATTTTATCTTCATAGAAGAATTTCTTAATAGAGTAAAGTATTTTCAAACCTGTTATTAAACGAGTTGAACCACTGAATAAATCCATCCACTTCTCGTTCAAATACTCTAGTAAACCATCTATGTCAACGAACTCGTTGATCGGTATTAACCTGATCCTGTTAGAAGACTTATCAACATAAACGTAGGTTGCTGCTCCACAAATTGGATGATTAGTCATCTCTATTTTATACTCACGTGTAATACCTTCTATTAACCTAGAGAAAATTGCTGAAACCGGGACTGGATACCATGCTTCACGAGGTATCTCGTTATCTGTTTGCTCCTCGATTAGTTTAATCAAATCCGCAATAGTTACTCTATACTTCATTCTCTCAAATCTCTTCATCAACCCGGTTAAACTAACTGGTTGGAAATTAATACCTCTAATTATATCAATATGTTTACTAGCGAAGTATATTATAGCACCTAGTTCATGTGTATTAACTGTATTGATAACCGTGGGTACTAGAACAGTACTAGTCATTCCGCTTCTACGGAAAACTTCTAAAATATACGGTATTTCCCAGTGGTTTTTCCAATTAGTAACAGGTGTTACACCGTCGAAACTAAGGTAAACAGTGTTTACACCACTAGTTCTTAGATCACGTGCTAGCTTAATCGCTTCACCCGGATCGTTCCAATATAGTTCGGCGAATTTCAATCCATTAGTATTTAACTGTACGTGTCTAACACCTTCATTTTTCAAAACTCTAACTATTTCTACTAAGTCTTCTCTAAGTAATGGTTCGCCTCCAGTTATTTGAACGTTGATCACAGTGTTTTGTTTCTTAGCACTTCTAATCATATCTACGATTTCAGCAATAGTTGGTTCATAAACATAACCCATTGCTTCCGAGAAGAAGAAACAATACCAACAACTTAGATCGCATCTATTCGTAACGACAAGGTTTATTAAAGCAGTGTGTTGTTTATGTAAAGGACATAATCCGCAGTTGAATGGACATAGATTGTTTAAACTAGTGTATACATATCTAGTTCCTCTACCTTCATTAATCCATTTAATCATTTTCTTATACAACTCTACGTCTCCATAGTACAGCTCCTCGATTTCACCGTGTTCAGGGCAAACTCTCTTAATATATACTTTTCTATCTCTCTCAATTATTGTAGCTGGTAGTATTCGATAACAGTATGGACATATACTCTGAGTTGTTGATAACAATTCCTCACCATTACCTATAGCTGGTATTGTATAGCTTATCTCACCGATCGATTTATTATAGTTCAATCATACCACCCTACAACAATGATCTAACTTATTCAAAACTAGTATATTTATTATACTAGTAAGTTTAAGTTTTAAAGCGTTTACATTTCAAAATGAATATTTTCATAGAATTAGTTTTTATACGACAAGAGGTTATCGTTTTATTGTAAAGCTCAAATATTCAATGTTCTTGTCTATATTAGACTCTAAGTTTTAGAATAATGGTTTAATAAATGCTTCAAGCTTTGAATAAGTAATTAATTGTATCAATATTCTATATAGATTCTCAATAAAAATACTGTAAACACTTAATTCTCAAGTTAATGCATTATTAAAATGATTCATTTATTGAACTTTTTAGAGTTTTAATCGAGTTGTGTGAAATACTGGAATACTGTATTCACGTATCTTTCTAGCTTCTCGGATTTAATACAAACTGCTCCCCAGATCTTGGGTTTGAATAAACAATATTACCGAGTTCTCTATTGCGACTATTATGTGTAAAATAGTATCTATAGAATATCTGACTCAATGTTATTAACTACTTTTACTTTTACAATATAACGTGAATTAAAGTAACTAGACGAGGTTTTGCTTTGAATAGAAAAGTTATTGTAATAGCCGGTACGCCTGGTGTGGGTAAAACAAGTGTTTCAGAGAGATTAGCCAGTGTTTTCGGCTATAAATATGTTAATCTAAGTAAACTAGCTATTGAGAAGAATTTATTATCACATTATGATGAGGATAGACAGACGTATGTTATAGATGAAACTAGTTTAGTTAACGAGGTTTTGAGAATAATTAATGAGTATAAATACGTAGTTATAGATACTCATTATCCTGAAATACTTCCTCCAGATATAGTTGATTTAGTTATAGTTCTAAGATTGAATCCACTTATTTTAGAGAATAAACTACGTGAGAGAGGATGGAGTGGTAGAAAAGTTAATGAAAACGTAATGGCTGAAATACTATCTATTGTTACAGTAAACGCTATTGAGAGATTTGGAGAAAACAAGGTTTTTGAAATAGATGTTACTGGTAGGACTGTTGATGAAATTATTGGAATAATCATTGATATTGTTGAAAATAAGTGTAAACATACTCCGGGTCAAATAATTGATTGGTTAACTGTTTTAAAACCTGAAGAGATCACTAGATATGAGTATTAACTATAGTGAATGGTGTTAAAAATGAGTAGTTTTAGGAAAGCTAGTTGGAGAGAAATATGGGATATAGTATCGAGAGCTGATGTTGTAATAGAGGTTTTAGATGCTAGAGATCCTTTATCAACTATGAGTAAGAAGCTTGAAGATATTGTGAATAAACTTGGTAAAAGACTTTTACTAGTTCTTAATTTATCTGATTTAGTCCCTAGAAGTATTGTTGAAGAATGGGTTAGAGTTCTGCGTAGTAGAGGCTATCACACCGTATATATATCGGCTAAACAACACAAAGGTACTAGAGTATTGAGGAGGAAGATTAAAGAGATTGCACCATCGCTTCCAGTTGTCGTAGCTATAACAGGTTATCCTAAAACAGGTAAATCAACAATTATAAATGCTTTGAAAGGTAAACATTCTGCTTCAACAAGTCCTATACCTGGAAGTCCCGGTTATACGAAGTATCCTCAACTATATAGAATTGATCGAAACATATTGATGATCGATACACCTGGTGTAATACCGGTTGAAGGTTCTTGGTTAGATAGAGTAATTAGAGGAGAAAACCCTGATCAAATCGCAGACCCTGTTAATCCTGCAATAGAGTTGATCAAGAAAATACTTAAACATAATGAAAAAGCTTTCATACAAGCATATGGTATTGATGAGAGAGATCCTGTTAAAATACTTGAAAAACTAGCTGTTAAAAGAGGTTGGTTTTATAAAACAACACGCGAGCCTTTAATAGATCAGGCTGCTAGAACTATTATTAAAGATTTTCTTGAAGGTAAAATACCTTTTTACGTAAGATTTTATTCAAAGGATGATGAACATGGTTATTCGTATTAAAATAATTGGTTCCGAGAAGATATATAGAGAAATAGATGTTAGCGAGATAAGTATAAGAGATCTTTTTAGAAAACTCGGTTTAACAAGTAGTGAATATGTTGTTTTGAAAAACAATATAGTTGTAACCGAAGATGATATTGCTAGAGATAACGATGAAATCACTATAATACCTGTTAAATCCGGTGGTAGTTAATGTCCTTGACAGATGAAGAACTAGTTAGATATGATAGACAAATCCCTGTTATTGGATACGAGAATCAGGTTAGATTGAAGAATACGAGTGTACTTGTTGTTGGATTAGGTGGTTTAGGTTCGATTATAACAACTTATCTAGTAGCATCAGGTATTGGTAGAATTGTTGTCGTCGACCACGATACTGTTTCTCTAAGTGATTTGAATAGACAAATACTTTACGATACGAGTGTTTTAGGTAAACCTAAAGCACTTGTTGCTAGAGAGAAGCTATCTAAGTTAAACCCTAATGTCGTTGTTGAAACCTATGTTGAAGAATTTACATACGGTTTCGGAGAAAGAATTATTAGAGATGTCGATATAATTGTAGATGCTCTAGACAACTGGGAGACTAGGTTTGTAGTTGATAAACTAGCTTTTAAATATAATAAACCTCTCGTACATGGAGGTGTAGAGGGTTTCTATGGACAGGTAACGACGTTAATACCGGGTAAAACGCCTTGTTTGAGATGTATTTTCCAAATCGTTAAACCTGTTAAGAAAAGAGTTAATGTTGTAGCTACAACGCCAGGTATTATAGGAGTTATTGAAGCTAATGAAGTATTGAAACTAGCTATTGGTTTAGGCGAACTCCTTGTTAATAAAATACTTATTTACAATGGTTTGAAAAACGAGTTTACAATTATAGAGATTAGAGATGTTGATTGCAGAATTTGTTATGAAGAATAGTGTTATAAACCACCAGTTGCTTGTTTTATTAAAACAACTTTATCTCCTTTCTTAACTAAATAGTTTTCTTCATTAACTAATTTATTATTAACTAATACAGCTACACTATTGAATTCATCTATATCAAGTAATTCGAGTATTTCATTTAATCTCATCTCTTCACGTTCAATTCTCATCTTTCTTCTCTCAGGTAGTATAAGTATATCTATCAATAAATACACCTAGAGTATTCTAGAGATTGATTTAACAATTCAATTTCAATTATTGTTTAGCAAATTCGCTTAATAAAGTTAAAGTATTGTTAGAGAAAGAGATTTGTTTAAAAAAACTAGCTATTCTTTCGGATAAGGTGGTAGTATTTCTATCAATTTATTACTAATAGCTATATCCATATATCTCCTAGGTCTATAGATAAGTTCTCTAATTTCATGTTCTAGTTCAGATCTAGTTAGCTTCCTTCTAGCAACTCCTTCTTCCATAGCTTTCTCCGCTACAGCTACTGCTTCTTCAACAAACATCTCGGTTTCCTCCATTGTTGGAACAATATAGTCTTCATGAATACCTTTTTTCTCAGCAAATCTAGCTATAGCATATCCTGCTGCTAGAAACATTGAATCAGTCATTTTACGCGCTCGTACTGTTAAAACACCTCTGAATACAGCGGGGAATCCTAGACTATTATTAATCTGATTAGGGAAATCGCTACGACCGGTAGCAACTATTCTAGCTCCAGCTTCTTTAGCTTCCCATGGCCATATTTCTGGTATTGGATTTGCTTCGGCAAATACTATAGGGTCGTCTGCCATTAATTTAATCCATTCTTTTTTAATAACGCCTGGACCAGGTCTTGAAGCAGCGATCACTACATCAGCGTCTTTAAGTGCTTCGGGTATACCTCCTGTTCTACCTTCAATATTTGTTTCTAACGCTATACGGTATTTCCACGGATTTTCTTTCTCTAGTTCTTTAATATCTTCTCTACCTGGATGTAGTATTCCTTTACTATCCACCACGATGTAGTTTTTCATCCTACCTCCAGCTAGTGTTATATACTTTATTGCAGAAATATTAGCTGCTCCAGCTCCGATAAAAGCTATTTTAACGTGATCTAGTTTCTTACCAACAATTTTTAAAGCATTTATTAAACCAGCTAGTGTAACAAGAGCAGTCCCCTGTTGATCATCGTGCCATACTGGAATATCTAGTATTTCATTTAGTTTCTCAAGTATGTAGAAACATTTAGGACTCTCAATATCTTCTAGATTAATAGCTCCAAAACTCGGCTCGATTATTTTAACTACTTCGATGAATTTATCCGGGTCTTTGGCGTTAACAACTAGTGGTATTGCATCAACTCCTCCTAGGTATTTGAATAATAATGCTTTACCCTCCATAACCGGTAAGCCAGCTTCAGGACCAATATCTCCTAATCCTAAAACTCTAGTTCCATCACTTATAACAGCAGCATAGTTCCATCTACAGGTGTATTCGAAAGAAAGGTCTTTACCCTTTTCCTTTATGATCTTACATGGACCGGCAACTCCGGGGGTATACCATATTGAGAAATCCTGTAGTTTCATAACAGGGACTTTAGGCATTATCTCTATTTTCCCCTGGTACTTGAAGTGTAGTTCGTTAGATATAGAGAACCAATCAATAGTTTTCTTTTCACTAGATTTAGTCATCTATATTACACCATTAGTGAATAGAATAATAGTTTACGTAATATTATAATGGTTAATCGAGTTTTAAAACATATGTATTCCATCTATATCCTGATATCTAGGAATCTAGATAGAACTTTTTCACCACGATAATCTGGTAGTATTAAAGGAGATCTCCTGTTTTTAGGTATATTATATTTCTCTAATTCATCCATATATCTATTCAGATGATTAAGAGAGATCTTCGGTTTATCCATGTTTCTAACGATTTGAGTAGCTGTTAAACCAGCTCTTCTACCAAATACCATTAGATCTAGTAGTGAATTACCCATTAACCTATTCCTACCGTGGACACCGCCGGTTACTTCACCCGCAGCTAGTAGTCCTTTAATCCATTCTCCACGAGGATTGAGAACATGTGTATACTCATCTATCTCAACTCCTCCGTTTTGATAATGTAGTGTTGGATATGTTAAAACTGGTTCAACTGTGATATCAATTCCTTGTCTAATGAATTGTCTATACATAGCTGGTAGAGCTTTCTTAATAGTACCTGGTCCTCTTTTAGCATCGATCATTGGCATATCTAGCCATACACCACATGAACCCGTTGGTGTAATCACTCCTCTCCCTTCATAACACTCTTTTATTATAGCTGATGCTACAACATCTCTAGGTTCTAGTTCATGTATAAATAGTTCTCCATTAATATTAACTAATTGTGCTCCAAGACTACGACATTTCTCTGTAATTAATTCTCCTAGAATAGCTTCAGGCCATGCAACACCCGTTGGATGATACTGTGCAGTATCCATGTGAAGTAGGTTTGCACCAACTCTATATGCTAGAACTATTCCATCAGCTGTAGCACCATAGTGGTTACTCGTTGGAAAACCAGCTAAATGTAATCTACCGAAACCACCTGTAGCTAGTATTGTAACTTTAGCTCTAACAATATAGTATTCGTGAGTTTCGAGATTCAATAAGATAGCTCCCGATACAGCACCTGTATCTGGATCTGTAAGTAATTCTATAGCTGGATTGAACTCTAGTACGTTGACTCCGTAATTGAGTACTTCATCTTTAAGAACTCTCATTATCTCTAAACCAGTATAGTCTCGAGCACAATGTAATCTTCTTCTAGAAGCTCCTCCACCACTATACTCTATCATCTCTCCTTCTCCAGTTTTATCAAACATAACACCTAGTTCTTCAAGCCATTTTATTATGAAAGGAGCATCCATAACGAGTGCTCTAACTAGTTCTGGTTTATTAGCGAAATGACCTCCTCCAATCGTATCTAAATAGTGTCTAACAGGGCTATCTTCAGGTCTATCTGCAGCTTGAATACCTCCTTGAGCTTTAACAGTATTTGAATCTCCAAATCTCAATTTAGTGACTATCAATATATCCTCCGGTGAAACTCCTCCATATATAGCCCAGAGTGCAGCAGCTGCAGCTGCTCCACCGCCACCTATTATTAAAATATCCGTATCGTAATCAATATGGTTTAGGTCAATACTATTTGGTTCTACGAGAGGCCATGCTTCAAGTAGATCGGCTAATTCGTTATAAACAATCTTATCTCTATTAACACCTATTCTAAGAACTCTCTTAGTATCCGGTTTATAATCAGGATGGTATTTTTTAATAAGTTCCTCTCTCTCGTTCAACGATAATCTTCTATAGCTTGTTTTCAATCTATCTTCTCTAGTTTCTTCAACGATTTTTATCAATTTCCTGAACTCTGGTGGATATCCATAACTAGTGTATTCGCTCAAAACCTTCACCTCGTAATCCTACTCTGGTTCAATATCTCTTTCACTATATAGTTTTTTCAATTCATCAATGGGTTTCTTCATTAAATCCTCTATTTCAGCAAAGTATTTACCGGATTCTATTTCATTAACTCTAATCTCTAAGTGTTTAGCGCGAGGTAACAGGTATCTACCAGCCAGTCTTCTCAGTAATTGAAATAAATAGATATGTCTTATTTCAGCGGGACATCTAAGTGAGCATAATCCACACGATATACAGTCGAATACGAGGTCAGCTGCTTTTAAAATATCGTTTCTCAAAACACTCTGTACAGCATCCATTACTTCTAATCCCTGTGGACAGGCTTTTGAACACGAATTACAGCTTATACATCTAGCTACTTCTGGAAATATTTTCAATACATATCCTGCTTCAGGTTTCATTTCGAAAATATTGTATCTTGGTTTAATCAATGGACTATACGGTAGTAGAGCTATGTACATATCGTTCTCAACAACTGTTTGACAAGCTAAACCAGTTTTAAACTTGTAATCACCTGGTTTTCTATAAGCTACAGCACATGCTCCACAGAATCCGCCGCGACACCCGACTCCTCGCATCAATTTATACCCAGCGTACTCGAGAGCTTTCATAATAGTTAAACCAATTGGTACATCATAGGCTTTATTCATGAAATAAATACGGACTGTTTTAACACTACTCTTACGCTCACTAGTGGCTATTGGAGTAGTCATGCAAACCTCCTCTATTTAACTAAGAGGATTTGAGGAAAAAACTTTATCTAGAAAACTCAATGTATTGCTATCAATACTGTTTCTCAAACCCATTACATAAGCTACGATATCTGTTAAATAGATTATCTTGATTTCAATTTTCTTCTCAAACTTGTCGACTGTTTCTCTAAGATTATATAAACACAGTGGGCAAACAGTAATTAGTAAATTCACATTTCTATTAACTATCTCATTGAGTATTCTACTCGAATTACGGTAAACAATGTTTTTATCAAGCAATACTTGATATGATCCGCAGCAAAGAGTTTTATATGGATAATCTATTGTTTCAAAACCGATTTCATTCAGAAATTTCTCGATAATAACAGGGTCTTCAGGGTTATCAATACCTATTTCTCTCGGTCTAACAATAGTACAACCGTAGTATACTGCTATACGTTTTCCACCCGGTTCTATTACTTTATTCTTCTTAATAGCATCAATGTTTTCAACAAGTGTTTCAACAACGTGTTTTACAACTATACCTATTTTATAAGGTTCTTCTTCATCAATATATCTCGATATGGTTTCTAGTTTATCCGGGTATTTAGTTAAATAATTATTTACTCGTTTAAGCACGTTGAAACACATTGGACACAGCGTTAGCAATTCACTAGTTTTATATTTAACAGATTCTTTCTGTGCATTTATCAATACTCGGATTGCTCCAATATGTTTAGATAAATCATCTATAGTTAAACTATATAGTGTTCCACAACAATACCATTTATTTAATTCAATTATTTTAAAACCAATTTTACCGAGTATAGCAATCGCTGTCTTCTCGTACTCCATAGCGTTTCTCTTAACAGTACAACCAGGGTAGTATAGGATGCTTCTCGTAATCAATCACCCAGTCATTTTTCTAGATAAAGCGATTAATGCCATTGAAGGAGTTTTCTCGAGATCAACTAGTTTATTATAATCGACAGCATCAATTCCTTTTCTTAAAACGAGAGAACGTATTGCTTCAAAAATAACGCCGGGTCCAACATCTCTAGGACATCTATCTACACAAGCCATACATGATACGCATTTCCAGACTGAACTTAGTTTTTTGAAATCTATTGATTTCAACTGGACGTATCTTATTATAACATGTGGTTTTAAATCCATGTATTGATTAATTGGGCAAACAACTGTACACATACCGCATTGATAACATAGATTAGGGTTTCTACCACTTATCTCAATTATTTTCTTAAATAAATCCTCGTTCAATACAATCCACCCTAAGTGATCTTAATGAAAACAGTATTCTTCTCTTTCCTAAATGGATCGATAACTAGTATTTTGAATGTATTATTCTCTAAGTTGAATAAATGCGCTGCACACGAATTACAAGGATCATATGCTCTTATATCAATCTCTATTTTATTCAAAACATTTCTATCAATCTCTCTATTCTTTAAAACATTTTTAACAACTTTCTTTAACTCAACGTTTATAGCAGTATTGTTGAAAGTAGTCGGTGTTATGATATTTACATGTGTAGCGATTAATCTATCGTCAGCTTTATAGTGATGTATTAAAATACCTCGAGGTGCTTCAATAACCCCTACGCCTTCATATCTGGGTTCGCCTGTTAAATCAACAGTTTCTTTCGAAACAATATCGGGGTCTTCTAAGAGTTCAAGCATTTTCTCGATACAATATATTGTTTCAACAACT
>JAWAVV010000004.1:74627-132575 GCA_038897715.1 Desulfurococcaceae archaeon
TAGGTGCTTCAATAACCCCTACGCCTTCATATCTGGGTTCGCCTGTTAAATCAACAGTTTCTTTCGAAACAATATCGGGGTCTTCTAAGAGTTCAAGCATTTTCTCGATACAATATATTGTTTCAACAACTCTAGCCCAGTGATATGCTATAGTATTATGGATCGGCTTCTTACCGAAATAATCTAGTATTTTACCATATTCTTCACCAGCTTTCTCACTAGGTATTTTATCCACTATATTTAATCTAGCTAATGGTCCTACACGTATAACGGATTCTTCGTTAAAACCCTTCCAACCATTTGGTTTAAAATATGGGAATTTAGAGTAAGACCAGTTGTTCATGTATTCGCCAATATACTTAGAGTAATCTATTGGTTTGAAAACAGCTACTTCTCTACCATTTCTATCGATAATTTTAATCAAACCATCGTAGAATGTTAGTGAATTATCTCTACTCACTAGACTCATATAGTAGGTTTCTAGTTTATAAGCATCGTTTTGTAAATAGTTTTCGAAAACACTTGATTTAACTACTTTCTCGTTAAAGAAAACAGTTATTTCACTAACAATTCCCTCTAGTTCTCTAAGCAGTCTATTTATTTTCTCAACATCTTCTCTATTTAAACTCCGAGTTACACCTCCAGGTATAATAAACGATGCGTGAATCGGTTTACCACCAATTATTTTCTCTATTTCTTTAACAAGACTTCTAGTTTTCAACAATAATGTAGCTAATCTAGGTTCTTTCTTTATCAAACCAATAATGTTTCTATCAACAGGTTGTGAATCATGTAGTATGAAATCTGGTAGAGCCATTACACCTAAATGTAGGAGATGTGAATCAATTATTTGAATATAGTAAGCTAGTTCTCTCAATTTATAAGCGGGTATGGGAGGTTTTCTACCCAATAATTCGTCGACAGCTTTACCTGAGACAAAATGATGAGCCCATGAACAAACTCCACAGACTGTAGACGTTATTCTAGGTAAGTCTTCGACAGCTCTACCTATACAGAACGATTCATAACCACGTGTAGTGAGTATTTGATAATATACTTCGCTGACTTCGGAGTTTTCATCGAGAATAGCGATAACTCTCGATTCTCCTTCAACTCTCGTAACAGGGTCTATTATCAAATATCTAGTGTTCTCCATTATTTTCCAAACCTCTCTTTCTCACTTATTTTCTTAACTAGAGAAACTGGTAGTGTGTATCTATAGAATAAACCCATTGGATCAACTATTTTATCCAATTGTTTAGCCAAACCTTTCTCCAATAATTCTTTCTCTCTATCAACTAATAGTATTGATGATATTGACGATATTAGTTTCAAACCAGTATCTTCTACTCCAGGTGCTGGACCCATACAACCAGTGCATGGGAAATTGTTTTTAATACAAGGTGTTTTACAAGCAGCTCTTGTTGCCGGACCTAGACATATTACTCCTTGTTCTAGGAAACATTTTCTCTCATCGAGTTTTACTTCATGTAATCTATATATACCTGGCATTACTATTCTGTGAAAGTCTTCTGGTTTACGTGGACAAATATAGCATAGCGATCTATCTTCGCCTAGAACTATTACTCCACCGGGTTTATAACCAGGTTCTATTTTCAACAATATATTTATTAATTCATCATTTGATTCTTCACTAGGCGGGCAACCGGGGACTATTATATCTGGATTGACTACTTGGATTACGGTGTATACGCTATCTAGTAATCTAGGGAGAGAGATTGAGCTCGATATGTTTTCTTCACTATAATGTGTTGTCGTAACAGTGTTTTTAATATCGTTTAATAATCTAGAACTCTTGATCAACGCTGATAAACCTGGAATATCTCCGTAAACACTACACGTACCGTAAGCAACAAGTATTTTAGTTTTCTCTCTAAGAGTTTTAATTAATTCTAGGTGATAATCTGTTCTAATAATACCCATGTATATGCCTATATCTATTTCACGAATGCTCTCCAATAGATCGTTCTTCGCATCGACAGCAGCATTCCAGTAGATGATATCGTATTTATTTGAAATATCTATTAATCTCTCACCCCAGTTAGCTAAAGCAACATCACATCCTCCGCAAATAGCTCCGTAGACGATAGCTAGTTTCATTTTATTCAAACTAATCACCTTTTCCACTAAGTGGACCCATTTTCTTAATCTCTTCTACGAATTCGTTTACAACACGTACTAGTTTCTTAGATTCTGTTGCACTAATCCATTCTATTCTAACTCTACTTGGTTCTAAACCTATTTGTTCAAACAATTTCTTCAACAAGTATGTTCTTTTAAATGCTTTGAAATTACCTGATAGATAATGACAATCATTTGGAATATGACAACCTCCTATTAAAACACCATCGGCTCCGTTTAGAAAAGCTTCTACGATATGTCTCGGACTAATTCTACCAGTACATGGTATTATTATCGGTATGATGTTTGACGAATACTCTAATCTAGATACACCAGCTAATTCAGCTGCTGAACCAGCACACCATTTACAGAAGAAAGCTATTATACGAGGTTTCCAGTTCAAATAATCACCTTAAAGCTGTTTTTATCATTTCAATCAATTGACTATCACTATAGTTTCTAAGAGTTATAGCTCCAACCGGGCAGGATGCTTCGCAAGCACCACATCCTTCACAGAGTATTTCATTAACTCTAGCTTTACCTTCGATCATTTCTATAGCATTATATGGACAAATAGATATACATATTCGGCATCCATTACAAACATCTCTATCAACTTCAGCTATAAGCGGGTTTTTCTCAATCTCTCCTTTAACAACTAATTGTAATGCTTTAGATGCTGAAGCAGATGCTTGAACAACTGTTTCACTAATATCTTTAGGACCCTGTATAACTCCAGCTATAAATACACCACTAGTAGCTACTTCAACAGGTCTTAGTTTAGGATGAACTTCTTGTGCAAAACCGTTTTCATCAATAGGTATTTTTAATTTAGAAGCTAAATCCGGTGGTAGTGTAGGAACCATGCCTAGAGCTAGTACGACGAGATCTGTTTTAACAATAATGTTTTCACCACTGAGTGTATCAACGCCTTCGACAACGAGTTTTCCACTAGAGTCTTCGTATACTCTAGACACTCTACCACGTATATACACTGCACCTGTTTCGTCCTGAATTCTTTTAACAAATTCCTCGTATCCCTTTCCGCCAGCACGTATATCTATGTAGAATACGTAAGCATTTCCATCGGGAACTCTTTCTTTAAATAATAGAACGTGTTTAGCAGTATACATACAGCATATTTTCGAACAATAAGGTAAATGGTTTACATCTCTCTGACCAGCACATTGTATGAAAACAATTGTTTTAACAGGTTTTCCATCACTAGGTCTAATAATTTCTCCACCAGTAGGTCCGCTTGAAGATAGTAGTCTCTCAAACTGTAGTGAATCGATAACATTCCTATACTTACCGTAACCATATTCTCTAAGCTTTAAACCCTGGTATAGGTCGTATCCTGTAGCTACTATTATTGCACCAACTTCTTCTTCAACAATCTCTTCTTGTTCATCTAGATTAATAGCTCCAACAGGACATACTTTTACGCAAGCACCACATTTCGTACAATGTTCTACGTCTATAGCGTAAGATGATGGAATTGCTTGTGGAAATGGAATGTAGATTGCTTTTCTAAAACTCAGTCCTCTATTAAACTCACTCGGTACTTTAACTGGACAAACTCTTTCACAGAATGAACATACAGTACATTTACTTGGATCTACTTTACGCGGGTATTTAAGTATACGTACACGATAGTTTCCAACAAATCCTTCAACATCGATTACTTCCGATAATGTGTATAGCTTTATACCAGGGTTTCTAGCTACTTCAGCCATCTTAGGAGTGAGAATACATTGTGCGCAATCCAGTGTTGGAAATGTTTCAGATAACATAGCCATTTTACCTCCAATGCTAGGAGTTTTTTCAACTAGAACAACGGGGATACCTGCGCTAGCTATATCTAATGCTGCTGTAATACCAGCTATTCCTCCTCCAATAACGAGAACTTTCTTAACAACTCTACCTCTAACTGGTTCATACGCTTTATTACCTTTAACCTTAGCTACTGTTGAAGAAATTAGTTTAAATGCTTTCTCAGTAGCATCTTCGCGTTCACGGTAGTGAACCCAGCTACTGAATTCTCTTATAGTAGCCATTTCATATAGGAATCTATTTAAACCACCTGTTTCAACAGCTCGTGCAAACGTTTCGTAATGCATAGATGGAGTACAAGCTGCTACGACAACTCTATTCAAATTCTCTCTCTTAATAGCATCTATTATCTTCTTCTGACCTGGTTCCGAACACATGTAAACATAGTCTTCTACATAGACTACTCCAGGTATTTTCCTAACTTCCTCAACTAGTTTCTTAATATCGATTACTCCAGCTATGTTTCTACCACAATGACAGATGAAAACGCCTACTCTAACTTCCTCGTTTTCCAAACGATTTTACCTCGTTTTCCAATCTACATTACTCCGAGTTTCATTAGAATATCGTTTCTCTTCTTCATAGCATTCTCTATAACTTCCTGTATTAAATTCCTACCATGTGAATCTATAGCTACTAACAATGGTCCAAAATCTCTCACTTTCAGAACCCATAGTGCTTCAGGTATACCTAGATCAAGCCACTCTACAGTAACAACTTCTTCAATAGCATTAGCTGCTAATGCTCCAGCTCCACCTGTGAATGTCGTGTAGACTGCACCGTACTTTCTACATGCTTCAGCTGTTTTAGAACCCATTCCTCCTTTTCCAATAATAATTCTAACACTTGTTTTTTCAATAACTTCTGCTTCATATAACTCCATTCTAGTGCTCGTTGTGGGTCCAGCGGCGACTACTTCCCATTTACTATTAGTTTTCTTAACAACTGGTCCACAGTGATATATAACTCCTCCCTTTAAATCAACTGGTAGTGGTTTACCGCTCTTTAAATACTCGATTATTCTACGGTGTGCAGCATCTCTAGCTGTAACTATTAATCCAGTTACGTACAATATGTCTCCAGCTTTTAATTTACGAATATCTTCTTCATTAACCGGAGTTTGGATTCTAAATACAGTCATGTTTAACCACCCTTTAACTACTGTGTTATTCTATAGTAACCTTTTGAATCCATGTAAACGGTTGATCTACGGGCAGCCCAGCATTGGAAAGCAACAGCTACTGGATAAGCCGCTGGATGTCTATGTGCGTAATCAATATGTACTGCTAGTACAGTTGTTTTACCCCCTAAACCCATAACACCTATACCTAGTTCATTGATAGCGTTGAATAGTTCTTTCTCGAGTTTATCGAGAACTGGGTCTGGATTACTACTACCTATTTTCCTGACATTAGCTTGTTTCTTAGCTAAATAAACTGCTGTATCTGCTCCACCACCGATACCTACTCCTAGGATTGTTGGAGGACATGGTTGAGCACCAGCGGTTAATACAGCATCAATTACTATTTCTTTAACAGCAGCTAAACCTCTTCCGGGAGGAGGCATTTTTAGAATAGTCATTGACTCCGATCCGCCTCCTTTCGGAACTATATCTATAATTATTTCATCGCTTTCAGTTAATTCAATATGTGTTACAGGTACGTATCTACCAGTATTGTCGCCGGGGTTTTCTCCTGTCAATGGATTTACAGTATTTGGTCTAAGAGGTATTTGAAGAGTAGCTTTTTTAGTAGCGTTTACGATGATTTCCTCTATTTTATCGATTAATGGGAATCTACAGCCAACTCTAACGTAGTAGTTTATTAAACCAGTATCTTGACAAATAGGTCTACGTTTACTACTAGCTATTTCAACATTATCTAGTATAGATTTAAGCTGTGCTTTAGCAATCTCGCTTTCTTCATTTTCATAAGCTTTCTTCAAAGCATTGATTACATCAACCGGTAGATCGTTTACAGCTTTCTCCAATGCTTCAACTATCGCGTTTTCTAATGTATTTCTTAATTCCTCTAAACTCTTAGAATATGTCAAAAAAGAACACCGAGTATAGTGTTGTAAACCAATTGATTCTATAAATCCGTTGATTAATAAACATGTTGTTAAACGTTTTTCCCACTTCAACGTAGTAGAGAATAGTGTAGTTAATCGCTTATTAACTACTCTTGAGTATAGTTAATATCCAGTCAGTATTATTGATCGATTGTAAAATAAGTGGTTTAAAGAATTAATATCTAGCTCATCTCTTTTCTAAACTCACTTTTCCTAACCGATCATTAATACTCAATTATTTTTGAACACTTTTATCAAATACAGTAAATGTTGTATTTTAGAAACAGTGTTTTATAAATTAATAATCAATATTTAATTCAATAATCTATATTTACTTATATGGATATTACGTGATAAAGAGGATAAATAAGTTTTTAACAATTTGTATCTAGATTATTCTATTCATAGAAAGTTTGATCTTGTTCTAAAAGTATTATCTATATTGGAGATAACAGTATTTGATTTTTAATAAAGATTGAATAATGTCATAGATCTATAGATAACTATTTTAATACAGTATTTGGTTCTAGAATTGTTCCTGGTTTCAATACTTTGTTAGTCGATATTCTGGAATTATAACCTATTACAGAACCCATTTTCCGAATCTTCTCACCTGGTTTATTCACAATATGGATTCTCAGTCTAGGAGGTTCTTCTTCTTCTGATAATACGTTTAACAATGTAATATTTGATTCAAATAAAGTATTTTCACCGATAATACTATCCATAATAGTAACCCTACTATGTGTGAAAGTATATGGCTGTATATTCGAATATCTTATTTCATTAAAAGCACCTATTCTAACTCTATTCTCTATGTTAACGTAGTGTCTTATGAAACTATGTGCACCTATAAATGAATCGTCGCCTAAATATACTGGTCCTTTTATGACAACATAGTGGTCTATGTAGACGTTATCGCTTATATATACTGGTCCTTTTATAACAGTATTTGTCTCTATTTCTGCTTTATTGCTTATGAATTGTTGATCTATTCTAGATAGTAATTGATAGGTTGCTTCAAGTAGATCCGTTGGATATCCTATATCGATCCATAGATCACTGTAGTATACAGCTCTAACTCTACTCTCTCTAGCTAAGTAATCTATCGCTTGAGGCAATGTGTATCCTTTCTCTAGTTTATCTAGAATCCATATTGGTAGAATATATAAACCACCTAGAGCGTAACAAGGTTCTCTCAATTCAATAGATTGTGGTTTTTCCACAACTTTTTTAACAAAACTATTTTCATCAACTATTGCTAAACCATATGTATAAACATTTCTAGGTTCAATCGGAACAACGAGTATTGTAGCAGAAGGTTCTTCTGTTAAATGAGTATTAAGTAAATGAGTGAAAGCATCTTGTTCAACAATTATATCTCCGAAAACTAGAAAGAAGTAATCAATATCTCTAAGTCTACTCTCAGCTGCAAGTATTGCTTCATGAACACTATCACCAGTTTCCTGAACAACAGGTATGAGTGTTGTTTGAGAATAACTACTAGCTTCTCTATAAACATCTTCTTCACCAGCTCTATAGACTAGAATAGTTTCAGCACTAACTGTTTGCTGTAAACCATTGAGCGAATAGTATATAACAGGTTTACCCATAATCTTCAACAAAACTTTATTCCTACCTTTAGGTATTAAAACAGATAATTCTCTACTCGCTCTACCACCAGCTAGTATAAGGTTTTTCACATAAAACACCTCTATTCAACAGTAACTGTTTTAGCTAAATTACGTGGTTTATCGGGATCAAACCCTTTTTCAACAGCAGTATAGTATGCTAAAAGCTGTAAAACTGGAGTATGTGTAATAGGTGTTAACAACCAATGCGATGAAGGTATTTTAAACCAGTAATTAAATTGATCGCTTAAACCAGTATTCTCGGAAGCAACACCTATTACAACAGCATTCCTAGCTTTCATCTCTTGAATATTACCAAGCAATATCTTCTCCAATTCCTCCTGCTCAGGTATTATAAATAAAACCGGATAATCTTCTTCAACAAGAGCTATAGGACCATGTTTAGACTCGCCAGCCGGATATGCTTCAGCATGTATATAAGCTATTTCTTTCATCTTCAAAGCACCCTCCATAGCTATTGGTAAACCAATACTTCTACTGAGATAATACATATCTCTACGTTCGGAAAGCCATTTAGCCAATTCTTTACAACTAATTTCATTCCATGAAATAGTTTTAGCAACAAGTTCACTGCTAGAACCAAGGATTTTCCTATACTCGTCTGCTTCAATACGTGTAATAGATCCAGTTGATTCACTATAAGCTATAGCTAGCCATGTTAACGTAAGAGTTTGTGTTGTAAAAGTCTTAGTAGCTGCAACACCTATTTCAGGACCGGCTCTAGTGTATATAGTTAACTCGCATTCTCTAGGAATAGCTGAATCAACCACATTACTAATAGCTATTGTTCTAACACCTCGTTCTTTAAAACTTCTAAGTGCTTTCAACGAATCCATTGTTTCACCACTCTGACTAACAACGATTAATAAGTCTTGTTCATCGACAGCTTTAACATATACTTGATACTCGCTAGATACGAATGATATAACAGGTCTTCTACCGATAATATTCATTAATATACTGAAGTATAGACAAGCATGATAACTAGTCCCAGCTCCTGTTATATAGATATTTCTAGAGTTAATCATTCTATCAACAGTCTCCGCGATCACAGGGTCTTCTCTAATACCATAATATGTTTCTTTTAAAACACGTGGTTGTTCATGTATTTCCTTCAACATGTAGTGTGGGTATCCACTACGAGTAGCGTCTTCAAGACTCCATTCAACTATTCTAACATATTCACTCCATTCAACGTTCTCATTATTGGTTAAATCAATAATATGGATCTCGTTAGGTGTTATGTATCCAATCCAATTATCTCTTAATGTAATAATCCTCCTAGTGTATTCTAAAAGAGCCGGTATATCGCTAGCAATTATGTTGAAACCATTACCTATACCTATTATCAATGGACTATCTTTCTTAGCGAAAAATATCTTATCTGGTTCAACAACTGTTATTAAAGCTATTGCAAAACTACCTTCAAGCATTTTTATTGTTTTAACAAAAGCTTTAAACACATCATTTGTTTCTCTATAGAATTCTTCAACGAGATGTGGTATAACTTCTGTATCAGTCTCGCTTTTGAAAACATGTCCTTTCTGTATAAGAATTTTCTTCAATTCTCTATAGTTCTGAATAACACCATTATGTACAACAGCTATTCTACCAGAACAATCGCTGTGAGGATGTGCATTAATATCACTAGGTGCACCGTGTGTAGCCCATCTAGTATGTCCAATAACCACATCTCCTTCAATACATGAAAAACATAGTTTTTTCTCTAATTCAGATATTCTACCCTTACCTTTCAAGATAATCAACTTATCTCTAGAAACACTCGCTACACCTGCTGAATCGTATCCACGATACTCTAATCTAATTAATCCATGGAAAACAGCTGTTCCCGGATTAATATTTGCTGAATTATTATCCAACACTATACCTATTATACCGCACAAAATACCTCACACGATTAAGTAATTGTGATAACAACTGGGTAATAAGATTATTAATATTTTACTAATCTAAGTAGTCTATAGACTAGTTTAAAAATATTTTAGAAACAGGTGGTTATTTGAATAAGTTAGTTATTAAACTAACTGGTAAATTATTTGATAAAACATCTTTACTCAAGAAATACGTTGATCTATTTCGAGAACTAGGTAAAAAGTATAAACTCGTTATTGTAACCGGTGGCGGTAATACTGCTAGGAAATATATTGAAACAGCTAGAAAGATCGGTGTCGAATCGAATTACTGGTTAGATACTATTGGAATAATTGCTTCTAGATTAAACAGTTACTTATTAATATCGAGTCTATATCCGGATGCTTATCCTAAACCAGTAGAGGATTTAGAAGAATTATGTAAAGCTATAAACTATGCGAGAATATTAACAGTCGGTGGTTTAATTCCGGGTCAATCGACATCATCTGTTGCACTAGAAGTTGCTGAAGCTATAGGTGTTAAGAGTATTGTGAATGTATCTGCTGTCGACTACGTATATGATAAAGACCCGGTTAAATATCCTGATGCTAAGAAATATATCGAGATAAAAGCATCTCATTTAATTAAAATACTTGAACAGAAACAATTACCCGGCGAATATGCTTTAATAGATATTAGAGCATTAGAGTTAGCTATTAGAAGCGGTATAATAATATACAACGTGTACTATAGAGATCCTGGTAACGTAGTTAAAGTTCTTAATGGAGAAAACCCGGGGACAATTATTTATCCAGAGTAATCGTTAATACTAACTGATGTTTTTATTTGTTCTCTTTAATTTATTATTCAATCTTCTAAACCAGTATTCTAGTAGCTTACATTCGTATTTAGATAGATGAGATTTGTAGAGCACTCTCCTCCATACAGTCTGTAGTCTCTCAATTTTATCAATTGTTTTAAACAATTCATGGCTAACGCTATATATTAATTTATTCAATTGATCTATTTCATCTCTAGAAGCTTTAGGAGGTATATTTACAGCTTTCAATTCTCTCAGTTTCCAGAGCTCCCATGCTATAATAGCTACTGATTGACTAATATTAAGTACAGAGTATTCGGGATTAGCAGGTATTGTTACTAAAATATCTGCTTTAGATATCTCGTTTCTAGTTAAACCAGTGCTTTCTCTACCGAATAACACAGCTAGTCTACCGTTAAATCCACGTATGTTTTCTACGAATTCTTCTATAGAGATAGCTTGTCTAACAACATCACCGGGACTATAGCCGATAGCTGAAGTAGCAACAATTAGATCACAATTTTTCAAAGCACTAGTTAAACAATCTGTAAAAATAGCTTTAGATAAATAGCTATAAGCATTAGCAGCATATTTAAATGCTTCACTTAAATCCACTCTGGATTCAACAATGAATAATTCATCTATTTTGAAATTCATACAAGTTCTAGCAATAAGCCCTAGATTGAAAGAACCCTCTATACCAACTAGTATGAATCTAACTATCACTTTCTCAAAGCCTCTATAACGTATAATTCTTCTAAGAAGAATTTTTTAGAAAACTTATTAATTACTTTAAATTTTTTATTCAAAGTGTTTTCAACAACATTGATCCTGCTTAAACTAGAGTAGATAAGATATAGTAAACCATGTTTTCTAAGCAATCTATAAGATGTTTCTATGAAAGAAATTATTGTTTCAAAACCATTAATGCCTGTTAATAATGCAGTATCATATAGATCACTTGGTTTACCCGGTAAGTATGGTGGATTAGCGACAACTAGGTCGAAAACATTGATTAGTTTTAAATCAGCAACATCTGTATTTATCAAAATACTTTTGTTTAAAACATTGTTTAAAAGAATGTTTTCAAAAGTATTTTCTAATGCAATGAAACTACTATCTATGAAGAATACTCTTTCACAAATGTTGTTAACAAGTAGATATAAACCTAGAACACCTGTTCCACAACCTAAATCTATACAGTTAACAAATCTTTGTTTTCCACCAACAAGTCTCTTTTCAATAATATCTAGTAGAAACCATGTATCTTCACTTGGTTCATATACATTTTCATATATAACGAGAAGACCCCAGTTTAGTTTAACCCGTAGTTTTTCACGAGATCTACTATTCGTAGAAAATCACCTGTATTTAATTCATAAACTCTCAGATCTCTGTCTGGAATTATTGATGTAATAGTTTTTTCATCTAATCCAAATTCTTCATTAAGTACTTTAACCACTCTTCTCCTTCTCTTACTGAATAATCTTCTAGTAACTTCTTCCAATAAAGCTATTTCTGAATCATAATCTCTCACTCTCTCTAATACGATGATCTGTGAAGATACCTCCGGTGGTGGATAGAACGAGCTAGGTGGATAAACTCTACCCGGTTTTATTTTAAAAACAGAATTTATTAAAACAGTTATTCTACCGTAATTTCTAGTTCCAGGTTTAGATACGAGTCTATTAACAACATCTTTCTGTAAAACAAGTACTGCTTTTCTAATACAATTGCTTCTAGCTAGTTTAACCAATATATCGGTTGTAATACTGTATGGAGTGTTTGAAACTAATTGTTCTACAAGCCATTCATGTAGAAGCGCATCACTATTAATGATAATAGCATTTGGTTTATCAATAATCTCTCTCAATAATTTAACTAATCTATAGTCGATTTCATATAACAATACCTTATTCTTACAATAATCTACTAAGAAATAGCTTAAAGTACCTAATCCAGCACCGATCTCTATTGTTGTTAAACCAGGTTCTATTCTATTAAGAAAATCATCTATAACACGTGGATCTACTACGAAACTCTGACTAAGCTTCTTCAATGGTTTAATAGAGTATTCACGTAGAACACTAGTAGTCCATTTATATAGTTCTCTCCTGTTAAGCAATTGTTTATCCAAAACAAATCAACACTTAACGGTTTAAGTGTATTCACTATATAGTTTCTCCAAATAGTTTAAGTAAATACCTGGATTAGGATATGGATTTATAAATACGTAGTATTTCTCACCGCCTTCAATTTCTTTAACAATCCTTTTCGCAAGTACTTTAACTGGATCAATTTTTACTCTATTTCTAATATCATCGAAACTTTCAAACACCTTGGTCTTTCTTTCATCAAGTATAGTTCTAACAGTTTTCTTACCAATACCCGGTAGTAGTTCGAAAACATGCATTCTAATATTAACTGGTTCAGCTATATTGAAAAAGTTTACAAATACTTTCTCGTTATCAATAATAATCCTCTTAACAGCCTCTTCTAGATTAGTTTTAGAAACACTAGTTAGATCATCGTAATTTATATGAACTATCCTTCTAACTTTAGATTCAGAGTCAAAAAATACTTTTTCAAAAATTTCGAGTCTCACTGCTGGTAAAGGAGTTGCTTCTAATAATGAGAAGTATTTAAAACCAACACCTTGAGCTAGAGGTTTGTTCCTGTGTTCAACATGTTTATCGCTGGGATTTCCGAACTCCATGAAATCGATTACATACATACCTGGTTCTCTTTGTTTAAACCTATCTTCTCTATCTTTATCTTTTTTATCGAAAGAAGAGGGTTTGAATGGTTTGTACAAAACGATCATCCATTATTTTTAAATAGTATTTACAATTCTCTCCGATTTTTATTTCAATAAAATATATTGTTTTAAATAGTATTAAAATTTAGGATTAACTATTAACTATTCTTCTCTACAACTAGCTTTAACTTCTTCAATGATCTCGTCTAATACTTCTTTTTCATAGATTTTCTTCTCAATCTCTAGAATACTATGTAGTTCTTCAATTGTTTTAGGACAGATGTTTATAATCATAGTAATAGTTTCTTTCTTTAAACCATATTTCTCTAACTTACTCTTCAATGCTCTAGCTGTTTCACTTTCTAGTTTCGAGAATTTACTTAAATATCTCATTGTTTTAGATAATAATGGAGAAACAACTCCTTCTTTCTCAATTATTTTATCAACAACTTTTTTAAGCAACTCGTATGCTTCTGGATTAGATAAGTATTCTTCTTCAATAATTTCAATATCTATCTCCTCGGACATTATCTCACCTCTAATGAATAGTAACTGGTTTCAAATGCTCCGGTCTAATGAATAGTGTTTTCTCTTTTCTACCTAGAAGTACTTTTACGATATACGATCTACCTCGTTTACCGACTACTTCACCCGTTTTACCATGATATCTTCTATGAGGCATTCCTTTATGAACCGATGGATTTATAACTATATGAACTCTATCTCCTGGTTTATAATCGATCATTAGTAAACTAAGTGGTGGAATAATGCCTTTTTCACGAGGCGTTTTTCTCAACAATTTCCTAGTTCGATGTCTAAATCCTTTAGGTGCTTTAACCACATTAACACACCTTTATTTCAACACATTTTACTAAGAGTTTTAAATGTATTAAGTGATTATAAATATATCCATTATCAATATTGAATACTTATTACATCGATTTCTATCGGATATAGTTTTGATCCAATTAATTCAGCGAAACTAGGTTTTGTCCTACCATTATCGCCGTGAATTAATTCTTTAACATATAATCCTCCATCACAGTATATAATTGTTTCAAATAAATGAGAATCTATATATCGGTTTTTAACTTCATATACTCTACGAGTTCTAACAATATCTTCTCTTCTTCTTAAAACACGAGTTGGTGTTTGTTGTTTAACAATAGTGTTTTTAAAATATTCCTCAAGTAAGCTGAGTTCTTCTAATCTAATTTCTCTCTCAGAGTAGACGAGTAGTCTATATACTTTAGCCATTCTAGAGTATTTGTTTTTAAAATACTTAACTCTAGATCTACTTGAGAGAGAATCTAATCTAACTTCTAGAAGACTTGTTTTCAAAACACTATTGATAGTATTTAAATCAATTCCTCGAATAACTGGATTCTTTATTTCAATGATAATAGGTCTACCGTTTCCCAGCATTCTCGCATCAACATCTTCTCTACCAGATGCGTGTATAACTATATTACTGGTTTTAAATAATTCAATTAATCTATGTTCTAAATACTCCTGTATGCTAACAGGGTATCTTCTAGTACCGTTTTTACTAAACCAAGGGTTTTGCGAAATACCACGGCCTCTTTTCCAGTAACGACCTTCTAATAGTATTGGGTTTATAATTAACCTATAGCTATTTGTTTCGAAATCAATAATTACCATTACATCAGGGTTTTTAAAATCCGTTTTTAAACCATAAACATTACTCACTATTTTCCCAATCTCTCTCTTCAACTCATTTTTAATAGATTCACTTGTTTCTAAACCAATCTCTCTATAAACATCTAGTTCTCTGAACACTGTTTCATTAGATATAGATACGCCTATTACGAAACTAGATGCATTATTTTTCACCAAGTCGAAGCCTATTCTCGTAGCTAGGTCTTCGAAGTATTTTCTAGAGAGTTTGTTTCTACATATAAAACACTCTTTTACAGAAATCTTCTCTCCAGTTATTTTCTCATACAATCTAGTTAAAGGATCTCCAGCATTAGATGCTATTATCTTCAAGTCTTCAATACTCAACTCGTTGTTCATTAATTTACTGTATACGTACATTTGTAGAATCGTTTTTATAGCAAATCCTCTCTCATCGTTTCCAAGTCCGAGTCCGTGTTTAGCAAATACTCTGCCTAAACAGTGATTACACAGAGGATATTTTTTAACCAGTTGTAGAACTCTATCGAGATCTATGGAATTCTTTATTTCAGAGCTCATACTGATTCTCCACTAGTTTAATTTAAATACTTAGTTAAGTTTCAAATCAAATGCTAGTAATTACTCTATTGAATCTGTTTGAAAACCCATTTCTCTTAGTTTTCTAAGAATATCTTTCCTCTTCTTCAATTCTCTCGTAATCTTCTTCAACATATTGTATTGTTTAATTAATTCTCTAACATTTTCTTGATCAACACCTGAACCTATAGCTATTCTCTTAACTCTATTCTTATCAATTATATCTGGATTATCTAGTTCTTCATACGTCATAGAGTTTATAGCAGATATCCATTTAGATACTTTCTCCTCTAATTCCCTGGGATCTACTTCAAAAGGTATTTTTAAACCCAATCCAGGTATTAACTGAAGTATTTTCTTAAATGGTCCGAGTTTTCTAATATTAATCAATTGTTTATATATTAAACGCATATTAATCCTACCACTCATTAAATCCTCTATATCTTTCTCAGTGAATTCTACTTGTATTCTCTTAACTCTCTCAACTAGTGATTCGATATCTCCAATACCGAGTATTCTCGCTATAAATCTCGAGGGGTTGAAAACTTCTAGTTCATCCAGTTTCTCCCCTGTTCCTATAAATTTAATCCTAGCGTTTGTAGCAACTACTGCTGATAATGCTCCACCACCTTTAGCTGTACCATCTAGTTTAGTCACTACTATTGATCCAATCGGTGTAGTACTGTGGAATTTCTTAGCAATATTGAATGCTTGTTGACCGAGAGAAGCATCTATAACCAATACTATTTCATCGGGATTAACTACTCTACTGATCTCTCTCATTTCTTCCAATAACGTTTCTTCTCTATGGTGTCTTCCAGCAGTATCTATTATTACTATGTCGAATCTATTGTTTACGAAATACTCAACTCCTCTCCTAGCTATTTCTACTGCATTACCTCCACTTGGTTCACCATACACCGGTACTCCAATCTGGTCTCCGAGTTGTTTTAATTGTTCATAAGCAGCTGGTCTATACGTATCTGCAGATACTAATCCAACTCTATAACCTTCTGTTTTATAGTAAAAAGCTATTTTAGCAGCTGTCGTTGTCTTACCTGAACCTTGTAAACCGATTAACAACATTATCCATGGTTTCTTACTTGGTTTAATATTTGGTTTCTCACTACCTCCGAATAAATTAGTTAATTCTTCGTATACAATTGTTATAAACCAGTCTTTTCTAGAAACACCTATCGGTGGTTCTTCTTTCAAAGCTCTATCTCTAATTCTCTTAGAAATCTCTACGACAACATTTATGTTAACATCTGATTTAATCAATTCTTTCTGAAGATCTTTTATAAAATCTTCAACAGCTTCTTCATACCTACTACTTTTAAGGAATTTTGCTAAAGCATTTCTCAAACCATCTAAAACCATGTTTAACACTCTCTTTTAAACAATACCGTGTTGTTTTCTAGAATTTAATATATGAATACTTTATTTTATCTAATCATCTCGAAATGTTTTAAATAAATAGTTTCAATACTCTTAGATTTAATTCAAATTTCTACGTTATTGTTTTAAAATATATAGATTTCAATACTCACTAGTATTTAGAACAATAAATAATATGTAGTAATAGGTTAATAAACTGAGTTCTAAACTATGGATTCAATAAGAACTCTAGTTTTAAAATAATAAATCATCATTCGGAAGTAATTTTATTTGAACAATTCGTTGTTTAAACATATTTGAATATTTTACAAAATGTGATGCGGGGGGTGGGATTTGAACCCACGCAGGCCTACGCCAGCGGATCTCCCCCTAGGTTTAAGACAGGTCTTGAGTCCGCCCCCTTTAACCTGGCTCGGGCACCCCCGCTTGTGAGAAACGTGTTATAGTCTATTGATTAGTTTTTACGATATCCTTTTATAAAGATTATCATCCGGGTTAAGATTCAGTGTTAAGTTTACGTTTAGTTTAATCTACTTTCTTAATTTCTGTAATAATGTTTATAATAGGGTTTCGGTATTGTAATAGGTCTAGTTGAGTAAGTGTTTCAATGGTGTATTTAATATGCCGCTAAGACCAGCTAAGTGTTATACACATTTCAGTGGACCTCCGTATACTAGAAAAGAGTATATACCAGGTATACCTCCACCTAAGATTTCTAAGTATGAAGCTGGAAATATTAAAGGAGATTATGATTACGTTGCAGAACTAGTTGTTGAAGAAGCTGGTCAGATAAGACACAATGCTTTAGAAGCAGCTCGTGTAATGTCTGTTAAATACTTAAGTAATACTGTTGGTGACCAGAACTTTTTCCTTAAAATACGTTTAATCCCTCATCACGTTCTAAGAGAGAATAAAATGATGGCTTTCGCTGGTGCTGATAGATTACAGGATGGTATGAGACAAGCTTTTGGTAAACCAATCGGTACTGCTGCTAGAGTGTATCCAGGTAGTGTTGTAATAGAAGTACGTTTTAGAAAAGAACATGTTGAAGAAGTTAAAGAAGCTTTGAGAAGAGCTGCTTCAAAACTACCAATTCCCACTAGGATTTTGTTTAAACCGTTGAAACCTGGTTTAAAACCTGTTTAACACATTGTTTCATAAAGTGTTTTCAATGAACGATATCTGTAGTATATATGATGTTGAATACAGTGTAGTAGAGGGTTTTCTTAGAGAAAACCGTGTTGAGAAGATACTTGTACAAGCACCTGATGGTCTTAAGAAAATAGTGCCATGTATCTTAAACAAAGTTATTGATAAAAATAAGTATCGAGTATATGTATCTAGTTCACCAACATATGGTGGATGCGATCTAGCTTTAGATGAAGCAATTAGATTAAACGTTGATTTAATAATACATATTGGTCATAATGAATACCCTTATCTATCCATCAAGCCAAACATACCGGTACTCTATATTCCAGCTTACTATAATTGGAAACCCGGGTTAGATTTGATAAATAATATTGTTGAAACACTTAGTAGAGAGAATGTTTCATCAATAGGATTAGTAGCGACAATACAACATATTCGTAGTATTAACGAACTATCTCATTATCTTGAAGAGAGAGGATTTGAAGTACATATCGGTAAATCTGATAATCCTAGTTTAGAGAATGGTCAAATAATTGGTTGCAACTATTCTTCCGCTAGTTCTATTGATAAATACGTTGATGCATACATAGTGTTAGCTGGAGGAATGTTTCACGCAATAGGTTTATCGTTAACTACTAGTAAGAGAGTTTATGGAATAGATCCGTATAAAAACGTCGTCTGGAATACTCGTGAGTTTGTTAAGAAAGTGATTGCTAAGAGAATGTTTTTAGTATCAATGCTTAGGAATAGTGGTTTTAGAACAATTGGTTTAATTATTGGTTTAAAACCAGGTCAGTATAGACCGAGCATTATCGAGTATTTAATTAAATTATCTGAAGAGAATAATATCGAGTATTATGTTATCCAGACTAGTGAGTTGAATAATGATAGGTTAATAGCTATAGATAATGCTCTATCATTAGACGTCTATGTTGTAACTAGTTGTCCGAGGCTACCGATAGATGATCTGAGCGATTTCTATAAACCAGTGTTAACGCCTGGTGAGTATGTAATGGTTTTAAATAGAGCTTGCGATAAATATATCTATCCATGGTAGTATTTATTTGATTAGCAATAAGAAAGAACTAGAATTAATACTTGAGAAGATTCCTCGATTTCATTCACCGAAGAAGTATTTAGAACAATATGAAACACCATCCAGTATTGTAGCACATATTCTGTGGAATGCTTATTTAAGAGGCGATATTGAAGATAAAGTAACTGCAGATCTTGGTTGTGGAACAGCTCGTTTCGCTATTGGTTCTATTCTCTTAGGTGCTAGACTTGCTCTATGTATAGATATTGATTTAGATATTTTAGAATATAGTGTATCGTGTTTAAAGAATATTTTTCCCAAAGCTTTTAATCAACTAGTTTTTATACAGAGCGATATACATAATGTTCGATTAACAAATATCGATACTGTTTTAATGAATCCTCCCTTCGGTGTTGTTGAAAAGAATAGGGGGATCGACGTTGTTTTCCTCAGAAAGGGATTGTTGTTCTCAAATAGTGTTTATACTATACATAAGTATACGAGTAAAATAGATAGTATTATTAAATCGATCGCTGATAGTTTTAACTATAGAATTGTATATAGAGAATTAATCGATTTTCCAATACCAATGATGTATGTAACACATAGAAGAAGAGTGTATAGGTTTAAAACAGTTTTTTATGTTTTGAAAGGTGGTTTGAATGAGTAAAAAAAGGGATCTAGGAGTAGTTTATCCTGGAGAAGAACTAGGGGTTGAAGAAGAATTTATCCCCGATCACGGTGTTTACGTTGATAAGAATGGTTACATAAGATCTCTTTTTCTAGGGAGAGTTTTAATTGATAGTGTTAGAAAAACAATATCTGTTAGGAGAGTTAATCAGAAAATATTGATTCCGAAGATAAACGATATTGTTGAAGGTGTCGTAACAAGTACTTCGGATGATATCGCTTTTGTTAAAATATATTCAGTTAACGATAGATACGTTAGATCGATTGATTTCACAGGAATTCTACATGTTTCTCAAGTAAGTACCGAGTATTTAGAGACTATATATGATGCTATGAGGATTGGTGAAGTAGTTAGAGCTAGGATTTTAAGTATTAACTATCCATTCCAGTTGTCTACGAAAGAACCAGTACTCGGCGTTATAGTAGCTTACTGTAGTAATTGCGGAAGTATTCTATATAAAAGAGATAATAAACTAGAATGTGTTAACTGCGGTAGTGTTGAGAAGAGGAAGATAAGTAATCTATATATCTACCGGTGATTAATTGCCTATTGTGAAGAGATTTTTCTACATTAAATGCTCTGGATCGGAATGTGCTAAGTTGTCTGAGATTATAATGGAGAATATTCCTAGTAGTGAATTAATAGATATAGTTATATCTGATAATGGATTATATATCTCTATACATGGTTATAAAACAGAAATTAAGAATATTTGGATGAAGATTAGAGAAATAGTTAACTCCTATAGATCATCTGTTGTTTCAGGAAAGGGTTATAGTAGTTTGAAAATAGAGTATTTAGTTAGAAAGTTCAAACATACTTTTCCACCAATTCTACTAGTGTTTATTCTGAATAAAATGAATTATAGAGCTGAGTTGAGTATTGATAAAAACACTATACATACTAATGCGCCTCTCGATATTGTAGAAGATGTTGTTAGTAAAATAATTAGTCTACTCGATGAGTTGAAACATAGAGTTTCAGGTACAACGACTAAATACTACGTGGTGGCTTCATGTATTTTAACGAATAAATCTATTGATGAAGTATTAACTGATGGTTTAAAAAACAATCATTTACTTATAGATGAGAACGGTAAATATAAGTTGAGAATTGATTGGAAAAGAGCGTTAAACGAAGTCATTAGTAAATAAATATAAGGTTTGATTAGAATAGTATTTTTAACAATAAATATGATAGAATGGGTTTACTGAAATGCGTGATTTCAAAATACTGAAGAGAAATGAGAGAGAATTGTTGATTGAAATACAGGGTGAAGACCATACACTTGGTAATCTTATTGCTAAAGAAGCTCTTAATCACTCTAGTGTAGCTTACGCATCATACAATATTCCTCATCCTCTTCAAGATAAGCTCTTGATCTATATTTCTGTTAAAGAGGGATCTGATCCCGTTGTTGTTTTTAAAGAAATATGTTTCAGGATCAAGGATTATTTAAATGAATTTAGAAAAGAGATCGAGGGGAAAATTGTTGAAACCTGAGGCTAGAATACTTGTTTTCGGCTATAGCGATAGTATTGTTGTCTCAATGGTTTATCGTAGAAATTTTTAGAAGAATTCAAAATATTTTCGTTAAACCATATTTTTAATTTAAATAACAATATTTTTAGAAAACTGAATACTTTTGAAGAAATTAGTTACTATATTAACTGTAGTGATAATAAGTATTCAATTATACTGCCTAAGTATAGAGTTTTAGAGGGTTCTGAATACTTATTGTTCAGCAATATGTATTGTAAAAACATATATTTAATCCTAGATTGTTTTAGAAATATTGATTTCATGAAAGAGATTAATCACGCGTATTTATGTATGAATAGAGGTGATTTAAATGCCTAGATTTTGTCCAAAATGTAATGGATTAATGCAGCCTTTTAAAGAATCAAATATCGTTTACATGAAATGTATTCGTTGTGGATTCAAAATCCAAGCTACTGATAGTGATTTGAAACAATATGGTTTATCCATTAAGATAACACATAGTGAGAAAGAGAAGTTAACCGTTATTTCAGATATTGATACAAGTAATCTACCTATTACTAGAGAAATAGTTTGTCCAAAATGTGGTTTCAATGAAGCATACTACTGGTTTCTACAAACGAGAGCAGCTGATGAACCTGCTACTAGATTCTATAAATGTAGAAAATGTGGAAACGTCTGGAGAGAATACGAGTAGGTAAATGAATAGTTTTCAAGTAAACTCCGTTTATTAAACTAAACCTTTTTTAACCAAGTTTTAAACTGTAGTATTTACTAATAAGTTTTTTCAACTTAAATACAATAATAGTTTAATAGAGAGGGGTTTGTTTATGAAACTTAGATTTGTAGATGCACGTACATGGAGATACGCTATAGTTGCTATTAGTAAAATAGTCGATGAAGCTACATATAAATTTACAGAAGAAGGCATTGTATTGAGAGCTATAGATCCTTCTAGAATAGTTCTCGTTGATTTCCAAATACCACGTAGTTCAATGATTCTCTATGAAGTAAAAGGTGTTGAAACCGTAACAGTTAATATGGAGGATTTAGCTAAAATCGTTAGGAGAGCTGTTAAAGGAGATGAATTAGAACTCAGCACTCTTGAAGCCGGTAGATTAGCTGTAACATTTCACGGACGTGGTTCTAGAACATTCATACTACCTAGTTTAGAAACAACTGTTGAAGAAGCACCTGAATTGAACATAGAGTTCAGTGTTAGAGCAAAGTTTTCACCGCCTGTTTTCAGAGATATTGTTAAAGAACTAGAGCCTGTTAGTGATGCAATAGAATTTGTAACAAATAGAGATGAGAATAAGATAATTGCTAGAGCTTCAAGCGATGTTGCTGAAGTAGAGATAGAAGCTTCTATTGAAAACGGTGCTTTGATAGAACTGGAAGCTACAGAGAACGCTAGAGCAGTATATACTATTGATTATTTAAAAGATATTACATCAGCTATACAAATAGCAGAAGAGCTAGTATTCGAATACGGTACGAGTATTCCATGTAAAATAACTACTAGACTACCGCATGGAGGTTTATTGACATTCTATGTCGCGCCGAGAGTTGAGTAATGATTATTTTTTAAAAACGATTATTAAAACCTATTATTCTAGAAAACCTATTGAAGAACCAATATATTTCCATAAAAGAGAGATTGCTCTAGAATCTCTTGAAGACCGTGTTTATATAAGACATTTATGTTTTCCATCAATATCTAAATTATATGAGTATATTTTGAGTAATAAAACACCTTTACATCTATACTATTCATCAGCTTATTATGAAGATCCCTGTGCTGATCAAGTCGAATTGAAAGGATGGATTGGTTCGGATTTAATGTTTGACATTGATTCCGATAAATATCCTGAATGTAATGAAGTAATATCAATATGTTTATCTACAAATACCTTCAATACAGGCAAGATAGATAAATGTAGTGGAGATGAAGAACCTATCTACTACAGTGTTTTGAAAAACAAATGTATTGATAGAGCGTTTCAAGATGTTGTGAAACTATATGATATTCTCAGAATAGAATTTGGTTTAAAAGATATAGAGATTTATTTTACCGGAAATAGAGGGTTTCATGTAAAAGTTAATGATAGTAAAATACTTGATCTAGATCGCGACGCTAGGAGAGAAATAGTATCTTATATAAAACTAGAAAACGTTGATCTTCATAGATTGTTTTTTGTTAAGAAAACTAGACAGAAATACGTACTTCTATTTCGTAGAGAACATGGTATTAGAAGAAGAATATTAGATATAGTGCTTAAGAGTGGTATTAAATATGAAGTTAAAGGTGATTATATTAAAATACCACGTGATCAACTCGAAGTAGTTTTAGAAGAAGCTAGAGTTAACATTGACCCTGTTGTTACAATAGATACTTCACGTTTATCTAGATTTAAATATTCATTGAATTGTAAAACAGGTCTTGTCGTAAAACCAATTGATATTAATAAATATAATGGATTCAATTTAGATGATTTCAACCCATGGGTTGGCGGTATTATCGTTAAACCACTCGTTGATGTTAAAATACCTGTTTTCAATCAATCAATTGTTTTAAAACGTGGTGAAGCAATATATATTGATAGTTTTTTAGCAATAAATCTTGCTTTAAAGAATCTAGTTAGAATTATTGATTTAAAAGATTTTGGTGTTAGAAATGTATGATCTATTTCTTAGAATACTAAGAGATGAAATAAACTCTACTTCGTTAATTGATATATCTCGTATTAAGATAAACGAGTATAGGAATTATTTAGTAAATGCTTTCAGAGAAATATCAACTGAAAACACTGAAGTTCAGAAGTATTTTAACGAAATTATTAAGAATATTATGAGAGACGCTGATCTACTTGTTAGAATGAGACTTGTTAAAAATATTTTAAACTCTATTAAACCCGTGGATAGTGTTGATACAGATCTCTATAGTATTGTTGAAAAACTTATATATTTCTACAAAGTATTTTTAACAAACTTCTACATAGGTGTTGATGATAATATATATGTGGTTTTTAGAAGGAAATGTAGTGTAGATAATAGAGTTTTTATGAAAAACGATATCGTTAAACTAGATCCTTTAACGTGTATAAAGCTTTATTTAAACGACTGTGTTGATTTAATTGTTAAACCATATATTGTTGAAACTATAGAGAGTAGTTGAAATACTATATGGTTGTTAAAGCAGCTAGTAAGTAAATAATTATCGTTGTTGACAATAGAGCAGCTGTTGAGAAAAGATATAGATTTCTAGTTCTAGTATCTCGTATTTCTCTAAAACTACGTGTTTTAAATGATGGTGTAAAATATGGTATTAGAAACGCTACAATACTCGATAATAGTATTAAAGTTGTTGTTAAAATAGATACTCCTAAACTATATTGACCAGCAATACTTGGATTTTCTAAGTAATCAATAATCGTAGTGGGCCATGCCGGTATGATTATAACGAGAGTTAATGAAACAATGATTAACAGTAGGGAAATCGTTTTATCAGTAAAGTATCCGTATTCTATTAAATTCGCGAAACGCTCTTTTTTAATCTTCATTTCAACCACTCTAAATTACATATTATGTTTTTAGAAAATAATTTTATTCCTCAAATTCATTTATTGGAAAATAATAGTATCTATCTTTTAAAGGTGTTGTTTATGAATAGTTTTAAGAAAACAAGTGTTTTCGGACTGGTTATTTTAATTGTTTCAATAATTATTCATATTTGTTTAGGATATCTTTTCATAAATAGTAGAGATGTTTATGATGAACTGTCTTCATGGTTTCACATATATGTTGTTAAAAGCATTAGATCAGGTAATTTTAGAGTAATAGATTACTCTCTACGATACTTCACTGGTCGTAATTTACTTCAATCACCTATTGTATTCAATTTTTTAATAGCTTTAATGAATATTGAACTAGGTTTATGGACTATATTAATGAGTGTATTATTGTTGATAACCATATACTATATCACTCGTTTAATAACAGGTAGTGAAATTGTTGCAGGTTTTTCATCACTACTCGTATCGGTAACACCTTGTTTTAACTACTGGTTTAAATACAATATCTATGGTGCATATACTTTACTGCCATTTTTCTACATTGTTCTAATATTAATGCATAGAGGATTTGTATACAATAATAGTAAGTTATTGATTTTAGCAACTATTATTGGTTCTATTCTTTGGTTTACATGGTCTGATGGATGGTTGTTAATACTACTATACAGTTTATTTCTTTCAACACTATTGTTTAGAAATATTCTATTTAAAACACATCTGTACCTTGGTTTATTGTTTTTAGCAACAACACTACCTCTAAACTTATTGTTAAACTACATGTATATTACAATTTTTCACGTATTTTCCTACTTATCGTTAATGTTTACATTGATATTCATATACTTGACTAATTTGTTTAGAGAAATAATTGGTTCTTATTCTCAAACATCTTTTCGTATAATAGTCTCGATCTCCGTATTTCTACTATCTCTCTACTTTTCGTTAATAATCGGTAGTTACTATCAATACCCTGGTTTGATGGAAGAATACAGAGCTATATATAATCCTTTATTTGATTACGGTATAATCAGTTTACTATCTCTACCGGCTTTAATAATGATTATTAGAAGCCGTATTCTACAAGATACTGGAATGAGATTTCTAAATTTCACTCTTGTTTCTTCATTCATAGTATGCGTGATTTCAGCTTATTTTAATCAACCATTGTCTGTTTTAGCTGCTGTATCTATTGCTCCATATATTTCATTATCGATAGTAACGATTAGCTCAACTATATATAGATCTGGAGTTGGTCGTTTGAAAATAATTTATTCAATAATAGCAATATGGTTGGTAATAGGTTCAATTGTTTCATCCACTATACCTTCATACGCTGTATCTAGGTATTCGCCTTTAGTAAATATCGTTGATATTCCTAGAGAGCTTGTTCGTAAAATAGTTGTTAACGAAAGTGGTTTCATTAATACGCTTAGTTTAATCAAAGATGTTGAGAAAAATAAATTGATTATATGTTACTGGAAATACAGTTACTGGGTTTTAGGAGTTCTAGGTCCCGGAGCGTTTACTTTAGCTGATGCTAGTGGAGATGAGTATGGATGGAGAGTTTATTCATGGATTATGTTGAGTGATGAACATACTGCTTACCAGTTGATTAAGAAAATAGTTGGTAATAACTCTGATATAGATGTATATGTTATAGTATCTGAAGTTATTAGCATAGATTTAACTGTAACGGGTGAGAGGAGAACTGCTGATCTGGGTGAAGCTATTGTATTTCCAACTGTTCAACCGGGTCGCGCGGCTGAAGTCACTTATCAAGTTCACGGCGATATAGCTAGAATATTAGAGTATTCTGGTAAAGCTGGTTTTAACCAAAGTGATTATTTAACTTCGCGTGGTTTAAGATATCCACATGAATATCCACTAGGCTGGTCGTTTAAAACTATGGATACTGTGTTGGTTAAATTGATTGTTAATGGTTTGGATAGTTTGAATATCGATGTATTTAATAGTGTATACAATAGATTATATGGTGAAAGGTTTTTGAATAAAGAGATCTCTAAACCTATTTACTTCAAACTAGTTAATGCAACAGTTACTCCACTATATAGAGTTGATAGAGATGTATATAGTTTTCAAATAAGTCTATTCGTTGCTTTATATAAAGTAGAGTTATAGCTATATTTTATTCAATTAATAATTATTTTGAAAGGTGTTTGATATGCCTATACCTCGTAGAGAACTACCAGATGTGGGAGAATACGTTGTAGCTACTGTTAGAGAAATATTTGATTACGGTGCTTACGTAACACTAGATGAATTCAATGATCTCAGAGCTTATCTACCATGGAGTGAAGTAGCTTCTAAATGGGTTAAAAATATTCGTGAAATTATACGTGAGAACCAGAAGATTATTGTTAAAGTAATTAGAGTTGATCATGTTAGAAAAACAGTAGACGTATCTCTCAAGAAAGTACCTGATAACGAGAAGAAGAGGAAAATGCTGTGGTGGAAACAGTATTTGAAAGCATCTAAAATAATTGAGTTAACAGCTAGCAAGATCGGTAAGAGTATTGAAGAAGCTTATCGAGAAGTAGTGTGGAAGCTCGAAGAACACTATGGTAACCCATATCTAGGTCTCGAAGAGTTGTTGATTAAAGAATGTAGTGCATTAACTGAAGCAAACGTTTCTCAAGAATGGTGTATTCCATTACTAGAAGAAGCTAGAAAACACATACGTATAGAAACAGTAAAGATTCGTGTAATTCTTACATTAAGGTGTTTTGAAAGAGATGGTGTTGATAGAATTAGGAAAGTATTGTTGAGTATTAGCGATATTGTTAATAAGTATAGTAATGTGAAACATAGAATATACGTACTTGGTTCTCCGAGATATATTTTAGAACTCTATGGATACGAGTATAGAGAATTAGAGAAAACTCTCGGAGAGATAATAGATTATATTTCTAAGAAATCTATTGAATTAAACATTGAGTTTAAATACGAGCGTGTTTGAGAATGAAGTGGATTATGAGAAAATGTGTTAAATGTAATAAATATACTTTAAGACAAGATATTTGCCCCAAGTGTGGTGGCGAGTTAATAGTACCTCATCCTCCTCGTTTCAGCCCTGAGGATAAATATGTTGAACTTAGATTGAAAATGAAGATTGAATCAAATATTTTAAATACTAATGAGAAACCATTCTACTGTGTTTAACTATTTATACTTTAATCTTGGTTCACCAAATATTGGTATTTTATGTCCACATTTCGGACACTTGTTTTCACTCGTGAGTCTGTAGTCGACTAAACTATATCCACGTCTAGTTATCAATACTTTACCACATTTTGGACAAACCGTATCCTGGTATTCTTCATAAATAGTATTACCTATGTAAACGTATTCTAAACCCTCTCTTTTAGCGTAATCGCGTATTTCAATTAATTTATCAATAGGTGTTGGTGGTTCATTAAATCTATAAGCAGGATAGTATCTATTGATGTGTAAAGGTGTTTCTAAACCTAGGTATTCAACGTGTTTTTCAATAATCCATTTGTAACAATCTTCCCAATCGTTTACACGAGGTATAACTAGATAAACCATTTCAACATGGCAATTGTTATCTATAATGTATTTAGCATTTCTATATATAATCTCCGGGTTTGCACCGAGGTATTTTCTATAAGTTTCCGGACATCCTTTTATATCTATACTGAAACCAGTATATCCTGCTTCGATCAGTTTTTCTAAAACACTCTTAGTCATATATCCATTTGTAACGATTGATAAATATAGTTTATAATTACGTGCTTCATAACCTACATCTATTAAGAATTCGGGTTGTATACATGGTTCGTTAAAACTCGCACATAAACCATCTTGTTCATACTCAATTGCTTTAAAAACCAGATCTCTTGGTTCTAGTTTCAACGAGTATTCTTCACGAGGTTTAACCATACTTAAATGATAGTTTTGACACCAAGGGCATTTGAAATTACAGCTCCAGCTACTAAAAGTTAGAGACCAGCTGCCGGGGTAGTAGTGGAATAATGGTTTTATCTCAATAGGTCTGGGTTCAATAGCACTTATTAATCCATATCCAATATTATATAGTTCTCCATTTACATTCAAATAGTTTCCACAGAAACCAGTCATACCTGGTTTTATCGTACAGTTTCTCTCACAAATATTGCATTTAATCAATTTCTCATCAGCATTAAAAATATTCCAGAATAAACTAGGTTTCACAACACTCACTCTAATCTCGAGTAATTAAATTAATCTCAAGTGAAGAAATAGATAAAAACCCATTATAAATAAATAATACATATCTAGATAAGCCGCCGTAGTATAGCCCGGTTTAGTATGCGGGCCTGTCGAGTCAAAGTTCGTTGAGATGCGGAAAGCCCGTGACCCGGGTTCAAATCCCGGCGGCGGCGCTACTATGAATCGGTTAATCACTTTATATTTTGAAACAATGTTTTAAAGTTTGGAATTTATGAGTGTTTATAGACAGTGTTGTGATAAATGGATCTTGTTTATTTTAAAATAGAGGAAATCTATATTCGAGTTCTAGAATCTTATCAATAAGTAAACGTATCGTTTTTCAATACTTTGTTTACCAACTAGTTTTTCAATCAGTTCTTCATCAGTTACCACGATCTCTTTATCGTTAATTAATTGATCAACGAGTTTTTGAGGCATCTTTTCTCTTAACTCACCAAGATCTGTTTCTTTGATGAAAACACATTTAGATATGCTTGTAACGTAGTGTCTTGTGAAAAACTGTTCTATCTCATTGTATTCACATAGATATATCTCTAGTTTATCCATAATCTACGACTCCGCTTTCTTTATCTTAGCAGTAGCTTTTTTCTCAACCAATCCTTTTATTAAACCAATAGCGTATATTATTGCTTCTGGTCTCACAGGACATCCTGGAACGTAATATATGTAATCTACTTTCACACCTCGTTCATCTAATATTTTCTTTAAACCATCAATCCCACCTATAGTGTTATAAGTATCGTGCCATATTCCTCCACCAACACCACAGGAACCCATAACTATTAATACACGTGGTCTTGGAACTGCTTCTATTGCTTTAATAACTTTTGGTAGAGATTCGTATGTAACCGGTCCAGTTAATAGTATTGCATCAGCGTGTCTAGGACTTGCAACTAGTTTAACTCCAAATCTCTCTGCGTCGAAGTATGGTGTTAAAACATCTAGTATTTCAATATCACATGCGTTACAACTACCTGTATTGAGGTGGAAGACCCATATACTTTTCTTTAGAAACTTACTCAGCATAGACACCTCCTTTTCTTCTCTGAATACTATTTATAAAACCATTTATACGGCAATCCGGGCATTTGCTAACATAGTTTTCAGTAATGGGTGATTTTTCGATAACGTATTGTTTCTGTTTAACTGTTGAATAGTTTCCCCTACATTCGATACACTCGTTTCTATCGTGAATTACTGCTTCATTTAAATCACTAATATTATCGGTAGCTAGTTCGAAATCACTCGTTCCTCTGATAGCTTTAACAGGACATACGTCTACACATCTCCAGCAGAATATGCATCTACCTACGAAGTATTTTAGAATCAGAATGTTTTTCTCAATTTTCAACTCGAGAGCATTAGGCGGACATGCTATAACGCATGCACCGCATCCAATACATTTCTTTTCATCGATCTCTATCTTACCTCTGAATTCGTTTGAAACCAATGGTGGTTCATATGGATATTTACGAGTAACTCTACCTGTTTCTGTAGCGATAACTAGTATTTTTAGAAAATCTAGTTTCTTCATTTTAAATCACATTTTCTATTAAATGGATTTAATAAGATACTTCTCCTTAAACCCTTCTCATCTATAATAATTATCCGATCAGTGCAAGAGAAGCATGGATCGATACTTGCAATAGTTAATGGTGCATCAGCTAGCGTACATCCCTGTAGCATTACTTTAAGCGCTGGAATATTGTTATAAGTGGGTGCACGAACTCTCCATCTATACGGCTTACCGCGTCCAGTTATCACGAAATGCACGTCTTCGCCTCGAGGTGCTTCAACAAGTGAAACACCTATTTTATACTCTGGTATTTCGAATTCATTGTTTAAAACCGGTCCTTTAGGTAGATTACTTAGTAATTGTCTAATAATAGATATGCTTTCGAAAACTTCATCTACACGTACTTTAAATCTAGCTAGATTATCGCCTGAATCGTAAACAGGTACATTGAAATCAACGTATTCGTAAGCAGCGTAAGGTAAATCTCGGCGAATATCTCTATCTAAACCAGATGCTCTAGCAACAGGACCTACAACGCTTAGTTTACGAGCATCTTCTTTCGGTAAAACACCTGTATCCTTGATTCTCCTAGTGATCTCGGGTACGCTTGTGATAATATCTATTAGTTTCTTGAAATCTTTCTCAACATAATCTAGTGTTTCTAGAACTTTCTTTATCTTATTTTCATCAATATCTCTTCTAACACCTCCTATTAGATTAATACCATAAGTCTTCCTACTACCAGTCAGTAGTTCAGCTATTAACATTATCGACTCTCTTATCCTCCAGCTGTGCATAAAACCAGTATCATAGCCTAGAATATGAGCAGCTACCCCGATCCATAGAAGATGGCTGTGGAGTCTCTCTATCTCTAAAACAATGCTTCTGATAAACCTAGCTCTCTCCGGTACATGTATGTTAGCTGCTTTCTCAACAGCTTGAGAGTAGCAAACAGCATGTACAAAACCACATATACCACATATTCTTTCAGCTAAGAAGTTTATTTGTTGATAAGTAGTTCTAGATTCACCTAGTTTTTCAATACCTCTATGTACGTGAAAACCACGGTATTTAACGTCTACAATTTTCTCTCCTTCAACAAATAATTCAAAATACTCTGGTTCATGCAGTGCTGGATGATATGGACCGATTGGTACAACAGCCGTTTCCGTTGATTCACTAATCCTCTCACTTGAATAGACTACTTCTGGTCTATAGTTATATGGAATATTTTTTCTAAGAGGATAAATATCTCGAGGCCAATATGGTGGTAACACTAATCTATACAGATCTCTATTTTCGAAAACAATACCGAGTAGATCATGTGCTTCTAGTTCACACCAGTCTGCAGCCGGAACTATATCTCTAATACTCGGTATAACCGGATTTTTCAACTCTGTTATTGTTTTAACAATAATGTTTAAACCGTTTTTATCATCTCCAAAAATATGGTATAGAGCTAAGTATCCGTTTAACGGTGTTTCATCAACTCCAACACACGTTCTATGATAGCAATCCATTTTCCAATAAATTGTTTCAGCAATATCTCTTAAAGCATTTTTATCAACTGTTATAAGAACAGTATCTTTAATATAGCTGAAACTACCTTTATAAGACTCGGCTATTTCCCTATATTTCTCTAAAATGTTTGTTTTATTAGAAGAGTTCAAAATAACAACACCATTTAAATACCTAGAACATAGCTAATTACTGATAATATAACTAAAAGTATATAAATCTTTAACAATGTTATAGGTGCTAGATCGACGCGACTTCTAGCGAGAATAGCTGATAATACACTATACAGTATCCAAACTATAATTGTAACTACAATAGATACCATTAGTAATATAATATTGTTTTCTATAAATAATTTAGTTAACAAAATTACTGGCAACAGTTTTACGAAAAATCTCTTCAAGTGAAGACAGAGTATGAGTAAACCGAGTAAAGGACCGCTCAGTTCTATCATTAAACCAGATGCTAACTCTGGTTCAGCTTCAGCTATATCGAAAGGCAGTCTACCACTAGATACATAACTGTTTATGAAGAGTACTAATAGGATTAGTATAGTATGTAGAGTGAAAGACACGATCCTTGTTTGTGTAAAACTAGTTAAACCAGAGTATAGTATATATAACGATATAGATATTATTAGAAACAATTCATTAACAATAACAAGCATTATTTCACGTGAAGCACCAATTATTGAAAAAGGATTTGGAATAGTGAATGGTATTGATATGAATAGAGCTTGTATTATAATATAAATTGATATAGTTATCGCTAAATCGTAATCTGTTAATGGATGGATAACACTCGTTATCAAATATATTAAAACAAATGGTTGTAACGCTAAATACATTAATAGAAGAGTTACAGTATGTAGTGAATTAACAGGTATGTAGAATTCCTTGCTCATTAATTTAAAAATATCAAACCAACTCTGTAGTATTGGGGGACCGATTCTAGACTGTATTCTAGCTTTAATCTTTCTCTCAACTCCATCCATTAATGTAGGTAGAAATAGTGCAACTGATACTAGTATTGGAATAATTACTGAAAACATGTTTATCAACCATTTAACTATGTAAGATTAGAACGATTATTATCAAAATTAGTGTTAAGACACCATACCATATAGATACTATGATCATTGAATCTAACATAGAAATCTGGAGTAAATTCACTATTTTTGAAAACTTCTTTACTAAGTAGATTAAATGTTTTAAAAAAGAATCACTAGTATGTACTATTTTAACTAGTGTAAACTCGACAACGCTAGGTATCGATAATCTTAACTTAACAACACCTGATTCGAATTCACGTAAAACTCTCTCTAAATATCTTATAACTGATCCCATTAATGAACTCAAAACTCTATACCTCCAAGCCAGATCTCTTTTTCTTTCTTAATGAATCTATTCTTTAACCAAATTGTTGAAACTAGTACGATTATTCCAATTAAGTATGCGATTATATTTATCAATACTGCGAAGTAGTCTAATATTAAAAATATAGCTAATGGTGTTATAATTATTACTAGTATTGAACTAAGATACTCGCTACAGTATTGAACGTCTAGTAGTTCAATAGCTGTTCTCATAGGTTTTGATTTAAACATAGATGTGTAGATTGACAAGTATTTTACTGAGTAGATTATTGTGAATACTGATGCTAAACCCATTGTTATTAATAACAACACTGTTTTCAATGGATGGTTGTTTAATAAAGTGAATATTGTTGTGAAGAAGGTGTATTTAGCGAGAAAACCTATTGTAGGAGGTATACCTATTAGTGTTAGAAAAGCTATTATAGAGTAATCGTATATTCTAGGAGATATTTGTGCTAAATAGCCTAATCTATATATATCGCGAGTATTGGTTAACAACTCTATAGAACTTATGTTTAGAAATAAATGTATTTTAATCAATCCATGATATAGTATGTAAGCTAATAGTATTTTAAGAAACAGTTCTCGATTCACCGGGAGTAGTGATAAAAGGATTGCAAACACTCCACAGTATCCCATTGAACTATAGCTCATAACTTTCTTAATATCGCTATGTAGTGCTGTTGAGAAGAATCCATATATTGTTGTTAAAACACCTTGTGTTAAGAGAAGAGTGCTATATACAGCGTAGTCTATGTTTAATAATTGAAATATTCTAATCAATGCATACACAGACATTTTAGATAATAATCCACTGAAAATAGCTGTTCCAGGCGATGGTGTGTTGACATAGGTATCTATAAGCCAGAAGTGTAGTGGTATTAACGCTAATTTCGCTGTAAAACCTATTACTAGTAGAAATGTTGTAAGAGAATCTATCTGATTACTTATCTGGGTTAATTCGAATAGATCAATAGCCATTGCTTTCTCGAAACCTAGATGAGTAATGGATATAGCTAGTAGTATGAATAATGAAATATCTCCAGCTGTTACACATACTATTAAATACTTAGTGACTACGTTGAAGTTTCTATAACCTCTTTCTAACATTATCAATAATGTACTTGCTAATTCAACTATAATCCATGTAATAATGAATTCTATGAGTCTTCTTGTTGTTAAGAAAACTATGAATAGTAGTAGAGATAGATCTATTATTAAATGTAGAGGTGATACTTTACCGAATAGTATTTTTAAATAACCTTCACTATGTAGAGTTATAGTTAGTGAACCTAGTATAGATAGTAGTAGGAGAATCGATGAAACGAGATCGAATCCTAATCCAGGTATTAGAAGTAGTGAAACCGATGATGCGAACACTATCAATCTCAGTATTCTACTAATATGTGGTTTACGATCGATAATATTGTTTGCAATTAATAGAGTTATTATAGATAACGTGTAGTAAACGTATCTATATATATCTACGTTCATCATTCACGCCTCATAACTATTGTTAATAAATAAAGTAAAAGAATTAATAGTGGAGATAAAGCTAGTATTGTTATAATAAATAATCCATAGATATTCATCTCTAGTAGTAAAACTAGAGTAAAGAATATATTTGATAAACTATTTAAGAAAACTATTTTCTGTTGGAGATCTTCAATACTTTTCATCTCGAATAAAAACCTGTAGTTGTTGCCAAGTGATCCGAAGTGTATTTTAATGTAGTTGAAACCTATTTTTATCGTTAAAACCATATATGTGATTGTAGTTAATAGAATAGTGAATACTATTGGTTCACGTATATCTCTTATAGTGAATACTATTGTGAATAATTTTGATGTAAAACCAGTTGTTGGAGGTATTCCTATTAAAGATAGAATAGCTATTACTGATCCTATTGTTGAATAAGGTATTATATTGTTTAAACCACGTATTCTATGTATGAATCTGAAACCAAATATTTCCTCGACTAAACCGATATCTAGAAATAGTGTTGATTTATAACCCATATGTGATAATACAGTAACTAGTAGTATAGGGTATATTTCTATTGATTTCAAGTAAGAGTAGTATATGAATAAGATTATTGAGAAACCATTGCCGAGGATAGTGCTGTATGCTAGTAGTTGTTTTCCATCGCGTTGAATAATCGCTTGTATACCACTATATATTATAGATACTATAGATATTGTTAATAGAGTATACAGTATTGTAACGGGTATTTCGAAAATAGTGTTTAATCTAAGTAAACCATACACACCCATAGATGTAGTGATTCCACTCAATAATGCTGATGCTGGTGAAGGTGCACTAGTGTGAGCGCTAACTAGCCAGAAGTGTAGAGGTATTTGAGCTGATTTAACTATGAAACCTATTGTTGATAATATTATTAAATAATCTGGAGCGATTAGTTTATCCAACGATAGTTCTCTAAATGATGTGAATAATACTCTATTAAGTATATCTAAAAACGTTGTAGTTAACGAACTTGTGTATGAATAGAGATATGTATAGATTATTGTGAATACAGATAATTTGAAAGTGAATGTTGATAAGAATAGGAAGAGTGTTGATGCTTTAGTATATCCTTCTAAACTATGTTTCACACCAATGCTTACGAGTTCATAACCTATTATTTCAGCAATAGACCAAGCTATTGCTAATCCAATAATATTTGGCGAAGCATATGAAACGATCATGGTGTATGTGAATAGATCTATTAGTAGAACTGTATATTTTGGAAAACCTTTTTTAATAACGTATTCTCTACTATATAGTGATGTTAATAGTGAAATATATGTTGCTGATAATCCGAATACTAGTGATAATTCATCTATTTGTTTAAAAAAGTAACTGTAGATTATTGATAAAGCTAGAACTATATAACCAATTGTTTTCAAAACATAGTATCCTTTCTTATCTAAACGATTACTAGTAGTTAGAAATAATAATGAAACTGCTAAAAACGTGTAAAACAATATATTCATTTTCCAATCGTTCACCGATTAGCTTTTAGTGATAGTTTCATACTTAGTTTTAGCAAAGACTTCTGCCACTCTTTTCTTAACAATATCGAATACTGTTTTATCTAAACCATATACTATAGCGTTAGTTGGACAGATAGCTGAACAAGCCGGTTCTAATCCTTCGTTTCTAAGCACTCTACATAGATCACATTTAATGGATACTCCTGTTCTTTTATCCAATTCTGGTATACCGAATGGACATGCGTATAGACAAGCCATGCATCCTATACATTTTGATTCAACAACGTATACAGCTCCTTGTTTATCACGAGTCATTGCACCTGTTGGACATACATCTATACATGGTGCTTTCCTACAGTGTAGACATGATACAGGTATGTCTAATCCAATATCTGTACGGTATAGTTTAATAAACGGTGTTCCTTCGTGTATGAAATCACATACTGCTTCGCAAGATCCGCATCCAATGCATTTGTTTAAATCAATTATTCTTAAATAAAGTATCTTATCTACAGGATTTGGATTATCTTGATCCATATGTGAACACCTTTAAAGCTGTGGAATTGGTTTTAACGTTTTAGTCTGTATCCAGTTATCTAAATATTTAGCAGCATATAGTCCAGATTTAATAGCTGGACCTATTCTAGTAGGTCCGTTGACAACATCGCCTGCTGCGAATACTTTTGGATTACCTGTTTGCATTAATTCGTTTACTTCAATACTGCCGTATTTATTTAATCTAATACCTAGTTTATCCAATAAATCTTTACTACCTTGATCTATCGGTGGCGTAGATTTCTCACCAGTAGCGAATATCACTAGATCTGTTTCAATAATGAATTCCGAACCAGGTATGGGTATTGGTTTTGGTCTACCGGATTCATCCGGTGGACCTAGTTGCATTTTCTGAAACTTTACTCCACGAACGCTTCCACTACTAGATACTATTTCAATAGGTGAAGCTAGTTCTATGAAATTAACTCCTTCTCTCTCAATTCTCTTTATTTCGAAAACACCAGCTGGTGCTTCTTTAATAGTTCTTCTATACACTAAGTACGATTCAGCACCAGTACGTAATGCTTGTTCAGCAGCATCTATAGCACTGTATCCACCACCTATAACTACTACTCTGTCAGCATACGGTGGTTTTTCATTAGTTAATTTTAATTCATATGTCTTAAATCTATATAAATACTCTAATGCTGTGTAAACGCCTTTTGACTCTACACCAGTTAGATTAGGTATTGACGATAGCCATGTACCCGTTGTTATCAATACTGCATCGTATTTATCAATCACTTCTTCAAGAGATATTTTATGTTCTACAAAATCATCTCCTTCTTCATGTTTATCGCTACCGCTGTATACTTTAGTTTTTAAAAAGAATACTACACCGAACTTATCTCTAAGTTCATCTATTCCTTTCAAAACGTTTTCCAACGGTATTCTCCAACTCGGTATTGCGAATAACATTAGTCCACCAGCTAATGGTTGTTTATCATACATGAATACGTTATAGCCTTTACAACTGAGATAGCCTGCTGCAGATAAACCGGCTGGCCCGGCTCCGATAATAGCTATTTTATAGTTGTTAATACTTGTTTTCTCTCTACACATAAACGTGAATTTCATGTAATCTATCAATTAATTCACCTATCGCTATAACAAAGATATAAAGACTACTAACTCCATTTAATCAACTAATGTAATCTAGTATTCTTAAATATTTCTAAAATAATATATTAATTCATTAAAATCCCACTATGATTAAAATAAGTATTTGTAGTTTAATTATATTTGTTTAACAAATAATATAGATTCGATGAAATAATGAATCCTACAGGTGTTTGAAATAAATGTTTTTGAAAAACTATAAGTTAATAGCATTAGATGTTGATGGTACAATAACTGAGTTTAGAGGTTCGACTAGGATATGTTCGGAAATCATAAGTACTCTTAGAGAAATAGAGAATAGAGGTGTGAAAGTATCGTTTATTTCAAGCAATTCACTTCCAGTAGTTGTTGGTTTAAGTAAGTATATTGGTTTAACGGGTCCAGTTATTGGTGAAACAGGTTCATTGATTTATTTCAAAGATGAATCTATTGTTCACTTAACTAACATAAGTACTATTCACGTAGTTAAACCTATTTTAGAGAATTTTAATCAATACGTTCGAGAATCTTGGCAGAATCTTTTTAGAATACACGAATATGCTTTTATTATAAAAGAGGATTATCGCGATAGAGATTGGTGGGTTTTTAGTTTAATAAAAGAATTCGTTGAGAAAAACTATAGTGATGTAAGAGTAGAGTATAGTGGTTACGCAATACATCTCGTCCCCAGAGATGTTAGTAAAGGTAAAGCGTTGAGATATGTTATAGAGAAGTTATCTATTCCAGCTGATCAAGTCATATGTATTGGAGATAGTTACATGGATTACGATTTTATAAAAGAATGTGGTTTGAAAATAGCTGTAATGAATGCTGATGAAGAGTTGAGAATGAATGTTGATATTGTTTTAAATAAACCTAGTTGCTACGGTGTAGTGGAGTTTCTAAATTCTCTTATTAAATCAGATTCTATTTAGAAGCATTGATTATAGCATCAATTATCTTTTTATAACCAGTACATCTACATAGATTTCCTTCAATATGTTTTATAACAATATCTCTATTGATAGATTCATGTTTTTTCAGTAAAGCATATGTAGTTATTATAAAACCAGGTGTACAGTAACCACACTGTATCGCACCGCTGTATGTGAAAGAATTGATAATTTTCTTAAACAAAGAGTCTTCTATCAAACCTTCAATAGTAGTGATTCTAGACCCATCTATAGATACTGTAAGAACCATACAGGAGTAAACTGGATTATCGTTTAACAAAACTGTGCATACACCGCATTCTCCTCTCTCACATCCTCGTTTCACACTCTTCAATCCAAATCTATATCTAAGTGTATCTAATAGTATTTCATTAGGTTTAACATCTATTTCAACTACTTTATTATTTAGAGTGAATTTGACATGCATGAAAAATCATCTCTTTAAATAATCGACTGCTTCACGTATAGAGTCTTGAACAACTATTATTGAGATTCTCCTCCTATAATCAGCTGAAGCTCTAATATCGGTTATAGGCGATATATCGTATAATACTCTTTTACTAGCATCTTCGATAACACTATCGCTAACTTCTCTATTAATCAAGTATTCTTCAACACTTTTAGCTCTAATAGGTACCGGTGCTATAGAGTTTAAAGCTATTCTAACATCTTTAAATACGTTATTCTCTATTTTCAAAAGAGTTGCAACTGATACTATTGATAGTGTAAACGAGTTTCTACGACCTATTTTAATATAGGAGTATCCATAGTTTTCTAGAATAGGAACTATTATCTCTTTCAACAACTCGTTTTTATTTAAAACTGTTTGACGAGGTCCTTTGAAGAATTCATGTATACTAACTACTCTCTCACCGATTCTACTACTAAGAACTAGTTCAGCATTGTATACTAGTAGTGGTGGTGCTGTATCAGCTGCTGGAGAAGCATTACATAAATTACCACCAATACTAGCCAAACACCTAATCTGCCAAGAACCCATAGATGAAACAGCTTTATGTAGTAATGGTGTTTTCTCAAATATTATTTTTGAATCAATTAACGTTTGTAGTCTCGTTAAAGCACCTATGTGTAGTTTATTTTCTTTTACTAAAATATATTCTAGTTCTTTTACATGATTTATGTCGACAATATTTCTAGGTTCATATCTCTTAATCCTCATATCTATCAATAGATCTGTTCCACCAGCTAGTATTTTATAATCGTCGAGTTTATCGATCAATTCTAGTAATTCTTTCAAATTACTTGGTTTATAATAGTTGAACTCCGGTAGTTTATAGAACAATTCATCTCACCTCTATCATTTCAAGTATTTTCTCGGGAGTTAAAGGTAGTTCAGTAACTCTCTTACCTAAAGCATGTGATACAGCATTAGCTATAGCAGCTGGTATTGGTATGAAAGCCATTTCACCAACACCTTTCGCTCCAAACGGTCCATACTTATACTTGTCTTCAATAAAAACCGGTTCACCTATTTCAAGAGGTATATCGCTAGCAGTAGGTATAACGTAGTCTGATAGATTAGTATTGATGATCTCGCCTTTATCGTTAAAAACTATTTTCTCATATAGAACATATCCAATACCTTGAACAATAGCTCCTTCTAATTGTCCCTCAACTTGTTGTGGATTAATTATTTTACCAGCTGCTAAACCGGGATATGCTTTCAAAACACTTACTCTACCAGTATATGTATCTACTTCAACGAGTACGATTAACGATACGAAACTATAAGCTGGATATGCAAATCCCTGTCCTCGTTCTTCATCGAATTTCCCTTTAGGTATGTAGAAATATCCCGTAGCTGTTAAATCCACTCCTCTCTTATAAGCTTCTTCAACTAGTTTACTCCACGTTATCTCTCTACGGGTTTTCTTCGACATAACGATACCATTAACTATTTCAATATCTTCAATACTCGTTCTGAGTAAATCACTAGCTAGAATATTCAATCTCTCCCTGATCTTAGCGGAAGCTAGGAATACTCCAATAGCACCTATACTGGAACCTCGTGAAGCATGTGTAGCACCAGTATCCGGTGCATCCGTTGTTCCGAAAACAATGTTTATTAGATCAAGTGGTGCTCCAAGTACTTCGGCAACTATCTGTCTATAACTACTAGTTGGAGTACCTTGTCCAATTTCAACTATTCCCGTATACACTGTTACCGAGCCATCTCTCTCTATTTTAACATAAGCATTACTCCAATCGGGAACTCCTCTACTAGTTGAAATACCGTGCCATCCAACACCTATTCCAACACCTCTCTTAAACCTAGTATTCTTTCTATTAAATTCCTCTACTTCTCTCCTTAAATTCCACCAATTGGTTTTCTCAGCTAGTTTCTTAACCATATCGTATACTCCAACAGATTCTTCTAAAACCTGTCCAGTAACTGTCTCCTGACCCGGTTTCAAGAGATTTCTTAAACGGATTTCAATAGGACATAAACCTATTTTTCTAGCTAATTCATCCATTTGAGACTCTACAGCAAACTGTATTGATGGATTACCGAATCCTCTGAAACTACCTTGTGGTACTTTATTAGTGTAGACGCAGTATCCATCTACCCAAGCGTTTGGAACGTAGTAGGGTCCTGAAGAATGCATTGTAGCTCTCCATAATATAAATGGACCTCTATTTGCATAAGCACCTGTATCGTGTATTATTTTAACTTTAATTGCTTTCAAATAGCCGTTTTCATCCGCTCCCGTAGTGTATTCGATAATAGTTGCTTCTCTCTTAGGATGAATTCTCATAGAATCTTCTCTAGTATATATTATGAATGATGGTTTACCAGTAAGGTATGCAACAAGAGCTGCTTTAGCAGCAGCTAAAGGTCCTTCATCATCTTTTCCACCAAAACCTCCTCCTATGAACGGTGTTATGATTTTTATTTTAGAATAAGGTATTCCCAGTATTTTGGAGACAATTTTCTGAGCGAGATGTGGGTATTGTGAACAAGATATGATCGTCAATCTATGGTCTATATCAGGTATTGCTAGAGAAGCTTCTGTTTCTAAATAAGCGTGTTCCTGATGATGTGTTCTATACGTATTAGATACTATAACAGTTGATTCATTAAATCCTTTCTCAATGTTTCCACGTCTAATTCTCGTTGTGAAAGCTATGTTTGAATTATTTTCTTCATGTACTAATACATCGGTTCTATTCATAGAATCCAATGGATCTAGTAAAACAGGGAGAGGTTTGTAAAATACTTTAATATTTTCAACTGCTTTTAAAACACTATCAATATCCCATCCCGCTATTAAAGCAACTGGTTCACCGTGATATCTAACTTTTCTCTCAGCTAGTAGTGGTTGATCCGGTATTGCGTAACCAACATTGTTTACTCCAGGTATGTCTTTTGAAGTAAAAACACCCACTATATCGGGGTGATTAATTGCTTCACTATATTCTATTCTCTCTATATAGCCATGCGATATCGTACTCAGAACTTGTTTTACGAAAAGCATTTTTCCCGGTTCAAAATAGTCTTCTAAATACATGGCTCTACCGAGTGCTTTATCTATTGAATCACTTCGTGTAATGCTCTTACCTATTACGATGTATTTTTCAGCTTCCATCCATTTACGCATAATTTCATATGGATCGCTTGTATACAAATCAAAACACCTTTTAAACCATAACTCGATATTCAAATACTATGTTTCTGAGTAAATAATAATTTAAACGGGTTTGAGAAACTTTCCGATCGGTTTTTCAATCAATTCACCATTATTGTAAACTATTGTTCCTCTCAATATAGTGTATTCAATATATCCCCTTACTCTCCATTTATCAAACGGTGTTAACTTGTTTTTACAATACATTTTCTCTTTATCAATAATCCACTCTCTACCGGGATCAACTATGACTATGTCTCCGTCGCAACCTGGTATTAAACAACCTTTTCTAGGATATAGTCTGAATCTCTTAGCTGGATTCTGAGATAATAGTTTAGGAATCATTGTTAAATCTAGTTGATTATTAAAAGCAGAGTTCAACATTAGTGGTAGTAGAGTATATACTCCTGGAAAACCACTGCTAGCACTCCATATATCTCTAGTTTTTTCATCTACACTATGGGGTGCGTGATCCGATGCTATTATATCGATAACTCCGTTTCTAATAGCTCTCCATAGCGATTCTCTATGTAAGCCTCCTCTAATCGGTGGATTTACTTTTATCAATGAACCGTATTTTTCGTAATCACCTATATCCAACAATAGATAATGTGGATTAGTTTCACACGTTATATCAACACCTATTTCTTTAAAATACTGGATAGATTTAACGCTCTCGTATGAAGATATATGTACAATATGTACAGGAGCATTAACGTATTTAGCTATTAAACCAATCTTATGGATCGCTATTTCTTCACAAATAGGTGGTCTAGATTCTAAGTGAACTAATGGGTCGCTTCTATTCAGTTTCAACTTTTCTTTTGTAAAATACTCTACTAGACTCCATTCTTCAGCATGGAATGCTACTATTACTCTATGTTTAGACGTAATACTTAATGCTTTAACAAGTGTTTCTAGCGATGGAGGCTTTATATCACCAGTTGTGGGGCCTAGAAATACTTTAAAACCAATAACTCCTTCATCTATTAATTTCTCTAATTCTTCGATATTATCATCAACTATAACTCCATATAATCCGAAATCACAGTATGCTTTATTAGTTAAAACACTTTTTTTATATCTAAATCTCTCAACACTGTCAACAGGTGGAATAGTATTCGGCATATCTAGAACTGTTGTTACACCACTTTGTACAGCGTCTCTAGTTCCGTTTTCAAAATTATCTTTATACTCTAAACCGGGTTCACGCATATGTACATGTATATCTACAACACCCGGTAGCACTATCTTGCCTTTTGCATTTATTTTTTCAACACCATTGTATTCAATCGATTTACCAATACATTTAACTACACCATCTATTACCAATATATCTCCGTTAACAATCCCCCATGGATAAACAATGTTTCCGTTTTTTACTAGAATAGAGTTCAATCAATCCACCGTATTAGTTTATATATACTGGTAGCGTTATTAAGTATATGTGAATTTCTATCAAGGTGTTTCTTTTTGACATATATATTCATAGGTAAAGATATTATTAGACACGATGGATGGGGTAAGGTTACGGGGAGAATAGAGTATACTAGTGATATTGAAATACCTGGAATGCTCATTGGACGTATATATAAGAGTCCTTATCCACACGCTATTGTCAAGAGAATTGATACTAGTAAAGCTATTGGTTTAAACGCTGTTGTAGTTACTCCATGGGATATTCCACGTGTTAAATATAATCCTAGATTGATTAGTATTGAAGAAGTGACTTATAAAGATTGGGAGGTTTTAACAGATCATCCTCGTTACGTTGGCGAATACGTATTAGCTGTAGCTGCTGAATCAGAGTATATTGCTCAGAAAGCAATTGAATCAATAGAGATTGAGTGGGAAATATTACCATTCACTCTAGATCCATTTGAATCAATGAAAAACAGTGCTGTACGTATTCACGATAAGATAATGATAGGTAGTAAATGGATTGATGTTGAAAACAATATTGCTTGTAAATACGAATACGTAGAAGGAGATCCTGAGAAAGGTTTTGAAGAATCAGATGTTGTTATCGAGAGATCTTTTCATACTAGTAGAAGATATCATATGCAGCTTGAGACTAAATCGGCTGTTGTTAAACCAGAACACGACGGTGGATTAACAATATGGGCAACTACTCAGAGTATTCATAACACTAGACTGCTTGTTTCACAAGTATTCGGTATTCCATTGAATAAAGTAAATGTTATTAAAACTCCTATTGGAGGTAGCTTTGGCTCAAGCATACATACTAATCAAGTCGTTCTCGTAGCTACTGCTTTGGCTTTGAAAAGCGGTAAACCTGTTAAAATCAGTTTGACTAGAGAAGAAGATATGTACGATCACTGTAGTTACGAAATGTATTTTAAAATAAAAGTTGGTGCGAGTAAAGATGGTTTATTAAAAGCAGCTGAATTAGAGAATATAGTGGATATAGGTGCACACCAGATTCAAGCATATCCTCTTTTAACAACAGCATTGGGTTGGTTTATATCGCTATATAAATGGAGAAATATGAGATACCGTGGATTAGCTGTTTATACGAATAAAATACCTAGTTGTGCTAAAAGAGGATTTGGTAATCCAGAGGTAACATGGGTAGTTGAAACAGTTGTAGACGAGCTAGCGGAGAAATTAGGCTTAGATCCGATCGAATTTAGATTGAAAAACTATGTTGGTAAAGGAGATGTTTTCTGGGGTCAGGGTCCTACTGTTAAATCAATTATTAAAAGCGATGGAGTCCCCTATTTATTGACTAAAGGAGCCGAGTTGATCGATTGGTCTAATCGAGGTAATCCGGGTGAGAAGAAAGGTAGGTTTAGAATAGGTATTGGAGTTGGCAGAGGTTTTCATACGAGTGGAGCAGGAGGTCCTTTATCAGGTACTGTTATAGATTATACTGGTGTTATTTTAAAACTAAATCAAGACGGTACTATTGATTATATAACAGCTTTACAAGACTGTGGTGGAGGTTCTCTAGATGCTCATGTTAAAATAATTGCTGAAGAATTGAAAATAGATCCAGGTAGGATAAGAGTAGTTTATGGAGGTACAGATGATACTTTATTCGATGTCTGTACACATGCTTCGAGAGGAGTATTTGTTGGAGGCGAAGCTGCACGTAGAGCTGCATTAGAGTTGAAAGATAAGATTAAACTATATGCATGGAATATTCTAGGAGGAATTGCTACACCGGATGCTATTAAATTCAGATATGATAGTGAAACTCGTGAAACAATAATCTATATCGAAGGTTCTCCGGAGAAACAAATTACTTTAAGTGAATTAGCTAAAACGATTTGGCAGAGAAATTATGGTTCACTATCTGTTTCACTATCGTATAGAGCTCCATCTGCTCCACCAACTTTCACGGTCTGTTTCGTTAAACTAGTTGTTGATACGTGGACTGGTATTGTTAAACCATTGAAAATAGTATTTGGAATAGACTGTGGTACTCCCATAAACCCGGGTCTTGCTAAAGGACAAGCACATGGTGGTTTTACAATGGGTTGGTCTATGGCTTTAATTGAGAATACTTATTATGATAGAGAAACAGGTGATTTACTTAATAAAGGATTTATTATTGACTACAAGATTCCAACTATTTCAGAAACAATTGATCCAAGCGATTTCATAGTTTTTTTCGCAGACACGTATGAACCCGATGGTCCATTCGGTGCCAAGGGTTTGGGAGAAGCTGCTACAAACCCTGTTGTAGCAGCTATCGCTAATGCAATATATAATGCTATAGGTATTAGATTCTACGAACTACCCATTACTCCTGAGAAGATAGTTAAAGCTATTAAAGAGAGAGGTGAGGTTGATTTATGAGTTGGAATATTAATCTAGCTAATACGAGGATAATACCTTGTGAATTCGAATACTATGAACCAGATAGTGTTGATGAAGCAGTTAGATTACTCGATAAACTAGGTCCTGAAGCAAAAGTAATAGCTGGTGGAACAGATCTTCTCGTTCAAGTGAAAATGGGTGTTGTTAAACCGAAATACATAGTTAATATTAAGAGGATTAAGGAAATGTATGGAGTAATTGATAAGGGAGATCACTTATTTATAGGTTCATTGACGACATTGCGTGAACTAGAGAGTAGTGAGTTGGTTAAAAACAGGTTTCAAGCACTACACGAAGCTGTTTCATCTATGGGTTCTTGGCAGATTAGGTGTTTGGCTAGTATTGGTGGTAATTTATGTAATGCTTCTCCAGCAGCTGATACAGCACCACCACTACTAGTATACAATGCTGAATTGATTATTTATGGATTAAATGGTTTCAAAACAGTGTCAATAAATAGATTTTTCAAAGGTCCGAAGAAGACTATTTTAAACTACAATGAAATACTTTATGGTATTAAAATACCGTATGAGAATAGGAGACATAGTTCTGTTTTCATTAAAATAGCTAGAACATCGATGGATTTAGCTAAAGTAAACATAGCTGTTAAACTAGTTATTGGTGAAAACAATATTATTGAAGACGTAGCTATAGCTTTAGGTTCTGTTGCACCTACACCGGTTAGAGCATTTACTGTTGAGAATTATTTGAAGAATAAAGTATTTAGTGAAGAATTAATTAGAGAGGGTTGTAAACTTGTAGTTAGAGATATAAATCCAATAACTGATATTAGATCGACTTCTGAATATAGAGAACATTTATCTAAAATACTTGTTTACGATGGTTTAATTAAAGCATATAATAGATTATTGAAGGTGATGTAGTATTCTCGTAAAATTCACTTTAAACAATAGATTGGTTGAAATAGATGTTAAACCGAATGAATTATTGTTGAACGTGTTAAGAGATAGATTTAAAATAAAGAGTGTTAAATACGGATGTGGGATTGGCGAATGTGGTTTATGCACAGTATTGCTGGATAATAACCCTGTTCCATCGTGTTTAATACTAGCTGTCGATGTCAACGGTAGAGATGTTAAAACTATTGAAGCATTTGAAAACGACTCTGTTATGAATATGATTCAAAGAATAGTATTAGAGAATAGTAGTGTTCAATGTGGTTTCTGTACTCCCAGTATTATACTAGTTATTAGGAGAATGATAGATGAGAATGTAGATAGTTTAGATAAAGCTAGAGAGTATTTGAAAGGTAATTTATGTAGATGTACTGGTTATATTTCAATACTCAATTCTCTGATTGAAATAATTAAAAATATTTATAGAAAATAGCTATTACTCTAATAACAGTATTTGAAAGGTGAACTAATGTATTCGGAGAAAATAGACATATTGTCTGCGAAGCAATTTACACGTGAACAAGTAATTGATTTGATTAATGAAGCAGAAGAATTGAGAAGAATATTTGAATCGGGTAAAACGCTGAAATATGCTGAAGGTAAATTAATGGTAACAGCGTTTTTCGAACCAAGTACGAGGACTAAACTTAGTTTTCAAATAGCTATGGTTAAACTAGGTGGATGTGTTATTGATTTCGATGTTGAATCATCTAGTTTATTGAAAGGTGAGACGGATTTAGATACTATTAGAATTATCGATAGCTATAGTCCTGATATTATTGTTATTAGACAGAAGAAACCGTTTTTCCCCGAACAAGTTAGTAGAATAGTTAGAGCATCTGTTATTAACGCTGGAGATGGTTGGAACGAGCATCCTACACAAGCATTACTAGATGTATACACTATATGGAGGATATTTGGTAAAATAGATGGTTTAACAATAGGTATTATGGGTGATTTAAAATACGGTAGAACTCCGAGTAGTTTATCGTATTTACTAGCTAAATTTAGAGATATTAAAATATACTATATTGCACCAAAACAATTACAGATTAGAGAAGAAGTTATTAAATACATTGATGAGAATAATGTAGAATACGAGTTAATTGAAGATATTAAAGAAGTTATTAATAAACTCGATGTACTCTATATTACAAGACTACAAGTTGAAAGAATTGAAGATAAAGAACTTGTAGATAAGTTAAAAGGTTCTTACAGAATTGACAGAAAGTTACTAGAAAATCTCAGCCATATACCCGTGATTATGCATCCACTTCCACGAACATGGGAGTTAGATCAGAGCGTTGACGAATTACCTCAAGCTAAGTATTTTGAACAAGCTAGAAATGGATTATATATCAGAGCTGCTTTAATTAGAAAAATACTTGGAGTTTAAACATAATCTATTCTTGAACCAAGTGTTTTTTCAAATATATCTCGTTTAGTTTCAATAATACTTGTTTTTCTAAAGTTTTGTTTAATCAATTTATATACATTTTCTCTATTAATCAATTCAATCAAATCACGAGTGATCTTGAAGCTATCTGTAGTTAACGTAGCTATTTTTAAAGGAGGATTTATGTAAAAACCTTTACCAATAAACGCTACTGTATTTTTATTATTTTTTCTATAGTAATGGGGACTATACATTAATACAGGTATTTCTTCAAATGTTTTATTCCAATCACTACTCTCTATTTTCAAAACTTTGTTTAAAACTATTCCACCGATAATATATATTCCCATCAAGTTTTTAGAACGTATTTCTCTTTGAATTTTCCTAAACTCTTTTTTGCTAGCAAACCAGATGTTTTCAGGATATTTAGCTAAACCACTCATGAATAAAATTATCGTTTCTCTACTCATTTTAGTATAAGGTAATCTATTAGACCTAGCTTCTTCCGTGTAAAAACCCAGGTCTATCCTCGGGTCGTTGTGTATAGCTTTTGGATTAAATTTACTGAACTTGTAGTAGTATTCTAATGGTTTACCACTACATTTATCAATAATTCTACCTGGATCCATGAATGAAGGTATTGTTTCTAAACTATTTTTCTCAACAACTGGTAGTATTGTTATACAATTATCTCTATGAATTACACTATAGTATCCTGGATTTGATAGATCTGCGTATACTCTTATTAAAACTATTTTCAACACATCATTCATATAAATCACTTTAATTAATACTATTTCCAGAAACATCTTCTACTTTATTCATCAACTCAATGTTTTTCTTAAATAATAAGCCTATTTGATAAGATTTCTCAGCAACTTCTAGGAATATTTGTTTAGCGAAACTACCGACTATTTCACAGCCTTTTATCAACAGTAGATAGGTATTTGTATATGTTTGCGGTATGTTTCCGTGAAGCATTTCAAATAATAATTGATCAATCCTTCTTCCAGTTCTAGCACATAGATTTTCAGTTTCAGCTATTTTCCTAATAGAAATCATTGCTATATCGAATGCTTTATCATAATTTTCATTCAATATTAAATCATGTAGTTGTATGAATAGATTTGAGATCGAAACACTATAGTTTTTACGTAAGAATTCTAAGTATTCTCTATACTCTAATCTATCTCCTTTGTAGAATCCATGTATATCCATGAAGGATACGTGAAGTCTTGTTAAAACATCATCTGCTAAACTATTATCTGTTTTAACAATAATATCGTGTCTCTTAATCTCATGTTCTATATTGTTTTCCCTGAGATAATTAACTAGTTCTTTCCAAATACTTTCTAGTTGTCTATATAATAGAGAATAGTAGTGTAATGGAATCTTCTCACCGCTAATATATGGATAACGTGCAATATATGTGTACAAATAATCACCATCTAAGATTATTTCTCAATTTATTTGAATAAATAGTTAACTAAACAATGATTCATCTCATCTAGTTAATAATTTATTGGAAAAGTTTTGACACAATGAATAACACGTCGTTAATCTTAAATGAAATTACTTAAACCCGTTTACAAACATTGTTTTTTACTTAATCCAATAGCATAGAATTTAACACCTTTTTCAACAAAATCTCTGTAATTATCATATATCCTTCTACCATCTATTACAACAGGATTTCTCATCAATCTCAAATAATCTTCTGGTTTTAGTCTCCTATACTCTCTCCAAGCAGTAGCTATTATGACTGCATCGGAGTCTTTAATTGCATCAATAGGGTTATTGCAGTAAACTAGTTTATCTCCATAGATTTTCTTAACGTTATCCATAGCTTTAGGATCGTGAACTTTGATTTTAGATTTCATCTCGAGTAATTTATCTATTATCTTCAATGAAATAGATTCTCTAATATCATCAGTATTTGGTTTAAAAGCTAGACCGAGTATTCCTATTACTTTATCGCTTAGATCTCCATATTCTTTGATCAAATACTCTAAAGCTCTATATGGTTGTTTTTCATTTACTTTATCAATTGATTCTATTAAAACGGGTTTGTAACCTAGTTTATTTTTTGAAAACCATATGAATGATTTAATATCTTTAGGTAAACAGGATCCTCCATATCCTAAACCTGGTTCAAGATAATGACTCCCTATTCTAGGGTCTAAACCCGTTGCTTCAAGTACTTTATTAACATCGCAATTCGGTATTTCTTCGCATATATTAGCAATAGTGTTTACATAACTAATTCTCATAGCTAAGAAAATATTACTAGCATATTTAACTAATTCTGCTTCTTCAAGACTCATTTCTCTTATCTTAACTTCAGTATTAAGCCTCCTATACAACTCCTCCCATAGAGTACGAATAATTCTACAACTTTTCTCATCAATACATCCTATTACAATTCTACTTGGTTTCTCCATATCTTCTATTGCAGAACCTTCTCTGAGAAACTCGGGGTTGAACACTACTCCTAGCTCTCTACCTATCTCTAAACCAGTTTTATCAGACATTATTTTAGCTAATTTTCTAGTAGTGCCGGGTAGAACAGTGCTTTTAACAACTAATAATCTATATGAATCAATGTTTTTCCATACATTACTAAGTCTATTAACAGCTTCTATAACGTAATCTAGTCTTTGACTCCCATTGTTTTCAGACGGTGTACCTACTGTTATGAAAACTATATTAGTATCTCTTAAAACATTGTAATCGGTCGATACTATTAACTTATCGTCAACGACTTTCTCTAAATAATATTCAATCTTTTCTTCATAGAAAGGTGTTTTCCTATTTTTAATTAATTCTACTTTATTTAGATCTGTGTCAACTCCGTATACGTTGAATCCATTATTAGCTAGTACAACTGATAGCGTTAAGCCGACGAAGCCTAATCCAATAACACCTATTCTATAATGATCCAGGTGATTATTCATCAAATCAACCTAATAGACTTTTTTCAACAAAAGTTTTTAAAGCATATAGGTATTGATCAGGTGTACCTAAATCGAGTCTTATACCGTTAACTCTTACAGCGTGTATTTCATAACCTTTTTTCAACAAATACTTTATAGCATCTGTTAACTGATGTTCTCCTTTACTCGGCTTTGTTTTATCCAATGCTTCAAAGATCTCTTTATCGAAAACATATATTGCTACAACAACGTTTCTAGATAATGGTTTTTCCGGTTTTTCAACAATATCGTATACTTCAATATAACTAGTTTTATCTTCACCAGTTATAACACCATATCTCTCTGGATTATTGCTTACATCATATAGGAAAACAGCTTTTGGTCTATACTTGTAGTAATGGTTTAATAAATTAACAATATTCTCACTATGTGTAGGATAGATTATGTCATCGCCAGCGTGTACTATGAAGGGTTCTGTATTGATTAGATTTCTCGTTCTTAAAACAGCATCTCCAAATCCTTTAGGTTCTGGTTGATTAACCATGATAATATTTGAATTCTCTATTTTCTCATAGAATTCTTCTAGAATAGATGATTCTTTATGTTTTCCAATCTTCTTTAAGTATTCGACAAAACTCCAATCTGGTGTAAAATAGTCTTCAATAACTCTCTTACCACGGCCAACTATGAATAGGAAATTTCTTATACCAATACTGTAGAGTGAATCGTAAATATAGTGTAGTACTGGTTCAACGATAATGTTTTCATTACGTTTAATCAATATTGGTAACATTTCTTTAGGTATTTCTTTAGTAAACGGTGTTAAACGTGTTCCCAAACCTGCTGCTGGGATAATCGCTGAATCAATCAAAACTACTCTCCCTTGAATACATTGATTTAAAACTGAATATTTTTGTTTAAATATTGTTTATAAACATGGTTAGTAATAATTTTAATTCATTTTAAACACTAATGTGTTTTAAACTATTCTTCTACCACTACTCTGAAACTCCGCTATAGTTTATCTAAATACTACTCACAGCTATTTTTAACTAAAGTTTTAAACAAAATATGTAGTAAAATGTGTTATAGTATTCGATTTCTCTACACGTAATTGGGTTTGTAAAGGTTACACGATTTCTACTCTGAGAGGTTTATGGATAGTAAACGTAGAGCAGATGTATGAATATTTCTGGAAAACTATTGTTAATCTCAACAAATATTATATGTTGAAACATTTCAATCATTAGTAATGTGAGAATAGAATTGTGAAAGGGCCCGGGCCGGGATTTGAACCCGGGACCTCCGGGTTTCTACTCAAACCCCTTTCTATTGTCGTCATCAAGGGGTTTCATCCACAGCCCGGCGCTCTACCAGACTGAGCTACCCGGGCCACATTTTCTGTTTCGTGGCCTAGGTTCTTCACATTTTTCGAGCTCGGGCCCTCTTCCTAAAATATTAATTGTTCTAATAACTCTTTTAAGTATTATTTTTTTATAAAATAATATTTCACTAAGTATATTTATGAATGGTTTTCAAACTCTTTTTTCGATTAATTCTTTTCCTCTAAAATACTATATGTGTTTTTGAATCTATGAAATTTATTAAATAATATCTACTTACTTTATAGAGTGTGTTATTTATGGATGAATGCACTATAGTAGTTTCTGGTTTCGATTGGTTTAGAAGTAGTGATGGTAGAATATTTTATCCAAATCCCTCAGGCGTTGTTGCCGAGATTTTAGATAATACTTTTGTTGATAAATGTATTGTTAAAGGTATTGTTCTACCCGTTGATTTTAAATCACTAGAAGTGTTGAATAATTTAATCAAGAAATATAAACCAAGTATTGTTATTGGATTAGGACTACATCCCGTTGCCGATGATCCGTTGATTGAACTTTCAGGTTTCAATTACGGTTACTATAGAGATAATAGTTTCATATTCAACGACTACTTGTATAATGATTCCACACTATCTATTCCGATACAGATTAATTTTAGAAAACTAGTTTATTACTTAGAGAGTATTGGTTATAGTATCAAGTTATCTAATACTTCCGGTTTATTCTTATGTAATGCTGTTGCATACACTATATACAAATATTCTTTAGAATATGGTAAACCATCTGTTTTCATACACATACCTCCAGTAGGGGAATTAAGATTGAGACTGGGTTTATTTCTGAATACTAAATGGAGCTGTAGTTTATTGAAGAATCTAGTTATAGATATTATTAAATATTTAATGTTAGAAGAGATTAAGTAGAATTACTTGTATTTAGCTCTAAAACCTTTTTTCATCCTTAAATTCCTACTCCTACATCTACGGCATTTCTCGGAGTTTGGTGGATTATATGCACCACATTTACGGCATATTTTCTTATTTAAAACTCTATTGAAAACAATTTGTAGTTTAACAGGGTCTGTTATAGGCATTTTACAAACCTCTTTGTTATTCAAAATCAATTATTTAAACTACTTATTATTATTTATTCTTTACTCTTAATTGTTTAAAGTATTTGATAAAGATACCAATACTCATTACAGTTAGATTTAATAGTAATCCTATGAATCCATCGTAAATATATGGAAATGGTTTAGTTATGTTGAAAACAAGTGCTGTGATCATGCCGGTTGCTGAAGATATTATCGCTATCTGTGTGTTAATGAATTCCGGTTTCTTTAGTTTAACAATATATATTGGAAACAATTGTATTATACCCGCGTAACCTATTAACAGTAAATATACTAAAACACCGGGACTATATAGTGCTAGTAATAGACTAATAATACCTATTATTACTGTAAATAAACGAGCGTAGAGCATTATTTTCTCTTCACTACTCTTGTTTGCAGCAATATTTTTTGAAAACAATGATGCACACGTATGTAGAATAGCTGCTGCTGTTGATAATGATGCTGCTAGAGCTCCAGCACCTATTAAACCAATCAATAACGGGTTGTTGAATACACGTATAGCTACTTCCATAAAACTCTTATCAGCTATTTTCCTAAATTCACTTAAACTACTAGCTAATTCTCCTCTAATGAATAAACCTGTAGCTGTTAAACCAACGATAATTGCTGGAAACTGGCTTAACTGGAAAATACTTGTTAAAACCATGTTTTTCTTAACAATTTTCTCATCTCTAGCTGCGAAAATATTATGTAATCTATTAGGCCATAGCCAGAAACCTAGTGGTGCAGCTAATATCGTTGTGTATAGGAATAAATAGTCTTCTCTACTCGGTATGATGTGGAAATCCGGGTTTATTTTACTAGCATTAATTAAAGTATTGAATAATTCAGTATAGTTTCCGAATAGTATTAATGGTGCTATTAATCCAAGCAACCATATTGATAAGAGCATTAAAGCTCCCTGTAGTGCGTTAATACTCGTTACACTAATCATTCCTCCAAAGACTATTAGTATAGTTAATACAATGAATGATGAGATAACAGCTATTTCTTGTTTAATCAATCCATAACTAGATGTTTCAATAATATATCCCATACCTTGTAGTTGAAGCTGTATATACGGTATACTCCATAGTGAAGTAGTTAAAGCTATGTAAATACCCATAATTCTCGAATTATATAGGTCTTGGAAAGCATCAGCTATAGTCAACCATTTCCTATCTCTAGCTTCTCTCCAGAATAGAGGTATGAGCCAGAAACCTAAGAGATATCCGATCATACCGTATAGTATTATCGTAAATGCTTCAAAACCTTTACGAGCAGCTAAACCAGGTAGTCCTAGGAAAGTATATGAACTGTAAATATTCGCACCTAGACTTAGCCATAGTACTATTAAACCGAGTCTACGTCCTGCTACAAACCATTCTTCAACACTTCTCTTTCCTCTACGTGTTTTTAGAAAACCATATACGTAGGATACTAGTAGCCAAACGATTATTACAATAATACTACTCCATTGATACAATACTATCTACCTCTTCTCTCGAACAAGTAGTAGACGATGAGTAGGATGAATACGTAAATACTCCAGATAAACATGAATATCCATGTTATAAAAGGATTCTTCGAACTAAATAAGTAATCTATTATGATTAGTATTAAACCAGGTAAATAACTCATAATTATGAGTTTTAAAACTCTGTTTTTCAAACAATCACCTTTACTCCGAGAAGTGTTTAATAATGGTTTGATAATTATAAGTTTTAACGAATTCTAAGTAGATGTGGATTTAAATAGTATTTGAATAGACTGATCATATGTATAAACCAATATCTTCGAGTCTTTCAATAATAACTTTCCTCTCGTCTTCAGGGTATTTATCAATAGTTTCTTTCAATAATTTGTAATCGATTTGTTTCAATTCTCTAACGTATTGCTTCAACTTATCTAAATCAACACCCTGTCTCGCTTTTAAAACCAAGTATTGTTCTGGATAAAGTATTCTAATTTTTAAATCATCTATATTCACAACTCTAGATTTATTTATAATAGATTCAGGAATATCTATATCTAAATAGTTTTCATAAAGTTCAATAACAATCTCTTTACCATTAATATTAGCTATTAAACGAGGAGTCCCGATCTCTGTATAAGAATACTCCCATCCATTGCTAATAGCTAGATTCATGTAGAAACGTTCGTTATCGAAAATACTGGGTTCTATGATAAATAAGTCAATATCATTGATAAAACTCTCTTTACCAAGAACTATCTGTATACAAGTATCACCGATAATAGTAAATTTAACGTTATTACTGGAGAAAACTCTAAGAACACGAGCCAGATCGCTAATACTATAACTCATAAAAACCACCATACGTATTAATTAATAAATAATAAGACAAGTATAAAACAGTATTTAATCAAATAGAGAAGGGGCCCGTAGCCAAGCCTGGATTAAGGCGCCGGCCTCCGGAGCCGGAGAACCCGGGTTCAAATCCCGGCGGGCCCGTTGTATCCATAGGGATCTGGTTATTTATAAAACCATTGTTTCACGATCATTTGTTATAAACATGATGTGTTTTATATAGATTCTGATAATAATTAATGTAGTTTGAGAACTAAGATTTGGAGAAAGCCTACAAGTATTTATCGATACTACTTGAGAGTATTCACTACCCGATCCCTTAATTGAAGAAATGGTTCTGATCTTGGAGAGTGTGACTGTAGAGCTCATTAGTAATAGAGAAGTAATTAGGAGTCCTTAGATTAAACCATATACTTAATTCTTAAATCTATATTGTATTTCAATACCATGTTGTTGAGTAATATGGATCGCTATTATTCGTCTTAGATATCGGGTGGTATGATTATCGATGTTTCCGATTTTTTGAGTCCTTTTCTCAATAATTCTTCATATAGTTTGAGAAGTTCTTTAAATTCCTCTCTACTATATAGGATTATACCTTCTGAAATTGCATCAACAATTATTGGATTTCCTTTCTTAAGCATTTCGATAGCTTCTTTTAAAGTATATGGATGGGGTTCTATGGTTAAATTAGTGTTGTCTATTAACTCTAAAATATTTCCTATTCTATCTAGGTATTTATCTCTAAAATCAGCTATTATCAATATATCGTAATCACTCCACGGTTTATAATCGCCTCTAGCACGAGAACCGAAAAGTATTACTGCATATGTTTTAAAACTACTTAAAATCTTCTCAACAACTTTAATTAATTCTTCATAATCTGAGCGTGTTTTTGACAAATTGAATCACACTCTCAGCAGCATCTATAGCTCTTCTTGAAGTATCTTCATCATATTTTATAAAGTATTTTCTGAAGACAAACGCTGTATTAATATGAATCTTTTTTCTCTCAGGTTTTGTTCCACGTCTCTCCGAGAGATCTTCTAATTCAGGTTTATTGGAGGTTTGACAAATATGTTTTAATCTCTTTATCGGATTGAATAGTTTATAGTTTATAGCTATTCATGAATCCACGCAGATGCTTGAATCCATGTGAATGAGGTAGAAGTTTTGGTCATGATTGAACGAAAACAAATATTTAGTGATAGATTTATTTTAAGCTCTAGCTATAGATGTTGGAAGCTTTAGAATAGTTAGCAATGTCTATTTAAGTCTTGTGTCTACAATTTTACTCATTGAAGGTTTAAATTCAATTCTGTATAATGTATCCCTGAGTATTAATTCTCATTGATTGTGTCTAATAGTTGAATACAGACTTAACAGCGTCAATGTCTACGTCATAGTAGTTTACAGATGCTTGT
>JAWAVV010000005.1:0-11071 GCA_038897715.1 Desulfurococcaceae archaeon
TTAATCTCTGAAAAAGGGATTTACGTGGAGATGACAGATGTTGGATCATAGATGTATGTTTGTATTTGAATTATTCTAGTATATTGTTTCTGAGATATTTTATGGAAAGAATTTATAGTAATTATTATTCTATAGTTTTCGGATTTACGAAGTATTTTACGTGGAGATTGCTTAGTAATATCTTAAAACGTGATCGAATGAGATTGAGAGTAAAGAGACTTAAGTTGAAATTATTGTAAACCACGAGCAAGCTATTAGTAGCTGTATTAGAGTTATTATCAATGCTATTTTAATCCATTTTAACCACGATACTTTAATTTTCGCTTTTTCACAAATACCTATTGCAACAATGTTAGCTGTTGAACCAATAGGTGTGAAGTTTCCTCCTAGAACACCACCATACAGTAATGCCCAGTAGAGACTCTTCGGTAAACCCGAGTATACTAAGCTCTGAGCTACTGGTGTAAAAGCAACTATAACGGACAAGTTGTCGAGGAAAGCACTAGTTACAGCTGTTGTTAATAGTAGAACCTCACCTAGTAAGAAACTTCTCAAACTCATTGTAGCTTCACCAACTATGTAGGCTATTCTCACGAATACACCAGTCCATAGTAGAGAATATCCAAGCATGAATAGTGCAATAAAGAAAAATACTGAAGGCCATTCAACGCCGTGAATTAAAACAGATTCTAATCTCTCTGGTTTAAACTCTTCTAGTGATAATAGGATGAACACGTAGGGAACGAATGCTAGTAGAGAATGGGGTTCTACGTATTCACCGTAAACTATCTGTAAAGCCTCAGCTATGTTTCGTGCTAGAGAAACTGTTATTAAAAATCCAAATAATAGAGTTAAACCATAGATAACGGGAAAACTTCTTCTCTTACCGAATCTCGTGTAGAACTCTGTTAAGATAATTCCTATTTTCTCGGGAGTAATAAAGCCTACGATCTCTTTCAAAGTATTCTTCATAATAAAGTAGGAGACAATTATTAAAACTAAAAGTAGCATTAAAGATAATGGTAGAGCGTAAACTATGAAATCAGATGCATGTAGTCCAATTGTGAAAGCTAAATATATACCGATAGGATTGCCGATCGGCATAGCTAAACTACCAGTATTAGTTGCTAGAACAACTAAGATTACTAGTGGTGTAATATCCTTGCCCGTTATCTTCTTAATATCTAGTAGAAGCATCATTACATACACTATACTAGTAGCTTCATCAACAGCTAATGCTAGAAACCACGAGATCGAGGAAAGCAGTAGTAGGAACAAGAATGGTGACCCTCTACTAGCTCTGAAAACAGTTAAAGCAATATATCTAAACACACCAAGATTTCTCAATATGAATGCTAACGTCATACTTCCAATAAGAAATACTATAAGCTTCCAGTCAACACCCATAATAAGCTCTTGAGGTGGCGTGATACCTAGGAGAACGAGTATAAATAAAGCAAACACAGCAGCATAGTATCTCAACTTCATCGATATAGCTGTTAAAACAATAACTGTTAAGAATAGACTTAGAGATAGAGATTGTTCAACTATTGTTAAACCTGATTCAAATCTAACACTACATAAACCAGGATTTATTCCACGTTTTTCACACCAAAATTCAACTAAATACTTACCTAAACCAATTGATTCAATTCTCGTAGATGTAAGCGTAACGTATGATATTAAAAACAAAACCATAAATATGACTACTGTTTTAACGAATATATTCTTAAAACAAAACCTAGCAACCTTCGTAAGCAAAAAACAAACACGATTTGAAAACTTCACAACTCTCTCCTCTCAATAGTTAAAACATTTAGATATAGATTTAACTCTTAAATTTAAAACTATAAATACTGTGTATTCAAGAAACATAGTTGTTTACATTTTTATAATTAATTAAACCTAGTCAAAGAATAATCTAAGACATATTTGTAAAATCTACTCCACATACCCAAGTATTTAAAGGATCAAAAACACTCTCCTTACGATAAAACCCGCTTTTACACCGTACTTACCTAGAAGTTAATTCAGCTCTCTCTAAATCTTAGCAGATACCGTAATATAATTTATTTAAAACGCACCAATAGGTAGACATTTCGGTAAAACTGTGTAATGTTTATCCTGTAAGAAAACCATGTCTATTTCTAAATAACCATGAGAGTTATACCCGTTTCCAACGATCAATCAATTTCCATTACGTATTTGAAACTAAACTCAAACGACACGATCGATGTGTAGTGAATCTCGATATTTGATGAGTAATTCAATTACTACTATTTGAACCTCAGTAGCGTTTACGAAGACTTGGGGTTGGAATTCTTTAATATAAAACTTCTTAAAAATGTGATAAAAGCAGCTAGGGTTTTAGATGAGATGAATATTTAAAATATAGTATTAAATAAGAATTATATAGTAAGTTTTCTGGGATTTTTATGGCAATAAATGTTAGATATGATACTGTTTATAAGAGAGATACACAAGGATTCAGAATTAATAAAGGAGCAGTTAGAGAATTTAGATACTATATCCCATACGGTAGTCTTGTAACGATTAGAATAGCTAGTACATCTCCAGTAATATTTAATATGTTTAGTCCTCGTATGGAACAATCTGAAATCGTGGGAACTAGAGAATATAGATTTACAACTGAGCCGGGATCAGAACTCTACATTCGTTTTCAGGGGAAAAGCGGTTTATTCACTAAACCTTCTAATGTAACATTAGAGATAGAGATGTATACTTCAAAAGATGCTATACAAATATCTGAAAGTATAAGCAATTTACTAGATGCTTTAAAAGAACTTGGTCGAGACTATTATCTTCTTAACAAAGAACATATACAATCAGTTTTAAAGAACATATCTAATGTTTGGAAAATAATAAATAATGATACAAAGAATAAAGCGAAAGAATTGATAACACTAGTAAAACAATATGAAACCTAATATAGCGGTGTTTCAAAAATATTCAAAAGGTATTGCTGAACAGATCCTCAGCTCTTAAATAAAACCATCAACTCATACTTAGTACATAAAAAATTTATTTAGGGAAACTATGGTTTAAGAATGAGGTTTAGAGACTACTTAAAATATTAAGATTATGTCTCGAGAATTATATTAACAAACCATTACATAGACTTCGTTCATGAAGCTAAGGAAACCTACGGTAATGCTGACTTCAAATTTTAAAAATGAAGTAGGAAACGAGAGGCTTAAAAAGTTAATAAACGATCTTTAAGATATTTATTTAGAAACATGGGAGATTTATAAAAATGAAAAAATTATTTTCTTTAATAATGATTTTGCTTATTTTATCAATACTATTTAATATTCCTCAAGCATTTGCGAGAACTCATTCTGTTACCTTTACTACGGGCAATATAGATTTAACCCTTTTTCAGGTTAGATTAGATCTCACGGTTTCTGTACAGACTAATACTCCCATGGTATTTTCAGGAAGCTCAGGAGTTATGACTGTAGGCGTGTTTCCAGAAACAACTTCACTCTCTATAATATTTCAAGGTAAAACATATACTTCAAGTTTTCCTACACCAATAGGCTTCGTTAAAATACCTATAACAGATATACTTGGATTAGGAGTACTTTATGCTAAGATTAATGGGAGTATTAAAGCTCTACTTGAAGTCGAAGGACCCGGATCCGTTTCCCCTACTAGCTTTTTTTGGAATTCAAAAGGCTTCAGATCCATATCAGTCTCACATACTGGTTCAATCTTCTCTTTTGAATCATTTAGAATAAGAATATCGTTCTCGTATATCATAAACGTAGCAGTAGGTGTAGAAGCCCTCGGCATAACTCTGTATGAATATTCAATGGATATAGGTGATTTAAGCGGAACACCAATTATAATCGAAAGTATTCCAACTTTCTCTATAGTAACCGTTACCATAATCGGAGTAGCGTCAGTAATTGGAGTCGTAACTGCCGTTATAATCTATAGAAGGAGAATGAGCTAATACAAGTTCTTCTCCGATTGTTTATATAAACTTTCTTGAACATGTCAACCAATCTTTATGTTTTTAAAATCCTTAATTAAATCACATGTGATTATAGACGAATTAAACATTGTTGTCATATAGATTGATGATTATCACTTATATTCAATAGAGTTCAGGTATCTCGATAAAGTGGAATCAAAACCTTTAAAATTAAAACAATTCGAAATACTGACTCTAAGATCCAAGCTCTGATTTGAACTGGACTTTATTGTAACACGGATTGCTTACCTACTCTGTAACATGGTTTCCGAGATCGGTGGAAGACTTAAAACAGGATGAATATTAACAAAACTTGTTAATACTTGATCTGTTGAGAAACCAGTAGAAATAAGAAAGTACTTTACTCTGATTAGATAGTACTCATTAAGTTATGTCTGTGTTTAAAACTAAGAGTTCATATCGTTATATTAGTTAGGGGGAAGAGATGCATAGATTCTACATTTATAATCCAAGATATGGACCTGAATGGGGTAGTGGGGGAGTATTTGGATTAACATACTATAGAGGTGTTCTCTACTACACATTAGCAATGGAAGCAGTATCTTTTTTCATACACGACGATGGCTATATTCACGAATATAGGTATCAACACCTAGGACCAGGTCCTGCTTCGGGAGGTGATACGTATGGTGCTGTTGATACTGTAGATAATGAGATATTCTTTGGTGGATGGGTTCACAATCCTGTTGTTTACAAAGGGAGAGTGGGTAGGGGTGGAGAGATTGATTTTAGAAACAAGTATAGTCATGTACATGTCTATAACATAGATGAACAATCGGTTAAACTACTGTGGAGTGATAGTATACACCACGAGTATGAGTGGAGTGGTGAAGTATCACAAATAATATACGATCCCTTGAACGATAGATTACTCCTAGCTAGAGCTGATGGTCATAGGAATCTCGGTATATACGAACTTACACGGAGAGATGGGAGAGCTGAGCGTTTGAGCGACACTCCCGGCTTGAAAGGCTCACTATATCTTGATTATGCTTGCTTTGACATGCAATCAAACTGGTTTAGAGGTATTGATGGTGTACAGTGTATAGATTTAGTTGAAAAGAGTAGAATTACCAAATATATTGTTGAATCGTGGAGTAGGATCTCTGTAGATGAGTACGAAGTAGAGTACAGATGGAGTGGTTACGCAATATCAGCTTACGCTAGATATTATCACTTCTTCAGAGGAGGCTTTATTGTGGGAAACCCGGTTGAACCCGATTACGAGGAACCAGTTTTCGTGAGATTATTAGATTTCGGCCCTGTTCAATATTCACCACAGAGATCAAGTGTTCTACCTCTTGGTGGAGGAGTATTAGCTGCTTTCAGCTCAATGACTCACGGTATTATACACGCTAGAAACTCTTCCGAGGAATTAGCATCGAAATATGCTAGAACTATTAGTGGCTCTAGTGTTCTCGTTTACATATCCCCACCACTAGCGAGAATAGTTCATATAGCGGGTGCTAGAATAACAAGTTTAGCTTACAGAAATGGAGAAATTCTCATAGGATACAACACTGATCCCAATCTTGGAGGAGCTGATGCAACTCCTGTAGATACAGGTAGAAGATACATAGGTGTCGTTAAAGAATCTGAAATATTCTCATCTAGAAGCCTCGAAACTGTGTTCAGAGTATTCGGATGGATTATTGGAAACTCAGCATTCGGTGGAATACCACTAGCTGGCTACAGAGAACCACTAATAGTTCTGAAAACAAGTAAGAACAATAAACTAACCATATCACACTACGATGCAGGTTTACCGCCAAAGCTGATAGAGAAGAATACCTATGTAATTAACGAAGGAGTTAACAGAATAGAACTCGCAGGATACTGGGGAATAGTTTCTTTCAAACTAGATTCAGAAGACTACAACATGGTATCTTATATTATTCTCAAATAGCTGTTCAACTCATGTGTAAATTATATTGAGCAATGAAGCCTCATCTTCGTTCCTATAGCTCACTCTAGTTTTTATTAATATAGAGTGTTCAAAAACACCTAGATTTCCGATCCCTTACCAAAGTTACTTCTACATATCACTATGCAGAGTACTCATAAATATTTCAATCTATATCACTAATATGATTAAATATGAAACCCGAATCTTAGTTAATAATGTTAATAATTTAAAACACAGAGATTTAAAACAAACTATGTTATGTATTGAGTAAACGATCAATAATTATGGAGAACTAGAGAAAACTACTAGCATATAAAGTAGATTTAAAACAATGTATTTACTATTAAATACGAATTATGTTAAAAGTTTAGTTAAAATTACCTAAAATGTTGGCTAAACTCGAGTATTGAATATATTGAATTTAATAATCTGAATACTATTCTACTAGTTATCCGGTAACTTATTTTATGGATTAATAGTTTATTCGAATACCTGTAGATTACGATCTATAGTTATCTCGTTGATTTCCACGGATTAGTTATATTTATTAATAACTGTTTTCATTTAATATTTTCATAACATTATGTCGTGGTGTTATGAATAAGATTATCTACATTATAGTAGCTGTATTAATTGTTTTAATTACTATCATATTAATAGGAATTAATCAGCAATCAATTATTCCACAATCATCTGTAAAAACAACTACAAGTTCTATAACTAGTAATATCAATAAACTAACTGTATACGATATTATTCCAAAAGGTTTCGACATAGTAGAAAATATCGTATACTTTAAATTCAAAGTAATCGCAGACATAGATCTACGAGATTATATAGAGATAAATGGTGTTTACGGAAGCTGGATTGGAGTAATAACAGCCATAGTTCCTAACGGTAAGGAATCTTATGTCTTCACACCACCAGATTACTCCGAGATTAGAAATCAATTCAAATACTTAAATGGAAGTATTGAATACGCTACACCAGTATATGATCTATTAGCATGGTATCAATCAGAAACATGTCCACAATCATCTCTAAATGGAACATATAGAATAAAAATTCTATTAAGCGGACCATATGATGAGAAAACAGGTGAATACCCTAAAGTATTGTTAATGGAGAAGAATTTCACATACAATTTCAAAATCTCAATAGAACTCAAGACATTAGAGTGGAAAACATGGGATCAAGACGTAGAAATTACTCTAATAAATGAAGGAGATGTTCCAGTATTCTTCACAGGAGCAGCTATACTTGTTCACGGAGTTAATACCGTCATCGGTTACCTAAACATACAGAATCCGAGTCAATACGTTTACATAGATACTGGTGAATTTAGAAATATTACTACAAAACTATCATTCTTCGACGAATACGTACCGTATTATAGAGGGAAAACTATTGAAGTAGATGTATTGTTTGAATTCGAAACAATACAGTTTATAAATACAACTTATACGATAAAGTTTCCAGAATAAGATGATAGTAATAAATACTGATTTACTAAAATCACATCTATATTAATATACAATTACTTTAATAATACATTAAATACAATAAGTAAACCAAACTATTGTAACGTAGTGATTGAGAATAATTCTCTTACTCTTTCTCAATAACAGTAATTAATCTATTAGTTTATTAATTCAGTATTACCACTTATGTTTTCTCAGTATATAAACAACTTATCTAGTAGAAATACTGAAACCCCTCTCTTCCTATACATCAATTTTCAACTCGATAATGAATTGATTAAAGAGATATAACTATCTAAACTCTACTAGTATTTTAGAGTTTTCTCAATACAGTATATTGCTTTTACTTTCATTAATCCACCACATTTAGGACACTTGTTTTTATACATAGATATGAAATCGCCTGGTTCAAAATCTTCTAAAACTCTATGTCTACACTTAGTACATTCTAGTATTTCTTTTGTTTCATACTCTGGTTTTCTAGGTTTTCTCTTCAACTCCGAGTATGTTGTTAATAATAATAATAGTATTGTTAAAACAATTATCAATATAATTGTTTCAAAATTTATTAATTGAAAGATCATTACGAAACACCTATAGTATTTCCAATGCCAGCAAGTATTACAGTACTGTTAGGAGGCGTTGTTTCTAAAATAACTCTACGGATATATTCATACGCTCTCTCACATGCTTCGTAAACTTCTTTCTTCATAGTAGTAATAGCATCTTCTAAACCAATTTTAACAACAATAGCTTTAAGTGGGATATTGTATTTAGAAGTAGCTCTCTCAATAGCAATCTTCTCGGGACCAGGATCTCCGATAGCTGCACCTATTCCTTCAGCTATTTCACCAACTCTCTCACTTTCTAGTTTAAGAGCAGCATCAACTGTTATAACTAGATCAACATTACCTTTAAGATTTTCAATAAGATCTGCTAATACTTTACCTGGTTTACCAACATTACTACCTGGTCCTTTAGCTTTTATAATAAATAATCTTCTATTCTCAAATCTAGTTTCTAATACACACGTATCTTCTATAACTTTCTGTGAAACAACATCACTGTTTTCAATAAATTTGAATGCAATATAAGGTCCAATAGTATCTCCAATAGGTTTACCTGTTAGGAATGGATCGAGAGCATTATGATATATCTCAACATATTTAAGTATCTGAGGCATAACTAGTACTAGCTGCATTAGAAGAATCCAATTATTCTCCTTCTCACTCACAATTAAATAATGTTGAACAATCTTATACACTTGTTCTAGAACACCGAGTATTACTAAACTAGTTTCAACAAGACTCCTCTCATATTCACCAATATTAGGCAGGTATTGAGAAACAATCTTCCTAACACTAGTTTCTTCATTTCTGATCAAGTGATCTAGTCTTTTAATAATATCAGTAGGTTCTATACTAACAGGTTCTATAATAAAGTAATTAGCTAATCTCCTGATCAAAAACTGTGGATTCTCAACACCAAGATTTCTTAAGTAATTCTCAACTCTCTTATTATCTTCATCAATATATCTCCTCATAACTCTCAGTTTATTCCTAACATCGAGACTCCATAGTTTCATCTGAATCCTTTGATTAGCTCCCGTTAATATCATTATGAAAAATATTATCCAGAATATTTGGAAAAACAATGATGACCAATCACTAGAGTTCACAAAACTCACACTCAACTTCACTGAGATTATTTAAATACTTTAAACCAATAAATACCTTGACTACTTGTTTTTAAATATTATCTAAATATATTTATTGAAAATACTTGAATAAAGTTTTGTTAAATAGTTGTTACAATAATGTCTCTATTAGATACTACAATAGTGTGTTCAAATTGTGAAACAACTCCTCTTCTATCTTCAACGAGAACAGGGTATTTTCTAACAATACCCTTACTTTCCAGACTATTTAAAATACCACGTATTTTCTCAACCGAATCATACATATCGATAAACCATCTTTCACAGAATGGTAGTGTTTTTCTAGTAAACCATATTGTATTATAGAGTTTTTCCTCGTAAAAATCTAGTTTTTTCCTAGAATACTCTTTCAATGAATAAATTGTTACTAAACTAGTGTCTTTAACAAATCCAACACCATTTGTAGCAAATGGTTCAATAGCGTATACTCCATTCACTAGAGTATCTCTATTGAATACTTCGTAAGTATTTGGAATAGATCTACCGCTGTGTATTAAATATCTATCAATACTATGTCCACTGAGGTTTTTAATAACTCTATAACCCATTTCATTAATAGTTTCTTCGATAATCCTACCTATAGTGTTTAATTTAATACCGGGTTTAATCACATTCAATACTTTCTCTAACGCTCTACGAGGTGCTTCAACTAATCCCTCGTAAGCTGGATTAAAAGATATTGTTATAGCAGTGTCTGCAATATATCCATCAACATGTACACCAATATCTATTTTTAAAACAGAGTTATCGGGAATCGTACTATTATCTCCGTGTAACGGTGTATAGTGTGCTGCTATTTCATTAATACCTATATTAACTGGAAAAGCTGGTTTACCTCCGAGTTCTTCTATATTCTTCTCAATATAGTTAACTAAATCTATTATTTTAACACCTGGTTTAACGATTCTAACAGCGTTTTCTAACACTTTCTTAGCTATCCAACCTGCTTTTCTCAATTTATCGATTTCTTCATCGCTCAGCATTATTAATCACCTTACTAATTAAACATATATTTCAGACAAAGACTTATTATAGATATAATGGTGGATGAAATGGCTATTATAAAATACTTAGGTCACAGTGCTTTCGATATTGTATTAACTGGTTTAGACGGTAGTGAGAAACACTTATTAATAGACCCGTGGCTCGATAATCCACTAAGCCCCGTTAAACCAAGTGATTACCGTGATATTGAATTACACTACATACTGATTACGCATGATCACGGAGATCATTTGGGTAATGCTTTAGATATCGCTAAGTTAACGAAAGCTAAAATAATCGGTATATACGAATTAGCTACTTATGCTAGAGAAAAGGGTGTTGAAGCTATTGATGGAAATATTGGTGGTAGAATCAATATCAGTGATTTAGATATAGTAATGACACCTGCTGTTCATAGTAGTACGCGTGGATCTCCTGTTGGATTCGTTATAAGAGGGGGAGATGTAACAATATATCATGCTGGAGATACTGGATTATTCAGTGAAATGGAGCTTATAGGTGATTTGTATAATCCAGATATAGCTTTAATACCGATAGGAGGACATTATACAATGGGTATTAGAGAAGCTGTTAAAGCAGTAGAATTGATTAGACCAAAGATAGCTATACCTATGCATTACAATACATTTCCAGTGATAAAAGCAGACCCAGTTAAATTCAAAGAATACGTTGAAGGAACAACTCCGGTTAAAGTAGTTGTTTTAAAACCAGGCGAGATTTTCAATTACCCCTAATAAATTCATTTATACATATAGTGTTAGTATCAAACCCCCGGGTAAGCCCCTCCCCCACTAGTAAAGCTCGTAGTAGGTGTGCCGAATAGGCTTCGATGACTACGAGTGTTAGGGGTGGGGGATAGCCTAAAGGGGGTTTGTTTAAATAACGAGGTGTATTGTTTGGATACTAAAACTATTGTTGAAAAAATATGTAGTAATGTTGCT
>JAWAVV010000005.1:11169-25232 GCA_038897715.1 Desulfurococcaceae archaeon
GTGCCGAATAGGCTTCGATGACTACGAGTGTTAGGGGTGGGGGATAGCCTAAAGGGGGTTTGTTTAAATAACGAGGTGTATTGTTTGGATACTAAAACTATTGTTGAAAAAATATGTAGTAATGTTGCTGAAGTAGTTACTATTGATGATTTAGTGAGAGTTTTTGAAACAAATTCCTCGCCTAAAGGATATATTGGTTTCGAACCTAGTGGTTTAGTTCATATTGGATGGCTTATATGGATGAATAAAGTTAAGGATCTGATTGATGTAGGTGTTGATTTCTACGTTCTCGAAGCTACTTGGCATGCTTTTATAAATGACAAGCTAGGCGGAGATCTCGATTTAATTAGAAAAGCAGCTAAATTCACGCGGAAAATCATGGAATACTCTGGTATAGATGTTTCTAGAATAAAATTTATTGATGCTGAAGAACTAGTTTCCGATACAAACTACTGGAGTATTTTATTGAAAACAGCTAAGAAAACAACATTAGCTAGAGTTAAGAGAGCGTTAACTATAATGGGTAGGAAAGCTAGTGAAGCTGAAACCGATTTCTCTAAACTAATCTATCCTCTAATGCAGGTTACAGATATATTCTACCTAGATTTAGATATAGCACTTGGTGGAATGGATCAGAGGAAGGCACATATGCTTGCAAGAGACTTGGCTGAGCATTTTAATTTCAAAAAACCAGTAGCTATTCATACACCTATATTGACTAGTCTACAAGGAGTTGGAGAGATCGAGTCTACTAAACAACTAGATATTGATGAAATACAATCAGAGTTTAAGATGAGTAAGAGTAAACCAGAAACATGCATATTTATACACGATAGTCCCGAAGTTATTATGAATAAGATTAGAAAAGCTTATTGTCCACCGAGAGTGACTTTATTCAACCCAATCATAGAGATAAATAAATACTTACTATTCAGTAAACCAGGTTTTAAACTATTAATTGAAAGACCTGTTGAATACGGTGGTAGTATTGAGATAACTAGTTTCAGCGAATTAGAGGAAAAATATAGAAATGGAGAACTACATCCACTTGATCTTAAGAATGCTACAGCTAATGCATTAATAGAGTATTTAAAACCAATTAGAGATAAATTAATGAGTGATAGCGAAGCCGTAGAGTTATTGAATACACTAGCCGGTGTTAAGATCACGAGATAGTTTTTCATGTTTTTATTTAACTATTATCAAGTAATATAGATAGATATATGTAGAAGTATTGAAATCTTTATAATTGATTTAATTAGAAAGGTGGGAGATACTTTGGCTAAATACCTTATTAAAACTAGAATAGAAGTTGACGGTGTTGTCGATAAACACGATATTGTAGGCGCTATATTTGGTCAAACAGAGGGTTTGTTTGGAGATTACTTTGAATTAAGGAGTCTACAGGAGAAAGGACGGATAGGTAGAATAGCTGTTAACACTAGGGTTCAGAATGGGAAAACTATTGGTGAGATAATTATACCGAGTAATCTAGATAGAGTTGAAACTGCATTATTAATAGCTATGATAGAGAATGTTGAAAGAGTTGGTCCGTATCAATGTAAAATAGAGTTAGTAGATATTATTGATGTTAGATTAGAAAAGATTAAGAAAATAATCGATAGAGCTGTCTCAATACTGAAGAAATGGAGTAGAGAGAAAGTTCCTGATATAAAAGAGATTCTAAAAGAATTGCAAGATAAGATTAAAATGCCTGAACCGGTGAACTATGGTCCCGATAATCTACCTGCAGGACCGAGTGTTGACGAAAGTGATACGATTATAGTTGTTGAAGGTAGAGCTGATGTTATTAATATGTTACAGTATGGTTATACTAATGTGATAGCTTTAGGTGGTGCTAGGAAACCACCGGATACTTTGAAAAACCTAGCTATGAGGAAGAAGATAATACTACTCGTAGACGGCGATCACGCTGGTGAACTTGTTTTAAGAGAAGTATTGAGAGAGATGAAAGTTGACTATATAGCTAGAGCGCCTTTGAATAGAGAAGTTGAAGAATTAAGTGGTAGAGAGTTGAAAGAAGTTCTAGATAAATCTATTGATACAATAGAGTATTTGAATAAATTGATTGAACAAGGAGATGAAGATGCTAAACAACTACTAAGTATTCAGAAGAAACTACGCGAGATAGGAGTTGAGAAAAAGATTGAGAAACCATTTGTTGAGAAAATTGAGGAGATAGTTGAATCAATCACAATACCCGGTAGAGTGATCGAAGATATTAAAAATCTATATGGAACGCTTGAAGCAATATTGTATAATAATGAATGGAATCCAGTAAGTAAAATACCTGTTAGAGACCTGGTGACGCATTTAGATACAGTTGATGCCGAAGAGATCTATGCTATAGTACTCGATGGTATTGTAACACAGAGATTGATCAATAAAGCATATGATAAGAAAGTTAAGTTAATTATAGGAGCTAGAATAGGTAAAGTTAACTACAAACCATTTGATTTAATAACACTTTCTTTCAACGACTTGATCTAGTCTATTTCTTACCGAAATAATCTAGTAAGCTCCTACCACCAGTACTTGTTCTCTTCAACTGTGCTTCGCTAACACCGAAATATGATAGAATTCTTAGAGCAGCCGGTATGATCTGGTGGTCAATGTAGTAATCTATATCTATTTTACTAAAATCTTTTACAAAAATATGTGGTTCAACTCTACTAGATATCTTACCCATACCTTTTAATACAACATATCCTACTTTATCATTAACACTTATTTTAACACCGGCTTTGATCAATTTACGAGCAGCTACAACATGTGGAGCGTCAACACTGTATTCTTCTAGTTTTTTACTTAATGTTTTCCAAATAACTAGTTTATCAATCGGGATCTTCGCGTTTCTTATATCTGATATAATATTCTTAACATACTCTATTGCTTCATATACAGAATCTTTTTTCAAAAGTATCTCAGTTACCTTTTCTTGAACTTCTTTAGCGATCTCAGCCCAATCACCACGTACTGCTTCGAAACCAACGATATCCACTCTACCTTCTTTATCTAAACCAGCATATCTCTTCTTAACTTCAGTGAAGAATAGTTTTTCATATATTTTATCAACTTTAATATCAAAACCTAGTTTCTCCTCGATAACTTTTACCAATTCATCTATCTTATCTTTAACGTATTCAACAAATAGTGAATCAGTATCACCATATATTACTTTCAAACCGATTTTTCTAGCGTAATCAATAGCTGTCATAATAGTTTGTCTACCCCAAGCAGTAACTGCTTCAGCACATTCTCTACAATACCATCTAGCGTGAACCCAACCCATATAGCCGTATGTAGCATTAGCTAGTATTTTTAAAGCTCTCTGTCTCTCATCTAGTATTCTGTATTCATAGCTATCAACCGGGTATTTCTTCATATTTTCTCTAACTTCACGTCTTAGTTTCAAAAGCGTTTCCAGAACTTTTTTAAAGAAACCAGGTGGTTCTTTGTTAAAACAATGTTTAACCTCTGGTGCTACATAGTATTCATTCTCATTACAAGTATTTGTTTTAACAATAGTATCGGGACCTACATTGTACTTTATCATAATATTCGGATACATACTTGTGAAATCGAGTACAGCAATATTTCTATGAATACCTTTAAACGGTTTTAAAACAACAGCTCCTCTGTAGCTGACAGCTGGTCTCTCCACTCTATTAGGCGCTAGTTCATCGAATTTATACGCTTGTCTCATCATATACCATTCTAGTCTAAAACCAACACTAGCTGCACCAACTTGGTCAAGCGGTAGTCCGGTAATGTTAGCTAACTGTATTGCAAATGGTAGGAATTTCTCAGCCAAACCATATGTAGAAACCAGATCATCTCTATTATATTTCAATACTTTTTCTCTAAGACTCGGGTCATCCCAATACTTAGGTATGTCTAAGTAATCTATCAGTACTCTCTCACTCTTCTTCATAACACCAAGGTATTCAGCAATATTGTCAAGAGATTTCATTTTAACCTCAACTATTTCTTCAGCGAAATTATATAGATCAACATTCAATCTACCGGCTATACTGATGTGTCCATATGTACTAGTTTGAGGCTGTGAACCGGATCTACGTGAAACATCTAGTGTTATACTTAAATATCCACATCTCTCCAGTAAGTAAGGCCAATCAAATCCATTAATATTGTATCCAACAATAATATCTGGATCGTATTTTTTAATATATTCAATAAATTCTAGGATTGGTTTTCTATCATCTCTGTCATCTGCTGTGAATTGTTTAATCTCACCATGGTTATTCATAACACCGATAACTATAACGGGATCAGTATTCGGTTTAGGACTACCGCTTTTACTATAAACCTCTATATCGAAAGCAATAATTCTAAGATCTCTAGGTGGAGTAGTGTCTTCGAGAGATCTTAAACTACCTATGATCTCGTACATAGCGTCAACTCTATAATTAGTTTTCTTAGGTACTTCACGTACTTCAGCTACGTGCCAACTACACGGCTTCAGATCTTTATCAATTATATATCTCATACTGAATCTAATATCGGCTTCAACTACATCTATAACACCCGGTATTTTACTAACTTTATCTCTATACTTTCTAACATACTCGGGTATAACAGTTGTTATCTTCAAAGCTCTAACTCTTCTACCGAAATACTTTTTATAAACAATCTCTACGTTAATTATAGGTGAACCGGGTTCAGTTAATTGTTTAACTCTCCTAGCAATCTCATCTACATCAGCATTATCGTCTATGATAGCGTAGAAGTATGGTCTAAACTTTTTATCGATTAAAACAATTCTCCTACCGTCTCGCGTAATACCCCATATTATGATAACTGGTTCATTACCTACAACTTCATAAGTATTGTCAAGGAAGTAGAATTCTAACTCCAAACTATAAACCCCATAATTAATATATTGTATTCTAAACCACTATATATTTGAATACATTGTTAACACACAACATGGTGCTAGTTGTTGAAAATAATTAACAAAGATTTGAAGAAAGGATTTATAGAACTAGTTGTTGAAAACGAAGATGATTTATGGATAATACACACTATACTAGAGAGAGGAGACGTTGTTTTAGCTAAAACTAGTAGAGAGATAAAACTAGGCGAGAAAAGCACTAGAGTTTCCATGGATATAGCTCTACGTGTTGAGAAAATAGAATACGAGTCGTTTACAGATAGAGTTAGAATACATGGAATAGTTGTTGAAGCACCTGAAGAATACGGTGTTAAAGGCAAACACCATACGATAGCTATATCACCTGGTTCTAAATTAACTATCTGGAAGAGTAGATGGCTAGAACACCAGTTAGATAGATTAAATAGATCTAGTTTAGTTGAGAGAAAAATTGTTGCAACAATACTAGATTATGATGAAGCATGTATATCTCTTATAACTGAACAAGGAGTTAAAGTAATTTATGAAATTCACTCGCATATACCGGGTAAAAGAGATCCAGAGGGTTTCACTACTTTTTTAAACAAATACTTGGAAGAAGTAGCTCTGAAAACAATTGAATTAACTAGACAACATGGTGTTAAAATAGTTATAGTAGCTAGCCCCGGAGACTTAGCTAGTAGAATCGTTGATTTAATCAAAAACTCTGTTGATAAATTGATTAGAGACTACGTATCTACCGGTGGATGTATTGGTTTAAACGAATTAATGCGTAGAGATACTGTTAAAAAAGCATTATTTGAATTAAGTATTGTTAATGCTTATGAAATACTCGATGAATTTAAACAATATTTAGTTAAAGAACCGTGTTTAATAGCATATGGAATTGATGACGTAGAGTATGCTGTTAGAAACAATGCTGTTAAAAAACTAGTTGTTTCAACAGATCTGTTGAGAAATAGTGATGATTCATTAAGAACGAGAGTTAATGAAATACTTGAAGAAGCATATAGGAGGAGAGCAGAGATCACCATTGTACCCAGAGATACTGATGTGAATAAAGAAATCAATGGTTTTGGCGGAATAATAGCTATTTTAAGATATCCGTTGAAGAGGTTAATTGAATAACTATTGTATCGGAGCTACAGCTAGTATCAATATTAGTAATGATATAGTGTTAACGATATGGCCAATATTCTTGTTTTTAAATAATTCATAGAATACTCTACCACCATCACTTATAAATAATGGTGCAGCATTCACTAGTGCTAAACCTAGGTTAACAACATAGATCCAGTTAATAGCTAGTAACAATAGTATTGAAGAATACTGTCCTATCGATTTTATCAAGAAATCTACTGGTCTACCAGTGATTCGAACACCTAATCTAGTAGTATTAAATGGTTTATGAACAATTATCTCTCTCATCGCACCGTTTGAAATAATCAATAGTTTTAAATCAATATCGTCTTCTATACTCATGTATTTAAACAATGTTTCAACAGATGCTTCTGTATCATTGATTTTAACAATAATATCACCTGGTTTTAAACCATAGTTCCAAGCTAGACTATTAGACTGTACTTCTAGTATGGCTAAACCATATGGTGCTATAAATAATACTAATAAGATATTAGCTACTAATGCTAGTAGAAAGTTAGAAACAGGTCCTGCTGATAAAACTATTACTCTATTCCTACTAGTTGTTTTATCAAAATCTTTTTCATCAACCTCGGTGAAAGCTACTGGTAGTATGAATATTATTGTAAAACCAATAGATTTAACTCTAATACCACGTGATACAGCTGTATAGGCATGCATTAATTCATGAATAGTAGCTGCTATAGCTACAGCTATTAAGAAGAATAACAGGTCAATTCCAGTAATGTTAACTCCGGGTAAGAGTAGTTGAGCCGGTATACCTTTTAAAAACCCTGTTTTAACCATAATACTGCTAATCATACTGTAGTAGAATAGTGTTAAAACTATTGTAAATAGAATTATGTTTAAATAAACAAGTGTTTTGCTTTTAAACACTCTATGTGTTTTAATAGTACTCGGTTTTCTATATACAAGTATTATTCCGTAATATATTCTCAGATTCCTGTTAGTAAAGTATTCTTTTTTAAATAAATAAAATATGTTTAAAAACAACCATAGAATAGCTATAAGTATTAAACATAGTATATAGTTCAATACAATCAACTCTAATCTATCTTGTTAATTACAATACTTAAATTAAGTTATTAAATCTGAGTAATTAATATAGTGTTTTCAAAAATAGTTTAAAACACTTAGGGTTTAGAAAGTGGTTAGAGAGAAGATACGTAGAAGACCTGATTTTATCGAAGTAATTTATAGTGAAGAACATTGGAAACTATTTAATTACTTGAGAAGAGAAGCTTTAAGTATTCTAGAGATTTTTGAATCAAATAATGTAAAAGCATTTGTTCACGGTAGTTTAGCTAGAGGTGATGTATGGGAGAAGAGTGATATAGATATAATTATACCATACGTTATACCATCTTATAAAATAGAATATTTACTTGAATCACATGGATTAAACATTTATTCTAAATACATTGTTTTAGCAACACCATCTAGTACTCCTAAAGCATATATTGTTCTAGATAGCGAGGAGAGGAAGACGATTAGCTTTCCATTACGAGATTTTAAAACACGAGAATATGAATTCTATAAATTCGGTGGATTAATAGATTATAATGATTTGAAACAGAATAAACGAGTACCGGGTGTTGACAAGAGATTAGTTTTCATAGAGCCTACACAGAGAGGACATATAGAACACCCTGTTATTGGTTATGAAAACATTGTTGCTTCAAAACTAGGGATTAGTATAGAAACAGTTTTAGAAAGAATCAGAGTACTAAGTAGAAGAGATGAAATAGGTAGAACAGGTGTTTACGTAAAATACGAGTTATCTCAAAACGATTCTTTTGAAAAAACATTAAACGAAATCGCTAGAAAGAATCCATCGATTAGAGAAAGAATAGATGAATAATTTAATTAATCGTAAAGAAATATTAGGTTGAAGTATTAAAAAATATATTAGCCCACGAGCCGTAGGAAGGGCTCCGGAATACCGGAGCCAGATGAACTACTACGTAGTGTACAGTCCACTATCAACCCCCATACTCGCTATGAACCCCGCCCCGTGGGGTTAACGGTAGCGGAGCCCTCTCCGGAGGGAGAGGGTAAACCGCTTTAACCAGGGGAACCAGGCTAGGCCCGGAAGGGAGCAACCTAACCCTGGCCGTTAACGTTCACGGGTCTCCGGGGTTGAGTTGAGTATGGAAGGGCTCTGGTAGTGGATTGTACACTACGTAGTGGGGCTACGGCTCGTGGGCTATTGTTTTCAATCCAGAACCCGTTAATGGTATTAACACTGATCCTTTTAATCTATCTCTTATTTTTAAATAACCAGCCCAAGCACTTGCTGATGTTGGTTCTACTATGAAACCCATATCGTGTAGTTCATTAACTGCTCTAGCTATCTCGTTATTACATATTAATACGACTTCTTCTCCATATTTCTTCAAGTAATCAACTATTTCAATCAATCTAGGAGGGTTTGGAACCATTAATCCATCAGCTAGATCTGAGTCTTCTCCTTCAATACTATATCCTTTAATCGAGCTAAATACTGGTTGAACACTATATCCCTGAACAGCTATGAATCTAGGCATTCTATCAGCTAATCCTGTTTCAAACAAGTATTCAAAACCACTTATTAAACCAAGTATTAAACCACCTGAACCAACCGGTACGATAACATAGTCTGGAACACCGTATTCGTCGAATACTTCGTATGCAATAGTTGATGCTCCAATTACGTACAGATAGTTCCATGTATGAGCTACGTAATATGATTGAAAAGTGTTTTCAAGTACTTTAATAGATGCTTCGCTCCGATCAATTGTTTCAACTATTTCACCACCTAGTTTAGATATAAGTCTCTTTTTTCCCAATGGAGCTGTTCTAGGCATATATATAACTGGTTTTAAACCATAGAGTTTAGAATATAGAGTAACAGATATACCTGTATTTCCACTAGTGTCTTCAACAACTCTCTTATAGTTCATTCTATAACCATAATAAATAGCTAGAGCAGAACCTCTATCTTTGAAACTACCAGTTGGATTCAAATACTCTAGTTTAAACAATAATGTATTGAAACCTTGTTTTTCAACAACGAGAGGTGTAGATCCTTCACCACGCGTCTTCTCCGGGGTAAACGGTAGTGTTTTAGAGTATCTGAAAATCCCTCTACCTTTTGGTTCATATACTTTACTGTAATTAATCACTAGTGGTTTACCGCATCTAGGGCATTTCCAGTAATAATTACTCCAAATACTCTCGTTGAAACCACAGTATATACATTTCCAAAAAGGATTACTTATTTCGGACAAATACTACACCGTTATCTAACAATACCTATTAACTACTAAAGTATTCGTTAACAATATCTCTAATAATACTCATTTCACTATCGAATTCATTGTTTAATCTATTATTTACCTTTAGCATTTTAATAGTTGGAACAATTACTTCTAAACCAGTAATTATTTTATTAAAAACACAACTTGCTATCTTCATGAATTCTTCTAAACCTTTATCAGTAGCTTTATAGTAAACTATTCTTCTATTACCAATATTCTCAATCTCTTTCTCAACATATCCTTCATTCGTCATATTATTCAGAATCCTATATATCGTACCTATACTTGGATTCCACTTCATACTACTACTCTCAACTAATTCTTTATATATTTTATAACCATGAACTCTACCGTATTTTAAAATAGTACTAAGCAGTAGTATTTTCATTAAACCACGTTTACCAACTCTATTCAAAACACAACCCCTAGATATTTTCAGAATAAGAGGAAATAAATATATTTTACTCGAATATATTCATTTAGAAAATAATATAGTGTTTTAATTAAACAATTGTATTAAATATTCAACAATTAGTACTGTTAAGTATAAGAACTAAAAATAGATAAGTTTATAAACAAAATCACTAAGTATATAATCCTTCAATCATACTATGATAAATAGTATGATTACTTAATCAAAACTATCCGTAAATAGTTAATTATGACGCATCGGTGTATGAGATGGTTAAGTTTTGCCCTAAATGTGGTGGACCGCTCATACCTAAAAGTAGTGGTGAAAACAATCTTGTTTTAAAATGCAATAGATGTGGATACGAGTTAAAAGCTGATAAAAACGATGTGGATAGATATAGAATGAAGTATCAAGTAGAAGCAGGTAAGAGAATACAGACTTCTAAAGCAGTTGAAGCCAAGAAATCCAGTTTATCTCCAGAAGAGAGAGAAATGCTACAGGAATACTACGAGATATTTCTCGAAAGCTTTCAGGAAGAAACTAGTGAAGATTGATCAGAACCTTACCTATTCGTCATAGATTACTCTCCAAGCCGTCACCAATCATCATCAACTATATTTTTAGTATCAACAAACCTTATATAATCATGCTTAACTACGTTATTCAGCATGGCGTGGTATTATGGTTAGAATAGCTGTTATCGATAGAGATTACTGCAAACCAAGTAAATGTAATTTAGAATGTATTAGATTCTGCCCGATCAATAGATCTAAAGTTAAGAAAGCTATTGAACTCAGTGAAGATAATAAACACGCGGTTATCCACGAAGAAATATGTATAGGTTGCAGTATATGTGTTAGAAAATGTCCATATAACGCTATATCAATAGTTAATCTACCGGAGGAATTGGAGAAAATAGTTATCCATAGATATGGAGAAAACATGTTTAAACTATACAATCTCCCCATACCTAAATACGGTGGAATACTAGGTATTATAGGTAGAAATGGTTCTGGTAAAACAACATCTATTAAAATACTCTCAGGTTTACTCAAACCAAATCTAGGTAGATACGTTGATCCACCTGATTGGGATGAAGTAATAGCTTGCTTCAGAGGAACTGAGCTTCAAAATTATTTAAAGAAAATAGCTAATAATGAGATCAAGAGTGTTGTTAAAATACAGTATGTTGGATACGCTAGAAGTGTTTTAAAAGGAACTGTTTGTGAATTACTTAGAAAAGCGGATGAAAGAGGTTTGTTTAGAGAAGTTGTCGATGAATTGAATTTAAGAAACATTCTCGATAGAAAGATTAGTGAGTTAAGCGGTGGTGAATTACAGAAATTTCTAATAGCAGGAGTTATTTTAAAAGAAGCTGATGCTTATTTCTTCGACGAACCATGTAGTTATCTAGATATTAAAGAGAGATTAAGAGTCGCTAATACTATTAAGAAACTAATTGATTACAATAAGAAATACGTCGTTGTAGTAGAACACGATATGTTATTGCTTGACTATATAAGTGACTATATTTCAATAATATTCGGAGAACCTGGAGTATACGGTATCGTATCTAAACCATATAGTGTTAGAACGGGGATTAACTATTATTTAGACGGATATCTACCTAGTGAAAATATGAGAATTAGGAGTGAACCAATAGAATTCCACGAGAGGAAACCGGAACAAATTGTTAATAAGGATGAATATCCTATTCTGAAATGGACTAGTATTGAGAAGAAATATGAATCATCTGGTTTTAAACTACGTGTTGAAGAAGGAGAAGTATATCCGGGTTCACTGATAGGTATTGTTGGACCAAACGGTATTGGTAAAACTAGTTTTATTAAAATACTGAGTAATGAGTTGAAACCGGATAATGGTGAGGTAATTGTTTCTGTAGAGAGAGTTAGTGTTAAACCACAAGAAGTTACACCGAGTATTTTTAGTGAAGAAACAGTTAGTGGTAATTTAAAGAAAGCTTCACCGGATACACTTAATCCAACAACATGGATATATGTTGAACTAGTTAAAAGACTTGGTTTAAATAAAATGTTTGAGAGGAGAGTTGGGGATTTAAGTGGCGGTGAGTTGCAGAAACTCGCTGTTGCAGTAGCTTTAGCTACTGATGCTGATCTCTATTTACTAGATGAACCTTCTGCTTATCTAGATGTTGAAGAGAGAATAGCTGTTTCTAGAGTTGTTAGGAGAATTGTTGAAGAGAAGAGGAAGACTTGTTTTATCGTTGAACACGATTTAATGTTTCAAAATATTGTTAGTGATAAACTAATTGTTTTCACGGGTAAACCTGGTTTAGAAGGATATGGTTCTAAACTATTAGATAGTGTTAGTGGATTCAATAAATTACTTAAAGAACTCGATATAACGGTTAGGAGAGATAGACAAACACGTAGACCGAGAGTTAATAAACCGGGTTCATACCTAGATCGTTTGCAGAAAAGTTCGGGAAACTACTATGTCGTAGAGTAAATTATTTATTTCAATCAATACTCTGTTTTACAATATATTTTACAACATTGTTTTAAACAATTATTTAAATATTTAAATAAGGTTCTTTATAGAGCTGATTTAGATTTTACAATAAGTATTTAATCCTCTGTTGAATAGAATAGTAGTTTAGAGAACTAGTTAAGGTGTTTATATTGAGCGGAGAGGAGAAGATAACTCTAACGGTTATTAAAGCTGATGTTGGTTCTATAGCGGGACATCATATTCCACATCCTGATCAAATGGCTGCAGCAACTAAAGTCCTCGCGGAAGCTAAACATAAAGGATTGATCATAGACTTCTACGTAACACATGTTGGCGACGATATACAGTTGATAATGACTCATAGAAAAGGAGAAGATAATCCAGATATTCATGGTTTGGCATGGGATGCTTTTCAAGCAGCTACTAAAGTTGCTCGAGAACTAAAACTATACGCAGCAGGACAGGATTTATTGATTGAAACTTTCTCGGGAAATATTCGTGGTATGGGGCCTGGTGTTGCTGAAATAGAGATGGTTGAAAGACCCGCTGAGGTTGTTATAACATTCCACGCTGATAAAACTGAACCCGGTGCTTTCAATCTACCGCTTTTCAGAGTATTCGCCGACCCGTTTAATACAGCTGGTTTAGTAATTGACCCGAAAATGCATAGTGGTTTCATATTTGAAATACACGATGTTTATGAAGGTAAATCTGTAAAATTAAACGCACCGGAAGAGATGTATGATATACTAGCTTTAATAGGAACTCCCGGTAGATATGTTGTAAGGAGAATTTATAGGAAATCCGATGGTTTACAAGCTGCTGTTGTCAGTGTTGAGAGATTAAACTTGATAGCAGGTAGATATGTTGGTAAAGACGACCCCGTAGCTATTGTACGTGCACAGCATGGTTTACCAGCTGTTGGTGAAGTATTGGAAGCATTTGCTTTTCCACATTTAGTTGCAGGATGGATGCGTGGAAGCCATTTTGGACCGATAATGCCGGTATCGCAGAGATATGCTAGAGTAACTAGATTCGATGGACCACCAAGAGTACTCGCACTTGGTTGGAACATTTGTAAAGGAAAATTAATAGGTCCAGCTGATTTATTCGACGACGTTGCTTTTGATGAAACAAGGAGATTGGCTCAAATGATTGCTGAATACATGAGAAGACATGGTCCATTCATGCCACATAGACTTGGACCCGAGGAAATGGAGTATACTACACTACCCGAAGTACTTGAGAAACTTAAAGATAGATTTGTTAAAACAAGTGAGAGAAAATAAGTGTCGAACGATATGGAGTGCTTCAGGATGAAGCATAATACTATTCTTTTTTCCCCACATTCCCCTATATACATTGAATAATATTGATTAACTCAATAAGGTGGTGGATTTGAAACCCGTGATCGCTATTAATTATAAAGCATATTATCCACATAGTTTCGGAGAACATTGTTTGAGAATAACAAGAGATGCTATTAGAGTTAAGAATGAAATAGATGTAGAGATCATACTAGCTCCACCTTTCACTGAATTATACCGTGTTATTAGAGAATCCGAGAATACAGGTGTCAAAGTATATGCACAACACGCCGACCCCGTTGAACCAGGTGCAGCTACTGGTTATATTCCGATCGAGGGTTTAAAAGAAATCGGTGTTCACGGAGTTATAATTAATCATAGTGAACATCGTTTAAAAATAAGTGATATCAACTGGTTGATTAAACGAGCTAAGAAAACTGGTTTAGAAACACTAGTATGTGCTGACGAACCAGAGA
>JAWAVV010000005.1:25327-62713 GCA_038897715.1 Desulfurococcaceae archaeon
AACTAGGTACAATAGGCGTACTGGTTGCTTCAGCTATTGTTAAATCACAGAATCCATATAGTGTTATAAGAGAAATGGCTGTTAATGCAGTTAAAGCTCTTAACGATAGTTAATAGTTAAAACCCCGTTAGATAGATTAATAAATTAAAGCCGCCGTAGCTCAGACAGGTAGAGCGCCGGCCTCGTATGGTTAACTAATAGACCGATGTCGCTGAGTAAGCCGGTGGACGCGGGTTCAAATCCCGCCGGCGGCTTTAAACAACTTGTTTTATTCTAATCTCATATATACCTGCTTCTTTCCTACTATAAGCTTCTACAACTACTTCGCCGTATTTAAGCTCGTTTCGTTTTTTAAGATATTCGTATAGTTTAGCAACACCAGTATCGTAATCGATCTCTCCCTCTAGATTAGATAGGTAAAATGGTTTCAAACCATAGTATATAGTCAATTTCTCAGCTACAATCTTGTTATTCGAACCCACGTATACATCTACTTGTGGACGAATACGAGATATATGTGATGGTAGAAAACCGGTTTTAGTAAATATAACTATTTTAGCACCAATTCTCTCACTCAATAGTAGTAAACCTAGAGCATGTTTATCTCTCAAATCAACGTATTTAATCCTATTTCTAAAACTATTGATCGAATCGTAACTAATATTGTTTTCAGAAACCTCTATTATTTTCTTCAACCATTTAACTGCTTCAACAGGGTATTTACCGATAGCTGTCTCACTAGTTAGTAGAAGAGCATCAACCATATCGTTAACAGCATTCATAATATCAACAACTTCGCTACGACTAGGTCTAGGATAGTGGATCATTGATTCAAGCAGTTGTGTAGCTAATATACATGGTTTAGAGTATTCAATAGATTTTTTAGCAATCTCTCTCTGAATTAAAGGTATTTTCTCGAGATCAAAGTGTAATCCAAGATCCCCTCTAGCTATTAAAACAGCATCAGATTCTCTAACAATACTATCTAGTTCATAAACACTAGACCTTGTTTCTATTTTAGCTATTATCCCCTGAAAACCACCATAGTTATCTATAATTCTACGAACACTACTAATATCTTCAGCTCTACGTACAAAACTAATCGCAATATAGTTAACACCTCTATCAATACTATATTTAATCAACTCGATATCTCTATTGCTAAGTAATGGTAATTCAATATCTTTACCCGAGATAACGATCTTCTTTCTAGGTAAAATCGTAGCACTATTTAATACTAATGCTTCCACAGTATTAGCACTTTGATCGCAATCTATTACTCTAAGAATAACTTTACCATCATCTAGTAGAATAATATCTCCAATCTCTACTGTTTCAAAAAACTTCTTAATAGGAACAGGTATAGTGTTTCGATCACTGGTTTTATCACCATAAACTAGTAGAACTCTATCTCTAGGGTTAACACTGTATTGTTCGAAATCACCTATTCTAATCTGAGGACCCGGAATATCTCCAATAATAGATACTGTTTTATCAAGACTCGTAGATACTTCTCTAATAATCTTAAACCACTCATCCCATGTTTTCCTATCGCTTTGCGTATAGTTTATTCTAAAACCACTCACACCTTCTTCAACTAGTTTTCTAATAACATCGTAATCACAAATACTTGGACCAAGAGTTACAAGTATCTTCGTCTTCACAATACTTAAACCTCATATCGTAGTTTAGACAATGAATTAACTATTACTCTGAATAGATTAAGAGAGATTATCTAGTTTGTTCTCTATATTCTTTAATTATCTCTTCAACAGGTTTGGGTACTGGAGAAGTAGCTATTAAGTAACCAATATATCCGATAACACCGGATATTAAAAGCATAAGTACTAGAATTGTATACTTGATCAATATTTCGGAAAAAGATTTATTGAAAACTTTGTAATCAGGTATTATCACTAATCCTATTAAATACAGTAATGCTAAAGCTATCGCTATAAATATTAATAAAACACCATATAATCTACCGTTCAAAACCACTTACACCGATTAACAATCGTATTAAGTAAAATAAATTACAAGTACTTAATAATATCTTTTACTTTAACACCTGTATTAAAACCAATATCTCTAGCTTTAGACGTTACTTCACATATTTCTTTCTCAAGCATTTCCTCAACATTCTTCACACCACGGACTTTAACAGCAATCGCTCCTAGTTTCTCAGCTGTATCTATATCTAGGTAACCACACATTACAAAACCTCTACTACCTCTGATTAGAACTAAAGGGGGACTATTCGGTAACTCTATTTCAACACCGAGTAATTTATTTCCATCAGCTTCAACTATTTTCAAACGAACACTACTATATGGAATCTCGTTCATATTTATTACACCATTTATACTCTATAAATATACAGTGGATTAAAAAGATAGAAAACGTGTTGACTTAAGGGTTGGTTGAATGGATTTAACTCTATTCTTAACACTATTGTTTATAGGTATAGTTTTTGTTTTCATAGGAATACTATTCATTATTCTAAGCTTGATCAAGTCGGAGGAGAAAACCGAGAAAACACAGATCGACTACGGTGGTGTTTTAATAATAGGTCCTTTACCAATAGTATTTGGTTCTAAAACTAAAATAGCTATCATAACATTAGTTTTAGCAATTATTTTGACAATACTAAGTATTTTCTTATTCATATTAACTACAGGTGGTTTGATTAGATGAATTCTAGTAGATATAGAAACATAGGTTTAACACTATTGTTTACAGGTATTTTAATCATAATAGTAACTACGTTGTTATTCACATTACTAACTAGTTTTAAAACAATTAGTGTTGAAACAGGTGTGAGCGGTTGTATTATAATATTCTTCATACCAATATGTTTTGCTCAAGGAACGCCCGGTATACTAATTTATCTATTAGTACTAACGATTATTCTAGTTGCATCATTAATTATATTATTTATATTGCTGAATCTAATCAACGTATTTATTTATAGAAAAAGTTAAATACTATTCTTAATTCATAAATAATTGAGACAAATCAATAGGTGGATACAATGATCTGGTTCGAAGAAGAATGGGAGGAAGAATGGGAAGAAGAGGAATGGGAAGAAGAAGAGTGGGAAGAAGAAGAATGGTAGTTTAGAGACGTTTCAATAAACTAGCTAGATTTTTTACAAGTTGTTTATAATGCATCCATTCCTGACTAATATCGTTTATAATAAACGGTTCACACGTTTGATCAGCAATATTTCTACAACTATCGCTTATCGACAACAAGTAGTATCTAGTAGATTCTCTATAGCTTCTACTAAGTATTTCTACTGCTTCACTAATCTGATCTTCTCCAATAACTAGCATTGAGAGTAGTAAACCCTTATTTCTAACATTGAATTCACTACCGTATAGAATATGGTTTATCAATGCTTGTATAAACTGTAATGGTGTTTTAACTAAATTCTCTGGAATAATTGCTTGTATCTCATCTCTATTTAAACCAATATGAATTAATTCATTTTCAATCGTATCTCTATTTTTAGAACAAATACTTATACAGAAGTAGATTTTCTTACCTAAATATGTTAATTCATATAAACCATTACTAATTCTCTTAATACTAATCAATTCATACACTTGATACCGGTTTTTCACTCTTCTTAGATTCTATAGCTATTAAATGAGTTACATAACCTGCTATTTGATTTCTAAGTTTCTTAGATTTAACATTAATTAGTTTAACTATAATTCTCTTATTATGTTCGAAATCTCTAGTAAACAATTCTCTATATTTCTCGATCAATTCTCTAGCAGTTCTCTTTACAATTCTTATCCTTATCTTACCCATTATAAAACACCGTTTAGCTAATGTTTCCTCAATATGTTTACTCTATAATCTGATTTATTAAAAAGATTATATAATTTACTCAATAGATCGGAGTTAAGTTTATATAGAAGTGGTTTAATCCATATTTTTGGATAATGATTAAATACATGTATAAAGGTGGTTTAAATGAGTAGTAGTGCTAGAACTGTTGAACCAGTTGGTATACCTGTATTGATTCTCAAAGAAGGTACTCAGAGAACAGCTGGTAGAGATGCTTTAAGAGCAAACATAATGGCTGCTAGAGCTATTGCTGAAATGATTAAAACAACTTATGGACCGAAAGGTTTAGATAAAATGCTAGTTGACGCTTTAGGAGATGTTACTATAACTAATGATGGAGCAACTATACTCGATAAAGCTGAGATACAGCATCCTGCTGCTAAAATGCTTGTTCAAATAGCTAAGAGTCAGGATAGTGAAGTAGGTGATGGTACTAAGACTACAGTTATATTTGCAGGAGAACTTTTAAGACAAGCTGAAGAATTACTAGCTAAGAATATTCATCCTACAGTAATCATAAGTGGATATAGAAAAGCATTAGAAGAAGCATTAAGAATACTAGACGATATATCTGAACCAATAGATATTAACAACGACGAGATATTGAAGAAAGTTGCTAAAACATCGTTAACTAGTAAAGCTGTTCGTGAAGCAATAGATCACTTCGCTGAACTAGCTGTTAAAGCTGTTAAACAAATTGTTGAAAAATATGGTGATAAATACTATATTGATCTAGATAACGTACAGATTATTAAGAAATACGGTGGTAGTTTACTAGATTCAGTACTAGTTCAGGGAATTGTTTTAGATAAAGAAGTCGTTCACCCGGGTATGCCTAGAAGAGTTGAGAATGCTAAAATACTACTACTAGATGCTCCTCTAGAGATCGAGAAGCCTGAAATAGATGCTGAGATAAGAATATCCGATCCAAGCCAAATAAGAGCATTTCTAGAACAAGAAGAGGAGATTTTGAAGAAAATGGTTGATAAGATTGCTGAGACTGGTGCTAATGTTGTTATATGTCAGAAGGGTATTGACGAAGTTGCTCAACATTTTCTAGCTAAGAAAGGTATACTAGCTGTTAGAAGAGTTAAGAGATCTGATATGGAGAAATTAGAGAGAGCAACAGGCGGTAGAATTGTTAGCAATATCGAAGACTTGAAACCAGAAGATCTAGGTGAAGCAGCATTAGTTGAGGAAAGAAAGATTGGAGAAGATAAAATGGTTTTCGTAGAAGGATGTAAGAATCCGAAATCAGTTAGCATAGTTATACGTGGTGGATTAGAGAGACTTGTTGATGAAGCTGAGAGAAGTATGAGAGATGCTTTATCAGCTGTAGCAGATGCTATTCGAGACGGTAGAGTACTTGGTGGAGGAGGTGCTGTAGAAATAGAGTTAGGTAAGTATTTGAGAAAATATGCTCAGAAAATCGGTGGTAGAGAACAGTTAGCAATAGAAGCTTTTGCTAAAGCAATAGAGGGATTGGTAACTACACTTGTTGAAAACGCTGGTTTAGACCCATTAGAGATAATAATGAAACTACGTGCTGAACACGAGAAACCAGGTGGTAAATGGATTGGTGTAAATGTATTTAATGGTGAAACAGTTGATATGTTTGAACTAGGTGTTATAGAACCACTCAGTGTTAAAGCTAATGCTATTAAAGCGGGGACGGAGGCAGCTACTATAATACTTAGAATAGATGATATGATCGCTGCTAGCAAGATAGAGAAACCTGAGGAAAAAGAAACTAAGAAACCCGGTGAAGAAGAAGAGAAAGAGAAAGACTAGTTTTTAATACATCAATTAGTATCTACTTTAATTAAAACAGGTTTTTTAAATCCTCTTGTATACAGTATTGCTTCACCTACATCTAGATAAGGTAGTATTCTTCTATATTCTTCGGGTAAATACAGTACTTTATTTATAATATCGAGATCTATTGAAGACTTGAGAGAATGAACTATTTTAGTATTAGTATTTATCATAACGTCTTCCATTAATTTAAATGGAGATTGAGAAACTATGATTAAACCTACTCCAAATTTCCTAACTTCAGCTAGCATTGATAATAATAGTTTCACTGGTTTCTCGCGGTCAACAATATTTTGAGCTTCCTCGATAACAATTAGCGACTTAACTCTACCTAGATTACTTAAAGCTAGATTCAGTATTTTCTTAAGTAAGAAAACCATATATATTCTTCTAACTAACGTATTGTTTATTTGATACAGATCGATTACATATACTCCTCCATCTCTATTAATGATCCTATCTAAACAACCATTGTTTCCAGAATTAAATAATTCAACATATCTACTACGATTCAGTAATGAGAGTTTACGTAGTAGTGATAATCTACTCTCTCTCATCCAACTGGATTCGTCAACGTAGTTTTCAACAATATTAATCAATGTGTCTATGTCATTAATCTCTCTATTCGATTGTTTAACAATCTTCTCGAGTAAATATGCTTGTGGATGTGTTAAATCAAGAGTATCTACTAGTAAATCTACTAGTGAATCAATATCGCTGAATATGTTAATCGAGTTTTTAAAGGGTTCAATATAATCGTATTCTCTCAGTAGATTTCTGTATTCACCATGCCAATCAAATATAATCGTTGTAACAGAGTGTTTTCTAGCAATCAATTCATTAACTATTCTAGAAACAGTATATGTTTTACCAGAACCTGTTGAACCAGTAACGAAAACGTGTTCAAATAAATTATTCAACGGTATTGATGCTTTAACTAAAGTATGTGATTTAACAACATAGCCTATCTCAATAGATTCACTAGTATTATTGATTAAAACATCTTGTTCAGGATAATCTATATACGGTTTGATGAAATAACTAACTATTGGTTCAACACTTTTTCTCTTTCTAATAACTAAAAATTTCTAAATAACGGTATTGGAACAAGCTTCTTGTTCTTAACCTTATCGACGAGTTCGGCGCGTAATGTTTCAAAACTAGAATCTATCAGACCAATTAATACATCAGCTTCTCTACTCACAGTTTCTCTATCTCTACCTGAAACTATGATTAAACCCTCGCTATCCCCGTTATCAATATAAGTTACTGTATAGTAGGAAACATTTCTAATCAACCGAGATCTATGTTTTATAAAATCACATAGTTTTCTAATCTCATTTTCAACAATCTTCTTATCAACATCGCTGACTCTATATAGACGTATATAGTAGTAAATATTGTTATCAATCATGAAAACTACACCATAGGAGAGTAGAAGTGTTTAAAACAAAATCGATAAATAAATCTTTAAATAAAACTATTTCTTAATACTTAATCCAACATATAGTTCCTGAACAGGTTCTAAACTAGGTTTTTCAACAAGATTCTTAACAACAACAAGTAATCCACCGATAGATAATACTGTTCTAAACCTACCTTCTAATTCAGTTACAGATACTACATGTGCTTTTCCACAGAAATCTCTCTCTAAACACTCCTTTTTATCAATACCAATATCTATAGATATCTCGGTATTCTCTCTGATTTTCAATAATTCTTCGTGCATTTCAAAAACTATTTCAACACCATCGCTACAGTTACATTTCAATCTATATACTTTAGGTAGTTTCAAATACTCTATATTGTAAACACTACACTCGTATCTATACAAATTAAACACCATTATTTGAAATAACTATATACGAGTTAATAGTAATATCTTTAAAACACACTATAAATATTCCTAAATAATATTTTAAATTAATCGAGGTGCTTTCCGTGTCTGTAATAGATGCTTCACGTAGATTAGTAGCTGAACTAGCTAATTTAGTAGATAGAAGAGTTAAAGTAATACTAGTTGATGGAAGACACTATGAAGGACAATTAATTGGTATAGACCATCCAACAATGAATATTCTATTAATCGATGCTGTAGATGATAAAAACAATAGGTATCCGAAAGTGATAATCAGAGGAGAGAGGATATCTGAAATACAATCAATTGAAATACCACTATTCGATCCAGATGATTTTAAACAATATATTGTTAAAGAAATGAATATACCCGAACACCTTGTTCAAATAATTCCTGAAGCTCAAGCAGTTGTTGTTCAAGGACGTTATAAAGTAACTGAAAAAGGTGTTGAAGGAAGCGGTCCAATAGTTGATAGATTATATCAATTTTATACAAAATACATTGAAGAGAGGAAAAAGAAACTTCAGGGAAAGTAGTTGGAATACTATGATCCGAGAGAATATGATCTAGCCGGTAGAATAGCTAAATTAAAGACAAAACATGGTTTTATTGAAACACCTTTCTTATTTCCAGTAATAAATCCTTCTAGACAAAATCGTTATTTGAATATAATAGATAGAGTAGGTTTTAATGCTTTCATTACAAACGCTTACCTACTATACCGTAGAAATAGAGGTGAGAGAGTTAATATACACGATTTCTTCGATTGGAGAAAACCTGTAATGACTGATTCAGGAGGTTATCAGATACTTATCTATGGATCTGTGGATGTTGATAATAAAACTATTGTAAAATATCAGAAAGAGATTGATTCAGACATATGTGTTATACTAGATATTCCAACCGGTACATCTATGTCTAGAGTTGAAGCTTTAAACGCTATTAGAGAAACTATTAAGAGATCATGGGAATCTATGTCTTTAATCATGGAATCGGATCAACTATGGGTTTTACCAATACAGGGAGCACCGTACCCGGATCTAGTTTATTACTCATCACTAGTATCTAGTAGAATACCATACCATATATATGCTCTCGGTTCTCCAACCGTTTACTTAGAGAAGTATGATTACGAGAAAATATTGTTATTAACAATAATTGCTCGTAGAAATCTACCACCTAATAAACCTCTACATGTTTTCGGAGTAGGTCATCCAATGATAATTCCATTTCTAGTAGCTGTTGGCGCTGATTTATTTGATTCAGCGAGCTATATTCTATACGCTAGAGATGATAGATTAATGTTTGAATGGGGTACTAGGAGATTAGATGAACTATATTACTCGCCGTGTAATTGCCCTATTTGTTCTAAATATAGTATTGAAGAACTCCGTGAAATGAATAGAGATGAGAGAGTTGATTTAATAGCTGAACATAATCTATACGTGTTGATGAAGGAGATTAAACAAACTAAACAAACTATTAGAGAAGGTAGGTTATGGGAGTATTTAGAGTACAAGAGTAAACTACACTCTAGTCTAAAGAAAGCATTTGGAATCATCGTAAAATACCGTGATTATTTAATGAAATATAATCCATTGATTAAAACAAATATACATGCACTACTATTGATCGATAGCAATAGTGTTTGTAATCCGAGACTTGAGATTAATAGAAAGAATACTTACAAATACTTGATTAAAGGAGAGTATAGTAAACTATTACTACTACCAGCGTTGAGTAAACCATATAGTAATGATAGAATCTACAATATGTTTAGAGAGAAGTACTGTGAGTTTAAAATACTATTCTATCACCCATATCTAGGATTGTTTCCACCAGAAGTATCAAATACCTATCCATATTTTCAACACGAGATAGGTAGATTAGAGTATTCTAGTAGAATAGTTAGAGAAATAATTAATACTATTACTAAACTACGTGTTAGTGATTTGAAAATAGTTACTGTAAATAATTCTATTTATAGAAAAATAAGTGAGAGAATTTATATAGAATTGAAAAATATTGTGAAAAATATTGAGATCATACATGCATAGTATAGTTTCTTCTCCCAGTTCTAACTCCTTCTTCAACCATTCTCATAAACTTCCTCCTCTCTTCTTCAATAGATTCGATAACAGCTGCTTCTTCGAGTAATTTCCTAGTATCAATTTCTATACCGAGTATTTTTGAAACAGTTTTAACAGCTACAGCACTAGCTCTAGGATCCGGTCTATACATTTCCGTATATGCGAAAATAGCTACACCAGGTACGTTACGTGCGTTTAGAAACATCATTGTTAAAGCTAGTGGACCGATAACGTATCTTTCATTCAATATTGGTGCATCGAGATTACCATTATAGTTACTTATAGGAATCCATCTATACTCTTCTTCACTACTCTCTTTAATAGATGGATCTAATCCTCCTATTAGGATAGCCATAGATACTCCTCTACTCTTAGCCCATTCAGCTATGAACTCAGTGTATTTAGTTAACTCGTTTCTAATAGGAATACTGTGGTTTAAAAGAACAGTTATTTTCTTATCGAATACTTCGCCGTAGTATAGTTCAAATGGATAGATTAAACCAAATCTATTCGTATAGAAAGTTATTTCAGGCATATATTTTGTTTTAATAAAACCAATTTTCTCCAACCCTAGTTCCGAGACAATATGTCTAGTAGTTAAGTAACCTACTAGTCCGAATCCTTGAAAACCAGTTATGAAAACTGTTTCCGAAAATATTTTCTCATCTATTTCTTTAATATAAACAAGTTTAACCATTTTCAACCACTCACTCTTTCTCTAATTCTAACAGCTTCACCCCAGTTATGTAGAGGCATAGCCCAACCGGGTTTAACCGCTCTACCAACACCTATTAAATCATAATTATCAATATCTACAATTAATACTTCATCTCCCGGTCTTATATCAGGATCGGATACTACTACGTGTTTAGTAAATAAATTACCTTGTTTTTTAACATAACTACTGTATTTACTATTAACATATACTCTTAAATAAGGATGAGGTAGTTTATTGTTTAAAACTAAACCACTAGGTATATGTAGTAGGAATCTATAATCACTAGCTCTTATCGATAAATATACTTCATTATTTAAAACTAAATATCTGATTTTAAAAGTCTTTGGCGATAAAACTATTTCAATATTATCTGGAATAATTTCTCTACCATATCCTCTAAACTGGAGACTAGCTATACTCCTCAACTCTTCTAATTCAATAGAACTCGGTTTTCTCCTGATCAATACTTATCACTAGAAACTATTGGACAACGATTGCACTATAGTCAATAGTTTTCCTACTATATATATTTATCGATGAATCTAACTCTCTCTTCTTACCCATTACTTTATTAATTGCTCTAATAAAATCATTCATATTCACAACTCTCCTATTCTCACGTATAGCGAAGTAACCTGCTTCAGTAACTATTGCTTTAATATCAGCACCACTAGCTCCTTCTGTTAATCTAGATAATTCATGTAGATCGACTTCATCACTAAGCTTAACTCTTCGAGTATGTATTTTAAAAATCTCTAATCTACCTTCAAAACCAGGTAGTGGTATTTCAATTAATCTATCGAAACGACCCGGTCTAAGTATAGCTGGATCTAGTATATCAATTCTATTAGTAGCAGCAATAACTTTAACTCTATCTAATGGTTTGAAACCATCTAGTTCAGCTAATAATTGCATTAATGTTCTCTGAACCTCTCTCTCACCACTAGTTCCAATATCGATCCTACGTGCAGCTATAGAATCTATCTCGTCTATGAAAACAATTGATGGAGCCTTAGATCTAGCTAATTCAAATACTTCACGGACAATACGAGCACCTTCACCTATGAATTTCTGAACAAGTTCGCTCCCAACTATACTTATAAACGTAGCATTAGCTTCTCTAGCAACAGCTTTAGCTAACAATGTTTTACCACAACCAGGTGGTCCATATAGTAATACTCCTTTAGGAGGATCAATACCTATTTCACGGAAGAGTTCGGGATTTTTAAGAGGTAGTTCAACAACTTCTCTTATCTCTCTAATCTGTTCTTCTAAACCACCTATATCACTATATGTAACATCCGGTTTCTCAATAACCTCCATTGATGAAACATATGGATCGGTGTATTCTGGTAGAATAGATACTATTGTTGAACCTCTTTGATTTAAAGCAACGTGTTGACCCGGTTTCAATTTATCTAGAGGAATACTATCTATAACGTTAACGATGAGATTAGGTCCAGTACTGCTTTTAACAATAACTCTATTACTATCTATTACTTTAACTACAACAGCTTCGATCAATGGAGATGAAAGTAGTTTCTCTATCTCAGACCTATAGTAGTTTAATTTAATCTCAAGCCTCCTACGTTCATCTTCAAGTATTCTCACTCTCTCTTCTAGTGATTTAATGTATTCATCTAAGCTACTGTCTTCAATACTTTGATTAGAAATGGCGATCACCTCTCGCTAATAATATATTACTATTAAATACCCTAAAAACCATAGTATTAAGTATGAATACAGAGTAGAGGGATTATATATTGACGTGCTATTGCGAGATATGCGGTAGACACGTAGAAGACAGTAATCTATGTAGAACAGTAACTATCTATAATTCAGTATTAACAGTTTGTCCAAATTGTTACAAGAAGATTGTAGGAGATAAACAACCAGTTATTCAACAAACATTAAAACAAGTTGTAAAACCAGCTAGTAGTGAACCGGATAGAGATAGTAAATGGATTAAAACAAAAGTATCGAGAAAAATACTTGAAACAATGTATGAAGTAGTTGAAGACTACGCTACTAGAATAAAGAGAGCGCGTGAGAAAATGGGTTGGAATCAAACAGTGTTAGCTCAGAAACTACGTGTTAGTGAGAATATTGTTAAGAGAATAGAATCCGGTAAGTTAAAACCAAGTATTGAATTAGCTAGAAAACTCGAAAAACTCCTTGGTATAGTTCTACTAGAACCTATTGTTGATGAAACACTTAGACAAAGCTCTGGAGATAAGAGTGAAGACTACTTAACTATCGGAGATCTAATAAATACTAATGATGAGAAATAGTTAACCGGGATTAATAGATGAGTAACGTTGCCGTAGTGCTTCCATATAAGTATAGAGAATTCTATGATGAAGAATTGAGTTTAGTAAAAACTATTTATAATAAGATAGTTGACGTCTTCTATGTTAAAAAACCTAATCCGAAAACATACGTACAGTTAAATAAATTACCTGAATTGAAGAACAGTAGTGTTGATAAAATAATAGTTATGGATAGATTAAAACCAACACAGTTGATAAATATTGTTAGAGAAACGGGGAAAGAAGTTGTTGATAGAATACTCTTAATACTAGAGATTTTCAGTTTACACGCTGGTAGTTTAGAAGCGAAACTACAGATAGAACTAGCTAGACTTAAACACCAGTTGCCTTTAATTAGAGAAGCTATTAGATACGCTAAAATAGGTGAATTACACGGATATCTAGGTGCTGGTAGATATGGTTATGAAAACTACTACACTATGTTGAAGAAGAGAGAGAAGCGTATTAGAAAAAAGATCGAGGATATACGTCGAGCTAGAGATATACATAGATCTAGGAGAATTAGAGAAGGCTATTTTCACATCGCTATCGTAGGATATACTTGTGCTGGTAAAACAACTCTATTCAATAAGTTAACTAATTTAAATAAACCAGTTGGACCAGAGCCTTTCACTACTTTATCGCCTAAAACATCTAGAGTATTCATTGACGGCGTTGAATCAATTATTGTAGATACTGTTGGTTTTATAAGAGACTTGCCTCATGAAATTATTGAAGCATTCTACGCTACACTAGAAGAGATAAAGTATTCTAACGTTATTATACATATAGTTGATGCTTCTAAACCTGTGAGTAGAGTTATTAGTGATTATAGTGAAGCTAAGAGGATTTTGTTGAAAATAGGGATTCACGGTAAACCAACAATCATAGCATTGAATAAAATAGATTTATTGAATGAAAATAATTTAGATGAATTAGTGAAAACTATGAGTAAATATATTGATAGTAATGAATTATTAATACCAATATCTGCTGAGAAAGAAGTTAATTTAGATAAACTAATTTATGTTTTGAAAAAGATATTGGTGACTACTTGATTTGAATAAAATATATGTTCTAAGACTAGGTCATAGACCGGAGAGAGATAAGAGGATAACTACACACGTAGCTTTAGTCGCTAGAGCTTTCGGTGCTAATGGATTCATACTAGCGAGTGTTGTTGACAATAAGATATTGGAATCTATACGTAAAGTACTGGATAAATGGGGTGGTTTAATGCATATTGAAATAGGTGTTGATCCTTATGAATATGTTAGAGAATGGAAGAGGAATGGTGGATTGATCGTTCATTTAACAATGTATGGTCTACATATTGATAACGTTATTGATAAGATAAGAGATAGTGGTAGAGATATATTAATAATCGTTGGTGCTGAGAAAGTACCGAGATTTTTCTACAATATAGCTGATTACAATGTAGCTATTGGTCATCAACCGCATTCTGAAGTAGCTGCTTTAGCAGTATTTCTAGATAGATTCTATAGAGGTTTAGAATTACATTTATCATTCCATAATGCTAAAATATATATTGAACCAGTAGAGAAGGGTAAGAAAGTGATAAGAATTGCCTAGAAAGAAGAAAACGAGTGAAGAGAGTAAGACTGAGCATCTTCGTTTAAACTATTATTTAAACGCGTTGATCGAGATAGTTAATAAAATGTATGGTGAGCAAGCTGGTAGATTAATTAAATACATTATAGAATCCAATGGTAGTGCTCCCGAGGAAACTATTGGTAGAGAAACCGGTGTTAAATCTAATGAAGCTAGGAAAATACTTCAGAAACTTAGTAATGAAGCATTATTAACATGTAGACCTAGGAAAACCGGTGATAAAGTATTACACTTTTGGCATATTAACTGGGATCAGGTTGGAAACATGTTGATTAATAGATTGAAGAAGACTCGTGAAAAACTGAAGATTCTGCTAGATTATGAAGAAAACAATATAATATATGAATGCCCAGTTTGTAATAGAAGATTTAATCTAGATCAAGCTTTTGATTACGAGTTTAAATGTCCACATGATAATGAAACACTTGTTGAAACGAATAGAACTGAAGTTATTGATTTTTTAAAGAAGAAGATCGAGGAGATAGATAGAGAGTTGAGTAAAATAGGTGTTTAGAGTAATTTGAAAAATAAGTATACTTTAATAGATCTATTCTGTGGAGCTGGAGGTTTTTCAAAAGGATTCCAATTAACTCAGAGATATAGTATTCTACTAGGTGTAGATAATTTTAAACCAGCAGCATCTACTTATAAAACAAACTTTCCACAAGCAATTGTTTTAATGGAAGATATTAAAGATATTAGTAGTAAAACGATATTCGAACACGTTGGTAGAGATATTGATGTCGTTATCGGTAGTCCTCCTTGCGAACCTTTTACAAGCGCTAATCCGATGAGAGAGAAGAATCCTCTAGATAGATTATATAAAGACCCTATAGGTCAGCTAACACTAGATTTTATTAGAATAGTTGGTTCTATAAAACCACGTGTATTCGTTATGGAGAATGTTCCAGCTATAATGGATAATGGTTTGAAAGATGTTTTGAGAAAAGAGTTTATGCGTATAGGTTATAGTAGAATATTCTTTAACATACTTAGAGCAGAAGATTGTCTAACCCCTAGTCACCGTACACGTGTGTTTATTTCAAACATTGAATTGAAAATAGTGAAGAAGAGAGATAGATTAACTGTATGGGATGCTATTGGAGATCTCCCGCCTCCCGGGAGTTATCCACCGAATCATGAACCTCATTCAGAGCTTAGTTTTAAGAAATTGAAGAAAATAAGTAGACTTAAATGGGGTCAATCTCTTATACACTACTATGGTTCTAATAAAATACTCCCTAATTTCACTCGTTTAAATCCTTTTAAACTAGGTCCAACTGTTCTAGGTAGTTCTAGATTTATACATCCGTTTGAAAATAGATTATTAACTGTTAGAGAACAAGCTAGATTAATGGGTTTTCCAGATAATTTCGTTTTTATCGGTGGACGCGATGAACAATATAATTTAGTGGGTGAAGCCGTGCCCGTTCCTTTAGCTAAATGTATTGCTGAATATATTGCTGAAAGACTGGATGAAATGGGTTGAATTAATATGTATATTGCGTTATACAATACATCTAGTATTCAGAGATTAGTTGATTTCGTTAAAATAGTGTGTAGTTTTAGAGAAACAATACCAGTTATTATTAAACCAATTGGTGCAGCTGCTCAAATAGGTGTTCCCGAAGCTTATAAAATAATCCATAGAGCTAATAGACCGTTAATAGTTTTATCGGAAATAACTGATCTACACAGCGTTCTCGGAGTCGATGAAGTATATTATATTGATATTAAGGGTTTGAAGAAGAGTATTAGAGATATTTCACCAACTAGTAGTGTAGCGATAGTTATCAATAGTGGTGAAAGTGAACCTAGTAAGAAAGAGTTAGAAAAAACAAATATCGTTTACTTTGAAGAAATACCTTTTGAACTACCATCACTAGCTTTAACAAGCATATTACTATACTTACTAACAAAGTCATTTTAAATACCATACCGCGTATGATATGTTAATATTTCTAGATGCTTCATCCAGTAGTCTCCAATCACTATAGCTGAGTCTCCAGCCGACACTATTAGCATTATCTATAACTTGATCCGGTGATTTAGCACCCGGTATTGGGACTATTGATGAACTATAAGATATCAGCCAGTTTATAGCTATCTGTACTGGTTTCTTACCGTATTTAATACTCAATTCTTTAAGTATATCGACAACTCTCTGTATTTTAGAGAAATTTTCAGTATGAAATATAGGATCTGTTGATCTAAGGTCTTTGAATATCGGTAGATTATCGATACTATACTTTCCGCTTAAAGCTCCTTTCGCTATAGGGCTCCAAGCTAGAAATGTGAATGAATTGGCTTCAGCATACGGTATTAATTCTTTCTCAGCTTCTCTCTCTACTAAGTTGTATCTATACTGCATGCTAACAATATCGATTGTTGAAAAACAAGATCTCAGTTCTTCAATTAAAACAATAGGGTAATTGCTAACACCTATATAGTTTACTTTACCTAGTTTAACCGCTCTCTCAATTACTCTAGCATACTCACATGTTGGGAAATTATGCCAACAAGGAGGCCAGTGTATCTGCAGTAGATCAATATAGTTTAAACCAAGTCTTTTCATCGAACTATCTATTGATTTAAGGATATCGATAGAGTTTAGAAAATCACCGGGTATTTTAGTAGCTATAACGACTTCTTCTCTCTTAACACCTAATTCACGTAGAGCATTACCTATGAATTCTTCACTCAAACCTCTACCGTAAACCATTGCAGTATCTATAAAGTTTACACCTAGTTCAAAAGCTTTACTTAGTATTGATTTAGCAACATTGTAGTCTAAAACACCCCATGTTTCGCTAAACTGCCACGTACCCAATCCTATTCTAGATATCCTCAGATCGCTCCAACCTAGTTTAGTATACTCCATTTGAAACACCGTGAATAAGAGTATTTGTTTAATAATGTTATATAATAGTTATAAATAAATCCATATTATCTCTAGTTAATAGAGTTGATTAAATATGACTAGTTTTAAATTAAGAGAAGTCTTTAAACCACAGAAAATAGAGCCTAGCGAAGAATTCGATACAATTATTGTTGGAGGAGGACCGGCTGGTTTAGGAGCAGCTTTATACTCCGCTAGATATCAGTTGAAAACTATTATTGTAACTAAAACTATTGGTGGACAAGCTGTTTTAGCACCATTTATTGAAAACTACCTGGGTTTACCAAATATTTCCGGTTCAGATCTTGTTGATAAATTTCTCAAACATATTATGAATTACAATATACCTATTGTTATCGATGAAGTAGTGAATATTAGGAAAAATGATGTTAAATGGATTGTTGAAACAAAAAGTGAGAGGAATATTCAAGGATATGTTGTAATACTAGCTACTGGTTCTGAAAGGAGAAAACTAAACGTTCCAGGCGAAGAGGAGTTTATTGGTAGAGGAGTATCTTATTGCGCTACATGTGATGCACCGTTTTTTAAAAACAAAACAGTAGCTGTTATAGGTGGTGGTGATGCAGCACTTATTTCAGCACTTTATTTAGCAGCAATCGCGTCTAAAGTCTATATTATACATCGCCGCGGAGAGTTTAGAGCAATTAAAACATATATTGATAGAGTTTTTGAAAACCCTAAAATAGAGACTATTATGAATACTATTGTTCTAGAAATCATCGGTAAAGATAAGGTTGAAGCATTGAGAATTAGAAACATTATTACCGGTGAAGAGAAATTGTTGAAAATAGATGGAGTATTCGTAGAGATTGGTTCAAAACCACCAACCGAATTGTTTAAGAAAATAGGTATTGAAACTGATGAAAACGGATATGCGATCGTAAAACCTGATCACTCAACTAATCTCCCGGGAATATACGTAGCCGGAGATTCTGCTGGAGGACCTTATAAATATAGATTAGAACAGATAATAACAGCGGTAGCTGAAGGAGCAATAGCTGCCGATTCAGCTGCAAAATATATTATGAGTTTGAAAAGAGAATTAGGGAAAAGTAAAGTTTAAACCCCTTTACGTGTATTAAAGTATTAGAGAAGGGCCCGTAGCTCAGCCAGGTAGAGCGCCCGGCTCATAACCGGGTGGACCGGGGTTCAAATCCCCGCGGGCCCATGATACTATCTCATTTTATACGACGAGAATATTTTCTTATCTACATTGTGTTTCAAATTATTGAAGAAAATATTTTCGAAATTTAAGAATTTATTAGAAATATTATAGCATTATATACGTTTTTAACACTACTTGTTCTCTATTATTAATTGATAGATATTTATGTTTCATTGCATGTATTTTATAGGACCAAAGCAGTTGCCATAAATATTTTAAAACTTGTTTTTATTAAATAATGGTTTAATAAGTGATTTCAATGGATAGATTAGTATTTGAAAACATTCCTCTGGAGTATTTGAGTGATGTTTTAGATACATTAGTTATCACACCATTAATAGGCGATGTAGAAGTAGAGTTCAATAAACCTATTGATATATTGTTTAAATATTCTGCTCAACGTCTTCCAGATAATTATCAGGTTTTTAGTGAAAGAGTATTTTACATCATTCATTATCCTCAAAGTTTCCTGAAAATCGGTTCATCGTCGATCCATAGTGTTGTGGGTAGAATTTTCTCTCAAGCACCATATACTGGATCACTATCTATTGCTGTTATGTTAAAACGTGAAATGAGTATTGAGGAAATGGAAAGTATTGAAGAAGATTGTGCTAATTACTTAAACCATGTTTTGAAACATGAAATAAATACTGATTATGGAGATAAGGATATTGAAGTTCATTATCGTAGAGAAAAAGTTTTCAACGAGAGTTTCAGAAACTATCTGAAAAACCTGGTTAATGGAAAAGTTGAGACAAATATATCTATTGAACTACTCGGAGAAATATCTGAATTGATGGCGGAATATGTTTTAAGAAAATACGAAAATACGATGGGTCCTCTATTTCCACCAAATATATGTCTGTTTAAAACAACTATTGATGAAGAAGGAGTTCGGATACTGAAGGAAATACTATTATCTAAGCCTTATGTTTCTCTCTGTGATTTAAACGAATTACGACGTATATGTATCAATAGGAATTGTAAAGGAAATATTACAATATTAAAGAACGGTGTATGTATTTTGAAAACAAAAATAAATGATTTAGAAAAATATTTCATAACACCGTGTGATGCGATTCAATATAATTTATTGATAAAAATTTGTTAATAAACTGATAAAGATTAAGAATATTTACGTGGAAAAGGTGTATTAACTTGAATCAAAATATGCGGGAAAAAGAATACGTATTGCTAGGTATGAGAATTAATAGAATAGATCTTTCACAACAACTATATGTCTACGAAATCCCACAGAAATTTATTGCACAAGCTAGAAACTACTTGATAAGAGATAATATACCCCATGTAGTTAAAAGTTCGAAAGAAACTTCAAGTCTTGAAATATACGTTGCCTCTAGAAGCAAAAGTCTTGAAGAAAACTTGAGATTAAAATCCATACTGGGAGGATCACTAATACCTGAATGCGAATTAGCGAGTTCAGCTATTAGGTTGAAACTCCTAAATAATGGTTGGCGTAGAGCTAGAAATAAACTTTATAATCCAAAATTAGTGGAATTCAACGGTGAAGAATATAATTTACCTATTATCATATACTCAGCATTAAGAACAACAGTTGATAAACTATATGATGGTAAACGTATTTTATTCATAGATCTTGCGAAGAAAGTTGAGTTTACTGAATCGCTTGAAGATATTGAACAAAAGTATTATAATGAAACGATTTTAAATAAAATTGAATGGGTTAAAATTAAAGAATCAACAACATCTTTCGATATAGTTAAGAACATTCCCAGTAGTATTAGGGAAATTATAGAGGAGAAAATTAATGATAGGATTTTTAAAGAAAAACTATCTAAAGTTCTCACCGAGTATAGTGGTAGTGAAGTAAAAATAGATTATAATAATAAAGAATATGTTATAACTACACCTAGAAGTAGTGTCCTAGCTGGACTTATCAAAGAAGGAGTAGGTGTACCGATTACAGATGATGGTAGACCAATTATTCCATTACCTAAAGATATTTTAACCCCAGTTCCTTCCATAGAGAATATTTTTCTATTCATTGATAGTACGGGTAATAGAGATACTTTATTACGGAAAATAAGTTTCTTAATTTTACCGGAGGATCGAGTTCGGAAGACGAATGAAATCTTTAAAAATATTGATTTACACGTTCTAGAATTTGATGGTTTAAGGATTGAAGTAGATACAAATAGCATTATTGTTAATAATATAGATAATAATGTTATTGAATTCGATATTTCTACATATTTTTCAATGAAAAAGAAAGATGTAAAACAACAATCGATTATTTGGAAACCTGATTTTAGTAAATATCGTGAAGATATCATTGTTCTACCTATTGTTCTTAATTTACAACAAAATCACGATTATAATAGTGTAGTTCGAGAGGCATTAAATAAGCTAGAAACGCTTTCTAGAGAGTATGGTTTAAAATATTTAAGTGAATTAAAATGTGAGCCAAGTATTCAAGATATTTTAAACAGATTGCAAGGAATTCTGCAAGCATACGGTAGTAAAAATATATGTGCAATATTGTTTTTCCATAGAAGTGTTGATCCTGAAGGCAGTTTTATTGCTCAATACAGATACTATGTTGCAAAATTGAAGATTCATTCATATGTAGTAGATCTTACGAAAGAAGACCCTAAGAAAGAAAGTATAATTGAATATAAAATTAAAAGTATTCTGAAAAAATTTGCTGTGAAAATGAGTGCTATTAGCTGTAAATTAAATCCACCGCAAATTATTAAAAACCATGTAATCGCTGGTATTGATTCTACAACTTATCAAACTGAGAAAGGTATGTTGTATCCTGCTGTTATAATATTCATATTGAGTCCTAGTGGTGAAACTGCTGTTGAAACATATCTCGGTGGTATTGGTTTAAGTGATATAGATGCTCTAGCTATGGGAATTAAATCGGCATATGAACATTATGGAGACAGAGGATTGCTCGCTATTATAAATAGGTCAAATATAACTGGAGTTTTGCAGAAGTTAAGGAATGAAATAAAAGATTTTCGAAATAAATTTTCTAATGGAGATCTAATTATAACTGGTGTTTCTAAAACACATAGTTATTCTAGAATACTTATCAAAAAAAGAGATAGAATTTATAATCCCAGGAAACCGGGAGTTCTTGTGAAACTTACGAGTTTTAATTTAGATCTAGATGAAGAAACAATACCTATATCTAGATATCTATCAATAACAACAACTTATTTAGAAGAGAAAATAGAGAGAGGAACTATTAGACCCGTGATCATTAATATTGCATCACAATTAAAAGAACGAGATCACTTGGATATAGCAGAATATCTCGTAAGTTTATCTCATTTCGCTAGAATAAGTAGTTTATGGGCTCCATCTCTACCACAACCTCTACACGTTGCAAACAATTATTGCCGGAGATTAAACAGTATTTTAAGAAGCTTAGGACAACTGGGAATACGCGCTGATATTACCGAAATAATCAAATATATTTAAAACACTCCAGTCTAAAATAGTTCAAAACCTACTGAATACTATATCTATTGTAAGCTGAAAAATAGTTTAGCTATCTTCTCTTCTCTAGTCTTTACAACTATTTCTTTCTCAATTCTACTGTATTTATCACAATAAACGATCCATTCATATTTATTTGGATTTTCTAAACCAGCAACATTACATACAATGTAGTTATCAGGATTCTTCTCAGCCAATTCTGTTTCACTAGGTGTTAACTCAGCTACAAAAACTCTCTTTAAATGACTTTTAACCTCGATCATGTATTTAACCTTCTCGTTTCCTTCAATACACTCTACCATTAAATCATATGGTTTGTAAATACCAATATTTACTTCAAGCACATTACAGCTCCTATTCTCAAATAGTTCTTTAATATATTCAATACTCTCTTTCTCCATTCTATTCTTCAAATCATCCGGTAGACTACGTATGTAATCACTGTATTCATTAATACTCTGTACACCGATTACTCGAATAAACAAATTCTGAATAACCGGTTCTATTTTCTTAAAATCTCGTAGAGTTTTTTCTATTAAATCAGATAGATAATGATTTTTAATCTCTAATCCTCTTCTCCCAAATCTCTGGTAGAATAGAAGATTTATTCTACTAGTATAGGAATTAACTAGTTTCTCAAATTCTCTCTCATCATTTTTCACATTACTTAAATCTATTTTAATAAACTCAATAATACCTTTACTTAATCCATCAAAAATCCACTCAATTAACTCAACTCCTTTCTTAATCTCCCATTGATTATTTTTATATAAGAAGAGTATGGGTGTAGAGTATTTTACATTACCATCTACAACAAAATTCACTAAACCTAAATATCCTTTCTCAACACTAGAGTCTTTAACTAGTAAAACCAGATTAGGATCTAAACACTGTTTCTCATCCTCATGAACTACTCTTTCATATATTTGTCTCAGCATTTTAGATACTTCAGTACGAGGACCACCTACGAGGCTACTATATACTTTATACAACGTGTCAGTAAAGTGTTCGTGATTTCTACAACCAGTGAGTTCATATACATACTGTTTAGTTGAAATATCCGTATGACTTGAAGTTAGGTTTTCAACAAGATCTCTGTATTTCCTCAGTTTATCGCTAAGTTCTCTAACCACACTCTCCAGTAGTTCAGATATGTCTCTACCATGTATGTAATAATCTTCATAGACTTTACATAAAGCTGAAGCAATATCACTCTCCATTATTTGAAGATATTCTTCTTGAAACTCGCTTTTCTTAACAACGTAGAGTTCAAATACTCCTTCAAGCGGTTTGCTTGAAATTCTCTGCTCAACCATGTTTAACAGTTTTAAAACAAGTTTTCTATAGAATTCTAAATCTACATATGTTTTCCGCACAAAGTCTAGAACTGTACATTCTCTCTTCTGTCTAAGTCTATGTACTCTACCAATTCTCTGCTCACGTCTAACCGGACTCCATGGAATATCGTAGTTTACAACAATATTGAAATGATATAGATTTAAACCTTCAGATGCTATATCAGTACTAATCAGTATTTTGAGAACATTTGTTTTCAGTAATTCATTTAATGAATCGATCAAATCGGGTATTAAATGCACTATATCTTGATTCTGCGACGAGAGTTTAACTATGAAAATAGCTTTTTTATTAACTTCATTTATTAAAATATCTATTGAGTTGTTTAGTAAATCAACGTATTTCTTCAATCTTTCCAATACATATCTTTTATCACGATATGTTTCAACAGTCTTCTCGATAATCGATCTCTTGATTTTTTCATCTAGTTTAAAATTATGGTTTGTGAAAAACTCGATAAGTTTATTGTAAACATACTCTACTGTATCACGATATTCACTAAATACAACATAATCTCCAACTAGTTCTTTCGGAATTTGTTTAGGATTATTTACTACATTGTAAAGTAAGTGAGCTAGTGCTTTAAATCCAGGATCTCCCTCTTTATATATATCTTCAAACTCTCCGATCAATCTACATACTTCTTCACGCTCTTCTCTCGGTATTTCTCTAGCCATGGATCTAAATATGTTTTCAATTAATTCATCTACATTTCTTTCTACTATAGAGTCGTTTAAAAACACCGGTATTTCTCTAACCTCTCTTCTATTCTCTTCACTAAGCACTTTATTAATCGTTTTTAGAAACGCTAGTGGACTCGATACCGCTCTCTTCAATACTATTGCTTTCAATAAACCAGTTGCTTTTTTATCAAGAAACTTGAGTATTTTTGAAACCACTCTATTGAGATCTTCGTAAAGTCTATACTTATCTCCCAATTCTATTAAAGCCATGAAAGAATGTAGTTTTGTAAAAACTTGTTTATCTTCAAGATTATTTACATATTCTTTTGTTCTACGGAATACAGCGTAATCTGAGAGAAATCTATATAGATCGCTACGTAAACTCTCGTCTCTACTAATATTTCTTATCTTATCTCGGAATTCAGGGTATATTAGTGATATTCTACCAAGCATATCTTCATGAGTTCCTCTAGAAGGCGTAGCTGATAGTAAGATAAGGTGTTTAGCATTCATACAGATAGGTGAAATTCTCTTAGTTCTCAAACTACTTCTCGGTTTTGTGAATCCTAATTGATGAGCTTCATCTATAACAACGAGATCCCATTCAATACTTGAAATAAAGTCATAGTATGGTTTATAAACACCTTTAGAATGCTTATCAATACTACCTCTCTTAACTAGATCTGTTGATGCTAAATATATAATCGGAGTAGTAAATTCTATATCTACTGCACTACGGATCTGATCTATGTTTTTCCTCGTAATTCTCCTAATATGTTTAGGCGAATAAAGCAAGTCTTTAATATCATGGTATAACCATTGTTTAATAAGCATTTTAGGAGCTATAATCAATACTTTTCTAATCTGCCCAGTTGAGATAAGATACTTTATTATTCTAATAGCTTCAACTGTTTTACCTAATCCAACTTCATCTCCAATAAGTAATCTAACTCTAGATCTAGGTATTACGTCGAGAAGTAGCGATACTTGATGAATATAGTTATAATAAGGTTTTGAAGTAACTTGGGGTTCACTAGGCTCAGATAATGGATTATAAAATAGAGAAAAATACGGATTATATACAAGTAGAGATTTTAGAAATATTTTTAATAAAGCATTTACATATTTACGCCTCTCACTCAGCGACATAAACAGAAACCTCTAAGTAAACCAATGAATTTTTTCCGATCTATTATTCTCGATAAATCTAGTAGCAGATCTATTACCGGGCTTGTTGCATCTATGTTTGAGAAACATCTTGCTAAGCAATCTACTCTCCGGCTTGATTTTAAATTGATGATACTGTGTAAGTATAGTGTATATAGTTTGAAATGTCTCATGGAGAACTCGTCGAATACTACTGTGATAGTTCTGCCTCCACGTTTCTCAAATACTTTAACGTAACCGTACTCTAGTAGTGATTGATTGTAGAATAACCATCTTTTAATGAATTCTGGTTTCAATACTTTCTTTAAAACACCGGTTAAATCACCTGATTCGTATAAGCGGACTAGATAATACGGTTTCCGGGATTCAATGAGCATAGATACGGCTTTCATAGACTTCTTACTTACTTTAGACATGTTTAAACCCTTTTACACTCTTTTATCGTAAACTCCATTAGAGTTGCTACCGGCTGAGTAGGTTCAAACAATATTCCTAGATTTTGCTTAATCCTCTTGAGATTTTCTATCGATAGATCTTTTACCTTAATGTTTACCTCTAAATCTTCTTTTCCAATCGCTGGTATAATTCTTGATATAGTATTGGAATCCGCGTTTTCGAATTCAATCTTTATAACTTCCTCTTTATTAATCGTTTTCACCATTCCAGTTATACGGACTCTGGAATTACCGAATTCCTTTAGAAGAGTGTGTAGTCCATGTACTGCAAATTTCTTTAAAACTCCTTTTATTTCAATACTTTTAATCTCAATTCTTCTACCAAGTACTTCTTGTTCAAGAATTGAACTAATCTCATCTATTTTAATCTTCTTCTCAACACATAACTCTCCTCTAACTCTAATCTTAGCAAGTACTTTAGCAGAATGTTTATAACCACCTTGTTCTTCAGCTCTCAAAATAGCTGTATACTCACCTGGTTCACTTATTTCAGTAGTTATTTCAAACCTACCAGGCGTAGTGACTATTTTCTCCACAGGTTTTCCAATTAGTTTATTATCAGGATCTCTAATCTCTAGTGATACTTTAACATTGTATCTCTCATCCGACACTGTTTGCCCATATATTTTCAAAAAAGCTCTTTGATCAAACTCTAGAATCTGAGGTTCTCCATCTCTATACGGTATATCATTTACATTATGTATTGTTACATAAAATACTCTTGAAGGCTTTTCTTCAATTAAAACTATGGGATATTTCGATAAAGCTAAAGCTAGTTTAGAATCATCTTCAAACGACGCTATGAATTCTTCAAATTCTCTCTGCTCACTCGGCGTGTAGACGATTAGTTTCTTAACAACTTTTTCACCCGGTTTAACCTCAGCTAGTTTTCTCAATTTATTAATATAATCTCTTACAATGATTCTAGGCGATACTATTTCAGTATCAGTTAGTTTTACAAATCTTCTCTGAAGCTCGTTCAACACATCTCTATTCCAATCATGAAGTGTTAAATCCTTCTCTATCCTCTCACGTATTAAACTCTCAGCTTCATCTCGAGAATACGGATGTTTCAACCAAAAGATCTTGTCATTATATTTAAATGCAATCAAATTATTTACATAAGCTGTTTCAAGAACTTTCTCGAAATCTTTAAAACTCAATAAATGCGGTCTTATACTTATCGAATTCAGTAATTGATTCCATAAATCACTAACTCTTATAGGTTTCTTAACAGAATAATCTATATCCCATACATCACTCCATTCTTTAAGCTGACTTACAATATCACTCCACTCTAGTTTAGTTAAAACACCTCTCTTCTCAAGAGATTCCTCGAGATACCTACTTAGAACCGAGAGATCTTTAACTTCATCTTCTAAAGGCCTTAGATCAACCTCATACTTAATTCTCTGTAAACCAACAATAGCTTTCTTCAAAATAGTATATATTGTTATAAAAATATATTTCTCAGTTTCACGTCTAATATCTTCTAACATTTTATACACATAATCCATTTCCTCTTTTCCAACAAGTGTTTTCAAAAAATCTCTCTCATTTTTCAAATCCTCAATTACTTTGAAAACTTTGAGAATACTTTTAACAAAATCTTTAACAGTTAAAGGCTCACTACCAATAACTCTCCTAAGTTTATCCGTATAGTATAGTCCAAACTCTCTCGGATCTTTATTAAGCTCCGGTAGTAGTAAAACTACATTGTTTCTCCTCAACACCAGGTCTTGTATAGACGGTGAAGGTTCTTCTAAACCAAGATATATTACTAGCGTTGGTTCATCAGTACTCTCAATATCTTTCTCAACAATATCTTCTATCTCTTTCTCTCTACTTGTGTAAATCAATATTATGTTTTTAACATATTTCCCAGGTCTAAAGGATTTTCTCTGTACCAACTGCTCTAATTTAGTGAGAGCATCGAAATCTGTAGTCGTTAAATATCTTTGTCTTATAATTGTTAAAATATCTGGAAGTAGAGCATATAGTACTTTATCATCACTCAGTTTAGTGAGATATATTGACGAATCTTCTAGTTCTTTAAATACATTAACAACATCAGCTCCCGTAATAACCTCCATTACTATTGGATCATATATTAATACTGGTAATTCACCGATTTTCGGATATAGTTTAACCGCACTACTACTTTTACTACCTTGACCGGGTATTGTAGATAACCATATTGTTCTAGCTAAACAAGCTTTTACAATACTTTTAGCTTCCTCTCTATCGAGAGGATAAACAATATGTGTGAATTTATCTATTATTTCTGAATAACTTTTAACATCTTGTTCATATATTCTCTGAAAGTCTATTTGAATCTGAGACATCATTCCTCTCAATAAATCTATTCTAAACTCAGTTCTCTCCAATGGAATAATCCATGGTGTAATAAATGTTAATAATGAATACATAGATTTGTCCTTCAAATCATATATATGCTTGAGGAGTCTAGCTATAAATGCTAGTAAATACCTAGTTAACCCTAAACTCGGGTTTTTAACAGCAATGTTTACCAGTAGTTCTATGAAATACGGATGGAATGGATAACTATTTTTGAGTTTCTCTATAAACACATTGATATCTCCATACTTCATCTTAATAGATTCTTGAAAAACAGAATCTCTGATAGCACGGTCTTTAATCAAATTAATAATCTCATTAACTTGTTTCTCCACATGATCACTATCTATGTTTTCAAACAATCTCTTCTTAAATACAGAACACACATCTCTCTCAAAAGTTAAAGGTGGATGATACTCTGGACTAACTCTCTGTAGCATTGAAACCAATCTCTCAACGTACTCTGGATGTTGATAAGTTTTTTCCAATAAACCTTCTCTAAACTCAGCTGGTAGAGTCACTACTAGTACAGAACCAGGTGTTTCGTTAACAACCATTGCGAGATTTCTAATAAATGATAAAAATGCTTCAGCATAACCCTGGTATACGGATTCTAATCTTACAGCTCTAACTAAGTATTCAACAGCTTCATCTATGAGTATTAAAACATTTTTATTTCTCAAAATATTTTTCAAAACATCTACTTCCGGTTGTTTATAGAGTTCATCATCACTTCTAATCTTATCGTATTCTCCTAAGAGATATCCAAGCAACCCCCATGGTGTGTGTATTTTATAATTCTCTATCACTAGTGGTCTATCTGGTGATGGTGCGAGAACATGTGTATCTCCAACTATAGTTACGATCTTTACTTTCCCATATGTTTTAAGTTCTTCAACAATACGTTTTAAACCATAGATCAGTTTCTCGTTTTTAAAATACTCCGTTATTTTCTCTCCTTTCTCATTATATAGTTTAGCAACATAGTATAGAGTTGTGAGTAAATGTGTTTTTCCACCACCTAGAGCGCTTGGAATCACAATTACTCTTTTCGAAACAGGTAGTATATTAGTTCCTTTCTCATCTAAATACACATACGATAATCTACTAAGACCACCCATTACTTTGAGAATTATGTTCTCCATTTCCTCGCTTATATATGTTCTCTTAAGAAATTCTTCCGGATCGTAGAGTGGAGTATAATGTAATGCTAATGCTTCAGGATATTTATCTCTCAGTTCATTATATAGATATATGTTAGCTAGATTTAGAGCTTCTTCTATCCTACCTTCTCTAATTTCTTTACGTAATTCTAGAATATGTGTAAATGGTTTAACGCTTAAAGTAGTCAAGTAAACCACCTGTTTTCTTCAATTCAAAACTATGTAAACCCAAGTATTCGAGAACTCTAATAGCTAGCTCTGACTCAGGATCTCCTTTAATACTTGATAATGCTTTAGCTAATTCAACAGCTTCAATCGTTAAAACAGGGTTTACAGCATATATTCTCTCATATTGTTTTATAAATACATCACGAGGTTTCATAGAGTAAAGCATTAAAACATGTAGAATGTGAACAGGGCTTTTAAAACTACTTGGATTATCCGGGTTCACACCATGTAGTTTAAGCACTTCACCTAGTTCTAACTCATCATTACTCCTCCTAGGCTCTATGAGGACATATGTTTTACGACTAGCTACTTCAGTCTCTTCTTCTCTACCATATTCTCTCAAAATACCTTTTCTAACTAATTCATTAAGCACATTCTCTCTCTTCATTTCACCTAAACCATAACTAAGTAGTAAAAGATCACTACTCGAAGCTAGTCTTCTACCTTCATAACCTCTAGGAAAAACTACTTTAACCAAATAGTAGAATATAGAATCACTACTACTCAAACGCGCACCACTAGCTTTAGCATAAGCATGAGTAAGTATTTCTGAAGCATATTTAACAATATCTTCTGAATCAATTATTTTACCTGAAAACAATGGTTTACCGTTTTTAGTCAGTAAACTAAGAACTTTAGCATAACTCATAACGTAAATAGTAACACCATATAGTTCTGAAACAACACCAATAGTTGCTTTAGATAAAGCTTCAACCACTTTCTCAAGTTCTTTTGAAGCCTCGTCAACAAGTTTATCATAATTAAAAGCAATATCAACTGGTTCGCCACGAGATGATTTACGCCAAATAATAACAATACTCGCAGTAATAGATGATTTACCTCTCGAAACAACACTCTCTTCACTCTCAGTAATCACAGGAAAAGCCACAACTGGATACAATCCACTAGATAAACCAGCATCAATCAGAGAAATCCAAGCAGAAGGAGAACTCTGAGCAAAATAAGTAATAATTAAACCATTCTCAGCAAGCCTACTAGCCATAGACTTAAAGGAAGCACTAAGCTTCTCTCTATATCTCAATTCACATTCATCAATACTCCTCCCCTCACCCAAATACTTACACCTACCTTCATTAAGCGATACTTCACGACTAGCAAACCACTCCCATTGCGTAATAATCTCAACCCCATCTGTGAAGAAAACATCACTATGAAACCTTGGAATCAACGAAGACCTATCAACATCACATAAAGCTCTTTTAAGCCAAACATAGTAGAAATCGCTGAGCTCAGCGTAAGCAACATCATCTCTATAAGGTGGATCAGTTACAATCAAATCAAACCTCTCATCCCCAAGCCTCCCAAGAACCGTAGCATCATCCAACACAACCTCAACACGGCTAAAACTACCCGAAACAGCATTGATAAGGTATTTTATACCATTGTTTACAGTATTTATGTTTCTAAGAAATGAGCCAGTAATTGGAGCTGTAGGCGATAGTTCACACCAATTCCAAACCATGGCAATTCCTCTGAACGTTAATGCTCCTGCCGCTAGCGCACCCATTATTGTATCCGCTCTTACTGGTGAAACTATTGAGGAAAATGTTGCATATCTCACTAGCACTATTGCCAGGTGTGTTGTTACTGCTTCTGCGTATTTGTATGCTTTTCCCTTGTCCCAGCCCTGCTTCAACTTCTCCTCCTCTACTCTCTTACCAGCTTCACGTATAAGCTTAACAAGTTTAACCAGAGTTAGAAGCTGGCGGGGGTTGAAGAGCTTGAACCATTTGTCAAAACCCCATATATGTGTTCTTGCAAACTCTTGATCATAGCTCGGTAATTGCTCTACTGGTATATCAGGATCTCCCCATATCTGTTTTAGTTTCTCTAGTGCTTTCCATAGTTTCTCGTTGTCTTCGTTTAATACTGATTCGAAAACGAGGTTATTGTTGATGATTTTTGCTTTTACCAGTATTCTAGGTCTTGCTCTGCTAGTTTTTAATTCTTCAATGGTTATTTCTCCTCTTAGGTATTTTTCTAATTTCTCATTGTATTCTCTTAATGCTTCTTTAACTAACCATGTGTTTTTCAACCCCTTGATCTTGGCATAACAATTTAGACATGTTGCTTCTTGTTTTCTCGGATTTATGTTTGGTTCTCCTCTGAGTTCGGGGTCTCCTATGTAGTGTTCTTTGTTATTGATTCTTACTCCTATTGTTTTATTTCCTTTTACTATTGTTTGTGCTGTTAGTAAATCAATTGGTTCTTTGATCTGAACTATTTCCATTACTACTCCGTTTTGAGTTTTCACCGGTTTCATCCATGCTAGTGCACGATATCCTTTCTTATTTTTAACTCTAGCAAGCCACCAGTTTCCAACTAATGGTGTGTATTTTCCACAGAATGGGCATTTAATCTCCCATGATCCGATGTAGACTACTGTGTCTTGATCATATAATTCCTGTATATCCGGGTCTTTTCCGAGTTCTTCTATTATCCATAAACCCCATTTTTCAATATCATTTAGTAGTTGTTTTTCTAATTTTTGTTCAACTATCCATTTCGGTATTTCTAAAACTGCTCTTAGAAATACTACTGCTGTTGGCAGTAGCTCTACTGCTACTACTTCTCCTAATCCGAGTCTAATTGCTTCTAATGGTATAGAACCGAAGCCTGCGAAAGGATCTAGTAATCTAGTTTTCCTAATTTTCTCAACAATATTCTTATCTATAGATTCTAGTAGTTTAGTATTTGGATTTAGAAAATGAGGTGTTTTACTAAATTTTCCTAGACTCTCGTAGCTTGGATATATTATTTTGAGAAATCTTACTGGATCGAAATCTCCTGGTAGTAGTGATGCTAATATAACTGCTCTAGCTGAAGCTAGTGGTTTACGAGTCCACCAGAAAATCATTTCCCAAAACGGTGGTCTTCCAGGACCTTTTTCTCTAGAACTAGCGGTATTGATGATCTCGACAGGTAGTTTACCACTTTCAATAAAAGAAGTATTATACAAGTATTACACCTATATATAAATACGATTCACATATGTAAAAATCTTACGACAAATACAGTAGAATTACTAATTTCTATATTGCAGAAACGGTTTACCTATTTTATTAAATATTGATTATGTTCCATGTATCCATGTAGATAAGTATTCTTTCTGTTGTGGAGTTAAACTATCTATTTCAATACCCATACTTTCTAGTTTCAATCTAGCAACTTCTTCATCTATTTCTCTAGGTAGTCTTAGAACACTTTTAGCTAACTTATTCTTATTCTCATATAAGTATTTCACAGCTAGAAACTGGTTTGAAAAACTCATATCCATAACTTCACTAGGATGACCTTCTGCAGCTACGAGATTGACTAATCTACCTTCAGCTAACAAGTATAGTTTTCTACCATCTCTTAACCTATACTCTGTTACATTTGGTAAAATATTCTTCTTATCAATAGATATTTCCTCGAGATCCTTTATCCATATCTCTACGTTAAAGTGTCCTGCATTAGCTAGTAACGCACCATTCTTCATTTTCTCAAAATGTTCTTTTCTAATAACAGCTATATTACCCGTTGCAGTTATGAATACGTCTCCGATTTCAGCTGCTTTACTCATAGGCATTACTTCAAAACCATCAAATACTGCTTCAAGTGCTTTAATAGGATCTACTTCGGTAACTATTACTCTTCTAGCACCGAGTCCTCTAGCTCTAATCGCTATACCTCTACCAACCCATCCATAACCAGCTACTACAACTATTTTCCCAGCAAGCAGTATGTTTGTAGCTCTGAGAATACCGTCTAGAGTTGATTGACCAGTACCATATCTGTTGTCGAACAAGTATTTAGTATAAGCATCGTTTACAGCTATAACAGGGTATTTTAAAACACCGTTTTTCTCCATTGTTTTTAAACGATTAACACCTGTAGTTGTTTCCTCAGTTCCACCAGTGATTAATTCTGCTTTATCAACATAATCACTGTGTAGAGTAGCGTGGAGATCAGCTCCATCATCTAGAACTATATCTGGTTCACTCTCAATTACTTTCCTAATACACCAGTAGTATTCTTCACTACTCTCACCTCTCCATGCATATACACGTATTCCTTCTTTAACAAGTGCTGCAGCTACATCATCTTGTGTAGATAGTGGATTACTAGCTGCTAAAACTATTTCTTCAGCACCGGAGTCTCTCAACGCTAGCATTAATACAGCTGTTTCTTTAGTAACATGTAGTACAGCACCTATTCTAACACCTTTAAGAAACTTTTTTTCAAAACCAATCCTCCTAAGTTTCATCAATACAGGCATATGTATTTCAGCCCACGAGATTTTCGTTAAACCCTTTTCAGCTAGTGTTAAATCCTTAACTCTATATTTCAATTAAAACACCTCTATTATTCACCCAGAGATATTATCTAGATTTAACTAGATTTAATTAACTATTCTAAATACAGTTTCAACCTCTTCTTTAAAAAGATACATATCAATACACCTATTAAACTAAATATACTGAATATTGTTAAAGGTATTTCATATCCACCTGTTAAATCAACTAGTAATCCACCGAGTGATGGAGCTATTAACCCGGCTATACCCCATCCTGTGAATACTAGTGAATAATTCATTGAAAGATATTTGAGTCCAAAGAAATCGCCGGTTAGAGCTGGATATAGCGATAGAGCTGAACCATAGAAAAACCCTGCTAGAGCTATTGCTATAAACAATAGTATTATATCTAGTTCTCTATACGTTAATAGTAGAAATAGTAGTGTTTGTAGAGTGAAGAATATGATCATGGTTATTGGTCTACCGTATTTACCTATTTTATCAGATATCCAGCCAGCTGGTGGTCTACCTAAAGCATTGAACATTGAAAACACACTTACAGCTATAGATCCCTGTATTCGATCAAGACCTCTAGTTTCCGTAAAGCTAATTAAATGACCGATCAATACTAAACCAGGTGAGCATATTAGTAGAAAACTTATCCAAATAGCCCAGAAATCTATTGTTTTAACAATAGTTTTGGGTTCAATATCTTTCTTTGGAATAACAATTCTCTTGATTACTGAAGATGCATAGTACTTTGTAATCTCTGGTGAAGGGTCTTTGATCAGATAACAAGCTAAACCTCCTAAAGTAGCCGATATTAATCCAATAATTATGAATGTAATTGATAAACCATGTATACCGATCAATATTGTTTTCAAAGGTGCGAATACTAATGCACTACCACCATAACCGAATATAACAATACCTGTTGCGAAACCAGCTCGATCCGGGAACCATTTCCTAGCTAGCGTTACGACAGGTACGTAGCCGAAACCGTTTCCTAAACCTGTTAGAAAACCATATGTGATGATTAAATAGATTGGGTTTACAACATACTCTATTAGAGATGATAATAAGAGCCCTATTGAAGTTAGAAACATGCTTAAAAAAGCTGTTTTCTTAATTCCCTTTAAACTATAGAATCTACCTCCTATGATACTTGAAAAAGCGAAAACAACTATGAAAAAGGAGAAAGGTAGTGATGCTAGGAAAGAACTAGACCATAGAGATTCTAATTCAGGTCTATAAGCACTATAAGCATACGATGCACCGAGAACTGAGGTTATTATCGTACCAGCTAATAATGATATCCAACCATCTCTCCTACTGTACATTTTCAAACCTCTAAACACGTTATCGACGTATATCTTTAATAATAAATTGAAATAAAAACTTAGATTTAAACAATATACATGGATTTAAATCCGTTATTGAAACAACAGTTGCATATATTGTTTAAAACACTTGTAGTCTAGAACTAAAACTATCTCATCGTCAATAACATTGTAAAATAAAACCGTAATACCCGTGTTTAAACACTGATTATTTATTTAAAATATGAAAACATTAGATCAATATATTGAAAAAACTATGAAGTTAAGAATTCAAGTATATTCTTAAATTTCTTCAATTCATCTATTTTCTCTTTTAAATAATCTAATCAATAGTAATACTATATATTTTCCTAACCATTCCTCTTTCTCTCTTTCAATTCTTTATGTTATATTCACGATTGAGGTAACAAAGTATCTGCCAGAAACAGAGATACATACTTTCAATTCTTTGTGTTGTATTCGAGCACTTAGAAGTAATTTACGAAGTCTACATAGGAGACACTTTCAATTCTTTGTGTTGTATTCAGAGTTAAACAAAGAGAAACTCGTGGAGTATTACAAAGTGGAAACAAGAAACTTTCAATTCTTTGTGTTGTATTCCCTTAGCCTGAATCCTACTATTCTACTACCATTTTCCCGTTTCTTTCAATTCTTTGTGTTGTATTCTTTGGAAATACCCCGAGAATTGTTAGACCATAGTCTAACTTTCAATTCTTTGTGTTGTATTCGGAAGTTATCGAAACACTTTTAGAATACTCGAAGAACAACTTTCAATTCTTTGTGTTGTATTCGTATAAAGAGAGAGTAGCCGTAGTATGCCCTACAAGAGTAACTTTCAATTCTTTGTGTTGTATTCTACCTTGAATCCATAGGCGCAGTTGAATTAAAGAAAATCGGCTTTCAATTCTTTGTGTTGTATTCCCCTTATAAACCTTTTGCCCCTGTTGGTGGGATAGAAGTCTTTCAATTCTTTGTGTTGTATTCAAGATGATGGATGATTGGCGTCGAGAGAGATATTATGGTGACGCTTTCAATTCTTTGTGTTGTATTCTTGACAGCGAATACATGACTAGTTTTAGAAACATAGACTTTCAATTCTTTGTGTTGTATTCCTTGCTCCTTCATGGTTTTGACAAAAGTTGGTTGTATTCTACTTTCAATTCTTTGTGTTGTATTCGAAAACATGGCCCGCACTACACCCTTACATGTTAAGACTTTCAATTCTTTGTGTTGTATTCTAAAGAAAAATTACCATTGTTAATGACAATTATTGGTTCAATCTTTCAATTCTTTGTGTTGTATTCTGTTTAAATTACTGAGATATTTAATCATGTGAATCCACAACTTTCAATTCTTTGTGTTGTATTCTATCGAAAGAACCCGGGCGGGTATTGAGAGAGCTAAAAAAGCTTTCAATTCTTTGTGTTGTATTCTCATCTTCACTAATTAGCTCTATTACTTCATCAACCAGTTTCCTTTCAATTCTTTGTGTTGTATTCCTCTAATGAAACTAGATAACTCTTTGAGCTTAACGTATCTTTCAATTCTTTGTGTTGTATTCCTCAACTTCCGTATTTGGGACTTCTACTAGTTTATAAAGTGTTTGCTTTCAATTCTTTGTGTTGTATTCTCCAGCCTGGTAGATTCCACCAATCGGGGAGTTCTATTGACTTTCAATTCTTTGTGTTGTATTCTTCAATATGCGTGCCACAGTATTTATTAGCTCCTCATATGCTTTCAATTCTTTGTGTTGTATTCTTGTGCGAGAAACTCAATACACCACAATATCCGTTCCGGCTTTCAATTCTTTGTGTTGTATTCGATTCTGCAACACATACTACAGTAAAGACCACAACATACTTTCAATTCTTTGTGTTGTATTCTGTTGAAAACAAACCACTATACTACTGGTGACGTGAGAATACTTTCAATTCTTTGTGTTGTATTCGTCTATTCCTGATGTTGGTGGGATTAGAGTGGGATTTTTCTTTCAATTCTTTGTGTTGTATTCTATTCTTTGTTTTTCAATCGTCTGCTATAGTTTTCTATGTTGAGTCTGGTTTTTATGTTTTACCCTGATCGTTATACATGGAGAATTCATGGTTTTCATGAGGATCTGATCGAAAGGTTCAATATCGTTGTAAAATATCGATTCTCTTTCTAACAAAGGATTTTCCATATTAAATGTATAATTCTATTAAACAGATATAATCTTATTGGAAAATTAGATCAAAAAACAATTTTATTGAAACAACTATTGAATAATTATTACTCCTTGGTTTATCTGGGATTTACCAGTATGGACAGAATCTTCTATACCAACAGCTTATGCATTTTTTCATATCATTTGGTTTAGGTGGTGTTTTTTCACTACCTATGATCTCTTTTGTTTTCTCAAATATTTTCTCAACTTCTTTAATTAAATCATCGTTTAATTCAATAACACTCATTTTATTCTGTATCTCTAGTTTAACTCTAC
>JAWAVV010000006.1:0-58080 GCA_038897715.1 Desulfurococcaceae archaeon
TAAAAGTTGCGGTGTCTTTTCTTGAGATTGAGACTCCTCTTTCACAAAATAACAAAGAACTAAAAGGATGTATGTGTTAGTATCAATCCTTTCACTTTCTCGCTCACAAAATAACAAAGAACTAAAAGTACAGCAGATCTTTCAATTCTTCAACAACTTTCTCACAAAATAACAAAGAACTAAAAGCGTTTCTTCTTAACTATCCATGTTGTTTCCAATCCTTTATCCATTAGAAACACTCCTTCTTTACTTAATTCATCTCTAATTCTATCAGCTAGTTCGTATATTTTCATTTTACGCAATTCGTTTCTAATATCAACTATTATCTTGATCAAATTGTTTACATTCAATATTTCTTCACCAGGTTTCTCCCATATGTATTTATCTAATACTCCTAGAACTTGATTAAACTCAATTAATATTCTATAAGCTGTATTAACCAATACGTATTTTGGATTATACTGTAAATCTCTATTCACTATCGTCAAATACTCGTTTACATATGATAATGCTTCAGCTGTGTTGAAATCATTAGATAATGCTTTATGAAAACCAATTCTCGTTTCAAATAATTTTCTCAAAACTATTAAATCAGATTCACTAGATTTATAGTAATTAATAGATTCTCTCAATAGTTTCTTAAGTAATTCAAATGTATTAACAAGTCTATTATATAATTTACTCGACTGCTCTAGTAATTCATCACTATAATACTGTGGTTTATGATAATGAGTACTATAATACATTAATCTAACAACTTCACCACTATATTTCTTAAAAACATCTCGCAACGGTATAATATTACCCAAACTCTTACTCATCTTATCACTACCATACATAAACATACCTACGTGAACCCAGTATCTAACCCAAGGTTTAACACCAAAAGCTGATTCACTCTGAGCTCTCTCATTCTCATGATGAGGAAACAATAAATCCACACCACCACCATGTATATCAAACTGTTTACCAAGATACTTAGAACTCATAACACTACATTCAATATGCCAACCAGGCCTACCCCTACCCCAAGGTGAATCCCAATAAGGTTCACCAGGCTTCCACGCTTTCCATAATGCGAAATCATATGGCTTCTTCTTCTCACTCAGAAACTCCTGTTCCTGACTCCACAATGTCTTCTCCAATCTATTACTAAGCAATCCATAATCAGAATACTTATCTACTTCAAAATACACATTACCACTAGGAGTTACATAAGCATACTCTTTATCAATAAGTATCTGTATAAAATCTATTATCTCACTAATATGCTCCGTCACTCTCGGATGCAGATCTACTTTAATATTAAGTTTCTCGAGAACATCCATGTAATCTTTTAAATAAGTATCAACAACTTCTCTCCAATCTCTATTCTCCATTTGAGCTTTCTTAATAATCTTATCATCAATATCTGTAATATTCATAACATGAAAAACATGAAAACCTCTTAGAGATAAATATCTTTTCAAAGCATCGAATAATACATATGTCCTACCATGACCCAAATGATTATAATCATATACCGTAGGTCCACAAACATATATTTTAACAATACCTTGTTCTAAAGGCTGGAATTCTTCTAATCTACGTGTTAGAGAATTATATATTTTTATAACCGGCATTCCAACACTATTCACCTTTTAAAAAACATGTTGTTTTAAATTTAAATCTTTTCCACACCTCTACTAAATACTTCTAAAATAACACGAGCAATCTCTACAAATCTATTTTTCAATAAATCAAAACTATCTACTACAACACCAGTAATCAAATTATTACTAATTACAAGTATTGAAGCTGTTTCAAAACCTCTAATCCAACCAAGAGTATATAATGCCGCTGTCTCCATTTCTACAGCTAATACTCCTAACTTACTCATTTTCTCAACGAAATCTTTCGATTCAGCGTAGAAAGCATCACTACTATAAACAGGACCTATTACATACTTTATTCTATTCCCAGCTAATTCTCTAATAATACTAGTGATCAATATAGGATTTGGAGCTGTTGCTCCACAATTATTATTCAAATACTGTTGAAGACCACAACCACCAGCGGGATAGTAAGCAGTAGTAGCTACAACTACATCACCTATCTCAAGATCTCCTCGTAAACCACCGGCAGAACCTAGTCTAACAATCCTCTTAGCACCAAGCATTGCTAACTCTTCGAAAACAATCAATGCAGATGATGAACCAATACCATGTGTTGCAATAGTAACTCTACCGTCTTTATATAAACCAGTATATACTAGTAAACCACGATTACTATTAACTAAAACAACATCGTCTAGTAATTTAGACAATAATTCAGCTCTACCAGGATCCCCTACAGCTATAACATTTTCAGCAATATCTCCAGCAGAAGCTTTAATATGATAAGGCATTTAAACAACCTCTCACAACTATTTACTAACACGTTTACTCCTCCCATTCCCAGTTTTTGATTTCTTCCTCTTCTGCTTTCTCCTCTGACTAGTTTTCTTAGCTCTCCTACGTCTCCTCCTACTCCTCTTCTTCTCTCCCTCAACTCCACTAGTAACTCGAATACTGTGTGGAAGTATCAATTCTTCTCTCAAAATAATTCTCTTATTTTCAATAGATTCAACAAGTATTGCGTCGAAATCAACCTCTGTGGATTTGATAAAAGAATCGTAAATCCATTTCTCTTGTTTAAAATCAATTCTATTAACTTCTATTAATTCACCATTACTTCTCTTATAGAAAACAATTGTTTTCAAAGGCATAGGTATGGGGAAAACAATTGTTTCAACATTTTCTACTCTACCATCACCACGCGATGCTTTTAAACCAGGATACTCTACTTCAACATACACGTATTTATCTCTAAGCTCACCGCTTGATTCAATCAATGATATAGTATTCTGAGCTACAGCTAGTAATTCATCTAACAACTCTCTTCTAGATCTTATAGTGTTTTCAAACCATTTCTCATCAATCAATTCATACAATAGAATATTAAAATTATTGTCGGAAAACACTATTGGTTTAAAAAATTTTGTTTTAACAATAATTTTCAAAAACTACACCAATATAGCGAAACACTAACAATACGTTACCAAACAGGTATTTCTCCAGGTCTTGTAGTTGTCGGAACACCCGGCATTTGCACTCGTACATAGTATTTGACTGTCTCTGTTCTATCCCCTACTCTAACGTGAAAAACTACCGTTATTACTTCCATTTCAGCAAATAATCTATTATATTCTTCTTCAGTTAAATATATAGTACATAAATGAGGTCTGCTCGTAGTGGCTAAAAGCGCGTTTTCCGTTTTCTCCTTTGTTATAGATTCATAGATATCGCTGATAGTGATTTTAGTTATAATTACAGATATATCCCCTCTATACCTAACTGCATCATATTGAATTTCTAATTTATAATCCCCTGGTTCACCGGGTTCTGTTTTCTTCAAAGTTGCTTTAATGCTTCTCTCAAATATTTCATATAGTTTTTCCTCTTGTTGTGCGGGTGTAGTTATTGGAGATGTAGGAGTTGTTTCAGTCTGTTCTATTGGTGTTGTTTCTTCAACTAATCCACTCTCTTTCGGCATTAGTAGAAGTACTGCAGCTACTACAACTACGATGACTACTATAATGGGGATAATTAATTTAATATTCACCGGCATTGTTTAACACCTTTAAAGCTATTTTGTTATATCTATAGAGTGGTATTTATAATTTATAACAGTATTTTCGTTTAAAAATATTTGTATCTATAGAGCTATACGGGTGTTATCGTTGCTGTTACTTTAGATGCTGTTTCTGCATCTTGTATATTGAATTCTACTTTTATCTCTCTTACCGAATTCTGTATAATTATTTTTAAGTAGAGTGTATGTATTGAATCTACCTTCCATTCTTCAGAATACTCTTGTAATATATTTATTTTGAATTCGAATTTGAAAGGTTTATGATAAGCTACTAGTTCATTATTAAATTTCTTCACCGTATAATCGTATAGAGGATGGTTTGAGGGATAATCATCTATTCTTGCTTCAACTATGTTGAAAACAATTTCAGGAGTAGCAGATACTACAACTACTACGTGAACAACGTTTTCATTTCTCAATCTATACGCTAATATCTCAATAATTGGATAGAATAAATTCGTAGAACCAGTTGTAACAGTTCTACCGGTTTCAGAACTAGTTGGTTGTGTTAATTCACTTAATTCCTCCGAGCTAGGTGTATATGTTGGTAATGTATAGCTCTCTCTCTGAGTAGGATTTATCGATACTAATACGAGTACTATAGCTATGATAACAATAATTACTGTGAATACGTAGATGATTTTAGTATTAAGTATCATTTCAATATACACTCTTTAATCTATACTATTTTTAAAGATATTGTAAAAGTATTATAAAAATTTATTAAGAAGAAATGATTTAGAAGGAGGAAAAAATATTTAATTGTTTTTCTTTTTGAAAACTAGTATAGTTATTAATACAATTATCAACAATAACGGTAGTATTACTGGTTCAGGTATTGGCGGTGTTTTGAATCCTGTTTCAACAATGTATTCTTCTACTAATCCATCGCTAACTACTGTTATGTTTATATCATAGACTAATCCCGGAAGCGTCGCAGGTATTTGCGCGAATCCATATATGTCTGCAACACCTCTATACTCCTTACCATTTATTAAAACAATAACCGGTCTACCCTGCGTACCCGTTACACGAGCTACTATTAATACATCAGACCATGTGGTTGCAGGATACTGGTTCTGGAAACCTGTAATTGAATATGCTGTACCATTCCATACAATATATACGATTTCAACACTCTTTGGAGGTATGTCTGGAGATGGATCCGGGATATCTGGTTTAAGTGGTGTTGAGAATTTCACTAAGAACGATGTTTCAACCCAAACGTCTTCACTAGGCCAGCTTATAGCATCCCATCTCGGATCTCTTGTAGTTAACAATATTCTATTCGTATCATCAACACCTACAATATCTATAACGTTTGAACCGGGTGGATTGAAATACTTACCCTTCTCCGAGACTCCGAATACTGTTATCCATACTCTAATTCCTTGAGACAGATCTATTGGAGCTAGTTCTCTAACCGGTACAGCGAATTCTATGAATCCTTCAGCAGTATTAACAGCTAGTCTTCCAGCAGATTTAGGTGAACCGGAGTAAACGTATAAGTTTACTTTATTCTCAATAGGTATTGCTTCAATAATATGTGTCCATTTAACGTTTACAAGTGTTTTAGTTAATGGATCGAATCCACCTAATCGAGTATCTGTAAACCAGTATCCGTACAGCCAGTAGTCAACACCATCGTATATATCATTAGGTGTAGCATCTATAGCAATATTAACGGTAAAGTGATCTGGTTTCGATAATTTACCTGCAAATTTAACGAAGAAGTATATGTTTACTCCATCATAAGTTATTCTTGTTTCAACAACATCTAGTTCACTATACACACCTGTTGCTTTAATATTTATATCTTTAACCGGATCTAGTATAACTATTTCATCACCTCTCGGCGCTATACCTGGAACAGATCTCGGTATTCCAGTACCCCAATCAATAGCTTTACCATCAATAGCTCTAGCTAGATTTATCTCAATAAGTACGGATGCTGATGAAGCCATATATGTCTCATCTCCTTCAAATATAGCTGTTAATTCTATAATATCTGCTGTTGGAACTGTTTTCACAACATATCTGTATATAGCTAAACCACCTGAACCTGTTTTCACAACTACTTCATCAACAATCTTGTTTAAAGTATAGTTGAATCTTAGTTTAACATCCTTTCCTTCAAGAGGTATCCATGTTTCATTAAATGCTTCTAGTTTAAACAATATTTCAATAGTATCTCCACTAGATATTCTACCATTACGATCAGCATCTATATAGAGTCTGTAAGTTAAATCAACTATTCTAGTACCTGTTCTCGTAACGTTTACGATAATTGTTTTCTCAACTGGTTTAAACCCTGCTTCACCTATAAATCTCAGTTTATACCTATACTCACCTAAAGCATTAGGTGCTGTTAACTGGAATTTAACTGTAAAAGCATCTAAACCACCAGTATTGAATTTAGTTAATCCTTCACCTATCTTAACATTATTATAATCATATAGCTCTACTTTAACGAACGGCAAGTAGTTTCCTAGAATATCTCTAACTCTAGCATTAATTTCAACAGTCATACCAGTACCTGTTTCATAAACATCACTATCCGTTTCAATCACAGTATCTAATTCAGGATAGAACGTGAATCTAGTATTATACGGTACAATATCTGGTGCATAGTTTTTATCAACATCATATACTATTCTAATAGTCATATACATAACGTCAACGTCTCCTAACTCATCCCAACTAGTTTTATCTAAAGACAATGGATTTAACGGTAGAGCGGTAACAGCTGAAGTAAAGTCACCGTGTGCAACCCATATCACTAATGCTAATTCACCAGTATATTCAATACCAGGTAGTCTCATTATAGCAGACCAAGGTATAGCTACTTTGAATAAAGTACTTCCATCTTTTGTCGTTGCAACCGGACTATATAATGGACTGCTGTATCCATAATACCACGTAGACCAGTGGTTAACTTTAGCATCGGGGCCAACGATTGGTGGATAAGTTTCATACAAATATCTATTGATCTGTGAAGAAGTTACACCATCCCAACCCTGTATCCAGAAATACACTTCTAGCTCTGGATAAATCGGTCCAATAGAGTATGGTGTTGTGAAATTAATTCTCCTACTCCATCCATCCTCCCAGTTTCCGTGAGAAGTACACCATACAGCACCGTAACCTGTTGTAGAATTACCTGGATTAACATCTATACCTATACCATATGCAATCCACCATCCTTCAGGCGCTAGATCTGAACCTATGTATAAATACTCAGTATCCCAAGCAATATATACTCTAGATAAATTATGTTTAGCACCAATAACTGTTGTTAAAAAGTCTTTAGCAATATATACTATTGAATCCGCTGGGAAATCGTTTATATTCCTACGAATATCTATTAAATATCTCATTAACTCAACGTCTACTCTAGTATCTCCTGTAACGATGACTTTAACAGTATATATAGCGTATCTATCAATAGTCTTGTTCACTCTAATAATATAAACACCTGGATATACTTTAAACTCATAGTATCCGTAGAAGTTAGTATAGTTTGATGCTATAACACTCCACGTGTTGAAATCAAGTATTTCAACTAAAGCATTTTCTACACCATAACGAGTATCACGGTCTAATACGTATCCATAGACTTTGTACTCGGCAACAGGTGTTATAACACTCACTGTTATCGTCTTCTCGCTACTCAACCAACCAGCATGTCCATTAAATTTAACAGTATAGATATAGTCGCCTGGCGTACTTGGAGCTGTGAATTCTAAAGTAACTTTACCGTTTAAACCAGTATAACCAGTTGCAACCATGTTATTTGCTGAATCATATATAGCTACATCTAGTAATGGTAGATTATAGTTTAACTCATCGCTAAGTGTTATCTCTACGCTAACTTTATAACCAGGATATACTGAATAAACATCTTTATCTGTTGTAATGCTTGTAGTTAAAACAGGGTGGAATCTAGTTCTAGCAATTGGTGTTACACCAGTATCGGGGATACCATTACTATCCTGGTCAATAGTTATCGAGATATACATGTATATAGTATCTGAATCAGTCCATTCACCTCCACCATTTGTTAAAACATCTGGATTAAGCGGTAGTGATGAAACAGCACTACTATCTCCACCACCAGCAATCCATGTAACTATAACAATAGTACCATTGTATCCACTCGTAGTGTTAATAGAATTCCACGGTACAGCGATCTTAAACAATGTTTGACCATCATGACTAACTGCTAGTGGACTATAGTATACCGGGGCAAAATTGTAACTCCAAGTACCATCTGGATTATATTTATTATAATTACATGCTATTACATTTCCTCCATCAACCCAGAAGTATATTTGATAATCAATGTAAGCATTACTGAAACTTATCTTCCTACCCCAGCTATCAGTACCAGTACTATAGCCGATATTCATACCTGGATTAGCATCAATACCAATACCTAGAGCTAAACCCCATGTACCTGGTGCAAAATCAATACCAATATATAGATATTTCTCATCCCATGCAATGTATTTAATTGTTAAAGCATTCTCAGAATTACCAGTAGCTGTTATTAAACGAGGAGCTTGGTAAACTAGAGAACCATCCGGGAAGTCGTTGACATTACTAGTTGTATCAACCATGAATTTCCATAAAACAATAGTACCTAGATTAACATCAGTATCGCTAACAACAACTGTTTGTGTAATAGTTTCATAACCACCTTTACTAATCCTTAAGAAATATGATCCACTTCCCACGGTAAACTCGAAATATCCATTTACATCAGTATAGTTAGTTAATGAATCTAATACAACATGAGCATTAACAACAGGGTTATTATACTGATCGATAACGTAACCGTAGACTTTATACACAGGAGGAGGTGGTGGTGTTGGTTCACCGTTTACAAAACGTATATCAACATAGTAGTCTACAACCTGATCCTGAACTTCATCCCAAGTATTTAACGTAGTAGTGACAGCATCTAGAGCATCTGAAACACTCACTCCACCTATATCCCAGGCTCCACCTCCATTACCACCATAATTGCTCCAACCGCGAGCAGTTATTAGAGTTAATCTAATGTATTCTCCATCTAATGGTCTACCTCCAATTAAATCCCATTTCAACCTAACTTCAATAGTATTGAGATCTAGGTTAACAGCTAGTATTCCGTATGTACCATCATCTCCAGCGACATAGATATGGTTCCAATTAGTATCCAGGAGTTGGAATATAGCACCCCAATTGTTCGTAGACTCGTTTAGATAATGAATTATTGATCTAAGTCCTTGACCACTATATCTAGAGTCTGCTAAATTTATAACTAATTGATACTCCCATCTAGCTAAATCACTTGTTTTAGTATCCGATTCTCCAGCAAACCATTCAACACCAGAACCCGGAATTCTATCTCTATCAATAGCTAATGCTATAAAAGTAGCTCCATTATCTCCAATATTGAACCCTGCCATCGAATTGAATTTAAATAGTAAGTAAATGTAATCAATATCACCAGTTACTCTAAACTCTACTAAATCTACTCCAGGATCCGGGCTTGCGAAATCAGTTCTCTCATCTCCAGCAGCATCTCTCCATATCCACTCGCCTTCACTATAACTATAAGTGTTATCGTCAACAGGCGGTGTCCCCGTCCAATCACTGGGGTCTCCATCAACAGTTCTAGTTGCTGCATGAACTACTGGTATTATTGGTATATGAGAGACTATGATTAATAATAGTATTAGAATAGATAGTTTATTATCCAAATAGAATCACCTTTGACGAGAAACCCATCCTAGTTTAATTTCTTATTTAATTTTCTATAAAAGTTTTTCTCTATAGTTAAATAATGGTTCTTTAAATAATTATTTAAATAATTCAACTAATATAGTTGAAAAGATGTTTTTATTTAAATAAATCAATTTTAAATATATATGAATAACTTATAGAATCCTAAATCTAGGTAAAGGTGGTTTATCTTATGAACAATGAATTAAAAATCAACATCGTAGACATTGTTATTCCAGAGAAATCCAACGTAATCATCGGTAGAAGTCATTTTATAAAAACAATCGAAGACATATATGAAGCTCTCGTAACAAGTGTTCCCGGTATTAAATTCGGATTAGCTTTTAACGAAGCTAGTGGTAAGAGACTTGTTAGATGGGATGGTAATGATGATGAATTGATTAAACAAGCAATAGATTCTGCTTTAAAAATAGGTGCTGGACACGTATTCGTACTATATGTTAGAAACGCTTGGCCAATAAATATTCTAAACACTATTAAACATATTCAAGAAGTTGTTGAAATATATGTTGCTACATCTAATCCAGTTCAAGTAATTGTTGCTGAAACAAATCAAGGTAGAGCTATTATCGGAGTTGTTGATGGATACACACCACTCGGTGTTGAGAAAGATGATGATAAGAAAGAGAGATATGATTTTCTTAGAAAAATTGGTTATAAAAAATAGTGAAACTATTGTTTTTTAACACATTCTCTAAACTTCTCCATTACTCTTTCAAAAAACTCTTTATCAAACTCATCTAGTATAAAACCATTAACATCACTATTTATTTTCAACAATAGATAGTATTGATTAGTAACTAATTCTAGTAAAACAATATAACACTCGTGTTCATCGATCTCTTCATCTTCATATAGAACTCTCTTAGAGTATTTCTTTAGAAAATCATATAGTCTCCAAGCACTATAACCTGTTACATATCCTTTCTCTAGAATCTCTTCTACAATACTTTGATCAAATTCTTTCAACAATCTATTAAGAGTATTCTTGTCAACAGACATGTTATTAACCAATTCTAGTAATCAACATTACTCTCACTAAGTGTTTCAATAATTTCAGCATATACAGTATCCTGTGTTATTTTAACAATTCTAGCTTTAACAGTAGAACCTAGACTAGCATTATATACAATAACTTTCCTACCACGATAGTTTACCAAACCTCTTCCTTTCTCATCAACTTCATTGATTGAAACAGTTATTACATCACCTGTTTTCAAATCAAATGAATCAGTATTGTATTGTGGGTAAATACTATATCTCTGGATTTCACTAGTATATGGATTCCAAGAATGTTGTTTACGTCTTCTCAATCTAGTCACAAATACATCCCTTTTAACAATACAAACATGTTCTCAACTATTATTAAGAAACACGTATCTTAAAAATATTACTTAATTAAATACTCTATTAGTTTAAAGGTGTTTGAAATGACACGATACCCCGATTTCCTAAGACATATTGTAAACCCAATACTATCTAAATACATAGTTAGTAGAAAGAATTTAACACAAGTAATCGATGAGATAAGGAGATTATTAATAGATGCTGAAGATAAGTATAGATTCAGCGTTTTCGGAGGTAATCCTGAGAAACTAGTTGATTATTTTAAAAGCGATGATTTTAGAATAATGTATAGATTGTTTAATTCAATAAATAGTTTAGATATATTGAGAGAAATACTTGAAACAACTAGAGAAAAACACGTTGATCTACCTGAATTAGTTAAAGTAATCGATGAATTAATCAATAAAATTGAGAAAGAAGTTTCGAAAGGGAAGTAGTGTATGAATAAGAAAGGTATTATATGGTTTGATTGTGATGGTGTTTTAACAGATCAAGAGAGTAGTTGGAACTATCTCCATAAATACTTTGGATCCAGTTGTAACTATTTGTTTTCACAAATGTATAAAAAAGGCTATATAGACTACTTAGACTGGATGAAAATAGATATAGCGCTAATGATCAATAGTTACGGTAAATTAATTGAGAAAAAAGATTTAGAAAATATATTGAATAATATAAAGATAAGAGAAAGTGCGTATAGAGTTTTCAACATTCTTCGAAAACACTTTATAATAGGTATTATTAGCAGTGGTGTAGACATACTAGTACGTAGAGTATGTAGTGAATTAAATAGCGATATCTGTCTATACAATGAACTCCGTTTTATAGATAACATACTAGTTCCTGGAGGTATTGCAAACGTTCCGTTGAAGGAAAAACCAGTTATTATAAAAAATTATTCTGAAAAACTAGGTTTTACACTAGATAAAACAGTATACATTGGTGATAGTGAATGGGATATAGATGTTTTCAAAATAGTTGGTTTACCAATAGCTATAAAACCATGTAATAACGCTTGTGAATACGCTAAATACGTTGTAAACGATCTTGATGAAATAATTGATATAATCTATAGTTATTTTGAATTAAATAATTGATTCAACTCTCAATCTCTAGAAATACTTCATTATTCTTAATTTTATCAACAATATCTCTAATAATACTTGGATTAATTGTTTCAACAATAAGCTCAACATATACTCTATCTAGTTCTTTGCGTGTTTTAAATCTATCTATATTGATATCGATCAATCTACATCCATATTCATTTAAAACACTGATTAATTTATTGAAAACACTTGTATCGTCTTTAACAAATCCTTTAATAATAAATAATCTATTATTCAATTCTTTCTGAACAATAATATCTCTCAGTATTAGTGGATCTATATTACCACCTGTAATAACGCCTACAACGGGTTCACTATGTATTGAAACACTATTAGATAGTAGAGATGCTAATGGTAGAGCACCAGCTCCTTCAACAATAGTTTTAAGATTATTTAGCGAGAAATATATTGCATCAACAATATCTTTCTCCTCAACAAGCACGATATCGTCAACATATTTCTCAATTATCTTAGAAGCTATTTCACCGGGTTTCTTAACGAGAACAGCGTCTGCTATTGATGGTTTAATAATTGTTTCTCCACTTTTTTTCTTAATATAATCATAAGTTTTAGGACAATTCTTAGGTTCAATACCGATAATTTTCACTCCAGGTTTCCTCTTTTTAAAAACAATTGATAATCCAGATATTAATCCACCACCACCTACTGGTACTAAAACGTATTTAGGATCAACTATTTCTAATATTTCATGAGCAATAGTTGCTTGACCTGAAATAGTATCTATATCTTCATATGAATGTATGAATTCGTAATTCATTCTACTAGCTATTTCAAATGCTTTCTCGTAAGCATTATCTAAGTAATCACCGTGAATTAAAACCTCTGCTCCTAGTTTTCTAATACTATTTATTTTGAATAAACTAGCTGTTTTAGGCATTACAATAATAGCTTTAACACCATATAATCTAGATGCGTAAGCAACACCTAATCCATGATTACCACTAGTAGCTGCTACAACACCGTTCAAACCAATAGTATTCTTCAACTTATGTATTTTGTAAACAGCACCTCTAATTTTAAAAGCTCCAGTTAACTGTAGATTCTCTAGTTTCAAATACGTTTTATAACCAAAAATATTGTCTAAAAAAATATTGTTTAACAAAGGTGTTTTAACAACACGATTCTCGAGAATAGATAATGCTTCAATACTACGTCTATATATTTCATCAACAAATTCATCAAAACTAGACAAAACTACACTACCACCGTGTTAAAATAAACACACTGAACAATTAAAAACTATCCTCCCAAAAATCCTGGACAAATCAAGGAGTATATTTGAATCAATAGTTGAATCAATGTCATTGTCTTTTGATCTAGTTTTTCCATATAGTGATATTTGTTTAATAAAATTATACAGTTGAGATAGAAAATCCCTAGGAGAGGGGTGATTTTATAACTTACAACTACGTTAAAACTTTTGATCAGATCTTCATCAAATCCATGAGTTTTCAACGTAGAAAGATCAGGGTAAAACATAAAAACCAGACTCAACATAGAGAACTATAGCAGACAATTGAAAAACAAAAAATAGAATACAACACAAAGAATTGAAAGTAACTTTGTTTCTTTATTCGTTGCTTTGAGATATCTGTCGTAGAATACAACACAAAGAATTGAAAGAAAGTTCTTGACCCAGCTTGTGGGACGGGCGAGTTTCTGAATACAACACAAAGAATTGAAAGTCTGTAATTTTCTCGAATTGATTGCTTGTTTGATTAAACTGAATACAACACAAAGAATTGAAAGCGTTCTTTTCTTTTTCTAAAAACTAATTTTTTACAACTGAATACAACACAAAGAATTGAAAGACGTATACTACTAGCTGTACTACGAAAACAACTAATCCTCGAATACAACACAAAGAATTGAAAGAAACACGTCGTAGACATATTGTCGAGTAGAACATTGATCGTGAATACAACACAAAGAATTGAAAGTCAATGTTTCCTAAAACACTATCTTGAATAATAATAACGAATACAACACAAAGAATTGAAAGTTTGATCAATGATTTACTGAGAATATAACGTAGAGAATTGGAATGGTTTTATAATACCTTTTTCTCTTAGTTTAATTATTTTTCTGGATAATTCTTCTTGTTTAATCCATTCGCCATATACTTTACCCATACCGATGTATTTTATTACTCTTTGTTTAAACCATTCAGGTATTTCACTTGGTTTCACGTGTCCTAAAGGTGTACCTGGTAATGGAATGAATGAGTGGAGGCGTATTCTAGAACCTTGAGAAACTAGTTTTTCAATAACATTTAGTGTATCAACTAAATCGTCGAGTGTTTCACCGGGTAAACCTATTATGAAATCAACAATTGGTTTAAAACCATGTTTAATGATTAATTCAACAGCATTTAATACATCTTCAACACTATGTTTTCTAGATATTTCTCTAAGTAATCTATTACTACCGCTTTGAGCACCAATAATTATTTCTCTATTACACACATATTTCTTAATAATCTTTAAAACATCATCATCAATATAATCAGGTCTAACTTCACTCGGAAAAGTACCGAAGAATATTCTAGCACCATATTTAGAAGCTAGAACATATAGTTTACTCAACAATTCATCTATAGAACTATAGTTCACTCTACCAGGTGTTGAAGAACCATATGATAGAGAATTCGGAGAAATAAATCTAATATCTCTAATACCTCCATCAATCATCAATTTAACATAATAAACTATTTTCTCCACAGACCTATGTCTCATAGAGAAACCATGTAAATAAGATACTTGACAATACTTACAACCATATACACAACCACGAGTTATCTCAACTGGATTAAACAAATACCTCCAGTATGGAAAAGGATGGTATTCATCGAGATTAACCGGTTTCCTAAAACCAGTATATTGAATCCTCTCATCATCAAATTTAAATACAATACCTTTAACACTAAGTGGATCGAGATTATCAACTAAAGACTCTATGAATTCACGAACAGATTCCTCACCTTCACCTATGAAAACATAGTCGAAACCGAGAGATTCAATACATCCAACAGGGTCTCCAGTAGCATGAGGACCTCCAACAATTGTTATACATTTCTTCATATGAGCATACTTATTAACTTCGAGAATCAAATTTAAGAAATCGCTATCTGTTAAAAACGTTGTTAATAAACTAAATCCCACTATACATTTACTATATTTATTTGAAACATAATCAATTACTCTAAACAAAACATTTCTATCTTCAACTAAGTAAACATCATTTCCTTTAATTAAATCTATTGAAGCTATTAATGGATTTAAACTATACTTAACTCTCTTATCATAATATAAAACAGTAGCTACAGTAGACATTATAACACCGTTTCATCAACGAGAGTTTTTCAATGTAAAAGCTTATCTATGACTATTTCTATTCAATAAGATTGGATTATATTAGATTAATATAAACCATATGGTGTACGTAAATGGGTAATATAAATCTAACACCTGAAGAAATAGAGTACTTTAGTAGAAAAGTTAAATTAAGAATCCTGCATGAAGATAAAGATATTGTTCTCATGACAGCACCTAATGAAGAACAATTAGTAGATATAATACGTGATTTAATAAGCGAGAAACCGATGAATCTACGCGAAATACATACAATACTATCTGGAATAGCTAGTGAAGATAAGATTAGAAGAGCGTTAACAATACTCGTTGAAAGAGGTTTAGCTATTATGAGTAATAATGGTAAATACAGTGCTAGTATTGAGTAAAATAACTCGTTTTCTCATTAATTAAATCGATTAAATATAGAAAAACTTCTCGAAAATCTCTAGCAATATATTTAACACCATGTTTTCTAAAAACACTATATCTATAATCACTCCTAGCTAATCCTATGAAAAATACTCCTGTTTTCAAACAACTAACGTAATCCATATAGTAATCTCCAATGAAAACAGTTTCAAATGGTTCAACACCATATTTGTTTAAAACATATTTCAACAACCATGATTTATCAAACAATTCTTCTTCAACACCGTTAAGCAGATCTAGGTCTAGAAACGTAAATATATCGTCAATATAATCGATAATATTGTTAGCGATCAAATCATTAACTATGTATTGTTTATGACAATACTTACCAGATACTATAACGTTCTTCATATTCATCAAACGAGTATTGTATAGAAAAAACCTAGTATACTCATCAACATAGTTAATTGATTTAGAACTACATAGTTTACTACGCATTTTAATCCAAAAACTCTCGCTATCAATAAATTTAGGCAATATACTTTTCAAATCATCTCTCATAAATCTATTGTAGAAATCAATATATGAAACAGTTTCTACACAGTATTCTCTCAAAGTTTCATTGAATGAATCGTAGAAATCAATAATATTATCGATTAGTGTTAAATCATAATCTAGAATAATTAATTTAATACCATTAGTCAAAATCTACACCAATCAGTTTTCGGGAGATACCGCACAATATACGGTAATCGGCAAATTCATCATCAATACAGTATTAATAGGTACATGAGGTTAATAAAATGAATACTACAGTATACTGTTTCGTAAATGAAGAAGGATTTATTTCATGTTCAAATTCAAGTATACGAAAAGAAAGCGAAAGAGTATACGATGTAAACGTAGAAAACGATCGTGAACTATATGTATTCGAAACACCTTTGAATACTAGAGTAATATGTAGTAGTAGTTTTTATCAAACACATATATGGGGAGTAAAGCGTTACGAACTGTGGGTTTTAAATAAAGGTTTAAATAAATGTTTTGTTTCAACAAATACTCGTTTAATCAATATTAGAGAAGGAGTATATATCATTACGAAGAAAAACGATATCGAAGAAATAGATTGGAGAATTATTAAAATACTCGACTATATTAGAATTCTAAATACTCGTGGTGATTGTGTTTATTTAATAGATAAAGATATTGGTATTGAAATATTCTTCGAAAATATTGTGAGCGCTGGAGATGTTGAGAAAATATTGAAACACCTATATAATCTATTGTGTATTAAGTACAGTGATGAACAATTAGTTAATAAGTATTTTGAATTATTTTTAAAACAATTAAATTATATATGAGTGTTGATAATTTGAAATACATTGATATGCACTGTCATTGCTATGAAATACCAGTTGATGATTTAATAAAATATCTTAGTGAAACAATAATCGTATGTGTATCTGATGATATTGAATCAAGTATGAAAACTATTGAATTGAGTAGAAAATACAGTATTATACCTTGTATAGGTATTCATCCATGGGAAATCAATTCTAAGAGTTTATCTGAAATAGATAAATTAGTAAAAATACTCGTTGAAGAAAATATAAAATGTCTAGGTGAAATTGGTTTAGATAAAAAATTCCGTGAACATACTTTTGAACACCAGTATAGTTTTCTAAACAATTTAATAAATATTGTTAAAGAATACGATCTAGTTCTCAATCTACACAGTGCTGGTGCTTGGAGAGAAGTATTTGAACTCGTTTATAAGAATAGTATTGATAAAGCATATTTCCACTGGTACACCGGTCCACTAGAACTAGTTGAAGAAATAGTGAATTCAGGGTATTTCATAGGTATTAATCCAGCATGGATTATTCAAGAAAAACATCGTGAAATAATCGATATTGTTCCATTAAATAACATATTGACTGAAAGCGATTCTCCATACAGATATCGAGGTTTAACTATGAATCCGAGTTTAATAGTTAAAACTATTGAATATATTGCTAGTAGAAAAAACACTACAGTTAGTAATGTTTTAAACGTGATCAATAGTAATTTCAATAAATTGTTTAAAACTAGTGTTCAACTATAGCTTCACTCTCTTTCTTAACTACGGGTATGGTTGGAGTACTGCTATACAATACAGCGATCAATATTCTATTAAATCTATTGAATACAGTTACCTCGTAATTATCTAGTTTAAGATTAATATATCTAGGCATTGAATAACCTAGTTGTTTAACAATAGTTTCTATAACTCTATATATATCAAACGATAAAGCTGTTGCTTCTTTCAAAATATTCAATGGCATATCCATCGGTATAGCGTGATCAACTATTCTCCCATATTCATCTAAAACAATTACTGCAAATCCATTAGTCAATATTTTCACACTCCAATACCTATACTAGAATGTACGAGAATAGTTTTTATAACAGGTAAAACCGGGTATTCTTGTAGTAATTAAACAATATATACTGTAGAAATATGTGAAAAACTCTTTAACGAGCAAATATTGTTACATATTATTTCAACTAATGTTCTAGGATAATTTCTACTCTAATAGAATTTATCAATCTAAATATCAATCCTAGTTTCAAACTATTCAATCTCTCCTCTTAGTTTAATGAACACATTCGTTGAATCAAATATAGTAACTGTATCAAATTGTTTTCTAAATCTCAATTAATAGAACTATTCCTCGTTAAAGATCTATTCATTATATTCTACATAGCTATGTTTCAACAATAACTTAACTAAAATCGTATATGCTAATGTATTCACAAGTATTTCACTATAATAGGGAATATTTTATAGATAAAATATTGATGAAAGGTGATTATCTTGACTAAATGCAAGTATTTTATGAACAATATCTGTTACAGTCCATACGCTATTAAAACATTTGGAGAACCAAGTAATGAACCAGTTAACAATAATTTCTGTTTAACAGATAAACACAGTGAATGCAAATACTATGTTGAAACAAGTTTTGAGAAAGAATCAACAGAGTTATATGAAGCAATTGGTTTGAAAACAACAGTAGACTTCTATACAGTAATACATGTAATACCATGTGATCAAACCAGTAACTGTCCTTTCTATAAACTATCGGTTATTAATGAAGAGAAACAATACTGTATTTCACAATGTATTGTTTCAGACAGGTATTTGACGAAAACAGGTATTAGAAAATGTATTAGTAATTGGAAGGATTGCCCGTTCTATAAAATAGGTTTAGAAATAACTAGTTAGATTGAAACAGTATTATCTAAATTACTAGAACCAATAGTTTCATCAATACGTGTTTTTAAACAAACAAACAATAGTTTAACAATACTATCTAGAGAAGGTATTTCAGTAAAAACTATTGGTTCAAACTCGTTTATCAATAATAATGGAAACTCTATATTACTATCAATCACTCTCTTATACAATACTTTAAAACCATACTTCTCTCTAATCAAATCTACAGCATATTCAATAATCTCTCTAATAATACTAGAATACTCATCTGAATTAAGAATAAGGGTAACACGTAGATCCGCTGAACTAGTTTGATAATTACTATTCAAAACTCCTCAACCAATAGTTAATTCAAATATTTTATCAACAAACTATTGTTTAAAAGATATAGGATTTATTGTGGAAAACAATGTTCAATATCTTTAACATCAATACTCAATTCTTCAGTAGTTGTTTTGAAAAACACACCTTTCTGAGAAACACATACAGTTAAATTAAAAGTAGTCTCTTTTTCAACAAATTCTATTAAAAGAACACGACCAGCTCCTCTAGAATAAACTATTCTAGTAAGCTCGGGAAAGAGTTTATTTATCAACTTAATAAAACTAGTGTATCTAACGAGCATGTTTTCTATATCGTTCTCTATTTCAGCTAAGAATATTACAGTTTCACCGAAACGAGGATTAGCAATAATCCTCTTCAGTAATCTATGAATTGGAATATTACTGCTCAATATATATATTGAACGATAATCTTTTACATAAATTAATAATTCAAGAGGATTATTTCTAGTTTCGTAGAAGAAGATTCTAGTATAGTAACTACCAGTACTTTGATTTTCAACAATGTATTTGAATAGAATTGGAAATGTAACTATTCTACGAGGTATGAATATGTATTTCCAATTAACAGTACTCTTATTTAAATAATTATTTAAATTAACTAATCCGTTTTCAAATAAATATATTTGAAAACCACCTGCATTCAAATACGTTATTTTACTCATTAAAATCTCCTGTATAGAGGGAGTCGATTAATTATAATACAGTATTTCTAACCTTACTTATTAATTAATTTAATAAAACCAGTTTTTAACAATATTACTGAACCAATTAATATAACTGAGTAATAGGATATTGTTCTTGATATGAGAACTATTTCAGGATTTAATACAATTGATAAACCATATTCAACAGCTATAGAACCGCCTGGTGTTGGAATAGCACCTAGTGATAATGAGTAGAAGAAGGCTTGAAAAGATCTAAAATATTGTTTCAAAACAAACATAGTGTTAAGTGTATTGGATGAAATAGATAGCGATATTAATGTTATAGTGAATGAACTAGTAGAGTACATTGCTAACGATAATAATACTATAAGTATTTTATCTCTCAGCTTAATCTTATCGACTATTTCTCTAAAACTAGCGCCGAATTCCGAATAACCTTTACTTATATATACGTATTTATCGATAAACTTGTTTCTAACAAATCTATTAATTCTCGATACTATTGTTTGTTTACTATTCGAACTCTGTATATTCTTAAATATACTATACACTAGTAGCCAAGTAGTTAAAGATAGTATACTAACTATGATCACTGGTATTGTATAGGGTAGTTCGATCACTGATAGAGTAATAGCTATAATGTTCACGATAATTATATCATATATTACCTCATAAATTGTTAGAGCAAGATATCTAGAAAAACTACTCCCTGTTTTAACATGTATATAGTAAGCTCTAGCTGGTTCACCCCCGATCGCTGATGGTGTTAGATATGCAAATAAACCTCCTAGTAATCTAGCGTAGAAATAGTTTTTAAAAGATAATGTTCTACTCTCACCATCAAGTACTTTATGTATTGCTCTCAATCTAATAGCTGATAAAGACCATGCTATTAGTTCGATAAATACGGCTAACAATAGTGTAGAAGTATTCACTTTGAATAATACAGTATAGCTTCTAGTTATAATAGAATACATTATGATAACAGTAGTAACGATCAATATTGTCAAAAATATTGTTTTCCGATTTAGCTTAACAATACTCATATTGAAAATACCATTAAATCTATTTTGAACAATAGTTTTATAAACCAATATTTGTATTTAAATCCTGTAAAATTAATAATTCAAATAATAGATTATTAAGAAATACGGTGTATGGAGATGAGTTTTTAGCTATAGTGAAGAACAATTAGAATCTCTACGTGTTGATAAAAAACAATTAAGTGAGATCATTAAATTTCTTAAGAAATGGAAAGCTCCTGCAACTGTATTGCTTAGCTTATACATACCACCAGGTAGACCCGTTAGCGATGTATTAAATCTACTTAGACAAGAATTAGCTATAACCGATAATATAAAGTTAAAAACAACTAAAACAACAGTTCAGAGAGCTTTAACAGCAGCAATAGAGAGATTATCTAAAATACCTAAAGTACCTGATAATGGATTAGTTCTATTTTGTGGAGAAGATATGAATACGGGTGAATTCATTTGTTTAATGCTGATTCCACCGGAACCGGTTCCAGTATATTTCTATAGAACTGATAAGTTTTTCCACACAGAGTTTTTAGAAGAAATGATTAGTGAAACTAATATTATTGGTTTAGTTATTATAGAGAGAGATGCTGCAACGATAGGTTTACTTAAAGGTAATAGATTAGAGATCGTTGACGAACTAGAAGGCTATGTACCCGGTAAACACCATCGTGGCGGTCAGAGTCAGAGACGTTTCGACCGTATTATTGAACAAATGGTTGAAGAGTTTTATAAGAAAGTAGGTGAAAGAGTTAATGAAGTATTTCTACCTTTACTTGAACAGAATAAGTTGAAAGGTATTTTAATAGGTGGTCCTGCTTACAGTAAATATGATTTCGTAGAGAAAGATTACATAGACTATAGGTTGAAGAAAATAATATTACCGAAACTAGTTGACGTCTCTTATCAGGGTTTTAACGGTTTACGTGAAATGATCATGAAAGCTGAAGATGTATTGAAAGAACAAGAATACGTAGAATGTGTTAAAACTATTGAAGAATTCAAACTACATCTAGCTAAAGACGATGGTTTAGCAATATATGGTGAAGAAGAAGTTAAGAAAGCGCTTGAAATAGGTGCTTTAAAAACGTTGATCATTAGTGAAAACCGTGAAGATGTTAGTAATTGGATAGATCTATCTAAAAAACATGGAGCAATCCCTGTTATTGTAAACAATGAATTACCTGAAAACGAATGGTTAATTAAAACATTCAATGGAATAGCCGGTATTCTTAGATATAGACTTAGTTATTGAAAATTGTTGAAACAGTTAAATACTTTTTGAAACAATATTTTATTTAGATTTAAATCTCTGTTCTCTAAATGGTGTTAGAATATGAATATTAGTAGAAAACACTCTCTACTCAGACTAATAGTGAACGCTGGATTAGAAGAAGAATTCATTGAATGGTTGAAACAACATGGTTATAAAGACCTATACGGCAGACTCGACGATATTCCAATTGAAATAATTGAGAAATTTGTAAATGATAAGAAACTATTTTATGAAGAAGATGTTGATAAAGAACTATTGATTGAAATAAATAATCTGAATTATTATGATGAAATCGATAAGAAGCAGAAGAATCGTAAATAAATTTTATTGAAAACTATTTAGCCGGGAGTGACCCGTCCTACGCTCATCCCAATCCCGGACGACACGGGAGTGTCTCGTAGGCTCCGGGGTTCAATAAATATATTTAATAATATGAGATTATATAGTTTACTACCTTTATAGATAATTATACGGATTCGATCACAAAAAACTTAAAAATTAGAACGTATAATAATATTCTTTAGAGAATCATACTTGTTTTAGGTGGAGTATATGAAAGCAGTAGACCCTGTTATTGCTACGTTAATATTGATTGCTATAGCTGTTATAGCTGGTGTGTTCGTATTAAGACAATTCCTATCTATGGCTGGTGGTGCAACTTCACAACAATATTTACAAATTGTAGACTTATATATAACTAGAAGAGAAACCGCTCCCGATAAATTCAGTATAGATATAACTATTGGTGTTAAAAACTCAGGTGATAAGAGAATTACTGTAGATTCTATAATAGTACCTGATGCATTATGGAATGTAACTAAATTAAATATCCATCTAAACCCTGGTGAAACCTGGCAGGGTTCATTCAATGTTCTAGTTGACCAACCCTATATTGTAGACAATATTGATTGGCATAACTTATGGAGAAAGGGTACTGAACACGTAGTTATTGTAAGATACTATGTAGTAGGAGATCCACAGTATCGTGAAATATCTCAGAAAGGAATGGTTGTCTAAAGCATTTAATTAATATAATCTTTTTTTACTCTATTAATTTCTTATTCTACAATTGTTTAACAAATGGTTTTAATAATTTCCTCAATATTTTTAAAAGATCGTATAGTTTTCTACGTATTAGAATAATCACAGTTAGAACTATAGTAAATGGTATCACTACACTATAGTAATACGATAGATCAAATCCAGCTATCTTACTATACTTAGCAATAGATGCTTCACCACTCTTTAAAATTAATTCTTCAGATAGGTTTCTAAGAATCTCTATATCTCTACTAGTTATATTTCTATAGAGAGAGTTTATCATTATAGTAAATCTAGCTAGTTCTAATCCTTTTTCAGTATAATACTTATTTCTCCAAGAAGATAAAACACCATTTAAATATCCACCTCTATAGTAGAGAACTTCAGCACTATAGATTATTAAACCACTAGGATCCTCGATATAAAATCTCTCTTTATTATATACAGTCATATTCTGCCACCATAAACACAGCTCCCATATATGTATAGTAGGGTGTGCTGAAAACTCAATATAGATATCTATATATTTACCTGTTTCAATAACACCTCTATAAACATGGATTCTATGTAGAGAACCTAGTGTTGCTTCTATTTCACGTTCTCTACCATAGTATTCAAGACTAATACCTCTATATATTCTCGGTACAAATAATTCTTTCAAACCACTCGATGTATCAAATAAAAGAACTGGTCCATTAAATGTATGAATAAATATGTAATTCGTTCTATGATAAGAAACGGTTGAAACCGGAATAGCTAGAGGGATCAGAAATAGTATTGGAATTAAAAATATTAACGATTTATTTAAATGATCTCTATGATTAGTATCGGGTTTTTTTCTAGATAATAGTTTTACATTACAAGCAATGCGATCCAGTATTTTAATAACGATATATACTATTGGTAAAACCATTACAATCTCGGGAGTATAGTGGAATATCTTATAACCAATCTCTAAACCATATAAACTTGTGAAGTAGAATACCATTGTCAATCTAATGACATTTGATAGAAACATTAGAGTGAGAAATAGGGTAATACCAATCAAACTAGCTAGTATTTTTCTAAAATAATCTTTCTCACCATTAAAACTAACTAATATGATCAATGGTGATATAGCTATGACACTAAATAATCCAATAATACCACTACATACTGGTGCAATATTGAATTGAACAATTTCATTACCGTGATCAACGTTTACAATGATAAATCCACTAGATTCAACAACATTTATCGGAATTCTAAGTAATTTAGAAAACGGTACTACCATGTTGAGTAAATGCCTCGTTAATATTGCTGAAACATGGTATGTTAAGAGATTTGGTATTGGAACAGCTATTAGTAAAGAAGGTATCATTATCGTTAATTTACGTAAATCGTTGAATCTGCTGAACAATATGATAATCGAATGAGCCAGTAGTATAAAACCAAGTATTATCATTTGATCAGCGTATTCCTCGCTCATCGGCGAATAGAATATTAGAAATGAACCTATTAAAAACAATATGAGGTATGTAAAGTATTTTCTATGAAAGTAACCATAATCTATCCCATTTACTATATTGATGTATATAAGCATTAGAACTAGTGGAGTAATTAATAAATAACTGTATAATTCAAGTGTAGCATAGGAATACCATAACACGACTACGTGGTAAAATATTGTAAAATATATGATAAGTATTAATAGTATTATCAAAAATGGTTTATTAAGTAATACTTGTTTAATAATGTAATCCATGTATATCACTGGATATATTCATAATAGTTTTATTTCTTAAAATAAATTTATTGAAATAATTGAATTGATAAGAATATTTGTCATAATATATGGGTTTAAAAACTATTGTATTTATATAACGATTAGGTTTGTAAATCAATAGAATGAGAATATAGAGAAAAAAAGTTTGTTGAAAATAAAGAGTTTACACAACCATTGTTTTCTGTGAAATAGACTGTACATTAACTGTTCCTAGTACTACGTAGTATACTGTAACTGTGTGTTCAGAACCTGTATCCCAGTATGTACCTACTCTTTCAAATAATGTTCTAGTTTCACCAGTTTCTGGATCAAGTATTACACTATATGAACCAGTATAAGTCTGACCTGGGTTGATATTTACTCTTGTGAAGGGTGTTACACCGTATTTACCATCTACTTTAATATCAGTTAAAGTAACTACTCTATCTCCAGTATTCTTAACGGTAATAGTGAGTGTTACAGATAGCCATGTAATCGTATAGGTTTCATTAATTGGCTGATACTTACGTGAAAGCTGTAGTGCTAAATCAACAATCTGTATCATTTGTTGAGCGGTTGTAGTACCAGTTATGAATAGGAATTGTCTTAATACGAACACACCAGCTATAACAGCTATAGCAATCAATATTAACGTAGCAACAACAGGGCTAATTGCTTTCATGTCTTAACCACCTAGTCAAAACATAACTATCTATAAATTAAATATAGAGGGGGGTAAATATTAGCTTTTCTCTCTACTTCCATTAAATTTTCAATAGATTTTATCAACGATATTTAGTTTTAAATAGTTTTAGATGGAATTAAATTCAAATACCCTTTTTCTTTAATAGCTTCTATAAAATCTCTCCATAATAATACTGCATCCGAGTATCTAGTTGCTTTATCTAAACTAATTGATTTAATAATTATACTTGAAACCTCATTACTCAGTAACTTATATATATGCGTTAACGATTCTCCATCTATTTCTTGAACAATATTGTTAATTGAATCTAAAAGTTCTTGAATAGAAATATTCTTATTCCTATAGTCTTTAAGCAATCGCTCAACACTATTATAGTATTTAGTTAAATCAGGATAATCTATTAGAAACGATTTAATAGGAACTTGAACACCATATATTTCTTTAAGAGTCAATATGTTAACAAACATTCTACCAATCAATCTCCTACCAGTAGCTGTGTAGAAAAGAGTTACTCCTAGACTATAGGTATCGTATGAAAAATCAACTTTACCCGTTATTAGAGAAAAAGGTTCAGCATATTCTGGCGTAGATTTCTTTAAATCAATGTTTTTATCATAAACATGAGGTGAACCAACGAGATCGCTGATTAAAGGCGCATATCCATATGGTTCATATTCATCGCTAATCAATAAAATATTCTGAGGTTTAATATCCATGTGAAGCAATCTAGCAATATGAATCAAAGAAAGCGCTCCAGCTAGTCTAACACTAATATAGACTAGTTCGCGTTCATCAAGCGGTTTAATACGCACTTTAGAATCTAAGTCACCTCTATCAGCATAGTCTTCTATAACAACAGGTGGTGTTTCAAAATACTCCTCTAACGAATAGACGTCTCTAAACATGATTATAGCTCTAGGTTTAAGAATATATTTCTTATAAACAATTATTTCATCAACATAAGATTCATCATATCCTAGTAGATTTAAACCACGTTTTAAATCTTCACGAGTCATTTGAGAAACTTCTAGACAATTTACAAATCCTTTAAAAACCTCAGCTATCGTTGTCGAATTAGAACCTACAGCTAATGGTTTACCATCAATAGTCTTCTCTCTAGGTATTTTAACAGCATATCTCCTACCTATCCTATCTCTACCGAGTAAAACGTATACATAACCACCTTTATCACTAATAGATTTCTCGATATACATATCGTATAAATATTTATTTAACCAAATACTCGGCGGTTGAATACTCAAAGCTGTTTCAATAACATTCTGAACAATACCTTTAATACTCTCAGGCAAATCTTCGAACAATATTGAACCAATACTGTATTTAATAACCGGGTTTTCTATTTGAATATTTTTAACTACTTGTTCATAAGCATTAGAACCCAGTAGTTTAATCCCACTAACATTATCTTCAAAATATATACTGATGATTAAGGATCCCGCTAATAATCCTCTAATAATCCATTTATCATCAATATGTTTAACAACAAGATATAGAATTGATTTCTTTTTCAATAAATCAATAGATCTAGTCTTCAATTCACTTACAAATTCCGTGAAACTCGATTTCCTATTCACAGCAATCATTTTTTGTTTTAAAAGAATTTGAGCAAGATTAACAGGGTCGTTCAACTCTCTACTCAAGTGATCGATATCGCTATGTATTCTAAATTCTCTCACAACAACCCCCATTAAAATAAAACAAAACAAAACTACAGGATTTTCGAAACAATAACTGTTAATCCAATAATTATTTCATCACCATCACTAATCCTTCTAGGACCCTTTCCTTTAATATTTTCATTATTAACAATAGTACCATTAGTACTATCGAGATCTTCGATAAACCATTCGCCATCTCTATAAAATACTCTAGCGTGTCTTCTCGATATAAATGGATCCGGTAATACAATATCATTCGACGGATACCTACCTACAATGTATTCACCCGGTTCTAAAATCCATTCAGTTTGAGGCATAAAATAGCTACTTTTAGTGATCTTCAACATGAGTTTCCGTTCTCTAATTTGACTACTCTGTTTACTAGATTCTTCAAGCGGTTTATCATTTCTCTCTTCATTCTCAACACTCATATCACTCACCGTGTTCTCCACTACTCTCCTCACCTCTCTTAATACGCGTCTTACCAGATAGAATTCTTGAAACGATCGAAGCTATTTCTTTAGATAAACTCGGTGTTAAACCACTTTCAACTATCTTTTCTCTAATACTTATAGTTTTAGAAGCAAGTTCTTCATCACCAATCTTCATCGTTATCTCAGCAATATTCTCTAATTCACGTATTAAATCCTTACTAACACCTTTCTCGATATCCTTCTCTATTTGAGAAGCAATTTTAATCAATCTAGATTTCATAAGAACACTCTCACTAACAGATGCTGCACTCAGTTCTTCTCTAGAACTAACTCTAATCTCTATAGATATAGGTGAAGATACTTCAATTCTACCATTAGCTGGATTGACGTACGATAACTGAATATCGCCTACTTTAGCTAAACCTATTGTTAAAGGCGGTGTTTCAATATCGCCAACAATATTTATCAACTCACCGTAATTGACTTCCCCGATATCAACAACAATACCATCTTGTTTCAAATCATATTTTCTATTATACACCACTAGATTGAATCCTGGATTCAATCTAATAATCAATTTAGTATTCCTAGCACTAATTTCACGAGTAAAAGCTATGTAATCATACATTATTTTCTCAAGAGACTCTGGTTTATCAATATGCTCGAATACACCATTAAGTGTTTTAGCTATTTTAAGCAATAAATTCTCGTTATAATCCTCTCCAACACCTATGATTAGTGAAGAAATATTCTTATCAACAAGTCTAGATACAGCATTCATTATCTTATCAATCTTCTTAGGTCCAGTAGTTGGTTGACCATCTGTTAAGAAAATCAATCTAATAGGTGTTTTCAAATTATTGTTAATAAAACTAACTTCATCAACTAGTTTATCGAAAACATCGTAGATATTAGTTCCACTACCGAGTTTAAGATCAACAATAGCTTTCTCAACAACTCTACGGTTAACAACTTTAGTTGGCTCAAGAACTTTGTAGAAATTATCGTGAAAACCATATACACCAACGTAATCAATATCTCTGAGTAAAGTAAGTATTTTCAAAGCAGATTGTTTAGCTCTAAAAATCTTTTCTCCATCCATTGAGTAACTAGTATCTATAACGAATAGAACAGTTATAGGTGGTGATGAACTACATTCACCCTTGATACTCAATATAAAAGGTAAAGTCTCTCTTCTATTCTCTAATACGCTGTTTTTCGCTAACGAGAAATCAATAGATACACATTCAGTCAAAGATAACACCATTACTTTCATACAAAACTTTTAATCAATTATTTATAGTTGATGAAGTAGTTAATAAATAAATGTAATGTATCAAAACTTTTTTATGTTAAAAACGGTGAAATATATTGATGAAAGACGAATATTTGAGAATAATAGGATATAGAATTATTAAAAAAGTATCTCTATTACTGAAAAAATACGTAAATCTCAATAATATAGACAACGTTGTCGGTAAAGGATATGGTGGAGACTATTCTTTTAAAATAGATACTTTGATCGAAGAATACATTATTAATCAATTAAAAGAATTTGGTTTAAAACTATTGATCGTTAGTGAAGAAAACGGATTGTTAAAAACAAGTAGTGATATTGAATACATCGTATTAATAGATCCATTAGATGGTAGTATAAACTATGTATCTAAAATACCAGTAGTATCAACATCTATTGTATTCTATAGTGTTGATAAACCATATTTAAACTCAGCTCTAGCTGGTGTTGTTTCTAACGTTTTTCTAAATGAAATATATTCATTTAATAGTAGCAACGTATTTATTAATGAAAACAAGATCAGTAGTATTGAGAGAAAGATTAGAGGATTAGTCTCCATTTATACTGAAGATCCTAGTATCGTTTTGAAAATAAAAAGTTTCAATAAAAACTACTTGAAAACAGATGTAAAAATTAGAACACTAGGTTCATCATCAATAGAATCAATATATGCTGCATTGAATAGAATAGATTTATTTCTACACAATACTAGTAAACTAAGGAATATAGATATCGCAGGTGGAGTTGCATTAGCTAATTTATTGAAAACACCATGTATAGATCTACGCGGAGAGGAGATTAAACATAGAGTTGATGATATTGTCAATATAGAATCTATAGTAATAGGTATTTATGCTAATGAATTAACTGAAAAATCATGTAAATACTCTATCAATACCACTACTCAGTACTTTAACACCAGTTTTAGTTACTAAAACGTTTTCTTCTATTCTAACTCCATATTTGTTATTGAAATAAATACCTGGTTCAATTGTAAAAACCATTCCAGGTTTCAGTTCTATATCCGAGTTTACTCTAATAAATGGTTTTTCGTGAACAACAACTCCAATACCATGACCTAATCCATGTATGAATCTATTACCAAATCCTTTCTCCTCAATATATTTCCTCGCTATCCCATCTACTTCACTAGCTTTAACACCTGGTTGAATAATATCAATTGCTTTATCAACAGCTGTTGAAACTATTTCTAAAACATTCTTTTCTTCACTAGATACTGAACCCCAAATAACCATTCTTGTTAAATCACAGCATCTATTTCTATATTTAACACCGAGATCAAGCAGTATCAAGTTATTTATCCCAAGCTCTGTATTAGACGGTAGATTATGTGGATAACTATTACCAGGTTTAAACAATACAAGCGGTTCGAAAGCAAATCTTTTAACACCTCTCTTTCTAGAATAGTATTCGAATAATCCCGCAATCTCTACTTCAGTTATCCTATCGTGTAGATTATCGATTATTCTATGTATAGCATCACCAACTATATCGATAGCTTCACTTATAGCTTCGATTTCCCATTCTTCCTTCAACATTCTATAATTATCTATATCTTTAGAAATATCAACTATTTTCTCACTACTTATAGCTGACAATACTCCTGATAGAGGTGAAGAATGAGATTTATCGACACCGATTTTCCTATTCTCAACTATCTTCTTCTCTATAATATCTCTCCAATCTAGTTCAACTATCTTCATATCGCTAGGTTTCAATGTTTTAGATACAGCGTATACTTCAATATTCCTATTTTCTACTAAAGAACCATACCTATAGTAATCTAAAACTGGAACATATATTTCTATTAAACCATTATCCGACACGTAGACGATAACTGGAGATTCTCCGACAACCTCTAGATCTAGGAAATACTCTATATTCTCGTGAGATACTAGTATCAATCCGGATAATTCATTAACTCGAATAATCTCTATTAATTTATTCAAATTCATACTAGACATTTAAACACCATTTGAATACTTAATTAACTTCTTTTATAATATCTTTTACTCATAGTTATTCAATAGCTAGTGTTTCAACAAGGTGAATAAATATGAGTAGTAAACAATATATTTGTAAACGAGATGGTAAACCAATGTATCTGATTGAAGAAACTGAGAAACTGAGTACAGGTGAATATAGGATAACGTTTACATACCGTTGTCTAGTTTGTGGATACTCTATCAGTAATGAACAATTGATTATTAAGAAAAACGAGACTGGAGATATTGTGTTAAATAGAAGGATTAGAAGAGAGAGATGATTCTCAAATCTTCTTTAAAATACCTAGTTCCAGAGCTATTTTATAAGCAACATCTTCTTCATCATTATACACGTTTACTCTATAGATCTCGGGATTATAGTATTCGATAACTATGATTAATTCTTCATTATCTTCATCAACTTGATCTAGTAATTTATAAATATATCTCATTACTCTCGCTGATGATATGTAAAAAGATTTAACTGGTTTTTCCTTTAAAACATCTGGTTTATCAACTGATTCAGCTAGTAGAGTATAAACTGTTTTCTTAGAAGACTTACTTCTCGTTAATCCACTTAATCTACCCTTTACTCTAATCCAGTTTCCATTAGGTAGTTTAACAAATATCTTTTTCAAAACACATCCCATATATATTAAGAATAATATATTTATTAACCATATTTACTAATATTTTTTCCACGGGATGACCGGGCAGAGACGAGCTGAGAAATGATGTAGGTGGAGCGACTGGGACCGGGTATACTTTAAGGTGGTATTGTATGTATAGAGATATAGTTCAAGAAGTTGAGAAAAAGATCTGGCCTCGTAAACTGAGATTATTTACAGCCGGACCTGTTGCTTGTTTTCCGGAAGTTCTTGAAGCAATGAAGTTTCAAATGTTTAGCCATAGATCCGAGGAGTATAGAGAATTACATAGAGATACTACTTTGAGATTGAAGGAATTCCTAGATTCTAGGAAAGCAACAGTTTTATTAGTTCCATCAGCTGGTAGTGGTTTGATGGAAGCAAGTATTAGAAATGGAGTTACACTTAACGGTAAAGTTCTTGTAACCATTATAGGAGATTTTGGAGAAAGATATAGAGAAGTAGTTGAAGCTAACGGTAGACAAGCTGTTGTATTGAAGAAGAAACTGGGTGAACCGGTTTATCCAGAGGAATTAGATGATGCTTTAAAGAAAAACCCGGATGTTGAAGCAGTAACTATTACTTATAATGAAACGAGTACGGGTGTTTTAAATCCACTTAGAGAATTAGCTAAAGTTGTTAAAGAACACGATAAGTTATTGTTTGTAGATGCTGTCTCAGCTATGGGTGCAGCAGATATTAGAGTTGATGAATGGGGTATTGATATAGTCTTCGCTAGTAGTCAGAAAGCGTTTGGATTACCACCTGGTTTAACAATAGCTAGTGTTAGTGATAGTGTTTTTGAAAAAGCTAAGAAAATACCTGAACGTGGATGGTATTTTGATCTAATATTGTTGAAACACTATTTAGAGAAAGAATGGTCTACACCAATGACTCCTCCAATATCGATCATTATTGGTTTAAACGTTGTAATGAGAATAATTGAACGTATGGGTGGTAAAGAAGCTTGGTTGAAAATGTATAGTGATAGAGCTGAGAAGATTAGAAAAGGTGTGTTAGAACTAGGTTTAGAGTTATTCGCTAAACCAGGATACTATAGTCCAACAATAACTGTTGTTAAAACACCTCAAGGTATAAATGGTATAGATGTATATAACGCTATGAGGAAACGTGGTTTTGAAATAGCTAAAGGATATGGTGAAGTTAAAAACATTACTTTCAGAATAGGTCATATGGGTTATATAACTGATGAAGATATTAATGAATTATTCAATAATCTACGAGAAGTATTGATCGAATTATCGAGTAAGAAACAATAGTTTAAAAGAGGTTTTTAAAATGGTTAAAATCTTGATAGCTTCTGAGATTCACGAAGAAGCTGTTGAACTATTGAAGAGACATGGTTTTGAACTAGTTTTCAGCAATGAACCGTCTGAAAACGAATTGATCGATTTAATCAAAGACGTTGATGCAATTATTGTTAGAAGTAAACCAATAGTTTCTCGTAAAGTTATTTATTCAGGGAATAAATTGAAACTAATAGCTAGAGCTGGTGTTGGTTTAGATAATATTGACTTAGATGCTGCTAGAGAGAGAAATATCGTAGTCATCAATGCCCCGGAAGCAGCTACTCAAAGTGTTGCTGAACTAACAATTGGTTTAATACTGAGTGTTTTGAGGAAAATAGCTTATAGCGATAGAATGATGCATAGCGGTAAATGGGTTAAGAGAGAAGCAATGGGTTATGAATTAAACGGTAAAACACTGGGTATTATCGGTATGGGTCGTATAGGTAGAGCTGTTGCTAGAATAGCTTACTATGGTTTCAATACTAAGATCATATACTATGATATAGTTAGATGTCCGAGAGAATTCGAAGAAGAAGTTAAAGCAAAATGCGTTGACCTGGATACATTACTTAAAGAATCCGATATTGTAACTATACATGTTCCTTTAACACCTGAGACGAGGTATTTAATTAATGAAGAAAAACTTAGATTAATGAAGAAAACAGCTGTTTTAATAAATACTTCGCGTGGCGAAATTATTGATACGAAGGCTTTAGTTAAAGCATTGAAAGAAGGATGGATAGCTGGAGCTGGTTTAGATGTTTATGATCAAGAACCGTTGCCTCCAGACCATCCGTTAACTAAACTAGATAACGTTGTGTTAACACCACATATTGGAGCCAGTACTTATGAAGGACAGATGAGAGCTGGTTTAACTATTGCTGAGAAAATAATAGAGTTTTTCAAACAAAAGATTTGAAACATTTATCTAGATAGTATTTATTGATTCTACCGGGATTTTATTCTCTGTTTTCTCAAAAGTTTTTATTTAAACAATTAAATTCATGATATTCAGGTTGATGTTGTTTTGAATAGTACTGGTAGAGTTATAGTTAAACTGCCTAAATTAAATATACCTTACGTATACGTTGAACCTGTTTTAATAGATATCGATAAACTTGTACCGCACGAGGAAATAGTTGAAGGTAGATTGAATAATTTAATAGAACAGTTTCGAAAAGACAATGCTGTAGATATGCCAATCATTGTTGCTGAAATACCTGGTTTAGACAAGTATCTTATCGTAGATGGACACCATAGATGGGCTGCTTTAATGAAAATGGGTTATAGGAAAATACCTTGTGTTATAATCGATTACTTTAGCGATAACGTTAAGTTGAAGACATGGTATCCAGCTATAATTGGTTCTATAAAACCAGTTATAACCGAGTTATCGAAAAAACTAGTTGTTGATAAATGCGATTATAGTATTGAAAACATTAGTGAGAAAGATATTGGTAAATATGCTTTCGTAATAATTGGTAGAAAAGAGTGTTACAGCATACCAGGGGGAGTTGATGAACAGAGAATTGTTTCAAACATATTGTCACAATTAAATCTAGAGAACATGTTCACACTAGTTTATTACGGAGAATTGAGCGAAGCATTAGAGGATTTATTGAAAAACGAAGTAGACTACATATTCCTCAGAAAATCAATTACTAAAAACGATGTTATTGAAATAGTTAAGAAGAATAAAGTATATCCACCTAAAACAACAAGACACATACTACCATTCTACCCGGAGAAAACGTATACATCGTTAAAACAATTAGAGTAAGTATATAAATCCTTTTAATAAATAAAATATGGAATAGCGGGGCTCAACAGCGGGGTAGGGCAGCCTGGAAGCCCGCGGGGCTCATAACCCCGAGGTCGGTGGTTCAAATCCACCCCCCGCTACTATTCTTTAATAATTACTTTATACAAAACGAGTATTCAATATAAAGAACTAGAACAGGATTATTAGCAAAATATCCGTCGAATACTATTGTTTTAAACAATTATCTATCAAAATATTAAACCTGTTTTAGGTAAAATCTCTTAATTCAACAAACTTACAGTTTAACTTTACTTTAAAGAAACCAAGTAGTTTTCATTAAAATATTCTATTATTCATCAATAAACAATATTGAGAAATAATCAATAATAGGAAATTTCTTAAAAATTGTTGTGAAAATCTATATCATGAACATTTAATTAGAAGAAATAAGAGATTTCAGAAGACCGCTGGGTTTTAGATTAATTTTGTTAATAAAGTTTTTTAGAAAAATCATAGTTGGTAATAGAGATTGAAAATGCGATTAATTACATATGAAGAATACGTTGAGTATTTAAAGAACCGTAAGGAAGTCGTTATCGAAGATACTGTTATAAAAATAGGTGAGAAACACGATATCAAAGAGTATCAACCAGAAGACTTTACACTAGAAACTACGACTGTTTGGAGTTTTCCTGAAAGAGGTGATTGGGCTACTCATAGAGGTGATTATAGAGGCAACTGGTCTCCAAGACTTGTGAGAAACCTCATAATCAGATATACTAAGCCAGGTGAATGGGTTTTAGACCAAATGTGTGGTAGTGGTACAACGTTAGTTGAATGCAAACTCTTAGGGAGAAATGCTATAGGTGTTGACATAAACTATGAAGCAGTGATGCTAACTCTGGATAGATTGAATTTCACGTATAAGCCGCTTATTCCAGATTGGAAAGAACCAACGATTCTAGTATATCACGGTGATGCTAGAAATCTAGATTTAATTGAGAACGAGTCTATAGATTTCATAGCAACTCATCCACCGTATTTCAACATTATTCCATATTCAAAGCAGAAACCTATACCAGGCGATTTATCGCAAGTCTATAGCTTAGAAGAATACTTGAATGGAATACGTAGAGTCGCTGAAGAGAGCTTTAGAGTACTGAAACCTGATAGATACTGTGCTATACTTGTTGGAGATACTCGTCAACACAGACACTACGTCCCCATTGCTTTCAGAGTTATGCAACAATTCTTAGAAGTCGGCTTCGTGCTCAAAGAAGATATAATCAAAATCCAGTGGCATACCAAAGTTACAGAACAGAAGTGGAGGAGTTTAATTAAATCATCTAATGAATGCTGGGTCGACGAGAATAGTAGAGGAAAAGACTTTTACTTAATTGCTCACGAGCATTTATTCTTATTCCGCAAACCTGATAAGAACGAAGACTTGGAGAAATACAAGTTAAGCATTAAATGGTGGTAAAATAATTTATGAATAACACTAAAACATTAACACTACACAATCTTAACTAAGAAAAACGACTAGAAATTCATTGATAGATTAAATTTATTCTTAAGAAACTTTTCACACCGTACTTCAGAAATAATTTTTAAAACAACATATTCAAGACTAAACATTTCCAAAGACAGCTTATTAAATAACAACTAGTTATTATGGAATTATTAAGTAATCTATCTCAAGATTTGAATCTAATGTTATTGCGAAATAGATTAGTTTTTCTAATCTAACGCTTGAATCTACTGTTTTATCTTTAAATAAAACAATGAATACTAAATTGTTTAGGGATCAATCATGAAGAATAGAACGAAACGTAAAAGTTTAGTAAGAATATATTTAGACTTAGAGACCTATAGACCTATAGAAAAAGAAGCATTTATAGGTGAAAATATAATTCTCATCGGTCTGCTAAAAGATAAACCGGGATTCAAATACGAATCATTTGAAAACTTTGAACTAGAAGATAAAAAGAGGTTTAAGAGAGAAAAAGAGATACTCAAACAGTTTTACAATTACTTGAAGAATTTAAGAGAAAACTATAATGTTGAAATCATTGGCTTTAATATTCTTAGATTCGACATTCCACTTATAATTTCAAAGAGTCTGAGACATAATATTGTTGGTGATGTCTTCGAATCAGAATTGTCAGAAAAGCGTAATATATTAGGTAATTATGTACATGAAGCTGATTTCATTAACAATTGGTGGCATAATATGTATACTATAGACATTGCACAAATACTTCTATCTTTTAATAAATTCTACTTTAAAAAATTAAAGCTAAAAGATATGGCTATGAAGCTTAAAGAAAAATTTAACTGTGAAATCAAAGACTTAGAAACGCAGAGTCTAGAAGGAGAAATGATTGCCAAGCTTTTCGAAAACAAGAGATTTGACGAGATAAGAGAGAAAAATAAAATAGATCTTGAAATAACTAGATACGTCTACCTGTGTCTCAAGAAGATTTTTGAAAAGAATTGTGTAACAGCTGTGTGTTAATTGGAAGATCCAGTATCAATACATTCAAATCCTTGAAACTCTTAACATCTTCGTTTTATCAATATAATCGTGAAGTTAGTGTTTTCCACGGTTTTCATATAGTTTATGTTTATTTACTTCATCCATTCACATAGTAGTGATAGTGCCGTATAGTTAAACGTACTTATAGATTTATTCAGTAGAAGTAATCGTAGTATGTTACGCGATAAAACTTGATTTTACCATCTCGTAATAATTGTTCAAGCTCATTTATGTCTAGAACTTTGCCTTCAGGCAAACGTGTCGCTACCTGGATCAGAAGCAATTCGTCTTCATGTTCAAGCTTTATTTCAATTCTATTAATTTGAAAACTTGTATTACACAATTTATTGATTAATTCGACTGTTGAAACATGACCAAGTGCGTTAATAGCTTCTCTCGCTTCATTACAGAACTCTTCAACAGTTATTTGTTTAATTTCAAAATGATAAAACTTCCTTACACCTATTGGTGGAAGCTTCACCATGTTTAAGCTTAACGCGTTAACAATGTATTTCACGTTTTCTCACCTATGAACATTTGTTTTCACACATATTAGTAAATCTTCTCTTTAAGAAACAGTAGCAGATTATAAATGATTACTCGTAAATATAGTTAACTTCTTGTTAAAAAGTGAATGCGGGGGGTGGGATTTGAACCCACGCAGGCCTACGCCATCGGGTCCTAAGCCCGACCCCTTTGACCAAGCTCGGGCACCCCCGCATGTATCTAATATATATTACTGGAGAAGAGTTTAATTTGTATTAAAATATCTAACCTAGTTCAGCTATTATTTCAGCTCTATCTCTCAGAATTATAGCTTTACCACCAGTTGGTTTAACAAGTATTGTTCCACATATTTTACACCTTGCTGGAAAAGTTGCGTGACTGAATACAATGTTATCACTACCACATATTTTACACTGCAGTTTCAAAAACTTACTTTTAGGCTGTGGTATCAATATTTTCCTCTTCTTCATCACTTAGCAACCTCAACTAACTCGTATTTCTTCATACGAATACCCTTTCTATGTAAAATGTATCCACATTCCTTACACTTTAGTTTCAAAACAACTTTCTTAGTAACTTTAGCAAATCTCTTCTGTTCTGATTTACGTTTAGAACCGTAGCCTTTCTTCTTAGCAGCATATCTCCTCTCACCCTCAGCTAGAGTTCTTCTAGGTCCATGTTTATAAATAGATACAGCATGTTCTGTATGTTTATTACATTTCGGACAATATGTTGTAATAACTTTAGGTATTTTCAAAATTCTCAATCCTCTCGTTGAATACTATGGGTTTTAATCAAAATATATGGATATAATACTACCATCTTTTATCCTTAACCCCTAAGTAGTATGCAACATTATTTGTTAAAACGTGAAGAATGATAACGATAATACAAGAGATCATAATATATAAAGGCTTACTGTAGAATTCAACAATATTTATTAAAATATAGTATATTGAAACAAATATTATGAAATCCAACTGATCTAGAATAGGCAATAAACCACCACTAGGTATACCAAGTCTTCTCTTAATAAAAGATCCGATTAAATCACCTATTAAAGCAAATATAGATGAACCTAAACCAATAACTAAATAACTTAATTCATTAAAATAAATAGATATGACAATTGAAACAGAAAACCCCATATAAATTCCAATAATAAAACCATCCCATGTTTTATTAGAACCAAACAATGGTTTATTATCAATGAATAATTTATTGAAATCAATACAGTATTTTCCACGTATAAGTAAAGGTGAAGCATTAGTAGCCATAGGTACAGCAAAGTATTTGATAAACCAGTTAATGAAATCGATTAACTGATCCATACAATACCATCACTTGTTATTTCAAAATACACTCTAACACCACTAAATGGTTTAACACACTCTATAAATCTACCGTTTTCATCTCTATCTATTTTAAAAATATTAGCAAACCAGTATTCGAGAATAGACATACCGCTAGCTGTATATTCAACAGATTCGTCGATAGCGCTACGGACCTGTGCTGAAGCAAATAAATAAGAGTTAGTATCTATGTTTTTCTTAACAATTAAACCAAGCAGTAGACCGTAGTTTATAATAGATGATTCTTTATAAACAACTAATCTAAAAAGAGCGTTTACACTATCAATAAACAAGACTTTATATGGAATATACATTAATTTTTCTAATACATATTTATAGAACTCATCGTAATCCATTATATCTACGAAGAAAACATTGGAAAACTCATCTAAATTCCTAGATACTATATCGTAGTAGAGTATGTCCTCTGTATTAACATATATACATGGATAAACTTCTTTACACAAATTTCTAGCGATTGTTAACAATAAATTAGTTTTACCAACACCTGCTTCACCATAGAATAGATTGGTTAAACCATTAACAATTATTCTATCAATAACACCAGATCCAGTGAATTTCATCCACATCAACACCGTTAATATAAAATATTGAACACCATAAACTACATTTAGTATTATCTACAAAGACTATTATTTAGAAATTAGTTAGAGGGATTGCTGAAGTATTGTATCGTAAACCAATAGTAGTAGCTGTACACGACCCTAAATGGTTTATGAAAGTACTGAATATATTACGCAGTAGAGGGATTGATTTCTCAGTGTTTAGCGATATTGATAGCATACCATATTATAGTGTACTCTACACTGATCACTATTATTACGTCGAAATTACTAAGAATAGGAGAGATATTGAGGTAATATATGATTCAGATAGAACATGTACTGGTTTGGAAAAAGCAATACTGGCTTCATTATCTAAGACAAAATATAATAGCGTTATCGTTGGAATAGATCCTGGGAAAAACCCCTACTACGTTATCTTAGGTGATGAAGAAATACTTGAACACGGATATGTTTTCCAAGAAGATATTGGAGAATTTTTGAACAATAAATTGAAATGCTATCCATCAGTAAAGAGAGTTATTAGAGTTGGAGGAGGATTTAATGGATTGAAAATAGTTTTAATGATAAAAAATAGAGTAAACGCTCCAGTCGAAATAGTTGATGAAAGTATTGAAGGCATACCATTAGATTATCTATTTAGAGATAAAAATACTAGAAGAATAAACCATAGATTTAAAAACAGAGATATCTACAGTGCTTTAAAAATAGCTTTATGTGAAGGCATTGAGGTTGAATAAAATATGCCTATTTTGAAAATGAATAAAGATGAAATGCTTTGTTTAACGGGTCCAATGTCTATAAATATTCTCAACGGTAGATTAGAAATTCTATATAAAGAATTCGGTAAAGGAGAACATTTAATCATACATAAGTTTAGAAACTACATTGTACACGCATTAGAAGATACTGAATTAGATATCACTATGGGAGATGATGCTAAAATACAGCTTATTAATGAAAACGAACCTTATTTAGAAAGACTCAATATTGTTAACGATATTTTAACGAATAATTACGATAAAGTAGTTATTCTAGGTGGAGTAGATACTGGTAAATCAACGCTCTCAATACTATTATCTAATAAAGCTCTAAGAGATGGATTAAAACCAGCTATCATAGATGGAGATATTGGACAAGCAGATATTGGACCTCCTTGTTTTATATCAATGTCTTATCCAAGTAAACAAGTTCTATGGATGCGTGATTTAAAACCATGTGTTATGAAATTCATTGGTGATATTAAACCACAGAACTATACTGATAAAATCATATATGTTTTAAAAGAATTGATTGAACAAGCTATTAGCGATAATAGAAACCCTATTATAATAGATACAGATGGTTGGATTAATGATGAATATGCTGTTAACTATAAATGTAAACTAGTTAGTGAGCTGAATCCAAAAGCTGTAATAGCTATAGGTGAAGATACGTGGAGTATATTTCAAAAATACGAAAATATCGGTATTAAAGTGTATAAAACGAGAGTTCCATTAAATAGGAGAACGAGGAGTCGTGAAGAAAGAAGACAACTTAGAAAAGACAAGTATTTAGAGTATTTAAACAATGCTCCTCAACGTAGAGTTAGTTTAGATAAAGTAGTTTTTATAGGACATCCTTTGTTTCACAGTTGTGATTTAATAAATATTTCAACAAATAGTGGTTTTAAGACTGATTTGATGAGAAACCTTGTATACGTAACTAAGTGTTTTAATACATTACACGTTGTTTCAACTAGTAATATTAGTGAAGAACAGCTAGAGTTTTTGAAGAAAACATATGGTTGCGATAAAGTAAAGACGTATAGTGATAGTAGTTTTAGAAGAATATTCATAGCTGTTTCAAATGGAGAAATCGATTACCCAGGTTTAATAGAGTGGATTGATTTTAGAAACAGAGAAGCTGTTGTTAAAACGAATTATACTGGTGATATTAAATACATTAAACTATCTAGAATTCATTTAACAGAAGACTATGTTGAACAAGTTGCTGAATAGGTGTATTCAATGGATCTAGGTAGTTATATGGAAAAAATAGTCAGTAAGTATAAGGAAGTGAAATATGTTGGTAAAATAAGTAGAGAATACGAAGTCACTAAACTATCCTATAGTAATAGAGAAACCGTTATCGAATTCAATATTAACGATTCTGAAGTAACATGTGTTTCCAATATTTTAACGAATAGGAGAGATCTATATGTAATGTTGAATGCTTCAAACGATAGAGATGCTTATTTAAAAATAGAACAAGCTATTGATAAACCAGCTGAATTAGAATTCGTTGATTTCAATAAATATTTTTTAAAAACAGATTGGACTCTGAAACAACTGCCTTTTATAAAGTATTTTAGAGAAGATGGTGGTTACTACTTAACTAGTTCAATAGTAGTAGCGTGTATTGATGAAATATGTAATGCTAGTATTCATAGAATAATGTATGTTGACGAAGAACATGGAGCTATTAGAATAGTTCCAAGAGACTTGTATAGAATATACAATATGTATAGAGAGAGAGGTAAAGACACACCTATAGCTATATTACTCGGTTTAAACCCGGTTGCTGAATTAGCTGCAGCAACGTCGACGAGTTTCGGTTTATTTGAATTAAAAATAGCTGCTAAATTATTGAACAATAATTTATTCGTAAAAACACCTAAATATGGAATCCCTGTTCCTCTACAAACACCCATTGTAGTAGAAGGCGTTATTTCTAAAGACAATCTCGTTGATGAAGGTCCTTTTACAGATATTCTTGGTCTACTAGATACTGTTCGGAAACAACCGGTTTTAAAGATAGAAAACATTTATTTATCTAAAATAAGTAAACTATACTATCACGCTATAGTACCTAGTTTATGGGATCATATTTATTTAATGAGTTTCCCCCGTGAAGCATTAATATATGTTTACTTGACAAAACAGTATCCTAATGTTACTGGAGTGAGACTTACAACTGGTAGTAGTTGTTGGCTACACGCTGTAGTATCTGTTAAACAAATAAAACCCGGTGATGCTAGAGCTATTGGATTAACTGTTTTAAACATTCATCCAAGTGTTAAACACGTTATCGTAGTTGATGATGATATTGATATAGATAATATTGAAATGATTGAATGGGCTATAGCAACTCGTGTTAAAGCTAGTGAAGACATTATTGTATTAAAAGACTTACCCGGTTCAACACTAGATCCACGTAGTGTTAATGGAATTGGAGATAAAGTAATAATTGATGCAACAAAACCATTCAACGAAGATTGGAGTAAGTATAGGAGGGTTCAGATACCGTAATGTATCTAACACCGTATCAGGAGAAGATGTTGAATGGTGAATATGGATGGATTTATGCTAAAGCACTTGAATTGATAGTAAAGATTGGTGAAGTCCTCGGTGCTGAGAAACTTATCTCGGTTAATCACGTTCATGTCTCGGGAGTTTCATACAGCAATATTGGTGATTATGGTTTAGAATTCATTAAAGAATTCTATGTCAAAGGTGGTTTAGCAAAAGTATATACAACAGTAAACCCTGGTTGTATAGATTTATCTAATTCATCTAGATTAATTAGCAATATGTTTTACAATAAACAATTAGAGATAAACAATTACTTGGAGAAAATGGGGTTTAAACCAACATATACGTGTATACCATATCTCCACCGTAGACCTGTTTTAAATGAACACTTAGCTTGGGGAGAGAGTAGTGCAGTAATATTCGCTAACAGTATTTATGGAGCTAGAACTAATCGAGAAGGAGGACCTTTAACAATAGCTTCAGCATTAACAGGCTATACTTATTATCACGGTTTACACTTAGATAGAGAGAGAGTAATAGATACAGTTATATCTATTGAAAATATTGAATCAAAATACTATGGTTTAATCGGTTTATGGATAGGTGAAAACATTGTAAACAAACCACTTATTAAAAACGCTGTAAATGATTACAGTAGTTTAAAAATATTGTTAGCATCAGCAGCCGCAAGCGGTGACCATGGTTTAATAGCTATTGATAAAATTACCCCGAAGAAATCGTATTATATGAGCGATAAGATTGAGAAAATAAATATTGAATTAAAAGATATAGAGAAGTATCAAAGTAAAACTCTAGAATTCGATTTAAAAGATTCTAAAATAATTGGATTTATAGGTTGTCCACACTTAGATCCCGTTGAATTCACTGAAATATATGATTATATCGTAAACATATATAGTAGAGGTAGATGTAGATTAAGAAACTATTTACTAATATCCGTACCATATATTTATAACGAACTATTTATTAATGAAATAAACGTTTTACGTAGAATAGGTGTAGAAGTAACACTAGGTACTTGTCCAATAGTATCAACTATATCTGAGAAACCAGATTACGTTATAACCAATAGTGGTAAAGCATACTTTTACCTAAAGAAACACAAGAATATTGAAGTATATTTATCCACACCTTTTGAAATAATAAGACAATTGTGTGAATAACTTGAAAATTCCTGTTAAAATAATTATCGACAGCGATTGTTTCGGAGAAATAGTTGTTATCAATGAACGTATAAGTTTCTACGGCGAAGTAGATCCAGTTACAGGTATTCATAAACCTAGTGGTAAAAATATTAATAATAAAATACTTTTATTCCCAAGTACACGTGGTTCAACAATAGGTTCCTACATACTATATGCTTTAAAGAAATATAATAATGCTCCACAATGTATTATTGTTGAAAAAGCTGAACCAATCCTTGTAACAGGTTGTGTTTTAGGAGAAATACCGTTATTCGTATTAAACAATCTTAGTTTTAACTATATCTCAAGTATCATCAGTGATGGTTTTAAAGCAATTCACAATAAAGGTGAAGAATGGTTTGTCGTCGAACACTAGAGGTTTGTTCATAGTACTAGAAGGTATAGATGGTTCTGGTAAAACAAGTATTGCTCATAGATTAATAGTTGATCTGGAGAAAAACGGTTATAGAACTAAGTATACTTTTGAACCATACACAAGTCTATACATCGATATCTTGAAGAACAACTATAGTGAATACAGAGATGCTTATCTAGATGCGTTAACCTACGCAGTTGACCGTATTATTCATCTTAAAACAGATATAATACCGAGTATTGAAAAAGGTGAAATAGTTGTTTGCGATAGGTATTTCTACAGTAGTGTTGCTTATCAATCAGCACAAGGTGCTCCATACGAATGGGTTTTAAATATAAATAAAATTATGTTAAAACCAGATCTAGCCATATACTTAGACGTAGATCCCGCTACTGGTTTAAAGCGTAAAAAGGGTTTAGTAAGTAGATTCCCAGAGTATGAGAATATTGTTTTTCTAAGTAAAGTCAGAGATTTTTATTTAAAAATGGTTAGTGAAGGATATTTAAAACTAGTTGATGCTAGTAGAGATTTTGAATCAGTTTATAACGATGTGTTTAGAATAGTAGAAAGGTATTTGTATCGTTTAAGAACTTGATTTTAACTGATTCTTAATCCTATATATTCTCTCAAGTATTTCAAGTAAATTAATCAACTCGGTTGTTTCTAATTCATCACTCTCTACCCTACTATAAATATGTTTAATAACCATTTCCTCGAGTTTATCAAGAGTTGTTTTAAGAGTTATCTCTTCTCTTATTTTCAATGCTTCTTCATCCGATTTAACAACATATACTCTACCGTGAACTGGGCAAACGATTTCACCGGTTTTTAGTTTAAATAAAGGTAGTCTACATCCTTCTACTGGACATGTTTCGGCAAGCATTGTAGCACCTGCTTTCATCAATTCAGCCATTTTCTTAACAGGATTTGTTTCAGAACTCATTGTAAACACCGAGAGTTCTTTTAAATAATATTAACGAAATGTACTAAATTAAACGTTGTTAATATAACTTTATATAAACTATTTTCTCTAATACAAGAGTATTGAGAAGAGTATTAGTAAAGGTGGTTGATGAAATGACTTCTATCGATAATGAAGCTAGACTTAAAAACGCAGTATACATGTTGTTATCTATAATCAACGATACAACTGTACCGAGAAATATACGTAGAGCAGCTACTCAAGCATTAAATCAATTGAGAGACGAGAAGTTAACTCCAGGTGTTAGAGCAGCTAATGCTATAGGTATTTTAGATAATATTAGTCAAGACCCTAATATGCCTATAGGAACTAGAACTAAGATCTGGCAGATAATAGCTATACTAGAAACAGTCCGTGATTAGTGTTTAGAATAGAGGGTTGTAATATATTGATACGTGTACGTATCAGAGGTTTAGCAGCTACTGCTTTATCTAAATTATTATTCGACAAAGGCTATAATATTGTTCAAGCAAGCGATATTATTAGAAATAGATTTGGTTTAAAAGAAGATTACTCTCCAGCTGATGTTACTGTTAAGGATTCAGATGAAGACGAGATATTAGTTATTGGTTTTTACGATAAAGCATTGAGAGTTTATGAAGATATTGTTAATGAACTCGAATATGTATTTAAATGGTATTCGAATATTGGATTATACTCTATACACATTGGTGTAGTTGTTGATAAAAATAATAGTGATTGTATAGTCGATCTCGGGTCGACGAAAGGTGTTTTAAACAATTGTAAACACGATATAGGTGATAAAATAGTTGTTAGTGTTGTTAAAACAAGTTTAAAACCCCGCGAGGTAACTAGACTATCGTATAGTCTCCGCATAGTTGGCGAATACGTTGCTTTAATACATGGTTCTTCTCAAATAACTTTCTCAGAGCATATACGTGATAAATCTAGAAGAGATTATTTATTAACAATAGCTGTTTCTAAACTAATTGGTACAGGTCTCGGCATACACTTTAGAAGTAGTAGTATGTACGCTGGAGAACAGGAAATACTGAATGAAATAGATAATCTAAGAGATAAATTAGTTAAAATACTTGGTGAAGCCAAATATAGAGAAAAAGCTCCACGTGAACTATATAGTGGGGAATTTATTGGATTAATTGGTTTAACTAGTTTAGCTAAGAGTAGATTAGATTCTCTGAGAAACAATGTTGTAACAACAATTCCACTTCACCATTCGTTTAAAACAATAGGTGGTGTTTACAGCGAACTAGTTGATTTAATTGAGAAAATGATTAGTAGTATTAGTTTAAATAAAGACTTAATTGAGAGATCAATCGTAGAATTCTTATATGAGAAACTATTTCAAAATAAACGAATACGTTTAATACATATTAAACCAGATGGTTCTAGACTCGAGTTAACACCGGGTATTATACATAGTATTGAGAGAAACAATCTTGATTTAAGAATATGTTTAACTAGAACTATTAGATCAAATGGATTATACGATGGATTAAATATTGAGAAGAAAGAAGGAGACATTGATTTCGTTTTTCTCGAAACAAATAATTGGTTTATCAGCCACAATTATTTTAGAAAAAACGAGTGGATTGGTAGTTATATAAATATCAATACACCTCCCGAAATCCTACCAGATACTATTAAATACCATGATCTAATGGTAGATATAGTAGTGAAACCCGGTGAAAAACCCGAGCTAGTAGATACTGAGAGTTTTAATAAATACTGTAGTGAAGGAATTATCAGTGAAAAAACATGTAAAACAACATTAGATAAGATAAATGAAATAATCAACAACACTAACAAATACATCTACACAGAGTTTGAAAATAAACAATAAATCAACTCTTAGAGATATTAAAGTTACGAAAAGCGGGGGTGCCCGAGCTTGGTCAAAGGGGTCGGGCTCAGAACCCGATGGCGTAGGCCTGCGTGGGTTCAAATCCCACCCCCCGCATTCCGATTAAAACAAGAAATAATTAAAGATAGTATTAGAATAAAATAAATGAAAGATTGGATAGAAGGGCCCGTCGTCTAGCCTGGTTAGGACGCCGCCCTCACACGGCGGAGGTCCGGGGTTCAAATCCCCGCGGGCCCATAGAGATCTCTGGTAGTTTAAAAGATTTTTAGCAATAGTGTTGATTACTTATTTTAATATATTTAATCACTTGTTTCCATAATGTTTCTATAAATGTATGTTTATTTTTAATTGAATTGGTGTATGTTTTGAGTAGAACTAGATTTATAGTGTTTATCGTTAGTTTAATTGTTTTAATTATCTTATTAAGAGTTTTAATCGATATTATCGATAGAACGAGTGTTTTAAATATACCTAGAAATATAGTTGAAATACTTAAAGAACACCGTGTTTTCGACATAATATTAGCTCTAATTCTAGGTATAGTGGCTATACAGTTTACAGCATCGTTCGCACATTCTATTTTAAAACACCACGGTAGATCTGCTTACTTAGTTAGAAACGTTGTCTTAGTAATAGGTTACATAATACTAGCTCTAATTATAGGTATTCTACTAGGTCTTAGCGGTGAAAGCATATTAGCTAGCGCTACTTTCTCCGGTCTGGTTATCGGTTTAGCACTTCAACCAGTTTTATCAAACTTCTTCTCAGGTTTAATCATTTTAACAACCGGTTATCTAAAACCCGGTCAAGAAATTAGATTAGCAGGATTACCTCTATCCGTTTTACCACTACCTTCTTATAAATTCTTCAGTCGAGATACTATTATTCCTAATATAAGAGGAACAGTTGTTGAAATAGGATTTTTATATACGAAGATAATTGATACAGATGGTAATCTAGTGAAAGTATCTAACAACATATTGTTAAACAATAGTATTGTATTGGAGGAAACCGAAGAGGAAAGAAGGATACAGGTTAGATACGAATTTCCAATAACATGCGATCCAGATATCGTTATCTCAGAACTACAGAGTATTTTAAATAAGAAACTCGGCAATTATAAACTATATATTGAGGAACAGAGTGATAAAACACACTATATAGTTTTATTAACAACAATTACTCCACCAAAAATTAGTGGTAGATTGTATAGATCAGATATTTTGAAAGAGATAATTAAAGTACATAAAAAACTATTGTTTGAGAAAAAATGTGTAGAAACATATCAGTAATTAACTAGTTAAATCCACTAGACTTGCTATATAATGATTTAATACTTATAAATACTATTCCTCAACACCTCTAGCTTTAAGAATACTTAACAACTCGTTAATTCTGAACACTATGAATACAACAATAATTCTCATTAAATATTTAGAATGCCATATGTTTAGAGTTAAATCCAATCCTCTAGCTCTCAATATATTTATCATTTCAACTACTTGTTTAACATAATGGTTTAAAAAGAGATATGTTAGTGAAAACGTATTTAAACCAATAATATTCTCGATATGACTAGGAGGCGTTGTAGAATAGAATAGTATTAAACCAGTAAACGTCGTTAATCCATATACTAAGTTAAACAATACATTAACAGTTAGTGTTGAAAACAACATATCTATCAATACTACGATAGATGATAAAATCAACCAGAGTATAAATATAAACAATAGTATTCTTCTAACACCAATATATATTAGAAGTAGAATATTGAACACTAATATACTGAACATTAGGTAAATACTTGTGAATCGAGAAATAATAGTTATAATCAACAGTAGTATTTTCAAGAACAAAAAGTCTTCTCTATGTAGTAAACTACATTTATTCTGAACAATCTCTAATTCACTAAACAATTTAACCACAAACTATTTCTCTACTAGGAACACCGTATTTACCGAGATCAGCTTCATTTAGAGAACTTGTTTTTAAAACAATTTCACCGTTAAACAAAACCAATATATTCACTGGTTTGAACAAATGTAAATAAGATGGATTAGCTGAAGCAATTATCACTATTTTCCCTCTCTCTAAACCATATTCAATCAATTTCTTAACAATACTTACTCCATCATTATCTAGATAATCGAATGGTTCGTCGAACAACCAGACCGGTTGATCTATTGACAATATACTAGCTATTGAAACTCTCTTAGCTTCACCACCACTTAACGTATAAGGATTTCTATACAATAAATGTTTGGGAACAAGTTTTTCAACAATTTCTTTATTTAAACTAGTATGGATTAATTTAGCAGTAAAATTTATTTCATCGAAAACAGTTGCTTCGATGAAACCAGCATAAGGATTTTGCCAAACATATCCAACAAGTTTAACAGCTTCACTACGAGGTATTCTATGAATATCTTTGTTAAAAACAATAACTCTACCACTACTCGGTTTTATTATTCCAGCTATTGTTTTCAATAAAGTAGTTTTACCAGACCCGTTTCTACCCATTATAACATGCAATCCTTTATCAAAAACTATATCTATGTTTTTAAGAACAATGTATCCATTAAATTCTACATTCAATTTCTCAACAATTATCATTTAATACCAAACCTCTTCTCGATGAAAAATACTATTGATGAACCAATAACACCAATACTCAGCAAACTTCCAATAAACACGCCTAGAAAAGCTATTAATATTGGTTCATTGAATACTAAATGGAGTAAACCGTAGCCAATTATTACTGCTATAACTAGTGATTGCAGTATAGCTGTAGATACTACTGTGAGTAAATTTAATCTATTACAAAATATACCAATAGCATAGGCAATTAAACCAGCTATGAGATTAGAAATTGAACCATAAACAATATCTAGTAATCCGAAAGGTGAGAAGAAATTAGCGATAACGCATCCTATTGTTAAACCAATAACACTTGAAAAACCAAAGAATTTAAATAAAGGAAGTAGTAGTAGTGAATCAGCTATTCTTATTTGAATAACGTGAAAACTAATTGGAGCTAATACTATTACTAGTGAAGCATATATTGCAGCAATGATCGATGATTTAATAATCCACATATATTTGATTCTCAATAAACAGCCCCTTTTTACTAACAATCCTTAACCTAAATTTAATTATTAAATCTTAATCTTTGAACATTTTCCAAATCGTTATAACTTTACGGATTATTAATATTGTGAATAAAGAACTTGATTTACGGATTACTCGTAAACTAGGTGATTGTTTTGAAAAATTATCTCAAGTATTGTTTATTATTAACTGAAGTATCTAGTATAGTACTCTTAGTTTTAACACTACTATATGTGTTAAGTGGTTACGGTATTGTGAGAACAAGTATTGTTAGAAAACTAACGTTTAACTTGATCAATAGACATGTTGCTGAAAGGATTCATCACGATATTTTTCTTAGATTATTATTCAATATTTTTCTACTAGTACACTGTTTATCAGGTTTAATATTATTGATTTATAGAAGAGTGAAGAACGATACATTTAGATATATTTTAATAACTATATCTATTTTAATACCACTATATTTATTACTACCTTTAATGTTGATAGATTTAATAGATCTATTGAAATAAATATGTTTAAAGATTATTTAAATACCTAATATTAATAGAGGTGAAGTTTATGGTTGAAAGAGTTAAAACCAATATTAAAGGTTTCGACGATATAGTTAATGGCGGTATTCCTAAACGTAGTGTTGTACTATTAAGCGGTGGACCGGGAACCGGTAAATCGATCTTTGGTATGCAGTATCTATGGAATGGTTTACAAATGGGTGAACCGGGATTATACATAGCTTTAGAAGAACACCCTGCTCAAATCAGGATTAATATGAAACAATTTGGTTGGGATGTTAAACAATATGAACAACAAGGTGTGTTTGCAATAGTAGATGCTTTCACCAGCGGTATTGGTGAAGCAGCTAAACGTGAAAAATATGTTGTTAAAGACCCAACTGATGTAGCTGAATTAATTGATGTTCTTAAACAAGCTATTAAAGATACTGGTGCAGCACGCGTAGTTGTAGATTCTGTTTCAACATTGTATTTGACAAAACCAACTTTTGCTAAAAACGTTATTCTCCAGCTTAAGAAAATACTTTCTGGAATGGGGACGACATCTATTCTAGTATCACAAGTATCTGTCACCGAGAGGGGTTTCGGCGGACCAGGCGTTGAGCATGCAGCTGATGGTATTGTTAGACTCGATCTCGATGAAGTTGGAGGTGAATTGATTAGAAGCATTATTGTCTGGAAGATGAGAGGTACAGCTCATAGTATGAGAAGACATCCCTTTGAAATAACTGATAATGGTATTATAGTATACCCTGATAGAACCGTTAAATTGAGTTAAATAAGGATTACTCAGTACGATTACTTATAATGGTTTTTATATATAATTTCATTGGGTTTTAGAATGCTTGATATAAGATACGAACATGGAGTATATCAACATTCTTGTCCGAATTGTGGTGGTGAGAATACTGATTATAGATTAATATATAAAGCACCTTGTCCTAATTGTTTAAGAGACGATTTGTTTGAAAAAATAAAGAACGAGATTGTTAATAAGGATTATTTGGAGAAAATTACTAAATACTACGAACTGGTTAATGAAAAAAAGAGTTTAAGTGAAATAGTAAGTTTTCACTCTAGAATAAAATCTTTCGAAGAATTCTTCGCTAAAGCAACTAATGGATATAGACTCTGGAGTGCTCAGAGAACATGGATAACTAGATTATTTAAAAACAGATCGTTCAGTATTGTAGCACCAACTGGTACTGGTAAAACAATGTTTGCACTTGTAACATCACTGTATTTTACTAAAGAAGATAAATCTAGTAAAGTATACTTGGTTTTTCCAACAACACCTTTACTTATACAAGCTTATAAGAGATTACGAGAACTAGCTAATAGAGCTGGTATTAAAATATGTAGTGAGGAAGAAAACTATTCAGATGATTGTATTAGAGTAATAGCTATTCACGGTAGATTAAATAAGAATAAACGTGATGAATATATTAAGTTGATAAATGAAGATAGATTCAATATACTTTTATCAACAAATATGTTTATGCATAGAAACTTCGAATTATTATTGAATAAGAATTTCAAACTAATTGTTCTAGATGATGTTGATGCTATACTACGTAGTAGTAGAGCAATCCGTGTATTATTTAGAATACTTGGTTTAACCGATGAAGAGATAGATAATGTGATAGAGTATCTAAAAGTTTTGAATAAATTAGCTACTAAGATGAACGAGAATGAGAGAACTGAAGTAGAGAATAAATTGAAAGAACTAAACAATAGATTGAATGAAATACGTAGTAAAGTGAAAACTCTAGTTGTAGTATCGAGTGCTACTGGTAGACCACGTGGAATATATCCAAAATTATTTAAAATAATACTGGGTTTCGAAGTAGGATCTAGGTCTGAATCTATTAGAAATATTGTAGATACTTATATAATTCCATTGAAAACTATTGAAGAAACAGTTGTCGATTTAGTTAAGAAACTTGGAGATGGTGGATTAGTATTTGTACCATTAGATAAAGGCATTGAATACGCTGATAAAATAGCTAGTATTTTAAATGAACATGGATTAAAAACTGAAGCATTCTATTCAGGTAAATCAATTAACATACTCGATAAATTTGCTAGTGGAGATATAAATGTACTCGTAGGTGTAGCCACTTATTACGGTGTAATGGTTCGTGGAATAGACCTCCCCGATAGAGTAAAGTATGCTATATTCATAGGTGTTCCGAGACATAAGTTTAGCTCTAAACTAGAGAGGATTAAACCAGTTGATTTACTCAGAATTCTGACTACTATGAGAGATGTTCTAGAGGGTGAAGAGAGGAGAGAACTCGAGATCATTATAGGTAAATTATCTAATAAGATAAAGAGGATTAGTCCGAGTGCTTTAGCTAAATTAACTGAAGATTTAAACAAGAAAATAGCTGGTGAAAGCGTTGAAGAAACCCCTCTACTCAAACTCATACTAAACGCTATTGATAAAGCTAAACAACTTCTTTCTAAACCAGATGTCTGGAGTAAACTTAGTGTTAAAAGCGATATAGCATTAATTAGAGAAAACGGTACAGACTATATTCTAATACCGGATGTAGCTACGTATATACAAGCTAGTGGTAGAACATCTAGATTATACCCGGGTGGTGTTACTAAAGGTTTATCTATAATCATCGTTGACGATATTAGATTACTGAATGGTTTAAAGAAGAGAATGAAATGGTTGTATGAAGAATTCGATATAAAACCTTTGAATGAGATAAATCTAGATGATTTAATTAATGAAATTAATAGTGATAGAGATAGAGTTAGGAAAATACTGCGTGGAGAGATCGAGGTAGATAAGATTGTTGAATTAACTAAAACAGCTTTACTCATTGTAGAATCTCCTAATAAAGCTAAGACTATAGCTAATTTCTTTGGAAAACCATCTGCTAGATTAATTGGAGACAATATATTAGTATACGATGTCGCTATCGGTAAATACGTTTTATCAATTGTATCTAGTATTGGTCATATATATGATCTAGTAGTTGACGATAAGAATAAAGATAATGAATACGGTATATTATATCTACCTGATAAACAAATATTTGTACCAGTGTATACTGATATAAAGAAATGCAATAGATGCGGTCATCAATTCACCGATGAAGTAGAGCGCTGTCCTAAATGCGGAAACGTAAACATATTTAGAAAAAGAGATATAGTCAATGTTCTCAGAGATCTCGCTAGTGAAGTTGACGTTGTTTTTATAGGAACGGATCCTGACACAGAAGGTGAGAAAATTGGTTGGGATTTAAAAGTTCTCTTAGAACCATATTCTAGAGAAATAAAGAGAGTCGAATTCCATGAAATAACTCGTAAAGCAATACTTGAAGCAATAAATAATCCTCGAGAAATAGATCCTAGGCTAGTTGAAGCACAGATTGTTAGAAGAGTAGAGGATCGATGGCTTGGATTCGCATTATCAAGTATTGTACAGAAATACTTCTGGTCTAAGTATTGTTTAAAACTTCACGAAAATCTTTTAAAACTAATGAAGAAGGGAAAGAAAATAGTTAAAACTGAAAATAGTGAAGGAAATAGAGTAAAGAATGGTTTATTCGATTGTTGCGTTGAATTTAGAAATCTCAGTGCTGGTAGAGTTCAAACACCTGTTTTAGGATTTATTATTGATAAATTCCGAGAACAATTGAATCCGATTAATTGGAAGTATAGAGCCTTAGTTAATATAGAGGAATCAATTAATTTAGAAATAGATATTGATAAAGAATTATATGATTATATTAGAGAAAACTTAAGTAGAAAGACAATATTTGCTGATATTAGAATACTTGATGTTAGAGAAGAAATCATTAATCCCCCACCACCTTTTACAACAGATACGTTGCTTGAAGAAGCATCTATTAAACTAGGTTTATCGACGAGTAAAACTATGGAGATTGCACAGGATTTGTTCGAACTTGGTTTAATAACTTATCATAGAACTGATAGCATTAGAGTCAGTGATACAGGTATAGCTATTGCGAGATCGTATCTAGAGGAAAGATTTGGTGAAAAAGTTGATGAATATTTTAAACCAAGAACTTGGAGTACTGGTGGAGCTCATGAAGCTATTAGACCGACTAAACCAATAGATCCCGATAGATTGAAGGAGCTTGTTAAAGAAGGTGTATTGATTCTTGCAAAACCGTTGACTAATGCACATTATGAACTGTATAGATTGATATTCGAGAGATTTATTGCTAGTCAGATGAGTCCTGCGAGAGTTGTGAAACAATATATTGAAGTATCTATTGAAAACTATAGGAGAACTGTTGAAAGAGTAATTGATATTAAATACCATGGTTTTCTAGAAATATACCCTGGTTACGTATCTATTGAGAGAGAGATAGAGAGTGGTAAATATCCGGTTAAAGATATACGTAGTATGAAACCACCAATAGCTAGATTTCATGATGTTATTAAATGGATGAAGATAAACGGTATTGGTAGACCGAGTACGTATGCTAAAATAGTTCAAACACTAATTAATAGAAAATACGTAGCTATAACTGGTAAACAGAAAGCACTTAGACCTACGAGTCGTGGAATCTTTATTTACAAAGAACTGGTTGATCACTTCAAAGATGTCGTAGATGTTGAGGTTACTAGAAGACTTGAAGAGAAAATGAAAGAAGTAGAGGATGGTAAGAGAGATTATCAAAATGTATTGAAAGAACTATATGATGAATTAAAGACGAAGATTATTGAAAACAAGAATGTTTTAGATAAATTAGAGAAAGAATGGAGTTTAATATGTAGAGGTGGTATTCATTAAGATAATTAAAACATTTAGCGAACAAGATACTGGAGATACGTATGTAGCTATTGCTCATATAAATATTTATATGAATAACATGCGTAAAAATCTCGAAAACGTACGTAAAATAGTCTTATTTATGGGAGAGACTAGTTTAGAACTACTTGTAATACCATACTTCGATCCTTATGGACCTATTTTAACAGAATACGGTGATTTGAGTAAGAAGGTTATTAAAAAATATTCTCTAACCATACGTTCTAGGTATTTGAGTGAATTACTAATACTCTCTAGAAACCATGGTATTAATATTCTACTACCGGGTTTTATTGAGAAAGCTGGGAGTCGTGAATACTTATCCGCTATGCTATTTCAAGGAGATTGCGATGAAGTTGTTAAGTATAGAAAGATTTTCTTAAGTGAAAACGAGTTAAAACTAGGTTTGAGTAGAGGATCTGAACCGGGTTTTTTCAATCTAGGTAAGTTGAGTTTTTCATTAATGCTTGATTCAGAACTATATTATCCTGAACTATCTAGACTACTATTACTATACACGAATTTCCTAATAGCTGGAATTCCACAGAATATTCCTCTTAAAAACTACTTCAGTATTGTAAAAACTATTTCTGAAATAAACTCTTCATTAGTCCTCATACCTGGTAGTAGAGTTTACCATACTGATAAACTATACTATAGTTTACCTACGATTATTGTTGATGAAAACGGTGATATTGCTTATAGATATAGTGAAGATGAGCAAGCAGTAATTCTCATACCAGTTAATAGATTGAATAAGAAAATGAAGACTAATATTAAAGATATTGAAATAATATATCGTTTATTTAAAAAATATTTGAAAAAGAGGAGATTGTATGGAGATAGAGAGAGCATTAGCTATTAAAATGAATAGTTTAGAAGATCTTGTTAGATTAGCTACATCACTATCTATTTCACAAATGACGACTTACATACTCAAATTTCTGTACAATAATAAACTCTATCTAGGTTTACTTGGTGTTTTCAGAGACTATTATAAATACTATGGAATACCAATATTCTACTACACTGTACTTGAAGGAGATGAGAAGGAAAAAGCGATTGATGCTAAATACATTATTGTATCAACTGATAAAGACGTTGTCGAGTTTAGTAAAACACCTAAACCTGGTTTATCAATACCTTTAATAACATTAGCTCAAAAACCTCTATTCATACCTGATGATATTTAAATAAACTACCTAGGTCTAATGATTAGTTTTCTACCCATTACAATCCAATACTCTACTTCCGAACCGGTTGCTAGTTTATCACGTATTTTCTCATCAATAGTCTCTTTCTCAATCTCAAATGTTTCATACGTCTCCATATCCATAACTTGAAAAGATAAACCTGTATCAGCTATTATCTGCCCAACTCTCTTCTCTACAACAGGTACTTCAACTTGTTGATCAACAGGAGCTACCAATGTTTTCTTAGCATTAGTGAATAAACTAACAGCTACAACATGTGCTTTAGCACTACCATGTTTACCCGTTTTAGCTCTACTCATTTCAACAATTCTACAAGGTTCATTATCGATAATAATTAAACTACCTGGCTTCAGATCACCTAGTGTTGCATAAGTTTTACTCAACAATAAACACCTCTATATGAAATATATTCCAACAATTTACTTAATTATTATAAAGCTAATTATTGTTTAAATACTTCACTGAATTAAAACTTTACAAATAGAAATATGTTAATTAAACATCTATATAAATATGTAGAAACGGTTTCCTAATACAAACTAGAATGGAGAAGCGTAAAGCATTTGTTTTAAAATACTATTGAAACACACTGTATATATTAGTTTTAAAACATAATCTTATTTCATAGATTTGAATAGAACTAGATTAAAATATAGATTTAAGAAAATTAATTATCAACTATCTACGCTGTCTTTTAAAAGAGAAAATATCCGTAGAAATGAAAAGTCTTTAAAAACTCTTTGAAACATCAGAATTCTATAGTCAATATGTATATAGTTTATTAGAATATTTTTTTATCTGTAGACGATACGAATAGTTTGAACGAATCTTGTTCTAGCTGGAATTAAAGAATTAGCTCCTTGACGATGTCGCTTTAATTAAGTACTAGT
>JAWAVV010000007.1:0-23921 GCA_038897715.1 Desulfurococcaceae archaeon
GGCTCCATACGGAGCCCCATTCCCAGTTTCAGCCCCTTCTCACCATTACGGTACTCCGGGGCTTTCACTGGTTAGCCGGGTCGCTGCTATTCAGCAGCCCCCGGTCCGCCTATCCGGAAGCGTCGGAGACGGAGCTTGCGTTACCGCACCTACCTCCGCGGCACGGGATTATTAACCCGTTTCCCTTTCCCCGGGTCCGTGTTACGGCCCGGGTTAGGACCGGCTAACCCTCGGCCGACGACCGTTGCCGAGGAACCCTTGTCCTTTCCGGCGGAGGGGATTCTCACCCCTCTTCGCTGTTACTGCCGCCGGGATCTGCACACGAAGCGGGTCCACCGGACCTCACGGCCCGGCTTCTACCCCGCCTCGTCGCCCGCCTACCGGATCACGGCTCCATCGGAGCCGTGCCCCGGGGTCTCGGCGGCCGGCTTGAGCCCCGACCAATCTTCGGGGCCCCACGGCTCGGCGGGTGAGCTGTTACGCACTCCTTAGAGGATGGCTGCTGTTAGGCCCACCTCCCCGCTGTCTAAGCCGTGGGACGCCCTTTAGCTTGGCACTTAGCCGGCACTTTGGGGCCTTAACCCCGGTCTGGGTTGTTCCCCTCTCGGCCCCCAGGCTTACCCCGAGGAGCCCCACTCTCGCTTTCTACGGCGGCTACGGGTTCGGAGTTGGATAGGAGGCCGGGAGCTTTCGCTCCCTGCACCTCCAATCCGTAGCTCTACCCCGTAGCCAGCCTCCAGCGAGGCTGGGCTGAGACCGACTTCGGCGGGAACCAGCTATCACCGGGCTTGATTGGTCTTTTGCCCCTAGACGGGGGTCATGGGAACGAGTTGCACGTCAGAACCCTTTCGGGCCTCCACCGGGGTTTCCCCCGGCTTCACCCTGCCCCCGCCTAGATCGCCCGGTTTCTGGTTCCACGGCAGTGACTCCAGGCCCTGTTCGGACCCCGCCCCTCACCGGGTTTAACACCCGGTTGCGGGCTAGTCGGTTTCCCTACGCCTCCGGGGCTTTGACCCCCTTAGGCTCGCCACTGCCGTGGACTCCCCGGCCCGTGTTTCAAGACGGACGGTGCGACTTTGATCAGCTCTCCTCGGTCCCCGGGTTGCCCCGGTTTCCTTCGGAGAGCTTCATTTCTTTCAAGCCGCACCGTTTGTAGCCGCTCGGTTTCAGGCTCTTTTCACCCCCCTTCCGGGGTTCTTTTCAGCTTTCCCTCACGGTACTTAGTTCGCTATCGGTCTCGAGACATATTTAGTCTTGGAGGTCGGTTACCCCCAGCTTCCCACGGCAAAACCAAGCCGTGGTACTCTAGTCTCCGGCGGGAGCCTCTACAGTTTCGCCTACGGGGCTATCACCCTCTACGGCGGGCCTTTCCAGGCCACTTCGGCTACTGTAGATAGGCTCCCTCGGGTTCGAAACCCTAGCCGGAGACTCTACAACCCCTCATCTCCCCACGGTTATCCCGTGGGGAATTGGTTTGGACTCTCCCCCTTTCGGTCGCCCCTACTCAGGGGATCCCATTTTGGTTTCTTTTCCTCCCCCTACTAAGATGTTTCCGTTCGGGGGGTTCCCCTCCGGTACTCCCCCTTTCTCAAAGAGAAAGGGGTTTCCCGGATGCTACGGGTTTTTCACCCGTAGCGGGAAGTCCCATTCGGCGATCCCGGGTTCAAAGGCTGCCTGCGCCTACCCCGGGCTTATCGCAGCTTGCCACGGCCTTCCTCGGTGCTCGAGCCGAGCCATCCACCGAGCGGCGTCTCTGCCGTTAGGCTCAGAGGTGGCGAGCCTAGAGGGTTTTGAGTAGCTAGACCTGTTTACTCAATACTAGAAGCTATTGGAATACGTGCTGCTACAGATTCTTCTACGGCGTACATACTCCTCCGGAAGCTGTTTAACATTCTCCGGAGGATTTACGCATCTTCACACAGAACTCCGGATTGGAGTTCTGTGTTGCATCGATTAATAAGAGAGCTGGCTGTAGAGTGTAGATACTAAAATACTGTTTCAACCAACTATCTCCCGCCTCTATGAAAACTATAGGAGGTGATCCAGCCGCAGGTTCCCCTACGGCTACCTTGTTACGACTTCTCCCCCCTCAGGAGCGGGGAGTTCGACTCAACCCTTCGGGAAACCCCGAAGAACTGAGCCTCACTCCCCGCTCCCTCGGGTGGAGCGACGGGCGGTGTGTGCAAGGAGCAGGGACGTATTCACCGCGCGATGATGACGCGCGGTTACTAGGGATTCCTCGTTCACGAGGGCGAGTTGCAGCCCTCGATCCCAACTGCGGCGGGGTTTGAGGGATTACCTCCCCCTTTCGGGGTCGGATCCCGCTGTCCCCGCCATTGTAGCCCGCGTGTAGCCCGGGGGTTTCGGGGCATGCTGACCTGCCGTAGCCCCCTCCTTCCTCCGCCTTAAACGGCGGCAGTCCCCCTAGTGTGCTCCGAAGCCTGAGCTTCGGATAGCAACTAGGGGCAGGGGTCTCGCTCGTTGCCGGACTTAACCGGACACCTCACGGCACGAGCTGGCGACGGCCATGCACCTCCTCTCAGCGCGTCGGGCAAGGTCGTTAACCTGGCCGTCATCCTGCTGTCGCCCCCGGTAAGGTTCCCGGCGTTGACTCCAATTGAACCGCAGGCTCCACCCCTTGTGGTGCTCCCCCGCCAATTCCTTTAAGTTTCAGCCTTGCGGCCGTACTCCCCAGGCGGCGGGCTTAACGGCTTCCCTGCGGCACTGAGTGGGCTCTAAGCCCACTCAACACCTAGCCCGCATCGTTTACAGCCGGGACTACCCGGGTATCTAATCCGGTTCGCTCCCCCGGCTTTCGCCCCTCACCGTCGGGCGCGTTCTAGCCGAGCGCCTTCGCCACTGGTGGTCCTCCCGGGATTATTGGATTTCGCCCCTACCCCGGGAGTACCCTCGGCCTCTCCCGCCCCCTAGCCCGGCAGTATCCTCCCCAGTTCCCGGGTTGAGCCCGGGAATTTAGGAGAGGACTTACCGGGCCGGCTACGGGCGCTTTAGGCCCAGTAATAGTCCCGACCACTCGCGGGGCTGGTATTACCGCGGCGGCTGACACCAGACTTGCCCCCCGCTTATTCCCCCGCCTTTTTACAGCGGGGAAAAGCCCTCGTAAAGAGGGCACTCGGGGTGACCCCGTCACGGTTTCCCGCATTGCGGAGGTTTCGCGCCTGGTGCGCCCCGTAGGGCCTGGGCCCTTGTCTCAGTGCCCATCTGGGGGCTCCCGCTCTCACGGCCCCTACCCGTTATCGGCTTGGCGGGCCGTTACCCCGCCAACAACCTGATGGGCCGTAGCCCCATCCTCGGGCGGTTCAGCGGCGTTAACCCCCGCTGAACCCTTTCGGAGAAGAACCCTTCCAGGCCTCTTCTCCTATGGGGGATTAGCTCCAGTTTCCCGGAGTTATCCCCCTCCCGAGGGTAGGTTAGCTACGTGTTACTCAGCCGTGCGCCACGCTCCGCGGCGGCGGAGCGTACGACTCCCATGGCTCAGCCCCACCCCGATAGCGGTCGGGTCCGGCAGGATCAACCGGTGTTGCAGTTATAGAGGCGGGAGATAGTTGTTTAACTGCAGTATTTTAGTATCTACACTCTACAGCCAGCTCTCGTCAGACCTAAGCATCCTAGGGTTAGTGTATTCAACCCTAGGGGGCTTAGGTCTCCATTAAATTAACATTAAGTATCCATAAATATATTGATTAACACTAGTTTATATACCTTATGTCTCTTTTTTTAAAACAATTATTTAAAATGTCCCCGCGGTAGGAGACCAGTTTCTCATTCAAAACAACCCGGGTTAAACCCGGTGTTGAAACCATGCCGCCGCCGGGAGACCGCGGGGCTATTTTAAAATTAAACATAAATCCCTTTTAATAATTTTCCCATTCTCTAAACTAAAACTATATGTTTAAACCTCTATTTGATAAATCTAAATAATTAAAACTATTGATAATCTCAATTAAACTAGTTTAGAACAATATGGTTTGAAAACTGTTGAAACAATATTGTTGAAACAATTCATCTAGGTATGTATACTTCTCTTGAATCAATACCGATTTTTCGTAAAATATCTTCTATAAAACCCGTTTTTCTCAAAACAATACATATACGGCAAGCTATGCAATTATTCTGTTCAAAACCAGTTGAAGCAATATCATACGCTATATTATCAAGTATTCTCCTAAACTCACTATTACTCTGAATAAAATCTATTAAACGAGGTTTTCTCCTACCACTTAGAAAATAATTGATTAAAGGTTGTTTAACACCAAGTATGTTTGAAACACGTAGTTGAGAGTAATTGAAATCTCTAATAAGTCTATAAGCTAAATAGAGTTTAATCGACGGCAACAGTTTCTTAGTGAAAACTTCGCATAAACTATACTTATACAAACTAAACACCATTAATACTATATGAGAAAAGAGTTTAATAACATAGTTATTACTAAAAGCCGCCGCCGGGATTCGAACCCGGGACCTCCACCTTACCAGGGTGGCGCTTACGGCTAGCGATAATCCAATCTACCGGCTGAGCTACGGCGGCATACTGTTATCTAATTAAACCAATACTCGTTTATAAGATTATGCTTAAACAAAAACCACTCTATCGCTAAAACTCGTGAACTTATTCCAAGCAATATGAGCTAGAAAACCAGCAGATAAATCAGGCTCCATGTTTCTGAAAACATTTTCTTTAAAACTATAGTCAACAACTCTACCTACGAACAAAGTATGATCACCGTAATCACGAGTATCGAAAACTCTACACTCTAGATTAGCTAATGCTTCTCTAATAGATGGTGTTGAAACACTCTTACTAGGAATAAAAGTAAACTTCACTTTCTTCAATTTCTCCGGACCACTCTCAGAACCAGTAATCCAAACATCATTAACCATATCAATACTAGGAACGCTTACAACGAATTCACCGAATTCTCTTATCAATCTATGTGTAAACCTCTTTGGAGAAATAGATACACCTATTAGAAAAGGATTAGCTGATAAAACAATTACCCAATCAGCAGCCATAACGTTTACAATACTATTCAATCTACCGGATACTATGAGATATGTTCTAAGAGGATAAAGCAATCTATAACTCAAATAAATCACCATTAATTTAGAAAATATTTGAGAAATATATAAATAAGCCGGGGGCGGGATTCGAACCCGCGGTAAAACGGGTATCCAAACCCCCGTGTAATCGGAGTAAAGCCCTGCAGCCCGCCGCCTTAGACCACTCGGCCACCCCGGCTTCTAATAGATATTTCAATAAAGAGGGGTTTAATAATTTTCACAAAACTATTGTTTCAAAGAAATCTTCTCTCTAAGCATTTCATTCAATTCTTCTACTAAACTATTCATCTCATCTTGAGACAGTATAGTTGGATTAAACATCCCTCTTCTCCAGAAATGCAGTCTAGCTCCAAAAATCTCTCCACCCATTCCATAATGATATTTGAAAACAATATCGGATACAAGCGAATTCGCTCTATAATTAAAATCATCTACAATAGATCCAATTCTAAATACTATTAAACCATATTTCTTGAAAATAAGTAGTTGATTAGCTAAGTGAATCAAATAGTTGAAACCACGTGTACTAATCACACCAACATCGTCGAAAACAATGAAATCAATCTTACTCCTATTAATCTCTCTCTCAACCATGTTTAGTTCAATAGCATATATTTGTGAAATACTATATACATACGGATTAATAGCTTTAACAACAATATTCTCATCAATAAATTTTTCACAAATTTCTCTACTCAAACCAGATCTGGTTAAAATACCTAGAATAAATGTTTTAACCATTGATTCAGGATAATTATACGTTATAACTAAAGCTTTCATACCATGATATATGAGAAAACCTAGTAGAATAACGTAAGGTAATCTACTTCTAGCATCAGGTGGTTGAGCATAGTATATCACAAAGCCTTTATGAATATGGTGACAACCCTTCTCTCTAAGAATTCTAAATGGAACAAGTATTTCCTCGCCTTCAATAGGTATTTCCTCGAGATAAGGAGGTGGATATACTTTCAAACCAACACCAGTTAATATAGCGAATGGAAACTCAACTAGAGTTGATGGAGAACCACGTACTTTCCTAACTTCAATTGTTCTAACCAAAGTACTGCCTTCAATATTGTGTTTGAGAACAAATATAGCATCAGCTACAAACTCTATAGAACCTAGTTTTAATTTATCGTAACCATAAGGTAGTTCAGCTATAAGTATTGTTAATCCTTTTTCACGCTGAAGTAATCCGTAGAAAAAGTTCTGAAGCCAAGCTCTCTGATCCTTCTCTTCAACACCCGTTAGTAATGCATTAATCGAATCAATAACTACTATATGTGGTTTGTATTCTTCAATTAATCTATTAATCCAATCTATTGAATTCTTAATATCAAGCGATATCGGTATATTAACGAATTTAAACAAACCCTTTCTCTCAACTTCCTCGAGATAAATACCAAGATCTTTCATAACACTATAGAGTTTAAACTTATCTTCTTGTAAAGTGATATAGAGTGTTTTAAGACCATTAAGCGCATTGCTATAACTGATCGTGATAGCGAAAGTAGTTTTACCAGAACCGGGATGACCAGCTATAACGATTAAACTACCAGGTCTAAGAACTCCGGAATACATATTGTCTAATTCACGAATACCGAAAACATATTTCAAAACAAACACACCTATTATATTATTTACGCTCTAATACATATAAGGATTTAATACATACACATAATCTATTAAGTCTATTATTAAAATTAACTCCGAGTAGCATTCAAATACATAGACCATATATGTGTTAGAAACCCTAACCGTATCTAGTTTTCTAAAACATGTTTACAAAAATATTTTTAGGACTAATACTATGTTAGGTAATGGGAATATAAATGAAAATCGTGAGAAATAAGTATAGAGTAGAAAATAGAGATGATTTAAAAATGTATAGTGAATACAATGAATTACCTGAGTTAATTCATAGAAAGAGAATTGTTTTTAATAAACTAATTGAAACTACGGAAAAATATATTGATACTACACATCCCGGAATACTTAACCGATTAAACTGGTATTTCTTTCAAAAATACCGCGAGAATTTCGTAGAAAGATTGTTAACCAAACCTGAATTAACGTTAAACGATCTGCTTGATTACTACGGTGCTGATACAATAGATAAAGCAGATACAGCTAAGTATTTAATATATATTGTTTTAAAACAATTTTTCATACACAATCCATTTTATTTCGAAGAAGCATTCGAATCTCTGAAAAAATCGGATTGGATTAGATTTAAGAAAATACTTAAGAAATACTTAGAATCGATCTAAAACTTTTCTTTTAGTTCTTTGTTGTTCTGTGTCAAAGTTAGAAAACTAGCTGATAAACACTTAACCTTTTAGTTCTTTATTATTTTGTGTCGTTGCCGGAGAAAGAATCCAAAGACCCTGAAGACCCAGAATTCTTCTTCACTTTTAGTTCTTTGTTATTTTGTGTCCTGCTGAATAGTTTGATCTTAAACATCTTGTTCACTTTTAGTTCTTTGTTATTTTGTGTGATGCATCCAGATAGGACCGCTAGAGAACTATCTACTTTTAGTTCTTTGTTATTTTGTGAATATAAATATAAATCTTCTTTGCCGTGTCTTTTCTCTTTTAGTTCTTTGTTATTTCGTGCTCCAAGAATATTTTTAAGCTCAACCAACTTATCTCCTTTTAGTTCTTTGTTATTTTGTGTTATCTTTACCTTAGCAGGCACAGGACTCGGACTAACTTTTAGTTCTTTGTTATTTTGTGACATTGTTTACTGTTGTTCTAGTTAATGAATGAGTACTTTTAGTTCTTTGTTATTTTGCGTGAATTCACATTTGACAAACCAGTTATTCTATACTACTTTTAGTTCTTTGTTATTTTGTGCAACTTGCTCCTATGTGTGCACGAGCAGTTTGTAAACTTTTAGTTCTTTGTTATTTTGTGCTAGCATGCCCCGTGCCACAATGGAGCACCGGCTTCTTTTAGTTCTTTGTTATTTTGTGTTAAGATCTTAAAAGATCTACCGTGTTGGATCTCCATCTTTTAGTTCTTTGTTATTTTGTGACGAGACAACTCGGGGTAGTAAGTGTCGTTTATGTCTTTTAGTTCTTTGTTATTTTGTGGAGAAAAAATGGAAAAACAATAGTCCCCGGGGTTTTCTTTTAGTTCTTTGTTATTTTGTGTTTGAGCTGCGAACGTATGCATTGAACAATTCTTCTACTTTTAGTTCTTTGTTATTTTGTGATTAAAATATTAATAAAACCGGGGCTCGGTAGAATCTTTTAGTTCTTTGTTATTTTGTGTTTTTGGATAAGAGGAATAGGTTTCCAATAGTGATCTTTTAGTTCTTTGTTATTTTGTGACTTCGGCTATAGAGGGACTCGTGAGGGGTTTCACCTTTTAGTTCTTTGTTATTTTGTGAGAAATGATTGATAGCATTAAGGACGTAAAGGATTTCTTTTAGTTCTTTGTTATTTTGTGACAGCATGGATCAAAATTCTGCAAAAACGTGGTTTCTTTTAGTTCTTTGTTATTTTGTGAAATCAATATAATTTGAAACACATTTCAAAAGTGTCTTTTAGTTCTTTGTTATTTTGTGGGATCTAGAAGTATGTCCAAGATGCCGCCGTCTCGGCTTTTAGTTCTTTGTTATTTTGTGGTTACTTTTAAGAACTTCACTAGTTCTTTATTCAACTTTTAGTTCTTTGTTATTTTGTGATTTATATTGAGAAAACATTCTATCAACAGTCTCGTCTTTTAGTTCTTTGTTATTTTGTGTTGTTCCGCCGATGCTAATGTCTGAAGACCGGTCGGCTTTTAGTTCTTTGTTATTTTGTGTGGTGGGGTTTGTTGTTTTCTCAGTGTTGTTTTTATTTTCACTTTTAGTTAATAAGGTTTTAGGTGAGAGTTCTATTGACTCGAGGAAAAACTTCAATAAAACACTCACCCTCCACCAACTCGTTGTTTCATGGGAGTTTCTATCATTATGCTTCCGAATCCATTTGCTCTACTCGCTCCTATACCATATATTCTCGCTGTACGTAAAATACTCCACACTATTTCCTCGCATTTCTTCTCTCTAGTTATCACAATGTATTTTGCTTTAATCTATAGTGCTGGAATAATTTTTGTTAATCGAAATGTTTAAATAAATTAATCGTTGTTATATAAATGTGGGTTATTGATGGGATTTATGAAGTATAATAGATTTCTATTCTTAATACCAGTATTGTTCATGATCTTATCGATCATGAGTATTCAAACAAGTTATGCTGAGATAAATTCAACTACTAGAGTTATTGTAGGAGTATATACTACTAGATTTAATACCTATGTTACTGTTCTAACTAGATACGGTAGTATTGTATCAACTATTCCTGAAATAGGTGCTGTTATATTAGAGATACCTGTTGATAAAATACCTGTTGTTAAAACACTATGGTTTGCTAAATATGTTGAACCAGATTATGTTGTAACTATTCATCAAGAAGTTAGATGGAATATTCAAATGATATATGCACCAAATGTTTGGTATACGTACGATGATTATGTTGGAGATGCAGCTTACGGATACTATCCTTATCTACATGTTGCTGTTGTTGATACAGGTATATATTACTCACACACAGATCTACAGGGTGCTGTAGTATACTGTATTGTTTCTCTAAACAATGGTGCAATTTTCTATAAAGGAACTAATTTGAGAAATTGCAATGATCCGAATGGTCATGGCACACATGTTGCTGGAATAATAGCTGCTAGACTCAACGGCGTTGGTGTAGCGGGTGTAGCGCCTAAGGTTAGACTATATGCTGTTAGAGTACTTAGTGCTAGTGGTAGTGGATATATTAGCGATATAGCTAGAGGTATTGTTGAATCAACTAAAGGACCGGATGGAGTAGCTGGTACTAGCGATGACGCCGATGTTATATCGATGAGTCTAGGTGGACCACATAGTGATACGCTATATAATGCTGTTAAATACGCATATAGTTACGGAGTTGTACTAGTAGCTGCTGCTGGTAATGAAGGAGCTGATTCACCAAGCTATCCAGCAGCTTATCCTGAAGTAATAGCTGTTGGTGCAATTGATATAAACTACAATGTTCCAAGCTGGAGTAATAGGAATTCAGATTTAGTAGCACCAGGTGTCAACATTTTATCAACATATAAGAACAATTTATACGCATATATGAGTGGAACATCAATGGCTTGTCCACATGTATCAGGAGTAGTAGCATTAATGCAAGCAATTAGACAAGCATTTGGATTAAGAAAACTAACACCAGATGAAGTAAAATACATACTAGTAAATACAGCAATAGATCTAGGAAGTAGCGGCTACGATCCTCTATATGGATACGGATTAGTAGACGCTGAATACGCAGTATACGTAGCAATAAACTGGTAGAATTCTACACATATTTTTTAAAAACATCTCCCCATCTATCGGTTATAAACTATTCTAATCTTTTCAGCAAACACAGTTAACTATACGTGTAAAACTCGTTGTAGATAGAGTTTGGAAAGATTCTATTTCAGCTAATAGCATCCAAGATATTAAGCTGCGGGCCCGCGGGGATTTGAACCCCGGGTCTCCGGCTTAGGAGGCCGGCGCCCTATCCTGGCTAGGCCACGGGCCCTTTGAGATTATTGTTTCTCATTCAAGATTTATTAATCCTTTAGGTATATTTTATATTTTGAATACCGCCGCCGTAGCTCAGCTCGGTTAGAGCGCCGGACTCATATGGTTAAATATTTTCGCCGAAGTCGTTGCCTAGAGGGGAGATCCGGTTGTCCCGGGTTCAAATCCCGGCGGCGGCATTTATTGTTTAACTCTAACGGGTTTAGAAACAGTTATATTTACTTTACTCTCAGTTACTGTTACCCATCTTGTTAATCTATTTTAAAATATTAACTAAATATATTTCCAGATCTAAGGGTGTTGTTTTGAAAAATACTTTATTTTTCAGAAATAAAAATGTGAAAAGAACTGTGTTTAAAATAGATTTTACAAATGAACACGTGTATAAACTATGTATTCAAAACACTAGAAGGTATTTAGAAAATATTTTAGTTGGAGAAATAGTTAAATTAGATTGGTTTTTCTTTAGAAAAACAAATAAATCCTTCGTAGAAGCTTTAATCGAAGAACCCATTAGAACATTGAATTATTTAATGGAATACTACGGTATTGAATCATTTGAAAAAACAAATGGTTTAAAATACGTAGTGTATATTAGTCTAAAAACATTCTTCTTAAATAATCCACAGTATTATGAAAAAGCCTTTAATTGTCTAATAAATCACGATATAGAAGGATTTATAGAGATAATTAGAGAATTCATCAATAGATTAAAACAAAATCAACTTTGATTAAATCAACTACTTTTTCTCTCAAATACTCTCGGTTTAATTCTAATAGTAAACTCTGATCTCTTACCCTTTACGCTAACTCCACTATAGAATTGAAACACACCGTGGCATTTAGGACATTCAAATCTCTTAACAGTATAGAATCTGAATCTCCATGGTTCACGCAGTATTCTAAAACCACTCTCATCCGATTCAAAACCACAGAATGGACATTTAACCATAGACAAACACCTACAACTATCTAATCAACAATAAGATCGTGGATTACAATATATATCTTTCTCTTTTATCAAACATTATTATTAGATAAACAATTAGTCAATAAATATGAAGATTAAAAATCCTTATTACACATATAGTTTTAGATAAGAAAAATAGGAGTAGAGAACAGGGGCCGTAGTCTAGCCTGGCTAGGATGCGGGGCTTGGGCCCCCGTGAACCGGGGTTCAAATCCCCGCGGCCCCATTTTCTACCAACACGTAAACTCTTTATCTATTTCTTTAAAATCAATAATTTAGTGGCTTCAATACATATTGTATTAATTAACTATCTAGTTAGCCAACTACTCTGCTTATGTATTGTTAATAAAGCGTATAGCATTAATGGATATGATATGAATAGTCCAAAAAACCCCATTACAATAAATTCTTTAAACGTGAATCTCCTTACTCCTACTGCTAATCTCCTAATTAACGCTATAGTACTAGAACCAATTATAGCTATAGGTATTACAGCATATACAGGTATTTTCACCACGGGTATTGTAAACAACGTGTCATGTATTAAAGCAATTGTGAAAGATAATGGAGCAAGATAGTATGCAAACTGTAGAATATTGTATGTCAAAGACACTTTCATCACTAATCCTGAATAGATATCTTTGAAAAATGCTTTATAGCCACTTCTACCCCATCTCAACTGCTGTCTCAGAAACTTCTTCAACGAGGAAGGTGCTACTGATTCAGCTAAAGCTTTTTCTTGATAACAAGTTTTATAACCCATTAAATTAGCTTTATAAGTCAGAAAACGGTCATCACCGATCTCACATTTCCTTCCAAGAAATTTTTCATTTAAAAACTCGTCTTTTACGGATAATAAAAATCCTCTACGCCAAGCATTAAATCTCCCATCTACAACCACTAAATGACCGTTTAAGGCTTTATTGTTTAAATCGCGATTTAATTCGATTATATCACTCATTAAAGTTGATAACCAACTCTTTGAAGGCTTTATTAAAACTTTACCTTGAACACCGACTACACTCTTATCTCTAAATGGTTGAATAATATTGTCTATAGCATTTTCATGTAAAATAGTATCGCTATCAACATGGATAATGATCTCGCCAGATGCGTTCTCCCAACCAATAGCCAGTGCTTTACGTTTACCCACTCTCTCGGATAAACTGATTACTTTAGCTCTATACTTCTCAGCTATTTGCCTGATATCTTCCCGATTATCATCCTGAACAACAACTATCTCATCTGGTTTATTCGCTGAAATCGATCTCATGCATTCTTCGAATACATTTGGGTCTTCATTATGCACAGGTACAATAACACTAATTTTATAACCTCTATTTAATGGTGGATCAGAATTACTGTATTTAACGTAAAGGTTATTCTCATAAACATTACTATTATATTTCTTTGCTTTAAAATGTCTAATTAATAAAGGAAAAATTACGAAAACTAATAGGTGAATAGGGAGATAATAGAAATAACCTCTTGTCAACAAGTATATGAATTGAAGAATTTCAATAATCAATATTTAATCACCATAAAATATAAATAACACTGTTTCATTAATCATCTCCGATCTTGACACAACCAAAATCTAACACTATATTAAATCGGTAATGTTAATAAACTTAACCATATTTAATCATCATAATAGCACATCCACATAAAAACTATAGTAGAAGAATCCTGATTTTCAAAAGACTCAGCCAAACTCTCTGACCTCTCATTGCCTTGCACAACTGTTTTAGGTTTTATAAAGGTTAATGTCAATCTCTATTATTGGAGATATTGTTGCAGGATGTGGGGTTTCCCCACAGCCATGAATCCGAGCTAGATGAAGGTGAGCTGTGGGTTGGGATTACCCTGAACGGGTGGAGACTGATGACATGGGCACCGATGAAAGGTGTCCCGAGGACGATGAAGCCAAGGGTCGATATCAAACCACATCAACCAATATGAAACCCGAAACCCCTAAAGGATGAGACTTTCGGGATTGTAATTTCGATTTCACAACTTTATATCTCTAAAATTCTTGTTTCATATTTCATATTGATTGATATATTTAATGTTAATCTTTCACCAATACTTATTTTTCAATAGTTTCCATCTATTCACTATACTTCTATCCATAACTCTAAAGAGAATATTCTAAAGATAGGAAGTTCTACACATTCTAACTACGGGTACTAAAAACTTTGGAAAGAATTTATAGGAATATAATGCCGCCGCCGGGATTTGAACCCGGGTCACGGGCTCGAAAGGCCCGCATACTTGACCGGGCTATACTACGGCGGCCTCTATTCAAAATAATACCTACAGAGTTTTTATCTTTAACCACATAATCTATCAAACTATCTTAGAAACTATTTTAGAGTAGGTAAAAATACTTTTAAGACACGTTGTTTCAAAAACATATTATAGAGCGGCGGTCGTCTAGCCTGGACTAGGACGCCGGTCTGCCACACCGGAGATCCCGGGTTCAAATCCCGGCCGCCGCACTCTAAATTACTTTTAACAACTCTGTTTTACAATTCTATTCAATACTCTCTGCCTTAAATTAATTCATTAAACAAATCACACTTTTCTTTACCAAACAATAGTTGCTAATAAAATTTCTTATTCAACTTCTTGATTCAACAACCGGTGTGTTTTGAGTAGAGGATTTAAGTGTAGAATCATATTATATTAGATTTTAGATTATTTTACATAAGATTAACTTTTCTATCTATTAATGATGAGAAATCTCTATATACATTATTATGAAAACATACTGTGTTTTTAATCAATATTATTGTTTTCAGAACTATTTTTAGACCCTCTCCTCCCACTTAGTTTCTGAACATATTCTAATATAACACGTTCTACATCAACTGGATCTATACTTATTTTTCTAAAAACTGTCTTAGAACCAGATCTGGTTTCTATAAATAGTGAATCTGTTTTAAACAATATTAGATACACACCTATAACAATAAATACTATTGTAGTCAATATATTTAACCAGAAAGGTAGCAATATGTAACCTAGGAAATTACTAGTTAATTGTATAGATGTAAAAAAGACAATACCAATAAATATTAATATATACCCCATGTTTACATATGGTTTTATTTCACGAAAAGCTATTGAAACAGGTTCGTTGAACGTATATATAGAGTTACTTATTGTTTTGAAAACAAGATAATTATCGTAAACATGTATTGATACAACAGGTTCTTTAACTATATCTAATATAGTTGAACCAGTTGAACGTTTACGGGTAAGAATTGATGCAATTAAGTAGTAGAATACGTATATAGCTATTATCAAAATAATCATTACAATAATAGTGTTAACCATATTCATTAAAGAATCAACAAGTTCTTCAACACTAACCATAATTACACTCAAGAGTTTTATCTAGTTAAATCATTTGATTGAAGTAGTTATAAAACATATTCGAGTATTATGTTAAAACAATGGTTTTTAAATAAATAAGAATGATTTAATAGAAAAGATTGGTTAAAACTATGAAGCATTATTTCAACATATTCGCGAATCCGTTTTAAATAATTATTTACATATTATATAATAGATTGTTGAGGTGAATTTTCTGGAATTTGTTCATACTTCAGATATACATATAGGTGCTTTTGGTAATAGAATACTAGCTAACGCTACTCTAAATGCTCTTGAAGAAATAGTTCAATACGTTATTGAAAACTATTACAAGTATTTAGTAATAGCAGGAGATTTATTTCACTATCCACGTATAGAAAACTACGATCTACTAATATCTGTTGTAAAATTATTTAAAAAACTTAGAGAGAAGAAAGTTAAAGTAATAAGTACTCTAGGTAGCCACGATCACAGTCCTCGTGCAGGATATACGTTGAAACTATTGAATGAAGCTGATCTAGTTATTACACCTATTTATGAATACTATGGCAACAATCTCGTTCTACACCCGTTAGAAACCGAAGATATTGTTTTCTACGCTCTACCTGGTTTAAAAAACAATAATGAACTAAACTATCTTCGTGAAAACAGAGTTTCCTACAGTAAATTAGCTGAAATAAATAGAAGTAGGAAAATAGTTCTGATAGCTCACACTAGTGTAGAATTCGCTGGATATAAACCAGCAGATTATGTTTCTAGATACGGTAGGATAAAGATTAGTAGTGAAGAAGTTTATAGAAACATACCGAGTAGATTCAACTACATTGCTCTAGGACATATACATTTCCCACTCCCAATATTTGAAGAAGCTGAAACTAATATAGCATACCCCGGTGCTCCAATTGGTAGTGATAGAAACGATCTTTATGAAACAATACTACTTAGGAGAAATTATGGTGTAAACCGTAGATTCTTAATTGTTGATTTAAATAATGATAAACCATTTGTTAAAAGCAAGTGGAGTGATTTCAAAGTATTTGTTAAAGAACACAGTATTGTATATAATAATAGAATCGATGATTTAATTAAAGAAGTAGCAGATGTAGTTAAAGATATGAATAGTGAATACAATGTATTGCTTTTGAAAATAGATAATGTTAAAAACGATGATCAAGGCAAAGTTCTAAGCGAGTTGAAGAATATTGAGAAAAAACACAACGTAGCTATATATCCTCAATTAAACGTGAAAAACGAATCCGAGAAATTCATCGTCGATATTGGTACTTTAGGAGATTTAGAAGATATTGAGAAAAAAGCATTAAACGAAATCGTTGAGAAAATGGGTTTGAAAACACATGTTGATAAACTAGTTGAATTAATGAACGAGTTGAGTAAGACTAGGCCTGAGAATGCTAGAAAAGAAGACTTCTATAGACAGTTATTTAAAAATGTTGAGAAGATTTTAGAGGAGATTATATATGAATCTAGATCAACTTCATAAAGTTCTTTTAGAGATTTTCAATAAACTTAAAAACGATTATTTAGAAACAAGTAGTGATTACTTTACACAAACCAGGAGTTTTGTTTTCAACAACTTCTATAGTGTTAAACCACTAGTATCTATTGATTCAAGTTTGAAGAAAACGTTTCTATTCATAGATGCTGGTTTTAAAATCTATGAACTAGATGTTGCTCTCATCATACCTATTCAAATAAGTGGATTATTTAGAGATGAAAATGGTTTACTACTCAGTATTGACAAGTTGTTCGACAAACCTGTTGTAGACACGTTTATAATCTACGCTAGTAGGAAGAGATTAGGTGATGAATACGTATTCTCTATTGATATAAAGTGTTTAACAGATAGAACACTATTGTTTGAAACACAGAGCGATTGTATTGAAACAAGTAATGATTTAAACAAACTTGTAGCTGAACTAGTTACTTTTAGAAAACACAGAGCTCCAAGATTCTTCTCGAAAATAACTAAGTATGTTGAAGGATTGATAGAGATTGCTTATGGTTTAAAACTGAGAGAGTTTTTGAAGAAAACTTATGGATATGAACCGGTTGTTGTATATGACGGTACTTTACTTAGATGGTTTAGTATTCGTAGAAGAGGTTTCAACATAGATGGATTAGATATTATTTCAGAAATACTTAAGCGTGAAGCTATTTCGGTGATCGATGAATTAATGAATGTTATTGGTTTGTCTAAAACAACAAAGTTTACAACAATAGCTCGTAGCTATGGTTTATTCTCATCGTATTTGAATACTTGGACTAGTAGTAGAGGACTGTATACGGATATAAATATAGATGGTTTAAAACTAGTTGTTGAAAAACTACTTGAAGTTTTGAATAAATACTCGGCTCTAGATTTTATTGATGAAACCATTAAGGTTTTCAACAGAATTGTTTACGATAAACACGGTGTCTATGTCTCTAGATTTCCTATAACCAGCGATTTCACTAACGTATTCGTAGCCGATTTGTATTCTAAAAATCAAGTAATTGGTTTAAAGAGTGATAATATTGTTGTAAACCATGTTGAAGCAAATAATATTAACCATAGAATACACAGTATTGTTCCAAATCTATATATCTACAGGTCTAAACTCATTGGTGAACCACCACTCGGATACATGGAGATAGATGGATTTATTAGATATAGTAGAGAACTAGCTATTGTTTTCGAAAATCTCTTTTTAAAAACAATGAATTACATCGATGAACCTTTGTTAAAACCACTGATTCAAGCATTTTCATCAACAATGCGTATGAGGTATGGTTATAGATGAAGGTGGTTTAAATGAATGAACCAGTTGGATATGTTTATAGTTGGAGCGATCAATACATATACGTGTTGATTACTAGCGATATTTACAAACCTAGCATCGGAGACATAATGTATGTTAAAACAAGTGATAGATACGTTCTTTTACAAGTTATTGGTTATGAAGGTGAAGTACCTGTACCACCTTCATCTATTGTAAAAGAACCATACTCTAAACCACCACTATACAGTATTGCTAAAACAATGTATGCTAAAACAATATTATTCTTCGAAATAAGAATGATTAAAACCGAGACCGGTGAATACCCAGTTGTAACTAAACCTACTCAACCACCATCGTTAGACTCTATTGTTTACTTAATAACTAGAGGAGATCCCGAATCCGAGAAAATAATGAATTATCTAAGTCAAGGGGTTAAAGCGGTTAAGGAATTGTCGGAACCCGTACCAGTAGCTTGGTTACGGAGTGGTGTAGCTTCACTAGATATCCTGAGACGTGAGAAGTATTTTGAAAACGCTAAACTACTCGTTGATTTAAAAACTATTGTTCCTAAACACATACTTGTAACTGGACAAACTGGTTCAGGTAAGACTACGAGTATTATGGGTATTGTGACACAATGGTGTCTTAGAAGTGAACCCAACATATCGTGGTTGATAATAGATAGACATGGAGAATACTCTATTTGGAGAAATAATAGTTTCCTAGATTTATTGAGTAAAGCAGTTTCTCTGAATAGAAACATGGATTCTCTTGAGATAAACGTATACGTGTTGGAAAGTAGTGGAGAGAATTTTGAAAAACCAAATCAATTTATTAATCGTTTAACAGGTTCTATTGATTTAACAAATATTGATATAAGTGATTTAGCGAGTATTTTAGAACTACCTATTGAACAAATAAGTGAATTAGAAGAACTAGTTAATTTAGTGACAAATCTGTTTGAAGTAGTTAAAGACAGTAATCTTTTACCGATAGAGTGGGTTAATGTATTTGTTAAAGATAGTGAAGGAACGGGTAATCTATTAGCTTTAATACCATTACTCGTAGATAACGTTATTAGATATGAAGGTATCGGTGAAAGAGAGAAAAAGGGTTTATACGAAACTATACTTAGAACGATTGGTATCAATATTCATAGGCTTAGAATGTATAGGAGGATTTTACTGAGCAATCTGAGTTTAAGAATTGAACGTAAGAATTTGAAAACACAGACTGGTTATGAAACAATAAGCGTAATAGATGATAGTAATTCTGTTTTTAAAACAACGATTCTCGTTAAAAACCCGTGGTTTCTCGTTAAAGTGTTGACAGCATTATTATCAGCTCTCGATAAGATTAGAGGGACATTGTCCAATAAAATTAGAGGGACATCTTCACCTGTTTTAAGTAAATTGAAAATACTAGATAGTTTGAAACAAGATGAGAATATTTTACAGAAACTCTACGGAGGGTCTATTAATTTAGATAACGTTGTTAATAAATTAAATAGTGATAGAAGTTCAATTGTTATTCTCGATGTTTCTAAAATACCTAGTGTTCAAGCAGATATAGTTGTTATGAGTGTTTTAAGGAGAGTTTTTGAACAAAGAGTTTACATGGGTGTTGATAAATCAAGTATGTTGCCTAAACTAGCTGTAGTTTCGGAAGAAGCACCACTGTATTTAAATCCAGAGAAAGTTAGTAGTCCGTACAATGTATTCGCTAGAATAGCTAGAGAAGGACGTAAATTCGGTATTGGTTTAATAGCTATAACGCAAATAGCTACAGATATCGAGAAACAAATACTCGCTAATTTCAACACATTGATTGTTTTGAGAACAAAGCATTCATCTGATTTAAACTATTTCAAAAACATTGGTATACCTAGTGAAACTTTAACTAGTTTAGGGGATCGTGAGGGGTATTTATACACATCTGATTTAAGTGTAAAAGAACCAATACCTGTATACATACCTGGTTATTTCGATTACATAGATTACATTACTGAGGAGTATTCTAAATCAGTTAGAGAAAAAGAGTCTTTTGAAGAAACTGGTAGGAAAGTGTTTTCTATAATATCTAGGAGAGAAGGTGTTAAACAATGATTATTCTAGGAGTTAGATTGAAGAATATACGTAGTTACAGGGATCAGACAATAGTTTTTCCAATGAGTGGTGTAACAACTATTTACGGAGACATAGGTACTGGTAAAACAACTATACTTAATAGTATTAGCTTCGCACTCTTCGGTAGACAGACTTTGAGCAAAGACCCTGTTGAAGGATATGCTTATCCAAAACCCGATTACTTGTTGAGGAGAGGTGCTAGTAGTGGTTTTGTAAAAGTACTTATAGCTCATGGTGGTAAATTAATAGTTGTACGTAGAGATATTGAGAAACGAGGAGAAACATATAGCAGTACTAGTGGTGAAATACAGGTATATGAGTTTGAAAACAATAAGTTTGTTTTAAAAACGAGGAAACAGTGTAGTCACGATGATCTTAGAATAGAGGTTTTAAAAGAACTAGGTTTTAGAGAGAAAATAAGTAAGATGAAACCTATTGTTTTCACAAACACTATATATACACCGCAATTCAATATTGATAAAATACTTGTTCTTGATAAAGAAGATAGAGAACTTTTGATAAACTATTCGCTTGGATTAGAACGATATCATTGTGTTAAAGAAAATGTTAAGGAATTGAATAGTATTTTAGAGAGACAGAAGAAGGAGAAAGAAATCGAAGAAAGTATGAAGTTAAAACAACTTGGTGGAAAATCGCCTGAAGATCGTTTGAAAGAAATAGTAAGTGAGAGAAAGGAATTAGAGAGAAAGAAGAGAGAGATTGAAGAAACTAAAACTAAATTGGAAGAGAGAATGAGAGAGATCGAGAAAGAATTGAGTAGAATTAGAGAAGAGAAAGGTAGTGTTAGTCGTGAAATTGTTTGGATAGAGAATTTGAAGAGAGAGTTGGAGAGTTTGAAAAAAGAATATAGTTTGAAGAAAACTAATCTTAGAGAACTAGGTGAAAAACTAGGTATAGTTGTTTTAGAAGACTTGAAGAAGCTTCAGAAAGAGGTTGAAGATAGATTAGAGTTGACCGGTAGCGATCTTTCTAGAGTTGAGAATGAATTAGATGAAATAAGTAGACGTGAGAGTGAATTAAGTGATTTGAAATATAGATATGATTCTAATTTGCTTAAACTACGAGGAGAATTGGGTGAACGTAGGGGTAGGATCACTAGTAAATCTCAGGAATTGAAGAAGTATGAAGAAGAATTGTCTAGAATCAAGAAACTCGTAAGTGAAGGAGTGTGTCCAGTTTGTAAACAAAAAATACTACATGAACATGGTGAGAGATTAGTTAGAGAAATGGAGGAGAAAATTAGAGAAATTGAGAAAGAGATTAACGAGTTGAACGTAGAATGCAGTGAATTGTCGAGAGAGATGAGTAGTATTGAGGATGAATTAGAGAGAGTAAATAGTGATTTGAATAAGTTGAGAAAAAATAGAGAAATCTTGAGTAAACGTAAAGATGAGTTAATGAATACTAAGCTTAAACTAGTTGAGTTGAATAATATAGTTATTGAATTGATTAATTTAGAAAACGAGATAGCGAGTAAAGAGAGTAGGGTTGAAGAATCATCTGATTTGATCAATAAATTGAATAAATTGATTGAAGAAGAAGAGAAATATGAGAGATTTAAATATGAACTAGGTAAGCAGATTGATGAATTAACTAGAGAACTCGGTGGAGTTGAGAATAGATTAGATAGCTTGGAGAAAGAAATTGAAAGTGTTAAGATTATTGCTGAAGAACTTGAAAAGATTAGAACTGAAATAGATAGATATGAGAAAATGAGGAATTTCTTAGATAGATTTGTTAAAATTGTTAATCAAGTCGAGATTATTGTTAGATCTATTGCTTTAGACAAATTTAGAGAAATGTTTAGATTATTCCTCAATAAACTCATGGAAGAACAAGAGGTAATAGAAGCTGATGTTAGAGATGATTTCACAGTATCTGTTAAAGCACGTGTTGACGGTAGGTTACAGGATATTCTACAACCTAGTGGTGGTCAATTAATGGCAACTAGTCTTGCTTATAGACTAGCACTCAATAGTGTTGTACGTAGTTTAAACCCTGTTTTAGCAGATAGTTCTCTACTACTCGATGAACCAACTATTGGTTTCAGTCCCGAGCGTGTAGATAAGTTGAGGAAACTATTTCAAGAACTTAGCTCTAGTTTTGGTCAAGTAATATTGGTTACACATGATTCTAAATTACTTGAGATTGGTGATTGTAAAATAAAGTTAACGATAGATACTGATAAAACACTAACTAGTATTGATTACGAAGAATGTACAGATATTAGCGGTGAAATATCTTTCTCAGAGTATAAGAGATTTGTAGAAGAATTGTTAAGCGATAGAATTACCGCTATTGATAAAACCATTTTAGAAACAAATAATTTCTTCAAACCAATTGTTATCAAGAGAAAGTAGTTCGTTAACTATTCAAACTTAGTTTTTTAGATAAATCGATCATGTTTTTAACACTTATAAATAGTGTTTTAGTATCTTCGATCAATCTACGAGCAACATCTACTCTATGTTTTAAACCGGGAACTAGTGGATCAGGATAGTTTAGTTTCTTTAAATAACTATATATAGTCTCCATTATGTTTAAATATAGATTTGCTTTATCGAATTCGTTTCTATCTATAAGTGTTAATACATATCTTCTCAATTCACCTATGAGGTCGCCTAAACCCTGTAGATAAGGAGCTATAGGTATGTTTAACTCACGTATACTAACTAATTTCTCTTCAACAATTAAACTATATGTTAAATATGCTTCAACGAATTCCGATAAACCGTTGTATACTAATCCACTATAGTAGAGATCGGGGTGTTGGCTGAGTTTTTCACACATATTTCTAACTATTTTAATCAATTTATCTAAAAGTTCACGAGCTTTACCGTATTCACCTAAGTGAACGAATCTTATGGAATCACTACTGTATCTAACTATCTCACGTACAGTTTTTACAATTTCTTCGCGAACACTATCTTTAACTCTCAGAATACTGTCAACGTAGTTAATATCATTAGCTAAAACAATATCTATTGTTTTTAAATCTCCATTACTCATATTAAACACCGATTAAGAAATATGTTGAATCTTTGTTAAAAATATAAAAACCCGTACATTGTTAGAATAGATTTAGAAACCCGCCGTAGCTCAGCGGCAGAGCGCCCGGCTGTAGAGGGGTTGTGTAAAACCCCTCATTCACCAGACAATCTCGTTTCGAGAAATGGATGATGGTGAAACAGCTTTAGAAATAGAAACCGGGTGGTCGGGGGTTCAAATCCCCCCGGCGGGATATTTCTATCCTCCTAGATATTTATTTTTAGATAATACTATCATTACTTAATGGTGTCTCTATGTATGAAAACAACACCGCCAGATTACGTACTAGATTATGTTGCTAAATACATTGCTGGTGAGATTGTTTTAAATAATAAACCGGGTTCTGTTATTAGGAAATGGCGTGAAATCTATGGCTTAAGCCAGATAGATGCATCTAGATTGATCAATATTAAACCAAGTGTTTTAAGCGATTACGAGCGAGATAGGAGGAGAGCGGGTAGGAGATTTATAGAGAAGTTTATTAAAACACTTTTCATACACGATTCTAAACGTGGATGGAACACTACTGTGAGAATAGCTAAATTAATGAATATCTACGTTGACGGTATTATTGATATCGGTGAATTCATTAAACCAATAGGATTAGATGAATTGATTATGTTAACTGATGGAATATTGTTGTCGAATACTGTTATACATAGACCAGTATATGGTTATACGATTATAGATAGTGTTAAAGCTGTTAAATCACTAACAGCTAGTGAATACGTTAAATTAATGGGTTCGACAAGCGATCGGGTAGTAGTTTTTACGAATATAACTAGAGGAAGGTCTGTAATGGTTGCTGTAAGAGTATCTCCTGTAAAACCAAGTATCGTTATTCTACACAACGTACAGAATGTTGATACACTAGCGTTAAACATAGCTATACTT
>JAWAVV010000007.1:24019-38431 GCA_038897715.1 Desulfurococcaceae archaeon
GTTTTTACGAATATAACTAGAGGAAGGTCTGTAATGGTTGCTGTAAGAGTATCTCCTGTAAAACCAAGTATCGTTATTCTACACAACGTACAGAATGTTGATACACTAGCGTTAAACATAGCTATACTTGAAGAAATACCATTAATAGTAACGAATACTAGTATTGAAACAATTATTAAGAGATTTAGAGAGAAAACTATTCTGAGAATTGAAATGGGCCCGCGGGGATTTGAACCCCGGACCTCCGCCTAACTTAACTGAAATCTTTCAGAGCTCGTAAGGGCGGCGTCCTAGCCAAACTAGACGACGGGCCCTAAACTACTATTCCTAAAAATAGATTATTTGATTAAATACTTTACTCTAGTGAAACCAGATTGTTTAATCTAAAACTCTTGTTGAAAAGTTTAAATATGATCGTTTTAAATAAATAAACCTAGGTTAGGTGTTGTTTGGGTGAATCCTAGATGAATTACAAACTATTGCTTGGTCTAGTTCTATTATCAATAGTAATACTCCCATATCTACCAGCACTAGCTCAAGGAGGACAGATTCCAACCACTATATACTGGTCGCCTGAGACAAGTCAAGATACCGGTGTTCTACGTGCAGCAAGCGGTGACGTAGACATATTCTTCTGGACTGTTAGAAAAACACTAATACCTACATATGCTTTAGTAAACTTAACACTAATACCGAGTTTCAGTACTTACACTGCTCTAGTATTCAACGTCGCTCAGAACGTTATAGACCCCAATCTACCTGGAACAGTTACAGTATATAAAGGTAAAGTATTTCCAGGTCAATATATACCTGGTCTAGTACTAGTAGATCCTGATAAATGGTTCGGAACAGGTCCAATGTTGGCAACAAACTTCAACGTTAACATAACCGATATTACCGAAGAAATGTATGTTGATCTAACCTGGAACCCGTTTGCTATTAGAGAAGTGAGATTTGCAGTAAACTGGTTAGTTGATAGAGCATACGTAGCTGGAACAATTTATGGAGGTGCTGCTGTACCAAAATACTGTGCTATTTTAACAGCTCATCCACAGTATAAAGAAATGTTTAAAGATATTTGTGAAGGATATGGATTCACAATATTCGACCCAGGTTATGCTAAGGCTATATTTGAAACAGTTGTTCAAAACGTTAATGCTACGTTAAACAATTACAACTTCACACTAATTTACATAGATGGTGTATTACATCTTGCTAAAATAGATCTCACCTGGGTTAGAAGGATAAATATTAACTTCATGATTAGAACTGAAGACGAGAGACTTGAGATTGGAAGACATGTTGCAGATAATTTAAGAAAATACTTCAATCTATGGGTTAACAATATTGAGAAACCCAGACCTGGACCAATTTTAACTGCTTATTACGTTAACCCTGTTAAACGCGATCCATTTGGAACAATACCAACAGGCGATGATTATGAACCTAGAATATGGCATATCTACACTGAAGGATGGGTTACAACAGCTGAAGTACCATGGCATTGGTTAAGATGGACAATAGCATTCTTCTATCTACCTGATAGTGGTTATGGACCAAACCACTGGAGAGCTACATGGTGGTATTGGTATTGTAACGATACTGTATGGGCTCTACAGTATAAGTTAAACTACTATACATATGTTGATGAAACAGAGTTAAAGAATGATATATTGTTAGGTCTGAGATATGGTGTTGAGGAAGCAATACGTGTATTCATTGTCGACGAGATAAATGTATATCCAGCTCATAGATATACTTTAACAGACGTAATAGCTGGCTATGTTGGTTTAGCCAATCCATGGGCAATGAGAACACTGAGATTTACTAAACCAGAAGTAAAGTTCTTACAATTCTCAGCAGTTGGAGCATTATTCATGAGCTGGTGGAATCCATTAACAGGTTTCAGAGATATCTATAGCGAATATATACATAGATTCCTAGCAGATTACGATTACTGGATCAATCCAGCAACAGGTACACACGACCCAATGCGTGTAGAGAGCTACTATGTTAAACAAACATATCCAGCAGACATATCTTTAGCTGAAGTCACTGGATACGTTTACGACCCAATACAGGAGAAATGGGTATACTTATGGGAAGCTAATGATAAATGGGTTAAAGCAACTTGGGGAGCTTATTGGGGCTACAGCTACGATGAAATTGTTGCAAGAACTCTCAAGATCTGTTCATACGTAGAGACTAGATACAAATCTAAAGATGGTATGACTCTAGGCTACTGGCATGATGGTAGTGCATTCACAATAGCTGATCTAATCTACGGAATAGCTTTCAGCTTTGAATGGTCATTTAACGATGAAATTATTACCGGTGAACCAGATCCATACTACTGGTTTGAATTCGACCCAGCTTATGGTTTACACCAATACTTCGGTTTCAAGATAATCAACTGGACATCAATGGCTTACTGGTATGATTACGCAGATGTAGTACCAGTTTACGTAGCTGATGCTGCAGACGTGTTTGCTGATATGCCATGGCACTTACTATACGCTGGTGAAGAACTAATAGTTAGTAATGGTGCTTACGGCACACTATACGGTTGGTCAACAACAGGACCATACACAGCTGTAGACTACATCGATCCCAAAGTAGCTTTAGATGTGAAGAAAGCACTTGAAAACATTAGAGATGATAGAGCATATGTACCAAAGATACCTAAATACTTCAACTACCCAGACCCATACTGGGCTTCAGCTCTAATTGCTGACGTTGATGCTAGATACAGTAATGCAATAAGATTCATAGAAACTTATAAACACGCTTATGTAAGTCAAGGACCATACTATGTTGAATCCTACGACCCAGTAGCGTTCACAATGGTTATTAAGAGATTCGATAAATACCAGTTCCCAGAAATATTCGACTACATATTCACAACAGCTATAGCATACAGAGTAATCAGTATTGATAAACTAACATTCAAAGAGAGAGTATTCGTTGAACTAGGAGATAGGCTTGAAATAGAATTCTTAATCACAATAGGTACTAAATATCCAGTAGTTAGACCAATAGATGTAAACCTCGCTGACCTAATCTTCAGAATAGATATTTACAATAAAGAAACAGGTGAATACTTAGGAACACTACCAAGTCAATACATAACGATAACAGTACAGCCAGATAAATCAATACGTATAAAGATTGAAGTACCTCCAGAGTATTTGAAGCAATTAGTAGGTGGAACATTAACAACATGGAACTACTACATATACTATCCAGAAACCCGCGGACCAGCATTTGGATCATTTGACGTAGATATAATAACTAGATTAACACCACCACCAGCACCTGAACCAACAATACTACCGTTAATAATACTAATAGCATTACTAGCAATACTATTAATTATAAAGAGAAAATAAGTTAAAACACATATAAATCTTTAAATCCAATCTTTTTTCCCCTCTCTCACTCCTCTACTCTTCTAATTCAAAACCATTAACTAAAATATTTAAAACAATTTAAATAATAAAATATGTTAATTAGGGCTCACTTGAAGTATCCAATAATAATAGCACTAGACCCTCCTTACGAGATAGAAAATCCCGTAGAATGGTGTATTAAAATAATTAGAGAAACAGAAGATAAAGTAATTGGTTATAAAATAGGTTTACCATTATTAATAAGAACTGGATTAGAAAAACTACGTGGAATAATTAAACAAATGAATAAAACAGATCTAATCATAGCTGATTTAAAACTAGCAGATATTGGAGAAATAATGATTGAAACAATAAAACCACTATTAGAAATAGGTATAGATACTTTCATAGCACATGGATTCATAGGATATAGAGATGCACTCGAAAAACTAGTCAAATACCTAGATATGAGTAAATCAAAACTAATACTAGTAGTATCAATGACACACACTGGTTCAATTGAATTAATAGATAAAAATATAGATGATTTAATAAAAATAGTTTTAGAAACAAAACCATGGGGTGTAATAATAGCACCAAATAAGAAAAACATTATAGATAGAGTAAAGAATACATCGAGAGAAGAAAACATTGATTTAAAAATAATAACACCGGGAATTGGATTACAAGGAGCCGAACCAGGTACTGGTTTGAAAAACGGAGCTGATTATGAAATAATAGGTAGATTAATAACGAGAACCGAGAATCCTGGAAATAAACTAGTTGAGTTAATAAATAAATACTACAGGTGGTTAAATTGATTTACGAAGATTTAGTTAAAGAAATGATCCAGAGTAGGATAATTACATTCGGAGAATACAGATTATCAAGCGGTAGAATAAGCCCCTTCTATATTAATCTAAGAATACTACCAAGCAATCCTGATTTAATGAATAAAATAATGAGTAGAATAGTTGAATACATAGAGATGAATGAAATAGATTTCGATACAATAGCTGGTATAGAAACATCGGGTATAGTATATGCAACATATCTAAGTTGTTTAATGAAAAAACCACTAGCATATATTAGAAAGAAGAAGAAAGAACATGGTTTGAAAAACCTGATAGAAGGATTGATAGAAGATAGGAGAGTATTGTTAATAGACGATGTTTCAACAACAGGTTTAACACTATACAATGCTATAAAAGTAATTAGAGAAAACAAAGGCATAGTAGAGAACGCATTAGTTATCATAGATAGATTAGAAGGAGCTAGAGAGAAATTGAGAGAATTAAATGTAGAATTAAAATCACTCCTAGATATGAAAACTATTGTAAAAATACTTGTAAAAAACAATTTAATCACAGATAGAGAATATTCTAGAATAATCAATTACTATAGAGAACAAGGTTTCCGTAAAATACTAAACGATGATCAAGATGAATAATATTGCTAAATACACTACTTTAAAAATTCTTGAAAACAAGAAATTGAGTAAAACAATATATTTGATTAAAACAAAAACAATTGAAAAAATATCTGAATCAAATCCACCACAATTCGTAATGCTATGGATACCTGGTTATGAAGCAATACCTATGAGTATAGCTTATAGCGAAGAAGATGAAATATGGTTTATAGTTAAACCAATCGGGCTTACAACAACAATTCTATCTAGAAAAAAACCAGGTGAATACCTTGGTTTAATAGGACCATTAGGTAAACCACTATTACCATTAAATGGAGAAAAATATTTATTCATAGCTGGAGGTAGCGGATTAGCACCAATAGTACATTATCTACAGAAACTACAGGGTAGAGAATGTAGTTTAATATATGGAGCTTGGAGTTTCGATGAAATAGAGAATATAGTGGATTTCGTTAAAGAAATGAAATGTAGTATTACGACAACATGTTTCGACAGACAATGTGATTACAACGGTTTAATAACAGATTATGTTGAAAAAATTAGTTTAGAGAAATACGATTATATAATAGCTTGTGGACCAATAGATATGCTTAAAAAACTAGCTGAGATAATTAATAGAAAATACTGGTTTAAAACAATATTCATACTAGAATCTATGATTAAATGTGGACTAGGATTATGTGGAACATGTAAAGTGTTTAACAATAGAGAATACTATTTATGTATAGATGGACCCGGGTTTTATCTAGAAGAAATAGGAGAATACTTATGGTAAAACTATCTATTAGATTAACAAATATTGATTTAAAACACCCGATTATGAACGCTAGTGGAGTAATGGGTAATAGTGTTGAAAGTATTGTTAAATTAATTAAATCAAACGTATCAGCAGTAGTTACTAAAACACTAACGCTGGAGAGAAGAGAAGGATATAGTACACCAGTATTAATACCTCTTGAATACGGTTTACTAAACGCTATTGGATTAGCAAACCCCGGTATAGATAGTTTATATGAATTCGTAAAAATAGTTAAAAAACATAATCTACCCGTAATAGCTAGTATATCTGGTAGAAATATTAATGAATACGTTGAATCTACGATAAAAGCATTAGACGCTGGTGTAGATGGTTTAGAACTAAATATGAGTTGTCCACACACTCTAGATTATAGAGTTGATAGTATTGAAACTATTAGAGAAATAACTAGTAGTGTTAAAAGCATTTGTAGTAAACCAATATGGGTTAAATTAAGCTATAGTAGGGAATTAATACGAGAAACAGGAGTAGCATTAGAATCTGGAGCAGATGCTGTTGTATTAATAAATACAATACCGGGTATGGTTATAGACATATATGTATCTAAACCAGTTTTAAGCAATAAATACGGTGGTTTATCGGGACCAGCAATACACCCTATAGCAATATACTGTATCTACAGTATTTATAGAGAATATGGATGCGAAATAATAGGAGCTGGAGGCATAGTTGATTGGAAAACAGCTATTGAAACAATACAAGCAGGAGCTAGAGCATTACAGTTAGCTACAGCATTCTATTTGAAAGGATACGGTGTTGTAAATGAAATATTAAAGGGTATTGAGAAATACATGGTTGAAAACAACATTAATAGTATTGATGAATTAATCGGGTTAGCACATAGTTAATCAATCTCTAAACCATGGTATTTCAACATAATATTCACTAAACTCTCGTAAACTCTTTTATCAACAGGTTTATAGTCAATAATATAATCTCTATTAATACCCATCAAACCCTCTAAGTAAGCAATAAATCCTTTTCTCAAACCAATACCATAACCACCTTCAAGCACGTTTACAATAGATTTGACAACACCATCGCTATACAATTGATAGAAGAAATATCCATATAAATGAAAAACTTTATCAGATACTTTAAGACCACTCATTGGTTCACCAATAAATGGATCAAAACCAGCAGAAACCACTATCACGCTTGGTTTATACTTATATAAAACCGGTTCAACAATTTTCTTCAAAATCCATGCGTAAACACTATCGCCACTATTTTTACTCAAAGGAATGTTTATTTTAGAACCTCTAGCTCTAAAACCACCGTTTTCAGAAACATAACCTGAACCAGGGTATATTCCATACTCATGTATATCGATATGTATAACTCTATTATCATTCCAGAATATTTCCTGAGTACCGTTACCGTGATGTAGATCGAAATCTATAACAACTACTTTATCCAAGTGATCGAGAAGTGTTTTAACAACAACTGCAACATGGTTGAATATACAGAAACCGAGCGATGGAGCATTCATAGCAATACCGTTGAAACCAGCGTGATGACCAGGAGGTCTAGCTAGTATAAACCATATGTCTTTCTCACGTAAACACTTATAACCAATTTCTCTAGCTTTAGATGAGAATCGTGAAGCTACTTCAAAACTATGTTTAGTAACATAAGTATCGGAATCTATGTAGTGGAAACCACGTTTACACTCATCGATAATCCATTGAACATACTCTCTACTGTGAACACTATATAAATCCTCAATATTTGACTCAACAGTTTCTTCAACAACCAATTTACTCCAGTAATTCTTTTTCAAAAGAGTATCTACAATAATCTCTATTCTAAAAGGATTCTCAGGATGATCTACTGGACCCCTATGCAACCAGTGAATATCGTCGTAGACAATTCTTATCAAAAACAATCAACTCAATATTCTCTCGTAAACGCTTTTCTTCAAAGAAGATTTGATAGCGTTAACTAATCTATCTCTAGCTTTTCTTAAACGAGGATGGTAAACGTAATCTAAAACTGTTCCACGAGCATTCTTCAATTCAACAATATCTATTAAATCTCCGAAATATCCTTTTAACAATCCTTCACCGATAATAGCATATCCTTGACCAGATTCTTTAGATCTATATGCTCCTTTCAAACTATTAACAATTCTCACACTAAAGTATTTACCAATAAGATCTATTAATTCATCTCTCAATTCACTATATCTAATCAATCTACCGGATAATAATACTTCACGTGGTTTACCGATTGAAACACTCACTCTCATAATATTTTTAATCAACTCATCGTACATAGCTTTAAAACCTTCATTACATAAACTACTCTTACTCCTAATTAACAAAGCTTCTTCAATACTAGTTGTATTACATATAGTTAAAACACCTCCATTAAATAAATCAACTCTACTCCACTCTCTACCTAAAACAACTACTTCGCCATCAATTGAACCGATTGTTAACATACCGTTTGAAACAAGCGTTCCACCGTAACCATCAACAATTCTACCTCTCGAAACACCTATTACTGCATTGTATCCAAAACCGGTTTCAACCAGTATGAAATTCGTCTCACTATAGTCAATACCGTATTCAACGCTCTGATCGTATATAGCTAGAATAGTTGATGCTAATTTATCAACAGTACCCATATCGATCTTGTTAATCTTTCTAAACAATGGTATTGTAGGTAGTTGAATAACTGATGGAATATAACATACATTATAGTTACTTAACCATAGTTGTTTAACAACATCTAGTAGTGATTTATAAACATACATACCTAACTCGTTGTTTAAAACACCTCTCTCAATATCATCAATACTAGTTAGTAACAGTACTTCACTAGCGAAAACAACTGGATCTATGATATCATTATTACAGACAATAGGTGTTCCATAACCAGATGGGCCGATAATAATGTCTACAAAACCAGCTTCTCTAATATAATCGAGGATGATTCCTGGATTTTTTATCAAAACACTCGTTGGCACAGATCTCTCCCAGACAACGTTGTTTTTCTCAACAACAACTATATCAAATGAACCAGTACCTGGATCTATACCCATAGCTTTAACCATTACAAACCCCGGTTAGATCCGTAATCTTCTCAACTAATTCATTAATATTTCTAACAACATGTACGTTTTTAAAATCATTTAATCGCTCAATATTCTTCAAATCAATAAAACTCGGTTTAATACATATTCTACTCCAACATTTAACAGCATTATAAACACACTTATCTACACAAATACCGCAACCTATACATTTCTCTAAATCAATACTAACAGTTTTACTGTAAACAATTATTGCTCCAACAGGACAAGATTCTTTCAAAACACATGCTTTATTCTCATATAAACATTTACAAATATTCTTATCAACGTAGCAAGGAGTTTCTGAACAAATAAATCCATTAATACCAGGAATATCGCTTGGAAACAAAACTACGGGAGTATTTGATTTAACAGCTTGTGAAAAAACAAGTGTTGGTAGAGTATCAGCAATACCGTGAACAATCTTAGCAATAGTATTGCTCGAAGCAGGAGCTATTATTACTAAATCATATTTCTTCATAAAAACTCTGCCAATACGGTAAAAACCTTTTTCTTCAACAAACCATTCTTCGAAATAATCACCACTAGCTATTTTAGATAAAATACTGTGTAAACCATATATTCTAGTTACTTCAAAACCCCATTTACTGAAACAAATAGTTATTTTAAAACCACAACTATTCTTAATACTGTAAATAGTTTCAACAATATTTCTTAAATAAGCTCCAGCTCCCGTAATACACCATAATATATTCTTCAAAACAATACACCGTTTAAATAAATCGATTTAACTAAAATATAAACAATAGGTGTTTATCTATGAAAATACTACTAGTAACCGGACTTTTAGCTGAGAAAACTGTTAGAGAAACAATTAGAGAAACAAATACTAAACATGAAGTAGACGTAGTTACAATACCTGTTCAAGTAATATCACTATTATCAGCAGAACAAATAGCTAATTATTTAAAACAATTAAATATTGATAAGAATAAATATGATTTAATAATAATACCCGGCTTATGCCCCGGTTCAACAGAGATTATTGAGGAAAAAACCGGAATACCTTGTTTTAAAGGAACAATACATGCTTTCGATCTATCAATACTGCTTAAATTAGATGAATTAGACAAAATCCTTTCACGTGAAAAACCAGCTGATTTTCTAATTGAAAAATATATTCTAGATAATAATTTAAAAACATTAATTAAACTCGAAGAAGTGAAGAAAACAGAATCTATTAAAATAGGTCGAATCTACATACCTGTAAATCCACCTCCTTTCAGAATATTATCTGAATTAACAAACGTTCATTTAATGAATGAAAATTTTTTATTGAAAAAAGTTAATGAATTAATCGATAAAGGTGCTGATATAGTTTCAATCGGTTTTGAATCAAAAAATCCTCATCCAGATTTAGTTTACAATACTGTTAAAACTATTAAAAGAGAATTCGATATTCCAATAGCTATAGATACTTTAATACCGAGTGAAATATTGAAAGGAGTTGAAGCTGGTGTAGATATTGTTCTCAGTATAGATTACTGTAATGTTGAACACGTTATAGATTACATTAGGGAAACAATACCTGTTATAATACCTTACGATTCTTGTAGAAACTATCTACCAGACACAAGCATGAGAATACTCTATATCGATAGATTAATCGATAAGATTAGAGATAGATTAGAACACTATATTCTAGACCCAATACTAGATCCTCCAGTCATAGGTAATTTATTTGAATCAATTAATAACTACAGAGAGTTGAAGAGAAAATATTCTGATAAACCATTGTTAATGGGTGTTAGCAATGTAGTTGAATTAATAGATGCTGACAGTATTGGATTAAACACTTTGTTATCAGTTCTAGCATTAGATGTTAAAGCATCAATACTCTTAGTCGTCGAAGCATCTAGTAAAACAATTGATTCAACACGTGAATTAGCAATAGCTAGCGAGATGATTACATTAGCTTATATACGTAGATCTCCTCCAAAAGATCTTGGAATAGACTTGTTGTTTGTTAAAGATAAGAGGAGGATAGATTATAAAATAGATGTTGAAGATGCTGAAGAAATAACTATTGAAAATTTTGAGTATAGAGAAGAATGTAAACCACAAGAGTATTTTAGAATAAGAGTTGATCATGAGAATAGATTTATTGAAACACTATGTGTTAGTAGAGATAGAAAATTATTGATTAAAAGCAGAAGTATTGAAGCTTTAAAAAACTATATTTTGGAAAACAAATTGGTTTCTTCAATACCTCACGCAATGTATCTAGGCATAGAGCTTGGTAAAGCAAGTGAAGCTATTAGAATAAATAAAAACTATATACAGGATCAACCATTGTTTAGAGAGAAGAAATTATTGAAAACAATGATGAGAGGCTTTAAACAACATGGTTAATATATTTATTAAAACACCTTCGAGACTACATCTAGGTTTCTATAATTTCAATAGAGAAAACATAGCTTATGGAGGTATTGGTTTAGCAATAGATAATCCAAATATTGAATTAATTATAAGCAAAAACAATAGACTAGAGATCGTTAATGAAACAAATATTGAATTAAACGATGTAGTTGAAAAAACAGTTAACACTCTAGAGATAAGTGGTTTCAAACTAATTGTTAAATCAGCAATCCCGAGACATATTGGTTTAGGTTCAACTACACAACTACTACTAGCTATATCATATGGTTTATCTAAACTATATGGTTTAAAATACAGTGTAAGAGAATTAGCTGTAAAACTAGGTAGAGGATATGTATCTGGAATAGGAATATCTGTTTTTGAAAAAGGAGGTTTAATCATAGATAGCGGTAGGAGATTAGATAACAACATATTGAGAGAAGTAGAAACAATACATGACTTACCATTACCTATAGCTAGATACTCTCTACCTAGAAACTGGTTTTTTATCTTAATAACACCGAGAGTGAGTAAGAGAATAAGCGATGAATTTGAAAAACAATTCTTAGAGAAACCGTTGAAGATAGATGATAATCTACAGTGTAAACTCTATGCTACTCTACTATTAGAATTAATACCATCAGTAATACGTAGAGATATAGTTGGTTTTGGAAAAGCATTGAGCAAGATACAGTATATTACAGGAGAGTATTTCTCGAAATACCAGTATGGATTATTCTGCTGTAGAGAATCTGAAGAAGCTGTAAACATTATGTTGAGTAAAGGTGTTTACGGTGTTGGTCAGAGTAGTTGGGGTCCTACAGTATATGGTCTAGTAGATAACTATAGTAGAGCGTTGAAAATACTTAGAGAAACATTAAATGAACTAGAGAGAAGGGGTATTGACGTAGAGTATAGTTTTATATCAAGACCTTTGAATAGAGGATTTAGAGTTAAATATTTCTGAAACACTTCTCTAAATCAACAATACTTGTTTTCAAAACAGCATGTAGATCAAATTCGTGTAGAGTTTCTTCACTAATTATCTCTAACACTAATTCCGTATCTCTACTTAATCTATCTCGAAGATTAACATATAGTTCTCTAGTTAGAAAACGTAATACGTCTTCTGCGAAAAGTGGTTTACTGATAATATTTTTCAATAAACTATATTCACCATATCTATTTAGATAGTTAATCAATCTACCCGATAAAACACTGATACCGATTCTATATATTTCAAACGGATCTATATCGATATTACTCGAAGTAATAGTATTTTTCAACCAAACTCTCTGAATATGTGTAGGTGTTTTCTCTAAAACAGTGTTTTCTAGAATACTATATACTCTCTGAGCACAGGGGCATGAAATAACTCCTCGGTAATATATTGTTAAAGACTCTCTTCTCACACCATTCTTCTTTTTCAAAACACTTGTTTCAATAATCAATTCATTATCGTTATAAATAGTATTTATTCTAGCAATTGCTTCAACTATACTTGAATATGGATTGTTTTCTAGACAATTATCAACTATATCACGCGTATAATCTATTAATGAACTATGTGTTTTACTTGAAGCTTTTCTCACAGAATCCACTAATCTAGATAAATGAACTCCTCTTCTATCACTAGGTAGATTAATGTAGACAACAAGGTTTGCAACATATTCTCTACAATCACTTCTACATATTTTAACAATAGTTTTATAATTACGTAAACCAACTCTATCGATATCTATTTTAACAAAAGGTTCTTCATCATGAACATCTGGAATATCTATATTCATATTAAACACCGTTAATCTATTTCAACGATAACATAGTTATTTAATCCTTCATAGAGTTTCAATCTAACTGGTAGTTTTATTTTTTCACGCAATCTTCTAGCTATATCTAAAGCTATATACTCAGCTGTAGCGTATGGATAATCTATAATTTTAAACTCAGTATTAAATGGTCCTTTAATACTTATTTTATCGAGATCTCTCTTTGAAACAATTATCTTATGATCATATTCTTTCACAATACTCAATATTTCTTTTTTTAAAATACTGAAATCTATAACCATACCAGTATCTGGATCAATATCTCCTTTTACTTCAATACTTAATCTATACGTATGTCCATGTAAATTCAAACATTCTCTATCAAAACCCTTCGTGTAATGACTAGCATCGAAACTAATATTCTCAACTCCAATAATTATTTTAACCATTAAACCACCAAGAGATTTCTTATTTTCAATAAGGTGTTTCAATTATTAAAGGAACTTCGACAACATATCTTCTCCTATCTCTCACTATTTCTAAAACAACGTATTTATTATCGATCGATTCTTCAATAACTCTTCTTAAATCACTTGGTTTAACGATTTCTCTATCATTAGCTTTAACTATTATATCTCCCTCTCTAATACCACTATCGTAAGCTGGTGAACCCGGTTCAACTCTTATAACGATAACTCCTCTATCAATACTTAAACCATACATTCTCGCTAGATTTCTATTAATACTAGCAACGTATACACCAATTCTCGCAATAACCGGTCTACCGTATTTATTAAGCATATCTATAAATCTCTTAACAGAATTTATAGGTATTGCGAAACCAATACCTTGAGCATAAGGTATTATAGCTGTCGCTACAGCTATTGCTTTACCTTCAGTATTAATCAATGGACCACCACTATTACCTGGATTAATAGCAGCATCTGTTTGAATCAAATCTTCTAGAATAATGTTTTCACCAATAATAGTTCTACCAACAGCGCTTACAACACCCATTGTAACAGTAGGTCCCATTAAACCAAATGGTGAACCAATAGCTAAAACAATCTCACCTATTCTAATACTATCCGAATCTCCGAGTGAAACAGGTTTCGTATTCATATCGATTTTCAATAAAGCTAGATCTCTATATGGATCTGTTGCTACAACATCACCTCTCATCGACAAACCATCTCTAAAATAGATATCAACAGTTCTAGCATCTTTTACAACATGGTAGTTAGTGATAATATAACCATCTCTAGTTATTACAAAACCTGAACCAATACCTCTCAATTCTCTAAAACCAAAACTAAATAAATCAAAAGTAATCCTAGCAGTAGATATAGTTACAACACTATCAATAACGCGTTCAACAATATTAGCAATAGAATCACTAAATACACGAATATCAACCATAAAACACACACCATAGTGTTAAAATAGTTTAATTTAATTATAAATAAATTTATTCTACGAATCGATCAAGGATATTGAAACAATTTAAACCATAGTAAAACTTTAATTAAAATAATTGAAACAATTTA
>JAWAVV010000008.1:0-32578 GCA_038897715.1 Desulfurococcaceae archaeon
CTCCATTCTTTCAATTCTTTGTGTTGTATTCAGCTAGCACCATTCTACCATCTGCTTTGAAACGAGACTCTGTCCTTTCAATTCTTTGTGTTGTATTCAATTTTGGAGACGTGAATTGGGAAACGATCTTTGGAATCATCTTTCAATTCTTTGTGTTGTATTCAGCCAAAGTTAAAGCTGTCAGCGAGATCGTTAGAAAGCTCCTCTTTCAATTCTTTGTGTTGTATTCTATTTTTTGTTTTTCAATCGTCTGCTATAGTTTTTTATATTTTGTCTGGTTTTTATGTTTTACCCTGATCGTTCTATGTGGAAAATTCATGGATTTGATGAAGATCTGATCAAAAGTTTTAACGTAATTGTAGGTTATAAAATCTCTTCTCTCCAAGGGATTTTCTAATGAATTGTATAATTTTATTAAACAAATATCACTACATGGAAAAACTAGATCAAAAAACAACAGTATGGAAACAACTATTGAATCAATTTCATTCCCAGGTTTATTTGGGATTAATCAGTATAGATAGAATCTTTTATACTAATGGTTTATCATAATTTAATTTTATTGGTGTTTTTCATTGTTTACGATCTCTTTTTCAATGTTTTTGTTTAATTCATTTTTAATTCAATTTCTCTAATTCTATTCTGTATTTCTAGTTTAACTCTACGTAAATTATTAATAACTACTATTTTTAATTGATAGAAATAGATGCGGGGGTGCCCGAGCTTGGTCAAAGGGGCCGGGTTGAGGACCCGGTGGCGTAGGCCTGCGTGGGTTCAAATCCCACCCCCCGCATTTTGTTTAAAACAGTTTTTCACGTATTCTTTTTTAAATTTAGAAACGATGTGATTGGAAAGTATTTAAAGAGTTTTGATATAACAATTATACTAGATTTAGAAATAGCCGGGTCGTCTAGCGGTCAAGGATGCGGGGCTCTGGATAAGCTTTTTGAAACATGGCTTAGGAGAACCCCCGTGACCGGGGTTCGAATCCCCGCCCGGCTATTTTTATAAATTATTTAAACAGTTTCGTTTAATATTAATCACGGTGATTGTTTTTGAACAAACTTGTTTATCAATATGATAGTTATTTGAGAGAATATATTAGTGTTGTAAAACAGGTTGTTGATAATAAAGTTGTTTTTGAAGAAACAATTTTCCATCCTAAAACAGGTGGTGTTGATAACGATACTGGATTACTGATCTACGGTGAAGTTAAGTATAGAGTTTTAAATGTATATATTGATAAAGAAACTGGTTTTGTCATACATGAACTAGATTCTAAACCAGTTTTTAAACAAGGAGATCGTGTTATACAGGTAATTGACTGGGATCGTAGGTATAGATTGATGAGATTACATACAGCTGCACATATTATATCTGGATTAATGTATAGCAGGTTTAATTCCCTAGTTACTGGTGGTAATATTAGTGTAGATAAAGCATACGATGACTATAGTTTAGAAGTATTTGATCGAGAAATATTTGTTAATATAGTAAATGAAGCTAATAGAGTTGTTAAAGAAAATATTGATGTTAAAATATACTGGTTGCCTAGAGAAGAAGCATTAAAAATACCTGGTTTAATAAAACTAGCTTCAAGAACACCTCCTCAATTAGAGTATTTGAGGATCGTTGAAATCCCTAATATCGATATACAAGCTGATGGAGGACCACATGTTAGAAATACTGGTGAAATAGGTGAAATAGTATTACTCGATGTTGTTAATAAGGGTAAGAATAAGAAGAGAGTATATTTTACAGTAAAACCATAGTAGAGAGAGTTTTATGAAAACAACATTTCTAGGGAAATCGGGTTTTAAAATAAGTGTTATAGGTATTGGTTTATGGCAAATAGGTTCTAGGTTTTGGAATTTTAGAAACAATAGTATTGAGAAAACATGCTTAGAAATAGTTGAGAATGCTTATAAAGGCGGTATTAATTTCTACGATACTGCTGAAATATATGGGAATGGTTTATCTGAAAAATATCTTGGTTTAGCTATTAGAAAACTAGGTATTAGAGATAACGTTGTTATCGCTAGTAAAGTAGCTGGCTATAAGTATACTGAAGAATCTATTGTTAAAGCTGTTAAGAAAACCTGTGAAAGAATGGGTTTCAAACCAGATTTAATACAACATCATTGGTTACCACCGTTTTATTCAAATATCTGTAGAGTAATCAATATTTACGAGAAACTAGTTGATCAAGGATATGTATCGTTATATGGATTATCTAATTTCAATGAAAAATACTTAGTTAAAGCAATAGAGTGTAGTAAGAAATATGAACCAGTGAGTAATCAAGTTCAGTATAATCTAGGATATAGAGTTGTTGAAAACAATTTAATCAATATTATGGAGAAATATAGATTAACTCTAATAGCTTGGAGTCCGTTAGCTAAAGGAGCTTTGAGTGGATTGAGTAATCCAAATACAACTGCTCAGAAACGAGATTCTGTTTTCAAAGAAGTTATTAGAGACAGAGATCTACAGAATTTGTTAAACAATTTAGCTAACAAATATGGAGTTTCTAAATCAACAATAGCGTTAGCATGGCTTGTTCATAAAAAAGCAGTTCCAATACCCGGTACTAGGAATCCGGCGAGGATAATTGATTACGTTAAAGCTGGTGAAATAGAATTATCGGCAAGCGATCTAGAAGCTTTAGATTCTGTTTCAAACAAATACGTTACTAAATGGGGTTCTAGTTACAGTTCACTATCTATAATGAGATATATACCCGGTTTCATACAAAATCTTGTGTTTAAATTAATCGATGGTATATAGTAGTAAAAATCAATAAAAATAGTTTTTATTGTCTTTAAACAATTGTTTAAACTCTGTTTTCGTGAAGATTATTGGTGGAGTATTTGTCGAGGATAAATAGAAACTATCTATATGCTATAATAATAGCATTAGTGGTTTCATCCGTATCAACTTTTATTCATCATCCGAGAACAGGAGTTTTAATCAATATATTTGGTTTAAAATACAGTGATATTGTTCACGGAGTTTTTAATACAAGATTTTCACCTTATCTTAGAGAAAGCGATGTTAATAATAAATGGTATGATCCCGGGAAATACTATTGTTTAACAACTAAATCCAGAGTAATTGTTTATCCGTATATTGACTATAAGTTAGAATACCCTCCTTTAATTGGATTAATATGGTTTATCTCTACTAATCTAGCTATATACACTGTTCTACCTGAGAAATACGATTACATGGTTTATGTAAATAGTTTTAATGAAATACAAAGTATACATTATTTAATTCAAGCATTTATCAATTCTCTATCAATGGTTTTAACAGTCTATATTACTATTGATTTAATCAATAGATTGAAAAAAGATTATTGTATTCAACGTTATTTACTATTCCTACTTCCATCTATGTTAATATACCTAGTCTATAACTGGGATATTATCTGTACTCTATTCTTAATGCTTGGTTTGAAAAACTTTATAGATAGGAAATGGTTCAAAACCGGTTTATTTCTAGGATTATCTATTTCAACGAAGATAATGGTAGTTTTCATAACGTTAGCTGTTCTAATATACTTATTAATCTACATGGAGAAGTTTTGTTTGAAAAACGTAGCATTATATTTAACTGGTTTAACTATAGCTGTATTCATACCATTTACAGTAATGTATATAGCATCGCCTAGAGGTTTTCTAGATTTCGTAGAACACCATGCTAAATGGTATTGTGAGAACTGTATATATCAAATAGTATTTAGCGATATATTTAGCCCTAATCATAGAATATTAGCGTTTATATTCATAATGCTGTTTGTATCTATAAGTCTCTATTTATTTCACGAGAAAATCCTCGACGATATTTTTGAAACAAGCTTCATACTATTGGTGGTAACGATAGCATTAAACTACGTTTTTACTCCTCAAATGATTTTAATAATCACTCCTTTAGCTTTAATTGTTCTAGAGAAACGTAAACTTATTCTATATAGTATAGCCGATTCGCTTAATGCATTAATAATAATATTGTTTTTCGAGGACTTTAAAATTAGAGAGTTTTTAAATAAAATAGGTTTTCCCATTCCAATAGAATTCAATCCATGGAGTATATCTTCAATTGTACAATGGATAGCTGTAATTAGGATAATGATTTTATTAATAATTATTTTATCAATACTACGTAGTAGAGTTAGGAACACTAGGTTAGTAATCGGTTTTTAATGAGTTTGTATAGATTAACATCTTCTTCAACAATACTACCTAGATCAACGTTGTTTTTCACAGTCTCTACTATCTCCCAGGGGAATACTATCCATTTATCACTCACTTTATAATAGTAATCGGGTAGTATTGGACTCCATTTTTTAACATATAGTGTTAGTGTTTTTACTTCTCGCGCACCGTATCTAAATAATTCATCTATAACTAATTGTATCGTTCTCCCAGTTTCAACAACATCGTCGACAACTAGTATTTTCTTATTATTAACACTCGGTATTGGTGGTAGTGTTAATTCAGGTTTTACATCGTGTTTCACTATTCCTTTATAGAATTTTACTCCAATAAAACCTATTTCGTTAATACTGAGAAGATCCATTAACAATCTAGCTGGTATTAAACCACCTTTTAATACTGCAACAATCATATCTGGTTTATAGTTTTCTTTCTTTATTCTACAAGCTAGTTCAATTACTGCTTCATATAGTTTTCTCCAAGTTAAGTATTCTAAATCGATTTTCTCAACAGTCATGAAGTAGATTATGAGTAGTTTGATTAATAAGCATTTATGAATTTTATTAGACAAAATAGTAGTGTTAATTGAATAGGGGTTATTCATTTGGTTAAATACATATTTATTACAGGTGGAGTATTATCTGGTTTAGGTAAAGGTGTTATAACAGCATCTATAGGTTTTCTTCTTAAATCAATTGGTTTTAATGTTACTGCTTTAAAAATAGATCCTTATGTAAACGTTGATGCCGGTACTATGAATCCATACATGCACGGTGAAGTATTTGTAACGGAAGATGGAGGTGAAACAGACCTAGATCTAGGTCATTACGAGAGATTTCTAGATATTGATTTAAGTAAAGACCATAATGTAACCTCCGGTAAGATCTTCTACAATATTATTATGAAAGAGAGGAGAGGCGAATATTTAGGTAAATGTGTACAAATCGTTCCACATGTTACAGATGAGATCAAGAGATATATTAGAGAAACAATATCTAAGTCTAATGCAGATATTGGTTTAGTTGAGATAGGTGGAACTGTCGGCGATATCGAATCTCTTCCTTTTCTCGAAGCTGTTAGACAGATGAGAGTAGAAGAAGGTTTTAACAATACGCTGTATGTTCACGTAACTCTCGCTCCCGTTATTCATACTGGTGAACAGAAGACAAAACCTGTTCAACATAGTGTTAATGAATTGAGAAGAATTGGTATTCAACCAGATATCATTATTGTTAGGTCTTTGAAGCCTCTTGATGATGAGAATAGAGTTAAGATAGCATTACACGCTACACTACCTATTAACGCTGTCTATAGTGTTGAATACACTGATACTATTTATAGAATTCCATTGATTCTACATAAACAAGGTTTTGTAAAACATATTGTTGAGAAACTGGGTTTAGATTATAGAGAACCAGATTTATCTAGATGGATTGATTTTGTAAATAAATTAACGGATTTAAAACGTGAAGTAGTTATTGCAATGATAGGTAAGTATACTAAGATTAGAGATAGTTATTTAAGTATAATTGAAGCTTTGAAACACTCATCTGTTTTAAACAATGTATCTGTTAAATTAGAATGGTTTGAATCAACTGTTTTCGAAGAAGATAGTTCTGTTTTAGAAAAACTAGATAGTGTTGATGGAGCTATAATATTACCCGGTTTCGGTGTACGCGGTTCTGAAGGTAAAATTATTGCTATAAAATATCTACGCGAGAGAGAGAAACCGATTTTAGGCATATGTTTCGGTATGCAATTGATGGTTATTGAATATGCTAGAAACGTTATTGGTTTAAATAAAGCTAATAGTACTGAAATAGATCCAAATACTCCTCATCCAGTTATAGATCTTCTTGAATCACAGAGGAATATAGTTGAATATGGTGGTTCGATGAGACTGGGTAGTTTTAAGATAAGGATTGTGAAAAACACGCATGCATGGTTAATGTATGGTAGAGAAGAGGTTTATGAAAGACATAGACATAGATATGGTGTTAACAATAAATACGTTGATTTATTAGAAAACAATGGTTTAATAATGAGTGGTTGGAGTGATGGAAACATAGTTGAATTCATAGAAATGAAAGATTATAAAACACTTTATTTCGGTACACAAGCACATCCGGAGTATAAGAGTAGGCCGTTAAAACCATCGCCTGTATTTAATTACTTTATAAAGAAAGTAGTTGAATATAGATATAAAACATAGTTTTGTTTAAAATATCTAGAGTATATAAGGATGAATAATTGATAAATTAATAATGACCCGATGAAGAGCCGTTGGGAAGTAGAATGCTTTCAACCTGAATAATGAAGAATCCCTCGGCTATGAGGGTTTTATAAAAGCCGGGGTGCCCGAGTGGTTAAGGGGGTAGGCTCGAGACTAATGGTTTGAGTGAAACCTACTGCCCCTTTAAGGGGCTCGCGGGTTCGAATCCCGCCCCCGGCGTTTTCTACATTTTTCTTAAATATTGATATGTTTTATCATGTGAACCATATATTTCAAATACTTTATCACTATATATTTCGCTTACTTTATTCAAGAAATTGACTAGTTTTTCGAGAATATCTTGATTTACCAAGTAGAGTGGATGTGGTTCATAGTAATCTATTCCTATTAGTAGAGATGATATGAAATACCATAGTGTTTTCTTAATCTTCCTTCCTACAACTTTTTCTAAACCAGGTTCTCCAGAATTAAATGAACAGTGTAGTATATATATTTCATCAATAAACGGTTTATTCTTAATAATAGTTTTTCTCTTCGGTATTATTTCATCTAAATCAACAATTCTATATCCGTGTTTAGTCATACCAGTATAGTTTATTTTAACACCATATAATTCCTCTACACGGGGGTCGTAGACTAGTATAGATGTACCGTTAACTACTCTCAATCCATTACTTGTTAACTCTAATACAGTGTTTTCCGTAGATAATGGTGTATCTCCATAGTTTATCGATAAAGCAGTTAATGTACTTTTACCACTATGCGGGTATCCGAGTAATAGTATTGTTCTATCTCTTATCTTCAATGCTATTGAATCCGTTAATACTAAGTAGTTCTTTTTAACATATGCTCTCGCGAATACTTGTAGTAGGAAGAAAACAGGTGATTCATTAACATATGGTTCAGGTAGAGGTGATTCTATAACGAATTCATCGTAATGACCAATTTGTTGAAAATTAATTATTTTAAATCCATTACTTGATTTAATCCATTTAATTAAAACATCGAATCTATCTAAACCTCTGTGTAGACTATAATTAGGCAGATATCTTCGTGGAAAACTACTTAATAGTATTTTCTCCAAAGACTCTGTATCATCTGTTAACTCAATACCTATTGTTATTACATCATCACTAATTCCGATCAATAGATTAATCACCATTTGTTAAAACATAGATAAAGTTATTGATAACTATCTAGTTTAACTAAATTATTATTCCTAATAGAGTATAGTCCTTGTTCGATTAAACTAAAATCTCTACTACTATAGTATTTTACAGTAGATGAAGATACTGCTATGAATCCTTCTTCTACGTACTTATACATATTGTAATATTCTTTTCTATCATCATTCATTTCCATATATCCTTTAACATAGAATGATGTGTATAGATAAGGCGTGTCTTTGTATAGAAGTAGTAAACCAGTATCTAGAGCTGAATTATCAATAGTGTATTTAATTAGATTTCTATAAGAATCGATTACACAATTATCTAGATCTGTTTCTTTTTCAACACATTTGTTTAAATATTTTGAAATATATATAGCGCTAATCCATGAATCAGAATAGTAATATGGGTTGATTCCAATTTCTTTACTCAATTCTTTCTTATCAACACCTCCATTATGTATAAACCATATTGTCAAATTGTTTTCCAATACTTCGAAGGGATGAGAATATCTTTCTCCATAAGGTTCTCTTCTACTAGATAATCTGGAGTGTACGATTACTTTGATATTGTCGTATAGTTCCATTCTCTTAATGAATAGTTCAACAATATCTCTAGATTGACTATGGTATATTGGTAGAAGTGTTTTATGGAATAGAATAGATGGAGTATTGTTTGCTAATCCAATGCTAGCTAAACCCCATCCATCGCTATGACTTGATCTATTTGAGAGTTTTTCTAGTAGAATATCTCTCTCGCTACTTTTAATGAAACTATTTAAAATATCTTTGAATACATCGATCTTATCTGTATTGAAGCTAGATATGAGTATTCGACACATATTTTTAAATCACCGTAAATGATAGTATATCTAAGGTAGTTAATTATATTTTGAAATAAAGGGGTTTTTATGAACAGTAGTGAATCTATTAAATTAATAGTTGATGAAGCTAGACAGAGAGATGTTGGTAGAAAAATAGCGAGAATAAGTAGTAAATCTATGGCTAAGTTAAACGTCAGTACCGGTGATTTCATTGAAATATCTAATAATGGTTCTAGTGTATTGGCTCAAGTATGGCCTGCTTACCGTGAAGATGAAAACAAAGATATTATTAGAATAGATGGTTATTTAAGAAAAGCTATCAATGTAAGTATTGGAGACTATGTTTACGTTAAAAAAGTTAATGTTGAACCAGCTCATAGAGTTGTTTTATCACCGGTAGAGCGTATTACTTTTGGTAGAGATTTTATAAATTATGTTAAAAACTTTCTAAATGGAAAACCAATTATGCGTAATGAAATAGTTTATATTCCAATATTCGGTACGTCTATTCCACTTATCGTTACAGCTACAGAACCCGGTATGAGAGTTTTTATCACTGAAGATACTAATCTCGTTGTAAAACCAGAACCCGTTAGACTCGAAGATATTGAGAAAATACGTGGTATTCCGAGAATTACTTGGGAAGATATAGGTGATTTAGAGGAAGCTAAGCAAAAGATTAGAGAGATGATAGAATGGCCTATGAAACACCCTGAATTATTTAAACACTTACGTATTGAGCCTCCCAAAGGAGTATTGTTATACGGTCCACCCGGTGTTGGTAAAACACTGTTAGCTAAAGCTCTTGCTAATGAAATTGGTGCTTATTTCATAGCTATTAATGGACCTGAGATTATGAGTAAATTCTACGGTGAATCTGAAGAGAGACTTAGAAAGATTTTTAAAGAAGCTGAAGAGAATGCTCCAGCTATTATCTTTATCGATGAAATAGATTCTATTGCTCCTAAGAGAGAAGAAGTTACGGGTGAAGTTGAGAAACGCGTTGTAGCTCAATTGTTAACACTAATGGATGGGTTAACGGAGAGAGGTAAGGTTATTGTTATAGGTGCTACTAATAGACCCGATGCCTTGGATCCTGCTTTGAGAAGACCTGGTCGTTTCGATAGAGAGATAGAAATACCTCCTCCCGATAAGAGAGCTCGTAGAGAAATACTAGCTGTCCATACTAGAAACATGCCGTTAGATGACGATGTTGATCTAGATCATTTAACTGAATTGACTCATGGTTTTACAGGAGCTGATCTAGCTGCATTAGTTAAAGAAGCAGCAATGTCTGCTCTAAGGAGATTTATTCAAGAAGGTAAAATAGACTTATCTCAACCAATACCTATCGAGAAACTACAGGAATTAAAAGTATCTATGAGAGACTTTCTTGAAGCACTTAAGAGTGTTCAACCTTCATTAATTAGAGAAGTATTTGTAGAAGTACCTGAAGTCCATTGGAGCGATATTGGTGGATTAGAAGATGTTAAACAGGAATTGAGAGAAGCTATTGAATGGCCTATGAAATACCCCGATGTATTAGAGAAAATGGGTATAGAATCGCCTAAGGGAATACTTTTATATGGACCACCTGGTTGCGGTAAAACATTGCTTGCTAAAGCTGTTGCTACTGAGAGTGGTGCTAATTTCATAGCTATACGTGGACCCGAAATACTTAGTAAATGGGTTGGTGAATCCGAGAAAGCTGTTAGACAAATATTTCGTAGAGCTAGACAAGTTGCTCCAGTTGTCGTATTCTTTGATGAAATAGATAGTATTGTCCCTATGAGAGGATTACATCATGGTTCAGATGTAACAGATCGTATTGTAAACCAAATGCTGACTGAATTAGATGGTATTGAGCCTTTACGTAAAGTTGTCGTTATCGGTGCTACTAATAGACCTGATTTAATAGATCCTGCTCTGCTGAGACCCGGTCGTTTCGATAGATTAATATATGTTCCTCCACCTGATTATAGAGCTAGGATCGATATTTTCAAAATACATACTAGGAAAATGCCGTTGGCAAATGATGTTAGTATTGAAGAATTGGCTAAATTAACTGAAGGATATAGTGGAGCCGATATAGCAGCTGTTTGCCGTGAAGCAGCATTGATCGCTTTACGTGAGAAATTTGTTGTTAGACCTGTTGAAATGAGGCATTTCCGCGAAGCATTGAAGAGAGTACCACCTAGTTTATCTAAAGAAGATATTGAAGTATATGAGAGAATATCTAAAGAATTGAAGAAAATGAGTTCTGCTGCATCTAAACGTAGAGAGAGTTTACTGATATCCTAGTTTAAAGGTGTTTGTAACTAATGGTTTTTTCAAATAATATGATACCGTATTCATTTAATAGATTTTTACAAAGTTATGGTAGAGAGATAGGTAAACTCATTTCCAATAGATTTAGATGTTTAATAGTATTATGTGGTAGAAACAGTGTTTTACACGGATTACTAGCTGCTAGAGCTGTAAACTACTACGTTAGAAAGAGGAGAGTTTACGATAAGAAAATAGTTAACGGATTATATGTTTACCACGATGAGTTTACAGATTCTATTCAGATAAAAGAGTTTTTCGAGAAAAACGTTGGATCCAAATATGTGAATTTCGAATACGCTGTATACGAGAAGAGTGAGAAATATCTAGGTATGACTTTCTCAATACTTGTAATGGATTTAACACAAGATTTGAAACCAAATGATATTGGTAGATTAATAGGTATTGTAGAAGGAGGTGGTTTAATAGTTTTTCTAACACCATCGTGGAGTGAATGGGATAATTACTTAACGATATTTAAGAGAAATCTTACAGTACCTCAATTCCCTGTACCGAGACATGTTTTTATAAAATGGTTTAAACAAGAATTACTTGAACACGATGGTATAGGTATTTACGATATCGATAAACAAACTGTTATTAAGAAATTTGAATTGAAGAGAACTAGTAGTGTTAGAGAGAAGAAAATAGTTATACCACAGAACACTCTATTTCCAAAAATTATCTATGAACATGCTTTAACAATGGATCAGGTAAATGTAATTAAACTAATAGAGCTTCTCTACGAGAAGGTGAGAAAGGGTAGTAAAAGAGTTATCGTTATTACAGCTGATAGAGGTCGTGGAAAATCATGTGCTGTGGGTATAGGTATTGTTGGATTAATAAATGAGTTTAAGAAGATTAAGCCGAAAACTAGAGTATTAGTAACTGCTCCTAGTTCATCTAATGTACAATCATTGATGAATCTTGCTATTAAAGTACTAGATTCTCTGAATTACAAATATGAAATTTTTAGAAAAGAAGGTAATATCGTTGAGATAAGGAGTGATAGATTCAGTATAGAATACTGGGAGCCTATAAACATACCTAGAATTAAAGGAGACATTGTTGTTGTAGATGAAGCTGCTGGTATACCTGTAACAATGCTTCATAAAATATGGAGTAGTCATAATAGACTAGTTTTTTCAACAACAATCCATGGTTATGAAGGTGCTGGTAGAGGATTCTCTGTTAGATTTCTACAGAAGTTAAAGAGTGATAAAAATACTCAATTAATAGAGTATGAAATGACCGAACCGATTAGATATTCAGCAGAAGATCCTATTGAAGAATGGCAATTTAAAACACTATTGTTAGATGCTGAACCATCTCAGTTATTTGAAGAGGATTTGAAGAATATTGAATTAAAGGAATTAGAGTATGTTAAATACGATCCAGAGTATTTATTCTCAAAACAGGGTGAGAACGAGCTTAGACAATTATTCGGTATATACGTGCTAGCGCATTATCGTAATGAACCAGATGACTTAGGTATGTTAGCTGACGCTCCACATCACTTAATTAGAGCTGTTAAAACAAAAACTGGTAAAATAGTTTGTGCAATACAGTTAGCTATCGAAGGTGGTATTAGCAGTGAATTAGCAAATGAATTGCTGAAAGGAGGTAGGATTCCAGGTAATATCATACCAGATAGATTTCTTAAACATTTAAGATACCGTGATTTCTCTAAAACAATTGGTTGGAGAATTGTTAGAATAGCTACACATCCCAGTGTTCAAGGGAAAGGTATAGGTTCATGGGCTTTAACTAAAATAACTGAGGAAGCAATAGCTAATAAATTAGATTGGTTAGCTGCTGGTTTTGGAATTAATGAAGAACTACTTAATTTCTGGTTGAAAAATAATTTCATACCCGTACATATTAGTCCAGATAGGAATCCCGTTAGTGGTGAGTACACGGTTCTCGTTATTAAACCATTGAATAAAGAATTGGTTAAATATATTGAGAAAGCTAATATAGAGTTTCGTTTAAAAATGATTGATTCTCTAGCTATTAATTACCGTGATCTAGAGTTAGGAGTTGCTTATCAAATACTCTCAAGCGGTAAACCGATAATCAACTGTATTGATAAAAATATATTTACACCAGTACAACTAGATCGTTTATGGGTATACTGTATTGGTCCAATGACCTTTGAGGCTGCTGCAGATATTATGTATAGAGTTGCTAAAATACACTGGTTAATACCAATTGAAAACAGACCGTTTAACGATAAGCTATTAGAGTATTTGTTGATAGGTAAAGCTCTTGAAGGTAAAAGCTGGGAGGAATTAGAGAGAGAATTGAAAATACCTGTTAAAGAACTACATAAGTATGCTCATAAAATCGCTTGCATATACTTCGAATACTTGACAAAAATAAAGCCTGAAGAATACGAACCAGGTGTTAGTAATTTAGATTATGATTTCAAAATATATTTATGAGTAATCTTCATCAATAATCTCTCGTGTTTTCCTATACTCTGCTTCAAGCATTTTAGCTAATACGCTGAAAGGAAGAGAGAAGTCTTCTCTAGATAACTTATATGGTCCTATTATTACAATTCCTTTTCCATTAACAATATCTATTTCAAAAACTCTCTTATCATGATCTGTTTGTCTCATCTTCTCTACTACTAGAAATCTTTTCAATACACCCCCGATCACAGTTTTTCTAAAACGAAGTATACCGTCAGCTACATGTTCTATACCAAATCCAAATCCCAGCGATGTTGTTACAGCGTATTGACTAGTAAGCACTATAGTCATATCCCATTTAGATAGTATTCTTTTAACCATATAGCTGTATTTCCTAGCCATAGCTGGTTTATCCAACCAGAATGCACTCATTGAATCAATAACTAATCTTACATGTCCTTTTCCAAGTAATCTACGGGCTTCGATTATTTTAGATAATAATTCTTCTATTTCAATATCTCTTAGACTCCACGGATCACTTTTTTCACCCATAAGAGCATCTATTATTATTAAATTACCTTTCTCGAGATCACTATTAAAATCAAAACCAAATAATTGTGCTTGTTTAATAATACTTTCTCTACTCTCTTCAGTGGTTACATAAATACCTTTCTCGCCTTTACTCAAACCACTTGATATGAAATGTATGCAGAAAACTGTTTTACCAGTCCCAGGTTCTCCTACAACTGCTACTGTAAATCCACGCGGTATACCACCATTTATAATCTCATCTAAACCTTTAACACCGGTACTTAAACGTTCAATTACCATTTACATCACTCTGATTAATTAATATTCTTAAATACTCTAAAAGATATTACCCGAGATCTAGTTGAACAAATAGTTTGTATTCGGGAAATAGTTTGTAGAAAACACTCTCAATAGTCTCTATTAATTCTCTAGCTTCACTCTCGGAAACACTATGTATTTTTAAAACAGCTTCGTTAAAACCCGGATAGATATGTAGACTTCCAATAATAACGTTTCTATACATTAATCTAAAACTATATGAATGTCTCTCAATCCACAAGCCTCTATCTCTAAGTAACCATATGAATTTATTCAAAACCCTATGGTCAACGTATTTAATCAAATATCTCGACCCAAACATGTTTTGTTCAAAATACTTTAAAAGAGTTATTTAAATTAATTTGAAACACATATTATTATTTTGATGCTGATGCTCGAAAGGACTGATAAATGATGTGCCCGCGCAGGACTGAGTATGATTTAGGGTTGTTTGGATGAATCGAAAACTAGTTGTAGGATTAACGGGAGCTAGTGGTTTAATATATGGGTTTAAACTAGTTGAACAATGTGATCTACTGAAGAAATATTATAGTGAAATACACGTGATCTATACTAATGGAGCTAATAGAGTTTCGTTAATTGAGAACAATGAATCTATTGAAAACATACTGGGTAGATTAAAATGTATTGATTCATTAAGTGATGAGGATAATTGGAGTTCACCGTTAGCGAGTAGTAGTAATTTATTGAGTACTGATGGTGTATTAATACCAGCTAGTTTAAATACTATTGCTAAACTAGCTAATGGTATTCAAGATAATCTTGTTTTAAGAGTATTTTCTTCACTAATTAGATTAAAGAATAAAATAGTAATTGTTGTACGTGAAACACCTTTATCAACAATCGATTTATATAATTTATATAAGTTGTCTAGACAAGGAGCTATTATACTTCCAGCTTCACCGGGTTTCTACGTTAAACCGAGTAATGTAAATGAATTGATATATTTTATTGTGGGTAAAGTTCTCGATGTACTTGGAGTTGAGCATTCACTATACAGTAGATGGAAGAGTAGTTAGTAATCAATATCATAGTCTTCGAATTCTCTCATTTCTCTAAACAATTCTTCCTCGCTAACAGTTTTATACTTCTTCTCAAGTGCTTTAGTACACTTACCGTCTGGAAGCAAAGCATTTATCTTACAGCTAGAGTACTGGCATTCAAATCCAACACATTTATCTCCACTTAATCTACACATAGCTTCTTTCAACAACTTACCTCGATAAGATTTACTACCCATGAATAAAGCACCTCTAGTGCATTTAAACAATGGGCAAAGTGGATTACAGTTATCTCCAATAGGTATTGGTACTAGTTTTTTATGAACAGAACCTGTTCTATATCTATCTCCGTGATCTTTGAATCCGTGAGAATTCGGTTTACTCTGATGTAGACTATCTCTATCTTTCTTTATTCCCAAAGAATACACCTCTATTAGACAGTTAATACAATGTCTAAATTGTTTATAATCATTTATACTAGAATTAGTTATTTATACAAAGTATAATAAATATTAATAAAATTCCATAATGTTATTCATGGTTTCCACCATGTTAGAAGTATGTACTCAATTCTATCATTAATAACAATAGCTAGTATTAGTTTCTTTCTCACACTATGTAGTAATCTACCCATTCGTACGAGAACTATTGGATCATGTATACTATTATAATTCATTACTTCTACACCGAAAGGAGCATGATCTATACCGGGACCAAATCTGTAGATTAAGTAATCGCATCCAAATTTTAAACCACGTCTAACAATGAATCCTCTTTCTCTTAAATCTTTGTAAACTCTATATAGATCGCTGAATTCCTCTATTGTTTCAAATCCTTTACTATATAGTTCATTATAGTTAATTAATCTACCATTGTATTCGACTTTTAAAACCCCTTTCTCTAGTAAGTAGACGGCTTCTATAATAGAGAGCTCTAACGGTGCTTTAATATCTCTACTTCTCGGTTTAGACACTCCGAGGAAAGAACCATAGTATCCATTCCAGTAAATACTGTTAGCACAATCGTAATTAGGAACAATAACTCTATTATATAGTAAATACCCTGTACAATTCATTGATTCTAGATTGTTGATGTTCTGTTTAATGCTAGATACCGTAATTCTTCACCTATTTTCCTCAAGAGATCAGATGTATCCTCGACAAAATCTAGAATATCTCTCAACATCATTAGTAATAGAATATCGTTCGAAAACTTCGTATATAGATTAAACGTTGCTTCACGGTATATTTCATCAGCTTTATTCTCGAGTTTAGATATTTCGTTAATAAAACTTATCGTTTTTCTAGGTTCTTTAGCAATAGTTTTTAAACCAGATGTAAAGTTCTTGAATTGCTCGTTAATAACATCTTTCATTTGTTTTAAATACTCGTTAACGATTTTATTAACTGTTTTATAGTTCTTTTTCAATAACATTATTCTATACGAGGCACCATCTAAGAGCTGTACAAGTCTCTCTAAACTAAGTGTTAGAGATACATAGTATTGTTTATAATCAATTGCTTCACCTAATCTAGCTAAATACTCCATAAGCATTATTTTATGTTCTTCAACCCTAGTCTTCGGTTCATATATTTTGTTATAGAGTTTAGTGAAATCAATGTCTTCTCTATCGAAATTATCAACTAGTTCATTAAATACTCTGAAAGCATCTTCAACAATTCTAGTCATACTAGCTATTGATTCGAAAATATTCATTTCAGCTATTGATTCATTATTATATGAATACATTATAAACATCTCCACTACTTCTCTAAATTGAAATTAACACTACTTAGATTTATTTAAGTCTTTTAGTATATTTGCTTAAAGGTGGATAAAATAAAGTTTCTAGTAATTGATGCTCTAGCTCGAGCAAGTGGATCAAGATATGCAACGCACGACGTTGTAGGTGCTGGTCCACGTATAGTAGCTGGTATTATAGAACACTATGGATACAATGTTGATTTAAAAGCCTACGAATTATTTATAGAGAACGAAGTAGATCTTCGTGAATACGATGCTATATTAGTTTCAATAATGTCTAGTGATAAAGGTGCTTTAGAGAAAATATTGTTTAAACTAAATAAGTACAATTATACTGGTTTAGTTATTGTCGGTGGACCAGCTAGTTTCGAGTATGAAGTTCTGTTAAGAGAATTTAAAAGAATTGACTACGTAGTGGTTGGAGAAGGAGAGATACCTCTTATAAAAATACTTGAAAAACCAAATGTATTAATAGATAGAAATCCAGATGAATTATTCAATATACCCGCTCTCGCTTATAGAACTAGTAAAGGTATTGTTTTAACAACTAATCGTATTCATACACCTATTGATCTATTAAATAGCATAAAACCATGGATTAGAATCGATGAATCGTATAGATTTCATAAAGCTCTTAGATACTATGTTGAAGTACTGAGAGGTTGTAGTAACTATGCTAGACCACTTATTAAAGGAATAGATAGTTTAAATTGTATAGATTGTTTAACATGTAGAAGTGGTGATTTCGGAAAAAGACTTTATTGCCCAGTAGATATTCCACCTGGTTGTGGTTTCTGTAGTGTACCATACATGTTTGGACCCCCTAGATCTAGGAGTATCGATAGTATCGTTGAAGAAGTAGTTGAATTAGTAAAACACGGTGCTAGAAGAATTGTTTTGAGTGCACCTGATTTTCTAGACTATGGTCGTGAATATTTTGTTAAACCAAATCCTTTAACAGATCCCTGTAAACCACCTGCTAATGTAGAGATTATAGAGAGATTGTTAGATGAATTGACTAGTAAATCTATTTGTAGAGATAACAATGTTGTAATATCAGTAGAGAATATTAAAGCTTGTTTAGTGGATGAAGAAGTTGCACGTGTTTTGGGTAAATATTTGAAAAACACTACTATACATATTGGTTTAGAAACTGGTTGTAATTGGTATAATGACTACGTGCTCGGTAAACCTATAACTGTTGAACAAGTATTAAATGCTATTAAATTACTTGTTAGAAATGGTTTAAGACCATACATATACTTAATGTATGGATTACCCTTCGCTAATAGAAAAGTATATAGTGATACAGTGGAATTTGTTAAGAAATTATCGAAAATGGGAGTTGAGAAAATAACTCTATATAAATATGTTAATTTACCTGGAACTGCTTTTCAAAAAATAAAACCATGTATTGATGAATACAGAGATCAAATTATCTACTTGAAGAAAATCGTTAATAGATTTAATCTTGAAGCTAAGAAAAAGTTTTTGAATAAAGAGATAGATGTCTACTTAGTTTACAGTAAGGGAAAATACTATGGATATCCTGTTAAACACGGTCCCGTGGTTTTCGTCAAAGGCGTTAATAAATCTGATTACAGTAACTGTAGAGCTATTGTACGAATTACAGAGATTAGTGAGAGATTTCTATGGGGTAGATTAATTAATATAGTGAATTGCTAATACATAGCTAGAGTTAAGCGATTAATTCATTAAATATTCTAATCATTTTCTCAATATCTCTATCATTGCTTTCTTTAACATTATTCTTCATGTTATTTAATAATTCAATTACATACGGTATGCTTATCAAAACCAAGTAGTCGCAATAAGTTTGTAGAAATATTAAATATTCTTCATCTAATTCAGTATTCTTATCTCTACATATATTCACAATTCTCTGTGTTTCTCTATGTATTTTTAATAGAATACTCGATAATTCATCGAAAATCTCAGGCGATTCACGTATTTTTTCTTTCAGGATCTTCATTTTATTAATTAATTCATCATACTTATCAACTAGATCTCTAATTTTTGCTACAATATATGGATCGTTTTTCAAAACACTCATCTCAAGTTCTTCTATGTTTTCTAATAGTTGCTATACTGTTATCAGCTACACCGTTTTCTCTCAATTCAATTGGATTGCTGTATATAGTGTTTAAATCTAATCCATCGTCTACAATTACTCTATATATGAACTTTTTTCTACCAGCTACTATTATTTCAGCATAATCGTCTTTACTAATATCAAGTATTTTAGCCAATTCGCTAGATATTTTAACAGTTTTCTCTGGTAGTGATTCATCATATTTAACTCTAATTCTCTTCTCAACAATTTTCTTCTCTTCCTTCCATAGTTCAGATGGTGGTGGAATAATTGATATCAATTTAGATACATCTATCTTCTTAGAAGTCTCCTGTCTATCTTCAGATCCACTTGTTTGCGAATCTTTTTCTTCACTATTCATTCAAACCACTCTCTGATTAGATGAATAAATGTTTCCAACTATTATATTTCTATTTTAATAGAGTGTTTTAAACCAAGTAGTTCAAGTATTTTATCATACAATTGTTCTAGACTTACTCTAATTTGTTCACGCGTATCTCTAAATCTAATAGTAACTGTTTTGTCTTCAATAGTCTGGTAATCTACTGTTATAGCATATGGTATACCTATTTCATCAGCTCTAACATATCTCTTACCAATACTTCCTTCATCATCGTAATATGCTCTAATCCTAGCTTTTAATAATTCATTATATATCGTTCTAGAAATTCTAGTAATCTTCTCTCTAACACCTTCTCTACCAGTTACTAGAGGGAAGACAGCGACTTGATATGGAGCTATACTCGGTTTTAATCTAAGAACTATTTTATTATCTTGAGTTATTGTTAGAGAATTCTCTAACACAACGTAGAATAATCTCTCTAGTCCAAATGATGGTTCGACAACATGTGGTATTATTTTCTCACCATGTATTTTAACAATTTCTTCTTTTACAATAAATGCTTCTCTATCTAAACAATAATCATCTATTTTAACACACTTACCTTCTCTTAAAGTATTCAACAATATCTCTTGATCTATGTTTTTGATCTTATCAATAATTAAACCTATTTTATCTCCAGCAATATTCTTCAATATATCGATATTAGGTATTACTTTTATAATTCTCTTCTCCAATGGTTTATCGTATTTTTTAAAATAAGTTAAATCAGCATTAGAGTATTTCATATGTCTGTCTAAATCATATTTTGTTCTATAACTATATCCAGCAACTTCAATCCATTTAAACTTCTTAGTATAGACTAATTGGTCAAAAGTTTGTTCCGAGTAATGAGCTCTCTCCCATGGATATTTTTCTTCAAATTTAATCAAATCACTCGGTATACCTATTTCTTTGAGAAAAATATTTCCTCGAGCCATCCAGTAAGCTAGCCATGGGTTTTTAACTATTTTTTCATTAATCAACTCGATTGTAGTGTATTTAGATGGTTTATCTATATCTCTATCTTTATCACTAATTGTCAACACATTTAGTTCTTCTTCAGCAGTTCTACTATCCATAATTTCCATTACTTCTTTAAACGACTCCTCGGGGTCGAAGAAGAATTCAAACTCCATTATAGTGAATTCACGTAGTCTTATCAAACCCTGTCTCGGAGATATCTCGTTTCTACCAACTCTACCTATTTGAGCAATACCTAATGGGAGTCTATTTCTAACGGCGTTTAAAACATGCTTGAAGGAAACAAACATTCCTTGAGCAGCTTCTGGTCTAATATATCCTTCAATTCCTTTAAACGGACCTATTTCTGTTTTAAAAAGTAGTAATGCTTTATCCGGTTTAGATAATTCGCCTCCACATTCAGGACATTTTATTCTATTCTCAATTATGATTCTATGTAATTCTTCTAAAACAGCTCCTTCAACATTTAAACCAGTTTTTTCTTCAATTAAGTGATCTGCTCTAAATACTCTACCGCATTTAGTACATTCAACAACGGGATCCGTGAAATGTTCTTCATGCCCACTAGCTTGAAGAACTACTCTTGGTGTTATAATCGGTGTTTCTATTTCAACTATTAAATCACAGTTATAAACCATGTTGTTTATCCACTCGTTCATAATATTTCTCTTAATCAATACACCTATTGGTCCGAAATCATATAATCCAGATACTCCACCGTATATTTCATAAGATATCCAGTAGAATCCTCTACGTTTAGCTAGATCGTTTAAAACCTCATATACATCTATATCACTATTGTTCACAATGCATCGCCATATTTATCAATGAATTATTATTTAAAGAAATGGTGTTTATAAATACTTGTAAAAATAAATGTATGGGGAGTTTAAAATGACTACTTGGAAACACCTGCTTGTTAAAACTATTTGTTTCAGTTGTTTTGAAAAAAATGATTCGAAATACACTATTGTAGGTATTCCACTCGACCAAACATATACGTATAGAAGCGGTTCTAAATATGCACCTGATTATATAAGAAGGATTTCTTGTGAACTAGAATTCTACTCGTATTTAAGTTCAATCTCACTCGAGTATCTTGGCTATAAAGATTATGGAAATATACTAATATCACCTGGAGATCTCGGTAAGAGTTTTGAAAACATTAAGCGTGTAGTTAGAGGTATTGTTGAAGAAACTAGTAGTGATAGAAAGTTTTTCATAATTGGAGGCGAACATTTGATAACATATCCTGTTTTCAAAGTACTTGGCAATGAGGTTGATCAATTAATTGTTTTTGACGCACATCTAGATATGAGAGATAGCTATATGGAGTCAGAGTATAATCACTCAACTGTTTTAAGAAGAATTTTCGAAGAATACAGTATTCCAGTAATATACATTGGTGCTAGGTCTTTTAGTAGTGAGGAAATAGATTTTGCTGATAGAAACAGAGATCTCGTTAAAATATGTACACCGATGGATATTGAGAAGGATAATTGCAGTATTGATAGACTTGGAAATATCTATATTAGTATTGATATGGATGTTTTAGACCCTATTTATGCTCCCGGAGTTTCTAATCCAGAACCTATTGGTTTAACGCTATTACAGTTTCTAAAGTATATTTACAGAGTTGTCTCTAGTTCTAGTAAAGTAATAGCTATCGACCTCGTTGAAGTAAATCCATTATTCGATAGTAGTGAAATCACCGGTGTAAATGCTGCTAAGATATTGTTTGAACTAACTGGTTTATTTGAAAAAACTAAATAGCTCTCACTACTCTATAGCTTCTCGCTACTTTATATATAATCTCGTATCCGCAGTAAGGGCATCTTATATGGTATCTACCATATATTTTCCTAATCTCTTCTTCTTCAAAAACTGAACCACATTTACCACACTTATATTTAACACCCATTTTAAACTCCCTATTCTATTATGTTTAAGTATTAATAATTATGTAAATTTATAAATATCTCTATGTCTAATCATAAACTATGAGATTAATAACTTGTTAGGCTGGAAAAAGATATGAAAGTTGATTTATCATCAATATGTGGCAACCTCCCACCTGAAGTATGTGAGCAATTGATAAGTGAACAACAAATTATTAAAATAAAACTCGATAAGAGGAAATTTGGTCGAGAAGTAACTATTGTTGAAGGATTGAGTAATGATGAGAAAGAATTGAAACAAATAGCTAAAGTTCTAAAATCAAAACTAGCTGCTGGAGGTACTGTTAAAGAAAATAGGATAGAATTACAGGGAGATCATAGACATAGAGTGAGAGAAATATTGATCAATGAACTCGGATATAGTTCAGAAAATGTTTTGATAATTGATTAAAAGAATAAAAATATTTTTAAACTACTGGTTTGGAACATTCAATTTCAATTCTTTTACCAATTCCTTATACCTATTTCTAACAGTAACTTCGGTAACACCAGCTACTTGAGCAACTTCTTTTTGAGTTCTCTTCTCACCGAGTTCTAGTGATGCAATGTAAACAGCAGCTGCAGCTAATCCAGCGGGGTCTTTGCCAGCTGTTACTCCTTTCTCTCTAGCTTCATTTAATAAATTAGCAGCTTTCTTCATAACACTACCGCTTAAACCTAATGCATGCGCTATTCTTGGGACAAAATCTATTGGATCACTTGTTTTAACTTTAACATCTAGTTCTTTCAATAACAATCTATAGCATCTAGCAATATCTTTTCTCTTACTATGCGTGTGTTCAGCTATTTCATCGAGAGTTCTCGGTATTTTCAATTCACGGCATGCAACATATATTGTTGCAGCTACAACGTTTTCAATACTTCTACCTCTAACTAATCCTTTATCAACAGCTAATCTATATATTCTAGCTGCTTCTTCTCTAACATTACGAGGTAGATTAAGTAGATCGGCTAATCTCTCTAATTCATTCATAGCTTGAGCTAGATTTCTCTCAATACTAGACTGTACACGTGAACGTGCTTGATATCTACGGAGTTTATGAGCTTCGTATCTCTTACGAGGAGATAGTCTCTTACCCGTAGCATCTCTATCAATATAATCAATAGTTGTTGAAAAACCGTGATCGTGGACGGTTCCTGTTAATGGACCACCTACTCTACTTCTTTTCTCTCTTTCCTCAGGTGTAAAAGCTCTCCATTCAGGTCTTTCATCTACAACTCTATCTAATACTTCACCAGTGGATGAACAAACATATACACCAGAATCAGCGTCATATATTATTTCTCCATCAGGACATAGATCTCTTTCAGTTTTAGATTTTTCTTCTATATTATCTTTTTCGTTCAATTTTAAAACGCCTCGATAGAAAACCTTATAAATTCTTCTCTAAAGGGGTATTTAAAGTTTTCTCATTGAACTAGAGATCAGATTGATGTAGATGTTACGTAAAACTAGTGTTTAGATTTCTTAATTTTTTCAACATACTGCTCCGGTGTCAATAGTTTATCATATTCTTCTGGATTACTTGGTTTGATCAACAGTATCCATCCACTACCATAGGGTTCTTTATTAATCAACTCTGGTTTCTCCAATAGTTCTTGATTAATATCAATTATCTCACCTGATACAGGGGCGTAGTATGGACTATATGCTTTAACTGAATCAATAGCCCCGATCTCTTCACCTTTATTAACAATTCTCCCTCTTTCAGGTAATTCTATTCCAACTATATCTTTCAGTTCTTTTTGAGCGTAATCAGTTATACCTATACGTATAATATCGTCTTCTTTCTTCGCCCATTCATCTGTTTCAGTATATCTACGGTCTTTTTTAACAACATATTTGTTTCTACCTATTTCAACAATAATATCTTCGGTCAAATTAATCCACCCCTATTATTCTCCTCCATGAAGCATTATTTTTAGAAGTTTTAACTCATCTTCACTATCTATATCGAAACCATAATGTACTTTATTGAAATCTTTTCTAAAATCGATTACTTTCTTCTTAACATCCTCTGGGTCTTTGTTATCAATAGCTACCATTCTCATGAATTCAGCTATTTGTTTCATATCACTCTCTTTCATACCCCATCTAGTTACTTCTTGAACACCGATACGTATACCACTTGGATTCTTAATATCCTCGGGTTTATCCCATGGTAGTAAGTTTTTATTAACGATAATATTGGCTTTTTCAAATAATTCAGCTACTCTAGATCCGCCGCCTTGTTTTCTAACATCTAATACAACTTGATGACTTTCTGTAAAACCTCTATTTTCAGCTACTACTTTAAAACCTTGTTCAGCTAGTGATTCAGCTAATGTTTTAGCATTTCTAATGATTTGTCTAGCATATTCAACACCCCAGTATTTCATCTCTAAACCAGTTACAGCTACTCCTGCTAATCTATGTAGATGATGATTGCTAACAAACATTGGAAAAACTATTCTTCCTATCGTTTTATAGTCTTCTTCAGAACGAGTAGCTATTAAACCACCTTGTGGACCCGGGAAAGTCTTGTGAGTCGAACTAGTTATTAGATCAGCTCCTTCTTCTAATGGATTTCTCCACTGTTTTCCAGTTATTAAACCTAATACATGCGCGACATCGTGAACTACTTTTGCACCTACACTATGAGCTATTTCTGATATTTCTTTAGTTGGATTTGGGAATAAGTATAGGCTGAAACCTAGTGTAACTATCTTAGGTTTCGTGTTTTCAATAACCTTACGAGCACCGTCTACATCTATATTCCAGTTTTCAACTTCAAAAGGCATATCTATCTGTTCAATACCGAGTGCACCGAGTGTACCGTATCTCGTATGGCTAACATGAGCACCTCCTTGAACAGGTGCTACTACAGCTTTATCACCGGGATTCGCATATGCTCTAAATACTGTAGCATTAGCTATTGTTCCACTAATAGGTCTTAACTCAACGTATTCTGTATTAAGTAATTCACCTATTATTTTCTGAGCAGTTACTTCTAGTTCGTCGAAGTAGATTAAGCCTTGATAATATCTTTTATAAGGTTTTCCTTCAGCATATCTATGCATTGCATCGTTTAAATAGAGAAGCATAGCTAAAGGACTCATCACGTTCTCACTAGCTATGAGATTTAAACAATACTTCTTCCTCCATATTGTATGAGAAACTGTTAGTTCATAAACTTTCTTTAAATCACTGTATTTCGACAATAAATCGTTAAGCACGTGTATTCCACCTCATTTAACCATAAATAGATTAGCCTAGTATTTAATTCTATACTACTAGATTCAAATACCTTGGGTAATAATCGTATAATGGTGTTTTTATTGATTAAAATGGGTTTTATAATAAACCCGATTGCTGGTATGGGGGGTAGTGTTGGTTTAAAAGGAACGGATGGCGATGCCTATAGATTAGCTGTTGAAAGAGGTGCTAAACCTATTGCTTGGAAACGTGGTTTAGAGTTTTTAAACAACATTAACACTACTGGATTCGTAATATACACACCTATTGGAGAAATGGGTTTGAATACTGTTAAAATGTCGATACATAGAGATAAAGTAGTTAAAACATATAATGTATGTAGTGAAACAACAACAGCAGAGGATACTAAGAGAATTGCTCGTGAAATGATTAGAGATGGTGTAGATATAATCGTATTCGTAGGTGGAGATGGAACAGCTAGAGATATATGTGAAGCAGTTAATAAAGAAACTGTTGTTTTAGGTGTACCTAGTGGTGTTAAAATGTATAGTGCAGTATTTGCTGTAAATCCAAAAGCTGCTTCTCGAGTATTTGAAGAATTTATCAGAGGGAATATTGTTATTGTTGAGAGAGAAGTTTTAGATATTGATGAAAAAGCTTTTAGAAGAGATGAATTATATGTTAAATTACATTGTTATTTGAAAATACCTGTTTTTGAAAACTTTGTTCAATCTAGTAAAACAATAGCATACTCGGGTGATGAGGAAGATAATAAAATAGCTATAGCTAGATACGTTATTGAAAATATGAGTAACGATACTGTATACATTCTCGGACCCGGGACAACTGTTAAAACAATAAACAAGTTACTTGGAATACCGGCGACTATTCTTGGAGTAGATGTTTTATACAATTACAAGCTGTTGGTTAAAGACGCTTGGGAGAAACAATTAATTGAAATACTGGATCGATTCAATAAAGCTAAGATTATTCTATCACCAATAGGTGGTCAGGGATTTATACTTGGACGCGGTAATCAACAAATATCTCCGAATGTTATTAAGAGAATTGGTAGAGAAAATATTGTCATTGTATCAACATGGAGTAAGATTAGAGAACTAGATTATTTGAGAATAGATACTGGTGATTATGAATTAGATAAATTATTAGAAGGCTACTACCCCGTTCTCGTAGATTACAATAGATTTATTGTTAAAAAAGTTATTACAGTTACTTAAATCTATTTTTCTATAAATGGGAAATCAACTATTTTAGCTTCATATTTCTTATTACGAACCATTACATCAATTGATTCTCCGAATACAGCGTATCTCGTATCAATATATGCTTGTGCAATACCTCTATTTAAAACCGGTGAGAACGAACCACTAGTGATCCATCCGACAACTAGGTCTTCGACGTAGATTAGATCACCTGATCTAGGTATTATACGCGATGCTTCCTTTGACATTTTCAAACCAATACGTATCCATCTCAATCCATCTCTTCTACAAGCACGTAAAGCTTCTTCACCGATAAATCCTTTTTTACTCCAAGATATTGCGCCTAATCCATATCTCAAACTAAGTGCACAAGGGTATTTAACAGGGTCTTCTCCATACTCGTGATCATACAGTACGAAACCCATTTCAGATCTAAGGCTATCTCGTGCTATAATACCAGCTGGTTTAACACCTAATTCAACTAGTTTACTCACAATGTTTCTCATATAGCTGTGTTCACTCCATATCTCGAAACCGTCTTCACCAGTCCAACCGCTTCTACTGATTAAATAAATTCTTGAATCTCCTATTTCTTCGTTTAATCTAAATTCAAGTGTTTTCAGATCACACGCCCATTTAGCACCTAGTTTCTCCATAACATCTACGCTACTTGGTCCTTGTAGAGCTATCATTGAGTATTTAAACGTTAAATCCTCTATACTAATTCTATAATTCTTCTCGTTAATAATCTTCTTAAAGTAATCGATCATCTTTTCTCTCGCAGGAGCATTTACTACAACTAACCATTCTTCATCGCTTATCTTATATAGCATTTCATCATCTTTAACACGTGCATAACTATTCAAAGCTAGTGTAGGACCACTCATATATCCTTCTCTAATTTTAGATAGATCTTTTGTATAAACGTATTGTATGAAATCTAGAATATCAGGTCCAGTTAGCTTCAATCTACCCATATGGCTGACGTCAAAGAAACCAGCATTATTCCTCACAGCCATGTGTTCTTCAATAGAGTTTGTGAAACGCATAGGTACTTCCCAGTTACTGAATACTCCGATTTCAGCACCTAGTTTCTCAACGTAGTAGTCGATTAAAGGTATGCGGTACATAGCTATACACCATTATTAATACCATATCGTTAATTAATAAAATAGTTATTAACAACACGATAGTATATAGATTTCTGGAGTATCTTTAACGGTGCTTATTATGGATTCTCATCCATGGATACCTTCTCTAACAAACGAATATGTTGAGAAAATGCTTAAAACAATAGGTGTGAAAAGTGTTGAAGAACTATTCAACGATATTCCGGCTAGTATTAGAATACCTGGAGAGAAATGGGATAAATTAGAGATTGGATTAGGTAGACCCGTGTCTGAAATCGAAGCTAAGAGGATTTTTGAAAAGAAAATGTCTAAAAACACTAAGTTAAGAACAACGGTTTTCCTAGGTGGAGGTGTTTATCCACATTATGTCCCACCTCTCGTTAAATACATTATATCTAGAGGTGAGTTTCTAACTGCTTACACACCATACCAGGCTGAAATATCTCAGGGTTTAATGCAAGCATTATTTGAATATCAGAGTTTGATAGCTGAACTACTTGATATGGATGTTGTGAACGCATCTATGTATGATTGGGGTTCAGCTATTGCTGAAGCATTGTTAATGGCTCTTAGAGTAAATAAGGGTAGGAGAAAAGTGATCTTACCAGTAAATATGAATCCTTATCACAGAAGGGTTGTTGAAACATATTTATCTCCACATGGTGTTGAAATAGTTAATGTTCCATATGATAAAGAACGTGGAACAATTGATTTAGAGAAATTGAAAGATATTGTTGATAACAATACTGCTGCTCTATACGTACAGTATCCGAATTTCTTCGGTGTAATAGAACCGGATGTTAAAGCAATTGGTGAAATTGTTCATGAGAAAAATATTTTATTCATAACAGGTGTTTACATTATTTCACTTGGTTTGCTTAAACCACCCGGTGAGATAGGTGCTGATATCGCTGTTAGTGATGGACAACCACTTGGTGTTGGTTTAAACTATGGTGGACCCTATTTAGGTATTTTCGCTACAAGATATGATATGAATTTGATTAGACAAATGCCTGGTAGAATTATTGGATTAGCGGAGACAAAAAGTGGTGAGAGATCTTTTGCAATGATTCTACAGACTAGAGAACAACATATTAAGAGAGAGAAAGCAACATCAAATATCTGTACTAATGAAGCACTAGTAGCTATAGCTTGTGCTGTTTATTTAACAATGCTTGGGAGGAGAGGTATTGTTAAACTAGCTGAAGTAAACTATTATAATTCACATTATGCTTGGATTAAGTTAAAGAATATTGGTTTAAAAACAGATCTTTTCAGAGAAGATTTCTTCAACGAATTCCCAATATCTTTTAACGATAAACAAGTTAAATATAGTACTGTTCATGAAAAACTACTTGAGAAGAATATTCATGGTGGACTATATATTGGAGACTTCTATCCAGAATTAGGAGAAACAGCTCTATACGCTTTCACAGAACTACATTCTAGAGAAGACATAGACCTACTCGTAGAAAGCTTGAGAGAAATAATTGAAGAAAGGTGGTGATCCATTGTTTAGACAAGCTAAATGGTTTGAACCATTAGTTTTTGAACAGGGTTCGAAAGGTAGAATAGGTATTTTTCTAACGGATGTAGATCCTGAGATTAGGAAAATAGTTGGTGATATTAGAATACCGGAGAGTATTAGAAGAACTGGTTCATTGAATCTACCTGAATTGAGTGAAATAGAAGTAATTAGACACTTTACTAGATTAACGCAAATGTCTTACGGTATTGATAATGGCCCGGTTCCTCTCGGTTCATGTACTATGAAGTATAATCCTAGAATAGCTTGGAGTTTATCCTTTAGTAGTGAAATAGAGTTGATTCATCCTTTACAAGATGATATTTCTGTTCAGGGTTTACTAGAGGTTATGTATGAACTGCAGAAATGGCTTGCTAATATTGTTGGTATGGATACTTGTTCTCTACATACAGCAGCGGGTGCTCATGGAGAGCTAGCTGGTGTGTTAATTATCAGGAAATACCATGAGTTGAAGAATCAGTTGAGTATTAAGAGAGATATCATAATACCAGATAGTGCTCATGGAACTAATCCAGCTAGTGCAGCTATGGCTGGTTTTAGAGTAATAGAGATACCGTCTAAGAGTGATGGTAATATTGATCTCGATGCTTTGAAAAGCGTTGTAGGAGAATCAACAGCTGGTTTAATGATCACTAATCCGAATACACTTGGTTTATTTGAAGAAAATATTGTTGAAATAGCTGAGATAATTCATGAACACGATGCTCTACTTTATTACGATGGAGCTAATTTAAACGGTATAATGGGTTACGCTAGACCGGGCGATATGGGTTTCGATATAGCACATATTAATATTCATAAAACATTTTCCTCACCGCACGGTGGAGGTGGACCGGGCGCTGGACCGGTTTGTGTTAAAGATAGAGTTGTTGATTCAGATAGAGGTATTAGATTGAGCGATCTATTGCCTGGTTACATTGTTGTATATGATCGTGAAAACGGATTATATAGAGTTAGAGGTCCGGGTAAATATAGTGTTGGATTGTTGAAATCGTTTTTCGCTAATACAATACCACTATTATGGTCCTACATATATATACTAATGATGGGTCCTCAGGGTTTGAAGAAAGCGACTGAACACGCTGTTTTATTAACTAATTATTTTGCCAAACTCGTTGAAAACATACGTGGTTATGAAATACCATATGGTAAAAATAGATTTAAGAAACATGAAGTAGTTGTTAGTGCTAAACCATTAGCTGATGAAACTAGTGTTAACGCTGAAGATGTAGCTAAAGCTCTTCTAGATTCAGGTTTTTACGCTCCAACTATCTACTTTCCATTAATTGTTAAAGAAGCTTTACAAATAGAGTTTACTGAAACAGAAACTGTAGAGAATGTTGAGAAATATGTTGAGAGATTGAGAGAGATAAGTAGATTAGCTTATGAAAACCCGAGTATTGTCAAGAATACACCTGTAAATACGAGTGTAAGTAGGATCGATGTAGTTAAAGCTAATCATCCAAAATACTTAACTCCAACGTGGAGAGTTTATATTAAGAGAAAGAGTGGTGAATTAGAGTGAAATACGATGTTGTTGTCATTGGTTCAGGTATAGGTGGGTATCCTGCAGCAATTTATCTAGCTGATCGCGGGTATAGAGTAGCTGTTGTTGAAAAACACTTTATAGGAGGTGAGTGTACTAACTATGGTTGTGTACCGAGTAAAGCATTTTATCAATTCGCTGAATCTGTTAGAAATATTGATAAAATTAAAGGTAATGTATTCTACAATTGGGTTGAATTAGTTGAATGGGTTAAAAATATTGTTAAAGAATCTAGAGAAGGTTTAGAGTATCTTTTGGAAAATAGAGGTATTGAGATATATAATGGATTAGGTAGATTAGTTGATAAAAATAAAGTTTTGGTTGAAAAAGAAGGAGATGTGATCGAATTAGAAACTGATAAAATTATTCTAGCTCTAGGTACGGTTCCATTAGATATACCTATAGCTAGATTCGATGGAGATAAGATAATCAGTAATAGAGAAGTGTTTTATTTGAAAGAAAAACCCGGTAGTGTATTGATCGTTGGTGGAGGTGTTATTGGTGTTGAATTAGCTAATATATATTCATCTCTGGGTGTAGATGTAACTATTGTTGAATTACTTGAACACATTCTTCCATTTACTGATAAAGACATTGCAATTGCTTTAAAACAATATCTTGTTCAGAGAAAAGTAAGGATTTTTGAGAAAACAACTGTTTCTAAAATAGATAAGTATAGTGATAGATGTCTAGTAGAATTAACAAATGGTGAGAGAATTGAAGTTGATAAAGTTATAGTAGCTATTGGACGTAAACCAGATACTCAAAACATTGGTTTAGAGAATATTGGTGTTGAAATCGACAAAAAAGGTTTTATAAAAGTTAACGAAGACCTGGAAACTAGTGTTAAAAACATATATGCTTCAGGAGATGTGATCGGGGGGCCGCTTCTAGCTCATAAAGCATTACTAGAGAGTATTTCTATAGCTAAGAGAATAGCTCGTGAAGAATCGTTTAGAGTCGATTATAGACTTGTTCCAATAACAATATTCACTGGATTAGAAATAGCCTCGATCGGCTACTCCGAGAAAGATCTTCAGTCAATTAATGTTAAGTACGTGAAGTATAAAATACCATTATATTACCTATCCTCAGTTAAGATAAAGGGGTTTAAAAACGCTTTTATAAAAATACTGATGGATGAGAATAGTGAGAGAATATATGGATTACATATTGTTTCTCCAAATGCTTCCGAAGTAGTTTCAAGCTATTTACCTCTAATAGTAGGTAAATTGGGTTTTAGAGAAGCTAGATCTATTCCATACCCGCATTTAACAGTATCCGAATCTCTTAGAGATATTTCTGAATACATTATCGGTGAACCAATACATTTATTTCTTAAAAAATAACGTATACTAGAGTTTATACTATTTTTAAACCAGCATGTTATACTAATGTTATCTCAATGAGATTACCGAAAGCATAAACATATTCTATTCAAAACGAGAACCATAGCTCAAAACTCTACTTCTGACGATCATCTAGATCATCTAGATTTATCTATTTCTTTAGGGTTTTAAAGTCTAGAAACTGTTATTAAACAACATTTTCATCCACGTCATAAGCTGAAAATTTTATTTATAACATTAACGTAGTTCATTGAAAGATGTTAAGTATCATAAAAGGCTATCTTCGATATGATGTATTGGATAGGATATAAATTAGGATATAATTTATATATAGA
>JAWAVV010000009.1:0-26889 GCA_038897715.1 Desulfurococcaceae archaeon
GTAATGTGTATTGCTATCGGGTTTGGGGCGGGCGGGGGAATACAACACAAAGAATTGAAAGAGGGAAACGCCATGAAATCCACGTCTACCCTTCTCTCCCTAAGAATACAACACAAAGAATTGAAAGAGCAACTGGACTGAAAGACGAGCGAACACCCACAGAACATCGAATACAACACAAAGAATTGAAAGCTTTCAGTGATAGACCAAGTTCATCGGGCAATACTATCACCTAGAATACAACACAAAGAATTGAAAGTTCATAATCTTGATGACATTGTCTAGAATATCGATTTCTCTGAATACAACACAAAGAATTGAAAGAGTTCTTATAAAATAATTGATAAAAACACGTTTGAAATCCAGAATACAACACAAAGAATTGAAAGATCGTATAGACCACGAAGTATATTGTTTAACGTATCATAAACGAATACAATACAAAGGATTGAAAGAGATCATTTTATCATAATCATTACAATTTTGTAAAGACAAAAAAACATAAAGAATTGAAATAAAGGTTATAAAGGTCTTTAGGCATAGAGAAGATCGAATACTTAGCTTTAAATTATAAGCAGTTAGCTTCAACAAGAATTGAAAGGGTTATTTTACTTAACTATTTGCTGTTTTTTAATTATTGGTTTATTCCATTTACCGTATCTTATCCATATGTATGCTAGTAGACCGCCTAAGAAATTACTTATCGTTATTGCCAACCAATATCCGTATGTCCCCATACCCATTACTATTGATATGTAGTATCCGAAAAATATTCTTACAATCCATAATCTCGTTATACCTATCAATGTCGGTATTAACGTATAGCCCGATCCTCTACCTACTGCTAAACCCATGAAGAATAATCCGAAGAAAGGTAGTGTTAGAGCTGAGAGTGATACGAATAAATCTGTTTCCGAAACTATACAAGAATCTTTAACAAAAATCTCTATAAAGTTTCTTCTAAAGAAATATACGAAGATTGAACCTATTGATATTATTAAAAACAATATGTGTGATGATTTTACAGCAATTTCTCTAGATCTACCAGTATTGCCTGCACCTAAATTCTGACCAATTATAACTGTAGCTGCTTGTGTAAAACCCATAAGTACGTTATCTGCAATATCTAGTATTAGAAAACCTACTGCAAAAGCAGTTGCAGCTACAATCCCCAAACTATTTATAATAGAATGATTTATCACGAAAGCAAACATATTCGACACTTGCATAGCGTATATTGGTAAACCAGCACGTATTGTTAATCTAAACCAATCACGATCAATTCTCAGACTAGGCTTTATTTTAATAAAACTATATTTTCTAATGAAAACAACATACAGTATTATCAACGAAACTATACGTGAAATAACCGAAGCTAATGCAGCTCCAATCGCACCCAGAGACGGAATACTATAGAATCCATTTATAAGAAACGGGTCTAGGATTGCGTTCAATACTACACCATATATTTGAACTCTAGCCGGTGTTCTAGTATCACCTATACACTGCATTGTTATAGATAATGTGAAAACAAAACTATTAAGCAAAACGTCTATTGAGAATACTCTAACATAATTTATTGTTTCAAAAAATATTTCTTCAGGCGTTCTAACAATATATTTGAAAACATGATAGACAAAAAGATTCAAAGCTGTAAAACTCAGTAAACTATATGTTAAGTTAAGAGTGAAGAGATAAGATACTGTTGAATTAACTCTATCATACATACGTGCACCAATATACTGAGATATTATAGCCATATTAGCTGATGAAAACGACATTATGAAAGCATTGAAAAGCATTAAAACAGGCCAAGATTGTCTAGGTATTGAAACAGCGTATTGACTATATCTACTCAACCAATAAGCATCAGCAATATTATACAACAACATTACAATATTAAACAACATTAATGGTAAACCGATTTTAAACAATACACGTACAACACTACCACTAACAATCTCATCTCTATACTTATCTAAAACAATATAGTGACTACTCATTACACTCAAAACACCTTTTTAAACAAATTTAATGAAGAAATTCGAGAAGTTTTTAAACACTTATTACCAGTCTTCAGTATTATTAGAAACAATTCTCGTTTACATTTTCTCACGGAATCGTAAACCAATTCCTTCTCACATTAGTTTCAACAATTAACTTTATAAAAAAAGCTTTTACATGATTCATCAACATACTTCATATCTGTAGGAGATCGTTATTAGTTTCTAATAACACTCATTTTTACAAACTTTTAATTAAAGAATTTTATTAAAACAAACTATAGAAATCTTCAACACTATTACTTTAAAAACACATTGGTAAACGATAGAATCCTTTAAATTAAACAAAGTGATTGAATCGAGTTATTTGATTTAAAAATCAGTAATTAGCTCTTTTATATCCTAATTCAAGTTAATAAATTGAATTGGTGATGTTTTGAAAATATTCGATTTACACCAAGATTTATCAACATATATTCTCTCGGAGATAAAACAAATTGATCTCGATAAAGATCTGGAGCGTCATTGCGATATACCTAAATATAGAAGAGCCGGTGTTAAAGCACTGGTTGGAGCTGTATTTCCAGCAAGAATCCTTGTTGGAAAAGATTTGAGTAAATACTATTCTTTTAAAAATTCATTTGAAGAATCGTTTAACCATATTCTCACATATTACAAGATTATTAGAAAACACCGTGATGTTTTCAAATTAATTCTCAGTAAAAGAGATTTAAATAGAGTTTTTATGGATAAAACCAGGATTATCGGCATTATTCTAGGTCTCGAGGGATGTTACCCAGTTAGAGAGATAGATGATTTAGATATCTATTACAATCTAGGCGTACGTTTAATAGGTTTAACTTGGAATTACGATAATCAATACGCATCTGGTTGTATGAGTAAGAGAGATTATGGATTAACAGATCTAGGGTTTCAGCTTCTAGATAAAGCTTTTGAACTAGGTCTTGTAGTAGATTTAGCACATGCTAGTTATAAAACTATGATTGATGTTTTAACAACCTTTAACAAACCGGTTACTGTAAGCCATACTGGTTTAAAGAAATTCAAAGATTCTCCACGTAATATTTCCGATGAAATAATTGATCTTGTTAAAAGAAACAATGGTGTTGTAGGAGTATTCTTTGTTTCAAACTATATAGCTGGTGAGAATACTACTGTAGATCACATTGTTGAACAAATCATGTATATTGTCGATAATTTCGGAGTAGATGTAGTTGCTTTAGGTTCAGATTATTTCGGAACAGATAAGTTACCGAGAGGTTTAGAAAACATTGGTTTGATAAATAACTTAGTGAATAGATTGATTGAGAGAGGATTAGATAAAGAATCTGTTGAGAAAATAATGTATAGAAATGCTTTAAGAGTTTTTAACGAAAACATGAAGTAGCTTAAATGTATTTAAAATAGATTTATAATATATTGGTTAAACAATGATTGTTTTATAATTAAATCACGAGATCAAATACTTATACTGGTAGAGAATGGTTTTAACGGGTGTTTTATTGGAATTCAAAAACACTATTTGTTTAGTTAAGAAAGAAGTTTTGACTCCATTACTTATAATACTAGGTTTAATAACTTCTTTCATCATAATTTCTTCTCTAGAATTCTATGGAATAAATGCTGAGATATCGTTTTTAACACTATTATTCTTCGTTTTCGGTTTTATAGTAGTAACTGTTTTACATGAGATAACTCATTACATGGTTATTAAACTATTTACAAAACAATCGGTTAAACTAAAATTCTATTTCAAATACATGGCTTTAATAATTATCTACGATGAATTAAAGTGGAATCAATATATTGTAACAGCGATTTCTCCACAGTTTACTGTTGAAATACCTTTAATAATACTCTACTTTAAAACATGGAGTTTTACAATACTATTAATACTAATATATCATACTTTAGCATCACTACCAGATTTAGTATTATCGATTAAAATAATATTGATGTTTAGAAACAGTAGTGTGAAAATGTATGTTGAAAACAATAGAGTTAAAGGATACTATGTTTTTAAAGAAAATGGAGAGTGTATTCAATACTTATTCTAGTCAAACGCTATCGTATTGTATTAAAGCACTTCAACTCTACTAGAATTCTCTGGAATCGCTATCATTTAATTTAATTTTATCCAAAAACAATTATTTCTTTAATCAATCTCTGTTTTCTAAATCTCTCTAGTTTCATATTCTCCATAACTTCTAGTTTTGGTTTTCCATACAATACGTAGTCTCTTATAGATTCAGCTACAGCAGGTGCCATCATAAAACCGTGTCCACTGAAACCAGTTGCTAAGTATAGATTATCTACTTCATCAACAGGACCTATTATCGGATGATGATCTGGTGTCATATCATAATATCCAGTCCAGTATCTTAAAACATGTGTTTCAGCTAACCACGGGAAGTATTTTATCCATATATTTAATGCTCTATAGAGGTATGATATTTTATTAACAGCTCTTCCACCAGGTTTCTCCTCCATTTCAGCTCCTATCAATAATCCACCGTGAAATACTTGAACAAAGTATGATGAAGAAGACCAGTCTATTATCAATGGTTTAATACAATACTTATATGCTTCTGTTATTAAAGCATGTTTAGGTACATTCTCTATCGGTAGATCTATGTTAATTGTTTTAAGTAGATCTCTTGACCCAGTTCCTGAAGCAACTATTAATGTATTAACTTTAAAGAAACCATTACTTGTTTCAATACCTTTCAATCTACTATTTTCTACGATTATTTTATTAACAAACGTATTAGTATATAGTTTAACTCCATTTTTAACAACATAATTTAATACATTCAATAGAGCTTTGAAATTATCAGCTTTACCAGCTAATGGATCGTATACACCAGCTATAATACTACTAGTATTCATATATGGAACGATTTCTCTAATCTCTTCAGGAGATATGAAACGTGTTTGTAAACCAAGAGATCTTTGGAAATCAATTATTTTCTCAAAAATACTTACATCTCGTTCACGATTAAGAATCCATAGATAACCGTCTCGTCTATATTCAAAATTAAATCTCTTACTTAAATAATCCCATAATTCAATAGATCTCTTCATAGCTTCAACATGTTCTCTACTTGTAAAACTAGGTCTAATACCAGTAGCACATCTAAATGTACCTCCACTACCTGGATATCGTTTTTCAAACAAAGCTATGTTTTTAAAACCACTTTCTAATAGAAAATAACTTATCAATACACCGTTTATACCGGCTCCAATAATTCCTATTTCAAATTCTCTCATTTATCAACAACTCTATTTATTTTTATAAAATACTTGAATTGAACCGGGTTTATTGGAGGTCTGTTTACCGGTAGAAATATTTCATCAAAACTCTTACCGGTTCTAATCATTAATTCTCTAGCAATTAATGGTATACAGTAAAGTCCTTGACAAGGACCCATACCTATTCTTAAAAATCTCTTAAGAGTCTCCAGGTCTGTTAAACCATTATCAATCGCTTCAATCAATTCCTTAAGAGTTACGTTTTCACATTTACATATGATTACTCTCGAGGGATCCATATTGCTCTAACCTCCCACCATTTATCTCTAGGTATTTCAACAGTAACTGTAAAACACTTATCATACTCCCATACTTTTACAACACGTCCTTCACCGATAACTCTACCCTCCCGATCTAGTAGTTTAACCACCATGTTTTTAACTGGTTTAGGTAGAAACTCGTGTGGCAGTGTCACATATGCTTTATCTCCCTTACTGAGATCGACTACAAATATAGCTAAACCAGGACATTTTGGAACACAGACACCGCATCCAATACATTTATTGAAATCAACTCTCGGGAGCGAATACACATTATCCATTGTAATAGCTTTATATGGACAAGCATCTACACATATATTACAAGGTATTTCTTCAGGACATTCTATTATGACAACAGGTCCTTTCTCCAATCTATCCTGTGGAGGCATTAAACCGGTTTTAATAAATTCATCTTTCTTCAAAACACCTGTTTCACGATAACTCATTTAAAACACCTCTCCTAATTTTCTCCATTTCTTCCTCTGAAACCGTTACTTTTAACTTACCTTCACGACTACGTGAGATAACAGGGGATCTTCTGTATTCATTCCATAAGTAGTCTAGTAGTTTATCTCTTTTTTCAACATGTCTACTAGTTCCGTATCCGAGTTTAATCGCTATGGATAAACCAGCTATCTCTCCTTCTATAAAAGCTGTTGTTGCTTCTTCAATACCACAAGCATCTCCAGCTACGTATAGGTTTTCAACACTTGTTTCTAAAAACCATGTTCTAATAGGAACTAAACCGCCTAGTTCAGGAACGTATTTCATAACAGCTCCCGCTTGACTAGCTAGAGTATAGTTCGGCTGTAAACCAATCGCTAAAAGTAGTAAATCTGAGTCGAATTCAATTTCAGATCCTGGTATTGGCTTATAGTTTTCATCAACACGGTGTATAAAGACTTTTTCAACACGATCTACTCCTTCAACTCTCGAAATAGTATGTCTAGTTAATATAGGGACACCGTATCTTCTAAGTTTAGCTGCGTGAACAAACCATCCTCCTATATACGGCATTATCTCAGCTACACACAGTACTTTAACACCAGCTTGAAGTAATTGATAAGAAACTATTAAACCAACATTACCACTACCTATGATAACAGCTCTCTCCCCCGGTTTAACACCATATTCATTCATAAGTGTCTGTGCTGCACCAGCACCCATAACACCAGGTAAGTCGTTGTTTTCGAAAACAAGTAGTTTTTCAGCAGCACCTGTTGCTAAAACAATCGCTCTGGGTTTAATAATTAAATTCTTAGGATTATCTCCTAAAACAGCTACTCCAACGTATTTATTATCGAAAAAACCGTAAGCGAGTGCTCTAGTGTATACACTTATATTCTTCCTAGATAGAATTTCTCTACTCAATTTCTCAGCTATTCTAAATCCACGTATACCACCATACCATTTCATATCTCCGAAAAACTTATGTGTTTGTTTAACAAGTTGACCCCCGAGTTTATAGTGATCGTTTACTAGAACAACGTTTAAACCAGCATCAGCCATTGTCAACGATGTTTGTAAACCAGCCGGTCCAGCTCCAACAACTAGTACATCTGTTTCAACATATTCTGTTTCAACTTCATCTAATTCTATTTTATTAACAGGTATTTCGGGGTAACCTCGTTGAGAATATACACGTAGATTTTCTCTAACAGGTTCAATACATATACGTGTATTCGGAATACCGTTAATTATCGATAAACAACTACTACACTTACCGATCATACAGAATACTCCACGACCTCTACCGTTTGCAGTATAACTAAATACTCTATAACCAATAGCATAAAGTGATGCTAAAACACTCTCTCCTTCATATGCTTCAACAATAGAGTCATTATAGTAAAAACGTATTCTCTTACCACGTTTGAAATCGATAATCGGGTGTTCATATATTCTATAATCATTGTTTGGAAAATCGATCACCGTACTTCTTATTAATTACCAAAATATATGTCTAGATTCAATTACATTAAAATAATTTTCCACACATAATAACTATGTAGAGGAGTTAACGAGATATAGGTGTATTTTTTGAGAAACAGAGAAATTATAATGATAGTACTACTAGTGTTCTCCGTATTAACAATTATACAATCTAATCAATCTAGTAGTGAAGTAGTTATCATAGATATTGATAGAACAATAGACCACGGATTAGTTCATTTAGTTAGAAAAGCTACTGAGAGTATTGATAGAAACAATACTGTATTATTGAGAATAAATAGTTATGGAGGATACTTAGATTCAGCAGATAAAATCATAGATACTTTAAGAGAGAGAGCAAACTATTGTATCGCATGGATCGATACTGGTTCTAAAGCAGTATCAGCTGCAGCTTACATAGCTCTATCGTGTAGAAGAATATACATGGCTCCGGGGAGTGTTCTAGGCGGTATTAAACCATATCCATTTGAAGAGAAAATAGTTAATTACATAGAGTCTCGTATAAGATCATTTCTAGCTGAGAAAACGAATATTTCTGTTGAAATAGAGATTTTTATAAAACAATTAGTTAGAGAAGGTAAGTCTTATACTGTTGATGAATTGAGTGAACTAGGTATTGTGAGTAAAGCGAGTAGTATTGATGAAGTATTTATGAAAGAAAATATTGTAAAAGTAAAATATATTCACAAAGCTGGTTTAATTGAATCAATATTATCAACATTAACAAATCCACTAATTTCATCACTATTAGTATTAATTGGTGGATTATTAATAATAATCGAAATATTGACAACCGGTTTTCAAGGATACGCTATACCAGGTATAGTAATGTTAGTGACTGGTCTCTATGGTCTATATCTCGTACCAGCTGATGTTGTTCTACTATTAATACTATTAATAGGAGTTTCACTTATCGCGTTCGAAATACTAACACCTGGTTTTGGATTAATAGGTTTATCCGGTGTAATTCTACTAATTATAGGTATCTTCATCGGATTATACAATACTCCACCAGAAGCTCGTACAACTAGTTTATATATCGCGTTGAGTTCGATAATCATGATTGCTTCATTCATGTTATTCATAATGTATAAAGCAATAATGACTGTGAAAATGAAAAAACCCAGTATTAGCGATAAAATTATTAATCAAATCGGATACGCTAAAACAGATATATTTGAAACACAACCCGGTGTAGTGTATGTTATGAACGAAGATTGGACAGCATATTCTCTAAAAGGTTTAATTAAAGCTGGTTCTAAAGTTAAAGTTGTGAAAATAGAGGGATTGAAAATATACGTAGAGCCCGTGGATTGATAATAAGATATCAGAGATTATTGAAAATTCAATTATCTAATTAACATGAATATTTGTTTTAAAACTGGTGATTTGTTAAACAATAACTTCTCTAATACTGAGTTGTTTGTAAAACTTATTTAAGTTCTATATCGATCTAGTAATTGATAGTACTATATTTTGAATAGGTGGATTAATTGATTGAAATATTAATCACTATCTTAATCCTATTTATAATCATTCTTATTATTGCTAGTCATATTAGAATCGTACCCGAGTATCAGAGATTAGTAGTTTTCAGACTTGGTAGATTAATAGGTGTCCGCGGTCCGGGTTTAGTAATCCTCCTACCTTTCATTGATAAAGGTATTACAGTTGATCTCCGCGAATTCGTACTAGATATTCCCCCTCAAACATGTATTACTAAAGACAATGCACCTGTTGACGTAGATCTATTGATATATCTCAAAATATTCGATCCATCACTAGCTGTTACAGCTGTTCAAAACTACGTGTTAGCTTCATCAGGTATTGCTGTAACTACTTTAAGAGCTATTATTGGAGACATGCTTCTAGACGATGTTCTAGCTAAGAGAGAATATATCAATTCAACACTGAGAGCTAAATTAGATGAAGTAACCGATAGATGGGGTATTAAAGTACAGTCTGTTGAAATAAAAGAAATAAAGCCACCTCGCGAAGTCCAGGAAGCTATGATTAAACAAATGGCTGCTGAACGCAATAAGAGAGCTATGATATTAGAAGCTGAAGGTAAGAAGACTTCTGCAATACTTGAAGCAGAAGGTTACCGCGAATCTATGATTAAGAAAGGTGAAGGTGAAAGACAGTATGAGATACTAGTTGCTGAAGGTAAAGCTAGAGCACTTGAGTTAATAAATGAAGCTGCTATGAAACTAGGTAGTAATGCTCTACTATTACAATACATGGATACTTTGAAATCTATGGCTCAATCACCTGCTACGAAAATCGTTCTACCAATGGAGTTGTTATCAATAATGACTTCATTACTTAAAACAACAGAGTCTAAAACAAATACTAAATAACGATTAATAAATGATGATTTGCTAACAATAGGATATTGAATACTAGATTTATTAACGAATATTTCAAACAAACGAGTAGAGGTTGATATCGATATTAGAGTTTCAATTAAATACTTTATTCCTTCAACTCCCCGGAATACTTCTTTTCAATAAATATACGTGATACTTAGTTTTTCAATTAATATTGTTTTAAATGATAAATTAGTTATAGTGATCTCTACGTATCCTGGTAAAACGGGGAGTATTATTGCACCGGTTTTATCGTCGATTCTAATCCTACACTCATATTGATAGGTTAAATTAATGTATATTCCTTCAACAGATATTTTTAAATCAATATATGATTCATTAATAGTTAAAACTAAATAGAGGTAACCAGAGTATTCTAAATTATATTTAAAAGAAGTATTCTCATTACGTTTTAGAGTTATTTGAGAATAGGATTGATCAAGAGCTTTAATAACTCTTAGATTAACTATGTTTAATAGATTTTCTCTCTCTCCGCGTAGAATTTCATTATCTCTCTCTAATTGTCTTATCCTACTGTTTAATAAAAATATGTTTCTATTTAAATCCATAATTCTATTTTCCAATATTTTATTCATAGACTCTAAATTAGCTGTGTAATTACTTAATTCATCAATCTTCATCTTTAAATTTCTAACTTCATCTGTTAACATAATCTTAGTGCTCTCTAGTTCTCTAACCCTATTCTTCAAAGAAATTATTTCTCTATCTCTTTCGTTTATTTCATTAGTATAGTATATTAGTGTTAACGAGTATACCGTTATAAAACCGATAATCAGTAAAACAAGTATTACTTTATAGAATCTAGCTAAAACAATAGACACTAGTCTTCCACCAATATAGTATTAGTTTTCGAGTGTAATATTTTTTAAATAGAAACTTGTTGTTTCAATCAAATTGATTTGAATCAAGAACTTTTCTTGGAAAACAGGATTAATGTAGATAAAGTTAAAACAAAGATAATGATGGTTAATACTATTAAAAATGGATTTACAACTAATTTATTAAACCAATTTCTAATAACATCATTATTTTGACTAGTAGTTGTTAAAGTCGTCGCATAGTTTAACACAACGTAGAGTGTCCATGAATATGGGTTGAATTCATTGTCGTGAAAATCCATTATTTCAGCATATCCGTTGTCTAGAAGCCATTTATTTACATTCAACCAGTGTGTACTATTGTATTTAACAAATACTAATGCAATATATCTACCATACCGATCCGTTGGTTCTCCATAATCGTCTATATTTAAACAACTACTCCAACCATATTGATTCAATAGATTGATAAGAGCTTCTTTCGCTAAAACACCTTCATGAGTATCTAATTCAGGTGCATTAATGTCTGCGAAACGTATTTTCAATACTCTATTATGTAGATTTACGTATTTAGAACTATAAACTTCTCTAACTCGTAGTTCAACAGTATCTCCATCGATAACTCTAATTATTTCACCATATACTTCGCAGTAATCTATCGACGAATTATTGCTTCGAATAGTATTTAGATTAAATATAGTTATTAGAAATAAAAGGATTAATATTGTTTTAAAAGAACTATTTATTTTAGAAACCACCGATCTCCTCCATTTCCTCTAGTTTTTCTTCAGCTTCTTTTTCTTTCTCTAATTCCTTCAATTTCCTACTATACAGTATTCTATCTACAGCACCAGCAGTAAATATCGCTATAGAGGGTGATATTAGTATAATTAACGTCAATGAATCAGATAGTGGTATTGGTTTAGGTGTATTTGGCGATAACAATGGAGTGAATCTATTAATATTCCATACAGCTAAACCTATCATTAGAAACGATGCTGCGAAATTCATTAATCCATATATTCTTGGTCCAAGCATTAATCCAGGTATTCTCTTCTTAGTTAAAGGTGGTAGTAGTACTGAACCCATGAATCCAAGCTGGTCTTCTATAACATGCATCCAATAGCCTAGCATACAAGCAATTGTTAACTCGAAGTAATTTACGTAATTGATCAGCTTTAGTATTAGTAATAATGGTAGTGCTATCAAAAACCCCGCTGTGAAACTATGTGAAAAACCGCGATGCCACGGTATGAATACTTCTTCGACAATACTCTCGTTTCCATTAATTCTCTTCTCGAACCCTATTTCAGGACCCGAGAAAGCATCTATAACTGTCGGTCTTGGATATACTTTTCTAAACGGATACTTTGTTTTCGCTTCACCGATTCTCCTATATTCAGGTGTATCCGTTCCTTCAAAAGGCAAACCTCCTGTTGAAACAAGTGGACCCATGTATACTCTAATAACTCTATTTCTACTATCGTAGTGTATTAGAAAACGTCTATATACGTCTGCTTTCATCCTAATATTATATATCTTAACTGTAATCAATCTATTTGTTTCATAAGCAGTATCTATAGCTTTAGCTATTAAATTAGCAATATATTGTGGATGAGGAGCATCTGCAACATTCCAGTACGCTCTACCTTGTTCATCGTAATCTAGATAACCAGGTATTCTAATTCTCAAACCAGGTTTTATCTCACTATATATTTTAACAAATCTATTGTAATCTTCATTTACAGCGATCACGTCTATAGAACCTGTTTCATCTTTCAAAGTAAACTCTATTCTACCGTTTACATGTTCTTTAATCGAAACAACTGTTCCTTCAATGTAATATAGTTTCCATCTCTCGTTTTGATTCAAATCTTTTATCAAAATTCTCCTCGGAGATACTTTAGTAACAGGATCCTGAGGAGAAGGGTCAATAACTATATCTCTCTTCCATAGAAATCTCTTGAATTTAAAATCGAGGAAATCTGGTAGGTATCCATATAAACCTGATATAACTGGCAGAGGGTTTCCCATCGATAAATCAGCTAATAGATTTGGGAAGAATGTTGACATCACTAATCCTGAGAGATAATGCGTCCACCCTCTCATACACTACCACCTAATACCTAGTATTGGGAGAACGTAGTTTAACGTACCAGTCATGCTTAACAATACTGGTAGGATTAAGGCTCCTAGACAATAGCTCAATCTAGTGTTAAAAACTAATGCTGTAAATCCTACAGCTGTTGCAACAAGCATCAACGGTATACCCCATAATCCAGCGACTAAGTAAGTTAATATGAATAGAAATACGGCTACAGCTATGGATAAGTGTATATAGTTTACACGACTCAATAGTTTAGATACTAGTTTAGACATGAACAATGTTACTATGAAAGATAATGCACCGATAAATACTAGTACGAATATAGCATAGTAGTATTCAGTCCATGTTTTCGGACTGTATAGACCGCTAACAAGCCAAGCAACAGCACCACGCGTTATCCTAGAAACAGGGTTGAATAACAATAATAATGCACCAACATAGTATATAGTCCTAGCAGCACCTTGACTTATAATAAAAGTATCATCACCTCTAGTACTAGCCATATGTCCACCTATTAAAGCACCCATACCACCAGTTACTACTGGGAAGAATGCTGCAATCCCTCCACCTATAATACCCGACCCGACTCCAGCTAAAATAGCGTTAACATGTGTTTCTACAACATCATCAGTTATCTGTTTCGGTATAATTACTCTACTCAATAAGTTTCTTAAAATCCAAGATAAGCCGAAGAAACCTATGAATAAAGGTGTTAATCTAGCGAAAGCTCTTTCAACCGGTATTAAACTACTATAGTTTACATATAATCCTAATATGCCTGAAGCGAAGAAAACGATTATACCTCCAATAATCTGTCTCCAAGCTAGAAATAGTCTCTTACCTCCCGTTTCACCACGTTCTCCTTCTTTAGGCCATTCGCTTAGAAATAGAAATAATACTATTCCAATAAGTATCCATAAATAGTATGGACTAAATAAATTATATACAATTGGCATAACTATAGTTGCTATTGTTAAACTAAAAATAGCTAGAAATATAATAGCTGTTAAAGCACCTATTAAATAGAGTAAAACAGCTCTATGTCCATAACCCATTAATAGATAGCGTTGTGTAGGAAATAGCATTAACATCATAGAATCATCGGCAACACTCAAATATACTGTTGAAATACTACTCATGAAAGAGAAAGCAATAACAGCACCTAGTGCGAAATATGGAACATAGTATTCATTACCAACGAATAAACCTGGATATACAAGAGTTATTAAAACCATTATATTAACTATGTGAAAACCAGGCATCCAAGACAGTATTAATCCGAGAGCAGATCCCATTAAACTCCATATGATGACATCTAAAGGATTAATAGGTATCACGGTTAATCACCATATACTTATCTACTTAAAACCTTCGCTACTATATACAACGATCTCTTCAGTACCCCGGTAAATGTCTCTATAGCCAGCAATACTTATAACACTACCTGGAGAAGGTAGATCCCTGCCTAGTTCGTTAACAACAGAACGAGGTATGTAAATAACTATTTTATCACCATTATCGTCAACTACTTCTATACTCCAATTATTGTTACCAACTATACGTGCACTAGTAACTTTAACATTTACTAAAGCAACTATTGTTCCATGTGGTTGTCTAAGTGCTTCAGATATCGTATACTTTGGTGTTTCAACTCTTTCAACTACTTCAACATTGTTTGCTGCTATTAGATTACTTGATACAACAGTACCGTTTATTCTCAATTTCGTGCCGGGACCGGCGAACCATGGATTAATAACAATAACTTTATCACGACTCATAGTAGCATTTACAGTAACGTTGTTTTCTCTTATTGAAACATAGTATATTCCCGATACGTATCTAATAGAGACAAGTTCTCCGACAACTGATACGTATTCATTTACATGATCACCGATTTCTTGTAAACTAATAGGTTTATACTCGGGTTCTTTAAGTATTTTCAAACCATTCTCAGAGTAAATAACGATCTGTTGTGTATTACCATACACATCTCTATAACCAGCTAAAGCAATAATCGACCCTACTGGTGGTATTCTAGACATTCCTCCTGCTACAGAGCTTGGTATGAAAATAGTTATACTATTTCTATCATCACTAACTACTATATTCCAGTTACCGCTAATAGACTGTGTTGATACTACTTTAACATTCCATAGTATGATTATTGTTCCATATGTTTGATCCAAGGCTTCTCCTACGTTAGTAGTATTTAACGGTGGTTTGGTTTCTAATACTTCAATGTATTCTATATTCAACTGAGTATTGCTGACAACTATGCCTGTTAATCTAATTTTTGAACCTATACCCACTATCCATGGATCTATAGCTGATTTAACAATAGCTCTACTAGCATATCCTGAAACAGAAACTCCTTTATCAAATATTGAAACAACATATCTATACGTAGTTGAATCATATGATAATTTATAGAATAATCCACTAACACTAACTCTTTCATTCAAGTAATTGCCAAGTTCATTTATACTTATTTCAGGAGCTTCTGGTTTAACCCCTATTTCAACGTCTTCATATCTAACAACAACTATTTCAGGAGATGTACTAGTGTAATAGTATACTGGTCCACATATTTTCATCATTGAACCTACTGTATTCAATGCTTTCCACTTGATTCCATAGTCTTCTCTTCCTTTAAATCTATAGTTAAAAGTTCTCGGCACTAGAATCGTTACAGTATCCTCTGCTGTTGTTAAATCAATTAATAGACCAGCACTAACGTTTCTAGCATTACTTACTACTCCTCTTACACAGACATAACTATATTCATCTATATCGGCTAAACTATATGTTTCAAAAGGATTCCTCCAAGACCTCGTTACATTGATTACGTGATTAACATCTTGTAGAATACCGTATGTAAAGTCTTCTCTAACACGTATTTGAATCAGCAATCTAACGATATCGCCGAAATCAACGTAATTATCACTAGTTATTAGTTGAGATGCAACGGGATCGTATACAAATACTTGAAATACTTCACCCCCTTCTTCGTCGACAATATATATTGTTAAACGAATTCTACCACCAGTCTGTAGATCTAGTCTAACAGGCTGGACAATTCTACCCTCAATCATAACGGTAGCATAGTTTAAATAGAAGTTTCCAACAATATCTCTAATTTTATAAACAGGAGCTGGTTGAGTTGTTGAAGCAAAATATATTCCTATCAAACCTATAAAAACCAGTGATAAAGCAAGTATTTTGAAGAAATCAGCACTATACTTTCTTCGAGGAGTTATCTCGGGGTAGTATAAGTATCTTTCAATTTCAGTAGACATTTACGAACACCTCTTGCTTAATCAGTAATAAGTAATTTTGTATTTATTACTATTTAAAACATGGTATAAATAATTTAGTTATGGGAATCCGAGTTTTTACAATATTGTAAACAGTTTTTAAACAAAATTAATAATATTGTCATTGAATATTTTAAAGTGGACTAAATGGGTAATTCTAAACCTAGGTGTTGTAATAATTTGAGCATTAATGATGAATCAGTATACGAGGTAATAGCTTCTCTACCTATTGATTACAGTAGAGTTGAAGCTTTACGTGATATTACATTTGAAGCACAACTACTTTTAAAAAGTAAATTTGTTAAGAAAATAACGTGTAGATTCGATGATTTCAAAAAATTAATAGATTTGATCGGTAATAAAAACTCGCTTTTGATAACAGAGATTTCAGATAATAGATTCATCATATATATTGAGAAAGGATTGATCGTATCAACTGCTATGAGTAATCCAGTGAAGGGTGAAAGAATTGTTGGTTTAAAACCATTAGCTACTTTAATAACAATTTCTAAAGAACAACCATTGGTTTTTAAAGTATTTGAAATAATTGAGAAAAAAGAAGACATAACTCTTGAAACACCTGTTAAACAAGTGACTAGTTTAGTTGAAAACAAGATCAGTGCATCTGTTAAACCAATTGTTCGAGAAGAGAGTTCTGTTAAGCCTGTGGAAGAAAAGCCTTTAATAATTGTTTTTGCAGAAAGGATAAGGGAATTTATGAATAAAGCAGAGAAGATAATAGCTGAATTAGTATCGGTACATGGTTGTAAACTAGTTGATTATAAAATGAGTATCTCGAGAGAAACAATTACATTGAATATTATTTTGAAAAAGAAGAGTATGTGGACGAAATGTAGAGTGGATGAATTGAAAAATTCGTTAAAGAATGACTTAGAGTTAATACTCACAATGCTCGATATTAATTTACCTATAGATATACGCGTTGAATTTAGAGAATAGTTTAAAACACTGTTTAATAATTCTCCACAATTGAAATTATTTATAAAATAGTGTTTTAATGGATAAGGTGTTTGTATGAAATACGTGATTGTAGCTCATACTGATATAGATGGAGTTTCAGCTTCAGCTCTCTATGATTATTTTCAAAACAATAATTATGATAAAGTCATATATGTAGAACCATATCATTTAAATAAATTAGCAAATACGATTTTAAATTTGAAAAATATTGATAAAATAGTATTCACAGATCTAGGTTTAAATGATAACGTATTCAATATTTTTAAAAACACATTAGCTCACTTAAAGAATAGAAATATAGAAATAGAATGGTATGATCACCATGTGTGGAACGATGAATGGATTACTGAATTTAATAATATTGGTGTTAAATTATTTATAGATAGATCAACTTGTGCTGTAGGTGTTGTAGCTAAATACGCTCCCCGAGTTAGGGAAAATATTGATGATAATTTTGTAAACGAGCTTGTAAACGGTGTTTGTTCAGCAGATCTCTTTAGATTTGATCATAAACTTGGTCCATGGTTTTATAGATTAGTTAGGAGAAGAAGCGGAGATGATTGGAGAAAATATGTTTTCGAGAAAATATCTAATGGAGTAATCTGGTGTAGCGAATTCACCGATAAAGTTATTGAACTATTTGATAAAGAGATTAATGAGTATAACAACATTGAGTATAATATTGAATTAATTGATGTAAATGGTTTGAAAATAGGTTTTATTCTAAACAATGAGTATATTGAAAGTAGTCTTCTAGCATCCTATGTTTTATCTAAATACTCATTAGACGTAGCAATAGTAGCTTCTATTGATGGTAAATTAAGTATCCGTAGTAGAAAATATAATGTAAGAAATCTAGCTTATAAACTAGGTGGTGGTGGTCATATTAAAGCATCTGGAGCTAAAGTAAAAATACCGATTGGAATTAGGATAAAGGGTTTGGTTAATAAACAAACTGTTTTAAAACATATTTCTAAAATAGTATCTAATGCTATCTACGAGCTCGGAGGATTGGATAGAATAGAATAATAATTGTTAAAACAATAGCAATCAATATAAGCATAGTAGTGTATATTAAACCTGGTTTTTCAATAATATTTCTATGTTTATTTTCTAATTCAATTTTAAGATTATTTAAATCAATTGTTCTACATATATCGATCGCTTCATACTTATTATTGTTTAAAACTATGTGGAAGCTTTTCGTAAACAATTTTATACAACCATGTATCTCGGTTAAATCATAGATATTTTTAATAACCGATTTTATTTTATCTTCATTACTTAAACCAAATCCAAAACCATTAATCGATAAAAATGCTTCAACAATATTGTTTTCAACAATAACTCTCCATTTGATTGAATCAATACTGACAATATTTTTGAAACCGATAACGATATCTTTAGAATAATTTCCAGGTATATTCAATGGAAAAACATATTTATCTCCACGTGTGATGAAATCTATTCTAACTCCGGTTATCAAGCATTCTCGTTTAAGATAATTGTCTTCAAACCAATTCCTTTCTCTCAATGATAAGAGATCGGGTTGTAGTAGTATAAATGTATTTAAATCATGAGGTAAGCAGAGTAGTTTACTTACATACTTATTTGTTAAAATCGTTGAATTTAAGTATAAATTCTTTATTTCAATCTTCATCCAAATGTATTCAATTCTCTCTATGTAATCGATAATTATATCACTAGGTTTCGATAATAGAAGTATGTTAAGCATTGTTATATTTATCTCTAATATTCTGACTCTATTTGTAGTATTGATTAATAGAGTAAATCTATCTATATCTATACTACTCTCCGTCTCTTCAGCAGTATATTCAACTTTTTGAACAGTGTTTTCATTTCTCGTTATAAAGATTAAACTATAGTTTCCAATAATACTCCTACCAGTTTTAATAATCAAAAATGTTTCATCATATTTTTCGAATTCCAACTGAATTGAATTTGGTCTATATTTAACACTATACTGTAGTATGTAATCGTCATAGCTTCCATATTGTTCAAAATAATAATCACTGTTGATTAAATCAATATATGTAATATTTAATGAATAACTACCATCACTAAGAATTGTAGCGTAATTATCTCTAACACTATTTTCAACTATAATTTGAGATAGAAGTATTGAAAAAGCTATCAGTATTACAAATAAGTATTTTAAATTAAACATATTGTTCACTAACAGATTTTCGGTAGTAGATATATCACTCCATCTCTTGCTTCAACTCTGAAAACACGATTTTCTACATAGTATTTAGCAACAAGTGCTGATATTAAAGCATCGTATTCATCACGACTAAGAGTTTTATTCAAAACAATATTATGTATCTTAAGTAATTCATCTATATCTCTACATCTACTTGATTTCAAAGCACTATAAGGATGTGTTTCAATAACTACAATATCGTTTTTCTCAAAAACCTGTTTAAACCTAATACTTCTCTCAACTAGTTTTCTCATACTATTCCAACCCGGTGGAAGTACTCTATAATTTAGTTTTTTCATCAATAAATCAACTTCTCTATATATTTCGGCATGCGATAATGGTGAATCTATAGCTATTACAATTGGTTTATACGTTAAAACAACGTTAACAATATCTGAGTCATACTTTAATCTATTAATGAACAGTATTTGATTATCGTTAATAATAGCTAAACCAGAATATCTCTTCTCAGATCCTGATGGGTCGAGACCAGCTACTCTTACCATTTAACTTTCTCTCCTAAAACATAATCTATATTCAAACAGTATTCTCTAATAACTCTATCAACTCTATCCATCCATTCATATATTTCAACCGGTTTATCAGGATAATAAACTGTATATAGTTTTTCCAATAAATCCATGTATTTTTTAACAACTCTAAGTTTATTGAGAAACGATGGTTTCTGAACTAATTTAATTAATCTAGCTATTCTAAACACTAGTTCTCTACTTAATAAACCGTGATGACCAATATCGTAGATCGATCTCTCATCAACTATTTTATTTCTAATAATCCATTCAAAATCACTATTGTTAAGCTTCTGTAGAAACATTCTGAGAATATCTAAACTAGCTTGTTTACCTCCATAAACACTCATATACTCTTTATTAATATTCCACAAACTTTCTTCATCAACTACTCCGGATTCAAGCGTTTCAACGATGTTTTTCGCAACAATATCAGATGCTCTAAGTGATGAACCAATACCACCTCCGTGAATAGGATTCACTGTATAAGCTGCATCTCCAACTATAGCTATGTTTCTCCAGACTAGTGTTGGAAGCGGTCTACGTGTAGGTACTAATCCACCTCCTCTACTCAATACTCTACCTTTGAATCTATGACGTAGATGTTTTTCGAACAATATTCTTGGATTAACGTTTTCAATACTCCATAGTACACCTAATCCAGTATTAACAATTGTTCCATCTCTATTTTTAGGAAAAATCCACCAGTATCCACCTGGAGCTATTTCAGTATTTAAATAAATATATGCGTATCTCGTATCTAGTTCAATCGGTTTATCTAATTCAATAACCTCTCTATACGTTATGTTAAAATCACTTGTCAACGGTTTTTCGGAAACAGGCCATTCATCAGGTAGCTTCGTTCTCAGAGACGGCTTAGCACCTGAAGCGTCTATGAAGAATTTTGATTCAAATATAACCGGTTTCAAAGAACCTGATTCACGTGCTTCAACTGACTCAATATAATTGTTTTTAATAAATACTCTCGTAAACCAGTGTTTATCATATAGTTCAACATTATGGTCGATCGCTTTTTTCAACAACCATTGTCCAAAACCTATTCTATTAATACTAACTCCTTTACCATGTGTAGTGATACAGTTTTCACCACTCGGTTCACATACTGATACTCCATCGTAGTAATTGTCTATTATATTGGATGGAGGCTCTATACCGAGGTGTTCGAAATGATGTATTCCTATAGCATCACCACATGCTTTATCACCTATTCTCTCACGAGGCTTACTCTCAATGAGAGCTACTCTGAATCCTTTTTCCGCTATTTTATAAGCAACATATAGTCCAGCGACTCCTGCGCCAATAACGGTAACATCGTATTTAACCAAAATACTAATCAACTCCACTATGGAAGTATTTTTAAAATCATACCTTCAACTATTACTGGAGGATGGTTTGAAGCTATACTTACTGCTTCTTCTAATCTACTGCTACTATTACTATAAATAGTTATCAACGGATCACCCTTATTCACTCTATAACCAACTTTAGCATGTAATCTAACACCAGCACCTTTATCGAAAGGTGCTCCAGCAGCTCTAGCTATCATCAGTACAGATGCGTTATCAATATGTGTAACAGCTCCTTCTAGAGGTGAATAAATTGTGAAACTATGTTTACCGATAGCTATGTCTTCTGGCTTAATATTGGGATCTCCGCCCTGAGCTTCAATTATTTGTTTAAACTTCTCATACGTCCTCCCGCTGGTGAATATTTCTCTAGCTAAATTATATCCTTCACCGAGACCTGTTTTACCACTCAATTCTAAAACCAAACCTGCTATATGTAATGCTTTATCTATCAAACTCCTTCTTCCAGTTCTATCGATCATTGATTTAAGTGCTTCATAAGCTTCAAGAGCTGGACCAATAGTTTCTCCAATAGGTTGACCACCGTAAGTAACCGTTACTTTTATATTAATACCTAATCTACCTGCTTGTCTAATGAATAAACCAGCTAGTTCATCAGCTTCATTAATAGTTTCGACTTTAATCTTCTTACCAACTGGAATGTCTATCACCAGATTATCAACACTCATCGCTACTTTTTTAGCTAAAATACTAGCTACCATTTGATGCTTAGGATCTATTCCAAGCTTTCTCTCGACATTAACGAATATATCATCAGCTGGAGCTAGATTTAACTTACCTCCCCATACTAAAGCTGCTCTAACTTTTCTAGCTATTTCTTTCAATTCTTCTGCTGTAAAACAAACGTTAGCGAGAACCTCCATGATATCTGCAGTACCTGCAGCTGAAGTTATAGCTCTACTACTTGTTTTCGGAATAAGTAATCCAGCTGCAGCTATTGTAGGAACAGATATTAAAGCAACTTTACCGTTTCCAGGAACTCCTCCAATACTATGTATATCGTAGACTCTTTCTTCGAAACTAATTTTACTCCCCGTTTCAACCATAGCTACTATGAGATTATACAATTCGTCTTCACTCAACTCGTAGAACATTTGACTCACTAGAAAAGTCGCTATCTCAGCTTCGCTCAGAGAGCCTTCTACAACATCTTTAACGAATCTATATGTTTCATCTTGTGTAAGCCTTTCTCCACGTATTCTCTTATGTAAAGTTATTAAACTAGAGATAACCGGTAATGGTTTAATACCTAATTCATCGACTTTAGATAGTTTAAGTAAATAAGCTACATCCGGTGAAACGAGGATCTTTCCACGTTCAACAACTGTTTTAGTTAAAGCAACCGTTGCCGATATACTACGGTCTCCTTTAATCAACTTAACTCTAGAATTAGAGTTTAAACCCAGCTCTCTAGCATCGTTTTCATTCATAATAACAGTTAATCTACCGAAATCAATATCAATAGTTTCAACAGTAAAATATCTTGATTCAACATTTCTATTCAAATTCAACACCATGGTCGCTTTAAGCTGAATTTTGCGAATAGGTATATTTACAAAAATGTTCTATAAATATTTTTCTACTAACTTGTCTCACTTCTATACTCTTTCAATTCTTTAAACAACTCGCTCCCTCTAAACACGATTGCTGCAATATGTTTTTTCAAACCAGTTGATCTATAGAATAAATCCTCTATTCTAGCATAGAATCTACTTTTCCAAGGAACATGTACATAGATTTTATTTGGATAAATAGGATAGTATATTTCTCTCCTAGGATCTCCTATACGAATAGCTGAGAATACGATCCAAGTATAAGGAACAACACCTGTTTCAACAACTACGTCTCTAGGTAAGTATATTCTCTTATCATCTATAATACAAGTCAGCTTCATATTAATTGATCTAATCTTTTCTCGACCAACATTTCCTTCATACACTTCCAGTAACTGTCCTTCTAAATACTTCATTTCTTGTTTAATAAAACGTCTTAGTAAACCACTATGTTCAATACTATATCTCTCAGACAAATAATCAACAATTAGTAGGGGCATAACACCTACCCACCAATTGCTTTACGAATATCATTACTAATTGATTCGATTAAATCGTCGATACTTGAATACTCTTCAATCAATTTATAGAAAACGATTACATTAGGTTTTTTAGATAGATGAGTATACAGTTTCTTATCGCATGTAAACACTATAACTCTATAGTTCTGAGCAACAAGTTCTTCTACGAAACTACATACATCTAAACTAGATTCAACATAAACGTAGTTGATATTATTCTTCTTCTCAACACCACTTCCACCTGTTTTCATAAGATACATATCCAGATCTCTGTATAATTCAGCGAGTTTACCTATATGTTCATCTGTAAAACATCGATCTAGTACAGCAACGTTTCTCGAAACAATAGTTTTCCTGGGAACAACAGGTGCTTCAACGGGTTCAATACTAGTTGATAAAACTATTTCTCTAAGACTATGCGCTTCCTCCTCGTTTATTTTCGCTACAAGTTCAACTCTATAAATCTCACCACCACCTATTTCAACAATAGCTTCAACAGCTTCGTTTAAATTATTGTAAAAACCTATAATTCTATTGTTATTCACAACAATGTATTTAACCATAGTATACACCATTAACTACTTAGATAATTAACAGTATTAGTAATAAATAGATAACTATCTATACGTGAACAATCGGGTGTTTAGAACTGAAACAATACTTTTTAATATATTCGGAGAAAGGAATTATATTATCTTATAAACCATTACTAATAACTGAATCAATAATCGTTGATCGAGATAGTGTTTACATCACGGGTTCTCTGAAAAACCTTGAGAGAATTAGTGACGAATTAAACGCTAAATTTATTTATCTCAAAGACCCTGTTTTACCGGGTTTCATAGATACACATTTACATATTGATTCACTAGGTTTTGAACTAGAATCTATTGATTTAACTGATGTTAAAAATAGAGACCAGCTTTTAAAAATTATTGAAGATTTGAAACCTAATGTAGGTGAATGGATTGTATGTGGAAGAGTTGATCACCTCCAATTTCCTGATCAAAGAATGCCGACGCGTAGTGAACTAGATTCTGTTATGAGTAAACATCCTGTATTAATAATACATAGATCTGGACATATGGGTGTATTGAATACTAAAGGTTTAGAAATAGCTTTGAAATGGATTAGAGATAGACAATATATTGATTACGATAAAGGATGGATTTATGAAACACCTCTATGGATTATTCGTGGAAAGATTTTTGAAAACATTGATTTAAACCATAGGTCAAGAATTATGATTAAAACAGATGATTATTTGAGAAAACATGGAATTACCGCAGTAGGTGTAGCTGGTTGTTCGGAGAAATGTTTAGAAACACTCGTCAATATAGATAGTTATTTGAAAACGAGAGTTTACGTATACCTTTATGTTGAAAACGATGTCGATAAATTAATTGAAAAAATAGTATTCGTTAATTCTCGTTTAAGAAGAGTCAAGATTAATGGTTTTAAAATAATACTAGATGGAGCTCTTGGTCCACGTACAGCATATTTATCTAGCGATTACAACGATCAGCCTGGTAATAGAGGCATACTTCTCTATAATCGTGATTTGCTTGAGAAAATAGTTGAAAAAGTAAATAATTATAGTTTACAAACAGCAATCCATGCTATTGGAGATGCTTCTCTAGATATAGTTCTTGAAGTATATAGGAAATACTCTGATCGAACATTTTTAATGCGTAATAGAATTGAACACGCATCTCTAGTAAGAGATGATCAGATGGAGTTAATTAAATCTATTAAACCAATCGTAGTTGTTCAACCACATTTTATCATAACTGATAAATGGGTTTTAGATAGAATTGGATATGAGAGATTGAATTGGCTATATCGTTACCGTAGTTTATTCGAATCAACTATTACTAGTTTCTCAACAGATAGTCCCGTTGAACCAGTTAATCCTTGGAGAACAATATATGCTGCTATAACACGTGGTGAAGAATACGGTTTAATACATGGTAAACTCACTTCATCTGAGAAAATGAATCTCATAGACTCGCTTCACGCTTATACTAGAAACTCAGCGATAGCTTTGAGAGACGATAGACTCGGTTGTTTATACCCCGGTTGTTATCCAGATATGATAACCGTTAGCAGGAATCCACTTGAAATAACTAATCCATCTGAATTATTAGAGATAGAGTCTAAACCTGTTGATCTCGATTAGTTAATAAAACAGATTTGATAAAAACATTAATTGGGATTGTTAAATGAGTGTATTTAAACCACGTAAATATATCGATAGAAAGGAACTTATTGAAAATGCTTTAAAAGACCTAGATCCATCTATTAGAGAGAAAGCTAGAAAAATACTTGAGCAACTAGATGAAAGTGTGTTAATCGATAGAGATGGAATTAAGAGTATTTTGAAGAAACACGGTCTTATCAACCAATAGTGATTTCAATTATTTCACCACCTTGTTTCTTAACAATTTCTCTAATTCTTCTATCAATAATTGACACCATCTCTCTCAATCTATCACTACTCAATGCTTCACTATATAATCTAATCTTCGGTTCAGTACCGCTTTTCCTAACGAGTATCCATGAGTAATCGCTATATTCATATCTATAGCCATCTATATCAATTACATTAACTGGTTCGCCTAGTATACTTTTTAAATCCTCAACGATTTCATTATAGACAATCTCTCTTAAACTATCTGGTTTAAAAGAATAACTACGTCTATCCCATGGATATTCTCTAATACCAATATCCTCTAGTATTTTAACGAAAGGCTTTCCTCTAGAAACTATTTCACGTGTAATCAACCCTACTTGTAGTAATCCATCAACCCATGGCCCCCATTGTGGATCTATTAGTTTCCATGGTTCAGCAGCTATGATAATGTTCTCGGAACCGGTTTCTTTAATTCTCTCATGTATTTTACCTAAAACATATCTCTCTACAGTTCCATTCATTTTCTCAACAATATCGTCGACAACTCTACCAGTATCTATTGATACAACTACTCTACCCTTTCTATTGCTTAATGCTAAGTATGCGTAGAAAGCTATTATACAATCTTGTTTTACAAATCCTTTAACAGGATCTAGTACAGCTACTCGATCAGCATCTCCATCATGTGCTAATATAACTGCTGGTTTAACCTCTCTGTATAGATTCATGTAGTTTTCTAAAACATCTTTACGAGGCTCTGGTTTTCTAATTGGGAAAAACCCTGAGGGGTAAGCATTTATAGTTAATGGTTTACCACCAAGTATTCTAATCAATTCTGGTGATAGTTTATATGCAGCACCATTAGCTATATCGATGACAATAATTGGAGTCCATTGTTTTTTGAAATCGCCAATGTATTCAACCAGGTCGTTGAGATACTCATATATAACGTGTTCTCTACTGAGAAATAATTTACCAACACAGTTCCATTCAACAGGTTCTACTCCTTTCTCTACTCTCTCTTCAACAATTTTCTCAAGTGCTCGCGTAAACTCGTATCCTTCGGGATCGTATAGTTTAAAACCATTATACTCGGGAGGA